>NZ_FNAV01000018.1 GCF_900102075.1 Salipiger thiooxidans | reverse complement strand
CGGGCACCGTCCAGTCAAGGCCGACCAGTCGCAGCAGACTTTCGACGAACCCGGTTGTCTGCCGGAGCGCCATGCCGAACAAAACCTTCATCGAAAGGCACGTCTGGATAGCGGCATCGCTGTAGGTCTGCTGTCGGCCACGCCGGCCTGTCGCCGCGCCATCCCAGCTCATCTCAGGGTCGAACCAACCTCTCGTGACATTGCTGCGCAATGCACTGCCGGTCAGTGGATCGTCAGCGAACCCCGGCGCTTGAGCGCTTCGTTATAGGCTGGCCAGTTCCTGGTCCTGTAGGTCGCGGGTATGGGTCTGCTCATGCATCCCGGCTACCACGTTGGATTCACGAGATGAATACCTCACGCGATTTGTGCAACAGAGCCCTTCGCCGCGCAGGATCCCGATCGCCAAACTGCTGAAATCCACATCCGGGTCGCCCTGATCAATCGCTTCAACGCGCCCGGCACCGCCGAGCCCGTCCGCGTGGCCTGAGCCTGAACGGGAAAGGGCCACTCTCGCCTCAGGCCGCCGTTCTGCAACAACGCCGGTCAGAAGTGGAGTGCTGGTGCTTGGGGTGGGCGCGCTGCTGCGCCGACCGGTGGCCTTGGTCGCCGGCCATCGCGCGGCCCTGACCCGGGCGGGCAGCTACGGGACCGGAAGCACCGCCGCCTTCTGGGTGATCGAGCGGAATTCGCGCTTCTGAAAACCCGGCCGACACGCCACACAAATGCCTTATTTTCAACGCGGTGATGCCTGATTTTCGAGGCGTTCGGCTTTGCCGAGGGGCGGTGGGCGAGGCGGCCTATCCCAAAGGGTAGGAGAGCCCCACCGGTGCGCCATTCGAGTGTCCAGAGGCGCGGTACGATTTGTTGGTTAACGCAGTCATAAGGGTTAGGCGAACAGCGACGCCGGGACGGAAGAGACCGGCAGCAACAACAGCAAGCGCCCAACGGAGGATTGAACATGTACATCGGAGCACTCGTCGTCATCATCGCCGCAGGTTGTGTTTTCGAGCTTCTCGAGGGTGCCTCCGAACGCCGCCGCAACCAGCGCAACGCCGAGCTGGCGAACTTCCCCGGCCTCAACGGCTGACCCGGTTGCCGGGGGCCGATCCAGAGCCCCCGGCCATGCCTCGGACCGCGCGCCACCGGCGCGGGTCGAAAAGCCCGGCACGAGGTCGGCGCGATGTCGGCGAGCGTCGTTGAAACCCGGCCAGACGCCGTGTAACCTTCCCCCCGAACCTCTCGTGCAAGGCTTTGATTTCACGTGCTTCGCCGCACGCCTGCCGAGATCTCAACTCGGGTGCGCAGGGACCGGGCGTGATCATCAGTTACCGGCACAAGTTCATCTTCATGCACTCCCGCAAGACCGCGGGAAGCTCGGTGACGGCGCTTCTGAGCCGCCATCTCGGCCCGCAGGACATCCAGCTCGGCGGCTGGCCCGAGGCGTTCGCCGCCGGGTCCGGGATCAACCGTCGCGCGCTGCTGACTTCCCTGCACGAACCCCGGATGCTGCTGCGCCGCTCTTTCCGCCACATGCGCGAGACCGGCCGGTTCGAGCTGTCTCCCGAGGCGGTCAACCGGATCACCAAGCGGCACTACCAGGACTGCCACGGCTTCACCCACGGCGCCCACGCCCGCGCCGCCGAGGTCCGCGCCTTCGCGCCGGAGGAGTGGGAGACGTTCTTCAAGTTCGGCATCGTCCGTAACCCGTGGAGCCATGCGGTCTCGGACTACTACTGGCGGCTGCACGTCTGCCGGAACCCCGAGGTGAGCTTCCGCGAATACCTCCTGCGGTTGCAGGACCGGGCGCGCCCCGATCCCGAGCAGATCCGCCCTCCGCTGGTGCCCAACTGGGAGATCTACGCCATCGGCGACGAGGTCGCGCTGGATTTCGTCGGCCGCTACGAGCGGCTGGACGAGGACCTTGCCGAGGCGGGGCGCCGCATCGGGCTCAGCTGCAACATCTCGGGCATCAGGGCCAAGGGCGGCATCCGCAACGCGCGCCGTCCCATCGCCGACCACTATGACGACGAGACCACCGAGATCGTCCGGCAGGTCTATGCCCGCGAGGTCGCGCATTTCGGCTACGAGCCGCCGTTCTGAGGCCCCGACGGCCCCGGTGTGCCGTCTCTTGCCGATCCGCAAGCGGCTGCTTGCCGAGCATGGACCGACGCGACACACTGCCCGCAAAGAGAAAGCAGGAGACAGGCAATGCGGGTGACACGGCGAAACATCATGATGGGCGGCGGCGCCCTTGCGCTGCTGGCGGGCTGCGGCGGAGGCGGGGTCTCGATGGAGCCCTCGGGCGGGCTCACGCCGGACCTGCTGCCGCAGCCCAACGCCGGCTACGACGCCTGGGTGGCGTCCTTCCGCAGCCGGGCCGCGTCGCGCGGGATCAGCGCCGCGACGCTCGACACCGCCTTCCGCAACGCGGGCTTCCTGCCCGGCGTGGTCAAGCGCGACCGCAGCCAGACCGAGTTCACCCGGACGCTCGAGGATTACTTCGCCATCGCGGCCTCGGGCGAGAAGGTCTCGACCGGCCGCAGCAAGCTGCGCCAGTACGGCGGGCTCCTGCAGGAGATCGAGGGCCGCTACGGCGTGCCGCCGCAGATCGTCACCGCGGTCTGGGGCATGGAAAGCCGCTACGGCGAGCGCCGCGGCGACATCCCGGTGGTCTCGGCTACCTCGACGCTCGCCTATGACGGGCGCCGCGCCGATTTCTTCGAGAGCCAGCTGATGGCGGCGCTGCGCATCCTGCAGCGCGGCGACACCACCGCCTCGCAGCTCACCGGAAGCTGGGCCGGCGCGATGGGGCACACGCAGTTCATCCCCACGACCTATCAGGATTACGCGGTCGACTTCCGCGGCGACGGCCGGCGCGACATCTGGTCCGAGGATCCCACCGACGGGCTGGCTTCGACCGCCAACTACCTGTCGCGCAGCGGCTGGCGGCGCGGCGAGCCCTGGGGGCTCGAGGTGAGCCTGCCCGCAGGTTTCAGCGCCGGCCAGACCGGGCGCGGGGTGCGGCGCTCCTCGTCGGAATGGGCGGCCATGGGCGTCCGCGCCGCGGGCGGCGGCTCGCTGCCGGGCGGCACCGGCTCGATCCTCGCGCTGTCGGGGGTGTCGGGGCCGGCCTTCCTCGTGTTCCGCAACTACAACGTCATCCTGCGCTACAACAACGCCGAGAAATACGGGCTGGGCGTCGGGCACCTGTCGGACCGCCTGCTGGGCGCGGGGCCGGTGAAGGCGAGCTTCCCGCCCGACCAGTACGGCTTCACCATCGACGAGCGCAAGGATCTGCAGGCGCAGCTCAACCGGGCGGGCTATGACGTGGGTACGCCGGACGGCGTGTTCGGCAGCAAGACCGAGGCCGCGATCAGGTCTTATCAGGCGAGCGTCGGCCTGCCGGTGACCGGAGAGCCTTCGCGCGATCTTCTGATGCGTCTGCGCCGGGGCTGAATCGGGCGACCACAGGGGCCCGCGTCAGCGGGCCTTCTTCGCCCGGCGCAGCAGCATGTCACGTTTCACCTTGCTGAGGTGGTCGAAGTACATGCGCCCGTTCAGGTGGTCGATCTGGTGCTGCACCGAGGTCGCCCACAGCCCGACGAAATCGCGCTCTTCGATCTCGCCCTCGGCATTGAGGAACCGGACGGTGACCGCGCGCGGACGGTCGATGCTGGCCCAGACACCGGGAAGATTGGGGCTCGCCTCGTCGTGGCTGCGCAGCTTGACGCTGGCATGCAGCACCTCGGGGTTGGCCATGCGAACGGCCTCGCCCCGCTTCTCAGAGGCATCCACAACCGCGAGACGCAGCATGACGCCGATCTGCGGCGCGCCGAGGCCGACGCCGGGCATCGCCTCCATGGTGTCGATCATGTCGGTCCAGATCGCGCGGATCTCGTCGGTGATCGCCTCGACCGGGGCCGCGGGGGTGCGCAGGCGCTTGTCGGGCCACGGGATGCAGGGGCGGGCGGTCACGATTGCTGCGCCTCGTATTCGAGCTTCAGGGCCTTGGCCTCCTGCGGGTCGAGCCGGTCGAAATGCACCAGCCCCTCGAGATGGTCGTATTCATGCTGCGCGACGATGGCCTCGGAGCCCTCGAAGTCGCGCTCCTGCCGGGTGCCGGAGAGATCTGTGAAAGCGATGCGAACCCGCACCGGGCGCCGCACCTGCGCGGTGACCCCGGGGATCGAGAGGCAGCCCTCGGGGCCGCTGGCGGTCTCTTCCGAGACCTCGACGATCTCGGGGTTGATGCAGGCGAGGGGGACCATGTCACCCTCCTTCCAGCCGGCATCCATGACGAAGACCCGCTTCAGCACGCCGACCTGCGGCGCGGCGAGACCGCGGCCGGGGGCGTCGTACATGGTCTCGAAGAGGTCGGTGACCAGCTGCTCGACCTCGGCCACGTCGGCCACGGTCTCGCAGGGCTGCTTCAGGCGCTCATCGGGCCAGAGCAGGATCTCTCGCAGGCTCACGGGCGGGCCCGTTCGCGCTTGAGCTTGACCATCTTGCGGGTGATCATCTGGCGCTTGAGCGGCTTCAGGTAGTCGATGAAGAGCTTGCCGTCGAGGTGGTCGATCTCGTGCTGCACGCAGGTGGCCCAGAGCCCGTCGAACTCTTCCTTCTGCAGCTTGCCGTCGCGGTCGAGCCATTCGACCTCGACCATCTTGGGGCGCTCCACGTCGGCGTACTGGTCGGGGATCGACAGGCAGCCTTCCTCGTAGACGCTGCGCTCATCCGAGCTCGCGAGGATGCGCGGGTTGATCATCACCAGCGGGCGCGGGGTCTCGCCGTTGTCCTGCTTGGCGCAGTCGAGCACGATGAGCCGGTGCAGGATGCCCACCTGCGGCGCCGCCAGCCCGATGCCCGGCGCGTCGTACATGGTTTCGAGCATGTCGTCGGCAAGCGTGCGCAGATCGTCCGACAGATCGGCGACCGGATCGCAGAGCTTCTTGAGCCGCGGGTCGGGGTGGATGAGAATGGGCCGTTTCATGCGATCCATCTAGGCAAATCGCTGGGTTTTCGCAAGCGGGTGGGGGTTGCACTCGCCGCCCGTCGCGCTAGCGTTCGCGCACATACAGTTCGCCGCGCGGCCGCACCGTCGCGCGGGTCAGTGATAGAGGAACCACCCCCCATGACCAGCCGCTTCGACGAAGTGATCGACCGTGTCGGAACCCATTGCTCGAAATGGGACAAGATGGAGGCGCTGTTCGGCGTTTCCCCGCAGGACGGGCTTGCGATGTGGGTGGCGGACATGGATTTCCGCCCGCCGTCCTGCGTGCAGGACTCGCTGCAAAAGATGCTCGATCACGGGATCTACGGCTATTTCGGCGACGAGTCCGACTATCTCGGCGCGATCCGGTGGTGGCAGGAGACGCGGCACGGCTGGAAGATCGATCCGGAGTGGGTCTTCACCACGCATGGCCTCGTGAACGGCGTCGCAATGTGCGTCGACGCCTGGTCGCAGCCCGGCGACGGCATCGTGCTCTTCACCCCGGTCTACCACGCCTTCCACCGCATCATCAAAGCCGCCGGCCGCGAGGTCGTGGAGTGCCCGCTCGTGCAGCGCGACGGCCGCTACGAGATGGATTTCGGGGCATATGACGCGATGATGACCGGGCGCGAGAAGGTGCTCGTGCTGTGCTCGCCCCACAACCCGGGCGGTCGGGTCTGGAGCCGCGACGAGCTTCAGGCGGTCGCCGATTTCGCCAAGCGCCACGACCTGATCCTGGTCTCCGACGAGATCCACAACGACCTCGTGATGCCGGGCCACAAGCACGTGCCGATGGCGCTGATCGAGGGTGTCGAGGATCGGCTCGTGATGATGACCGCGACCACCAAGACCTTCAACATCGCGGGCGCCCATAGCGGAAACGTCATCGTCCCAGACCCGAAGCTCCGGGCGAAGTTCGGGGCGCGCATGGCGTCGCTCGGCCTGTCGCCAAACAGCTTCGGCCTGCACATGGCCACCGCGGCCTGCTCGCCCGAGGGCGCGGCATGGGTCGACGAGCTGACCGGCTATCTCGACGGCAACCGCAAGATTTTCGACGAGGCGGTGAACGCGCTGCCGGGGATCTCGTCGATGGCGCTCGAGGCGACCTACCTCGCGTGGGTGGATTTCGAGGGCACCGGCATGGACGCCGCCGAGATCGAGCGCCGGGTGCAAGGCGAGGCGAAGATCGCCGCCAACCACGGGGCGGCCTTCGGCACCGGGGGCGAGAGCTTCCTGCGCTTCAACATCGCCACCCCGCGGTCGCGGGTCGAGGAGGCCTGCGCGCGGCTCCGGAAGGCCTTTGCCGACCTTCAGTGAGCCTGGAGGCTTTGGGTGGGGCCGGGAGGGGCGCTGCCCCTCTTGGCCTGACGGCCAATTCACCCCGGGATATTTCCGGCCAGAGGAAGGGCGGGCGCGGCTCGGCTGTGCGCGTCCGGGGGAGGGGTCCCGCCGCGTTTGCGGGGAGGACGCCGCCGGCGGCATGGAGCTTGGCCTGCGTCAGGTGCGCGGGGGGCGTCCCTTGTAGACCGGGATCTGCCAGCCGAAGGCGATTGTGCCTCCGCGCAGCACGAAGGTGAGAATGGCGCCGATCAGCGCCCCGCGGCCGGGCAGCATGCCCGCCGCGTCGGCGATGAGGAAGGCGCCGGCACCGGCGAGGGCGCAGGTGGCGTAGGGCTCGCCCTGTTTCAGCAGCAGCGGCACCTCGTTGGCGACCACGTCGCGCATCAGCCCGCCGAGGCAGCCGGTGGTGACGCCCATCACCAGAACCACGGGGATGCTGGCGCCGTTGCTCTGGGCGATGCCGGAGCCCGCTGCCACCGCGACCGAGAGCGCCGCGGCGTCGAGCCACAGGATGGCGCGGTAGCGGCTTTCCAGTAGGTGCGCGGTGAAGAATACCAGCACCGCGGCGCCGGTCGCCACGCCGAGATAGGTGGGGTTGTCGATCCACAGCACCTCGCGGTCGAGCAGCAGGTCGCGCACCGTGCCGCCGCCGAGCGCGGTCAGGCAGGCGAGGAAGGCGAAGCCGACGATGTCGAGCTGGGCGCGGCTGGCCACCAGCGCCCCGGTCAGGGCGAAGATCAGCACCGAGGTGTAGTCGAGCAGCACGAGCGGGGTCATCGCCGCGCCCTCCGGGTCACTTGCCGCCGGGCTTGAACGGCGCCATGCCGGCGCGGGCGAGCTCGTCGGCGCGCTCATTCTCCGGGTGGCCGGCGTGGCCCTTGACCCATTTCCAGGTCACGGAGTGCATCCGCTGCGCCTCGTCGAGGCGCTGCCAGAGCTCGGCGTTCTTCACCGGCTTCTTGGCGGCTGTCTTCCAGCCGTTGCGCTTCCAGCCGTGGATCCAGCCGGTCACGCCGTTCTTCACGTAGGCGCTGTCCGTCACCACGGTGATGGTGGTGGGCCGGGTCAGCGATTCCAGCGCGTTGATCGCGGCCAGAAGCTCCATCCGGTTGTTGGTGGTGTCGGCTTCACCGCCCTTGAGCTCGCGCTCCTTGACGATGTACTCGCCGTTCATGGCGCGCATCAGGACACCCCAGCCTCCCGGGCCGGGGTTACCGGAGCAGGCTCCGTCGGTATATGCAAAAAGTTCAGGCATGGGCGGCGACGCTTATCCACTGCGAGGGGCTGCCGTCAAGCCCGCGCCCTTCGCCGCGGCTGAGGCCGTCGACGGTCAGGCCCGCCTCGGCGAGCAGCGCGCGCAGCTCGGGCTCGGCGTAATATGTGTAGAAGCGGCCCAGCCGGTCGCGGGCCTCGCCGGTGCCTTCCTTCAGCATCAGGCCCAGCACGCCGCCCGGCCGCAGCGCGCGGGCGATGGCGGCGAGGTGCCGGGGTATGGCGTCGCGCGGCGCGTGCAGCAGGCTGAAGGCGGCCCAGATGCCGTCGTAGCGGTCCTGCGCGTCGAGATCGTCGAAGGTGCCGAGCCGCGCGGTGACGCCGGGCCGTGCGTTGGCGAGGCGGATCATCTCGGGCGAGGCGTCGAGCGCGTCGACCCGCAGGCCGGCGCGGGCCATGTGCTGGCTGTCGTGGCCCGGCCCGCAGCCGAGATCGAGCACCTCGGCGCCCTCGGGCAGGCGCGCGATGAAGGCCCGGAGCGAGGGGAAGGGGTCATCGGGTTGGAGCTTCTCGTAGTCGAGGGCCTTCTCGGCGTAGACGCGCTGGGTCTCGTCGTCGGTCACAGCGTCACCCCGACCAGCAGGCAGAGCACCACGGCGGCGGTCATCGGCAGGCGCAGGCGGAACCACCACTTGGGCGCGAGGCCCCAGCGCCAGAACTGCCAGTCGAGCGCCAGCAGCCCGAGATAGCCGAAGATCAGGTTCATGCCCGCCGACACCGGCCCGCCGCCCGCCATGAAGAAGGCCCAGAGCGCCGGGATCACCGAGAGCGCGTAGCACACCGGCGCCTGCCGCTCGGGCGCCTTGGTGGCAAAGCCCCAGAGCACGCCCGACATGAAGGCGAGAATGACGGTGCCGTAGGCGAGCTCGACATAAGGGCCGACGAAGCGCCCGCCGAGGGTCTGGTAGCCGAGATCGTAGGCGGTGTCGGACATCAGCGTGAGCGCGCCCCAGAGGAAGGGCAGCAGCCCCGCGACGGACAGCCAGAGGGCGGTGCGGGGGATCGCGGGCGTCATGCGCGCTCGAGGGCCAGTCGGCCGGCCAGCAGGGCGAAGATCGCCGCGAAGGAGCGGTTCAGCCTGCGCATGGCGCGGTCGCTGCCGAGCAGCCAGCGGCGGGCGTGGGCCGCGAAGAGCCCGTAGATCACGAAGACCGCGAAGGTGAGCGCCATGAAGACAGCACCGAGCAGCAGCATCTCGGCGGTGGCGGTCTCGGGGTTGCCCGACAGGAACGGCGGCAGGAGCGCGAGGAAGAACAGCGACAGCTTGGGGTTCAGGATGTTGATCAGGGCCCCGCGCCGGGCGATCCGCGCGGCGCTCTCGCGGTGCCGCTCGGCGCCCACGGCGAGCGCGCCGCCCGAACGCAGCGCCTGCCACGCCAGCCACAGCAGGTAGGCCACGCCCGCGAATTTCACCACCGTGAAGAGCAGCGCCGAGGCGTGCAGCAGCGCCGCCAGCCCGAGGATGGCGGCGGCGAGATGCGGCACGATCCCGGCGGTGCAGCCGAGTGCCGCGTGGACCGAGGCGCGGCGCCCCTGACCAAGGCCTATCGCGAGCGTGTAGAGCACCCCGGTTCCGGGTGCGAGCACCACGACCAGCGCCGTGACAAGAAATTGCAGGCTGAGCATCGTTTCCTCCCTCGTTCTTGAGGGCAAGGTTTCCGATCCCGCCCGACCTGTCAACGGGCCCTCAGGCCGCAGTCACGCAGGTTCCCTGAGCACGCGGGGCACCTTGAACTCGACGTTCTCCTGCGCGGCCTCGACCATCTGGACGGTCACGTCGAAGCGGGCGCGGAAGGCGTCGATCACCTCGTCGATCAGCACTTCGGGGGCCGAGGCCCCGGCGGTGACGCCCACCGTGCGGATGCCCTCGAGCGCGCGCCAGTCGATGTCGGTGGCGCGCTGGACCAGCTGCGCGTAGGTGCAGCCGGCCTTGCGGGCGACCTCGACCAGCCGCTTGGAGTTGGAGGAGTTGGGCGCGCCCACCACCAGCAGGGCGTCGCAGTCGGACGCGATCGCCTTCACTGCTTCCTGCCGATTGGTGGTGGCGTAGCAGATGTCTTCCTTGTGCGGGCCGACGATGGCCGGGAAGCGCGCGCGCAGGGCGGCCACGATGTCGATGGTGTCGTCGACCGAGAGCGTCGTCTGGGTGACGAAGGCCAGCTTCCCGGGGTCGCGAACGGTGACACCGGCCACGTCGTCGACGGTCTCGACCAGCAGGACCTCGCCGTCGGGCAGCTGGCCCATGGTGCCGATGGTCTCGGGGTGGCCGGCGTGGCCGATCATGATCATCTGCAGACCGTTTTCGTGGTGGCGGGCGGCCTCGATGTGGACCTTGCTCACCAGCGGGCAGGTGGCGTCGACGTAGATCATCTCGCGCTGGCGGGCGGCGGCGGGCACCGCCTTGGGCACGCCGTGGGCCGAGAAGATCACCGGCCGGTCGGGCGGGCACTCGTCGAGCTCCTCGACGAAGACCGCGCCCTTGTCGCGCAGCCCGTCCACGACGAACTTGTTGTGCACGATCTCGTGGCGCACGTAGACCGGCGCCCCCCATTTCTCGAGCGCCATCTCCACGATCTTGATCGCCCGGTCGACACCGGCGCAAAAGCCGCGCGGGGCGGCGAGGTAGAGAGTGAGGGGGTTCGTCATGGCGGTCTCCTGTTGCCCCTGAAGTAATCCCTGAGACGTTCGGCGTCGACCCCCTCAGCCAATATGCACCGCTTCCAGCCGATGGCCATCGCGGGACTCGGTCAAGGGGAGGGGCGGGTTGCGGCGCGGGCACTGATCTTCGAATGGTCAGGCTGCACAGACGGGGACAGCGAGATGCCGAAGATGGTCTCGACGGTGGCGGCAGCTACCAGTCCAGCATGCAGGGCTTCGGCGACATACTGAGCGAGGACGAGATCCTCGACGTCATGGCCTGTATCAAGAGCACCTGGCCCGAACAGTTGGTCGCGACCCACAACGAGATCAACGCCCGCGCGTCAGCCTGCGAGTGAGCTTCAGGGCGCTCCGCCCACGGCGTTCGTGGCAAGCGCGAGCACGATGTAGCGGCCGGTCTTTGCGATGGTGACAAGTGCGAGGAATACCGCCCAGTGCGTGCGCATCACGCCCGCGATGACGGTAAAGGCGTCGCCCAGCGGCGCCCAGCTCAGCAGCAGTGTCCAGATGCCCCAGCGGGCATAGATACGCTGCGCCTTCCCGAGTTGCTTTTCGGAAACAGGAAACCACCGGCGGTGGCGGAAATGCTCCAGCCAGAGGCCAAGGACGTAGTTCACCACCGCGCCGAGTGTGTTGCCGATGCTGGCCACCAGAATGATAAGCGGCAGCGGTGCGGCATTACTCAACTGTAGCCCGACGAAAATCACCTCGGACTGAAACGGCAGTATGGTTGCGGCCCCGAAGGCCGCCAGGAAGAGACCGCCAAGCGCGGCAGCCTCAGATAGCACGGGCGCGGACCCTCATCCCCATGAACACCGCGCCCGGGCTTCAGTTACCGTTGCTCGCAACCTCGAAGTTGCGCTCCGCCTGCTGTTCGCGCGGCGGACGGCCGATGACTTCACGCAGTTCGTCGAGCTCGATGAAGTTGTCGGCCTGACGGCGGAGTTCGTCTGCGATCATCGGAGGCTGGCTGCGGATGGTAGATACCACCGAAACGCGAACGCCTTGACGTTGCAGGCTTTCCACGAGCGGGCGGAAGTCGCCGTCGCCCGAGAAGAGCACGATGTGATCGACGCGCGGAGCAAGTTCCATGGCATCGACCGTGAGTTCGATGTCCATGTTTCCCTTGACCTTCCGGCGGCCCTGGCTGTCAGTGTACTCTTTCGCCGGCTTCGTAACCATGGTGAAGCCATTGTAATGGAGCCAGTCCACCAGCGGGCGGATCGGCGAATACTCGTCATTTTCCAGCAGGGCGGTGTAGTAGAACGCGCGCACCATCTTTCCACGGCGCACGAATTCCTGGCGCAGCAGCTTGTAATCGATGTCGAACCCAAGAGCCTTTGCAGCGGCGTACAGGTTGGATCCATCGATGAACAGCGCCAGCCGTTCGTCCTTGTAGAACATTAAAAAAGTCCTTTCAGCAATAGGACGTGCCTGAGTGTCCGTGAGTGATAAATGGGTGGCACGCCCAATCATTAAACAGTAAAGTTTTCGACCGGGGTTGCAACCCGGCAAACATATCCAAGAGGATAGATCAACTGTGTCTTTCCGACAAGAAATCTTGATCGCCTTAGGCGCGAATTTGTCGTCCGACACTGGCCTTCCGCGCGAAACCCTCCATGCTGCACTGGCACGTTTGCGCGACCACGGGCTGACCGTCCTGCGCACCAGCCGCTTCTTCGCAACACCTTGTTTTCCCGCGGGGGCGGGGCCCGACTACGTCAATGCCTGTGCGGTCCTCGGGGGGGGCGCGGAGCCCGCGGAAGTGCTCGCCACACTGCACGCGGTCGAGGCCGAATTCGGGCGCGCGCGCGAGCAGAGATGGGGCAGCCGGACACTCGATCTGGACCTTTTGGCGGTCGGAAAAATAGTTCTTCCTGACGCTGCGTTCCAAGGCAGATGGCGAGAACTTCCGCTCGACCGGCAGTTGCGCGAGACTCCGGACCAACTGATTCTGCCGCATCCGCGGCTGCAGGAGCGGGCCTTCGTGCTGGTCCCTCTCCTTGACGTGGCGCCGGACTGGCGGCACCCGCTTCTGGACCGGACGGTGCGAGAGCTTTGCGCCGCATTGCCGGACGAGCAGCGCGCCGAAGTCAAGCCTGTTTGACCGAATCGTCCTTGTGTTCCGTTTCTCTGCGCGTTAGACGTTCACTTTCTGACGGCAAACCGGATAGGTGATACGCATATGGCCCGCGTGACGGTAGAAGATTGCGTCGACAAGGTTCCGAACCGCTTCGAGCTGGTGATGCTCGCCGCCCACCGGGCGCGCGAGGTGTCGGCTGGTAGCCCGATCACCGTGGACCGTGACAACGACAAGAATCCCGTTGTTGCGCTTCGCGAGATCGCTGAAGAGACCCAGTCGGCGGACGAACTTCGCGAGCGTCTCATCGAGTCTCACCAGACTCAGATCGAGGTGGACGAGCCCGAAGAGGACAGCATGGCGCTTCTCATGGGTGCCGAGCAGGACAAGCCCGCCGACGACGACATGTCGGAAGAGAAGCTCCTGCGCGCCCTGATGGAGGCACAAGGGGAAAGCTGAGGCCCTGCCCCTTTGCGGGCCAGGTAAGGATACGCGCCCATGATTGCGGCCGAAGACCTGGTTGCGCTGGTCCGCAACTACAATCCCAAGACCAACGAAGAGCTCATCCGCGCGGCCTATGATTTTGGCCGCGCGATGCATGAGGGGCAGCTCCGCCACTCGGGCGAGCCCTATTTCACGCATCCCGTTGCCGTTGCCGCGATCCTGACCGAGCAACAGCTCGACGACGCGACCATCATCACCGCCCTGCTGCACGACACCATCGAGGACACCCGCGCCTCGTGGAAGGACATCGCAGACCGCTTCGGCGAGGATGTCGCCGATCTCGTGGACGGCGTGACCAAGCTCACGAACCTGCAGCTCTCGAGCTCCGAGACCAAGCAGGCCGAGAACTTCCGCAAGCTGTTCATGGCCATGTCCAAGGATCTGCGGGTGATCCTCGTGAAGCTGGCGGACCGGCTGCACAACATGCGCACCATCAAGGCGATGCGCGCCGAGAAGCAGGTGCAGAAGGCGCGCGAGACCATGGACATCTACGCGCCGCTCGCCGGCCGGATGGGCATGCAGTGGATGCGCGAAGAGCTCGAGGACCTCGCCTTTCGGGTGCTGAACCCCGAGGGGCGCGCCTCGATCATCCGACGCTTCATCACGCTCCAGAAGGAAGCCGGCGACGTCATCCACCGGATCACCGGCGACATGCGGCACGAGCTCGAGGAGGCCGGCATCGACGCCGAGGTCTTCGGCCGCGCCAAGAAACCCTACTCGATCTGGCGCAAGATGCAGGAAAAGGGCCTGGGCTTCTCGCGCCTCTCCGACATCTACGGTTTCCGCGTCATCACCCGCAACGAGATGGACTGCTACCGCGCGCTGGGCGTCATCCACCAGCGCTGGCGGTCGGTGCCCGGACGGTTCAAGGACTACATCAGCCAGCCCAAGTCGAACGGTTACCGCTCGATCCACACCACGGTGTCGGGCCGCGACGGCAAGCGCGTCGAGGTGCAGATCCGCACCCGCCAGATGCACGAGGTTGCCGAGACCGGCGTTGCCGCGCACTGGTCCTACCGGGACGGCGAGCGCGCCGAGAACCCCTTTGCCGTCGATCCCGCCCGCTGGATCGCCTCGCTGACCGAGCAGTTCGACGCCGAGCAGGACCACGACGAGTTCCTCGAGGCAGTGAAGCTCGAGATGTACTCGGACAAGGTGTTCTGCTTCACACCCAAGGGCGACGTGGTGAAGCTGCCCCGTGGCGCAACGCCGCTCGATTACGCCTACGCCATCCACACCCGCATAGGCTCGGCCTGCGTCGGCGCCAAGGTCGACGGCATCCGGGTGCCGCTCTGGACCCGTCTGAAGAACGGCCAGTCGGTCGAGATCATCACCGCCGAGGGCCAGACGCCGCAGGCCACCTGGCTCGACATCGCGACGACCGGCAAGGCCCGGACCGCGATCCGCCGCGCGCTGCGCGAGGCCGGGCGCGAGCGGTTCATCAAGCTCGGGCAGGAACTCGCGCGCTCGGCCTTCGAGCATCTCGGCAAGAAGGCCACCGACAAGGTGCTCGAGAAGGCCGCGCAGACGCTGCGGCTCGAGGACAAGGACGAGCTTCTGGCGCGCCTGGGCTCGGCAGAGATCACCTCACGCGAGGTGGTGCACGCGGTCTATCCCGACCTCACCCCCAGCGCCGAGGCCGAGGTCGACGCCCATCGCGCGGTCATCGGTCTGGAACCGGGCACCGGCTTCACCCGCGCGCGCTGCTGCCAGCCGCTGCCGGGCGAGCGCATCGTCGGCATCACCCAGCGCGGCAAGGGCGTCTTCGTGCATGCCATCGACTGCGAATCGCTGGCCGCCTTCGAGGACCAGCCGGACCGTTGGGTCGACCTGCGCTGGGCCGAGGGGACGCACCCCGCTGCCTATGGCGTGAGCCTTGAACTCACCATCGGAAACGATGCCGGTGTCCTTGGCCGCGTTTGCACCTTGATCGGGGAGCGGCTGGCCAATATTTCGGATCTTGAGTTCGTGGATCGTAAACCCGACTTCTTTAGGATCCGCATGGATGTCGAATTTCGGGATGCAGAGCACCTTCATTCGGTGATCTCGGCGCTCGAGGCTGAAAGCGACGTTGCATCGGTCGTCCGGCGCCGCGATTCCTCGCAGGCGACGGTCACGGCGGCAGCGGAATAGCGGCGCCGCTGCGTCGCCGGAGCAACGACGCAGCCATGTGCCGCCCGACAGGCGGCGCGGCCCCTGTGTCGGCAGGACAGAGACGCGGCCCTTTGGGTCGTAACGGAATGAATGCGCGGCCCCCCGCGGGTCGCCGAGGAACGGAACGGGCCTTTGGTCTTCAAACGCCGTGACAGACGGCCTTTCGGACGCGTCGTGCTGGAGTTCTTCTGGCCGCGCGGAGGGTGGGCACGGGCAGCGCGCTACATCCAGCACCGCCTCCACCGATTGCCGGATCCGCCCGAGAAGATTGCCCGCGGCATCTTTGCCGGGGTCTTCACGACGTTCACCCCCTTCTACGGCATGCATTTCTTCGTCGCCGGCACCCTTGCCTGGATCCTGCGCGGCAACATCATCGCGGCGCTTCTGGGCACCTTCTTCGGCAACCCGCTCACCTACGTGCCCATCGCCATCGCCTCGTTGCGCACGGGCTACTGGCTGCTCGACATCAACCGGCACGAGCCGCACCACCGCTCGATCCTCGCCAGTTTCAGCTATGCCAGCGGCGACCTGTGGGAAAACACCGTCGCCTGGTTCACCGGCGCCCCGACCAATTGGTCGAACTTGCACGTCTTCTACGACGTGGTCTTCTATCCCTACATGATTGGCGGCATCCTTCCCGGCATCGTCACCGGGCTTGTCGCCTACTACCTGACCGTGCCGCTGATCCGGGCCTACCAGAACCGCCGCAAGGGGGCGCTCAAGGCCAAGCTCGAGGCGCTGCGGAAGAAGAAGGAACAGGCCGAGAGCGGCACGCCGTCCGAGTGACGGTCGCCATGTGATCTCGCGACCGGGAGGGGGAGGCCCGCCGATGCGATTGTTTCTGCTGGTCGCCCTGACCATGACGGCCTTTGCCGCCAACTCGCTGCTGAACCGCGCGGCGCTGGCCGGCGGCGGCATCGATGCCACGAGCTTCGGCACCATCCGCCTGCTCGCCGGTGCCGCCATGCTGGCGGTGCTGGTGCTGGCACGCCACGGCGCTTTGAAGCTTGGCGGCCCCGGCAGGGTCGCGGGGGTCGCGGGGCTCTTCCTCTACATCTACGGCTTCTCGGCTGCCTATGCCGGGATGCCGGCGGGGCCGGGGGCGCTGCTGCTCTTCGGCATGGTGCAGGTGACGATGTTCGGCGGCGGCGCGCTGGGCGGCGAGGCCATTCCCGCACGGCGCTGGATCGGCGCGGCGCTGGCCTTCGGCGGGCTGGTCTGGCTGCTCTGGCCCGGCGGCGGCACGGCCCCGAGCCTGCCGCACGCGCTGGCGATGCTGCTGGCGGGCTTCGGCTGGGGGATATACTCGCTCGCGGGCCGCAAGGCCGAGGTGCCGTTGGTCGCGGCGGCGGCAAACATGGTGATCGCTGCAGGGCTCGGCCTTCTGGTGCAGCTGGGCGTGATGGGCGCGGGCCACGTCGCGGCGGACTGGGCGCTGACCCCGGTCCTGCTCGCGGTGATCTCGGGGGCGGTGACCTCGGGGCTGGGCTACACGCTCTGGTATGCGCTGCTGCCGAAGATCCCGGGCTCGGTCGCAGCCGTGGCGCAGCTCACCGTGCCGGTGATCGCCATGGCGGGCGGCATGATCTTTCTCGGAGAGGTGCTGACCGCGCGCTTCGTCCTGGCCGCGCTCCTCGTGCTGGGCGGCGTCGCGGTGTCGGTGTTGCCGCCCGGCCTCGCCCGCAGGCGCTGACCGGGCGGCGGGCGCCTTATTCGACCCAGTGCACGCCGGTCAGGTCGGTGGCCTGCGTCGGCTGGTTCTGCCAGAGCCCCTCGAGCCGCGCGTCGGCGACGGTGGGGAAGGCCAGCTGGAAGAGGTAGGCGTTGACGTGGTCCTCGGCGATCATGGTCTCGGCCTTGGCCACCAGCTCGGAACGCGCCGCCGGATCGGTCGTGGTCCCCAGCGTCGCCATCAGCTCCTGAAGCTCGGGGTTGTCATAGCCGAAGTAGTAATCCGGCCGCGCGTAGATGCCGATGTCGAAGGGCTCGGTGTGCGAGATGATGGTCAGGCCGAAGTCCTTGCCCCGGAACACTTCCTCGAGCCACTGCGCCCATTCGAGGTTGGTGATCTCGGTGTCGATGCCGATCTCGCGCAGCTGCGCCGCGATAATCTCGCCGCCGCGTCGGGCGTAGGAGGGCGGCGGCAGCTTCAGCGTGGTGACGAAGCCGTCCGGGTAGCCCGCGTCCGCCAGCAGCGTCTTTGCCTTCTCTGGATCGTAGGTCGAGAGTTCGGTCAGGTCGACGTAATCGGGGTTGTGCGGGGCGAAATGGGTGCCGATGGGCGTGCCCTGTCCGAACATCGCACCGTCGATGATCGCCTGCCGGTCGATGGCATGGGCCACCGCCGCGCGCACCAGCGGGTCGGCGAAATGCTCCTCGGCGTTGTTCATGGCGAGGATGGTCTCGCCCTCGGTGGTGCCGACGATCACCTTGAAGCGCGGGTCGGCCTCGAACATCGGCAGGTTCTCGGGGGCGGGGAAGCCCGCGAAGGCGTCGATGTCCTGCGCCATCATCGCCGCGAAGGCCGCGGTCGGGTCCGCGATGAAGCGGAAGGTCACGTGCGCCAGCGCCGGCGCCTCGCCCCAGTAGGCGTCGTTGCGCGACAGCTCGATGCGGTCGCCGGTCATCCAGCGGTCGAAGACGAAGGGCCCGGTGCCGATGGGGGTCTGCTGGATGCCCTCGACGCTCTCGGGCGCGACGATCACCGCATCGCCCCAGGCCATGTTGAAGAGGAAATTGCCGTCGGGCTCGGCCAGCGTCACCTGCACCGTGAGCGGGTCCAGCACCGAGACCTCGGCGATGCCCTCGAACAGCGCCTTCTGGGCGTTCTGGCTGTCCTCGGCGCGGGCGCGGTCGAGGCTGAACTTCACGTCCTCGGCGTCCATCGTGGTGCCGTCGTGGAAGGTGACGCCGTCGTGCAGGTGGAAGGTGTAGGTCTTGGCGTCGTCCGATATCTCCCAGCTTTCGGCGAGCCCGGGCACGATCTCGCCGGTTTCGCTGAATTTCGTCAGCCCCTCGAAGACGTTGGTGTAGAGCACGCTGTCGATGGCGCCCGCCGCCGCCGAGGTCGGATCGAGATGCGGCGGCTCGAGCTGCAGGGCGATCACGAGGTCCGGCGGCGCGGCCAGCGCGGCTTGGGCCGAAAGCAGGAAAGCGGCAAGGACGGGGCGGGTGCGGACCATGGGAAACTCCGTTCTGGGTTGCGGCGAGTGTGGCGAATTTTCTCATGCGATCAAGGGCGGGCTGGATAATGGCGGTGCGGACTGATAGATGGCGCCAGCCTTGTTGCCGAGGAGGAGACGCCAATGAGTGCCACCGCACGCAAGACCGCGCCGCTGCCGGAAGATATCCGCGCCCGGAAGGGAGGCGCGCCGCTGGTCAGCCTCACCGCCTACACCACGCCGATGGCGCAGCTGATGGACGCGCATTGCGATTTCGTGCTCGTGGGCGATTCCGTCGGCATGGTGCTGCACGGGCTCGAGTCGACGCTTGGCGTGACCATGGAGATGATGATCCTGCACGGCCGGGCGGTGAGGCGCGGGCTGGCGCAGGCGATGATGGTCGTCGACATGCCTTTCGGCAGCTACGAGGAAAGCCCCGAGCAGGCCTTCCGCAACGCCGCCCGGCTTATGGCCGAGACCGGCTGCGCGGCGGTGAAGCTCGAGGGGGGCGTCCAGATGGCCGGGACGATCGCGTTTCTCGTGAAACGCGGCATCCCGGTGATGGCGCATGTGGGGCTGACGCCGCAGTCGATCAACACGCTGGGCGGCTACAAGGTGCAGGGCCGTGGCGCCGCAGGCGACCGGCTCATGGCCGACGCGGTGGCGGTGGCAGAGGCGGGAGCCTTTGCGGTGGTGCTCGAGAAGGTGCCCGCGGCGCTCGCCGACCGGGTCACCGCCGGCATCGCCATTCCCACCATCGGCATCGGCGCCTCGGCGGGATGCGACGGGCAGATCCTCGTGGTCGACGACATGCTGGGGCTCTTCACCGCCTTCAAGCCGAAGTTCGTGAAGCGCTACGCGACGCTGGGCGATCAGGCCGAGGCCGCGGTCGCAGCCTATGCCGAGGAGGTGCGCAGCCGCCGCTTCCCCGCCGCCGAACACGTCTTCGCCGACGCCAGGCCGGGAGAGGGCGCATGACTGACATCGTTCGCACCCGATCGGCACTGCGGGCACGCGTGCTCGCCTGGAAGCGGGCGGGCGAGAGCATCGGCGTGGTGCCGACCATGGGCGCGCTGCACGCCGGGCACCTGAGCCTCGTCGAGGCCGCGAAGGCGGCGAACGACCGGGTCATCGTGACGATCTTCGTCAATCCGAAGCAGTTCAACAGCGCCTCGGATCTCGAGAACTACCCGCGGACCGAGGAGCAGGACGCCGAGAAGCTTTCGCCGCACGAGGTCGAGGTGATCTACGTGCCCGATCCCGACCAAATCTACCCCGATGGTTTCGCGACCACGGTTTCGGTCACCGGGCTGACCGAGGGGCTCTGCGGCGCCCACCGGCCCGGGCATTTCGACGGCGTGACCACGGTGGTGTGCAAGCTCTTCCTGCAGACCGGCGCCGACCGCGCCTATTTCGGCCAGAAGGACTACCAGCAGTTGCAGGTGGTGACGCGCATGGCCATGGATCTCGACATCCCGGTCGAGGTGGTCGGCTGCCCCACGGTGCGCGAAGACGACGGGCTCGCGCTGTCCTCGCGCAACCTGCTGCTGCCGGCCGAGGCCCGCGTCGCGGCGCCGGGGCTCAACCGCGCGATGTCCGCCATGGCGGAGGGGCTGCTGGGGGGCGGCGATGTCGCGGCGCTGCGGGCGACGGCAGAGGAGGCGATCCTCGCGGCCGGGTTCGAGCGGGTCGAGTATCTCGAGCTGCGGGCGGCGGACGGGCTGGCGCCGATGGCGTCCGTCGACCGTCCGGCGCGGCTGCTTGCGGCGGCATGGATCGGCGGCGTGCGGCTCATCGACAACATCGCGGTCGGCTGAGGCCGGGCGCGGCGCTGCCTTTTTCGCAAGGGAAGGGGGCCGCGCTGGGCCCCCTTTCGCGGTCTAGGAGGGCAGCAGCAGCCGTTCGAGGCTGCGCCCCATCACCCGCGCGCTGTCGAGCATGTCGGTGACGCCGACCCACTCGTCGGGCTTGTGCGCCAGCTCCAGCACGCCCGGCCCGTAGGCGATGCAGTTCTTCAGCTTGCCGATGCGGTCGATGTGCTTCTGGTCGTAGCTGCCGGGGGAGGCGACGTAGCTGGCCTCGAGCCCCAGCTCCTCGCGGATGGCCTCGGTGACGGTGCGCACCACAGGGGCGTCGCGGTCGGTCATCGAGGGGATCACCCGGTTGAGTTCGCGGATCTCGTAGTCGAAGTTCTCGCGCCGCGCCTTGAGATCGTCGAGCAGGCCGATCACCTCGTCGCGCACGCCCTCGACGGTTTCCTCGATCAGGAAGCGCCGGTCGATCACGATGCGGCAGCTGTCGGGAACGCAATGGGCGGGCAGCCCGTCGAAATCGGGCGGGTTCTCGGGCTGGCCGCCGTGGATGGCGTTGATGTTCATGGTCGAGGACCGCGCCCCCTCGGGCACCACCGGCATCTCGGTGTGACGCGCCGCCATCGCGGGGAAGAGCCGCTCTTCGAAGGCCGCCAGCACGGCGCCCATGTGGCGCACGGCACAATCGCCGAGGAAGGGCATGGAGCCGTGAGCGATCTCGCCCTTGGTCTCGATCTCGGCCCACCAGCCGCCACGGTGGCCAAGACAGATCCGGTCCTTGTTGAGCGGCTCGGGGATGATGACATGCTGCACCCGCTCGGGCGCGAACCAGCCCTCGCGCGCAAGATAAGCAACGCCGCCATAGCCGCCGGATTCCTCGTCGGCGGTGGCGCTGATCTCGACGGCGCCGGCGTGGTCGGGGTGGGTCTCGAGAAAGGCCTCGGCGGCGATGATCGAGGCGGCGAGCCCGCCCTTCATGTCACAGGCGCCGCGCCCGTAGATGCGGTCGCCGTCAAGCTCGGCGCCGAACGCGTCGCGGGTCCAGCCCTTGCCGACCTCGACCACGTCGTGGTGCGAGTTGAAATGCACGCAGTCGCCCGGGCGGGTGCCCTCGCGCCGGGCCACGAGGTTCCAGCGCGGGTAGCGGTCGCTGTCGCCGGGGGCACCCACCGCGCGCACCAGCTCGCAGGCAAAGCCGCGCGCCGCGAGCCGGTGGTGCAGGTAGTCGCAGATCGCCCGGTAGTTCTCGCCCGGCGGGTTCAGTGTCGGGATGCGGATGAGATCCTGCGTGAGCGCGATCAGCTCGTCGCGCCTGGCTTCGATGCGGTGGGACAGGTCGGTCATGCGCGCACTGTTCCCGGGAACGGGGCGCGGCGCAAGATGCCGCGGGCGCGCTCAGTGCAGCTGCGGTGCCTTGCCGAGCGGCAGGAACCCGAGCCAGGTCCGGCGGTCGCGGAACTCGAAGGTGAGGTCGATGGTGTCCTCGCGCCCCGAGAGCCCGGCCAGCAGCTGCGCCGCGCTCTCGATCAGCGACAGCACCTCGGATGGCACCCGGCCGGCCTGGCGTTCGGCCTCGATGGCCTCGCGCAAGTTCTCGACCCGGAGCGACAGCTCGCCCTCGGGGTAGCCGTCCTCGTCCACGTCGAGCTCGCCGGTGGCAGCGAGCTGCAGCGCGTCCATGCCGATTTCCGCGCGGCGGATCTCGATGCGGGTCGGCTGCGCGTCGGCGTAGGTCTCGGGGCGTAGCGGCTCGGCCAGCGCCACGGTGCTGTCGAGCCGCAGCCCGTCGTCGCCGCCGCCCGAGATGCGCCCGCCGGTGGCGATGCCCTCGGCGTTGACGGCGACGCGGTAGGTGCGGTCCTCGCCCTCGAGCCGGTCGATGGCGGCAGTCAGGTCCGACAGCGCCAGAGGCGCCTCGCCGGAGACGTTCAGGACATCGGCCTCGGCGTGGGCGCGCAGAAGGTAGCCGTCGTCGCGCACGAGGCTGGCGCGCAGCCCCTCGGAGCTCATCTCGTAGCGCGCGCCATCGCGGGTCAGCACCTGCTCGTCGGGAAAGGCGATGATGACGTGATCGCGGCTCCAGACCATCTGGAGAACCTGCAGGAAGGGCGCCTCCCAGACGGTGTTGCTGCCGGGATCGGCAAGCAGCAGGCCGGTGAAGGTGGTGTCGAGACGATTCGGGAAGCCGCGGATGGCGAGGTCGTCGTAGCTCACCTCCCAGCCGTCGGCGCGGCGGTCCTCGGCCCAGCCCTCGATCGCCCGTTTCTGCGCCCATGCGGAAAATGCCCAGAAGCCGGACCATGCCAGCGCCGCGACGATCACCAGAATTGCCAGTCGTTTCACGGCGCCCCCCTTTTCATGCCCCTGCCGCATGGTGTTTACAGCTTGGCAAAGGAAAGGACCAGAAATCATGGCGCTTTGGGTCTTCGGCTACGGCTCGCTCCTGTGGAATCCCGGCTTCGAGGTCGCCGAGGAGGCGCATGCCATCCTCCCCGACTACCACCGCAGCTTCTGCATGCGCTCGATCCACCATCGCGGCACCGAGGATGAGCCCGGCCTGGTGCTGGCGCTCGACGAACAGCCCGGGGCGCTCTGCGAGGGGCTGGCGCTGCGCGCCGCCGGGGGACGCGAAGATGTAACCCTGGCTTACCTGCGCGAGCGCGAGCTGATCTCGTCGGCCTATCTCGAGAAAATGCTTCACGTGGATCTGCGCGACGGCCGGCGGGTCGAGGCGGTGACCTATGTCATCGATCCGCACCACGTTCAGTATTGCGGCGGTCTGCCGCTCGAAGAGCAGGCCGACATCATCTCGCGCGCCATCGGCGGGCGCGGTCCGAACACCGAATACCTCTACAATACGGCGTCGCATCTCGATGCGCTGGGCATACCCGATGCGGAACTGCACTGGTTGCAGGATCGTGTGCGGCAACTTTCGGATAACCGCTTGGCTTGATTCGGCTGCCGCAATAGGCTCGGCTCCGACAGGACCGATGCCAGAACCACCGCCAGGGACATAAATGGACACGCCCGACCTCGAGGCCGAGCCACACTTCAGCCAGCCCGTACGCCAGATCGCCCTCATGCTCGCGGTCATCGGCCTTTGCGTCGCGGGCGGCGTCGTCGCCCTTCCGCGGGTGCTGCCGGTGTTCCAGGCGAACCCGTGGCTCAACGGCTTTATCGTCTTCGTCTTCGTGCTTGGTGTGCTCGCCTGTTTCTTTCAGGTCGCGCAGCTCATCACCTCGGTGCGCTGGATCGAACGCTTCGTCACCGACCGCGACGCGGGCGCGCAGGCGCCCCGGCTGCTGGCCCCCCTCGCGGCCCTGCTGCGCCGGCGCGACCGGCGGATGCAGATCACCACGACCTCGACCCGCTCGATCCTCGACTCGGTGGCCACCCGCATCGACGAGGCGCGCGAGATCACCCGCTACCTCGTCTCGCTGCTGATCTTCCTCGGCCTTCTCGGCACCTTCTACGGCCTTGCCACCACGGTGCCGGCGCTGGTCGACACGATCCGCAGCCTCGCGCCCGAGCAGGGCGAGTCGAACATGGACGTGTTCACCCGGCTGATGTCGGGTCTGGAAAGCCAGCTCGGCGGCATGGGCGTGGCCTTCGCCTCGTCGCTGCTGGGCCTTGCGGGCTCGCTGATCGTGGGCCTGCTCGAGCTCTTCGCGGGTCACGGCCAGAACCGCTTCTACCGCGAGCTCGAGGAATGGCTCAGCACCATCACCAAGCTCAGCTTCTCGGGCGATGGCGACAGCGCCGGTGACACCGGCGTGGTCGAGCAGGTGCTCGACCAGATGACCGACCAGATGGAGCGGCTCACGCTGATGTTCGCCCGCGCGCAGGAGGGCCAGAACGAGGTCGATGCCCGGCTCGGGCAGCTCGCGGATTCGGTCGAGCGCATGACCGAGCGGCTCGAGGCCACGGCACCCTCGGCCAACTCGCTGGCCCGCATCGCCGAGGGGCAGGAGCGGCTGGCCGAGGTGCTGGCCGAACGCGACGCCGCCGAAGGCTTCGACGCCGAAAGCCGCATGCGGCTGCGGTCGATCGACGTGCAGATGCTGCGCTTGCTGGAAGAGATCTCCGCCGGCCGGCAGGAGACCATGGCCGAGCTCCGCACCGACCTCAGCAGTCTGAACCGCACGCTCTCCAAGCTCGCCAACCAGCCGCAGGCGGCGGCGCCGTCGCTGACCATCCGGCCGGCGCGACCGAAGGGCGAGGCCTGATTCATGGCCCTGTCGCGACGCACCGGCGCGCGCTTCCAGGCCAACATCTGGCCGGGCTTCGTCGACGCGATGACCGGCCTCCTGCTGGTGCTGATGTTCGTGCTGACCATCTTCATGGTCATCCAGTCGGTGTTGCGCGACACCATCACCGGGCAGGAAAGCCAGCTCGACCGGCTGTCCTCGGAACTGGCGGAGCTGAGCCAGGCGCTTGGCCTGCAGGAACGCGAGAACAGTCAGCTCACCGCCCGTCTGGGCGAGCTGCAGACCACGCTCGACGACAACGAGACCCGGCTCGCGGAACAGCAGGGCCTGATCGCCACGCTGACCGCCGCCCGCGACCGCCAGGCGGAGGAACTGCAGGCGGCGCAGGGGCGCATCGCCTCCTTCGAGGAACAGGTCGCGGCGCTGCTGTCGGACCGCGATGACGCGCGTGCCACCATCACCGAGTTGACCGCCACACAGGCCGAGCTCGAGGCCGCCCGCGACGCGGTGACCTCCGAACGCGACGCGCTGGACCTGGCGCTGGCGCAGGCCCGCACCGAGGTCGACGCGCAGGCCGAGGCTGCCCGTCTCGCCGCCGCCCGCCGCGAGGCGCTCGAGGCGCTGGTCGAGGATCTGCGCGCCCGCAACGCCGAGCAGGCCGAGACCATGGGCGGGCTCACGACCCGCGTCGATGAA
This sequence comes from Salipiger thiooxidans, assembly GCF_900102075.1. Lineage (GTDB taxonomy): Bacteria > Pseudomonadota > Alphaproteobacteria > Rhodobacterales > Rhodobacteraceae > Salipiger > Salipiger thiooxidans. The sequence goes on along the minus strand of NZ_FNAV01000018.1, from coordinate 76,451 downwards.
TTGCAGCAGGACCTGACCGACGAGGAGGCGCAGCGCCTCGCCGAGGCCGAGGCCGCCGCCGCCTTGCGCGCGCGGCTCGAATCCTCCGACACCGAGCTGACCGCGATGACCATGGCGCTCGAGGAACAGCGCCGGAAGGCCGAGGAGACGCTGACCCTGCTGGCCGCCGCCCGCGACGCGAGCGACGACCTTGATGCCCGTCTTGCCGCGGCGCTGGCGGCGCAGGGCGATGCCGAGAGCAGCACCGCCGACCTGCGCGACCGGCTCGCGGCGGCGCTCGCCGCGCAGAAGGCGGCCGAGGCCAAGGCTGGCGCTCGGCTCTCCGAGGCGGAACGCCAGGCCGCGCTGCTGGCGGCCGCCCGCGCCGAGCTCTCCGACACCGAGGGCCGCGCCGGCGAGGCCGAGCAGCGCGCCGGTGCGGCCGAGCGCCAGACCGAGCTGCTGAACCAGCAGGTCTCGGCGCTGCGCACGCAGCTCTCGCAGCTGCAGGGCCTGCTCGACGACGCCAAGGAGCGCGACGTGGACGCGCAGGTGCAGCTCCAGAACCTCGGCTCCGAGCTCAACGCCGCGCTGGCCCGCGTCGCCGCCGAGGAACGCCGCCGGCGCCAGCTCGAGGAAGCCGAACGCCAGCGGCTCGAGGATCAGGCCAAGGACCTCGAACGCTACCGCTCGGAGTTCTTCGGACGGTTGCGCGAAGTGATCGGCAACCAGGAAGGCGTCCGCATCGAGGGCGACCGCTTCGTCTTCTCCTCCGAGGTGCTCTTCGCGCCGGGCGAGGCCGAACTGTCGCGCTCGGGCCAGATGGAGATCGCCAAGATCGCCAGCATCCTGCGCAACGTGATGGCCGACATTCCCGAGGGGCTCGACTGGATCATCCGCGTTGACGGCCATACCGACGACATCCCGCTGCGCCCCGGCGCGCGCTTCTCGGACAACTGGGAACTGAGCCAGGCGCGGGCGCTGTCGGTGGTGCGCTACCTTGTCGACTTCCTCGGCATCCCGCCGGACCGGCTCTCGGCCAATGGTTTCGGCCAGTACCAGCCGATCGACCCCTCCGACACCGCCGATGCCCGCGCCCAGAACCGCCGCATCGAACTCAAGCTCACCGAACGCTGAGGCAGCGCGCCACACCGACGGGCCGCCTGCACAAGATCCCCAACGACGCGCCGGCGCCCGCCTTTCATCTTGCCCCTAAACTCCGGGGAGCGCGAGGGGCTGGCCCCTCGCCGGCGCAGCGGTGACGCACGCGCGGGGCTGGAAAATCCCGGCGCGCCATGCGAGACACGCCGCGCATCGGATCAGGAGACCGCGCCCATGTTCATCGTCTCGCTCATCGCCCGACCCGGCGGCCTCGAGCCCGCGCTCGTCTCGGCGCTGCGCAATGCCACCGGGGGCGGCGACGTCACCTGGCTCTCGCAGGGCGAGGCGGCGGAATTCCCGGTCGGCGTGGCACCGTCGAACCTCGAGGGGCTGGGCGCCTCGGTCGCCGATCAGGCCGACCTGAACCTCCTGCCTGCCGAAGGGCGGCGAAAGAAGATGCTGCTGGCCGACATGGACTCGACGATGATCCAGCAGGAATGCATCGACGAGCTGGCCGAGGAGGCTGGTGTCGGCGCCCACGTCAAGGACATCACAGCCCGTGCCATGAACGGTGAACTCGATTTCGAGGGCGCGCTGACCGAGCGCGTGGCGCTGCTGCGCGACCTGCCGGAAGGCGTCATCGACAAGGTGCTTGAGACCCGCATCACCCTGATGCCGGGCGGGCCCGCGCTGGTCGCGACGATGAAGGCGAACGGCGCATACGCGGCGCTGGTCTCGGGCGGCTTTACGGCCTTCACCACCCGCGTGGCGACGATGGTGGGCTTCGACGAAAACCGTGCCAACACCCTGCTGACCGACGCCGGCCGGCTCTCGGGCGAGGTCGGGCGGCCGATCCTCGGCCGCGAGGCCAAGGTGCAGGCGCTCGAGGAGATCTCGGCACGGCTCGGCATCTCCGAGGCGGACGTGCTGGCGGTGGGCGACGGGGCGAACGATCTCGGCATGCTGACCCGCGCCGGCATGGGCGTGGCGCTCCACGCCAAGCCCTCGGTGCAGGCGCAATGCGACCTTCGGGTGAACCACGGCGACCTGACGGCGCTTCTCTACCTGCAGGGCTATGCCCGGAGCGAATTTTCCGGCTGATGGATCGGTGCCGGTGAGGGGCCAGCCCCTCACACTCCCCGGAGTTTAGGGGCAAGATGAAGAGACGGCCCGCGCTCCTGTCCGGAGGGCGGGCCGTTCGATGTTTGGCGATGCAGTGTATGGCGACGCGGTGCCGCGCGGTCGGTCAGGGAAAACTCGGGGCCGGGCGGATCTCGCCGGTGAGCAGGCCGCGCCAGTTGCGGATTTCCGGGATGAGGAACGTGTTCACGTCCGGATGCGCCGGGTCGAGCACGCCCAGTTTCACGAGGATCGCGGCGATGGCGCAGTTGGAGGCGCGGGTGGCGCCGTCGACGACCTTGAGCGCGATGCCGAGGCCGCGCTGCGGCAGAATCGCGATGAAATAGCCCTCGGCCCCGGTCTTGATCGCCACCGGCTCGTTCGCGGCGCGCATCAGCAGCGTACAGGCGCGGCCGTCGCCCGCCACGTAGTCGGGGAAGGCGATCATCGCCTGCACCAGCTGGGCGCCGGCGCGGCTCAGGGCGTCGCTGCGCTGGCCGGCGGTGGCGAACCAGGCCATGGCGCGGGCCATGCCGTGCATCGTGGTGGCGTAGTTGGGGGCCGAGCAGCCGTCGATGCCGAAGAACGGGCTCGACTGGTCGGTCACCGTCTCGAATGCGTCGCGCACGGCGATCTGCACCGCGTGGTCCGGATCGACGTATTCGGGGCCCGCCTGCAGGTGTTGGGTCAGGGTCAGGAAGCCCGCGTGCTTGCCCGAGCAGTTGTTGTGCACCTGGCAGGGGGTTTCCTCGTCGCGGATCATCTGGAACCGCAGCGCCTTGTCGCGCGAGGGTTCGGCGCCGCAGCGCAGGTCGTCGTCGGTGAGGCCCAGGTCCTCGAGCCAGGCGTTGACCGCGGTGACGTGCAGCGGTGCGCCCTCGTGCGAGGCGCAGGCCAGCGCCAGCTGCGGCTCCGCCAGATGGCGGGCAGCGGCGGCGCCCGAGGCGACCAGCGGCAGGGCCTGGATCATCTTGGCGGAGCTGCGCGGCAGCACCAGCTTGTCCGGGTCGCCCCAGGCCTCGACGATCTGACCGGTGCCGTCGCAGATCACGGCGTGACCGACGTGCAGGCTTTCGGCCAGCGGGCCGCGGTGGATTTCGACCATGGGGACGGGGGGCAGGGGCATCTTGACCTTCACATCTGAGCGATATCTTGCCAACGGGGGCTTTATGGCGGCACGTTTTTCGGGCTATCCTGCCGCCGTCGAGTAGAGAAAGGTTGCGCCTGTGACAAGGCCGGAACAGGTTGGCGCCGACCGCAGGTATTGAGGCAAGAAGACAGCTGGAGGCTGCAGGTATGAAGTCATTTCTCGGTGGGATTCTGGGCGGAGCCGTCATGGCACTGGCCGCGACGGCGGCCGTCGCCCAGGAAGAGAGCCAGAACCGCGTGAACGCGATGACCGACTGGTCCGTGTTCGAGGGCAAAGACCCGCGTGAGTGCTGGGCGGTAACCACCTACAAGGAAAGCGTGAACACCAAGGACGGGCGGGTCGTGTCGGTGCGCCGCGGGGATATCCTGCTGATGGTGTTCTATCGTCCCGGCTCGAACGTGTCGGGCCAGGTCGCCTTTACCGGCGGCTATCCCTTCGCGGGCGGGTCGACCGTCGGCGTGAACATCGGCGGCACGGAGTTCGATCTCTATGCCGATGGCGAATGGGCCTGGCCGGCGACGCCGCAGGACGATGCGCAGATCATCGCCGCGATGAAGCGCGGATCGGATGCGGTGCTGACGGCGCGTTCGTCGCGGGGCACCCAGACCAAGGACACCTTCTCGCTGCTCGGGTTCACCGCGGCGGTGGAGGACGCAGAGAAGCGCTGCGCCAACTGATCCTGCGCTCCGGGGCCGGGGTGCGATTCGCCCCGGCCGGAGCGGAGGACGACGCGGCGTTCGGTCGTTTTCGGCGCGTGTGGGCGGCGCGGGTCACGGACCCGGGTCGACCTTGCCGCGCAGGGCCTTGACCTCACCCCTCGCTTTCTTCGAGTTCAGCCGCCGGCGCTTTGACCCGAGCGTCGGCTTCGTCGCGATGCGGCGCTTGGGCACCTCGAGCGCCTTGCCGATCAGCTCGGCCAGCCGCTCGCGGGCGATCTCGCGGTTGCGGGCCTGGCTGCGGGTGTCGTCGACCTGGAGCACGAGCGCGCCATCCTTGGTCCAGCGGCGACCGGCGAGCTTGCGCAGGCGGGTCTTCACCGCGGGCGGCAGGTTGGGTGAGCGTTCGGCCTCGAACCGCAGCTCCACCGCGGTCGAGACCTTGTTCACGTTCTGCCCGCCGGGGCCCGACGCGCGCATGAACTGCTCGGTCAATTCCCAGTCTTCGATGCTTATGCGGTCCGAAATCTTCAGCATGGGCGTGATGTAGCGCGTTTCGGCGGTTGGCTGAAACACAAAGCGGCTTTGTGCGCGGTCCTTGGGGGCTGGAATGCGGGGGAGGGGGCTGGATCTCCCCGGTGCGGGCCCGGGGTGCGCGTTCGGCCGCATGGGGATGCGGGAACCGGATGAGAGAACTGAAATGGGCCGCCCTGCCTGTCGGGCGACCCATTCGAGACGTCAAGGAGGCGTGCCGGTTAGGCAATGCCAATTCGGTAGGCTTCATGCCAGGGGCTGCCCTAGCAGATCATCCTCCGAACTGTTCCGACACCTCTCTCCAATGTTTCTCTAGACACTGGATCACCTCCTTTCAGCTGTTAAAAAACGCAAGTTCAGGGTGCCATGGAAAGGCAAACCGTCAAAGCATTTTTCGCAGATCAGGCGGGCACGCGGGCGGAAAGTGCCTTCGAAACGATCATTCGGAACGGCACCAGCGCGATGATGGCGAGCGAGAGCTTCACCAGCCAGTCCGCGGTGCCGAGCGACACCCAGAGCGGCACCATCGGGCCTATGCCCAGGAGGGGCAGGGGCTCGGCGGCCCAGCTCACGTCGTTGCCGGGTTCGAGGAAGCTAAGTGCGCCCGAGAAGGCGATGCTGAAGAAGATCGCGGTGTCGAGCGAGCTTCCCACCAGCGTCGAGGCCAGCGGCGCGCGCCACCATGCACCGTCGCGCAGCCGGTCGAAGATCGCCACGTCCATCAGCTGCGCGGTCAGGAAGGCGAGGCCCGAGCCGATCGCCACCCGCAGCGTCACGGCGGGGAAGGTGTAGCCGTCGCCCTCGAGCATGATCTGCGTGCCGATGAGCGAGCAGATCACGCCGACCACGAAGCCCGCGAAGACCACGCAGCGCGCGGCGGGGGCGCCGTAGAGGCGGTTCATCACGTCGGTGACGAGGAAGGCGAGCGGGTAGGTGAAGGCGCCCCACGTCAGCCACTGGCCGAAGAGGAACTGCACGAGGATGTTCGAGGCCAGCACGATGGCGGCCATGGCAAGGATGCCGGGAAGGTGTCTGCGTGTCATGTCTGGACCCGTTTTGACAAGGTAGCGGGGACTTGGCCCGCTCTGGCGGGCAATCGGGGCCTGTTAAGGCGTCTTCGGCGACGAGGCAAGCGATTCCGGGACGGTGTACTCGACGATCTGGGTGCGCTGGAAGGCGTTGAAGTTGTCGTCCGAGATCATCGTGAGCCGGATCGATCCGGTCTCGTCGCGCCAGACCGCGATGCCCTCGAGGTTGTCATGACGCAGGACGCCGCTCTCTAGGAGCGTGGTCTCGTTGTCGAGCGCGTCTTCGGACATGTCGAAGCGGCGCACGCGGCTGCGGAAACCGAAGCCGGTGAACTCGCGTTCGAGCAGGTAGAAGCGCCCGTCGGGGCCGATGTCGGCGCCCACGGCGAGAAAGCCGCCGCGGCGCGGGATCTCGTAGACCTGCTGCCAGTCGCCATCGTAGCGCCAGACCGGGAAAGGCCGGGTCAGCTCGCCGGAGCGTTCGGGAAGGGTGTAAAGCCGGCCCCGGTCGTCGATGGCGAGGGCTTCGAGGCTGGAGTTGTCCTGCAAGTGCTGGAAGGCTTCGGGCTGCGGCAACCGGACGGGTATGTCCGAGGACGCGTAGGACAGCACCCGCGCATCCCCCTCGTAAGAGATGAATGTCGTGCCGTCGCGACCGATGGCCAACCCTTCGGAGTCAGAGGTCTTGATGCGCTGTGGTTTGCCATTTTCACCCATCAGGCGACTGATGGGACCGGGTTCGATGCCGACGATGCGGCCGTTCTCGCGGATGAAGCGGCCAGAGACGATATGCGCCCTGTCGCTCACCGCGGTGAATTCAAGGCCGTCGTCGGACACCTCGATCCCCGAGAAGCCCCCGAACTCGGGCTCATTAACGGTCCAGATGAAGCTGTCGGTAAAACGCGCCTCGCCGCTGCTTGCGGCAGCGGCGAATGCGAGCCCTCCCGTCAGTGCGGCGATCAGCGCGCCGCGAGTACGGATGCGCATTGGGCCGGAAGGTCTCCCATGACGAGGTCGCGCTTCGGCTTGGGCGGAGGCGCATTCGGGTCGGGCGGCGGCGGGTTGAGGATGTTGTTCACCCAGGCCTGCGCGTCCGCGCAGCCGTCACCCGCGGGTGGCGGTGTCTGGTCCACGCAGCCCGTCGCACCCGCGGGGCAATTGAGCCGCACGTGGAAATGATAGTGGTGGCCATACCACGGCCGGATCTTGCGCAGCCACGACCGGTCGCCGGTCTCGTCGTTGCACATCTGCACCTTGGCCCCCGGGAAGACGAAGATCCGCGCCACCCGCGGGTCGCTGGCGGCCGCCTTCAGAAGTTCGTGGTGCGCCCGGGTCCAGCTGCTGTTGACGTAGGCGCCCGAGGCACGCTGCATCGAGATAGACGAGATGTTCTCGCGCGCCGAGCGGCTGAGGGTCAGGTCGCTTCCCGGCAGCATCCAGATGTCGGCATCGAGCCCTATCTGGTGGCTGGCGTGGCCCGAGTTCATCGGGCCGCCGCGCGGCTGGCTCATGTCGCCGACGTAGAGCCCGTTCCAGCCCGGAAGCGCCGCTGCCTTGCGCGACAGGTCCTGCACGAAATCGATGAGCTGCGGGTGACCCCAGTTGCGGTTGCGGCTGAGCCGCATCGCCTGCCAGGTCGGGCCGGTCTCGGGCAGCGACGCGGCGCCCGCGACGCAGCCGCGCGAATAGCTGCCGAACGAGGCGGCCCTCTGCGGCGAGCCGACGCTCTCGGCCCCGAAGAGGGCCTTGGCGCTCTTGGTCGACAGCACGCCGGTCACGCGTGGCAGGTCTTCCTCGGTTGTTGTTGGGGCTTTGCGGCCTTCGCCACAGCCCGCAAGGACCGTCGCTGCGACGGCTAGTGCGGTCAGGGTGCGGAACATGCTGCTCGGTCTCCGTCTGGTTGCACCCACCGTAGCAGAACGAGGCCCAAAAGGAAAAGGAAGATGACCGGAAGGAAGCCCAGCTGGTTGCTTTGCGTCCAGAGGGTGAAGAAGGTGATCAGCGCGGGGGCAAGAAACGCCGTGGCCTTGCCGGTCAGCGCGAAGAGCCCGAAAGCCTCGGCAGCGCGGGCATGGTCGGTGTGGCGCACCATCATCGAGCGCGAGGCGGAATAGAGCGCACCGCCCGCGCCGCCGATGACCGCGCCGCAGAGGAAGAAGATGGTGTCGGGCAGGCGCGAGCCCTCGGGCAGCGCGACAAACAGGATGTGGTCGCGCGACATGCCGATGATGATGACGCTCACCGCCAGCAGCAGCCAGATGCAGGTCAGGATCACCGGCTTCGGTCCCCAGCGATGGTCGGCCCGGCCGCCGAGCCACGAGATCACCGCCGCCGCGATCGCCGCGATGATGCCGAAGACGCCGATCTGGGTGATCTCCCAGCCCAGCACCAGCCGGGCATAGATACCGCCGTAGGCGTAGAGCGCCGCCAGCGAATCCCGGTAGAACATCGAGCTTAGCAGGAAGCTGCGGTAAGAGGGGCGGTCGGCCAGCTCGCGCAGGCTGTCGCGCAGACCGCCGAGGATCTGGCCGGCGCCGGGGCGCGCCTGCCGGACGCCCGCCGGGTCGCGGTTCCACAGGAAGAACGGCACCATGAAGAGCGCGAACCAGATCGCGATGAAGGGCCCGACGAAGCGCGTGCCCTCGCGGGTCTCCGGGTCGAGCCCAAAGGCCGGGGCGAGGCCGATCAGCGTCTGGCCGCTCGGGGTCTCTGCAAAGAACAGCAGCATCAGGAACAGCGACACGACGCCGCCCCAGTAGCCGAAAGCCGAGGCGCTGCCCGAGATCCGTCCGACTTCGTCCGGGGTGCCGAGGCTCGGCAGCGTGGCGTTGTTGAGGTTGAAGGCGGATTCGCTGGCGGTGAAACCGACCCAGAAGGCGATCAGTGCCAGCGTCAGCCCGGTGCCGTCCGGCATCAGGAACCAGAGCGCCGCGGCGCAGAGCGTGGCGATGGCCGAGAAGCCCCAGAACCACGGCATCTTCCGCCCCGAGGCGTCGGCCCAGGCCCCGAGCAGCGGCGCCGTGAAGGCGATGAACAGCCCCGAGACCGTTTGCGCCGACGACCAGAGCCCCTGCGCATGGGCCTTGGCCGACGCCTCGGTCAGGCCCGAGCCGAGGTACCATTCCGCGGCGACCGCGGCGAAATAGGGGCTGAAGATGAAGGTGAGGCCCAGCGTCGCGTAGGGCTGCTGCGCCCAGTCCATGAACATCCAGCCCCAGACCCGCCGGGGCGTGGCAGGGTGCCCGATGCCTGCCGTCTTCGCCTGATCTGCCATGCGCTCGGTTGTCGTCTGCCTGACCATGCGGCCCCCCTCTGTCGGGCGCGATAGAACAGACGGGGCGACGTTGGGGCAAGCGCAAAAGCGCGCCGCGGTCGGGGGGTCACATCTGCGGCGGCCAGGGCCGGGCGTCCTCGGCCTGAAGCCAGAGCGTCACCCATTCGGGCAGTTCGGGCGAGACCGCGTCATAGCCCAACCCGGTCATCACCCGCTCTGTCGGCACGATCCCGTTTCGGTCGGTGACGGCGCCGCGGTACACCGCGTGGTTGGCGCAGTCGCCGTTCTCCTTCCACATGGTCTGCTCGAGATACATGAAGCGGTGATCCCAGCCGATCAGCCGCGAGCGCATCTCGACCCGCTCGAAGGTCCGGATCCGCCGCCGGTAACGCACGCAGGCGCCCGCCATGGTCAGGCCCCAGCGCTCGCGCCGCAAGAGCGGAATCAGCCCCGAACGCTGCGCCAGCGGGATCCGCCCGAGATCGTAGAGCGTCAGGGTGCGGCCGTTGTTGAGCTCCTTCCAGAGGTCGATGTCCCACGGCCAGCAACGGTGGTGCGAGACATGGATCTCTCCCAGCCCGAGCTTCGGCGCGTTGCGGTACTTCCAGATCTCCTTGGCCATGCGGATGAAGGGATACATGCGGCCTCCTTTTTGCGCTCGACAGTGACGCGCCGCACCGCGGCGTCAACCACGACCTCACGGCACTCTTGTGCAGGCGGCCGGAGATGCCTACCTGTAGGCGCGGTTATAGAAAGGGAATACCGGCACATGATGGCAATCTACGGACCGCTGAAGCTGATCCTAGACGTGATCTTCTTCATCATGATCGTCCACATCATCATGAGCTGGCTGATCAATTTCAATATCCTGAACCTGCGCCAGCCCATCGTCGGCCAGATCTGGGAGGGGCTGAACCGCCTGCTCGAGCCGATCTACCGACCGATCCGCAACATCCTGCCGGACACGCGTCCGCTGGATCTCGCGCCGCTGGCGGTGTTCATCATCATCATCTCGCTGCGCGACTACATCCTGCCGACAATCTTCTTCGGCTGATCCTCTGTTGGCGGGGCCCTGCGGCCCGCGCCGTCAGAATTCCGGGTCGTACATGATCTCGCGCACGTCCTGTGCGCAGCGGCAGGCCGCGGCGAAGCGGCCCGCCCAGTGCAGCGCCTCGTCCCGCGTGGCCAGCTCGAGAATCGAGAAGCCGCCGAGCACGGCCTTGGTCCCGGGCTGGGGGCCGTGCGTGACCGACCCGTCGGTGCCCACGATCGCCGCCTGCTGACGCAAAAGGCCGCCGCCGAAGATCCAGGCGCCCTCCGCCCTGGCATCGCGGGCCACCGTGCGCGCGGCCTCGCCGGCCACGGGCAGATCCTCGGGCGGGATGTGGTCCATCGCGCCATCGTCGAAGGAAATCAGGTATCTGGGCAAGTGAGCTCTCCTCATCGCGGTGCAGTTGCCGGGGGCATGCTAGCAGACCGCGCCGGATCGAATGCGCCGGACCTTGCGCAAAGCCCGATATTTCCGCGTGCCCCGCACTTGTTCATCAAATCTTAGTATGAGACTGTACGGACTAGAGCAGATCTAGTTAAAATTCGGCAGGTCCACATCCATGCCCCGCGACAACGCGCCTGGAGAGGCGCTGCTGAAAGAGGTTTTCGGCTTCGATGCCTTCCGCCCGGGTCAGGGCGAGATCGTCGACGCCGTCGCGCGTGGCGAGAACGTGCTGGCCATCATGCCCACCGGCGGCGGCAAGTCGCTCTGTTACCAGCTTCCGGCGCTGATGCGCGGCGGCGTGACGGTGGTGATCTCGCCGCTCATCGCGCTGATGCGGGACCAGGTGCGCGGGCTGCGCGAGGCGGGGGTTGCCGCGGGCGCCCTGACCTCGGGCAACACGCAGGAAGAGACCGACGCCGTCTGGGACATGCTCTCGCAGGGCTCTCTCAAGCTGCTCTACCTCGCACCGGAGCGGCTCGCCTCGGGCGGGGCGCAGCGGATGCTGGCCGAGGCCGGTGTCGGGCTCATCGCGGTGGACGAGGCGCATTGCGTCAGCCAGTGGGGCCATGACTTCCGCCCCGACTACCTGCGCATCGGCGAGCTGCGCCGCGCGCTGGGCGTGCCCGTCGCCGCCTTCACCGCAACCGCCGATCAGGAGACTCAGGGCGAGATCGTTCAGCGTCTTTTCGACGGGGTGCAGCCGCAGACCTTCCTGCGCGGTTTCGACCGGCCCAACATCCACTTGGCCTTCGCGCCCAAGGATAGCCCGCGCGCGCAGATCCTGCGCTTCGCCGCTGCCCGCCGGGGCCGTTCGGGCATCGTCTACTGCGGCACCCGCGCCAAGACCGAGGGGCTGGCGCGTGCACTTGCCGACGAGGGGCACCCGACCTGCTTCTACCACGGCGGCATGGAGGCCGAGGCCCGTCGCGGCGTCGAGGAGCGCTTCGCCAAGGAAGACGGGCTCATCGTCTGCGCTACCGTCGCCTTCGGCATGGGCGTCGACAAGCCCGACATCCGCTGGGTTGCCCATGCCGACCTGCCCAAGAGCATCGAGGCCTATTACCAGGAGATCGGCCGTGCCGGCCGCGACGGTGCCCCGGCCGAGACCATGACGCTCTACGGTCCCGACGACATCCGCCTGCGCCGCTCGCAGATTGACGAGGGCATGGCCCCGCCCGAGCGCCGCGCCGCCGACCATGGCCGCCTCAACGCGCTTCTGGGCCTCGCCGAGGCGCAGGGCTGCCGGCGCCAGCAGCTGCTGCGCTACTTCGGCGAGGAGTCCGGGCCTTGCGGCAACTGCGATCTCTGCGACACGCCGCCCGAGCTCTTCGACGGCACCGAGGCGGTGCGCAAGGCGCTCTCGGCCGCGCTGCGCACCGGCGAGAACTTCGGCGCCGGGCACCTGATCGACATCCTGACCGGCAACGAGACCGACAAGGTGCGCCAGCGCAACCACGACCAGCTGCCGACCTTCGGCGTCGGCCGCGACCTCAAGCGCGGGCAGTGGCAGGCGGTGTTCCGGCAGATGATGGGCCACGATCTCGTCCGCCCCGATCCCGAGCGCCACGGCGCGCTGGTGATGACCGACGCGGCGTTGCCGATCCTGCGCGGCGAAGAGCCGATCACCCTGCGCCGCGACGTCATCGACCGTGCCGCCGATCGCCGCCCGCAGGTCAAGACGCTGGTGTCCGAGGAAGACGCGCCGCTGATGTCCGCGCTCAAGGCCAAGCGCACGGCGCTGGCGCGCGAGGCGCAGCTGCCGCCCTACATGATCTTCCCCGACCGCACCCTGATCGAGATGGCCGAGCGGCGGCCGCAGAGCCTCGACGACATGGGTCGGATCAACGGCGTGGGGGCCAAGAAGCTCGAACGTTACGGCGCCGAGTTCCTCGAGGTCATCACCGGCGCGGTCGAAGAGATGCACCCGTCCCGCGTGAAGCTCGCGGCGCGCGGCGCGGGCGAGGTCTATGACACGCTGATGGCGGTGCAGGCGGATCTGGCACGGGGCGTCGACGGAACCGAAAAGCCGCTGTCCTGCTCGGCCTCGCTGCTTGCCAAGGTGGCGCAATGCCCGGCGGACCGCCCGCAGGAGCTCGAGCGGCTGCTCGGCGAGCGCCGGTTCGAGCGTTTCGGGACGGCATTTCTGGACGTTCTGGGGCGGGTGGACTAGACCGGCGTCAAGATATTCCGAAACCCAGATGTAGACGATCCGGGACCGGCCCGGACAGGAGAGAGACGATGCTTGTGGTGGTGTCTCCGGCCAAGCGGCTGGACTGGGCCGAGCGCGACGTGGCGATGACCGAGCCGTGCTTCGCGGACGAGGCAGTGCGGCTGGCGAAGACCGCGCGCAACCTGACGCTGGGCGATCTGAAGGGGCTGATGGGGCTGTCGGACGATCTCGCCAAGCTCAACCGCGACCGCTTCCGCGACTTTTCGGCCGAGCCTGAGGACGCGGTGCTGCGCCCCGCGGCGTTGGGCTTTGCTGGCGACACCTACCAGGGGCTCGAGGCGGCCTCGCTCGACGCGGACGAGATGGCCTGGGCGCAGGATCACCTGCGCATCCTGTCGGGACTCTACGGCGTGCTGCGACCGCTCGACGGCATTCAGCAGTACCGGCTCGAGATGGGCTCGAAGCTGAAGACCCGGCGCGGCAAGGATCTCTACGCCTGGTGGGGCGACAGCATCGCCAAGGCGCTGAACGCCGATGCCGAGGCGCGCGGCACCGAGGTGCTGGTGAACTGCGCGAGCCAGGAGTATTTCGGCGCCGTCGACCGCAAGGCGCTGAAGCTGCGGGTGATCACCCCGCAGTTCATGGAGGACAAGGACGGCGCGCCCAAGATCGTGAGCTTCTACGCCAAGAAGGCGCGCGGTGCGATGGCCCGCTACATCGTGCAACGCCGCCTCACCGATCCGGACGCGCTGCGGGATTTCGACAGCGGCGGCTATGCCTTCAACGAGGCGCTGTCCAAGCCCGACCAGCCGGTCTTCACCCGCCCCTACGGCGCCTGAGCCACGGCGCTCGTCCACTTGTCGAGCAGTGCCGCAAGCTCGGCCTTGCGCAGCGGCTTGGTCAGGTAGTCGTCGAGCCCGGCCTCGATCACGCCCTCGCGGTCGCCGGTCATGGCATGGGCGGTGACCGCTATGATGGGGACCCGCGGGCCGCCGGCCTCGAGCGCGCGGATCTCGCGCGTGGCTTCCCTGCCGTCCATGTGGGGCATGGAGATGTCCATGAAGATCAGGTCCGGCCGCTGTTCCCGGTAGGCGCGCACCGCCTCGATGCCGTTGTCGGCGAAGCGCAGGCGCAGCGGCTGGCCGAGCTTCTGCACCATCTTGCGAAACACCAGTTGATTGGTGCGGTTGTCCTCGGCGAGCAGCACATCGAGCGGTCGCGGGGCCGGCCTTGCGACCGGACGCTCGGCCGGGTGGGGCCGCGGGCTCGCGCCGGTGACGGGGCGGTGGCGGAAGGCCGGCACCGGGCGCTGCACCTCGGACCCGGCGCCGGACTGCGGCGGTTCGAGCGCAGTCTCCAGCGCCGCGAGCAGGGCGCTGCGCTGCGCCGGCTTTTGCAGCACCGCCCGCGCCCCGGCCTCGCGCCCCGCCACCGCGAGGCCGGCGGGCTCGGGGGTCAGCAGGATCACCGGCAGGCCCGGCTGCATCAGCGCCAGTTGCCGCGTCAGTTCGAGCCCGCTCATGTCGGGCAGCTCCTGCTCGGCGATCACCAGGTCGGGCGGCTCGGCCATGCGGTCGAGCGCCTCCTCGGCGGTCTTGCAGGTGGCGACCACGAGCCCCAGCGTCTCGAGCTGGCGGGCGAGGATGGCGCTGTTGAGCGCGTGGTCCTCGACTACCAGCACGGTTTCGAGCCCCTCCGGCAGGGTGGCGCAACTCTCCCCGGAGGGGGCGGCGACGGCGAGCGGGATGCGCAGCCCGAAGCATGAGCCCTGACCGGGCCCGGATTCCACCCAGATCTCGCCCTCCATCATCTCGACCAGGCGCTTGGTGATCGCGAGGCCGAGCCCGGTGCCCTCGAAGGGGCGGTTGCGGTCGTCCTCGGCCTGGTTGAACTCGCCGAAGATGTGCTCGATCTTGTCGGCGGGCACCCCGACCCCGGTGTCCTCGACGGTGATGCGCACGTCGAGCGCGCCATGGGCGTGCCGCAGTCCCAGCACCCGCACCAGCACGTGCCCCTCGTTGGTGAACTTCACCGCGTTGCCCACGAGGTTGGTGAGGATCTGCCGTACCCGCCCGGGGTCGCCGACCACCCGCTGCGGCAGGAACATGTCGTATTCCGCCAGCATCTCGAGCCCCTTCTCCCGCGCGGTGGGCTGGAGCAGCAGCAGCACCTCGTGCACGGCGCGTTCGAGATCGAAGCTCTCGGCGCTGAGCTTGAGCTTGTCGGCCTCGATCTTCGAGTAGTCCAGGATGTCGTTGATGATCACCAGAAGCGCCTCGCCCGAGCCGCGGATGGTGTCCACGTAGAGCCGCTGCTCGTCGGTGAGGGGGGATTCGCGCAGAAGCTCGGCCATGCCCACGACGCCGTTCATCGGGGTGCGGATCTCGTGGCTCATGTTGGCGAGGAAGGAGGATTTCGCCCGGCTCGCGGTCTCGGCCCGGATCCTGGCCTCCTCGAGCTCGCGCTGGGTGTCCTTGACGCCGGTGATGTCGATGCGCAGCCCGACGCGGCCGCCGTCGCGGAGCGGGCGCTCGTAGATGCGCAGCCAGCGGCCGTCGCCCAGCTGCTGCTCCATCTCGTGGCTGGCGTGGCGATGGGCCGAGAGCCGTTCCTCGAGCCAGTCTTCCTCGCGCCCGACGGCGGCGGCGTACTGGCCGCGTTCGAGCCCGTAGCGCAGGATGTCCTCGAAGGAGGCGCCTGGCACGATGGCGGGGGCGCTGGCCTTGTAGATCGCGCGGTAGGGCTCGTTGCACATCAGCATCCGGTCCTCGGCGTCGTAGATGACGAAGCCGTCGGGCAGCTCTTCTAGGGCGGACCACATGCGCATGAGCTCGGTGATGTCGACGCAGAGCGACACCACGCCGCCGTCGGGCAGGTGCCGGTCCTGCATCTTGATGAACTGCCCGGTCCAGAGCCGCAACGTTTCGGAGGGGATCGGGTCCATGTCCCAGCGCGCGGTCATGCGCTCGTGCCAGGACCGGCGCGGCTCGCCCTGCAGGTCGACGATGCCTTCCTCGACCATCATCTCGAGCACGTGGCGGTAGCTGGCACCCGGCCCGATGGTGTCGAGCCCCTCGAACGGGGCGAGATAGGCGGGGTTGGCAAGCTCCATCATCCGCTCGGCGCTGAAGGTCGCGAAGCCGTCGCGCATGGATTGCAGGGCCTTCCAGAGCTGGCCCTCGACCATCTCGATCTTCTCGTGCGCCTCGCCGAGCTCGGATTTCACGCGCCGGTTCTCGGTCCGCACCTCGCTGATCTCGGCGCGGGTCGAGTGGATCTCGTTGCTCAGCGCGCGGGCATGCTTGTTGAGCTTCCGGTTGGCGGCAAAAAGCTCGGCCTGCTTGAGTTCCAGCAGACGCTCCGCCGCCAGCCGCGCGCGGCGCTCCTCGGCCAGCCGTGCCGTCAGACTCATGTCCCCGAAGCCTCCTTGACTGGGGGCAGAATGAGGCGGTCTTGGTGAAGATCGTCTTAAGCGCGACCGCGGGAATCGTTGCCTTGGCGAGGCCCGGCGGGCACGATAGGGCAGTTGTCATGAGGAGTTAGCAGAATGCGTCGTTTGATCGCCGCCGTCGTCGCAGGTGTGGGTATCGCCACGTCCCTCATGGCACAGGAGGCGGTGCCCGAGCGCCGGATCGTCGCCAGCCGCGACATGGATTTCTACGGCGGTGACCTGCAACCCCTGTTCGACACCACGCTCGAGGCCTGCCAGTCGCTCTGCCTGAACGACCCGTCCTGCGGCGCCTTCACCTTCAACAGCCGCTCCAACGCCTGCTTCCCGAAATCCGGGGTCACCGAGCGCACCCCCTACGAGGGCGCGGTCTCGGCCGAGGTGGTGGCGGCCGACCCGGGCGTCGTGGCGGCGGCCGCGACCCGGGCGCAGGACCTCGGCTTCCTCGACCAGCGCGACCTTGTCGCCGCGCGGGACGAGGCGCAGGCCCTGGGGCTGCGCCACGCCGGGGGGCAGTGGCCGGTGGATGCGCTGCTCGAGGCCGCGCGCAATGCCGAGGCGCGGGGCGAGCTGCGCGACGCGCTGCAATGGGCCGGCGCGGCGACGGCCCAAAGCGACGCGGCGGCGCACTGGCTCGACTATGGCGCGCTGGAGCTGCGCCTTGCCGCTGACAGCGCCCGGGATCGCGACGAGCTGCAGCGCCGCGCGGTGCTGGCGGCGATCAACGGCTACCTGCGCGCCGATCCCGCGCCGCAGCGGGCGAGCGCGCTGCTGCTCCTGTCACAGGGGCTCGAGGCCGAGGGGCGCGGCCGCCTGATGGTGCCGGCGCTGCGGCTGGCCGAGCGTCTCGGCCCGCGCGAGGACATTGCGCAGGCGCTGGACCGGGCCATCGCGCAATACGGCTTCCGCATCACCGACCACGTGGTCGAGGCCGACAGCGCCGCGCCGCGCATCTGTGCCGAGTTCTCCGAACCGCTGGTTCGCGCCGGACAGGATTACGCGCCCTACGTCCGGCTGCCGGATCCGCGCCTTGCGGTCGTTGCCGACGAGCAGCGGATCTGCGTCACCGGTCTGTCGCATGGCGAGACCTACGAGCTCACCTTCCGCGCCGGGCTGCCCTCGGCCGAGGGCGAGGAGCTGGCCCGCGACGTGGCGATCAGCGCCTATGTCCGCGACCGCGCCCCCGCGGTGCGTTTCCCCGGCCGCGCCTATGTGCTGCCGCGTTCCGCCGATGCCGGGCTGCCGGTCGAGACGGTGAACCTGCCCGAGATCGACCTGACCCTGCGCCGGGTCTCGGACCGCAACCTCATCCGCGCCATTCAGGACAGCTATTTCGGACGCCCGCTCAGCGGCTGGGAGGATCGCCGCTTCGGCGAGGAGCTGGCCGAGGAAATCTGGACCGGCAGCGCCGAGGTGGAGAACCGTCTCAACGCCGACGTGACGACGCGCCTGCCGATGGGCGAGGTGGTGGGTGACCTGCCCGCCGGGATCTACGCGCTCACCGCGCGGGTGCCCGACGCCGACCCATACGACGATCCGGGCGGCACACAGTGGTTCGTTCTGTCGGACATCGGGCTCACGACCCTTGCCGGCAGCGACGGGCTGACCGTGTTTGCCCGGGCGCTCTCGGACGCGGCGCCGCTCGAGGGGCTCGAGGTCACGCTGCTGTCGCGCTCCAACCGCCCGCTGGCGGTGGTCACCACCGATGCCGAGGGCGTGGCGCGGTTCGAGGCGGGGCTGACCCGCGGCACCGGCGGCGCCGAGCCCGCGCTGGTCACCGCCGCGCGCGGCGACGAGGACATCGCCTTCCTGTCGCTGACCGATCCCGCCTTCGATCTTTCGGACCGCGGTGTCGAGGGGCGCGCACCGGGCGGGCCGCTGGATGCCTTCCTCGCCACCGACCGCGGTGCCTACCGCGCCGGCGAGACGATCCACGCCACGGCACTCCTGCGCGATGCCGCGGTGCAGGCGGTCGAAGGCGTGCCGGTGACCGCCGTGCTCTCGCGCCCGGACGGGGTCGAGCATCTGCGCGTCACCTCGGGTGAGGGCGTCGCGGGTGGCCATGTCTTCGACCTGCCGCTGGTGGCCTCGGTGCCGCGCGGCACGTGGCGGCTGGCGCTCTACGCCGACCCCAAGGCCGAGCCGCTGGCCACGCAGACCGTGCTGGTCGAAGATTTCGTCCCCGAGCGCATCGACGTGACCCTGACACTCCCCGATGCGCCGATCCGTCGCGATGCGCCGCCGCTGCTGGATCTCGAGGCGCGCTACCTCTTCGGTGCGCCGGGGGCCGACCTGCCCATCGAGGGCGAGCTCACGCTGATCCCGCGCCGCACGCTCGAGACGCTGCCCGGCTACAGTTTCGGGCGCCATGACGGCGAGGCCAACCCGCAGACCCGCGCCTTCGCCGCAGACCTGCGCACCGATGCCGACGGCAAGGCGCAGCTCACCCTGCCGCTGCCCGACCCGGATGCGGGGACCGAGGGCCAGCCGCAGGAGGCGCGGCTCACGCTGCGCGTGGCCGAGGGCTCCGGGCGTCCGGTCGAGCGCTCCGTCACCCGCGCGGTGGCACCGGCGGGCCCGATGATCGGCATCCGGCCCGAGTTCGACGGTACGCTCCCCGAGGGCACCGAGGCGGCGTTCCTGCTGCAGGCGGTGGGCCCTGACCTTGCGCCGGTGCCGATGCAGGTCGAATGGCGGGTGAACCGCGTGACCACGCGCTACCAGTGGTACCAGCTCTACGGCAACTGGGACTGGGAGCCGGTCACCACGCGCGAGACCGTGGCCTCGGGCAGCGCCGCGCTGGGCGCCGAGCCGCTGAGGGTGACGGCGGACGTCGATTGGGGCGAATACGAGCTGGTGGTCGAGCGCACGGGCGGCACCTACGTGGCAAGCTCGGTGGGCTTTGAGGCTGGCTGGTACGCCCCTGCCGACGCGGTGGCCACGCCCGACACGCTGGAGCTCTCGCTCGACCGGCCGGACTATCGCCCCGGCGACACCGCGAAGCTGCGCATCGTGCCGCGCTACGCGGGCAAGGCGCTGGTGACCGTGCTCTCGGATCGGGTGATCGCGATGAAGGCGGTCGAGGTGCCCAAGGGCGAGACGGTCATCGACCTGCCCGTCACCGAGGAGTGGGGCGCCGGCGCCTATGTCACCGCGCAGGTGATCCGGCCCATGGACGTGGCGGCGGGGCAGAACCCGGCGCGCAGCCTCGGCCTCGCACATGCCGGGATCGAGCCCGGCGCACGTTCGCTCGACGTCGCCATCGAGGCGCCGCGCCAGAGCGACCCGCGCGGCCCGCTGACCGCCGCCGTGACCGTGGCGGGCGTGGCCGAGGGCGATACCGCCCATGTGACGCTGGCCGCCGTCGACGTGGGCATCCTCAACCTCACCGGCTTCGACAGCCCCGACCCCTCGGGGCATTACTTCGGGCAGCGCCGGCTGGGGGTCGAGATCCGCGACATCTATGGCCGGCTCATCGACGGCATGACCGGGGCCATGGGGACGCTGCGCTCGGGCGGCGATGCTGATGCATCGCTGCGGTTGCAGTCGCCGCCGCCAACCGAGAAGCTGGTCGCGTTCTTCTCGGGGCCGGTGACGGTGGGTCCGGACGGCCGCGCCGAGGTGCGCTTCGACATGCCCGAATTCAACGGCACCGTGCGGCTCATGGCCATCGCCTGGAGCGAGGGTGCCGTTGGCGAGGCCGAGGCCGAGGTGCTGGTGCGCGACCCGGTCGTGGTGACCGCCTCGCTGCCGCGCTTCCTCGCGCCCGGCGACGAGACCCGGCTGCTGCTCGAGTTTACCCACGCCAGCGGGCCCACGGGGTCCATGCCGCTCAAGGTGACGGCCGAGGGCGTCTACGTGCCGACCGGACCTGCCGCGATCGAGCTCGAGCAGGGTGCCACGCAGCGCCTGTCGCTGCCGCTCACCGCCGCCGCGCCAGGCGATCACCAGATCCGCGTGACGCTCACCGCGCCCGGCGGCAAGACGCTGACCAAGCTGCTGACGGTCGGGGTGCGCGCCAACGATCCGTCTGTCGGCATCACAAGGCGCTTCACGCTCGACCCGGGCCAGACCTTCACGCTCGACGGGCAGGCGCTGGCCGGGCTGCGGCCCGACAGCGCCGAGGTCATCGTCTCGGCCGGGCCGCTGGCACGGTTCGACGCGCCGGGGCTGCTCGCCTCGCTCGACCGCTACCCCTACGGCTGCACCGAACAGGTGACCTCGCAGGCGCTGCCGCTGCTCTACCTGTCCTCCATCGCCGAGCCACTGGGGCTGGGCGGGGCCGAACGCTCGCGTCTGCGGGTGAAGCAGGCCATCGCCCGGGTGCTGACCCGGCAGGCCGCGAACGGTGCCTTCGGGCTCTGGAGCGCAGACTCCGGCGACTTCTGGCTCGACGCCTATGTCACCGACTTCCTGCTCCGGGCCGATACCGCGGGGATCGAGGTGCCGGCCCAGCCGCTCGCTTCGGCGCTGGCCAACCTCAAGAACCGCATCGCCTACGCGCCGGATTTCGACAATGGAGGTGAGGACATCGCCTATGCGCTCATGGTGCTGGCGCGGGCGGGGCAGGCGGCCATCGGCGACCTGCGCTACTACGCCGACGAACGCGCCGACGCGCTGGCGACGCCGCTGGCGCAGGCGCAGCTCGGGGCGGCGCTGGCAAGCTACGGCGACCAGACCCGCGCCGACCGGCTCTTCGCCAAGGCTGCCGCCCGGCTCGCGGGGCAGCAGAACGAGGCACAGCTCTGGCGCGCCGACTACGGCACGCCTTTGCGCGATGCGGCGGGGGTGCTGTCGCTTGCGGTCGAGGCGCGCTCGCAGGCGGTCGACCGCGAGGCACTGGTGACCCGCATCGCAAGCGCCGACCGGCCGCTCTCGACGCAGGAACAGAGCTGGGCGCTGCTCGCGGCACATGCGCTGGTGCAGGACCCCGCTGCCTCGGGCATCGCGGTGGACGGAACCCCCGTGGCGGGCCCCTTCGTGCGGCGGATCGCGGGCGACGCGCTCGACCCCACGGCGATCGCCAACACCGGCGCCGGCCCGGTGCCGATGACAGTGACCGCGCTCGGCGTGCCCGAGGGGGCAACCGAGGCGGGCGGCTACGGCTATGCCCTGACGCGCGAGTATTTCGCCATGGACGGCACGCCGATGACCGGCCCCGTCGCACAGGGTGACCGCATGGTCGCGGTGCTGACCGTGCGCCCGGCCGGGGACGGCGGCGCGCGGCTGATGGTCGACGACCCGCTGCCCGCAGGTTACGAGATCGACAACCCGAACCTGATCCGCGCCGGCGACATCCGTGGGCTCGACTGGCTCGAACCGGCCGAGACCCGGCACGCCGAGTTCCGCAGCGACCGCTTCCTCGCGGCGGTCGACCAGCAGGGCAGCGCGCCGATCCGGCTAGCCTACATCGTGCGGGCGGTCTCGCCCGGGCGTTTCCACCACCCCGCGGCGCTCGTCGAGGACATGTACCGACCCGAGTTCCGCGCCACCACCGCCTCTGGGACCATGGACATCCAATGACCGAGATCATCGCAACGACCCGCTGGCGCGCGCTCGACCGGGACGGAGAGGACAAGTGCCGCCTTGCCCTTCTCAACGGGGGATACATGCTGGTCGGCCACGCGCGGTTCCGGGACGGCGCGGGCTGGGCAGCGCTCGACTACGTGGTGCGCATCGGTTCCGACTGGCGCACGCTGGGCGCCGACGTGACCGGCACCCACGCCGGCACCGAGCTTAAGCTGAAGCTCGTCTGCGAGGGCGGGGCATGGTCGCTGAACGGCGCCCCGCAGCCGCAGCTCGACGGGTGCGAGGACGTGGATTTCGCCTTCACCCCTGCCACCAACCTTATGCCGCTGCGGCGGATGCCCGATGTCGGCCGGCTCTCGACCCGCTCGGCCTGGCTGCGGCTGCCGGGACCGACCGTGTCGCCGCTCGACCAGAGCTACATCCGCGAGCGCGGCAACATCGTCTCCTACCACGCCGAGCAGAGCGCCTACGCCACCCAGCTCGTGGTCGATCCCACCGGCTTCGTGACGACCTACCCGGGCCTGTGGGAGACGGATGCGTAAGCTCTTCGCGCTTGTCGTCGTCCTTTGGGCGGCGGCGCTGGGCCGGGACGCCGCCGACGACTGGATCGAGCGGACCGAGCTGCCGGTGCTGGTCCGCGCCACCTCGACAGAGATCCGCGACCGCGACGGCCAGCTCCTGCGCGCCTACACCGTGAGCGACGGGCGCTGGCGCATGGCGCTGTCGCTCGACCAGGTGGACCCGCTCTTCTTCGACATGCTGATCGCCTACGAGGACCGGCGCTTTCCCGACCACCCCGGCGTCGATGCCATCGCGACGGCGCGCGCGGTGTGGCAGGGGCTGCAGGCCGGGCGCATCGTCTCGGGGGCCTCGACGCTGACCATGCAGGTGGCGCGGCTGCTCGAAGAGGGCACCACCGGCGCATGGTCGGGCAAGCTGCGGCAGGTGAGGCTGGCGCTGGCGCTCGAGCGGCGGCTGTCGAAGCCGCAGATCCTGCAGCTCTACCTCGAGCACGCGCCCTATGGCGGCAACCTCGAGGGGCTGCGCGCCGCCACGCTGGCGTGGTTCGGCAAGGAGCCCTCGCGGCTCACGCCCGCCGAGGCGGCGCTTCTGGTGGCGCTGCCACAGGCGCCCGAGGCGCGGCGGCCCGACCGCCACCCGCAGGCGGCCCGCGACGCCCGCGACCGGGTCTTGGCGCGGATGCAGCGGGCCGGGGTGATCGACGGCGACACCGCGCGCGCCGCCCTGCGCGATCCCTCTCCCGAGGGGCGGTACGACTTCCCGCTGATCGCGCCGCATCTGGCCGACCGCGCGCTGGCGCTGGGGCCGGGGCGGCACGACCTGACCATCGACCGCGGGCTGCAGCAGAGCCTCGAGCGGCTGGCGACGGACTACATGGCCGGGCGCGACCGGCGCCTGTCGATGGCGCTCATCGTCGCGGATCACCGCAACGGCGAGGTGCTCGCCAGCGTCGGCTCGCCCGCCTATTCCGAGACCCGCGGGCAGGGTTTCGTCGACATGACACGGGCACTGCGCTCGCCCGGCTCGACGCTGAAGCCGCTGGTCTACGGGCTCGCCTTCGACCGCGGGCTGGCGCATCCCGAGACGCTGATCGCCGACACGCCGGTGCAGTTCGGCACCTACGCGCCGCGCAATTTCGACGGTCAGTTCCGCGGCGAGCTGCGGGTCTCGCGGGCGCTGCAGCTATCGCTCAACATCCCCGTGGTGCGGCTGACCGAGGCAATGGGCCCGGCGCATCTGATGGCCGCGCTCGAGACGGCGGGGCTGCACCCTGAGCTGCCGGGCGGCCAGCCGGGGCTGGCGGTGAGCCTCGGCGGGGTGGGGCTGACGCTCTGGGACATGGTGACGCTCTACGCCGGGCTCGCCAACGGCGGCGAGGCGCGCGACCTGCGCTGGCTGGCGGATGCGCCCGAGGCTGCCCCCGCCCGGCTGATGAGCGCCCGCTCCGCCTGGCAGGTGGGGCACATCCTCGCCGGGCTGCCGCCGCCGCCGCAGGCCGGACCGCCGGGGCGCGTGGCCTACAAGACCGGCACGTCCTACGGGCACCGCGACGCCTGGGCGCTGGGCTGGGACGGGCGCTACGTGGCGGGTGTCTGGATCGGGCGCCCGGACGGCACGCCGGTGCCGGGGGCCTTCGGCGGCGACATCGCGGCGCCCTTGCTCTTCGAGGCGCTGGGCCGCGCCCGCGTCACGCCCGAGCCCTTGCCCGCGCCGCCGCCCGACACGCTGCTGGTGAGCAACGCCATGCTGCCCGCACCGTTGCAGCGCTTCGGGCGGGACAGTGCGTCCGAACCGTCGCTGACCGTGACCTTTCCGCCCGACGGGGCGGCGCTGATCGCCGGGGGCGAGGGCGTGCCCCTGAAGCTGCGTGGCGGGGTGGCGCCCTTCACCCTGCTGGCCGACGGCGAGGTGGTGGCCACGCGGCTGCGCGGGGGCGAGCTGGTGGCGCCGATCCGGGGGCGGGGCTTCACCACGCTGTCGGTCATCGACGCCACCGGGCAGTCGGGGCGGGTGTCGATCGAGCTGCGCTGACGGCGGCCGGGTCTGCCCCGCGCCCCGGTCAGGGGCACGGGTGGTGCGTTCGCGGGCCAGGGCGCCCGGGATCAGATCCGCTCGATGGCGAGCGCGATGCCCTGGCCGCCGCCGATGCACATGGTGATCAGCGCCTTGCGGCCGCCGATGCGCTCAAGTTCGTATAGCGCCTTGACGGTGAGGATCGCGCCGGTCGCGCCCACCGGGTGGCCAAGCGCGATGGCACCGCCGTTGGGGTTCACCTTCACCGGGTCGAGACCCAGCTCGGCGTTCACCGCCAGTGCCTGCGCGGCGAAGGCCTCGTTCGACTCGATCACGTCGAAGTCCGGGGCGCTCAGCCCGGTGCGGGCCAGCAGCGCCTTCACCGCGGGGATCGGGCCGACGCCCATCACCTCGGGGCGGACGCCGGCATGCGCGTAGCCGAGGATGCGCGCGCGCGGCGTGAGCCCCGCGTCACGGGCGGCCGAGGCGCGGGCCAGCACCAGCGCCGCGGCGCCGTCGTTGATGCCGCTGGCGTTGCCGGCGGTGACGCTGCCGTCCTTCTGGAACGCCGGGCGCAGCCCCGCGAGGGTCTCGGGCGTGGTCGGCTTGGGGTGCTCGTCGGTGTCGAAGCTGATCTTGCCCTTGCGCGAGGCAATTTCGACCGGGACGATCTGGTCGCGGAAACGGCCCTCGGCGATGGCCTTGGCGGCGCGGGCCTGGCTCTCGACGGCGAAGGCATCCTGAGCTTCGCGGCTGATGCCGTGCTCGGAGGCCACGTTCTCGGCGGTGACGCCCATGTGGCCGGTGCCGAACGGACAGCTGAGCGCGCCAAGCATCATGTCGACGGTGCGGATGTCGCCCATCTTGCGGCCCCAGCGCTGGTCCTGGAGGATGTAGGGCGAGCGCGACATGCACTCGGCGCCGCCCGCCAGTGCGAAATCGGCATCTCCCAGCATCAGCGACTGCGCCGCCGAGACGATGGCCTGCAAGCCCGAGCCGCAGAGCCGGTTGACGTTCATCGCGGGCACGCTCTCGGGGGCGCCGGCCTGCATCGCGGCGACGCGGCTGAGATACATGTCGCGCGGCTCTGTGTTGATGATGTGGCCGAAGACCACGTGGCCGAGCTGGGCGCCCTCGACGCCCGAACGTTCGAGCGCCGCCCTTGCGGCGGTGGTGGCAAGGTCGATGGGCGGCACGCCGGCCAATGCTCCGCCGAACGTGCCGATGGCGGTGCGCGCACCGCCGAGAATGACGATCTCTTCCGTCATGATGACGCCTCCCTTAATTGGTCGAGGCGCACTATGGTGGCAGCGGTCGCGGATGTCAGCCGCGACGCGCCGTCATTGGCGGAATTTGCCGTCCGGACCCCCGTCAGCGCTTGCAGGGGGGGGGGGGACCGCGCGAATGGCCGAGGTGCCTGGGCGGTGGACCGGTCAGCCGCAACGTTCGGAGTGGTGCGGAAATCGGGAGCGCCGCGTCCGGGTCGGGGCCTCGCTGCGGCACATGCAGGCCGGACGCGTTGCCATGAGGGGGGCTGGCGGCATCGCGCCAATCGTCGGTTCGCTGTCTCATGACAACAGCTTGGCCCGACTCGGCTTGCGGAACGGTAAACGCCCGCCTCAGCCGGTTGTGCCGAACAGAACGGCGAATGGCCTGACGCTGAAAAGCCCGACGCCGAGCGGCCGGGTGCCGAAGAGGCAACCGCAGAGCGACCGGATGTCCAACGCCCAGACGACGAGCCGCACGTTGCCGATCCGTCAGCGACCGGACAGATCAGTCCGGAGTGCGCGCCACCGGCAGGCTCTCGTTCAGCACGCGGACCTCGCGCTGGGGGAAGGGGATCGAGATGTCGTTTTCCTTGAACGCGTCCCAGAGCGCCAGGTAGACGTTGCCGCGGATGTTGGTGAGCCCGCCCGTCGGGTCGCGGATCCAGAACCGCAGGATGTAATCCACAGAGCTGTCTCCGAAGCCGACGATGTGACAGACCGGCGGGCGGTTGGCGAGCACCCGGTCCACCCCCAGCGCGGCCTCGACCGCGATCTTGCGCACGGCATGGGGATCGTCGCCGTAGGAGGTGCCGAAGGAGATGTCGAGCCTGACGAACTCGTTGGAATGTGACCAGTTCACCACCTGACCGGTGATCAGGTCCTCGTTCGGGATCAGGTATTCCTTGCCGTCGCGGGTGGTGATCGAGACATAGCGGGCGCCGAGCGCGTTGATCCAGCCAAAGGTGTCGCCAAGCGAGATCACGTCGCCGGGCTTGATCGACTTGTCGAGCAGGATGATCACGCCGCTCACGAGGTTCGAGACCACCTTCTGCAGGCCGAAACCGAGACCGACGCCGATCGCGCCGGACAGCACCGCAAGGCCGGTCAGGTCGACGCCCACCAGCTTCAGCGCGAGGAAGAAGGCCGCACCGTAGAGCGCCACCTGCAGGAACTTCACCGAGAGCACCTGCATCGAGGGGCTCATGTTCTCGTTCTGACGGATATTCGCGGCGGCGGCGGCGGCCAGGAAGCGCGCCGCGGCCACCAGCGCGATCAACAGCGCCGCGGCCTGCAGCATCAGCCAGATCGAGAGCCGCGTGCTGCCGATCTCGATGGCGAGCCCGTCGAGCACGGCCTGCGTCTCATCGGCGAGCCCGAGGATCGAGATCGTCACCCAGGCCCAGGCGGAGTAGCGCACCAGCAGCCGCAGCGTCGGGTTGCGGATCAGCCGGGTCGCGAGCGCGATCAACAGCCACGCGGTGCCGAGCTCGGCGATGATGGTCAGCAGGTAGGAGCGTGACGGCCATGTGAGCTGCTTCATGATGCCGATCACGTGCCAGATCAGGATCACGAAGAAGATCATCCGCAGCCGGCGCTGCAACACGATCAGGATGCGCAGGCGCCACGCGGGCCAGCCCTCGCGGGTGCGCATCCATTCCCGCATGTGGGGCGTCACCAGCTGCGCGAGGATATGGGCCACGACGAAGACCGCGAGCGCGATGCCGACCTGGTAGAAGTTCCAGGGCCTGAGGAAGATGCCCGCGTAGGTCTCGCCCTGCGACAGCAGCTGCAGCGCGATGGCGCGAAGGGCCTCGAACGGGGTCTGGTCGCCCGTGGCGTCAAGCGGGTTCATCGTGTGGCGGTCCTCCTTCCGAACCCAAGAGTTGCATCGCGCCGGCGCTCGGGCAAGTCCCGTGACAGCCCCGGGCACGCTCGCGAGGCCGGGGCCGTCACGGGCCGGGGCCGTCGTTCCCCTTGATCGGAGAGGGGAGACCCTGTATCTCGCCTGTCATGACTCGGGTTCTCGACCTCGGCGACCGCGTGCGTTTGCGCGAACGGTTCTACGGCGCCACCTTTTCGGTGCTCGCGCGGCTATAAGCCTGTCACGCCCGCCCCGGCGCGGGACATCTGACCTGCGCCCAGCCTGCAAGACCATTCCAAATTCCGGAGAGGAACCCATGTCCGGCAAGACACTCTACGACAAGATCTGGGACGCCCATGTCGTCCAGCGGGACGAAGACGGCACCTGCCTGCTCTACATCGACCGTCACCTCGTGCACGAGGTGACCTCGCCGCAGGCCTTCGAAGGGCTGCGCATGACCGGTCGCACGGTCCGCGCCCCGCAGCGCACCATCGCCGTGCCCGACCACAACGTGCCGACCACGACCGACCGTGAGAACGGCATCGAGAACGAGGAAAGCCGCATCCAGGTCGAGGCGCTCGACAAGAACGCCCGCGAATTCGGCGTCAACTACTACCCGGTGAGCGATATCCGTCAGGGCATCGTGCACATCGTCGGCCCCGAACAGGGCTGGACGCTGCCCGGCATGACCGTGGTCTGCGGTGACAGCCACACCGCCACCCACGGTGCCTTTGGCGCGCTGGCCCACGGCATCGGCACCTCCGAGGTCGAGCACGTGCTCGCCACGCAGACGCTGATCCAGTCCAAGTCCAAGAACATGAAGGTCGAGATCACCGGCCAGCTGCGTCCGGGCGTCACCGCCAAGGACATCACGCTCTCGGTCATCGGCCACACCGGCACCGGCGGCGGCACCGGCTACGTCATCGAGTATTGCGGCGAGGCCATCCGGTCGCTGTCGATGGAAGGCCGGATGACGGTCTGCAACATGGCCATCGAGGGTGGCGCCCGCGCCGGCCTGATCGCGCCGGACGAGACAACCTTCGAATACGTGAAGGGCCGCCCGCACGCGCCGAAGGGCGCCCAGTTCGAGGCCGCGATGGCGTGGTGGAAGACGCTCTACTCCGATGACGACGCGCATTGGGACAAGG
Source organism: Salipiger thiooxidans (assembly GCF_900102075.1). GTDB lineage: Bacteria > Pseudomonadota > Alphaproteobacteria > Rhodobacterales > Rhodobacteraceae > Salipiger > Salipiger thiooxidans. Next base: position 48,156 of record NZ_FNAV01000018.1, on the reverse strand, counting down.
TCGTCACCATCCGCGGCGAGGACATCGCGCCGGTCGTCACCTGGGGCACCTCGCCCGAGGACGTGCTGCCGATCTCGAGCACCGTGCCTGCGCCCGAGGACTTCACCGGCGGCAAGGTCGAGGCGGCCAAGCGCGCGCTTCAGTACATGGGCCTCGAGGCCGGGCAGAAGCTCACCGACATCAAGATCGACACGGTGTTCATCGGCTCCTGCACCAACGGGCGGATCGAGGACCTGCGCGCCGCGGCCGAGATCCTGAAGGGCAAGAAGATCAAGGACGGCATGCGTGCCATGGTCGTGCCCGGCTCGGGCCTCGTCCGTGCGCAGGCCGAGGAAGAGGGCCTCGCCCAGATCTTCATCGATGCCGGTTTCGAATGGCGGATGGCGGGCTGCTCCATGTGCCTTGCCATGAACCCCGACCAGCTGTCTCCGGGCGAACGCTGCGCGGCCACCTCGAACCGCAACTTCGAGGGACGTCAGGGCAAGGGCGGTCGTACCCATCTGATGTCGCCCGCGATGGCGGCGGCGGCGGCGATCACCGGCCACCTGACCGACGTGCGCGAACTGATGAGCGAGAAAGAAACCGCCTGATGACGCGCCTTGCCGTCCCCATGACCTGTCTCGCCTCGCCGACGGCTCTTGCCGCCGCCGGGGCCGGGGAGGCATGGGACGTCAAGGGCACCCCCTACGCGGGCCCCTGCACCGCCGGGTGACGGGCGTCCTGACAATAGGACAAGACATATGGAAAAGTTCGAAAAACTGACGGGGATCGCGGCGCCCATGCCGCTGGTGAACATCGACACCGACATGATCATCCCCAAGCAGTTCCTGAAGACGATCAAGCGCTCGGGCCTCGGGGTCCATGCCTTCGACGAGATGCGCTATCTCGACGACGGTTCCGAGAACCCCGATTTCGTGCTCAACAAGCCGCAGTACCGGGACGCGCAGGTCATCGTGGCCGGCGACAACTTCGGCTGCGGCTCCTCGCGCGAGCACGCGCCGTGGGCGCTGGCGGATTTCGGCATCAAGGCGGTGATCTCCACCTCCTTCGCCGACATCTTCTACAACAACTGCTTCAAGAACGGCATGCTGCCGATCGTGATGCCGCAGGAGGTTGTCGACGTGCTGATGAAAGACGCCGACAAGGGCTCCAACGCCCGCATGACCGTGGATCTCGAGCGGCAGGTGGTCACCACCTCGGATGGCGAGGAATTCACCTTCGAGGTCGACCCGTTCCGCAAGCACTGCCTGCTCGAGGGGCTCGATGACGTGGGCCTGACCATGGAGAAGGTCGGCGCCATCGACAGCTTCGAGGCCGAGGCCGCGCAAAGCCGTCCCTGGGTCTGATCCCGGGCAGGATGCACTCTGCGGGGCAGGGCGGTTCGTGGCCGCCCTGCCTTGCCATTTTCCGGCGCAGGTGCGTGTGGCAGAGGTCCGGACGCCTCTGGCGGGAGTTTTTCTGGCAAGATGAAGAGGCGGACGTGGCCCTGTGGGGACGGACGTCGGGCATCTGTCCGGGTTTTTCAGATGGTTTCACCTGTGCGGGCAGGGGTACCTGACGGGGCGACCGGCACGCGCTGTGTTGGCGCGACCGCGCGTCGCGACCCCGCCGTGATTCACAGGCTATTCAGGTTGTGCGGGAGAGGTCCATCTCCGGGATGTCGCCCTCGATGATGAGCTGCGCCTCGGTGTCGGCCTCGACCTCGGCGACGCTGATCCCCGGACCGGTCTCGAGCAGGTGAAGCCCGTCGTCGCGAGGCTGTATCACCGCCTTCTCGGTCACGATGAGATCGACCCGCCGTTGCGAGGTCACCGGCAGGTTGCATTCCTGCACGATCTTCGACTTGCCCTTGGTCGAGTGGATCATCGCCACGATCACCTTCCTGGCGCCGGTCACCAGGTCCATGGCGCCGCCCATGCCGGGCACGAAGACGCCCGGGATCATCCAGTTCGCCAAATGCCCCTGTGCGTCCACCTGCAGCCCGCCCAGCACCGTCAGGTCGAGGTGACCGCCGCGGATCAGCCCGAACGAAAACGCCGAGTCGATGATCGAGGCGCCGGGCACGGCGGAGGTGAAGCTGCCGCCGGCGTCGGTGAGGTGGCGGTCGGTCATGCCCTCGGGCGGACGGTGGCCGAGCCCGACCACGCCGTTCTCGGACTGGAAGAACACGCCCATGCTTTCGTCGAGGTGGTCCGAGACCAGCGTCGGAATGCCAATCCCGAGGTTCACCAGCATTTTCGGCCGGATCTCGAGCGACACCCGGCGGGCGATGATCTCCCTCGGATCCATGATCTGGATGTCTTTCATCACGCAGCCCTCTTGATCACATGGTCGACGAGCACGCCGGGGGTCTTGACCGCGTCCGGGGGGATCACCCCTACCGGCACGATCTCTTCCGGCTCGGCGATCACCACCTCGCCCGCCAGCGCCATGATCGGATTGAAGTTCGTCGCCGAGAGCATGTAGGTCAGGTTGCCCACGTAATCGCAGCTCCGTGCCGCGATCAGCGCGAAATCCGCGCGCAGCGGCGGCTCGAGCAGGTAGGTCTTGCCCTCGACCTCGACGGTCGGCTTGCCCTCGGCCACCAGCGTGCCGAGCCCGGTGGGGGTGAGCACGCCGCCGAGGCCCATGCCCGCGGCGCGGATGCGTTCGACCAGCGTGCCCTGCGGCACCAGCTCGACCTCGATCTCGCCCGCGTGCATCTTCTCCTGCAGCACCGGGTTCACGCCGATGTGGCTGCCGATAAACTTGCGCACGCAGCCGGCGGACACCAGCGGGCCGACCCCGGTGTCCGGGCGTGCCGCGTCGTTGACGATCATGGTCAGGTCCTTCTTGCCGGCCGCGGCCAGCGCCCGAACCAGCCCGTCCGGGGTTCCGACGCCCATGAAGCCCGAGAGCATCACGCGCGCGCCGTCGGGAATCATCGCGACGGCTTCTTCAGTTGTAATCGCCAGATGCATCTGCACGTCCCTCCTGATCGGCCCAGTATAGTCACGGCCCGTTCAACCCCTGTTTGACTCATTCGGCCCCGCGTTAGGTCAAACCCCTCGAAATTCGGTCGAACAGGCGAAGACCCGCGGCTTTTCAACATCTTGTGGCTCCCTGGAACATCTGCGCAACGGCGGCGTAACAATGATGCAAAAAGGCACCGTTTCCTCCACGTAAGTATCGCATTCCGGGCGCCTAGCTGAAGAGTTCCTTGCTGAGCCTGGGGAATGTGGGCAGAAATTGGGCAAAAGTGAGATGCGCCGCGTCGGTTTGCGGGATCAGGTACAAGCGGGGCCCCGATACGGATCAGGGCCCGGCGCGACCGAAGGGGTTTGGGTGGTGTTCAAGCGTTTGGTGCAGGCCGGTGCGCGGGCCTTTCTCATCGCGTTCCTGATCGCGATGCCTGCGGTGTTCCTGCCGGGGGTGACCGCGGACGGATCCCAGATGATCGCGCTGCTCGCCCTGGTCGCGGCCCTCCTCACCTTCGTCGAATATGTCGGGGACTACCCCTCGTTCATCGAGTTCCGCGATGCGCCGCCGTTCAACCGCCTGCGTTTCGTGGCGCTCTTCGTCGCGGTGCTGGTGCTGGTGCTGATCTGGCGGCAGGATGTGCATCCGACGCGGCTCGGCGCGGCGCTGGCGGGGTTCGGTGCCGGCGTGGGACAGCTGCTCGATTTCCCCTATTCGCCGGTGCGGCTGATGGTGCTGGCGGCGGACAGGGACATGCGGCCAGAGCGGGTCGGGATGGTGCGCATCGGGGCGGGGCTTTCCTATCTCGTGTCGCTGATTGCCGTTCTTTCGTTTGTCGTGATCGTGCGGCTGCTGAACTGGCCGATCCGCAACGGAGCGTTCAATTTCTGGGTGAACCTGCCGCTCTTCGACCCGACCGCCGGTGCGGACATCCTCTATCGCCTGCGTCGGGACGCCCACGTTAACGTCGCCTTAGGGTTTCTTCTGCCATTCGTTATTCCGGCGGTGATGGAGCTGGCGTCCGAGATGATCGACCCGCTGTCGCTGGCCAATGCACAGACGATGATCTGGACGATGAGCGCATGGGCCTTTCTTCCCGCAAGCCTGATCATGCGCGGCGTGGCGCTGGGGCGGATCGCCGGGCTGATCGAGGAAAAGCGTCGCCGCGCCCACGCGCAGGCGGATCTGCAGGCGGCCTGATCGTCTCGCTGCTCCTTGCCGGGGCGCTGCATGCCGACCCCCTGAGCCTTGCCACCTGGAACGCGGACCTGTCGCGCGACGGTCCCGGCCTGCTGCTGCGCGACATCGGCGGCGGAGAGCTTGCGGCGGTGGTGACTGAGATCGCCGAGGTCGCGCCCGACGTGCTGCTGCTGACGGATGTGGACTACGATCACGGCGGTGTCGCGCTGAGGGCGCTGGCCGACGCGCTGGATGCCGCGGGCGCGCGCTATCCGCACCGGTTCGCGCGGCGGCCGAACGCGGGAAGGCCGACGGGGCTGGATCTCGACGGGGACGGGCTGCTCGGCGGGCCGCGCGATGCGCAGGGGTATGGCGAGTTCTCGGGGCAGGGCGGCATGGCGGTGCTGTCGACGCGCCCGCTGTCGCTGGTGGCGGCGTTCACCGACCTGCTCTGGAGCGACCTGCCGGGAAACCTGCGGCAGGCGGAGGACCCGGCGCCAAAGGTGCAGCGGCTGTCCTCCTCGGCGCATTGGGTGCTGTCGCTCGACACCGGGAGCACGCCGCTCGCGTTGCTGGCATGGGCTGCGACGCCGCCGGTCTTCGACGGGCCCGAGGACCGCAACGGGCGCCGCAACCACGATGAGCTGGGGCTCTGGATGCAGTGTCTCGACGGCGGGCTCGGTTGTGCGTTGCCCGGTGCTCCGGTGTTGATCGGCAATGCCAACGTCGACCCGGTGCGGGGCGACGGCCGCCACGAGGCCATCGCGCAGGTGCTCGCGGACCCGCGGCTGCAGGATCCGCTGCCCGATGCGCCGACGGTGGTCTGGGACGGCCCGGGCCCGATGCGGGTGAGCTACATCCTCCCCGCCGCCGGGCTCGAGGTCATCGGGGCCGAGGTCAGGCCGCCCGTCGAGGGGCAGCGGCATCGGCTGGTGTCCGTGACCCTGTCCCTGCCGTGAGATGCGCGGTGGCGCGGCGCAGCGCCTCGTCGACCGGGGTGGCGCGGAACTCCGGCAGCAGCCTCGCCAGCGGCGCCGGGTCGAGCCGGTGCGGCATGTCCCAGAGGTAGCGCATCTCGAACAGCCCTCCGGCGCTGCCGCAGACCGGCTGGGCAAGCTGCAGCATCCACCAGCGCAGCGGCCGGATCGCGATGTCGCGCCCGACGATGCGGCCGAGTTGCGCCGCCATCTCCTGACCGGAGAGCGTGAAGCCGGGGAAGGGGATGTCGGCGAAGCGCGGCAGTTCGGTGCGGCAGTCGGCCAGCATCCGCGCCGCTTCGGCGAGGTCGGGCAGCCAGGCCCAGGCATGTGGGATCATCGGGTTGCCCGGCCAGGTCAGAGTGCCCTTCCGAAGGTTGGGGACCATCACCTTGTCGAACCAGTTGCCCGACGGCTCGTCGTCGAGGAAATTGCCCGCCCGCAGCAGGATCACCGGCAGGCCGGAAGCGCGCAGGCGCTCTTCCATCTCGATCCGCACCCGCCCGAGCCGGTTGCGGGCGCGGTGCGGCGTGTCGGTGCCGAGAAGCTTGGGCGCGCCCTCGCCAAAGACGTAGACGTTGGCCGGCTGAAGGATGGTCGCGCCCGAACTGCGCGCGGCGTCGATGAGCCGGTCGGTGAGCTCCGGCATCTCGGCCTCCCAGCGCTGGTAGGGCACCAGCCAGCCCACGGTCGGCCGGCAGGTGCGCGGGATCGAGCGGCAGCTCGGGGTCGAGCTGTTCCGGCGTCAGCCGCGCGGGCTCGACCTCACCGAGACCGGTGCCGCGCTCCTGCCCCATGCGCAGGCAATGCGCGACAGCCTGCAGTCGCTGCGGCTGGCGGCGGAGGGCCGCTCCGAGCGGCTGGCGGGCACGGTGCGGATCACCGCGAGCGTGATGTCCGCCCGCTACCACCTGCCGCCGATCATCGCCCGGATCCGGACGCTCGAGCCCGAGATCGCCATCGACCTCGTGCCGACAGACCAGACCGAGAACCTGCACTACCGCGAGGCCGACATTGCCGTCCGCATGTACCGCCCCGAGCAGCTCGACCTCGTGTTGCGCCACCTCGGCGATCTCGAGATGGGCGTCTATGCCGCCCGGGACTACCTCGACCGCCGGGGGCGCCCGGACACGGTCGAGGCGCTCTGGCAGAGCGATCTGGTGGGGCTCGACCGCCGGGACATGATGCTGCGCGCCATGCGCGACATGGGGCTGCCGGCGACCCGCGACTGGTTCAGCACCCGCTGCGACGACTTCGTGACCGGCTACGAGCTGGTAGTCTCGGGCTGCGGCATCGGGGTGCTGCAATGCAACATCGCCGACCGCGATCCGCGGCTCGAGCGACTGCTTCCCGGGCTGCGGCTGCCGGGGCTTCCGGTCTATCTCACGGTGCACGAGGCGATGCGGCGCACGCCGCGCATCGCGCGGGTCCGGGAGCTTCTGGAAGACGGGTTATCACCGTTGTTTTCTTGACCATTCCGGCCCCAAGGGATACCCGATGCGGGACATTCCGAGGAGAGGATATTCCCATGAGCAACCCTTCGCTTCTGATCCTGCCGGGCGACGGCATCGGCCCCGAAGTCATGGCCGAGGTGCGGCGGATCATCGACTGGTATGGCGACAAGCGCGGCCTCACCTTCGATGTGAGCGAGGATCTCGTGGGCGGCGCCGCCTACGACAAGCACGGCACGCCTCTGCATGACGACACCATGGCCAAGGCGCAGGAGGTCGACGCCGTCCTGCTCGGCGCCGTGGGCGGTCCGAAATACGACGTCCTCGACTTCTCGGTGAAGCCCGAGCGCGGCCTGCTGCGGCTGCGCAAGGAGATGGACCTCTACGCCAACCTGCGCCCCGCCCAGTGCTTCGACGCGCTGGCCGATTTCTCGTCGCTGAAGAAGGACGTGGTGGCCGGGCTCGACATCATGATCGTGCGCGAACTGACCTCGGGCATCTACTTCGGCGAGCCGCGCGGCATCATCGAAGAGGGCAACGAGCGCGTCGGCATCAACACCCAGCGCTACACCGAGTCCGAGATCGACCGCGTGGCCCGCTCGGCCTTCGAGCTGGCGATGCGCCGTGGCAAGAAGGTCTGCTCGATGGAGAAGGCCAATGTCATGGAATCCGGCATTCTCTGGCGCGAGGTCGTCACCGAGGTCGGCAAGGAATACCCCGAGGTCGAGCTCAGCCACATGTATGCCGACGCCGGCGCCATGCAGCTCTGCCGCTGGCCCAAGCAGTTCGACGTGATCGTGACCGACAACCTCTTCGGTGACCTGCTGTCGGATGCCGCCGCCATGCTGACCGGTTCGCTGGGCATGCTGCCCTCGGCCTCGCTCGGTGCCCCGATGGCCAACGGCCGTCCCAAGGCGCTCTACGAGCCGGTGCACGGCTCCGCGCCCGACATCGCGGGGCAGGGCAAGGCGAACCCGATCGCCTGCGTCCTCTCCTTCGCCATGGCGCTGCGTTACAGCTTCGACCAGGGCGCCGAGGCCGAGCGCCTCGAGAAGGCCATCGAGACGGTGCTCGCCGACGGTGTCCGCACCGCCGACTTGCTGGGCGAAGAGGGTGCGACCCCGGTCTCGACCTCGGGCATGGGCGACGCGATCCTCGCCGCCCTCGACGCGAGCCTCTGAGGCGCCCCTGCGGGCACTGGTTCCAGCCGGTCCCGGTCCGGCGTTGCAGGCATATCGCTTGCGGGAAGCTCACCTTACTGCATTGACCGGGCGGCGTACCGCGCCGCCCGCTTCCGCCACCGCATAGAGTTGGCGAGCTCAAAACCTCGCACATGCCGACCAGCCCCGCGTGCTCCCTCAGCCAAGCCTGCCGCCGCAGTCTTCGGGGGCGCCCGGCGTCCAGCCGCGCGAGCCTCTGAAGCTCCGCGGCGCGCCGCTCTCACTGTGCGGCCCGTTGCAGCACCGCGCCGAAGGCCAGAGCGGGTCGGTGCAGCCCGATGCCTGTGAGCGGCCGCTGCATCCCGTCCTCGCGGGTCATGCGCGGCGCGAGGCGGTTCATATGGTGGTACTGCTGCAGGAGCGCCGAGCAGCGCTTGGTCGCGGTCACCGCATCGGCGGGCTCGCGGATCCGCGCGAGACAGCCGTGCAGCTCGTCCAGCGCCGCCGCGGCTCCGGCGCTCGGGGACTGGATGACCGCGGTGGTGACCGTACCCGAGGTCGCGCTGGTCAGCGGCGAGGTGCTGGACCGCGCGAGAATCGCCCGCACCTGGCGACTCCCGAGGCCGCGCAGCGCGCCGGTCATCGCCAGCATCCCGAACAGGAACAGCCCGACGCCGCCCGGCACCGACAGTATGTCCGGATCCATTGTCCGATCCCCCATCCGAGAGCCTGGCATTCGCGCAAACCTGCAGCAAGCGCACGCGAGGGTGGCAACTGCCCTTGTTAGCGCTCGCGAGCGGTGACAGACTCGAAGCCGTTTCCCTCCTCCTCCTCTCTTCTGTCGCGGCACTCTCCAGAATGGCACATAATGCAAAAGGCGCACTTCTCGCGCTGCTTTCCTTCGCGCTCTTCGCCTCGCACGACGTCGTCGTGAAATTCCTCGGCGGAAGCTACGCGCCCTTCCAGATCGTCTTCTTCTCGGTGCTCTTCAGCTTTCCGCTGGTGAGTCTCATGCTGATCCGCGACACCACCCCGGGTCACCTGCGGCCGATCCACCCGTGGTGGACGGCGCTGCGCACGGTCTCGGCGGTGATCACCGGGATCTGCGTGTTCTACGCCTTCTCGGTGCTGCCGCTGGCGCAGACCTACGCCATCCTCTTTGCGCAGCCGCTGGTGATCACCGTGCTGGCGATTCCCATCCTGGGCGAGCGTGTCCGGCTGCGGCGCTGGATCGCGGTACTGGTGGGGCTCGCGGGCGTCATCGTGGTGCTGCGCCCCGGCCGGACCGAGCTCACGCTGGGTCATGCCGCGGCGCTGGTCGGTGCGTGTACCGGAGCGCTGGCCGCCATCGTGGTGCGCAAGATCGGGCAAGAAGAGCGCTCGGTCGTGCTGCTGCTCTACCCGATGCTGACCAACTTCGTGATCATGGCCTGCGCGCTGCCCTTCGTCTACCAGCCGATGCCGATCGAGCATCTGGGCGCGGTGGGGGTTATGGCGGTGCTGGCCATCACCGGGGGCTTCGTGCTGATCGGCGCCTACCGCAACGGCGAGGCGGTGATCGTGGCACCGATGCAGTATTCGCAGCTCCTGTGGGCGACGCTCTACGGGGCGCTGTTCTTCGACGAATGGCCCGACGCGATGACTCTTGCGGGGGCGGTGCTCATCATCGGCTCGGGGGTCTACATCGTGCTCCGCGAGAGCCGCAGCACGGCCTCGGAGAACACGCCCGTGCTGCGCACGCGCACCCGTTTCGAGACCGGCACCTCGCTGCGGATCGGGCCGCTTCTGCGTGCCTTGGGGCGGCGTGAAAAAACCCTGCAAGAAACCCCGCAATGAGCCTTGCCAAACCCCTGCGGCTGGGGTATCCCGCCCGCCACGGTCGGAGTGTAGCTCAGCCTGGTAGAGCACTGTCTTCGGGAGGCAGGGGCCGGAGGTTCGAATCCTCTCACTCCGACCAATGAAACAAGGCGCCTTCGGGCGCCTTGTTCGTTTCTCAAACAGTTCCCCCTGGTTCGTTGAACCGGACGCCTGGTCGAACTCCAGTGTCTTTGCCGCTCTGCGCAGGTGCTCGGGGCTGTGACGCGCGTGGGTCGAGGCGGTGATCCGGGTGTCCGAGTGGCCGAGATACTGGGCGATCTCGTCCATCGAGATGCCAGCCTCAGCCATGTGAACAGCAGCGGTGTGCCTGAGCACGTGTGGAGTCACGCCGGCATTGTTGCAGAAGTCGGCTTCAGGACATGAGGGCTCTTTCCCAGCTGAGGTCAGGCCACGCGTTCGATCTCGGCTGTCGGGGGTCCGGAGGCCCTCGAGGTGATCCGCTGGCCGAAGGATTTCAGGGTCCTCATCCGGGCCTCGACCCGGCTGCGGGCATGATAGCGGGACCACCTTTTCCAGATCGCCCGGCCGAGGCGCCGGGTTGCCCTCAGGATATCGTTGCGGACCAAGGCGGCGGGGCAATCTTCTTTCCAGAGGCGGCCATTTCTGCGGATGGGAGCGAGGGCATGACTGCCCCCGGTCCGAAGGAGTGCCCGAGCCCCTGTGCCGCCGCGTGCAAGGATCGCCGCATGGCAACGGTGGGTGTCGAAGGTGCCATCACCGGTAACGGTGCCGATTTCCTCGTTTTCCGGGATCTGGTCCAGAAGATCGAGGTGTCCACTGCCTGACAGTGGTTTGCGCAGCAGAACCACGAGAGGGGCCCTCGCGGCTAGAGGTGAATTCCACCGCCCCGATGTCGCCGGTCTCCGTGTCCATCGCCAGATGGGCCTTGCGGTACTGGCGGCGGCGGTGGGTGCCATGCTTCCTCGCCAGCCACTCTCCGTCGCCTAGGAACCTGATCCCGGCGCGGTCTGTCACCCGGCAGGGTATTGCGAAGCAATGTCCCGAGAGGGCACCAGCAGGTTCAGAGGGCCCGGAACCCGGCGCGACGAAAGCTGGACCGCGATTGTCTTCTGGCGGCGGCTGAGCGTGGAGAAGTGCGGGACCGGCCAGTCCAGACCAGCCATCTCGAGGATGCTGGCGACCATTCCGGTCGTTTGCCGAAGCGGCAGGCCGAAGAGCCCGGGGCAGAGCCCGTTCAGGGCTGGCAACAGTCCACCGGACTGTTGCCCGGGCGCCCTTCACCCTTGATCATCAGGCAGAACTGGATGGCGGCGTCGGAGAAGACCGGCGGACGTCCGGGCTTGCCAGCCTTCGGTGCAAGCCAGTCCATGTCGCGGTCTAGCCAGACGAGCAGCGATCCGCGCCGCTCCAGCGCGTCGTTATAGGATTTCCAGTTGGTCGTACGGTAGCGAGCGGGTTCGGGCTTGCTCATGGCAGGCTCTCAACCCACCGGATTCACGCCGTGAATCCCGGAAGCTGATGAGTTCTGCAACAAAGCCATTCTGAGCTCAAAATCGACCTTATAGGTTTCAATGGCTTATCCGAGGCCGAAAGCGCAAAATCGGTGGCTCTCGACACAAAAGGCGCCCCTGGGGGCGCCTTTTTCGTTTCCAGCATTCATTACCAGTGTTCGTTCCTCTGAGGTGTCGCGATCGTCTGCAGCACCCAGGTCTCTGGCGGCGCGGCGGGGGTCTGGGCCCCGCTGTCGGGACGCTAGAGGTGGAACGGCAGCCACAGCACGATCTGCGGGAACAGCGACAACAGCGCCGCCACGAAGAGCATCATCAGCACGAAGGGCACCACGCCCCGGACCACCACGACCAGCGGCTTGTTGGCGATGGCCTGGATCACGAAGAGGTTCAGCCCCACCGGCGGCGTGATCAGCGCGATCTCGATCAGCAGCACGAAGTAGACGCCGAACCAGATCGGGTCGAGCCCGAGCCCCAGCACGGTCGGCAGCAGCACCGGCACCATGATCAGCAGCATCGACATGCTCTCGAGGAAGAGCCCGATAAACAGCAGGATCAGCGAGACGATGACGATGAAGCCCACCGTGCCCGGCACGTGGGTGTCGAAGATATGCGCCACCTGCTGCGGGATCTGGTAGAGCGTAATCGCCTGGCCGAAGATCTTGGCGCCCACGACGATGAGGAAGATCACCGTGGTGGTCTGCACGCTGTCCTTCACCGCCCGGAGAAAATCGCTCCAGCTCAGTGAGCGCTGCGCCACGGTGATCGCCAGTGCCATGGCCGCGCCGATGGCGCTCGCCTCGGTCGGCGTGAAGGCTCCGGCGTAGATCCCGCCCAGCATCACCACCGCCAGCAGCACCGTCGGCAGCGCCCGCAGCGTGGCCTCGGTCCGTTCGGACCACGAGGCGCGGGGGCTGGCCGCGGCATTGCCGCCGAAGGCCGCCGACAGCACGGTATAGAGCCCGAAGACGGTGATCAGAAGGATGCCCGGGCCGACCCCCGCAAGGAACAGCTTGCCGATGCTTTCCTCGGCGATGACTCCGTAGACGATCAGCGGGATCGACGGCGGGATGAGGATGCCCAGCGTGCCTCCCGCTGCCAGCAGCCCGAGGGTGAAGGACGGCTTGTAGCCGCGCTTCGTCATTTCGGGCACGGCGACGGTGCCGACGGTGGCGGCGGTGGTCACGGAGCTTCCCGAGATCGCCGAGAAGATGCCGCAGGACAGCAGCGCCGCAACCCCGATGCCGCCCGGCCAGTGGCCGACCCAGCTTTGCACCGCGCGGAACAGGTCGCGTCCGACGCCGCCCTTGAGCAGGATGTTCGACATCAAGAGGAACAGCGGCACCGCCAGCAGTACGAAATCGTTGAGCGAGCCGAAGAGGTTGGTCGGGATCAGCGCCAGCGGAAGCCCCTTGAGCACGATGAGCCCGGTCCCCAGCGCCGCCAGCGCAAAGGCCACCGGCAGGCCGGTGAGCAGCAGCAGGACCAGCGCGGAAACGATGTAGATGGGGATCATCGGGCGTCCTCGGTCATGGAGTGAAGCTCCGCCTCTTCATGCGAGACGAAGGCGGGCGCGGGCCGGAACGGCAGGCGGACGAGATCGGCCAGCGCCTGCAGCGCGAGGCAGGCATATCCCACGATGATCGGCGCCTCGGCGATCCATTCGGGCATCTGCAGCATGGTGGGCTGGCGGCGGCCCATGGTGAAGCTCTCGACCATGGCGCCGAAGCAGAGCCAGACGGCCAGCAGCGAGAAGCCCCCGATGACCACCAGCGTGAAGCCCTGCGACAGCTTGCGCAGCGGTGCCGGCGCGTTGGCCACGACGGCGGTGATGCGGATCATGCCGTCGCTGCGCAGCGATTGTGCCATGGCGAGGAAGGTCAGCCAGATCATCAGCGTGGTGCCCACGTCCGAGGTCCAGCGCGTCGGCGCGCGGAAGACGTAGCGGGCGAGCACCTCGTAGGCGAGGATCACGGCGATGATCACGATCATCACGGCCGCGATGCGCGCGGCGGTCACCGAGATGCCGTCGACGATGCGCAGGGCGCGCAGCGACGGCGGCAGCCTGGCGCCATCTGCGGATGCGGGAGCGCCATGCGCTCCCGATCCCTTGTGCGTTGCCTCATGTGCCATGGTGGCGGGCTCAGTAGAGCGCCTGGACGGCGTCGACCAGCTGCTTGCCGAGGTCGCCGCCATCCTTGACGAAGACGTCGACCGCGGGCGCGGCGGCCTCCTGCCAGGCGGTGACCTGCTCCGGCGTCAGCTCGGTCACCGTGGCGCGGCCGTCGGCCAGCCATTCGGCGGAGGCCATGTTGTTGGCCTCGGTCTGGTCGCGCAGGCTCTGCTCGGCGGTCATCGCGGCCTCGGTCACCCAGGCCTTTTCCTCGTCCGAGAGGCTGTCGAAGAGGCCGTCGTTGATCACCACGATGAACTCGGCCAGCGAGTGGTTGGTCATGGTCACGTGGTCCATCACCTCGTAGAGCTTGCGCGATTCCACCGCGGTGGTGCCGCTCATGCCCACGTCGACGGTGCCGCGCTGGTAGGCCATGAACTGCTCGGAGCCGCCGATCACCACCGGGGTGCCGCCCACCGCATCGATGAAGTCGCCCGAGGGCTTGCCGAGCGCGCGGACCAGCTTGCCTTTCATCTGGTCGGGCGAGGTCAGCGCCTCGCCCTTGGAGAGCAGCTGCACGGGGCCGTAGTCCTGCCACCAGAGCACCTTGGTGCCGGTCGAGCCGATCATGCCGTCAAATGCCTTGCGGAAGTCGCCTTCCGGGTCGGCGGCCTTGGCGAGAACCTCGTAGGTCGGGAACAGGAACGGCACCGAGAAGATGCCTGCGGCGGGCAGGGTGCCCGAATATTCGTCGGCCAGCACCACGCCCATGTCGATGGCGCCGCTCGCCACGGCCTTGGGCACTTCGCTGCCCTTGAAGAGCTGGGCGCTGTCGTAGATCTCGACCGACATCTCGCCGCCCGAGATCTCTTCGAGCTTCTCCTTGAAGGTGACGACGTTCGCGCCGATGGGGTGGTTCACCGCCACCTGCACGGTCGCGCGCAGGGTGCGCTCGGCCATGGCGGCGGATGTGGTCGCGACGATCGCGGTGCTGGCCAGCAGCAGGCCGGTGACGAAGGCTTTCATGACGTATCTCCTCCCAGAGACTCCAGGGGCCGTGGCCCCGGTCGTTGCCCGGTTCGGGCGGTTGCTGTGACCGGCGGGGACCTCCATCCCGGTGCTCCGGCCACGAATTCGGATGCGGGTCAGACGATCCCGTTCTCGCGCAGCTCGCCCAGTCGCTCGGGCGTCACCGACAGCAGGTCGCGCAGAATCTGCTCGGTGTGCTCGCCCAGCTCCGGGCCGACATGGCGCAGCTTGCCGGGCGTTTCCGACAGGCGCGGCGCCACGTTCTGCATCTTGATCGAGCCGAAATCCCGGTGCGGCAGCTCGACGATGGCCTCGCGCGCGGCGAAATGCGGGTCCTTGAGCATGTCCGCGGCCGAGTAGATCAGCCCGCAGGGCACGCCGTGGTCCTCGAGCAGGTCCTGAAGCGGTTCCAGGTCGATGGTCCGCGTCCAGTCCTCGATCAGCCCGTCGAGTTCGCGCATGTTGGTGCCGCGCGCCGCGTGGGTGGCGTAGCGCGGGTCCTCGGCAAGCTCGGGGCGGCCCATGGCGGCGGCGAGGCGGCGGAACACCGTGTCCTGGTTCGCCGCGATCAGCAGCATCTTGTCGTCACGGGTGCGGAAGACGTTCGAGGGCGAAACGTTGGGCAGGGTGGCGCCGGTGCGCTCGCGGACGTAGCCCGCCACGTCGTATTCGCTGACCGTGCTCTCCATCATCGCGAGCACCGCCTCGTAGATGGCGCTGTCCACGACCTGCCCCTCGCCGCTGGTCTGGCGATGGTGCAGTGCCATGAGCGCGCCGATGCAGGCGTAGGTGGCGGCAAGCTCGTCGCCGATCGAGATGCCCATGCGGCTGGGCGGGGTCGACGGATCGCCCACCACGTAGCGCAGCCCGCCCATCGCCTCGCCGATGGCGCCGTAGCCGGCGCGGGCGGAGTAGGGGCCGGTCTGGCCGTAGCCGCTGACCCGCACCATGATGAGCCGCGGGTTGATCTTGCGCAGGGTCTCGTAGCCAAGGTTCCAGCGCTCCATGGTGCCTGGCCGGAAGTTCTCGATCACGATGTCGGTGTCGCGCACCAGATCGTGGATCAGCGCCTGTCCCTCGGCAGTGCGCAGGTTGATGGTCAGCGACTTCTTGTTGCGCCCGACCACCGGCCACCACAGCGACTTGCCGTAGGGCTTTTCCTGCCCCCAGACGCGCAGCGGATCGCCGGATCCGGGCTGCTCGCACTTGATCACCTCGGCGCCGAAATCCGCCAGCAGCTGGCCGCAGAACGGCCCCGCCAGAAGCTGGCCCATCTCGAGCACGCGAATGTTCGAAAGCGGCCCCTGCCGCGGCTCCTCGGCCTGCTTCATCAGCGCTCTCCCCCTCGCTTCGGTGCCTGTCGCCAGTGCGCGACGCGCATCGACAAGCCTGCGCTAAATGGATACATTTTTGTGAGCCGTGTAAACAGCAATTTTCCGGAGGAGGGAGAGATGCTGCCAAAAAAAGCTGAAATCGTTGAGGTTTCCCCGAGAGATGGGATCCAGAACGAAAAAACGATTCTGACATTGGATGCAAAAATTTCACTGATCGACCGCGCAATTGCTGCAGGTGCAAAGCGGATCGAGGTCACCAGCTTCGTGAATCCGAACAAGGTTCCGCAGATGGCCGACGCCGAGCAGGTGGCCGCAGCCCTGCCGCGCGGGAAGGCGCGCTACATCGGTCTGGCGCTGAACCGGCGCGGCTTTGACCGGGCGCTGGCGGCGGGTCTCGACGAGGTGAACTTCGCCGTGGTGCTGAGCGAAACCTTCAGCCGCCGCAACCAGGGCATGAGCACCGACGATGGCATCGCGCTCTGGCACGAGGTCGCGCGCGCGGCCGAAGGCCGGATCGGCGCCGGGATGACCCTTGCCGCCGCCTTCGGCTGCCCGTTCGAGGGCGAGATGCCGATCCCGCGCATGATGGCGGTGCTCGAGCGCGCGCTCGAGGTGCCGCCCGCCGAGCTGACGCTGGCCGACACCATCGGCGTGGCCAGCCCCGCCGACATCACCGCGCGGGTGGGGGCGGTGCGCGAGCGCTGGCCGGAGCTGCCGATCCGCCTGCACCTGCACAATACCCGCAACACCGGCTTCGCCAATGCCTGGGCCGGGATCCTGAGCGGGGTCACCGCCTTCGACGCTTCACTGGGCGGGGTCGGCGGCTGCCCCTTCGCGCCGCGGGCCACCGGCAATGTCGCCACCGAGGACCTCGCCTACATGCTTCACCGCGCAGGCATCGACACCGGCTGGGACGTGGAGCGCGCGGCCGAGGCGGCGCGCTGGCTCGAGGCGCAGCTTGGCCACGAGGTGCCGGGCATGGTAATGAAGGCCGGATCCTTTCCGCCCGCCGCGCTGGCCTCGTGAGCGCGCCGCCGGACGCCGGAACGCCGACGGGGAGGAAGCCGACTGCCAGAAAGAGGCTCATGAAAGACCCCAAGCCAGTGCCCCCCAAGGGCCCAGCCGCCGAGCAGGCCTACCACGCGATCCGCGACAGCATCTTCTCGGGCCAGCTCAACGAGAACGACCGGGTCACCGAGCTCGAGCTGGCCGACACGCTGGGCATGTCCCGCACGCCGGTGCGCGAGGCGGTGAAACGGCTGCTGCTCGAAGGGCTGCTGACCCGCGACGCGGGGCCGGGGCTGCGGGTCGTGGCGCTGCAGGACGACGACGTGCAGCAGATCTTCGAGATCCGTCTGATGCTCGAATCCTACGCCGCGCGGCGCGCGGCGAAATACGCCACGCCCGAGGAGGCGGCCGAGATGCGCGCCCTCGCGCAGCGCATGGCCGACCGGGTGCCGCCGCGCACGGAAGAGGATTTCCGGGCGCTGTCGGATGCCAATGAGGCCTTCCACGGGCTGGTGCTGCAGGCCGCCCGCTCGCCGCGTCTCAAGGCGATGCTCTCGGTGGTCGTGCACCTCGCGCTGGTGGCACGGACGTTCCGCATGTACCGCGAGGCGGACATGCAGCGCTCGGCCCGGCACCATATCGAGATCGCCGAGGCCATCACGGCGCGCTCTCCGGAATGGGCGGCGATGGCGATGTCGATCCACCTGCAGGCCGCCGCCGACATCGCCCGCGCCGACCGCGAGGCCGCGGCGAGGGCCGAGGGCTGAGCGTCGCCGGGGCAGGGCGCCCGACGCCCTTACCATGTCACCGGAGCGTGGATCGCCGTGACGCATGGCAGCGACAACGGACCGAGGTGCCCGGACCCGTCTCGCCCGCCGGCGTCCCGCTGCTCTGGCCGTGGATCGCCGCGGGCATCGCGCTTTACCTAGACGCAGGCGTGCCGGTCTTCGCCGACAACCTTTTTGAGAAGCACGCCGTGGTGCAGGGCAGCGACCCCTCGCCGGCGGGCGATCCCCGGGGCCGCCCGGGGCCCCGGGACGCCACGGTCAGAGCTCGCGGGCCCGGCTGCGCAGCTGGAACTTCTGGATCTTGCCGGTCGAGGTCTTGGGAAGCTCCTCGAACACCACCGCCTTGGGGGTCTTGAACCCGGCCAGCCGGTCGCGGGCAAAGGCGATGAGCTCGGCCTCGGTCGCCGCGTGGCCGGGCTTCAGCTCGACGAAGGCGCAGGGCACCTCGCCCCATTTCTCGTCGGGCTTGGCCACCACCGCGCAGAGCAGCACGGCTTCATGCGCCATGAGCGTATTCTCGACCTCGACCGACGAGATGTTCTCGCCGCCCGATATGATGATGTCCTTGGCCCGGTCGGCGATCTGCAGATAGCTGTCAGGATGCAGCACGGCGATGTCGCCCGAGTGGAAATAGCCGCCCTCGAAGGCCTCGCGGGTGGCCTTGGGCGCCTTGAGGTAGCCCTTCATCACGCCATTGCCGCGGTGCATGATTTCGCCCTTGGTCTCGCCGTCGGCCTCGATGATGTTCATCTGCTCGTCCATGACGGTGACATGCTCCATGAAGGGCATGGCCACGCCCTGACGGGCCTTCATCGCGGCGCGCTCGTCGCCCTTGATGTGATCCCACGTCCCCTGCCACGCGCATTCCACGTCGGGCCCGTAGGTCTCGGTCAGCCCGTAGACCTGGGTGACGTTGAAGCCCATGGTCTCGATCTTGGCGAGCGTCGCGGGCGCGGGCGGGGCACCGGCGGTGAACACCTCGACCACGTGCTCGAAGCTGCGCTTCTCGTCCTCGCGGGCGTTGACGATCATGTTGAGCACGATGGGCGCGCCGCCGAAGTGGGTCACGCCCTCGTCGGCGATGGCGTCGTAGATGTTGTGCGCGGCGATGTCCCGGCAGCAGACCACGGTGCCGCCGACCGCGGGCATCATCCAGGTGTGGCACCAGCCGTTGCAGTGGAAGAGCGGCACGATGGTCAGGTAGACCGGGTGCAGCACCATGCGCCAGCTCAGCACCTGTCCCATGGCGTTCAGGTAGGCGCCGCGGTGGTGGTAGACCACGCCCTTGGGCCGCCCGGTGGTGCCGGAGGTGTAGTTGAGCGCGAGGCTCTCCCACTCGTCCTCGGGCATGATCCACGTGAAATGCGGGTCGCCGGTGGCGAGGAAATCCTCGTATTCGAGGTAGTCGCCAAAGGCCTTGGCGCCGCCGTGCGGGTCGGCGACCTCGATGACGGTGGGCGGGTCCTGCTCCATCTGCTCCATCGCCTCGGCGAGATGGGGGATGAACTGCGGGTCGCAGAGCACCACCTTGGCCTCGCCGTGGTCGAGGATGTAGGCGATGGTGTCGATGTCGAGCCGGGTGTTGATGGCGTTCAGCACCGCGCCGCAGGCGGGCACGCCGAAATGGGCCTCGGCCTGCGCGGGGATGTTGGGCAGGATGGTGGCGACCACGTCGCCGGGCTCCACCCCGATCTTGGTGAGCGCCGAGGCAAGGCGGGAGACGCGCTCGTGGTACTCGGCGTAGGTCTTGCGGTGCGGGCCGTAGACCACCGCCATGTGGTCGGGATAGACCTGCCGCGCCCGGTGCAGGAACGACAGCGGCGTCAGCGGAACGTAGTTCGCTTCGCATCTCCCGAGTCCGGTTTCATTGGCAAGCCAACCCATGGTGTCTCCTCCCTGATCTCACTCCTGCGGGGGACTATGCGCAGACTCGCCTGTCCGGGAAAGCCCCGAATGGCGAAGTTCCGCGGCGCGGCGGGTGGTTATTCTGTCGCAGAGCATCCGCGCGCGCGGAGCAGCCTTATCTTCGTGCAGGGACTCGGGCGCGGGCCGCGGCGAAGTCAGCGCACCGGGTCGAGCAGGGCGCTGCCGAGCGTGCAGTCCTTCACCACGTCGCTGCCGCAGGGCACCGGGGCGAGTCCCTTCGAGAGGCAGATCCGCACCTCCTCGATGCGGCCTGCGTCGCAGGTCACAGTCAGCATGTCCGGCTCGAGCCCCGGGTTCTCGGCTATGAACGCCTCCTCGACCAGCGCCGCTGGCAGCGTCACCGGCGCCTGCAGCTTGCGGAAGACCTCGGGGCGGGTGACGTTGCCGAAGGCGGTGCGGGCGAGGCGGAAGTAGTCCCCCGCCGCGAGGCCGGAGCAGGTTCCGTGCTTCTTCCACTGGTGCCACGCAAGGCCGCCGCTGCCCATGATGTCGGCCATTCCGGCGGTTTCCGAGCGTGCCGGCGGCGGTGCGGACGTCGGGCAGAAGGCAGGGTAGCCGCGGTGATACTGCGGCCAGAGCCCGTGCAGGATCCAGCCATGCGCGGCGTCGCATTGCTCGGCGTCGCGCGCATCGCCTTCGAGGGCGCACCATGTGGGGGACCAGCTCAGCGACAGGACGTAATAGTCGAACGCGCCGGATTCCTCGCCATCAGCACGGGCAAGTGATACCGTCAAGAGCAGGGCAACCAGCCAGCGCATTTTCTCTTTCCTCTTGGCTCGGGCGCCACTATATAGGCCGGAAGTTCCCCGACAACGGTAACCTGTCCCGAAGAAGATTCGGGACCTCCCGGCCCAGAAGACGGCCTGGGAGCGGGGGAGAAGAATTGCAAGGAGACGTGACATGGCCAAACTGCTGCACCCCAAGGCGACCGCCGTCTGGCTGGTCGACAACACCACACTGACCTTCAAGCAGATCGCCGATCTCACCGGCATGCACGAGCTCGAGGTGCAGGGCATCGCGGACGGCGACGTGGCTGCCGGCGTCAAGGGCTTCGACCCGGTCGGCAACAACCAGCTCGAGCAGTCGGAGATCGACAAGGCCGAGAAGAACCCGATGCACAAGCTGAAGCTCAAGTACAACGCCGCCGCTGTCGACGAGGACAAGCGCCGCGGCCCGCGCTACACCCCGCTGTCCAAGCGTCAGGACCGCCCGAACGCAATCCTGTGGCTGGTGAAGTTCCACCCGGAACTCACTGACGGCCAGATCTCGAAGCTCGTCGGCACCACCAAGCCGACCATCCAGTCGATCCGCGAGCGCACCCACTGGAACATCCAGAACATGCAGCCAATCGACCCGGTTGCGCTGGGCCTCTGCCGCCAGTCCGAGCTTGACGGCGCCGTCGCCAAGGCCGCGAAGAACCGCGAAGAGGTGATGACCGACGACGAGCGTCGCAAACTGGTCTCGACCGAGCAGAGCCTCGGCATGGACACCGAGCCGCGCCTGCCGACCGCGATCGAAGGGCTCGAGACCTTCTCGCTCTCCGATCCGCGTGGCGACGACGACGAGGACGACCACAAGGGCCCGAGCGACTTCTCGGATGCGGACAGCTTCTTCAACCTGCCCGCCGGCGGGGACGACGATGACGAGGATGACGACAGCGACGATCCCCGTCGCTGAGCCCGTCGCTCACCGAATGACAAAAGGCGCTCCGCTCTGGCGGGGCGCCTTTTTCTTTGTGGCGTGGGTCTGACTGGAAACGGCCCGGAGATCGGGTCTCAGGGCGGCTCCTGCTGGTCGTGAGGGCTCGGAACGACAGGTTTGCCGACAGCTTGAGCGCGGTGTCGCCGTCGCCGTCGTCGAGCTCGCCCTTGCCGCCGCCGTAGCCGAGGAAGACCGAGAGCCTGCCGGTGCAGAGCCCGTAGCCGGCCACAACGTCTGCCTCGCGGTGGTCGAAATCCCGCGTGGACTGGCCTGCCTGCGCGACAAGTTTGAGACAAAAGGGAAAAACGGTCAGATCCGTTTGCGGGCGTTCAGCGCCGCGGTGATCGTGCCATCGTCAAGGTAGTCGAGCTCGCCCCCGATCGGCACCCCCTGCGCCAGCGAAGTCAGCTCGACGCGCGTCTCGAGCTGGTCGGCGATGTAATGCGCGGTGGTCTGGCCGTCGACGGTGGCGTTGAGCGCGAGGATGACCTCGGTGATCGCCTCGGTCTCGACACGGTGCACGAGCTGCGGGATGCGCAACTCTTCGGGGCCGACGGAATCGAGCGCCGAGAGCGTGCCGCCCAGCACGTGGTAGCGGCCCTTGAAGACGCCCGAGCGCTCCATCGCCCAGAGATCGGCCACGTCCTCGACCACGCAGAGCTGGCCGTTGCCGCGGCGCTCGTCGGCGCAGATCGGGCAGATCTCGGCGGTGCCGACATTGCCGCAGTTGAGGCATTCGCGGGCGCTGGCGGCGACGGCGCCCATGGCATCGGCAAGCGGCTGCAGCAGCAGTGCGCGTTTGCGGATGAGGTGCAGCACCGCCCGACGCGCCGAGCGCGGTCCGAGACCGGGCAGGCGGGCCATCAGGTCGATCAGCGCGTCGATCTCGTTGCGGTCGGACAATGTGGGGGTCCCTCGAGGGTGCCGGAGGTCTTGCCGGATCTCGCTCCGGCGTTCTCAGGGCCCCCGCAGGGGCCCCGCCCGGACCGGCCGCGCGGGCCGGTCGTCATGCCTGCGCCTGACGGGTCAGAACGGCAGCTTCATGTCCGCGGGCAGGCCCATCTCGGAAGTGAGCTTCTGCATTTCCTCCTGCGCGCGCTCCTGCGCCTTGGCCTGCGCGTCCTTCACCGCGGCGAGGATCAGGTCCTCGACCACTTCCTTGTCGTCGGCGTTGAAGATCGACGGATCGATATCGAGCGCGCGCAGCTCGCCCTTGGCCGAGGCCGTGGCCTTGACCAGGCCGGCTCCGGACTCGCCGGTGACTTCCATCGTCTTCAGGTCTTCCTGAAGCTGGGTCATCTTGCCCTGCATTTCCTGCGCGGCCTTCATCATCTTGGCCATGTCGCCAAGTCCGCCCAAACCTTTCAGCATGTCGTGTCTCCAGATTGCGGGCGCGGTGATCGCGGCCCTGGCACTTGGGGAGACGTTATCGCAGTCACGGCGGGGATCGACAAGGGCCGCGCCCGGATGTGTCAGCGCCAGAGGTGGGCGTGACCGGCGAGCAGCCCCTGCAGCTTCGACAGGCTGCGGTTCAGGGGCCCCGCGCGGGGGATGTGGCCTGCTTCGAGCCGGTCGGCCACGACCTCGACCGGGCAGGGCAGGCCGGTCACCGGGTCGCGGTAGCGCGGGTAGGCGATGAGCGTCGCGTGCACCAGCCCCTCGAGCGTCGGGCGCGGCCCTGCGAGGCGGCGCGCGGGCACCGGGCCAAGATCCCGGGTCAGGCCCCAGCCCGCGTAGAACGGCGCGCCGAGCGTGGTGACCGAAAGGCCACGCAGCAGCGCCTCGAAGCCGGTGAGCGAGGTCATGGTCCAGATCTCGTGCACCTGCTCCAGCAGCGGCCCCATCGCCACGCCCGAGAGCGTCGCGTCGGCCCAGAGATGCGGATCCTCGACCTTGCCGGGGCGCAGCCCGGCCTCGACATCCGGGTGCGGTTTCCACAGCACCACGGCGCCGGGGTTGTCCGCGCGCACCCTCGCCAGAAGGGCGGCGTTGCTCTGCATCCGCGGGCTGCCGAGAAGGATCGAGGCGTCGTCCTCGACCTGCCCGGGCACGAGGATGCGGTGGCCTTCGGGCAGCGCTGGGACCGCGCCCGCTAGGTTGTACTTGGTGAGCCCGCCGCCCACGAGCCGGGCGATGAGGCGGCTGGCGCGCAGGGTCTGGTCGGGGCGCAGGGCGTGGCTTTCGGCGATGAGCCGCTCCAGCCGAGACGGCCGGGTCGGATCGTAGTAGATGCCGAGATCGTCGGCCACCAGCGACAGCGGCGGCACGAGGCTCGCGCCAAGCCCGCGCGAGCGCAGGAACCCGTCCTCGACCCGCACCGCCTCGTCGTCCTTGGCCCTATTGGCCCAGACGATGCGGCGGCGCCCGTCCTTCTTTGCCTGCGTTCGGGCAGCCTCGGGGTCGGCGGCGAAGACCACGGGTTTCTCGCGCCCGAAGAACCCCTGCAGCGGCTTGCGCTTCCAGAGCCGCATGCCCTCTGCCACCCAGCCCTTGCGATCCTCTCGCCACGCCCGCGCCTGCGCCTCGAGGGTCGCGAGCACGTCCTCGAGCTCGCAGAGCCGGTCGCGGTAGGGGTCGTACCACGTGGGGTAGAGGATCATCGCCGCGGCGAAGAGCTGGGCGCGCGTCAGGCGGCGCTGGCGGCGGGCGACGGGCATCTCGTCCTCGGTCAGCCCCCAGCCCGCATAGAACGGCTGGCCGAAGACCCGGGGGCGGTGGCCGGCGAGAATGGCCTCGAACCCCATCTGCGACGACACCGTGTAGACGGCGACGGCGCCTTCGAGCAGCGCCTGCGGCGAGACCGGATCGGTGCAGAGCGTGATGCGCCCCTGCGCGTCATCGGCGGTGAAATGGCCGGGGCGGTGGCCGGCGCGGGTTTCGGGGTGGGTGCGCAGGAGGATGCGCTTGCCGGGGTGCTCTTCCTGCGCCCAGTAGAGCATCTCGAGGAAGCGGTTGCGGTCGGCGCCCGAGGCGCGCACCGAGGCGTCGCCGAGGGTCTGGTCGACCACCAGCACGTAGCCGGGTTCGGGCGCGGGGACGGCGGGATCGGTGGCGGAGTACTTCGACAGCTGCGCCACGCGCATCCGGGCCATGGCACCACGGGCGCGCTCGAGCAGGGCGTGGTCGTCGAGCGGTTCGGTCGCCAGCAGATGCTCGAGATCCGAGGGGGTGCGCCCGTCGAAATGCACGCCGCGCCGGTCGATGAGCAGCCCGAGCGGCGGCTCGCCGTCACGGCCCGGATGCAGCGAGCGCAGGAAGGCGTCCTCGATCCGCACCAGCGGCACGCCGCGACGGACGGCCACCGCCTCGCCGCGCGCGGCATAGGGCGACTGGCCCCAGACGCCGACGAACGCCTCGGGCCCCGGCAGGCCCAGCGTCACGCGCCACCCCGCCAGCGCAAGGATGCGTCGCAGCCGGGGCTGGCGCAGGAAACCGGCGTTGTAGACATGAAGACGCCGGGGGAAATCTCCCCCGGCGCAAGTCTGTCCCTCATTCTTTTTGTTTTTGGTTTTCGGCAGGCGCGTCACGGATGGCGCGTCACTGGTAGAGAACCGCGGTGGTCGCGAGCGTGTTGACGGCGCTCAGCGAGCCGGTCAGCGCCGAGATGGTCTTGCTCCATTGTGCGAAGGGCGCCTCGGTCACGTAGAGCAGGTCCTGGTCGCGCACCACGAAGTCGCGGGCCATGAACATGCCGTTGGGCTTGGTCAGGTCGAGCACGTAGACGATGCGCTGGGCGCCCACGAGATCGGAGCGGCCAAGCACCTGGTTGGCGATCTCGGCGGGCTCGTTGCGGAAGATGAAGACGCCGGTCGGATCCGACGAGGTCGGCACGAGGCCTCCCACCTGCGCGATCGCCTCGACAGCCGACAGCGTCTGGGTATCGAACGGCACCCGGGCCTGTGTGCCGGTGGCGCCGAGCGCGGTGAACGAGCGGGTGTCCGCCTCGACCAGGATCTTGTCTCCGCCGCGCAGCGCGATGTCGTAGCCGGGGTGGGCGTAGAGGTCCTGGAACCAGATGCGCTCGGTCCGGGCGCCGCGGATCACCGAGATCTGCGCGATCTCGGGCTCGATGGTGATGCCGCCAGCGCGTGCGAGCATCGCCGACAGAGTGCGGGTCGGGCGCTCGATGGCATAGACGCCCTGGCCCCCCACCGAGCCTACGAGGCTCACGGTCGAGCCGTCGCCGGCAAGCCTGCGCACCTCGACCTGCGGGTCGGGAGTCTGGTCGGCGAGGCGCTCGGTGATGATGCGGCGCACCGCCTCGGTGGAATTGCCCGAGGCCTTGATGCGGCCGGCGTAGGGGACGAAGATGAAGCCCGAGCCGTCGACCTGCACCTCTTCCAGCGCCGTGGCGTTGGCGGTCTCGGCGACCAGCAGCCCGTCGTCGACGTTCTCCCAGATCGTCAGGCCCAGCGTGTCGCCGGGCTGGATGGTGTCCGAGCCCAGAACCGAGGCGTTGCGGAAGGTCTCGGTGAAGCCGAGGGCGGGGACGATGGCGGTGGCGCGGGTGACGCGGTCGTTGACGGCGATGACGAAGGCATCGCCTTCGCGCATGACGGACCCCGCGTAGATCTCGTTCTTGTTGGGGCCGACGCGCGGCAGGCCACAGGATGCCAGGACCGAAACGGCAGCCATCAGCGCGACGGTTTTCACCCATCGTTTGGAGAGGTAGTTCACTGCCCGGTCTCCTCGACCTGTTCTCGTTGTGCCTCAGTTTTTTGCGCTAAGCTAAAGAAATCGGGCTTCAAAAGCGAGTCTGGCGGGCTGGCGCTGTCATTGGACGAGGCGTAACTGTTGCCGTGGGGCCGCGGTGCCGTGACGCAGGGCATCGTAGGGATCGTCGGCGGCAAGCATCATGTCGACCACCAGCCGCAGCAGCTGGCGGCGCCCGCGGGATGAGTAGAAACCTCCGGAAATCTGGCTGGTTTCAAGCAGGTAGCGCCGATAGTCCCGGTAGGCACGGTTATCTGGCCGCGACGGCTGCGCGAAGAAGGCCTGTAGCGGCTGGTCTGACACGAACTCGGGCTTGCCGTAGACCGCGGCGCCGAAGACGCGCAGCGGGATGCCGCGCCAGAGCACCTGCTGCCCGGCGGTGGAGTTGACCGTGACGGCGCTGCGGGCATCGTTTAGCAGTGCCGCGAGCTTGCCGCCGGGGGCGAAATGCACCCGCTCGGAGATGCCCAGCCGCCGCGCCGCCTCGCGGATCGCGCGCCGCACGGGCGCGCGGCCGTCCTCGAGGGGGTGGGCCTTGAACACGAGGTGGTGGTGCGTCGGCGCGCCCTTGGCGAAGCCCTCTATCACCATCTCGACGAACTCGGTCATCGAAGCGAAGGGCGAATGCTCGCGGAAGCTCGAGTCGTGCTCGAGTTGCAGCAGCACGAGGTGATAGGGAAAGCCGCCGCGCCGGATGCGACGGGTCACGGCAAGTCGCTCGGCCCGGTGCAGGGGCATCAGCAGCAACCGCTTGGCGTAGAGCTGGAACTCCTGCGCGACGGTTTGCTGCCGGTGCGGGCGGAAGCTGCGGTAACCGCCGTTCCGGAACATCACGAACCAGTGGTAGAGCGCGCCGTAGAAGACGTGCTGGCGCATGTCGCCCCAGTGCCCGGGCGGCAGCGGCGCCTCCATGTCGGACTGTTCGAGCGCCGCGCGCATCTCGTCGATCCCCATGCGCATCAGCCGTGAGTGGCCGTTGGCGCCGTCGCGCTCGTAGGTCACCCAGTAGGGCCGCATGTAGCCTTCCTCGAAGACATGCACCGCGAGGCCACGCGCCTTGGCGGCGGTCACCGCCTCGGCATGGATGCGGCGGGTGTCGCCGTAGAGCACGATGTCGGTGACGCCCTTCCCGGTGAGCAGGGCCTCGAGCGTCTCGGGCCAGCTGTCGGGCGTGCCGGTGAAGGGGATGTAGCTTGGGGCGTCGAACCAGAAGGCGCGGTCGCCTGCATTGAAGCCCACGCGCCACACCTCTGCCCCCGCCTTGCGCAGCATCGCGCCAAGCCGGTGAAAGAACGGGCCATGCGGGCCCTGCAGGAACAAAAAGACACGGGGGGATGCGGTTGCCTTGGTCATGACGCCCCGGTAATGGTTACGCGACGCTTCAGGGTTAGCGACGTTTTCCGGCAGAAATAAGGCCCGAAGTGGCGGGTCAGGAGGTAGTGGATGTTCACTGGCATCGTGACGGACATGGGCGAGATCAGGGCCCTGCAGCAGGCGGGCGACCTGACGGCGCGCATCGGCACCTCCTACGACACCGCCGGCATCGACCTTGGCGCCTCGATCGCCTGCGACGGTGTCTGCCTGACGGTGGTCGACCTCGGTGACGACTGGTTCGAGGTCCAGATCAGTGCCGAGACTCTGTCGAAGACCAACCTCGGGTCCTGGGCCGAGGGGCGCCGGATCAACCTCGAGCGCGCGCTGCGCGTCGGCGACGAGCTTGGAGGGCACATCGTCTCGGGTCACGTCGACGGGCTGGCCGAGGTGATCTCGATCGCCGACGAGGGGGATTCCACCCGCATCCAGTTCCGGGCGCCGGACGCGCTCGCGAAGTTCATCGCGCCCAAGGGCTCGGTGGCACTGAACGGCACGTCGCTGACCGTGAACGAGGTGCAGGGCGCGGTGTTCGGGATCAACGTGATCCCGCACACCAAGGACGCCACGACCTGGGGCCAGGTCGCGGAGGGCGACAAGGTGAACCTCGAGATCGACACCATGGCCCGCTACGTGGCGCGCCTCGCCGAGATGAGCTGAGGCCGGCGCGAGCGGCCTATTCCGCCGGCTGGAAGCCGACGATGAGCTGGCGCAGCCCGACGGCGGCGCCGGCGAAGATCGCCACCATCGTGACCGGGGCCGAGTAGGCCAGCACCGACAGCGCCGAGAGGCCCTGTCCGATGGTGCAGCCCATGGCCACCACGGCGCCCGCGCCCATCAGGGCTGCGCCCACGATCTGGCGGCGCAGCTCGCGCGGGTCCTCGCAGGCCTCCCAGCGGAAATGGCCCTTGATCAGCGAGCCCGCGAAGGCGCCGGCCCAGACGCCCGCGACCGAGCCCACGGCGAAGGAAACGGGCCGCACCGATCCGGTCATCCACCAGAGCAGCGACTCGCCCAGCGGCGCGGCAAAGCTGTGCGACACCACCGGCAGCGCCTCGAAGCCGTGGCGTGCCACCCAGGCGGTGCCCCCCCAGCCAAGCACCACGCCGAGACCCACCATCGCGGCCCAGAAGATCTGCGCCGGGCGGCGCCACAGCGCGCGGGAGGCCAGCGACACGCCAAGCAGCACGAGGCCGGTCGCCATGCCGACGACGCTGGGCGAGAGGCCGGTCAGGGCCCCGAGCTCGTGGGCGATGCCGGGCGGGGTGGAGGCCACGACCTCCTGCTGGCTGAAGAGCATGGCGCGCAACGGTGCCAGCGGGCCCGCCAGCACCACGAAGGTCGAGACGCCCATCACCAGCACGATCACGAAGCTCCGGAGGTCGCCGCCGCCCAGCCGCGCGATGGCGCCGAAACCGCAGTTGCCCGCCAGCGCCATGCCGTAGCCGAAGCAAAGCCCGCCCAGCACCGAGGCCAGCGGCATCCAGCGGATCGACAGGTAATAGCTGTCGCGCCCGTCGAAGAGCCCCGTTGCCATCAGGGCGAAGCTGCCGAAGATGGCGAGCCCGCCGGCAACGCCCCACATGCGCATCCGCAGGTCGGAGCCGCCGTAGAGCAGGTCCTCGATCGCGCCCAGCGTGCAGAAGCGCCCGAGCCGCGCCGCGAGTCCCAGCAGCATGCCGCTGCCGAGCCCGATCAGCGCGACAACGTGATGCTCGCTCAGAATGTCGAACATGATTTTCCTCCCGTGGCGCCCGAGGGGCGCCATGACGCGGGAGTATGCGCCGCGCAACGCATCTGCTCAAGCGAAAGCTTGAATATGTTTCTGGAGCAGCGGGAGAGGAAGTGTCAGTCTTCCTTGCAGAACAGCTCGTAGACGCACTCGAGCATTTTGCGCGGGCGGTCGTCCGCCAGCCGGTAGTAGATCGCCTTGCCATCGCGACGGGGCACCACGAGCCCTTCGAGCCGCAGCCGCGAGAGCTGCTGCGACACCGCCGCCTGCCGCGCCGAGAGCAGGTCCTCGAGCTCGGTCACCGATTTCTCGCCGGTGACGAGGTGGCACAGGATCATCAGCCGGCCCTCGTGGCTGATCGCCTTGAGGAAGGCCGAGGCTGCGGTTGCCTTCTCGACGATCTTGTCGAGCTCGTCATCGCTCATGTCTTCATGGATCACAGGCAGAGCCATGTTCATCACCCACCCTCCGGAGAGCTTGGCGGCATGTCGACAGCCGCGTCCGGATCGAAATTCGTGCTGTGCTCGAGCATCCGCGAGAGCAGTGGCCAGAAAAAATCTTCGCCCGGATACCCTTCGAGGCGGGCGAGTTCGCTTCCGTTGTCTACTAGAATGAACGTCGGGGTGAACAGGACTTTCCGCTCATAGGTGATGCCTTCGGGGGCGCCCTGTCGTAAATCTGCACGCAAAAGCGGCGCAAAACGGCCCTCGGTTGTGTTCGGATAGGCCGGAGCGATTTCCGCCTCCCATCGGGCGCAATAGGCGCAGCCGGGCTGGCTGACCATGACCAGCCGCACTTCGGCAATGGCCTGACCTGCGATCAGCGAGACCAGCGCTGCCGCC
The DNA here is from genome assembly GCF_900102075.1 of Salipiger thiooxidans. Lineage (GTDB taxonomy): Bacteria > Pseudomonadota > Alphaproteobacteria > Rhodobacterales > Rhodobacteraceae > Salipiger > Salipiger thiooxidans. Next base: position 18,527 of record NZ_FNAV01000018.1, on the reverse strand, counting down.
GCGAGGAGTGCTGAAGTTCTCATTCCACACCAATTGACGTATGTCCTTCGATCAACATAATATGAATAAGTGAATTATTCAAGTTGGGGGAGGCGCCGTGCTTGAGATGTCGTTTGCCGGCGCGGCGCTTGCCGGGCTGCTGAGCTTCTTCACGCCCTGTGTGCTGCCGATGGTGCCGTTCTATCTCTGCTACATGGCGGGGCTGTCGATGACGGAACTGCGCGGCGATCAGGATCTTGCGGCGGGGGCACAGCGGCGGCTGGTGCTGTCGGCGCTGTTCTTCGCCGCCGGCGTCACCACGATCTTCGTGCTGCTGGGCATGGGGGCGACCGCGGTGGGGCAGGCCTTCGCCGACTGGAAGCAGCCGCTGTCCTACGCGGCGGCGGCGCTTCTGCTGGTCTTCGGGCTGCATTTCCTCGGGGTGATCCGGGTGCCGCTGCTCTATCGCGAGGCGCGGCTCGAATCGAAGGCCGAGCCGACCACGGTGCTGGGCGCCTACCTGATGGGGCTCGCCTTCGGCTTCGGCTGGACCCCCTGCGTGGGGCCCGCGCTGGCGTCGATCCTGATGATCGCGTCGGGCATGGGCGACATCGGGCGCGGCGGGCTTCTGCTGCTGGTCTACGGCATCGGCATGACCGCCCCCTTCGTCGTCGCGGCGGTGTTCTCGGGGCCGTTCCTGCGCTGGACGGCGCGGCACCGGAGCAAGCTGCAATATGTCGAGAAACTGATGGGGGCGATGCTGATCGTATTTGCGATCCTCATTGCCACCGACAGCGTCAACATTATCGCTCAGTGGATGATCGACACGTTCCCGGGGTGGACGTCGCTCAGCTGAGGCAATCGTGGGAGGAGAAGATGAGGACTTGGATCGGAGCCGCGCTGGCCGTGGCGATGGCATTCCCGGCGTGGTCGGGCGTGGCCCAGATGGGCGACGACGGGCTCTACAAGGAGCCGTGGATGCGCGACACCTTCAAGGACCTGCGCGAGGATCTCGCCGAGGCCAACGCCGAGGGCAAGCGGCTGGTGCTCTTCGTCGAGCAGCGCGGCTGCATCTACTGCCACCAGATGCACGAGGAGGTGTTCTCGCTGCCCGATGTGTCGGAGTTCATCGAGGAGAACTTCTTCGTGGTGCAGATCAACCTCCACGGCGACACCGAGATCACCGATCTCGACGGAGAATCGCTGTCCGAGAAGCGGGCCACGCAGAAGTGGCGGGTGCTGTTCACGCCCAACATCATCTTCCTGCCCGAAGAGGTCCCCGAGGACAGCAGTGCCATAGAGGCGGCGGTGGCGGTGATGCCGGGCGCCTTCTCCAAGGGCACCACGCTCGACATGTTTACATGGGTCGCCGAGAAGCGCTACGAGCTTGATAACGGAGAGGATTTCCAACGCTACCACGCGCGCCGGATCCAGGAACGTGACGACGGAAACACCGACTGACCAGGCGCGCCGGAGAGCCCTCGGGAGAAACAATAATTCACGTCTGTGAATTTGTTGTTGCGTGTGCGGGGGCCGGTGCACTACGGTATTCTACAGCTACGGAGGAACGGCCCGCAGGGGCCGCGGAGCAGTCAAGGGAGGGAACATGAAGCTTACAGGGCTGACACTTGCGGGTGTGCTCGTTGCGGGCGCGGCACTCGCCAACGTCGTATCGCCGGACGAAGTGACGTTCGGCGAGTATGGCGAGGTCGAGGCCTCGCTGACCGGAAGCGACGGCGACGCCGAGAAGGGTCGCGAGATCTTTTCCGAGAAGTCGCAGGGGAACTGCGTTTCCTGCCACGCGCTTGCGGCGCTTCCCGACGTGCCCTTCCAGGGCGAGGTCGGGCCGGTGCTCGACGGCGTGGGGGGCTACCGTTCGGCGGCCGAGATCCGCGGCATCCTCGTCAACGCCAAGAAGACCTTCGAAGGCACGGTGATGCCGTCCTTCTACAAGACCAGCGGGTTCACCCGACCGGGTGACGGATACACCGGCAAGGCCCCCTCTGGTCCCATCGAACCGATCCTTTCGGCCCAGGACGTCGAGGACGTGGTCGCGTTTCTCATGACCCTGCAGGACTGACCCTGCGGCCGGACCCCAGATTTTAGGAGACACCCAGAGATGAACCTCACCCGACGCAAGACCCTGGCCCTTGGCGGCGCCGCCGCGCTGGCGGCCATGCTGCCCAAGGGGGCGGCCGCGGCCACATCGGAGGAATGGATCGCCGAGTTCACCGGCGGCGCCGACATGGCCGACAGCGGGCTCGAGCTGACCGCGCCCGAGATCGCCGAGAACGGCAACACCGTTCCGATCGAGGTCTCGGCCCCCGGCGCCTCCGAGATCCTCGTGCTGGCCACCGGCAACCCGACGCCCGGCGTTGCGAAGTTCACCTTCGGCGCGCTGGCCGCGTCGCAATACGCATCGACCCGCATCCGGCTTGCCGGAACTCAGGACGTCGTCGCCATCGCCAAGCTTGCCGACGGCACCTTCGCCAAGGCCAGCAAGACCGTCAAAGTGACCATCGGCGGCTGCGGCGGCTGATCGACTTAATCCCAGGAGACACAGAACATGGCAGACGGCGTCAAGCCCCGCGTCAAGGTCCCGAGCAAGGCGGCCGCCGGTGAGGCGATCACCATCAAGACCCTGATCAGCCACCCGATGGAATCGGGTCAGCGTAAGGACAGCTCGGGCAACGTGATCCCGCGCTCGATCATCAACCGCTTCACCTGCGAGTTCAACGGCGAGAGCGTGATCGACATAACCATGGAGCCGGCGATCTCGACCAACCCCTACTTCGAATTCGAGGCCACTGTGCCCGAAGCGGGCGAGTTCAAGTTCACTTGGTACGATGACGACGGGTCGGTCTACAAGGACAGCAAGAAGATCGAGATCGGCTGAGCGAGGAGGAGGTTGCCCTGATCCGCAGAGCTGCGGGCCGGGGTTTTTCAGGGAGGGAACCTACATGCTTTTCAGGACGATGACGGTTGCGGCCGCCATGCTGGCCCTGACCGCCCCGATGTCGGCGGCCGGCGGCGCGGACGATGACGTTCTGGTCATCAACGAGGACATCGAGATCACCACCAAGGCAGCGGCCTCGCCGCTTCTCGACGGGCATCTCGACGAGGTGATCTCGGGCTGGCACTTCCGCGACGACGACACCCAGGCGATGGAGATGGACGACTTCGACAACCCCGGCATGATCTTTGTCGATCAGGCCATCGAGGTCTGGAACACCGCCGAGGGCTCCGAGGGAAAGTCCTGCGCCGATTGCCACGGCGCCCCCGAGGAGATGGCGGGCGTCCGGGCGGTCTATCCGAAGTGGAACGAGGACGCGGGCGAGGTCCGCACGATGCAGATGCAGATCAACTCGTGCCGCACCGAGCGCATGGGGGCCGAGGCGTGGAAATACGACGCCGCGCCCGCGATCAACATGGAGGCACTGCTGGCCTCGGTGTCGCGCGGGATGCCGGTCAACGTCGCCACCGACGGTCCCGCCGCCGAAACGTGGGAAAAGGGCAAGGAGATGTACTACACCCGCTACGGGTTGCTGGAGCTCTCCTGTGCCAACTGCCACGAGCAGAACTATGGCAACTACATCCGCGCCGATCACCTGTCCCAGGGCCAGATCAATGCCTTCCCGGCCTACCGCCTGAAGAACGCCAAGCTCAACGGCGTGCATGACCGCTTCAAGGGCTGCATCCGCGACACCCGCGCCGAGACCTTCTCGCCGGGCTCGCCCGAGTTCGTCGCGCTCGAACTCTATGTCGCCTCGCGCGGCAACGGGCTCGATGTCGAAGGCCCCTCGGTCCGCAACTGACCCATCGCCCCCGTGCGTGAGGACGCGCGGGGGTTTCCTTCCTTAATCAATTCACACATGCGAATGTGTGTCGCGATCCAGACGAAAGATCCCTCCCATGATCTCACGACGCGATTTCCTCCAGGTGTCCATGGCCGCGTCGGCGCTCTACGGCGCCAGCGGCTTCGGCAACTGGGCGCGGCTGGCCGCGCAGCAGAGCCTGACGCAGGACCAGCTCTTGCAATTCGACACTTTCGGCAACGTCTCGCTGATCCACGTCACCGACATCCACGCGCAGCTCAAGCCGATCTATTTCCGCGAGCCCGAGGTGAACATCGGCGTCGGCGGCAACAAGGGCGAGGTGCCGCACGTGACCGGCGCCGATTTCCGCAGGCTCTACGGCATCGAGGACGGTTCGCCCTCAGCCTACGCGCTGACCTGGAACGATTTCTCCTCGCTGGCGAAGAGCTACGGCAAGGTCGGCGGGCTCGACCGCGTGGCGACCGTCATCAACGCCATCCGCGCCGACCGGCCCGACGCCATCCTGCTCGACGGAGGCGACACGTGGCATGGCTCGATGACCTGCTTCAAGACCGCGGGTCAGGACATGGTCAACGTCATGAACGCGCTGAAGCCCGATGCCATGACCTTCCACTGGGAATTCACGCTGGGCTCTGAACGGGTCAACGAGATCGTCGAGGGGCTGCCCTTTGCGGCGCTCGGCCAGAACATCTTCGACGCCGAGTGGGACGAGCCGGCCGAGCTCTTCAAGCCCTACGAGTTCTTCGAGCGCGGCGGCGTGAAGGTCGCTGTCATCGGCCAGGCCTTCCCCTACATGCCCATCGCAAACCCGCGCTGGATGTTCCCCGAGTACAGCTTCGGCATCCGCGACGAGCACATGCAGGAGATGGTCGACGAGGTGCGCGGCATGGGCGCCGAGCTGGTCGTCTGCCTCAGCCACAACGGCTTCGACGTCGACAAGAAGATGGCGGGCATCGTCAAGGGCATCGACGTGATCCTCTCGGGACACACCCATGACGCGCTGCCGGAGCCGGTGCTGGTGGGCGAGACGATCATCGTGGCGTCGGGATCCAACGGCAAGTTCGTGAGCCGTGTCGATCTCGACGTGCGCGACGGCCGCATGATGGGCTTCCGCCACAAGCTGATCCCGATCTTCTCGGACGTCATCACCCCGGACCCGGAGGTCGCAAGCCTGATCGACGAGCAGCGCGCGCCCTATGCCGCCGAACTGGAGGAGGTCATCGGCCACACCGACGACCTGCTGTATCGCCGCGGCAACTTCAACGGCTCGTGGGACGACCTGATCTGCGACGCGCTGCTCTCCGAGCGCGAGGCCGATATCGCCATGTCGCCGGGCGTGCGCTGGGGGCCGTCGCTGCTGCCGGGCGACCCGATCACCCGCGAGGACATCTGGAACGTCACCTCGATGACCTATGGCGAGGCCTACCGCACCGAGATGACCGGCGAGTTCATCAAGGTGATCCTCGAGGACGTGGCCGACAACATCTTCAACCCCGATCCCTACTACCAGCAGGGCGGGGACATGGTCCGCATCGGCGGCATGGGCTACCGCATCGATATCACCAAGCCGCAGGGCGAGCGCATTTCCGAGATGACGCTGCTCAAGACCGGGGAGGCCATCGACGCGGCCAAGACCTATGTCGTCGCCGGCTGGGCCTCGGTCAACGAGGGCACCGAGGGCCCGCCGATCTGGGACGTGGTGGAAAACCACATCCGCCGGCAGGGCACGGTGAGCCTCTCTCCCAATACCAGTGTCGAGGTGGTGGGCGCCTGAGCCCGCCGCGCATCTACAGGAGATCAACCATGACGACTGACAAGACAGGCCCCTCCGCCTCGCGTCGCCAGTTCCTGACGGGCGCGGCCGCCATTGGCGCCGGCACCGTCGCGGCGACCGTGGCGCGGGCGGCGGAACCCGATCCGCTGATCACCGAGGTCCAGAGCTGGGCCAGCAGCTTCGGCGACGGCGTCGATGCCACGCCCTACGGGTTGCCGATCAAGTTCGAGGATGACGTGATCCGCCGCAACGTGGAGTGGCTGACCGCCGACACCATCTCGTCGATCAACTTCACCCCGATCCATGCGCTCGACGGCACCATCACCCCGGCGGGCTGCGCCTTCGAGCGGCACCACTCGGGCGCCATCGAGCTCAGCAAGGACGACTATCGGCTGATGATAAACGGGCTCGTCGAGACGCCGATGGTCTTCACCTACGCCGATCTCGAGCGCTTCCCGCGCGAGAACCACGTCTATTTCCTCGAATGCGCGGCCAACACCGGCATGGAATGGGCGGGGGCGCAGCTCAACGGCGCGCAGTTCACCCATGGCATGATCCACAACATGGAATACTCCGGCATCCCGGTGCGCACCCTGCTGAACGAGGCGGGCTGGTCCGGCGAAGTCGAGGGCAAGTGGCTCTATGTCGAGGGCGCCGACGCCTCGTCCAACGGCCGCTCTATCCCGCTGGAGAAGGCGCTCGACGACTGCCTCGTGGCGATCAAGGCCAACGGCGAGGCGCTGCGCAAGGAGCACGGCTACCCGGCGCGCCTCGTGGTGCCCGGCTGGGAAGGCAACATGTGGGTCAAGTGGATCCGCCGCATGGAGATCATGGACGGTCCCGTCGAGAGCCGCGAGGAGACCTCGAAGTACACCGACACGCTGGCCGACGGCACCTCGCGCAAGTGGACCTGGGTGATGGACGCCAAGTCGGTGGTGACATCGCCGTCGCCGCAGGCCCCGATCACCCATGGCCACGGCCCGGTGGTGATCACCGGTATGGCCTGGACCGGCCACGGCAAGATCACCCGCGTCGATGTCTCCAAAGACGGCGGCAAGACGTGGGAGACCGCCCGTCTGGCCGCAGATTCCGGCGACAAGGCGCTGGTGCGCTTCTATCTCGACACCGAATGGAACGGCGAGGAATGGTTCCTGCAGAGCCGCGCCATGGACGAGACGGGTTATGTCCAGCCGACCAAGGCGCAACTGCGCGAGGTGCGCGGACTGAACTCGATTTATCACAACAACTGCATCCAGACCTGGTGGGTGAAGCCGAACGGTGAGGCCGAAAATGTCGAAGTCTCTTAAGCTCTACGGCGGGACGCTGCTTGGCACCGCTGCGGTCCTCACGCTGGCGGTGAACTTCGCCGACCGCAATATCGCGACGTTCCCCGAGAACCCGCACCGGGTGAGCGCGCTGGCCACGCCCGCGCCCGAGCCCGCTGCAGCGGGCGTCCTCGTGGGCGCCGCCACCGCCGCCACCGCCGACGCCGATGCCCGGCTTGGCCTCGGCCGCGCCGCGCTGCCCGAGGAGGTCGCCGCCTGGAACATGGACGTGAGCCCGGACGGCACCGGGCTTCCCGACGGCTCCGGCGACGTCGCCACCGGCGAGAGCGTCTTCGAGGAGAACTGCGCCGTCTGCCACGGCTCCTTCGCCGAGGGCGTCGACAACTGGCCCAAGCTCGCGGGCGGCGACGGCACGCTAGCCGACGACGATCCGCTGAAGACGGTGGGATCCTACTGGCCCCATCTTTCGACGGTCTGGGACTACGTGCACCGCTCCATGCCCTTCGGCAACGCGCAGACGCTGACCCCGGACGATGTCTACGCGATCACCGCCTACATCCTCTACTCGAACGATCTCGTGGACGACGAGTTTGTGCTCTCGAAGGACAATTTCGCCTCCTTCGAGATGCCCAACGCCGGCGGCTTCATCGTCGATGACCGGGCCGAGACCGAGTATCCGCAATGGCGCACCGAGCCCTGCATGGAAAACTGCAAGGAGAGCGTCGAGATCACCATGCGCGCCACCGTGCTCGACGTGACCCCGGACCACGGCGGAGACGATGCGGCCGCGGCGGCGGAAGAGGCCGCGGCACCGGCTCCCGAAGCGGCCGCAGAGGTCGCGGCAGCGCCCGAGGCCGCTCCGGCCGAGGCCCCGCAGGAGGCCGTCGAGGTCGCCGCGGCAGGCGAGGTCGACGCGGCGCTCGCTGCCGAGGGCGAGAAGGTCTTCCGCAAGTGCAAGGCCTGCCACCAGGTCGGCGACGGCGCCACCAACCGCACCGGCCCGCTGCTGAACGGCATCGTCGGGCGCGAGATCGGGGCGGTCGACGGCTTCAAGTACTCCTCCACGCTCGAGGGCATGTCCGGCGTCTGGGACAGCGACGCGCTGCATGGCTTCCTCGCCAATCCGCGCGGCTACGCGAAGGGCACCAAGATGGCCTTTGCGGGTCTCAAGAAGCCCGAGGACATCGACGCGGTGGTGGAATACCTGAAGACCTTCCCGTGACGCGCTGACCTGGCGCGACCTGAAATGACCTGACCACGCCGGCGCCTCTTCCCTGAGGCGCCGGTTTGCATTCCGCCCCGCCGGCCGCGCCCGCGCCCGGCTCGGGGCAGGGGACCCGGCTCCGGCGCTGGGCACTCCACCTTGCCGCCTTTCGCAAACACCATCGGCCGGAACACGGGCTCCGTGGCCGGCCCTTCCGCGTCTCCCGGCCCCGATAGGGTCAGGAATACCTCAATTGCGCCGCATGGTCCTTCGCGGGCAGGATAGGCTTGGGACCGCCAGACTTCGGTGGAGACCGTCATTTACCGGTCGCTTCCCGCCTGCATTTACCGCCGTCCCCGTGGCGGCACCCTGTCGGAGCATTTGAGCCATGACCTTTCGTTCAAGAGTTCTCTGGTTGTCCGGGCTGATTGCCCTTGCCGCGTCCTTCGGCCTGTTGCCGCGGGGCGAGGTCTCGGGTCCCATCAGGTCACCGGTTCCAAAGGCGGTGGCCTTCCGCCTCTGAGCCCCCGGCGCCAGTCTGTTCAATCGTGCCCGCCCCGTGTCCGGCCCGTCCATTCTGACGGTCCCCGGCGCGGGGCGGTGCACGTCAGCCGTCCTGTTTCCGGCGTGTGAAGTGCGTGGTGATTGGCATTCCCTCTCAGCATAACGTGGGCGGCGCGCGGGTAAGGAAATCTTCACAGGTCTGAAGAAGTCGTAAAGACGCGGCGTGTAGGCCCGTTGCCATGCAACGTCTCGTCCGAACGCTCCTTCTTCTCGCCCTGTGGCTCGTTATCGGCTGCACGCCGCCCCCGCCCGGAGGTCCGGCGCCCGCGACCGATGCGCAGCGTGCCGAGCTGGCGCTTGCCCTGCGCGCCATGAGCCCCGCCGTCGATGCCAATGAGGCAAGGCGGCTCGCGGACGTGGCCTTCGACCATCCGCTGCTGCTCGCCCGCGCATACGAGATCACCGACTCGCCCTTTGTTCACAACATCAAGGTCAATCGCGGCGAGAAGCCGCGCGGCCTCTGCTATCACTGGGCCGAGGACATGGAGACGCGGCTCCTGCAGGAAGAGTTCCGGACGCTGGCGATCCGCCGAGCCATCTCGCCCGTGCGCCCGGCGAACCCGTTCGAGCACAGCACCGTCGTCGCCACCCCGCCCGGCGCGCCGCTTTCGGTCGGGATCATCCTCGACCCGTGGCGCTTTGGCGGGGCGCTCTACTGGACCCCGGTGACCGAGGACACGGGCCACGACTGGCGCCCGCGCAACGAGGTGCTGCGCGAAAAGCAGCTGCGCCGGCTCGCCTTAGCCCCCCGCTGAGCGGGGGCACACGTTAACTGCCTGTTGGGAGCCCATGTGCGAGGCTTGCGCATGCGAAGCCCCATCGGTGCCCTACTTCTGCTCGTCGTCCTCCTTGCCTGCGCCCCGCCGGCGCAGGCCCCGACAATGTCGCGGCGCGATACACTGGTCTCGGGCGTCATGGCGCTGGGGCCGGGCGTCGACCGGGCCGAGGCGATGCGGCTCGCCGACCTGATCTACGGGCCCCCGACCCGCAGCACCGCCGCGGGCGATGCGCTGGTGCCGCTGCCCGCGCCGGGTTTCACCCCGACCGGAAACTCGGTGACCTTCGCCAATCCGCGGACCTGCCACACTCGCGCCTTCGCCCTGCAGTGGCGGCTCGCGGCCGAGCGCTCCCGCACGCTCGACATCCATCTCGCCTCCTCGCCGATGCGCAACATGATGCCCGTCGACCACAGCGCCGTCGTGGTCACCCGCACCGGGCAGCCGCTGCAGACCGGGCTTCTGCTCGACCCCTGCCTCGGCGAGGCGGAGATGCGGGTGAGGCCGGTCTCCGACGACGTCGGCGCGCGCTGGCAGACCGGGACCGAGCGGGCATGGGACCGGCATTTCGGGCGGCGCCCGTGGTATGCGAGGGCACCGTTCTCGGTCACCGTGCGGCCGGGCGCACCGTGACCGGCCTGCGGCATCGCTTGGGCTTGACCTTTCCAGGGCCGGCGGCACTTTCTGGGCGGACACGCCGCATCTGCGGATGCCGCGCCGCGCGGGCTGCGCTCTGCGCCCGTTCCCCGAAGGTCGCCCCGAAAGCCCAAGCCGATGCCACACGATCACCACCATCACCACCACCATGTCGATCCGGCCGCAGGGGACGGGCGCCTGATCGGGGCGATCGCGGTCAACCTGCTGCTCACCGTGGCACAGGTGGCGGGGGGCATCGTCTCGGGCAGCCTCGCGATGATCGCGGATGCGCTCCACAATTTCTCGGACGCCATCTCGCTGGTGATCGCGGCGGTGGCCCGCCGCATCGCCCGACGCCCGGCCAGCGCCGAAATGCCCTTCGGCTATGCCCGGGCCGAGGTGGTGGCGGCGCTCGTCAATTACACCACGCTCATCGTGATCGGGGTCTACCTCGTGGCCGAGGCGGTGATGCGTTTCCTCGAGCCCGAGCCGGTCCGCGGCTGGATCGTGGTCATCATCGCGGGCGTCGCGCTGGTCGTCGACCTCGTCACCGCGCTGCTGACCTGGAGCATGTCGAAGGACAGCGTCAACATCCGCGCGGCCTTCCTGCACAACGTCGCCGACGCGCTGGGCTCGGTCGCGGTGATCGTCGCGGGCACGGTGATCCTGCTCTTCGGCTGGACCTGGGTCGATCCCGCGGTGACGCTGCTCATCGCCGGCTACATCCTGTGGATGGCCTTCGCCGAGATCGGCAGCGTCATCCGCATCCTCATGCTGGGCAGCCCGCCGGACCTCGCGCCGCGCGAGGTCATCGACGAGGTGCTCAAGATCGAGGGCGTGGGCGGCCTGCACAAGGCCCACCTGTGGCAGATCGATGAACGCCGCGCCGCGCTGCAGGCCCATCTGGTGGTCGACGAGGGCGCCTGGGCCCGGGCCGACGCCATCAAGGGCGCCGTGAAGGAGCGCATGGAAACGCGCTTCGGGATCCACCAGGTGGTGCTCGAGATGGAATGCGCGCGGCACGCCTGCGCGACCCCGCAGGAGTGGGGCGACGGCTGAGGCGACATGCCAAAACGCGGGCAGACCCTTGCGGCTCCGGGGGGGCGATACTAAGAATCTGTTAAGACCGACAGGATAGGCATTTCAGGACGAAAGCAGGCAGGCGACATGAAAGACCCCTTTGACACCTATATGAACACGCTCGTTCCCATGGTGGTCGAGCAGACCAGCCGCGGCGAACGTGCCTACGACATCTTCTCGCGCTTGCTGAAGGAGCGGATCATCTTCGTCTCCGGGCCGGTGCACGACGGCATGTCGAGCCTCATCGTAGCGCAGCTTCTGCACCTCGAGGCCGAGAACCCGGCCAAGGAAATCTCGATGTACATCAACAGCCCGGGCGGCGTCGTGACGTCGGGGCTCTCGATCTACGACACCATGCAGTACATCAAGCCCAAGATCTCGACGCTGGTGATCGGCCAGGCCGCCTCCATGGGGTCGCTGCTGCTGACCGCGGGCGAGGCGGGCATGCGCTTCTCGCTGCCCAACAGCCGCATCATGGTCCACCAGCCCTCGGGCGGCTACCAGGGCCAGGCCACCGACATCATGATTCACGCCGAGGAGACGCTGAAGCTGAAGCGCCGCCTCAACGAAATCTACGTGCGTCACACCGGCCAGACCCTCGAAAAGGTCGAGGCAGCGCTCGAGCGTGACAACTTCATGTCGCCCGAGGATGCCAAGGAATGGGGCCTCATCGACGAGATCGTCGAAAGCCGCGGTGCCGCGGAAGCGAGCAAATCGTGATCAGGCGCCCCGCCGCCACGGCGCGGCGGGGCGTTTTTCGGATTGTAGAGCGCAGGGCTGTGCCCTAAGCTTTGCGGAATTGGCGAAGACGATGGGCCTTTGGCTGGCACTCCGGTTCAGCCTAGAGAGAAACAGGCCCCGAAAGGTGTGACATGGCGACGAACTCCGGCGGCGACAGCAAGAACACACTCTATTGCAGCTTCTGCGGCAAGAGCCAGCACGAGGTGCGGAAACTCATCGCCGGGCCGACGGTCTTCATTTGCGACGAATGCGTCGAGCTTTGCATGGACATCATCCGCGAAGAGACCAAGGGCGCTGGCCTGAAGTCTTCCGAGGGCGTGCCTTCCCCGCGTGAGATCTGCGATGTGCTCGACGACTACGTGATCGGCCAGATGATGGCGAAGCGCGTGCTCTCGGTGGCGGTGCACAACCACTACAAGCGGCTCAACCACTCGCAGAAGTCCTCGGACATCGAGCTTGCGAAGTCGAACATCCTGCTGATCGGCCCGACCGGCTGCGGCAAGACGCTGCTGGCGCAGACGCTGGCGCGCATCCTCGACGTGCCCTTCACCATGGCCGACGCCACGACCCTGACCGAGGCGGGCTATGTCGGCGAGGACGTCGAGAACATCATCCTGAAGCTGCTTCAGGCCAGCGAGTACAACGTCGAGCGGGCGCAGCGCGGCATCGTCTACATCGACGAGGTCGACAAGATCACCCGCAAGTCCGAGAACCCCTCGATCACCCGCGACGTGTCGGGCGAGGGCGTTCAGCAGGCGCTTCTGAAGCTGATGGAAGGCACCGTGGCGAGCGTTCCCCCGCAGGGCGGCCGCAAGCATCCGCAGCAGGAATTCCTGCAGGTGGACACCACGAACATCCTGTTCATCTGCGGTGGCGCCTTCGCCGGTCTCGACCGGATCATCGCGCAGCGCGGCAAGGGATCGGCCATGGGCTTCGGCGCCGATGTGCGCGAGCCCGATGAGCGCGGCACCGGCGAGGTGTTCAAGGATCTCGAGCCCGAGGATCTGCTGAAGTTCGGCCTGATCCCGGAATTCGTCGGCCGTCTGCCGGTCATCGCGACGCTCGAGGACCTCGACGAGGACGCGCTCGTGACGATTCTGACCCAGCCGAAGAACGCGCTGGTGAAGCAGTACCAGCGCCTCTTCGAGATGGAGGACACGCAGCTCAGCTTCACCGATGACGCGCTCTCGGCCATCGCCAAGCGCGCCATCGAGCGGAAGACCGGCGCCCGTGGCCTGCGGTCGATCCTCGAAGGCATCCTGCTCGACACCATGTTCGAGCTGCCGGGCATGGACGACGTGACCGAGGTTGTGGTGAACGAAGAGGCCGTGACCTCGGAGGCCAAGCCGCTGATGATCTACGCCGACCAGAAGAAGGAAGGCGCCTCAGCGGGCTGAGCCCCGGCGCAGGGAATTTCGAGAGGCGGGGGCAGTCCCCCGCCTTTTTCATGCGAGGACCACATGACCATCAAGAGAATCCACACGGGCAGCCCCTTCGAGGCCAAGATCGGCTATTGCCGCGCCGTCGTCGCCGGCGGCTTCGTGCATGTCGCCGGCACGGTCGGGCAGGGTGACACGGTCGAGGACCAGTGCCGCTCGGCGCTCGAGACCATCGGCAAGGCGCTGGCTGAGGCGGGCGCCAGCTTTGCCGACGCGGTGCGGGTGACCTACTACCTGCCAGACGCGGCCGAGTTCGAGCCCTGCTGGCCGATCCTCGTCGAGACCTTCGGGGCGAACCCGCCCGTCAGCACGATGATCGAGTGCAACCTGATCGACCCGAAATACCGGATCGAGATTGAGCTCACCACGCTGGCTCCCGCCGCGTAATCGCAGGCTTTTGCAGTGCCCCGCGCTGGACGCGGGGGCCGCAATTCGCCATAAGCGAAACAGGAAGATACTCGAGGAGTCGTCCATGGGCATTCTGAACTCGCTCCTGAAGGCCGTAACCTGGTGGAACGGTGCGACGCTCAACACGCTGATCTGGAGCAGCCGCCACGGCCAGCGGGTCGGCGAGGATGAGCAGGGCAACACCTTCTACCAGAACAAGGACGGCAGCCGCCGCTGGGTCATCTACAACGGCGAGATCGAGGCGAGCCGGGTCAACGCCGACTGGCACGGCTGGCTGCACCACACCTACGACGACCTGCCGACGGACAAGCCGCTGGCGCACAAGTCGTGGGAGAAGCCCCATATCGAGAACCTGACCGGCACGGCGCTGGCCTATGCGCCGCGCGGGTCGATCCGCCAGCCCAAGCCGATGCCGCGCTCGGACTACGAGGCCTGGAGCCCGGAATAACCTGATGACGACTTCCACGACAGAGGTGCTGGTCGGCGGCGCAGTGCTGGCGGCGGCCATCGCTTTCGGCGCCTATGCCGTGACGAGCACCGGGTTCAGCCTGACCGAGCACGGCTACCCGCTCACCGCCAGCTTCCGCTCGCTCGAGGGGATCACGGCGGGCAGCGACGTGCGGCTCGCGGGCGTGAAGGTCGGCACCGTGACCGGCATCTCGCTCAACCCCGAGACCTACCGCGCCGACATGGCGCTGAGCGTTCAGGACGGGGTCCAGATCCCCGACGACAGCGCCATCGTGATCTCGTCCGAAGGGCTGCTGGGCGGCAATTTCGTCGAGATCAGCCCCGGCGGTTCGATGTTTTACTACGAGGCCGGCGACGAGATCCTCGACACGCAGGGCTCGGTCAGCCTGATCTCGCTACTGCTGAAATACGTGGCCGGGGGCAACGAATGATCCGCGCGCTTGCGCTTTCCCTCTGCCTCTCGGCGACGGCGCTTTCTGCGCAGGAGGCAACCAGCAGTGGCTCCGGCGCCGTGCTGCGCGGGCTCGACAAGCTCACGGGGCGCGCCTCGGACATCGAGCTCGGGACCGGCCAGACCGCGCAGTTCGGGCGTATCGAGATTTCCCTCGCTGAATGCCGCTACCCGGTCGGCAACCAGGCGGGCGACGCCTTCGCCTTCCTCACCGTGCGCGAGGCCGGGCACCCGGACCCGGCGTTCCGCGGCTGGATGGTGGCCTCGTCCCCGGCGCTCAACGCGATGGATCACCAGCGCTACGACGTCTGGGTGTTGCGCTGCACCAGCTCGTGACCTGACCGCGCAAGCGGCGTCCCGCTGAAATCCGCCGTTCTCGTCAACGCATCCTGCAACCGCGCGCGGTAGTCCGTGCGGGTGATCTCGATGCCGCCCATCGACGCGAGATGCTCGGTCAGGAACTGGGTGTCGAACAGCGTGAACCCGGCCTCGCGCAGCAGGTCGAGCATCCAGCACAGCGCGATCTTCGACGCATCGCGGCGGCGCGAGAACATAGACTCACCGCAGAAGGCCGCCCCGATCTCTAGCCCGTAGATTCCGCCGGCAAGCTTGTCGTCCATCCAGACCTCGAGCGAATGGGCAAGGCCGCGCTCGTGCAGTTCAAGGAAGAGGGCGCGGATCTCCTGGTTGATCCAGGTCTCGCGCCGGTCGGCGCAGCCGTCGATGACACCGGCGAAATCCGCGTCGACGGTGATCCGGTAGTCGTCGCGGCGAAGTCTGCGGGCCATGCTGCGCGAGATGTGCAGCCCCCGGATCGGCAGGATCCCCCGCCGCCGCGGATCGACCCAGAACAGCTCCGGGTCGTCGCGGTGCTCGGCCATCGGGAAGATGCCCGAGCGATAGGCCTGAAGCAGGAGCTCCGGGGTGATGCTCATCCCCGGCACTCCGTGAGCGCCCGCGGCGTGTATCCGCGGTTCGCCCGTGTCATTTGGCCGAGAACGGGTCCGTTGCCAGCCACTTCTCGAGCCAGTGAATGTTGTAGTTGCCCGCGAGGATGTCTTCCTGCCCGAGAAGCGCGTGGAAGAGCGGGATTGTGGTGTCCACCCCGTCCACGATCAGCTCGCCCAGGGCCCGGTCGAGCCGTGCCAGCGCCTCGTTCCGATCGCGCCCCTTGACGATCAGCTTGCCGATGAGGCTGTCGTAGTAGGGCGGGATCGAATAGCCCTGATAGAGCGCGGAATCCATCCGCACGCCAAGTCCGCCCGGCGCGTGATACTGGGTGATCTTGCCGGGGCAGGGGGTGAAGTTCGGCAGCCGTTCGGCGTTGATCCGGACCTCGATGGCGTGGCCGTCGATGGTCAGGTCTTCCTGGGTGAACGACAGCGGGTAGCCCTCGGCCACGCGGATCTGTTCGCGCACCAGGTCCACGCCGAAGATCGCCTCGGTCACCGGGTGCTCCACCTGCAGGCGGGTGTTCATCTCGATGAAGTAGAACTCACCGTCCTCATAGAGGAACTCGACGGTGCCCGCGCCCGAGTAATTCAGGTCGGCGACCGCCTTGGCGCAGGTCGCACCGATGCGGTTGCGCTCTTCCTCGGTGATGCAGGGGCCGGGTGCCTCTTCGAAGACCTTCTGGTGGCGGCGCTGCAGCGAGCAGTCGCGCTCGCCGAGGTGCACCGCGTTGCCCTTGCCGTCGCCGAAGACCTGGATCTCGATGTGGCGCGGCTTCTGAAGGTACTTCTCGATGTAGACCTCGTCGTTGCCGAAGGCCGCCTTGGCCTCGGCCCGCGCGGTCTGGAAGGCGCGCTCCATCTCGGCTTCGCTGGTGGCGACCTTCATGCCGCGACCGCCACCGCCGGCGGTGGCCTTGATGATCACCGGGTAGCCGAATTCGGCGCCGATCTTCTTGGCCGAGTCGACGTCGGGAACGCCGCCGTCAGAGCCGGGCACGCAGGGCACGCCGAGCGCCTTCATCGTGTCCTTGGCGGTGATCTTGTCGCCCATGACGCGGATGTGCTCGGCCGAGGGGCCGATGAAGGTGAGGTCGTGGTCCTCGACCATCTGCACGAAGCGTGCGTTCTCGGAGAGGAAACCGTAGCCCGGGTGGATCGCCTGGGCGCCGGTCACTTCGCAGGCCGAGATGATGGCGAGCGGCGACAGGTAGCTGTCGGTCGAGGGCGCGGGGCCGATGCAGATGGTCTCGTCGGCCATGCGCACGTGCATGGCGTCGGCATCTGCGGTCGAATGAACGGCCACGGTGCTGATGCCCATTTCGCGGCAGGCGCGTATGACGCGCAGCGCGATCTCGCCTCGGTTGGCGATGAGGATCTTGTCGAACATGGTCCGCCCCTTACTCGAGGATGACCAGCGGCGCGCCGTATTCGACTGGAGCGCCGTCCTCGACGAGGATGCGCTTCACGGTGCCAGCGCGCGGTGCGGGGATGTGGTTCATGGTCTTCATCGCCTCGACGATCACCAGCGTGTCGCCCTCGCGCACCTGCTGTCCGACCGCGATGAACGACGGTGCGCCGGGTTCCGGCTGCATGTAGACCGTGCCGACCATCGGCGAGGTCACGGCGCCGGGATGCGCTGCGGGGTCCTCGGGGGCGGCTTCCGCGGCCGGGGCCGGGGCAGCTGCGGGGGCTGCGGCCATGGGCGCAGCCGGGACCGCGTATTGCGCCGGGGCGGGGGCGGCCTGCGGCTGGACGCGGCTCACGCGGACGTTGAGGCTGTCATCCTCGCCGTAGTCCCGCTTGACTTGAAGCTCGGTCAGGTCGTTATCCCGGAGCAGCTCGGCCAGGGCCTTGATGAAGGCCACGTCGGCTTCGTGGGTGTCTTTGCTCATGCAATCCTCGCCGGTAACAAGACGGGCCCATTGTTTTCCGGCCCATTGATTGCGCGCTTATAGGCCAAGCCTTTGCGCATGAAAAGCAAGCTGAGCCGGGAAAAGCATATGTCAAAGGGCATTTTTGACGCGGGGTCATGATCCGGCGAAACCGCATGCACGCGGGCCGGGAAACTCTCGTGGCACCCAGACGAATCGGTCGCGAGGGGCACCGCACCCTGGGCTGGCAGGCCTATGGGAGCGGTGCGAAAACGTTGTCGCGCGGGTAGCTGCCCTGCTCGCCGTAGGGCCGCGGGAGGGTGTCTGCCTCGACCCGAGGGGCGTCGGGCTGTTCCGGGCGATCCTCGGGTTCGGCCTCGGCAGAGCCGGGAAGCCGCGGGCGCCGATCGGCCTCGGCGGTGTCCTGCGTCTCTTCCGCGGGCTCGCTGCCCGTGGACGCGGCCTGTGCCTCGGCCTTTCGCGCCTCGTCGAGCAGTTTTTCGGCCTGTTTCTCGAGGATTGCCGAGATCTTGATCTGCATGATCGAGGGTGGGGCCACATGCTTGGACGGGTCCGGAAGGCCGGCGAGGCCTCTCCAGAAGTTGGTCGGCGGCTGGCCGCCGGTCCCCGGATCATTGCGCGACTGCGCCTGCTCCGCCACGGGCTGCACCTTGGTTTCGACGGGAGGTCCGTCGGGAACCGCGGGAAGGCCCTGTGGATGCCCGGTGGCCAAAGGTGCCACCGCGGGGGAAACACCTGGGAACTGCATGGAACTGCTCCATCAGATACTGTGCCCCCACGGATCAAGGCTACCACAGGAAACCGCGGTCGGCACCGGCGTCCGGAGAATTTTCAGCGTTTTTCACCTGCTTGGTAAATGCATCCTTGCGAGCCGCGCGGGGGGGGCGGGAACGCGGAACGGCCGCCCGAAGGCGGCCGTTCTTTGGTCCTAGAGGGCGGGTTTAGCCCTTGTTTGCGCGGTTTTCGATGAGGTCGTCGACGACGGAGGGGTCGGCGAGTGTGGAGGTGTCCCCGAGGGCGCCGTAGTCGTTTTCGGCGAT
>NZ_FNAV01000032.1 GCF_900102075.1 Salipiger thiooxidans | reverse complement strand
CCGTGGAAGGTGATCAAGCTGGCGCGGCCGCCCGAGACGAGGCCCTGCGCGCCGCGAAATACCTCGGCCGGGCCCTCTGGCGACGATGGAGCGGATACCACCGCAGGAGCCGCGTCGAGACCAAGATGCATTGTGTGAAACTGCTGGGCCAGCGGCTCATGGCACGGGACTTCGACCGACAGGTCGCCGAGCTCCAAGTCCGCATCGTCGTCCTGAACGGCTACACCGCGCTCGGCATACCCGTCACGGAAGCTGTAGGATAAGTCCGTCTGGGAAAAGGGGAACCTCGGCGTTCAGCCGATTGGTGCAACAGAGCCGGTGCAGCACCTGCCGAATTTGCGGATGCCTTCCTGCGCGCAACCGAAGATGACGAAGATGAAGACGAACAGACGTGGTTGGGATGCTCCGGCTTCAGCCGCACGCAGGAGCCGTCCACTGCCCGACAGTGCATCACGAAGTGATGTCACGAGAGGGGCCAGCCAGAGCCGGCCGCGTTTCTTTTGCTTGTGTGGGACCTTGAGCCCTTCGCGCCGCCAAATGCGCGCCACCCGCTTGTGGTTCACCTGCCAGCCAGCCCGGCGCAGCAGCGCCGCGACCCGGCGGTAGCCGTAGCGGCCATACTCCCGGGCCAGCTCGATGACGTCGGCGGTCAGCCGCGCCTCATCTTCCCGGCCCTGTGGTGGCTTGCGCTGCGTGGAGCGGTGCTGCCCAAGCACCCGGCAGGCCCGGCGTTCGGAGATGCCGAGTGTCTGGCACACATGCTCCACGCACTCGCGGCGGCGCGAAGGGCTCAGAAGTTTCCCTGAGCAGCCTCGGTCAGGATCAGCTTCTCAAGCGTCAGGTCAGATACCGCCCGCCGCAGCCTCAGGTTTTTCTTCTCGAGGTCCTTCAGCCGCGACAACTGTGCCCGGTTCATCCCACCATACTGCTTCCGCCACCGGTAGAACGTATCCTGCGATATCCCGATCTGCCGCACCGCATCGGCCATCGACAGGCCTTGGCCGTGCAAAACCTCGACCTGGCGTAGCTTGGTGACAATGTCTTCAGGCTTCTCTCGCTTTCCAGCCATTCTGTCGTCCTCCTGTTCGCCGAAATCCTATCGGATTTCAGGCTTTGTGGGTGGACCACTTCAAAGGGGCCGGATCATGACTGATTGGCCCCTAGTCTCCGCCCCAATGGCTGAGACCCTGACCGGTGCTAGCCGTGCCGCCGTCCAGCGCAACCTAGCCTGGATGGAAACGCGAGGCCTTATCCGCGAGGTGACCGGCAGGGGCGGTATCGGATGTGGGCCACCACCAACTGAAGACCCGCGGTCGTTGAAGCGTAGATTCGCGAAGGTGAGTTTCCCTTGAAATGGCATCGGTAACGCCTGCATGTTGTCATACAGTGCGCTCCTTTGCACAAGCGAGTGCACTTGGTGCGCGACCATACACAGATGGCCTATTTTTTAATTTTTGCAGCGTTGTGGAAGCTCTCGAGACCAGAACCTTACCTTGTCTGCGCAGTGGTCCAAAGCACCGCCTCGAGCAGGACTGATCGCATAGCATTGTCAAAGCCCCGCACCAAAGCCAAAGTGTCATCCGTCTGAACCGGCGACGTGACGATAAACCGGCGAGAGGCTACGATTCTCCGGTCGGATTCACGGATAAGCGTCAACATGGCGCTAATGCGGACAACGAACGGCTCTGTGTCGAGCCCTCCCGGTTCTGCCTGAAACGCCTGTAGATCGGTCATCAGCGTATAGTCTGGCATCAGCCCTACACCTGTTCGCCCCACCAGACCAAAGCCCCCGAGGTTCTGAAACGACGCGACCAACAGTGATTGGACGAGCGCCGGCGCTGGTTCCGACCACGGTGCACCTGGAAGGTACTGGGCCTGAAATGGCAGCGGTTTGATCAGGATCCGATCTGTCGCTAGGACCCCCGCCGACACGGGCAGTTCGACCACCAGATGTGCACGGCCGGACCGGGCCGCAGATGCGGACACCGCGGGAGACAAGGTGTAGTCATCCAACGGTGCGCTGGCGTCGGATATGGCTGTCAGCGCGCCGCAGCTCGACAGGAAAGATAGGGCGAGGACAGCGATGACTTTTCGGATCAGTTCCATGGTATCAATTCCTGTATGTAGGGGTCTGATTGCCCAGCAGGAAACGCCCTGGATCGCTCGCGATCCGGGAGGTCAATGCATTGATATGTGCCACCATGGCGCGTGCCTCTGTGGCAAGGGCGCTGAACTGCGGCAGCCCGTTATTGGCAAAGGTTTCAAACCCGGCGGCCGAGCGGCCCAGCCTGTCGACTGCCGCGCCCAGCTGGTCCGTGATGGCTGGAAGATCATCGACAAGAACGCCATCGGCACTGGCGATGAGCGCCTGAAGGTCGACAAGGGTAGCACTGGCATTTGCCATCGTTACCTCGGCCGAGGCCATCACGGATTCGGTGCGCGTCGCCATGGCGTCGATTCTCGCGGTAGCAGTTTCGACGTTGCGCAGGATTGCGGTGATTGCGGCCCCGTTTTCCGGCGTGGTGAACGACCGGATATCGCGCATCAGCAGGATCGCCTCGGCCAGGACATCCGGGGCATCTGTCAGAAGGTTCTGAAATGCTGAGGGTTCCGAAGGAATCAGCGATACATCGGCAGGCGGTACGACGCCAATGGGCTCGGCATCAGCGCGCCCTCCCGCCAATGCGACAAACGACACGCCGGTCACGCCCTGCGATGACAGTGTGGCCAAAGTGTCTTCGCGCACCGGGGTACTGGCATAGATCTCGATCCTGACCCGGACCAGCGCCGGATCATCACGGTCGAGTGCGATTGACAACACTTTGCCAACCTCAACTCCATTGTATCGAACGGTGCTTGCCTGCCCAAGACCCGCGACAGAGTCGAAAACGATGTCATATTGCGCGTAGGTCCGATCGATCTGGACCTTTGCCAGCCAAAGAGTAAATCCCATCACTGCAACAAGGCCAACAATCGTGAAAAGCCCGACCAGCAGGTATCTGGCGCGCGTTTCCATCAGGTTGCCACGGACATTGGTTGGGCGGCGTGGGCGCGAGGTCCGTTGAAATAGGCATGTATCCAAGGCTGATCAACAAGGCGCATTTCAGCCATCGTACCGGTGACCATGACCTTGCGTTCGGCCAGAACAGCGATGCGGTCGCAGGTCGCGTGCAACGTATCGAGATCATGAGTGACCAGAAAGACCGTCAGCCCCAGAGCCTGTTGCAGCGCCTTGATCAGCTCATCGAATTCCGTCGCGCCAATAGGATCGAGACCGGCGGTGGGTTCGTCCAGAAACAGGATTTCGGGATCGAGCGACAGCGCGCGTGCCAGCCCGGCTCGTTTGCGCATCCCTCCCGAAAGCTCGGATGGTGATTTATCCCCCGCAGAGACGGGCAGACCCACCATCGCGATCCGCAGATCGGCCAGCGCATTACGGGTTCGGGCATCGACGCCAAGCCGCTCTCGCATGGGGGCCGCCACGTTTTCGCGCACGGTAAGGGACGAAAACAGCGCGCCGCCCTGAAACATGACGCCCCAGCGGTTCTGCACTGTGCGCAGGTGCTCCGGATCGGCTGTTAGCACGTCAGTGCCCAGAACCGAGATATGACCAGCGTTTGGGACCTGCAAGCCGACAATGGTGCGTAGTAGCACGGATTTACCACTACCAGAGGCCCCTACCACGCCCAGAACCTCGCCCCGGAAAACATCGAGGTCCAGGCCATCATGAACCGCAGTCGTGCCGAACCGGTTAACTAACCCGCGGATCGTGATGATCGGCTCCAGGTTCATCAAATCCCCCAGACAGCAAAGAAGATTGAGAACATTGCATCCACGACAATGACCAGAAAGATCGCGGCCACGACCGATCGTGAGGTTCTGTTGCCCAGCGATTCGGTGTCGCCCTTGACCTGCATCCCCTGATGGCAGCCGACAACACCGATGATCACCGCAAAGACTGGTGCCTTGGCCAGACCAATCAACAGGTGCGACACGTCGGTATTGTTCAACAGCTGGGTGCGCAACATGCCGGGCGAAATGCCCAACTCGATCCAGGCCATCAACGCTCCACCAACCAGTCCAGCCATGTCGGCGATGAACCCAAGTAGCGGCAGCAAGATCACCAATGCCAAGACACGGGGCAGCACCAGCAGCTCGATCGGATCAAGTCCGAGAACGCGCATCGCATCGATTTCCTCGCGCATTTTCATCGACCCGATGGTCGCCGTAAATGCCGATGCAGATCGCCCCGCCACGATGACCGCGGTCAGCAGGATCCCAAGTTCTCGCAGGATCGAAATAGCGATCAGGTCGACGACGTAAACCTCGGCACCGAATTGTTTTAGCTGCGAGGCACCCTGGAATGACAGTACGATGCCGATGAGGAAGCCCATCAGGACCACAATGGGCACTGCATTCAGCCCGGCCAGGTGCATGTGATGAACCAGAGCTGTCAGGCGCAGCCGCGATGGATGCAGGACCGTCCACCCGAACTGGGCCATGACAAGGCCCAGAAATCCAAGGCTTTCAGCTATGCTTGAGACCTTTTTGCTGACGGCTTCACCCAGTCCGACTAAACCATCTCCCATTGCATGATGTAGGCCGCGCGGTTGGTGGACTTTAACAGCGTCCGCCATAGCGTCTGTCACCGTCTTAAGCAGCAGGGTCTGTGCTGGACTGGCCCCGATTACGGCAATCGTCTCGCCCCTGAGGGCCGCGGCATTGCGGCATGAGGCAAGCAGCCAGGCACCAGCCGTATCGAGCACGCCAACGCCCGACAAATCGAACGCCTTGATAGTTCCCTCGCACCCGAGGATTGCCCGCGTCGAGGCAAGGCTTGCCAAATTCACATCGCCCCGCAGGACTATGGTGCCGGGTGCTGGTCCTGCCAATTTATCCTCCGACGGGGCTTGAACCCGGCACGTCCGTGACGCCGCGTTTCAGTATGCTGAGCATGACAAGGAAAGCTTGCGCCGGTGTGGTGGTAGGACGAGAGCGAGGCATAGCGCGTTCTTACATCTGTCAAAAATGGTGCCCCGCGTGGAAGGGACTTGCGCACCAGTCTGCGTGGCGTACTTGTGCAGGGACTTCTGGATTACCTTTACGCCCCCCCGTTCCTCCAGAACGCTGATTGATGTCAGTCTTTCAGCAATTTGCAAACTTCGCTGGAAAACTGTGCCCACCGAAGTCACGCTCGTCGGACTGAATTCCCTCCGGCGATGATCCGACGGATCAGTGCCGCAGCTGCGCGGTGCTTTACGGCATCAGCTTCGGACCCTATCGCGTTCTCATGGGTTGCAGCAGCATCCGTGAGGACACCCATAATTTCTTTCTCGGGCAAAATCTGTGCGTCATTCAGCGCGAGAAGCAGGGCTTCGCAGATGGTAAGCGCGGCCATTCCTGAATACATTTGGTCGTCCGTCATGGGGTGTTGACCTTTCCGCCAAGTGCGACGCGGGAGGTACGCGTGCTGCTTGCGAAGCAGACTTGCAAGGAATCTGCTATGCTGTGCTGATGGACATCAGTCCCACGGGCGATTTCTTTTGCTAGGTCTTCGCCGACTGCCGAAGAGGGACAGATGATCGACAACACACCGCTTGTCCGCAAGCTTGGCGCATTCGTCGCCCTGTCAGACCCCGAATTGTCGGTGCTTGCGTCCTTGCACAAGCGCCGACGTACGTTCGTGGCGGGACGCGATCTTGTCCATCAGGGGCAATCGGATCAGGCCGCCTATATCCTCGCCTCTGGCTGGGCCTGTTCCTACAAGCTTCTTGAGGATGGTCAGCGGCAGATCGTGGATTTCCAGATCCCCGGCGATTTCCTCGGGCTTCGCAGTGTGCTTTTGAACGTGTCGGATCACAGCATTGAGCCCGTGACGGACGTTGAGGTGACGGAAATCCTTGTCACCGACCTTCTGAACGCATTTGCGCAAACGCCCCGGCTGGCCACCGCGGTTTTGTGGGCCGCGTCCCGCGACGAGGCGATGGTGGTCGAGCATCTGGTGGATTTGGGACGCCGCGATGCGGCCGAACGCATGGCGCATTTCCTGCTGGAGCTTGGTGCCAGGCTTGCCTTGGTCGGATTGGGGAGCAAGGGCGGCTATGCCTGTCCGCTGACGCAATACCTTCTGGCTGACGCGCTTGGGCTGAGTGCCGTCCACGTCAACCGGGTGTTGAGGCAGTTGCGCGAAGCAGAAATGGTCACGTTTCGGGACGGGTTCGTCGCGTTCGACAATTATGATCAACTGGTCAATTTCGCCGGGTTCGAATTGTCTTACATGGATCAGAAAGGGCCACTTCTCCGTTAAAGTCGTGCTGTATTTGCCTGCCGTCAGATGCGACCCAGCAGCATCAGGATGACCACGATGATCAGAATCGTGCCAAGAACACCGGTTCCGGCATGACCGAAGCCGTAGCCATAGCCGCCGAAGCGCCCGCTGAACCCGCCGAGCAGAAAAATGACAAGAATGATAATCAGGATCGTACCGAGTGACATAGCGATTTCTCCTTTGGTGGGGCGCGCTCGTCATGCAAGACGCTCCGATGGTGGTATTGTCGGTAAGAGGTCGTTTCAGTTCCCCTCGATGGTCACGCCATGCTCGTTGATCTCGATGTCGATGCCGCTTTGGCGTTCCTGATAGTAAAAATAGCCTGCGCCGATGAGGCAGACCGCGAGGACTCCGATCAAGACGAGAAGAAGATTTCGGCTCATTGGAACGGCTTTGTCAGGTTGTCATCCGTTTCCCAACGACGGCTGCTTAGGCCGCTTTTCAGGCGGTGAGCTTGGCGGTGTATTCGTCCCACAGATCGAAGGCATCTGACCGGGCGTGGCGGTAGGACTTGGCGGAGAGACGATGGCGCTTTGGCCTGAACAACGCGGCCGCCTGATCATGAACCGAGAGGAACAGCTGGGCATGGCCGGGTGACTTGAACCGGCCGATGATCTTTTCGCGGCGCCTCGTATGGCGATGGCTGGCTTCGGAACGGCTGTTGAGTCCCTTGTGCTGGCGGTGGTCGACGCCCGGCGCGATTTCGGCTTTCGCCGCCGCGTATGAACCGAGTTTGTCGGTCAACAGGACACGTAGCATGCCCCAGCGCCGAAAAAGCTTGAGAAAGAAGCGCTTTGCAGCATCCTTGTTCCGCCGCGGCTGGATAAGGATATCGAGAACGTCGCCGTTCGCGTCCACCGCACGCCACAGCCAATGGGCCTTGCCGTTCATCCGGATGACGACCTCGTCGAGATACCATTTGTCCGCAGGAGCCGGACGGCCCCGCCGGATGCTTGCGGCAAATTGATGGCCAAAGCGGCCAACCCAGCCGCGGATCGTCTCATAGGAAACCGTGACGCCGCGCTCAGCCAGGAGATCCTCGACGTCGCGCAGGCTCAGGGCGAAACGGTGATACGCCCAAACGGCATAGCTGATGACGCTTCGCGGGAAGCGGAAACCTTTGATCCGGGACAAGTCTTCGACGTTCAGGATGAGATCAGGCTACCGCCATCTGGAGTGCCCGGCAACTTGACAGTGCCCTTTCATCGGCTGATTTAGAAGGGAAAGAACATCGGAATTGCTAGGACTGCGGCGGCCCCCACGATGATGTTCATCGGCAGGCCGATCTTGATGAAGTCCATGAACTTGTAGTTGCCCGCACCATAGACCAGTGTGTTGGTCTGATAGCCGATCGGGGTCGCGAAGCTTGCGCTCGCTCCGAACATGACTGCGACAACGAAGGGGCGTGGATCAACCCCGATCTGGTCTGCCAGTCCGATCGCCAGAGGGGTCACGACGACCGCGACCGCGCTGTTGGTGACCGCCTCGGTCAAGATTGACGCAAGCAGATAGACCGCTGCCAGAGCGACGATCGGGGGCATGTCCGCAAGCGGCGGCGCAATGGCACTGACGATCAGGGCAATCGCGCCCGAGTGCTGCAGCCCCGCACCGACCACCAGCATCGAGAAGATCAGAACGAGCACGCCCGCGTCGATGGAACTCCAGGCCTCATCGTTGTCGATGCAGCGCAGGGCAAGGATGAAGGCCACGGCGACGAGGGAAACAAGGCTGATGTCCGCCACACCGAGGGCGGCCAGGGTCACCACTGCAAACAGCGCCGTAAGCGCGAGTGGGGCCTTGCCGCGTCGAAAGGGGCGACCTCCGGCCATCGTGACGCCAGCCAGGTCTCCGGCCTCGATCAGGCGGGCGTAGCTTTCGTCGGTTCCCTCCAGTAGCAGTTTGTCCGCAGGTCTGAGGAGCGTGGTCGAGAGGTCGGGGCCGAGGCTTTCCCCGTGGCGATGTGCCCCCAGGACACGCATGCCATACCTGAACCCGATGGTCAGTTGCGCGATCCGTACTCCGCGGTTGCGATGCGCCAGTGTGACGATCGCCTCTGCGACTGTGGTTTCCGAGTTTTCCCTGGTTGACGGTCCCTGACGCAGTCCGACATCCCATCCTTTCCTGTTTCTCAACGTCAGAAGTTCGGAGGTGCGGATAACCGCTATTAGCCGGTCACCAGTAGCAAGGATGTGTTTGAGCACGTCGTCACGCCTAACCACCGCACCGGAACGTATCCCGACCACCGTCACTCCCGGACGGGTCAGATCATCGATATCCCCCAAGGAGTGACTTAGTCCCCAGAAATCATCCTTTGGACGCAACTCGGTCAGGAAGTCCGCCTCACCTGCCGCACCCATATCCGTCTGATCCTTGCGGTTGGGAAGCAGAAGCGGGCCGAGTAGCAGCAGGGTCAATCCTCCGGTGGCCGCGGCCACCATACCGACCGGTGTGATTTCCAGAATCGAGAAGGGCGCCAGCCCGATCTCTCTGGCAACGCCATCGACCAGCAGATTGGTCGAGGTTCCGATCAGCGTGCAGGTCCCGCCGAGCACCGCCATGTAAGAGAGCGGGATCAACAGACGCGTCGCTGCGAGGCCGAGGCTTTGGGCCAGTCTTATTGCGACCGGGATCAGTACCAGGACGACAGGTGTGTTGTTCATGAGCGCCGAGGCCACGAGGGTCGAAGCCAGAAATACGCCCGTAGCCACAATGGGGCGCTGGCCGGCGCCGGCGACGACCCGGTTTGCCAGTGCATCGAGCAACCCGGTGCGGACGAGGGCGCCGCTGAGGATGAACATTGCGGCGATGGTGATCGGTGCGGGATTTGAAAAGACCGATAGAACGGTGTCTTGCGGCACCAGTCCAAAAACGGCAAACAACGCCGCGACCGCAGCGGCCGTCACTTCGGGGGCGAACCGCTCGTAAAGGAAACCTGCGAAGAGAACCAGAAGAAGCGCGAGCGCAAGATAAGGCTCAAAGGTCTGGAGTTGCGTCATTTCGGGGTCTCCAGTGCATTGACGGCGGAGAGATCCTGACGTCGCGCAAAATGTGGTTTTTCGTTCTCGCTCGACCCCGAAAACCGGCGCGGGGCGCTCCTCGATCGGTCCCCGCGGACCGGGGTCGCGGTGATCAGTGCACGATGACCGCGTGGCGCACCTCGACTGTCATGCTTCGCTGGGTGTTTCCCCGCCCCGTGAAGCTCCCGGTGACCGGGACGACCTGATGAATGCCACGGGCGACCGCCACGGGAATGAGGTTCTTTGATCCGACGCTCCGGTTTGTAGGGTCGAACGCGACCCAGCCGGCACCGGGAATGAAGACTTCGGCCCAGGCATGGGTAGAACCCGCCCCTTCGGACCCGACAAGGTGCGTTTCAGGATCGAAGAGGTAGCCGGAAACGATGCGCGCCCCCAAACTGAGTGTGCGCGCGGCTTCGGCAAACAACACCGCAAAATCACGGCACGAGCCCCAACCGCGAGAAAGTGTTTGCAGTGGCGACTGCGTCCCTTCCATCTCTCGCCCCTGATATGAGATCTGCGTCGACACCCCGTTTGCGATATCCTTGAGCAGAGACAATGTATCCGTGGGGCGTTGAAAGACGAAGCCCTCGACCCAGCTGGAAAACCTGCCGTCAGGGTCAGGATATTGTGGCGCCGTCAGGGCGCCGAGATCGGCCCAGTCGTCGCCTGAATAAAGGAAGGGAAAGCTGATCGCCTCCGCCGCTATGGCGAATACCGGCCAGACCGCAGCGGTCAGATCGACCGTTGCACGGCTTTCGATGATCAGATGATCGCTCGGCTGACTGAACTGCGCCGTGGCGACCGCATTGCCCGTAACGTCATGGGCCCAGGTGATATCGGCATGGGGCGTGAGGGTGATCTCATGCGACACCAGCCGCAGCTCTCGTGCTTCGCGTGGGCGCAGCATCATGCGATGCGGTCCAAGCAGAACGGGTTCGCCGTAGCGGTATTCGGTCTTGTGATAGGTCGTCAGCGTGGTCACGTTAGGTGCCTTTCGGCTGCAATGCGGTCACCCGGCGTCGGGTCGGTTGAATGGCTTCGGTTGGACAGGCAGTCAGTCCGGCGGGATCGGGAGCGCAGAGCTGTCGATTTCGGCTGCCGCCTCAGTTGACGCGATGGGGCCGAGAGTCAGGGTCAGGTCGTGAGACCCGCCGTCGAGCGGCAGGAACACCACCGGCCCGGCCGTGATGGGCTGGCCATCCAGCGTGGCTCTCGGATGATCCGCTCTCACGATCCGGATCCTGCACGACGTGCCCGCCACCCTCAGCGTCATGGAAAACCCCGGCCAGTCGGGTGGTATGGCGGGGGCGATCCGCAGGCGGTCGCCGTTCCGGGTCACGCCGAGGATACCTTCGACGGCCGCGCGGTGCATCCACGCGGCCGAGCCCGTGTACCAGCTCCAGCCGCCGCGTCCGATATGCGGTGCAACGGAATAGACATCGGCGGCCACGGCGTAGGGTTCCGTCCTGTAGCGCTGTACGTCCTCGGGCGTCCGGGCGTGATTGATCGGATTGAGCATCGCGAAGAGCTCCGCAGCGCGCGCTCCATTCCCCAGTCGCGCCCAAGCCAGAATGGCCCACATCGCGGCATGGCTGTACTGCCCGCCATTCTCGCGCAGCCCCGGCGGATAGCCGGCGATGTAGCCCGGGTCCTGCGAGCCCGAGTCGGGACCGATCCCGAAGGGCGGCGTGAACAGCCGCGCCAGATCGTTTTCGCGATCGACCAGAAGGCAGTCGACGGACTCCATCGCGCGCCGCGCGCGATCGGGATCTGCCTGTCCGGACAGCACCGCCCAGCTTTGCGGGATCGAGTCGATGCAACAGGCCGGGGAGCCGGCCGCCCCCAGCCATGTTCCGTCATCGAAGGTCGCGCGGCGGTACCAGTCTCCATCCCAGGTATTGGTCTCCATGGAGAGGCGCAGCGTTTCGGCCTGCTCGCGCCAGCGCCGTGACCGGGCCGGATCGCGCTTTTCCGCAAGCGGCACGAAGGCGCCGAGCGTCTGCAGCAGCAGCCAGCCCAGCCAGACGCTTTCGCCGCGGCCGGCGGCGCCGACGCGGTTCATCCCGTCGTTCCAGTCGCCGCTGCCGATCAATGGCAGACCGTGCTCCCCGGTCAGGCTGAGCGCGCGGTCCAGTCCCAGGGCACAGTGATCGAACAGCGACGCGCCGTGGCCTGCATCGTCGGGCAGGAAGAATGCGTCGTACTCGCTCTCTCCGAGGCGATGTCCTTCGAGGAAGGGCACCTGTTCGTCCAGAACCGCCCTGTCGCCCGTACACGTCACATAGGCGGCGACAGCATGGCCGAGCCAAACGCAATCGTCGGAAATACGCGTCCGCACCCCCTGGCCGGTATGCGGCAGCCACCAGTGCTGCACGTCGCCTTCCGGGAACTGGCGGGCGGCGGCCCGCAGCAGATGCGCGCGGGTGCGGTCGGGGCGCGTCAGCATGAAGGACATGTTGTCCTGCAGCTGGTCGCGGAACCCGTAGGCGCCGCTTGCCTGGTAGAAGGCCGCACGCGCCTCGATCCGGCAGGCGAGCGCCTGATAGGGCAACCAGCCGTTGACCATGATATCCATCGCCCGGTCCGGCGTCTCGATCCGGAGATCGCCCAGCGTGTCGTCCCAATAGGTCTGTACCGCGGCCAGTTCGGCCTGCATGTCGGCGGACCGCAGCCTTTTCAGAAGCAGGACGACCGCCGCCGCGTCTGCGCATTGGCCAAGGAGATGGACGAGCTCGATGCTTTCACCAGGGGCCAGGGTCAGGGTCTTCATCATCGCGAGGCAGGGATCGAGCCCCGCACCGACCCGCCCCGACATGACGGCGCCCCGGCGTAGTGCGGCGGGATCGGCATGGCTGCCGCCCGAGCCCAGAAATTCGGTGCGATCTCCTGTCCAGGCCTCGGCCGGACCGGAAGGCGCGTTGAACGCCGCGAACATCACCCGGCCGGGAAAGGCGGTGTTCCACGGATTCTGGACCAGAAGCGCGCCAGTTTCCGGCTCGTGCGAGGTCACGAGGAGCGGGGCCGAGGCGGCGCGCGATTGACCCATGACGGGTTCGCTATAGGTGACGACGCTTAGCCTCCGGGGTTGCGTCCCTGTATTGCGCAGGAACAGCCGCGAGACCCTGACCGGATCTGCGCGCGGCACGAACTGGACCAATTCGCAGTCGATGCCATTCGCCTGATGCTCGAACTGGCTGTAGCCGAAGCCGTGTCGCACGATGTGCGGACCGGCCCCTGCAGAGAGCGGCAGAGGGTGCGCAGTCGGTGAAAACAACACGCCGCTGTCGTCGTCTCGGATGTAGATTGCCTCACCCGGAGGGTCTGCCACAGCATCATTGGACCAGGGCGTTAGCTGGTTGTCGCGGCTGTTCTCGGCCCAGGTAAAACCGCTGCCGCTGGCCGACACCTGGAATCCGAAGTCCGGATTGGCGATCACGTTGATCCATGGGGCAGGCGTACTGTCCGGTGGGCCAAGGCGGATGACATACTCTCGCCCCTCCCGGTCGAACCCGCCTATACCATTGAAGAACTCGAGTTCCGGGCGGTCGGACAGCGGCCTGGCCTCGTCCCGCTGCGGAGCGTTCCTCTCCCGTCTGTTCGCGCGCAGTCGGAGCGCATTGGCGGGTTGCGGGGCGGGGCCAATCTGTCGCGTGTCTGCGGTCATGGTGTCAGCCGTAACGGGATCGGCAAGAAGGGTGTCGAGCTGTTCGCCGATCATGCCGCGCCGGGCCAGCATCACCACCCGCGCTGCAGCCAGGAGAAGCGCCCGCGTATCTGGTGCGATCAGGTCGGAGCGCAGCGCAAACACGGCGCCCCGGACCGGTCGCGTGTCGTCGCCGGGACGGGAATGGCTGCTGCGCAAGGCGATGTCGATGGCGGTCTGCAGATCCTTGACATAGGAGGCAGGGTGCTCGTTGAGGATCACCAGATCGACCGCAAGCTGCCTTCCCAGCCAGTACTCATGGGCCTGTAGCAAGGCACGAACCTGTCCGATATCGGCGGGATCGTCGATGCGCAGCACCACGATCGGCAAATCGCCGGAAATCGCGAGCGGCCAAAGGCCGGATTGACGTCCGGCGCCCCGTATCAAGGTGGCAGACGGCAGGCGGAAACGGCGATCATGATAGAGGACAGGGGCGGCCAGGCGTTGGAAGTCGGCGGCTTCGGTCGGCGAGATGCCTAGATGGCGCAATTGCACCTGAGCCTGGGTCCAGGCCAAGGTCCGTGCGCGGTCATAGGCGCTGCGGTCGTGATGCCGGTCGATCAGATCCATCAGCGCTTCGCGGCTGTCGGCAGCCACCATCCAGACCAGGATCCGGGCGGTGCGCCCAGGCGCGATCAGGAGCCGGTCGCGCAATGCAAAAACCGGATCCAACACCGTGCCAGTGGTCCCGGCAAGAGGCGCCGGATCGGTTATGACTTGCGGTTGGGTCTGATCATGATCGCGGCCGAAAGCGCTGTTGCGATCACTGTCATATTGCAGCGGCGCGACGGTCGTCCCCTCGACCACGGTGAACTGCGCCACCCAGATTTCCGGTTCCTCTGGGCTGCGCCGCCTGCGCCACGCAATCAACGCGCCGTATTCGGGCAGAAACTCGGTCTCAACGAACATCCGCGAGAAGGCCGGGTGCGCCTGTTCGGAGGCCGGATCCGCCAGCGTTAATTCGACGTAGGACGTTACATCCAGTTCCCGGGGTTTGCGCCCGCCATTGGTCACCGACAGGCGTCGCACCTCCGCATCCGCCTCGCCCGAGACGAGAACATCCAGCACCGCTTCGAGCTGGCCGGTCCGGGCGGTGAAAGTCGCGTGATCCTCGAAGAACTGCACGTCCTCCGCGTCGGCGGTATCCGGCGCGCCAGGTCCGAACCTCTGGTCAGAGCCGTCCGAGAGATTCCGGATATGGAGGATGGCGCCATGCGGATCCCGGGTCGCGTCCTCGCGCCAGCGGGTGAGCGCGATATCGCCCCAGCGGCTGTAACTGCCGCCCGTGGCGGTCAGCATCACCGCGTAGCGTCCATTCGACATGAGATGGGTGACCTTGGGTCCGCCCGGGCAACCGGCGATACGGCGGCCCCGGTCCGCCTCCGATGTCGTGGACCCGCGGGGCGTGGCGTCCTCAACCGGCGGCAAGGCACGGTCGATATCACGGGGAAGCCGTTCCTGCAGAAGCAGTTCGCTGGCATGGATCATCGGTTCATGGTGGAACCTCTGGCGCATCAGGCCGCCGGTCAGGGCGTTGGCGATGGCCACGATGGTCATCCCCTGATGATGGGCCATGTAGCTTTGCACCACGGCAACGCGGCGGCCCGGCAGCACACGGTCGGGGGTGAAGTCGAGTGCTTCATAGAAGCCACAGAGCCCAAGCCCACCTATAGCCTCCAGGTCCTCGTAGTTCCGCCGTGCAGCACCGGGATTCAGCATCGCGGCCAGCCCGGTCGCATAGGGCGCGACCACCAGATTCCCCGCAAGCCCGCGCTTGAGCCCAAGTCCCGGCACACCGAAGGTGGAATACTGATAGTTGAAATCCACATCCCGTGCGTTGAAGCCGGATTCCGAAATGCCCCACGGGACGCCTTGGGCCCGTCCGTAGGCGATCTGTCTCTCGACGACCAGTCGACAGGTGTGACCCAGCTGACCGCCTTCGGGTTCTTGCATCACCAGTCCAGGCATCAGGTATTCGAATATCGAGCCGGCCCAGGAGACGAGAACGGCGCCGCCACGGGTTGCGGTGACCGTCCGCCCCAGACGGAACCAGTGACGCAGCGGCAGATCCTGTTTGGCGACGGCGAAGAGACTGGCCAGACGCGCCTCGGAGGCCAGGAGGTCATAGCAGGAAGGGTCGAGAGTGTTCTCGTGGGTCGAGTAGCCGATGGACAGCAGCTTGCGCTCGGGGTCGAGCAGGAAGCCGAAGTCCATGTCCACTGCGAGCCTGCGGGCCTGCGCTCCCAGCCGATGCAATTCTGCGGCCAGGGCGGCATGGTCGGCCTCGCTCAATGCGGCATCTGTCGCGGCTTCAGCCAAGCCGTCGCGAAGCAAGGACAGCCATCGGGGGGCATGGGAGGGCATAGCCTCCGGCGTCGGAGTGGCAAGTTCGGCCTTGGCCGCCAGGCGTTGCAGGAAGGGCCAGTTCACTTCAGCCTGTTTCAGGCCATCGCGTAGCGATCCGATCGCCTCGGAGCAGGAGGCACTGAGCGGGGACTTTAGCCGCTCTGCGTCACGCTCCACCAGATCAAGAAGATCGGTCAGCCCCTGAGATCTCTGAAGTGGCGTCGCGCCGGAATGCGCGGCCCAGTCCTCGCAGGCGTTGGCCAGTGCGATCAGGTGGCCGGCCAGATTGCCGCTGTCCACCGACGAGACATAGGGCGGGTCGAGAACCCTGCTGTCTCGCGTGTCGTACCAGTTGTAGAAATGCCCCTTTACCCGCGGCAGCGTTTGCATCGTGCCAAGGGTTGCGGCGATCCGGTTGGTTGTCTGACGCAGGCCGATCCAGCCGAGATCGCAGGCCGTGACAGTGGACAGCAGGTAAAGCCCCATATTTGTGGGCGACGTGCGGTGCGCAAGCGTCGCGTGTGGCTGCTCCTGAAAGTTGTCGGGGGGCAGATGGCTGTCTTCTGGCGTGACGAAGATCTCGAAATAGTGCCATGTCCTGCGTGCGATCAGGCGCAATTCTTGGGCGTCCTGCGGGGTAAGGGCGGCGTCGGGTTGTGCGCGGGAAGGCTGACTGACCCGAAAGGCGATGAGCGGCGCGGCAAGCCAGAGGGCTGCAAAGGGCAGGATCAGGGGGAGCGAACCGGGGGCGGACAAGCCGGCCAGGCCTGTGGCTGACAGTCCCAGCAGGATCCCCGGCGCCATGGCCCGTAAGAATCCCCGCAGATCGGGGCGCGGAGCGGCCGAGGCCGAGGCCGCAGTGGTCCATTCCAGGAGATGCCGCCGTGAAACCGTCAGTCGCCAAAGTGTGCGGGCGATGGCATCGAGCGCGCGCCAGGCGGCGTCGGCGAGAAAGCTGACCGCCAGCCCGGTTTGCAGCACAGCGAGCGACAGGTCTTCCTGCATCAGGCGCAGGTGGTTGCCCATGTGAAGGCGGCGCTGATGCGGAACGGCGGAAAGGGCTGCGTGCAGGAAAGCGGGCAGGCTCAGGGCGACCAGCGCCAGAGCCGTCGCCAGCAAGGCCGCCGGGCCAGGCAGAAGCCACCCCAGTGTCAACAGGACAAGCGTAGCCGGGGCCAATAACGAGCGGCGCAGCGTATCCAGCACCTTGACCCGTCCCAGCGCGCCCAGCCCGCCTTTCCGGCCAAGCCAGGGCAGCAGTTGCCAGTCGCCGCGACACCAGCGATGGATGCGCCGCGCGGCGAGGTCCTGCCGGTCGGGGAAGGACTCGATCAGTTCCACGTCGGAGACGAGCCCGGCCCGGGCGAATATGCCTTCAAGCAGGTCATGGCTGAGAAGGGCGTTTTCGGGCACGCGCCCGGCCATCGCCTCCTGGAAGACATCGACGTCGTAGATGCCCTTGCCGGTAAATGAGCCCTCGCCGAAGAGATCCTGATAGACGTCCGACGCAGCTGCAGCGTAGGGATCCATCCCGCCCGGACCCGAGGTCGCGCGCTGAAACGCCGTGCCGTGCCGTGCCGGGCTCAGGGCGGGCGTGATCCTCGGCTGTAGAATGGCGTGACCAGCACTGACCCGGCTGAGGGCCGGATCGAAGATCGGCTGGTTCAGCGGGTGCGCCATCTTGCCGATCAGCCGTAGGCCCGCGTCACGCGGCATCCGGGTGTCGGAATCGAGCGTCAGGACGTAGCGCACTTCGGGGGGCACGGCTGGCACATGACCATCTGCCGTCCGGTAGTCGGTATCATCGGCACCGCGCAACAGACGGTTGAGATCGTGCAGCTTGCCGCGTTTGCGTTCCCATCCCATCCAAATCTGTTCGGCGGCGTTGTAACGGCGGTCACGATGCAGGTGCAGAAAGCGGGCACCGGCGGGACCCGCGCCGTAGACCTGGTTCAGTCTGGCAATCTCGAGTTCGATCAATGCGATAAGCGGCGCATCTTCCTGCATGTGCTGTCCGGGGGCATCCAGTCCATCGGTCAGGATGGCAAAAGTGACGTCTCCGTGTGCGCCCGAGAGATAATGTACCTCCAGCCCTTCGAGCTGTTCGGTCAGGTCTGCGCCATTTGTCAGCATTGTCGGCACAACCACGAGCGTGCGCAGTGAAGACGGCACGCCGCTCTCAAGTGCCAGTCCCGGCAGTGCCGTGGCAGGTACGGCCCAGGCCACCATGCGATCAACGATAAGTTGAGCGACGGCACTGGCCGGGATGCCCGCTGCGAGAAGCCAGAGCGCGAGCACAGTCCACGACACGGATGGGTCGGAAAGAGCCACCAGACTCCATGCGCTCAGCGCGATTAGCCCAAGAGTGACACAAAGAATGCTGCCAAGGTATCCCGCGAGACCGGGTCGGAACTGCGGGCGGTGCCATCCTCTGTAGCGATAGCCGACCTGGCGTTCGAACGCCTCCCGGCCCTCGGCGAGGAGATGCCAGCCCGGGTCGCTCTTCCGCAGGATTTCCGCCTCGGAAATCCGGTCGCCATCCGCCTCCGGTGCAGCCACCGCCGTCGCCAGCACCTGCTCGGCCAGATCCAATTCGCTGTGGTCACTGTGACGAGCGAGATCCTCGAGTGCATCGCGGTACAGGTTGCGGCTGGCGAAATCCATCGCGGAAAATCCCGGATGCTCCCGCAGCTTCGCATCGACCAGGCTGACACTTTCAAAGAGCTCCGGCCAGTCCGTCTCAGCGATCGTGCGCAGGCTGGTGATGACGTTTCGAACGGTGACGTTCGAGGCGCCCTGACGCTCCTGTGCATGCCGGACTGCCAGATCGACATTCGACCCCTGCCTGATCAACCGATCCTCCAGCCAACCGATGGCCGGTGTCGTGACAGGGTCGCAATCACGTAGCCGCTTCGCCAACTGCGCGGCAAAGATCTCGGAAAGTGGCTCGGACGTGCCAATATCTGCAGGCATTCCGATCCCGGTCTGGCCGGCCTCCAGGAGCCGATCCGCAAGGGCATCCGCCGACAGGCGCATCCTGTGAGCGAAGGTGATCTGGTCGGCCAGCCGCCGCAGGTTTTCCAGAAGGACGAGGCGGAGCGTTATCGGAACCGCCCAGAGCTCTCCAATGGTCAGGGGCTGCACCTCCTGATAGGCGTGCAGAAAGCGGGACAGTGCGGGGGCATCGAGATGGCTGTCCGTATGCGCGACATAGGCCCAGATCAATTCGAACACTCGCGGATAACCGTGAAACGGCCCTTGGGCGAGTTTCGGCAGAAGCCTGTAGTAGCTGGGCGGCAAATCCGTACGGCAGTCGCGCACCTGCGCCTCGACCCTGTGAAAATTGTCCACCAGCCATTGGGCGGCCGGGACAATAGGTTTTCCCGCCGCCAACTCTGAGAGACAGGCCTTGCGAGTGGCCCTAAGCGCCGTCGCATTATCGTCCAGTCGCTGGCGCAGTGATGCGACACGCGGTGCAGAGGCGCAGATACGCTGCACCGCGGCCAGGCTGGCGGCATGTTGCTCCAGCCTTTCGATACCGAAAAGCTCCGCGCGCACCGGCGCGACGCTCTTCCAGGGTGAGGTGCGGGTGCCGCGGAGGTTGAGTTGAGGTAGCGCCCAGGCACTCATTCTAGAATCCTGTCGGCAAGTGGGCAATTTTGCCGACTTGCCGCTTGGCTGCACGATCTGCGACCAGGCCAAGGCGATCACACAAGACGAGCCGGATCAGGCCTTTTTCCCCTTCGGCTTTGTGTCGATCGTCAGGCCCTTGCTGAAGGACGGCGCCGGCGCCGGATCAGCCTTCTTCTGCTTCGGTTTCTTGTCTTCTCGGCCGCGACGGCTTTTGCCCTTCGCCATGGTGTTCTCCTAAGTGCCTTGTGTACGTGGGAAATTCTCTAGCCTCGATGAGGCGAAAACCGCATGCGCCGCGGGCCAGGGTTCCGAGGGCCACGCACGTCCGCATCGGTGCAATTTGAGAGTATCGCCGAGGTCAGCCGCTTCCATGCTGATCCAGATCAGCGTTCGGCGAAGAGTTTTTTGCTGTGTGTCTCTATGAATGGTCCTGAGACAAGTCTGTCCGGCAACAATGCCATCGAGATCGCGCAACATGACCACAGCGCAGGAGAGATCCTCTGCATCGGTAAGGGCCGGCAACCAGAACCGGATGACTTCTTTCAAGTCGTCGACAATCCCTGCATCATGCCCCGACAGGCGCCATCGCGGAACAGGAGCGAGCAAGTTGATGATGTCTTCGCTCATGCCATCGCCTCCATCTCGTCCCGGGCCACGCCGACCCGGAGGTCGCCCGACATGAGGCGGGGCAGGAGCGTGTCGCGGAGGGTGGCGAGGGTTTGGTTTTCGACCTCGATGCTTTCCTTTCGGGCAAACATCGGTTTCGCGGCCGCATCGAACGCTTCAACGACGGAGTGGGGCGGAACCAGAACTTCCGGGAGTTCCAGCGCGTCCATCGGCAACATGTTGACGGTGGTGCCGTTTGAGTAGGACCGGATCTCTTGACCCTTGGGCGACACGCTGAGCAAGAGGTAGAGCCATTCACGGCTGAGCGCCGACTTTGCCTTCGGTTCAACCTTGTAGATGTGCTGGCTGAACAACCCGGTTGGGCCGAAGAAATGCGGCACGAGGGCGGAATGGCCCATCAGAAGTAGGTCAAAGCCTTGCTCTGTGTTCGTCACGATCAGGTCGCCGGGAACGATCTCGTGGCGCGGTTTGAAGTCACCGCGGTAATACTTGATCCCGGCGGTCTTGTAGGCGTCGGAACAAGACCACCTGCCGACAGCAATTCGAGCGGGCCATCGAGGACGGCACGACCGCCGAGGAATTTATCTGCGCAGTCAATGCCTATGCGACCGAGACCGAAGGCTACACCCGCTCGAAGGTATGCTTCTCCGACAACTGGTTTCGGGACAGGCGTTGGCAACGATTTGTCGAGGAGGCCCGTGAAGCGCAGGTCGACGCCGCCGAACTTGAGGGAAAGCACTTTCGCCAGCTTGCCGGCTGGGTCCGCGAGCGCAATTGGATGTGCCAGCACATCTCGCGCAATCAGGCTGGTGAGCTGCTGTTGCGCGGTCTGGTTTCGGAACCGGAGCTTCGCCGTGCGGAGGTGGCATGGTGACTTCGAACATCAAGCAGTCTGAGCAAAGAGCAAGGCGACCCGGTTCTAGGTCTTCGACCGTTGAACCGGGGCCTTGCGAGGGGCGGCAAGCCTCCCCTTCGAACCCCAACCGGACCGCGCGGGGCGCGGTCCCCTCGGAGAAGCAGGAAGCCGTGTTCTTCTACTGCTCCTCCGAGGAAAAG
Source organism: Salipiger thiooxidans (assembly GCF_900102075.1). GTDB lineage: Bacteria > Pseudomonadota > Alphaproteobacteria > Rhodobacterales > Rhodobacteraceae > Salipiger > Salipiger thiooxidans. Next base: position 8,059 of record NZ_FNAV01000032.1, on the reverse strand, counting down.
GCGCTGATCCGGCAGGCGGCTGCGGATCGCGGGCTGTCCATGTCCGCCATGCTTCGGCAACTCGCCACCGGCGCGGCTCCGAAGCGGCGCAGGGTCGCGCCCCGTGTCGATCCCGCGCTCGTTCTGGCCGTGTCCCGCTATGGCGGGAACCTCAACCAGATTGCGCGGTGGCTGAACACGGCGACCCGCGCGGGCCGGGCCAGCGAGATCGAGGCCCTGCGCGTGGCGGCGGCGCTGGTCGGCATCGAGCGGCGGTTGGCGGAGATCATCGCCCAGCACCGGAGGCCGCCCGGATGCTGATCAAGTTCTTCCCCAACGGCAAGGGCGGCGGTGCGGGACCGGTCGAATACCTGACCGCCCGCACCGTATTTGCCTATGACGACAACCGCGATCTGATCCGCGATGCGTCTGGCCAGCCCATGACCGTGACGCGCGAACCGCTGCCGGAGGTCGTCCGCGGCGATCCCCAGGGCATGACCGACCTGATCGACGCCTGCCCGCACAAATGGACCTATCGCGCCGGCGTCGTCAGCTTCGCCCGCGAGGACGCCCCCACCGAGGACCAGCAGCAGGAGGTGATCGACCGTTTCGAGGAGATCGCCTTCGCCGGGTTCGATGCCGACCGCTACGCCTGCCTTTGGGTGCGCCACACTCATGAGGATCGCGTCGAGCTGCATTTCTGCACGCCACGCATGGAGCTGCACAGCGGGCGTAGCCTCAACATCGCCCCGCCTGGTTATGAACGTGCCTTCGACAGCCTGCGCGACCTGATGAACAAGACCCACGGCTGGGCCGACCCCATGGACGTGGAGCGTGTGGCCGAGGTCAAGCCGGTCACGGAAGCCCCGGACCGCGCCGCCGGGCGCGACGGGCTCCATGCCTGGATCGCCGACCAGATTTCCATGGGGCTGATCGAGGATCGCGCAGGCATGGTCGCCGCCCTGACCGATGCAGGCTTCGAGGTGCCCCGCGCAGGCAAGAATTACCTTACCGTCAAAGACCCCGAGACCGAAGAACGGTTTCGCATGAAGGGAGAAATTTTCCATGAAGACTGGAGAGCCGAAGCAACGGCTGAGCGAGAAGTTGAACGCGGACATGGAGCGGATCAGGGCAGAGAATGCCGCCTCGATCGACACACAGTTGCAGAACTTCAGGACCGATTTGACGGTCATTGCCGAAAACGCGCTGGCTACAATCAAGACCGATACGGAAGGCTACCTGCTGCGCGTGAGGAAGCACCTCATGCGGCAGAGCGCGAACGCAGCTCGACCGGAATGGAAGGCTCTGATGTGGCCGATGCTGGTGGCCTGCTGCCTGATGATCTGCACCGGGATTTCGACCTGGTCAGTCATGACATGGCTGACGCCGAACTTGAACACGATGGGGCTCAGGGTGATCGAGCGGCCGGAGGCGGTCTATCTGATCCCGCGCAGCGGCCGCGCGGCGCTGACACGCTGTTCGCTGGCAGGGGAACCCGTGGACTGTCTGACGATCCCGAAGGAGTGAGTGATGGATGGTCTGACGCCACTCGAACGCGAATTGTTGGGCTACGTCGAGCAGTTGACGGAAGCCTCGAAGGCATCCGCGCAGGAATTGACCGCCTCTGGGCAGGACAGGCGGACGGAGCTGGATGGGTTACGCGGCTCCATGATCGCTTTGCTCAGGTCGCAGCTCTCATTGGTCGAAGCCTTGAACGGCTGGATGCAGGATGGCCCCGACACCGCGCAGGCACCGTCGAAGCTGAAGGACAGCCTGTCGCTGGCGCTGGAGGCGCAGAAGCGCCTCCGGACGCGGTGACAGACGAGATCGAGGAGGACGTGCATGGCCTACGCCATTGAGGGGCAAATCCAGCTCTCCCCCGGACACGCAACACTGAACAAGCAACACGCAACACTGAACAGGGGACAGGGGACAGGCAGTACCGGACACGCGACACGCGACACGCGACACGCGACACGCGACCGTGGCCACTCAACACCGGACAGTCAACACGCAACAGACGACACCGGACAAGCGACAGGCGACACGCAACACCGAACAAACGACGGGAGTAACCGCATGATTTATCGAGCTATCTTATTTCTGGCTTTGACTACCGATCCGGTGATGGCGGACCAGATCGAGTTGAGAAATTCCATCCAATCCGCAGAGACCGACCGCTACGGCTGCGCGATCCGCCCGCGACCGGAACACCTGACCCTTTCCTCCTTCCGCGATAGTTGGCGCTCCGTCGCAGCCGACAAGCTCTACAGCCTGCGCCGCTACCAGCTGGTGCTGGGCACCGGTAGCTGCGATTGCGCGGTGCTTCAGCCGGAATGGTCGATCATCGAGGACGAGTACCAAGGCCTCGGCTTCGCGGACGGACCGTCTTCCACCTACGACGATTGGGCGGATACGGCCTATTTCCCGATGATCTCGGGGCTTCGGAATGCGGTGCGCGATCTGTGTGAGGAGGCGGAATAATGGGTATCGTGACATTTCTCGTGGAAGCGGCGGACGAGGGCCTGGAAACCGTCGCGGAATCCCAATTCGCGGCGATCACCTCGGGGATGGGGGCCGCGGTGATGCTGGCGGCCACGCTGGCGATCATCCTCCTGTTCGTAAACATGGCCTATCAGTTCAAGCCCATGGATATGAACGATCTTATCCCGCTCGTGTTCAAGATCGGCCTGATCAATGCCTTTGCGTTCAACTGGGTGAATTTCAACTTGGTCAGCAATTTTATCACCGATGGCCTCGACAATCTCGCAGGTACGATCCTCGGCTCGATCACGGGAGAGACCGGCGCCGGAGCGGCCTATTTCGCTGAGCGGTTCGATCAAGTACTCGATGATCTGGCCGATCATGCCAATTCCATCGGGGATAGCTTGCCATGGATGGCAGGGGCGTTGCTGAGCGTCTTCTTCACAGCCCTTCTGGCGCTGGTCGGCGGTGCTGCGGGCGTTATCCTGGTGCTGGCCAAGGCAATGGTGGCCTTCCTAATCGGCCTCGCGCCGGTGATGATCGCCATGTCGATTTTCCGCGCGACACAGGACTATTTTCAGCGTTGGCTGGCGGCAATCATCAGCTGGTCGTTCTATCCCGTGGTGATCGCCGGAACGATGTCCGTCATCTTCGGGCTTTTCAGCGTGCTCCAGAGCCGGGTCGGCAGCGCCGATAACCTCGGTAGTATCGGCGCTGCCTTGCCCTTCCTCGCGGTCGTCCTGGTGTCGCTTGGCATGGTCCTTGCCATTCCCGTGATCGTGCGGACTTTGACAGGCGATATCAATTCGGGATGGGCGGCCTCGGCCGTGGGGGCAGGCATCCGCAAGATGACGCAGCCGCAGAGGCCACAGCGAAGGAACCAGTCCCCGACGAACACGACCAGCGCCATGAGTGGAGGGTTGAATGCGGGGTCGGACGCAGCCCGTTCACCTAGATCCGCAACAGATCCCCGCCCTTCGACCGGCACGGGGGCCAAGATGCAACGCATGATGGACCGCGCGGAGCGCCTCAGTGCGGACAAGAAGAAATGATGATGGTTCGACGTCTGACAATCGGGTTGCGGCAAAGGTTTGTGTCCTTTGCCGCCGCAGGGCTGTGAGCATTTCAGCGGCGTTCAATCCCGCTAGCCGCCTGCCTTAATGTCCTTAGCGAGCGCTGTGAATTTTTTAGCACGCTTGCGCAGGTAGTCGGCCTCGCTCTGATCCAGCCGTGTTGCAGTTATCAGTGTGCCCGGCTGGATGTTCAGAATGCCGACTCCTGCCGAATCCGGTTTAGCCAACCTTAGTATAGTTAGCAGCCCTCGCTCCTTCTTCCGTGGCAGCTGTTCTTTTCCAAAATGTAGGAAAATGATGCGTCTCTGATTGTTTGCTTCTGTACGTAAGTACCAGGCCGTTGCGATGTGCAGGCCAGAAATTTCCGCTTCGATAGGGCTGCGGCCCTGCCAAATGAGCGCGTGATCCTCTTTTAAATCCAGATAGTTTTGGCACAAAACCTTGTATCCGGCAGACTTATTTGCGGAAACGTTGGAATGCAGTGATAGAAAATCAGTAGCTGAAATTTTTTGATCTTCGAAAGATATCAAAGCTTCCCGAAACTGCTTGTAGCGATCCTTAGCCGGATCATATGGCAAGTCGAGCTCGTCAATTATGCTTCTGACTTTCGCCTTGTCTTTGCGCTTGTCGCCATACACGAAATCGACGAACTGGCTAACCCTAATCTTCATCGTGCTTTCCTGTTTGGCCCTGTCCGAAACTCTAAGGCTTGGGTGGAGACAAATAAAGAACTATTTGATGAAAGGTGCTTTTAGGAAAGGGCAGCTTCGTCTTGAAGCTTTACGATTCACTCTATCGCAGCGAATGCGTGTGGCGCGTCTTGTGCTCTCGACGCGCTTCAGCCGGGGTCATGGTTTCATCTTTCTCCAAGTATCCTCGGGGGAGTGCCGCTAGGCACGGGGGGCAGACAGCCCCCAGGATAGGCGTCAACCTCCGGACGTGCCGGGCGTCAGAAGTCGCGGGTCGTAATCCGCTGAAACCAAAACGAACTTCCGCTCTTCCGAATCCTTGAGATAAAACGGCCTCTCTATCTGCAATCGCCAAAACATCGTTTTTATGCCGCCTCAGAAAGCCGGTAAAGATCGGACTCTCCTCCGAAGACGGGTTGCAGCCGATCGGCAAGATGATGGTCTGGCGGGCCAGCGTTTCAGCGGAAACACCATCCTCCCATGCGAGTTCACAAAGCCGCCCATAGAGGTCGTATGACAGGTCAAGGAGCAAATCTGGCATCTTGCCATCCATTTGGCTTCAATAGGCTATTACATTGTGGCCAGCAGATACCGCTCGTGGAAGCGGCAAGCCTGTGCATTCGAACTGAAAGTCAGAAGAGGCGCGGCCGACCGCGCCATACCCGTCCGTGAAGGGGGAAGGAGTTTCGGCTTCCTTCCACCTGAAGCGAAATAGACAGGGCCGTGTCCTCGGCTTCGCCTGCGGGCCGCACCGCCCCTGCCGATTTCGCTTCACCCCCATCCTCTCACGCTCGCCGCTCGGCAGGGGTAAGCGGGCGCTTACCCTCCCTTCGATGATGACGAAGGCGCGGGAGCGGAGCGCTCCGTGGATCAATGAAAACGGTGAGAAAACCATGTCGAGACAGGAAAGACTGGAAGCGACACGCATCTTGGCGCGAACATCGTCCGGCTGCCAATTTCGGCCCAGAGCCGACCTTGGGCAGGATCACCGCTGCCGCAGCGCGGCTTCCCCATACCGGACCTTCATGGCACCGCGCAGCATTATCCAGGGCCCCGAGGTCAGCTGTGCGGACAAAGCTGCCGTTCGCTCGACTGCTCAGATTACGCTGCCCCTGAGCAGACACGCGTGAGAAAGGCGGACGGAGCTTGCGCTTTTCCGAGCCCACTCCCCACGACGTGCCCCAATGCTCAGGCTATGCCTTCTCCTCGATGATCTCAGTTTGCTCACCCACGAGGATGAGCGTGTTCTCATGGTCGAGGAAGGTTTTCTCATCGGGGAAGACCTTCTGCTCATAGGTTTCTGAGCCAAGCACGGCTTTCATGCCTTCAGGGCTGTCGAACCAGATTTCGGCGGTGCCGTCGAAGTCGGCCTGCGGGACGGGAAAGTCGCCTTCGGTGGGGTGGGTCTGGATGTAGCGCAGCACATGGGTCTTTGCCTCCGGGATCGAACGAAACAAGGGCCCGTGCGTCTCGCGATGGTGCCGCACGAAGGCCACGTGGTCGATATCTGGATTGCGCTTCAGAAGCATTGTCATCTTGATCATGGTCTTGGTCCTTCAGGGGTGGGGGGTCCAGCGGGGTGCCGGGCTGTCCATGGGCAGGTCGATGCCGCCGGGATAGGTCAGCAGCTCAAACAGCGTGCCCCAGGGCGCGCGGCCGTAAATGCCCGCATTGCCCTCGTTGTCCTCGTTGTTGGCAAGCGGATGCGGGCCCTTCAACAATGTGCCGCCGGCGGCCGTGAAAGCGGCGCATGCCGCATCAATGTCGTCGACGTAGAGGCCGAGATGTGTGAGCCCGAGATCCTGAAGGCGCGCAGGATCGGTCTGTGTCCCGTCCTCCATTCGGAAAAGCTCGAGGCACGGCCCGTTGCCAATCCGCACGAGGCGCATGTGTGTGATCCGTGTGCCTGGCGAAAGACCAAGTTCCGCCTCTGGCCCTTCGCCTTCCATGTCGGGCCCTTCCTTTGGCAACACGTCGTAAAGCGTAACCGCCCCGAATGCGTCGGACATAAAACGGGTCGCGGCCTCAATGTCCGGCACCGTAAGGCCCGCATGGTCCACGGCCCGAATGCCCGGGGCCGAGACCTGTGCGCCGGCAAAGCAGGCAAGGTCGGTCACACTCGAAGCACCTCCTGTGGCAACCTCCTCGAGCGCTGCGTTGAACTCTTGGGTATGGGGTTGGGAAAGATGTGCCTCAAAGGCCGCGTCGTCGCGATATTCTTCAAGCATCACCACCGCACCGCTGCTTTCGCTGAAGGCTTCGAAGCGGATGTTGCCCGCTTCGCGGCGCACCTCCTCGGCCAGCGTTTCCACCAGTGCTGCCAGTCTTTTGGTCTGGCCCACCTTGGGCGTTGCCCGTGCGATCATCGTACGTGTCATGGTCGTCTCCGTCTTGGGATACTGCGCTGCGGCAGTCATTGCGCCAACACGTCCCCGAGACCGTCCGTTCCCTTGGAAGCTGGACTAAATGAATGTTTCGGCTAATTTTTTCTGAAACTTCAGCGATGTGGAAATTTCCCGATGATCCAGTCCGTCACCCGCGCCCTCGAGATGCTCGATACGATCGCCCATGCAGGCGGTGCTGCCTCTCTTGGAGAGATCGCCGAAGGGGCAGGCCTGAAAACGACGACCGCACACAATATCCTGAGAACCCTCCAAAATGCGGGCTACATCCGACGCCGCCCCGGCGACATGCGCTATCATCTCGGGGATCGCATCCTGAACCTTGCCCGGGTGGTAGGCGATGACGATGCCCTGCGCCGCCGGCTGCGCCCCTCTCTGGAGGAGATGGCTACCCGAACCAGTGAAACTGTATTCCTCGCCGTCCCTTCCGGTGACGAGGTATATTTTCTTGACGCGATCGAGAGCCCGCGCACGTTGCGCGCCTCTAGCCAGTGCGGAGAGCGCCAGCCGATGGCAGGCTCAGCCATCGGTCTTCTCTTCCTGGCGTTTCTTCCGGCCCTGCGCCGCCGGATGTTCGACGTCCACACGCCCCGCATCGGTCCGGGGATCTCGGCCGAAATCGACGCGATAGCTGAACGCGGCCATGCTCTTGATCAAGAGAACTGGAGCCCCGGCCTAAATTGCGTTGCCGTCCCCTGGCGCGACGATGGCGAAGTCCGCGCAGGCTTTGGCCTCGCCGGACCGAGCAGCCGACTGACTGCCACCCGGCTGGACGAAATGGCGCAGATCATGCGGGAGCTTGCGTCAGACGCGTCCGCTCCATGTCGGGGCTGACACATGTCGCAAAGGGCTCAAACCGGACTTGCGGCGGCGCAGCACGCAAAACTTGACCTTGCAGGTTGCGGCGCGACCAACCGGATGACTGGTCCCAGCCCGAAGCGGACCAACAGCCAATGGCACGAATCTGCGATAGCTGACCTTGGCCACGCACGTCGCGAACTGGTAAGGTGCGGACTTTGCCGTCGTTGACGCAGACCTTGCTCCAGGTCTGCTTCCGCTCATGCTGCCTCGAAAGACGAACAAGACATTGACAGTCGCCAGCCGCACTTGAGCACGTTAAAATGTTGCCGAAATCGATCCATTGCAGTAGCGGTCGCCCTATGCAAACTAATTTGAATACCGACGAGACTTGTGAAGCGTGCAGACGTCATACCCATGTCGAACGAATAGATGACGACGACACCAATGAGCCTTATCTGGTATGCAATGAATGTGCCCAACGGCTACGACTTCGCGCTTTGCGTCCGTTGGAATGGTTCAACATCGCGTCGAAACACGGATGGCAGAAGTATTTGCTCCATGATGATTTCTATGATGAGGACGGCACTGCGTTACAAGCTGATATGGAGGACTGTTCCACTGACGGTATGTT
>NZ_FNAV01000027.1 GCF_900102075.1 Salipiger thiooxidans | reverse complement strand
CTGCGGGGATCATCGGCTGATCCAAGATCCACCCGTAGTGCTTCCGAAGCTGCGCCGAAAAGTCCCTGGCATCTTTGCTAAATTTCTCTGGCGGGAGGTTCACCAGCATGCAGCCGTGCTCGGGGCAGCTTCTGATCGACGAGAGTTTCCGCTGCAGGCGGCGCGGAACACACCACGATTCAGCTGCAGACGGCGCCTCTGCCCTTACACACTCGGGACAGACACGGACGCGCAAGCGTTGAAAGCTCTGGAGGGAGGCAAATTCGTCTCGCAGACGGAAATGCCCTTTGCCAAGATGGCGGACAGACACCCGCTCCAACGCAGCTGCGTCGCACCCGGCCAGCTGCGCCAATTGCTCTATCGCGATCTTCTCCCCGCGGAACAGGGGATCGATCGGAAAGGCAATGTCGCCGCAGAATCTTTGCATGGAGCTTGCGCCGCCCCTCGCCGCGAGTCGGGAGAGCAAAGACGATGCCGGCTCGAACGCGGCATGCGGCACAGTCAGCGGCAACTGAGGAAAGGCGTTTCCGGGGATGGCGGGGAGGCTCTTGGCCAAACGAGACTTCCGGGATCAGACAAAGGCAGGAATGTCCTGACTTTACGATCGCGAACTCAACTGGGCAACGCCACTCCGCATTCTGGAAGTTCCGCCTGCGGGGTCAGGCATCTGACATGAAAGTCAGTTTTGCCTGACACCCCACAGAGTGGAAGTGGCGGACCGAGGAGGATTCGAACCCCCGACCCCTTGATTCGTAGTCAAGTACTCTATCCAGCTGAGCTATCGGTCCGTGGAGGCGGGGTTTAGACTTAGCCGCAGAGATGCGCAAGAGGTGTTTTTGAAGTTTTTCAAATTCTCTCGAACATCACCCGACGTCACCCATCGGAAGGCGGATTTCGAAGCAGGTTCCGTCCGCGCCGGAGCGTGCCAGACGCAGGGTTCCTCCGTGGTTGCGCACCAGCTCCGCCACGATGGCGAGGCCGAGCCCCGCCCCGCCTTTCCGGGCCCCGCCCTGGAACGGCTGGAACAGGTGCTCGCGGGCTTTCTTGGGCAGTCCGGGGCCGGTGTCGGTGACCTCGATGATCCAGGCGTCATCCTCCTCGCGGGCGGCGACGCTGATTTCGCCCTCCTGCCCGGTGCCGGTGATCGCCTGCCGGGCGTTGCGCACGAGATTGCTGACCACGCGGTAGATCTGCTCGGGGTCGCCGCGAATCTGCATGGTTCCGGGGATGTCCTCGGAGAGGCTCACCTCATGCTCACCGATGGCCAGCCGCTCGGCCTCGAGCACCTCGTTGACGAGCTCGGCGAGGTTGAACTGGGTGAGCACCGGCGCCGGCTCCTCGGCCTTGCCGAAGGCCAGCGTGTTCTCGCAGAGCGACACGGCGCGGGCGATGGAGCCCACGAGCTTGGGCGCCATGCGCTTGACCGAAGGGTCCTCGGACATCTCGATGCGGTCGGTGAAGAGCTGCGCCGAGGTCAGGATGTTGCGCAGGTCGTGGCTCACCCGGGCCACGGCGCCCCCGAGCTGCGCCAGCCGCTCCTTCTGCCGAAGCGAGGCGGAAAGCTGCGTCTGCAGGGACTGCAGGGCCTCTTCGGCCTCGCGAAGCTCGCGCACGCCGGCGGAGGGACGGATGATCCTGCGGGCATCCTCGGGCGCCTCGGCATAGCGCTGCATGTGGCCGACCACGCGCTTGATCGGCTTCACCAGCAGGCGCCGGACCGCGAGGAAGAGCAGCAGCGCGGTGATCACCGAGATCACCGCCGAGAGTGCGAGGATCCGCAACCCGTATTCGAGCATGGCATGGCGCAACGGCGCGCTGTCCATGGTGACCTCGATGAGCTGGCCTGCCTCGCGCGAGGGGTAGCCAAGCACCCGGATCAGCCGCGGCGCCGGATCGACGAGTCGCAGGATCGCGTCGCGCATCAGCACCACGGGACCCGCCTCGCGCAGGTCGTAGGTCTTGGAGACCGGGCCCGGCACCGGCGAGGAAAGCATCAGCTCGCGCGTGGCGTTGCGCTGCAGGGCAACGTTGTAGACGCCGGCATTGGCGAGAAGCTCGCGCTCGAGATCCGGGTCGATCATGTCGTCCGCCAGCAGCGCCAGCGACGCGATCTGCGCCCGCTCCAGCCGGTCCACCAGGTAGTCCTCGCGATAGCGCGCGACGGAGGGCACGAAGATCAGCACCTCGGCCAGCATCACGAACACCGTCGTGAGAATGAGGAAACGGCCGGAGAGCGAGTTGAGCATGAAGTGTCGTCTTGTCCCGTCAGGGCAGCCAGCGCTGCACCAGTCTTACAATTCTTTTCACTGTTTCGTTTTCAAACAGACGGGGAGAGAAATAGGTTCCCGCGACGCGTTTGTTAAGCTCCCCGATGGTGGGATAAGGCACAACCATCCCTGCGAGATCGCTCATTCTGAGCCCCGCCGACAGCGCCAGCGCCCAGGTTCCGATGAGTTCACCCGCCTGCGCACCGGCGATTGAGGCACCCACTGGACGGCCCTTCACCACCATGACCTTGAGCAGCCCGGTGGTCTGGCGCAGAGCGATGGCGCGGTCGTTGTGCTGGTAGGGAAATCGCACCACTTCGAGCCGGTCGCCGTATTTCGCCCGCGCCTCGGCCTCCGTCAGGCCGACCTGTGCCAGCTCCGGGGCGGTGTAGGTGGCGCGCGGCAAAATCTGCGGCTTCACCCGCACCGGCAGGCCGAAAAGCGCGTTCCGCACCACGAGGCCTGCGTGATAGCCCGCCACATGGGTGAACTGTGCGCCGCCCGCGATGTCGCCTATGGCATAGACGCGGCGGTTGCTGGTGCGCAGCCCCTCGTCCACGGCGATGCCGCTGCGGGTGGTGTCGATCCCGGCTTTCTCAAGGTCCAGCCCGTCGAGATTCGCCCGCCGCCCCACGGCCACCAGCAGATGCGTGCCGCGCAGCACCCGGCCGCCCACGGTCTCGACCTCGAGCGCACCGTCGCGGCCACGCACCGCCGCGGCCTGCGTCTCTTCGAGGATGGTGACGCCCTCGGCCCGCAGGTCCTCGAGCACGATGGCGGCAAGCTCGGGATCCTCGCGGCCGAGCGCGCGCTCCGCCTCGATCACCGTGACCTCGCAGCCGAGCCGCCGGTGCGCCTGCGCCATCTCGAGCCCGATGGGCCCGCCGCCGATCACCAGAAGGTGCGCCGGGCGCTCACGCAGCTGCCACAGCGTCTCGTTGGTGAGGAAGGGCACCTCGGAAAGCCCGGGGATCGGCGGCACGAAAGGCGAGGAGCCCGCCGCCACCACGATTCGCCGCGCGGTGACGACATGCTCGCCAGCCTGCACCTCGGTCTTCGAGATGAAGCGCCCGTGCTCACGGATGACACGCACGCCGAAGCCCTCGAACCGCTCCTGGCTGTCCATGGGAGCGATGCGCGAGATCGTCTCCGCCACATGCGCCTGCGCCGCGGCGTAATCGACCTGCGGCGCGACGGAGGCGACGCCGAACGGCCCCGCGCCCGCCATGCCATGCGCTCGCCCGGCGCTGGCGATCAGCGCCTTCGACGGGACGCAGCCGTAGTTGAGGCAATCGCCGCCCATCTCGCCGCGCTCGAGCAGCACCACGTCGGCGCCCATCTGCGCCGCACCGGCGGCAACCGAGAGCCCGCCCGAGCCCGCGCCGATCACCAGGAGATCCGTCTTCAGCCGCTGCATGGGTCAGATGTCCTTTCGCCCGCGCAGGGCGCGGATCACGATGGGAAGCGCCGCCAGCGCCGCGAGGCCCAGCAGAGGGCCGATCACCTGCGGCGCCCAGAGCAGGCTCAGGTCCGGGTTCTCGCCGCGGTCGAAGACCTCGCCAACGCCGACGCCGATGGAGGTGAAGACGATCGCACCGGGGATGATTCCCAGCGCCGTGGTCCAGACGAAGTTGCGCAGCTTCACCCCCACCAGCGCGGGCAGCAGGTTGGCCACGAAGAACGGCACCACGGGAATCAGCCGCAGCAGGAACAGCACGCTGACCTCGTTCTCGCGCAGCCCGGCCTTCACCTTGCCGAGCGTGCCCTCCGAAGCCTCCATCCGTGCCGCCAGCGTCTGGCCGAGCCCCGCGCGTGCGGCAAGGAAGATCAGCAGCGCGCCCACGGTCGCCGCCGCGACGTTGAGTGCGGTGCCGGCGACCAGCCCGAAGAGGAACCCGCCGGTGACCGAGGCCACCGCCGCCCCCGGCAGAGACAGCGCCACGATCGCCACGTAGGCCAGCAGGAAGGCCCCCGCGACCACCACGTAATGCGCATCCCTCAACGCCAGCAGCGACTCGCGGTGCTCGCGCAGCGTGTCGAAGCTGATGTAGTCGCGCAGCAGGAAGAAGCCCGCCACGGCGGCGACGAGGATCAGGGCAAACGGCAGGTGCCGCCCGAATCCCTCGCTGCGGCGGGATGATGTCCGGGGCTTGGCCCGGGCGGAGTCGGTGGGTATCTCTGTCATCGTTACAAGATGCGGCAGGTCGTGCCTTCACAACAGCCCCATCACGCCGCCTTGATCCACGGTGACGCTGGCCCCCCGGGATCGGCCCCGGAGGACCGTGGCTGTAACAATTGGCCCCCGTGAGGGCGGGTGAAATGTTGCAGCTTTTGCGCGATAGAGGTTTGACACGGGATCGTCGCCTCCCTATAGCACGGGCTTCGAATGACACCGGCCCGGCGAATCCGTCCTGGGCTGACCGAAAAACGGAGTAGAGCGCGATGAAACGCACCTTCCAGCCGTCGAACCTGGTTCGCAAGCGCCGTCATGGCTTCCGCGCCCGCATGGCCACCAAAGGCGGCCGCGCGGTTCTCAACGCGCGCCGTGCACGCGGCCGCAAGCGCCTCAGCGCCTGAGCCGGTCGCTCTGCCCATGGCGGAGCGAGACGCATCCATGGATAGAAAAGCCGCCCCGGACCAAACCGTGGCGGCTTTTCCTCATGCCGATCAGCAGGCCCTGATGCCTGTCCAAGACGATTCGGCACCGAGGCTCGAGACGCTGCGCAAGCGTCCCGACTTCCTGTCTGCGGCCCGCGCCCGACGTCAACCCGTCGGGTCTTTCCTGTTGCAGGCGCGTCTGCGCGACGACGGCAATACGACCATTCGCGTGGGGTTCACCTGCTCGAAGAAGGTCGGCAATGCCGTGGCCCGCAACCGCGCCAAGCGCCGCCTGCGCGAGATCGCGCGGCTTACCCTGCCCGGACTCGGGCAGCCGGGATGGGATTACGTGCTGATCGGCCGCCGCGACGCCACCGCAGAGCGGCCCTTCGAGCTTCTGCGCAAGGATCTCGAATACGCGTTGCGCAAGATCCACGGTGCCGCGACATGAGCCCCCTCGCACATGTCGCCGCCCTGCCCGTGCGCTTCTATCGCCTCGTGTTCTCGCCCTGGGTCGGGCATGGCTGCCGCTATCAGCCCACCTGCTCGGCCTATGCGCTCGAGGCGCTTGAAAAGCACGGCGCCCTCAGGGGATGCTGGCTTGCCGCCCGGCGCATCCTGCGCTGTCATCCCTGGGGTGGGCATGGCATCGACAATGTGCCCGAGCCCCGCTCCAAGACCTGACCAACGCCCCCTTCACGCCGCCTGCCTGACCGCGCGGCACAGCAACACTGGCAGCTCATGTTCGACAACGCCGACGACATCCACCCGCTCTTCCACGGCGCGCCCAAGAGCACCGAGTTCAAGAAGCTGCGCAAGCGCATCGTGCAGAACGTGCGCGAGGCAGTGGACCAGTACCGGATGATCGAGCCCGGCGCGCGCTGGCTTGTCTGTCTCTCGGGCGGCAAGGACAGCTACACGCTGCTCGCAGTGCTGCACGAGCTGAAATGGCGCGGGCTGCTGCCGGTCGAGCTCCTGGCCTGCAACCTCGACCAGGGCCAGCCGGGCTTTCCCTCGACGGTCCTGCCGGAATTCCTCGAAAAGATGGGCGTCCCGCACCGTATCGAGTACCAGGACACCTATTCCGTCGTCGTCGACAAGGTCCCGCAGGGGCGCACCTATTGCGCGCTCTGCTCGCGTCTGCGGCGCGGCAACCTCTACCGCATCGCCCGTGAGGAGGGCTGTTCCGCCGTGGTGCTCGGCCACCATCGCGACGACATCCTCGAGACCTTCTTCATGAACCTCTTCCACGGCGGACGGCTGGCGACGATGCCGCCGAAGCTTGTCAATGAAGAGGGCGATCTCTTCGTCTATCGCCCGCTCGCGCACGTGGCCGAGGCCGATTGCGAGAAGTTCGCCCGCGCCATGAACTACCCGATCATTCCCTGCGACCTCTGCGGCTCGCAGGACGGGCTGCAGCGGATGCAGGTGAAGGCGATCCTCGACCAGTGGGAAAAGAACAGCCCCGGCCGCCGGCAGGTGATGTTCAAGGCGCTGACCAACATTCGCCCCTCGCATATGCTCGACCCCAAACTCTTTGATTTTGCGGGGCTGATGCGCGATCCGGAGCGTGAACGCCCGGATATTCCCGACCTTCGTTAAGTCTCGGGTTACTTCCTTGTTCTAGTCCTGTTCCCGTCTTCTGACGGATGAAAGGGCTGGGGCCATGAAAGCGCGGATGCTGGCAGGCCTGATTCGACGCCGCGGGCGTCTCTCGAAATGGCTGCACGGGGCCCACATGCTCGCGTTCCTGCCGGCGCTCACGCTCGCAGGCTTCTGGATCGGGGGGGAAATGGCCCTCATCGCCATCGCGCTCGGGCTTCCCGCGCTCTACGCGCTCTCCTCCGACGGCACCACCGGCCCGCTCGATCCCGACCGACCGTTGCCCGATCTGGTGGATGGTGCCGCCGCCAGCGATCTCGCCGACCAGATGCTCGCCCGCGCCGGCAGCTCGAACCTCGCCACCGCTTGCTTCATGCTCGAGGCCGAGGGGCTCGACAGCATCCGCAGGCGGGTCGGCGACGACACCGTGCAGGACCTGCGCAACATGCTCCTGCGGCGCCTGCGGGCGCTGATGCGGCGGGGCGACTGCGCCGCCCGGATCGGGGATTCCCGCTATCTCGTGCTGCTCAGCCCGTCGCTGCGTCTTGATCTCGAAGCGCTGCTCACTCTCGCCGACCGCATGCAGCGCGCCCTCGAAGAGCCGGTCGAAAGCGACGTGGGCACGCATTATCTGTCTGTGGCCATTGGCTTCTGCGGCTCCAGCCGGCTGCCCGGCACGCCCGATGGCGCGCAATTCGTCGAGGCTGCGCAGACTGCGCTGGCCGAGGCGCTCTCGAACAGCCCTTCCGCGATTCGTGCCTGGTCCGACAGCATGCGGGCCGAGCGGCGGGCGCGAAAATCTCTGCTGGCAGAGGTCGAGCGCGCGCTTGCCAAGGGACAGATCCAACCGTGGTTCCAGCCGCAGCTCTGCACCTCCACCGGGCGTATCAGCGGGGTCGAGGCGCTGGCCCGCTGGCTCCATCCCGAGCGCGGGATCGTGCCGCCGATGGAATTCCTCAACGCGCTCGAGGAATCTGGCCAGCTCGACCGGCTGAGCGAGGTCATGCTACAGCACAGCCTCACCGCCCTGCGCGGCTGGGACGCCACGGGGATCGAGATTCCCCGGGTCAGCGTCAATTTCTCCGATGTCGAGCTGCGCAGCCCGCAACTGGTCGAACGCATCAAGTGGGAGCTCGACCGCTTCAACCTTCCCGCATCGCGGCTCGGGGTCGAGGTGCTCGAGACCGTGATCGCGGAGTCGCCCGAGGGGGTGGTTGCGAAAAACATCACGGGTTTGTCGCGGCTTGGCTGCCAGGTCGATCTCGACGACTTCGGGACCGGCCATGCCTCGATCACTGCGCTGCGCCGCTTCACCGTGCACCGGCTCAAGATCGACCGCAGCTTCGTGACCCGCGTCGACCGGGACGAGGAGCAGCGGCGCATGTTGGCGGCGGTGCTGGGCCTTGCCGACCGGCTCGGGCTCGAGACCGTGGCCGAAGGGGTCGAGAGCGTCTCCGAGCACGCGCTGCTCGCCCAGCTCGGCTGCGACCACGTGCAGGGCTTCGGCATCGCCCGGCCGATGCCGCCCGACCAGCTCGCCACCTGGGCCCGCGCGCACGCCGAGCGGGTGCATGCCGCCCAGCAGATCGGGCGCAGCGCCGGCTGAGTCCCCCTGCCCCGGCGGCAGCCCCGGCACCTGCCCCGACCACGACCGGAACCGCTGTCCTGCCTGCTGCCATTGGTCACAAAAGCCGCGAGTCCCCCGGAATCGGCTTGACCTTTGGGGGCCCTGCCTGTTGAACCCGGCGGTGACTTTTCAAGGACAGGGCGTCGGTCTCGCATGGACGATCAGAACAAGAACCTGCTCATCGCAACCGGTCTGAGCTTCGTGGTGATCCTTATCTGGTTCCTGCTGTTCCCGCCGCCGGAAGAGCCGGCCGTGGATCAGCAGGAGCCGGTCGCGACCGCTCCGGTTGAAGGCGATGCGGCGACGACTCCGTCCACCGCGACCCCGACCGAGGGGACCGAGGGCACCGCCACCGCGCCCCAGGCCGAGACCGCCGACGCGCCGCGCCTGCCCATCGACACCGCCCGTCTCGGCGGCTCGATCTCGCTCACCGGCGGCCGCATCGACGAGCTGATCCTCAAAGACTACACCGTCACCATCGACGAGGACTCGCCCAAGGTGCAGATCCTCGAGCCGGTCGGTACCGGCCACGCCTATTACGCGCTCTACGGCTGGGCTCCGGGCAACGGGCTCGAGCCCGCCGACGTGCCGGGTGCGAACACCGAATGGCAGGTCGAGTCCGGCTCAAGCCTGACCGTCGACAGCCCCGTCACCTTGCGCTGGGACAGCCCCGCCGGCCTGACCTTCCGCCGCACAGTCGCGGTCGACAAGAACTTCATGTTCACCGTCACCCAGTCAGTCGAGAACACCGGCGAGGCCAGCGTCTCGGCCGCGCCCTACGGCATCGTCGCGCGCCACGGTGAGCCCGTCGGCCGCAAGAAGTTCTTCGTGCTCCACGAGGGCGTCGTCGCCATGGCCGACGGCAAGCTCAACGAGATCGACTACTCCGACATGCCCGACATGGACATGGTCGCCAGCGAGGGCGCGCGCGCCGACGTCACCCAGGTTGCCGAGAACGGATGGATCGGCTTCACCGACCACTACTGGATGACCACGCTGATCCCGTCGCAGGGCACCGCCTTCAAGCAGGTGGCGAAATACGACGAGGGCCGCGACATCTACCAGACCGAGGCGGTGCTGCCGACCGTGACCCTCGCCCCCGGCGAGACCCAGCAGGTCACCACCCAGCTCTATGCCGGCGCGAAGGAATACGAGACCATCCGCGGCTACGAGGATGCCGGCGTCGACCGCTTCATCGACAGCATCGACTGGGGCTGGTTCTTCTTCCTGACCAAGCCGATCTTCTGGCTGCTGCACCACCTGCACGGTCTGATCGGCAACATGGGCTGGTCGATCATCGCGCTGACCATCACCCTCAAGGCGATCCTCTTCCCGCTGGCGTTCAAGTCCTACGTCTCGATGGCAAAGATGAAGGAACTGCAGCCGGAGATGGAGAAGCTCAAGGAGCGTGCCGGCGACGACCGCCAGAAGCTCCAGCAGGAGATGATGCAGCTCTACAAGAAGGAAAAGGTCAACCCGGCCTCGGGCTGCCTGCCCATCCTTCTGCAGATCCCGATCTTCTTCTCGCTCTACAAGGTGATCTTCGTGGCCTTCGAGCTGCGGCAGGCGCCCTGGTTCGGTCCCTTCCAGGATCTCTCCACGCCCGATCCGACCTCGCTCTACAACCTGTTCGGCCTGCTGCCCTGGGCGGCACCCGAGCCGGGCAGCACGCTGGCGCTGATCTTCGTGGGCATCCTGCCGATCCTGCTGGGCATCTCGATGTTCCTGCAGCAGAAGCTGAACCCGGCCCCCGCCGATCCGACGCAGAAGATGATCTTCGCGTGGATGCCCTGGGTGTTCATGTTCATGCTCGGCGGCTTCGCCAGCGGCCTGGTCGTGTACTGGATCACCAACAACACGATCACCTTCACCCAACAGTACCTGATCATGCGGAGCCAGGGCTACACGCCCGACGTGTTCGGCAACATCAAGTCCGGGTTCAAGAAGACGCCCAAGGACGACAAGCCGGCGAAATGACCGCGCGCCTGGCCCAGATCTGGCGGCATCCGGTCAAGGGGATCGGTCGCGAACCCCTTGACGCGGTCACCCTGAATGCCGATGCGCCCATGCCCGGAGACCGGGCATGGGCGTTTCAGCACGAGGGTGCCCCGGATGAGCCGGGCTGGCAGCCGCGCCGCAACTTCCTCGTCGTCGCCAACGGCCCGAAACTGGCGCAGGTGACGGCGAAGACCGAAGAGACGGGGCGCATCGCCCTGTCGCACCCGGACCGCCCTGCCCTCAGCTTCGCGCCCGAGACCGAGGGCGCCGCGTTCGCCGAGTGGGTCCGCCCGCTCTGGCCCGAGACCGCTCCCGCCCCGCGGGCGCTGGTCAAGGCGCCGCCGCAGGGCATGGGCGACAATGGCGCGGCCGAGGTCTCGATCCTCAGCCTCGCGAGCCTGCGTGACCTCTCGGAGCGGATCGGAAAGCCGCTCGAAATCGAGCGGTTCCGCGGCAATCTCGTGCTCGACGATCTCGCGCCGTGGCAGGAATTCGACTGGTGCGGGACGACCCTGCGCATCGGCTCCGCCCTGCTCGAGGTCACCGGGCGCATCGAACGCTGCCGCGCCACCGAGGCCAACCCGGTGACCGGCGAACGCGACGCCGAGCCGGTGCGCGCGCTTTACGGCGCCTTCCATCACCGGGATTTCGGCGTCTATGCCCGCGTCGTCCAAACTGGCATGATCGCCGTCGGCAATGAGGTCTCGCCCGCATGACACAGCTTCCCTTCCCGCTCGCCGAAGAACCCGATGACGCCGCCCGCGAATCCGCGCGCAAGCTCTTCGCCGGCGAGGTCGACTTCCTCAAGGGCGTGGTGGCCATGGACGGCCTGCCGCCGGACGACCGCACCGAGGTCTGCTTTGCCGGACGCTCGAACGTCGGCAAGTCGAGCCTGATCAACGCGCTCACCGGGCGCAAGGCGCTGGCCCGCGCGTCGAACACGCCGGGCCGGACGCAGGAGATCAACTTCTTCACGCTGGGCGAAGAGCGTTATCTCGTCGACCTTCCGGGCTACGGCTTTGCCAACGCCCCGGTGGCGGTGGTCGAGAAGTGGCAGCGGCTGCTCAAGCAGTATCTCTCGGGTCGCGCCTCGCTCCGACGGGCCTTCGTGCTGATCGATTCGCGCCATGGCGTGAAGGCGGTGGACGAGGAGATCATGACCCTGCTCGACCGCTCCGCGGTGACCTTCCAGGCGGTGCTCACCAAGTCCGACAAGATCCGCGACAAGGAACGCGAGAAGGTGCTGGACCAGGTCCGCGAGAAGCTCTCGAAGCACCCCGCTGCCTATCCCGAGCTGGTGCTGACGAGTTCCGAGAAGGGCGATGGCATCGCCACGCTGCGCGCCATAATCGCCGGGCTCGACTGAGCGGCACCCCGCCGGCTGCCGCGCGGTGCCCCGACCGGGGCACCGGATCCACGAAAATTCTTGCGTCCTGCGCGGGCATCCCGGACACAGGGAACGAACCCGACCGCATCGAAGGGATGCCACCCAGACATGAAGCAGCAGAAGATGAACCGAGACTGGATCGCAACCGCCCGCACCCTCAACGAAGCCCTCCCCTACATGCAGCGCTACACCGGCGCTGTGGTGGTGGTGAAATTCGGGGGCAACGCCATGGGTGACGACGACGCGATGGCGGAATTCGCCCGCGACATCGTGCTCATGCGGCAGGTCGGCGTGAACCCGGTCGTCGTGCATGGCGGCGGCCCGATGATCAACGACATGCTCAAGCGGCTGAACATCGAAAGCAGCTTCGTCCGCGGCAAGCGCGTCACCGACAAGGCCACCGTCGAGGTCGTCGAGATGGTGCTGACCGGCCTCGTCAACAAGCGCATCGTGCAGGCGATCATGGACGAGGGCGGCCGCGCCGTGGGTCTCTCGGGCAAGGATGACGATCTCATCGTGTGCGAGCCCGACGATCCGGAACTGGGCTTCGTGGGCCGCCCGATCGAGATGAACGTGCAGGTGCTGCGCGATCTCTTCGCCGCCGGGATCATCCCCGTCGTGGCCCCCGTCGCCACCGGCACCGAGGTTACCGAGACCTACAACGTCAACGGCGACACCGCCGCCGGCGCTATTGCCGGCGCGCTCAAGGCCGACCGGCTGCTGCTGCTCACCGATGTCACCGGCGTCAAGAACGCCGAGGGCCAGGTGGTCACGGCCATGACACCGGAAGACGTGCGCGCGATGATCGCGGACGGCACCATCGCGGGCGGCATGATCCCCAAGACCGAGACCGCGCTGAAGGCGATCGAGGAAGGCGTGCGCGCCGTGGTGATCCTTGACGGCCGGGTGCCCAATGCCTGCCTGCTGGAGCTCTTCACCGAGCATGGCGCGGGCTCGCTGATCCGCTCGCCGGACCTGGAGCCGGTGCGCGCCCGGACGTGAGCCTCGCGGCGCTCGACCGCGACGCGCGCGCCACGGGCCTTGCGATCCGTGGCGCCTTTCACCCGGCCCCCGGGGACGCCGTTCCCGAGGGCGCGGGGACGCTGATCCTCCTCGGACCCGACGAGCCGGGCTTCTGGCCGGAGTTCCGCAGGTCTCCCGAATATAGCGATGACGCGCCCCACCCGCTCGACCGCTGGTCGCGGCGGGTGATCGGGGCACTGGCAGCGCGCTGGGGCAGCATGGCGGTCATTCCGGCCGACGGCCCGCCATGGCCGCCGTTCCTGTCGTGGGCGGCGCGCAGCGGGCAGGCCTTCCCCTCGCCCATCGGATTGTACGTGCACGCAAGGGCCGGGCTCTGGATCAGCTATCGCGGCGCCGTGGCCCTGCCCGGCCGCCTCGAGCTGCCTCAGCCCTCAGCGCCGCCCTGCCCTGCCTGCGCGGGCCATCCCTGCGCCAGTGCCTGCCCCGTGGGTGCGCTCAGCACAGGTGCCCCCTACGACATCGCCCGCTGCCAGTCCTACCTGCGCACCGAGGCGGGGCGCGACTGCCGCGAGCGGGGGTGCCTCGCCCGCCGCGCCTGCCCGATCTCGGCCACGCTGCCGCGGCAGGACGAACAGAGCGCTTTTCACATGGCCGCCTTCATGGAAGACTGGCCGACAGGGACCGCGCCCGAAACCGACCGGGCGGGCAAAAAGGGAGAGCCAGCGTGAAACGCCTGATCCTGATGCGCCATGCCAAGTCTGACTGGACGACGGGCGGGGCCGATCACCAACGCCCCCTGAACAAGCGCGGCCGCAAGAGCGCGAAGGCGCTCGGCGACTGGCTGCGCGCGCAGGGCCACGTTCCGGACCACGGGCTTTGTTCAACCGCCACCCGCACCCGCGAGACGCTCGACCTTCTGGGCTTCGACGTGCCGGTCACCTACGAAGACCGGCTCTACCACGCCGGGCCCGTCGCCATGACCAAGAGCCTCAGCGAGGCCGAGGGCGCGTGCGTGGTCATGGTGGGCCACAACCCCGGCATCTCGGGCTTTGCCCATGAGCTGCTGACGCGTCCCTATCATCACCCCCGCTTCGAGGATTACCCGACCGGCGCCACGCTGGTGGCCGAGTTCGACATCGCCGACTGGTCCGAGCTGCGTCCCGGCACCGGCGAGGCGATGGGCTTCGTCATCCCCCGCGAGCTGCTGGAAGAGAGCGAGGCCTGAGGCTCAGCGCCCCGGGTCGTTCTCTTCGCCCGGCGGCGCGTCGTAGACCGCCCAGCCGTACTTGCCACCCGAGGGCGGCAGGTCCTTTTCCTGCAGCTTGGCCTGCATATGGGTCTTGGCGATGAAGTTCGCGGTGATCGGCGCGGTCAGGAACAGGAACAGCGTGATCAGCAGTTCGTGGAACGACACGCGCCCCTCGACCATCACGAAGTAGAGCATCGAGCCGATCAGCACCCCGCCGACCCCGAGCGTCGTTGCCTTGGTGGGCGCGTGCAGGCGCTGCATCGTGTCCCGCAGCCGCAGGAAGCCGATGGATCCCACCAGGCCGAACAGCCCTCCGATGACGAGGAAGACCGACACGAGGATCTCCGGCAGCAGGGTCAGGTCGTGGTCCATTGCGTCCCCCTCATTCGATGATGTCGCCGCGCAGGATGAAGCGGCAGAAGGCGACGGTCGAGACGAAGCCCACCATCGCGATCAGCATGGAGGCCTCGAAGTAGATCGCCGTGCCCTGCCAGATCCCGTAGAGGATGATGAGCGCGATGAAGTTGATGACCATGGTGTCGAGCGCGAGGATGCGGTCCGCCACCGTAGGCCCCGCCAGCATCCGCCAGAGCGTCCCGAGCAGGCCGAAGCCGAAGCAGGCGAAGGCGAAGACGATTGCGTAAGTGATCATCCGAAGATCTCCTTCAGCCGCCGTTCGTAGCGCGATTTGATATGGTCCCGGACCTCGTCCGGATCGTCGGTGTGCAGCGCATGCACGAGCAACGCGCTGCCATCGGCGGCAAGCGTTGTCGAAACGGTGCCCGGCGTCATGGTGACGGTCCCCGCGAGCACGGTGATCGCCTCGGCCGAGGTCAGGTCGAGCGGCACCACGACCCAGCGCGAATGGATGGCGTCGTTGCGCTTGAAGAGCACGATGGCCGCCACCACCACGTTGGCCACGATGATGTCCCAGAGCACGATGAAGACGTATTCCAGCGCCATCAGCGGCGCCCGCAGCGTGGGCCGGTTCGGCCAGTAGGGCGCCGTCAGCACCGGGATGGTGACGCCGAACACGGCGCCCAGGAACAGGTTCCCGAGGGTGACCTTGTTGACCAGCGCCAGCCAGACGATGGTGAGGGTCAGCGACAGGACGGGGTGAGGGAAGAGTCTCGACAGCATGGGGCTAGTGCTCCTCCTCCTTGAGTTTCTTGGTGTCGTGCTGGTCTTCCAGCACGGCCGCCACGTAGTCGCCCGGATCGTAGAGCTGGGCCGCGGTGGATTCCATGTGGCGCATCACCGGGCCTGCGAAGACCGTCAGCAGCGCAAGGCAGGCGAGCGAGGCCACCGACGGCGCGGCCAGCGCCGGGCCGATGCGGTTGGCCGGGGGCGTCTCCTCCTCGGGCGTCTCCTCCTCGGGCGGCATCAACTCGGCCGAGGTGGACTTCCAGAACAGCACGCTGCCCGCGCGGACGAAGCCGACGATGGTCAGCAGCGAGCCCGCCAGCACCACCGCCCAGACCAGCCAAGCGTAGTCGGCAAAGCGCAGCGCGTCGAGCACAAGCAGCTTGCCGAGGAACCCGCTCAGCGGCGGCATCCCGGCGATGGCGATGGCGCCCGCGAAGAACAGCGCCGCGATGAAACCGTTCTGCACCGTCGCGGGCACGGCCTTCAGCAGGTCTCCGCCCTCGCGACGGGACAGCAGCAGGTCGGCGATGAGGAACATGGCCGCCGCGGCGAAGGTCGAGTGCACGAGGTAGTAGAGCGCCGTCGCCGTGGTATGCGGCGAGAAGCCCGAGATCGCCAGCATCAGCGTCGCGGTGGAGCCGAGCACCGAGAAGGCGATGAGCGGCATCAGCCTGCGCGCGCCCATGACGCCGATGGCCCCCACGGCGATGGTGATCAGAGCCGCCGGCATCAGCCAGTCCTGCGACAGCGACCCGATGGGCGCCGCGTCGGGACCGAAGACGATGGTGTGCATGCGCAGGATCGCGTAGGCGCCGACCTTGGTCATGATGGCGAAGAGCGCGGCCACCGGCGCGGGCGCCATGGCGTAGGTGCCCGGCAGCCAGAACTGCACAGGGAAGAGCGCCGCCTTTACCCCGAAGACGATCATCAGGAGCATCGCGGCGACCCGGACCAGGCCTGCCTCCTCGACCGGGATCTCTCGCACTTTCAGCGACAGGTCGGCGATGTTGAGCGTGCCGGTGGTGGCGTAGATCGTGCCGAGCGCGATCAGGAACAGGCTCGAACCCGCGAGGTTCATGATCACGTATTGCAGGCCGGCCTTGAGCCGCGCCTTGCCGCCGCCGTGGATCGTCAGCGCATAGGAAGCGATGAGCAGGATCTCGAACAGCACGAAGAGGTTGAAGGCGTCGCCGGTGAGGAAGGCACCGCAGATGCCCATGAGCTGGAACTGCATCAGAGCGTGGAAATGCCGCCCGCGCTGGTCCCAGCCGCTCGCCGCGGAGTGGATCACCACGATCAGTCCCAGCACCGAGGTCAGCAGGATAAGCAGCGCCGACAGCCGGTCGAGCACCAGCACGATGCCGAAGGGCGCGGGCCAGTGGCCAAGCCGGTAGACATGCACGCTGCCGTCGGCGGAGAGCATGAAGAGCCCGAAGGCGATGGCGCAGAGCAGCACCGCGCCGGTGATCGAGGCCACCCGCTGCAGCGTGATGTCGTAGCGCATCACATAGGCGATGAGCGGCGCCAGCAGGGCCGGCAGCACGACGGGAGCGATGATCCAGTGGTTCACGCGTCGCCCTCCCCGGCCCGCTCGTCCTCGACGTTGACGCGGTCGTTGCCGTTCTCGAGGAAGGCGCCCAGCGCGATCAGCACCAGAACGGCCGTCATCCCGAACGAGATCACGATGGCGGTCAGCACCAGCGCCTGTGGCAGCGGGTCGGTGTAGGCGGTCGCGTCATCGGTCAGCACCGGCGGCAGGCCCACGGCCAGCCGCCCGGAGGCGAAGACGAAGACGTTCGTCGCGTAGGAGAGCAGCGTCACCCCCAGGATCACCGGGAAGGCACGCAGGCGCAGGATCAGGTATATCCCGGCGGCGGTCAGCCCGCCGATCGAGGTTGCCACGACCAGTTCCATGTCAGTGCCCGTCCTTCTTGTCATTGACCTCGGCGGCCGCCTCGAAGCGGCGCGACGGGTCGTAGTCCATGGGCTCCAGGTTCACCGTCTCGCCGGCGTAGCGCGCCAGCCGGGACAGCGAGTAGAGCATCAGCATCACCGCTCCGAGCACCGTCAGGAAGACCCCGAGGTCGAAGAGCATCGCGGTTGCGAGTTCGAATTCCTCGAACGGCGGAATGGTGAAGTAGCCGAAGGCGCTGGTGAGGAACGGCGCCCCGGCGAGCCATGCACCCGCCCCGGTGAGCCCCGCCACGACCACGCCCCAGCCGATCATCGAGTGGTATTCGAACCGCTTGCGCTCCTGCGTCCAGCCGAAGCCCGAGGCCATGTACTGCATCAGCAGTGCGATCGACATCACCAGCCCCGCCACGAAGCCGCCGCCCGGAAGGTTGTGGCCGCGCAGGAAGATGTAGACCCCGACCAGCACCGCGATGGGCATCATCACGCGCGTCGCGACCACCATCATCACCGGGTGCCGGTCCTGCGAGCGGTCGGGCGGGAAGGTCCAGTTGCGCAGGGTGCGCGAGGCGGGCCCGTTCAGCAGCGCCTCCATCAGCGCGTAGAGCGTCAGCCCCGCGATGCCGAGCACGATGATCTCGCCGTAGGTGTCGTAGCCCCGGAAGTCCACGAGGATCACGTTCACCACATTGGTGCCGCCGCCGCCCTTGTAGGAGTTGGCGAGGTGGTAGTCCGAGATCGTCGAGACGTCGCGCAGCAGGAAGCTGTAGGCCAGCAGTGCCACCGCCGCACCCGCCGCGACCGCGATGGCGCCGTCGCGGACCTTGAGGATCGTCGGGCTCTCGCTCGGGGTGTCCTTGGGCAGGAAGTGCAGTGCCACCAGCATCAGCAGCACGGTCACCGTGTCCACGGTGATCTGCGTCAGCGCGAGGTCCGGCGCCGAGAGGTAGACGAAGCCGGCCGAGACCATGAGCCCGATCACACTGGTCAGCATCAGCGCGCGGAAGCGGTTTCGGTGCATGGTGACGATGGCCGCGGTGGCCACCATCAGCAGCACGAAGCCCACGGCCACGAGCGGCGGCACCGGCAGCAGCCCGCGCGTCGGCGGCGCCATGCCGCCTCCGCTGTAGGCCGCGAAGCCCAGAACGATGGTCGCCACGGTGAAGATCGCAAGGTAGCGCGAGATGGCGCCGTTGTGAGTGATCTCGGTAAAGCGCAGCGAGGCGCGCTCGACCACGGCCACGAGCCGCTCGAAGATCGCCTTGGCCTCGGGCCGCGGCGTGCTCAGCCAGACGCGGTCGAGCGGTCGGTGCAGCCACAGCAGGAAGGCACCGCCGAGGGTCGCGACGATGGACATGATGAGCGCCGGTGTGACCCCGTGCCAGAGCTTCAGGTGCACGTGCTCGGCAGTGTCCCCGGTGACCGCGGCGCTGGCCACGTCGACGATGGGCCCCGCGATCAGCGACGGGAAGAGGCCGATGGCCACCACCATCACCGCAAGGAAGGCGGGCGCAGCCAGCATGCCCGCGGGCGGATCATGCGGGTGGTGCGGATAGTCGTCGCGCACCGGGCCGAAGAAGGTATGGCCGATGAAGCGGAAGCAGTAGGCGACTGAAAGCATTGCGCCGACGGTGGCCACGATGATGATCGGCCAGGTGCCGCCCCACCAGTGGGTGTGTGCCACTTCCTCGAGCATCATTTCCTTGGACATGAAGCCGTTGAGCGGCGGGATCCCCGCCATCGAGAGCGCCGCCACCACCGCGATGAGCGCGGTGATCGGCATCAGGCTCGCGAGCCCGCCGAGGCGCTTGATGTCGCGGGTGTGGGTCTCGTGATCGACGATGCCCGCGCACATGAAGAGCGTGGCCTTGAAGGTCAGGTGGTTGATGATGTGGAACACCGCCACCGTCGCAGCCATCGGTGTGCCGAAGCCCAGCAACATCGTCAGCAGGCCGAGGTGGCTGACGGTCGAGAACGCCAGCAGCGCCTTCAGATCGTCCTTGAAGAGCGCGATCAGCGCGCCGAGCACCATGGTGATCAGCCCCACGGTCGAGACGATGTAGAACCACGCCTCGGTGCCCGCGAGCACCGGCCACATGCGGGCCATCAGGAAGACCCCCGCCTTCACCATGGTCGCCGAGTGCAGGTAGGCCGAGACCGGGGTCGGTGCGGCCATGGCGTGCGGCAGCCAGAAGTGGAAGGGGAACTGCGCCGACTTGGTGAAGGCGCCCAGCAGGATCAGGATCAGCGCCGGCAGGTAGTATTCCGAGGCACGGATCTCGTCGCCGTGCTGGAGGATCACCGACAGGTCGTAGCTCCCCGCGATATTGCCGAGGATCAGCATCCCCGCGATCATCGCGAGTCCCCCCGCTCCGGTCACTGTCAGCGCCATGCGGGCGCCTTGGCGGCCCTCGGGCAGGTGCTTCCAGTAGCCGATGAGCAGGAAGGACGAGAGCGAGGTCAGCTCCCAGAACACCAGAAGCAGCAGGATGTTGTCCGAGACCGAGATTCCCAGCATCGCGCCCTGGAACAGCAGCAGGTAGGTGTAGAACTGCCCCATCGGGTCATCGCCCGAGAGGTAGAACCGCGCGTAGAGGATGATCAGCAGCCCCACGCCGAGGATCATGCCCGCGAACAGCAGGCCGAGCCCGTCGAGCATGAAGTTGGCGTTGAGCCCGAGCCCCGGCAACCAGTCGATCCGCGCGGTGACGGTCCCGCCGTTCATCACGTCGGGGGCCATCACGCCAAGCAGGATCAGCGCAAGCAGGGTCGGAATGGCAGTGAACGTTGCGCAGGCATTGCGCCCCGCACGGATCATCAGCCCCGGCACGAGCGCGCCGATAAAAGGCAATAGAACCATAACGGGCAGAAGTCCGCTGGCTGAAACCATCCCTGTTCCTTCGTCTTGTCCGCCCAGCTCCGCGCAGGAAGCGGCGGGTGAGGCTTGTCGTTAATCTTTGCCCTATTTTTACTATGTGCTCCGAAACATTATTCAATATTTCGGCTCTGAAAACATGCATTCATTGTGCTGATTTTCGAAGTCCATAGGGTTATAGGCACCCTGACTGCGACAGATTGCCCGATCAGAGTAATGTCTGCTACGGATCGTCATGCCCAGTTTCGATAGACAGACATGATCCCCAAGCTTGAAATGCTCATCGCCCTCGCCCGGGAGAAGCACTTCGGTCGCGCCGCCGAGAGCCTCGGCATCACCCAGCCGACGCTGTCCACCGGCATCCGCCAGCTCGAGGAGCAGCTCGGCGTGAAGCTGGTGATCCGCGGCTCGCGCTTCGGCGGGCTGACCCCCGAGGGCCAGCGCGCCCTGATCCGGGCCCGGCAGATCGTCGGCGATACCCGCCGCCTGCGCGAAGAGATGCGCGCCTCTCGCGAGGGGCTTGCCGGGCACCTGCGGCTTGCGGTGATCCCGACCGCGCTCACCTGGGCGTCGCGGCTGGTCACCGGTTTCACCGACCGCCACCCCAACGTGAGCTTCACCGTCCTGTCGCGGGCCTCGGCAGAAATCCTGTCGATGCTCGACGATCTCGAGATCGACGTCGGCATCTCCTACCTCGACAACGAGCCCCTGGGGCGGGTCACCACCCGGCCGCTCTACCGCGAGGCCTACACGCTGGTCTGCCGCCCCGACCACGCGCTCGCCAAGGGCGGGCCGCTGAGCTGGGACGCGCTGGGGGAGGCGCGGCTTTGCCTGCTGACCCCGGACATGCAGAACCGGCGTATCATCAACCGGCACTTCATGGAGGCCGGCGTCGGCCCTGCGGCGCTGATCGAATCGAACTCCACCGTGGTGCTGGTGGCCAACGTGCTGCACGGCGACTGGGTGACGATCCTGCCCGACGATCTCGCCCGCTTCCTCTGCGAAGGCAAGCCGCTGGCGGTGGTCCCCCTGCGCGAGCGCGGCACTGCCCCCACCGTGGGCCTCATCGCCCCGCACCAGGAGCCCTATACCCCCGTGCTGCAGGCACTTCTGCGCGAAACCGAGGGGCTCTCCCGACCGGCCCGTTGATAGGATTTGACTATCGTTTAACGGAATAACGATATTGAATCGGTAATGAAGGATCTGGCAGAACAGGGGACCACCGTAGGAGGAGAAGCCCTTATGCGCCACTCAAAGCCGACGGCCGACGAGATCCAGGCCCTCATCGACGGACAGATGCACCTCGAGGGGCCTCTGCTGCCGATCCTGCACGCGCTGCAGGAGGCCTATGATCACGTGCCGGAAGCGGCGCTCGGGATGATCGCCGAGACCCTGAACCTCACCAAGGCCGAGGTGCACGGGGTGATGTCCTTCTACCATGATTTCCGCAAAGCCCCCGCCGGTCGGCACGTGGTCAAGATCTGCCGCGCCGAGGCCTGCCAGTCGATGGGCGCGAACGCGCTGTCCGACGCGGTGCTCGAGAAGCTCGGCATCGGGTGGGGCGGCACCACTTCTGACGGATTGGTAACGGTCGAGGCGGTTTACTGCCTCGGGCTCTGCGCCTGCGCCCCCGCCGCGATGGTGGATGACCGGCTGATCGCTCGCGCCGACGCGGCGCGGCTCGAGAAGGCTCTGGAGGGCGCAGCATGAAGATCTGGGTTCCCATGGACAGCGCCGCCAAGGCACTTGGCGCCGAAGAGGTGGTCGCGGCGATCCGCGCCGAGGCCTTGAGGCGCGGCGTCGAGATCGAGATCGCGCGCAACGGCTCGCGCGGAATGATCTGGCTGGAGCCGCTGGTCGAGGTCGAGACGCCCGCGGGCCGCATGGCCTTTGGCCCGATGACCCCCGAAGATGTCTCCGCGCTGTTCGAGGACGGCCACGAGAAGGCGCTCGGCCTGACCGACGAGCTCGACTGGATGAAGCGGCAGACCCGCCTCACCTTCGCGCGCTGCGGCATCACCGACCCGTTCTCGCTGGAACAGTACGAGGCCCTCGGTGGCCTCGTCGGCCTGCGCCGCGCGCTTGGCATGACCGGCGAGCAGATCACCGACGAGGTGAAGCTCTCGGGCTTGCGTGGCCGTGGCGGCGCAGGCTTCCCCACCGGCATCAAGTGGGACACGGTGCGCATGGCGCATGCCGACCGCAAGTACATCGTCTGCAACGCCGACGAGGGCGACAGCGGCACCTTCGCCGACCGCATGATCATGGAGGGCGACCCGTTCTGCCTGATCGAGGGCATGACCATCGGAGGCATCGGCTGCGGCGCCACCAAGGGCTTCGTCTACACCCGCTCGGAATATCCCGACGCGGTGGCGGTGATGCGCCGCGCCATCGACATCGCCCGCGCCGCCGGCGTGCTGGGCCCCGACGTGCTGGGCTCGGGCAAGGCCTTCGAGCTCGAGGTCCGCGTCGGTGCCGGCGCCTATGTCTGCGGTGAAGAGACTTCCCTGCTGAACTCGCTCGAGGGCAAGCGCGGCGTGGTGCGTGCCAAACCGCCGCTGCCGGCGCTCGAAGGCGCCTTCGGCAAGCCCACAGTGGTGAATAACGTGATCTCGCTCGCCACCGTGCCGGTGATCTTCGAGAAGGGCGCCGAGTTCTACGCGAACTTCGGCCTCGGCCGGTCGAAGGGCACGATCCCGCTGCA
The DNA here is from genome assembly GCF_900102075.1 of Salipiger thiooxidans. GTDB lineage: Bacteria > Pseudomonadota > Alphaproteobacteria > Rhodobacterales > Rhodobacteraceae > Salipiger > Salipiger thiooxidans. The sequence goes on along the minus strand of NZ_FNAV01000027.1, from coordinate 22,818 downwards.
GATCGCCGGCAACGTCCGGCACGGCGGCCTCTTCGAGACCGCCTTCGGCATGAAGCTTGGCCAGATCGTCGAGGATCTTGGCGGCGGCACCGCCTCGGGCCGCGCGGTGAAGGCCGTGCAGGTCGGCGGCCCGCTGGGCGCCTACCTGGGCACCGACCAGTTCGACACGCCCTTCGGCTACGAGGAGTTCGACGGCGAGGGCGCGCTGATCGGCCACGCCGGTCTCGTGGTCTTCGACGACACCGCCGACATGCTCGGCATGGCGCGCTTCGCAATGGAGTTCTGCGCCGTCGAGAGCTGCGGCAAGTGCACGCCCTGCCGCATAGGCGCGGTGCGCGGCGTCGAGACGCTCGACCGGATCGCCGCGGGCGACGCCGAGGCCGTGCCGCTGCTGACCGACCTCTGCGAGACCATGAAGGACGGCTCGCTCTGCGCGCTGGGTGGGTTCACCCCCTACCCGGTGATGTCGGCGCTGCGGCTGTTCCCCGAGGAATTCGGGGCAGTCCGGGAAGCGGCAGAATGAGCGGCACGGGGACCGTGACGAACTTGGCCTCGCCGACGCGGGGCAACCGGGCCGGGGGCGCTGCCCCCGTCCGCGCGGGGCGCGGGCTTACCCGGAACATTTGCGGCGAGACAAAACCGCGGGAGGATGCGCGATGAAGGATTTCATCATTCCCTGGGACGACCGGGACATGGGAACGCCGGCCAAGGCGGGCAAACCTGTTCACCTGACGATCGACGGCATCGAGGTCACGGTGCCCGCGGGCACCTCGGTGATGCGGGCAGCGATGGAAGCCGGCATCAAGGTGCCGAAGCTCTGCGCCACCGACTCGGTTGAGGCCTTCGGCTCCTGCCGGCTCTGCGTGGTCGAGATCGAGGGCCGGCGCGGCACCCCCGCCTCCTGCACCACGCCGGTGCACGCGGGCATGGTGGTGCACACCCAGTCCTCGAAGGTGAAGAAGATCCGGCGAGGGGTGATGGAGCTCTACGTCTCGGACCACCCGCTCGACTGCCTGACCTGCGCCGCCAACGGCGATTGCGAGCTGCAGGACATGGCCGGCATGGTCGGCCTGCGGGACGTGCGCTACACCCCCGGCGACAATCACTTCGACCCCTCCGGCACCGGCGCACGGTCGCAATCCGAGGCTCGGCTGCGGATGCCCGAGGGCGAGGCCAACCCGCTGTATATGCCGAAGGACCAGAGCAACCCCTATTTCACCTACGACCCCTCCAAGTGCATCGTCTGCTCGCGCTGCGTGCGGGCCTGCGAAGAGGTGCAGGGCACCTTCGCGCTGACCATCGAGGGCCGAGGCTTCGACAGCCGCGTTTCGGCGGGCGCCGCCGGTGACGATTTCCTGGCCTCGGATTGCGTGAGCTGCGGCGCCTGCGTGCAGGCTTGCCCCACCGCGACCCTGCAGGAAAAGAGCGTGGCCGAGCTTGGCACCCCCGACCGCGAGGTGGTGACCACCTGCGCCTATTGCGGCGTCGGCTGCTCGTTCAAGGCCGAGCTCAACGGCGATCAGCTGGTGCGCATGACTCCGTGGAAGCACGGCAAGGCCAACCGCGGCCACAGCTGCGTCAAGGGCCGCTTCGCCTACGGCTACGCCGAGCATCCGGACCGCATCCTCAACCCGATGATCCGCGACAGCATCGACATGCCATGGCGCGAGGTCTCCTGGTCCGAGGCGCTGGCCTTCGCCGCCGGACGGATGCAGGCGATCCGCGAGAAGCACGGGCGCAAGAGCCTGGGCGTGATCACCTCGAGCCGCTGCACCAACGAGGAAACCTACCTCGTGCAGAAGCTCACCCGCGCGGTCTTCATGAACAACAACACAGACACCTGCGCACGGGTCTGCCACTCGCCCACCGGCTACGGGCTCGGCCAGACCTTCGGCACCTCCGCCGGCACGCAGGATTTCGACTCGGTCGAGCAGGTGGACGTGGCGCTGGTGATCGGCGCCAACCCGACGGACGGGCACCCGGTTTTCGCCTCGCGGCTGAAGAAGCGGCTGCGCCAGGGAGCGAAGCTCATCGTCATCGACCCGCGCCGCATCGACATGGTGAAATCGGCCCACATCGAGGCCGCGCATCACCTGCCGCTGACCCCGGGCACCAACGTCGCCGTGGTCACCGCGCTGGCGCATGTGATCGCGACCGAAGGGCTCTATGACGAGGCCTTCATCCGCGAGCGCTGCGACTGGGACGAGTTCCAGGCCTTCGTCGAGTTCGTCTCGGACAAGCGCCACGCCCCCGAAAGCACCGCGCTGCTCACCGGCGTCAACGCGCAGGAGCTTCGCGCGGCGGCACGGCTCTACGCCAAGGGCGGCAACGCGGCGATCTACTACGGCCTCGGCGTCACCGAGCACAGCCAGGGCTCGACCACGGTCATGGCGCTGGCGAACCTCGCCATGATGACCGGCAACATCGGCCGCGAGGGCGTGGGCGTGAACCCGCTGCGGGGCCAGAACAACGTGCAGGGCTCCTGCGACATGGGCTCCTTCCCGCACGAGCTGCCGGGGTATCGCCACGTGAAGCTGCCCGAGGTCCGCAAGGTCTTCGAGGACGCGTGGGGCGTGACCATCGACCCCGAACCCGGCCTGCGCATCCCCAACATGCTCGACGCCGCGGTCGAGGGCACCTTCAAGGGGCTCTACTGCCAGGGCGAGGACATCCTGCAGTCGGACCCGGACACCCGGCACGTGGCCGCGGGGCTTGCCGCGATGGAATGCGTCATCGTGCATGACCTCTTCCTCAACGAGACCGCCAACTACGCGCATGTCTTCCTGCCGGGCTCGTCCTTCCTCGAGAAGAACGGGACCTTCACCAACGCCGAGCGTCGTATCAACCGCGTGCGCAAGGTGATGGCCCCGAAGAACGGCTACGAGGACTGGGAAGTGACGCAGATGCTCGCCAATGCCATGGGCGCGGGCTGGGCCTATACCCACCCCGAGCAGATCATGGCCGAGATCGCCGCCACCACGCCGAGCTTCGCCAACGTCACCTACGACCTGCTCGACGAGAAGGGCTCGGTCCAGTGGCCCTGCAACGGCGAGCACCCGGAGGGCACGCCGCTCATGCACGTAGACGGCTTCGTGCGCGGCAAGGGCCGGTTCATCGTGACCGAGTACGTGGCCACCGCCGAACGCTCCGGGCCGCGCTTCCCGCTGCTGCTGACCACCGGCCGGATCCTGTCGCAGTACAACGTGGGCGCCCAGACCCGGCGCACCGCCAACAGCGTCTGGCACGAGCAGGACATGCTCGAGATCCATCCGCATGACGCCGAAAACCGCGGCCTCAAGAACGGCGACTGGGTCAAGCTGGCCAGCCGCTCGGGCGAGACGACGCTGGTGGCGACGATCACCGACCGGGTGAGCCCCGGCGTGGTCTACACCACCTTCCACCACCCGGACACGCAGGCCAACGTGGTCACCACCGATTACTCGGACTGGGCCACCAACTGCCCGGAATACAAGGTGACCGCCGTTCAGGTCTCGCCCAGCAACGGGCCGAGCGACTGGCAAGAGGACTACGCCGCGCAGGCCGAACGCTCGCGGCGTATCCTACCGGCGGCGGAATGAGTGCGCGCTGCATCAGCCGGCCAGGCCTGGCGGTGCATCGCGGCGCCGTGCGCCCGGTGACGCGCGCCCTGCCCGAAGAGGTGCCTGTCGCGCTGGTCTTCGACGGCTCGACGCAGGCGGTGATGATGGCGACGCCGGACGACATCGCCGATTTCGCCTACGGCTTCGCCCTGAGCGAGGGGATCATCTCCGAGCTCTCCGACGTGGCCGAGTTCGAGACGGTGACCCATGCGCGCGGCATCGAGGCGCGGATCTGGCTCCGGACCGAGCGCGGCTCGGCCCTGAAGGAGCGCCAGCGCAGCCTGATGGGGCCCACCGGCTGCGGGCTCTGCGGCATCGACTCGCTCGAGCAGGCGCTGCGCCCCCTGCCCCGACTGCCCGCCGGCGGGCCGAGGCTCGGCCGTGCCGAGGTGGCGCAGGCGACCGACCTTCTGCGCGCCCACCAGCCGCTGCATGACCAGACCCGCGCCGTCCATGCCGCGGGCTTCCTGCGCCCCGGCGAGGGCATCGTCATGGCACGCGAGGACGTGGGGCGGCACAACGCGCTCGACAAGCTCATCGGCGCGATGGTGCGGCAGGGGCTCGACCCGGCCGAGGGCGCCTTCGTGCTCACCAGCCGGGTTTCGGTCGACATGGTCCAGAAGACCGTGCTCGCCCGCTGCCCGATCCTCATCGCCGTATCCGCCCCGACCGCGCTGGCGCTCGAGACCGCGCAGGCCGCCGGCCTGACGCTCGCCGCCTTCGCCCGGGGCGGCGGATTCGACCTTTATGCCGCCCCCGAGCGCATCGTGGATGGAGAGAGCCATGTCGCCTGAGAAAATGGTCATGATGGCCAACCAGATCGCCACCTTCTTTGCCAGCCAGCCCGGCGATCACGGCGCCGAGGATGTGGCCGCTCACATCAACGACTTCTGGGAACCGCGGATGCGCAGCCAGCTCATCGCCTTCATCGAGGCGGGCGGCGAGGGCCTGCACCCGCTGGTGATCCAGTCGTTGGGTCATATCCGCGCGCCCGCCGCGCAGGATTGATCCCGCACAAGACAAGCGCGCGACAATACCGCTAGACTCGCGGCCATGGAGGGAACGCCATGGCCGAACTCGCCTATCGGGCCGAAGCCCTGACCCGCACCTACGGTGAGGGCGCCTCGGCGGTTCACGCGCTTCGCGGGGTCGACCTGCAATTGCCAGCGGGCGAAATCGTGGTGCTTCTCGGGCCCTCGGGCAGCGGCAAGTCGACGCTTCTGAACATCCTCGGCGGTCTCGACCGGCCGAGCTCGGGGCGGGCATGGTTCCGCGACCGCGAGCTGACCGCGATGACCGACCGGCAGCTCACGCGCTACCGGCGTGACCATCTCGGCTTCATCTTCCAGTTCTACAACCTCATGCCCTCGCTCACCGCCGAAGAAAACGTCGAGCTGGTGACCGAGATCGCCCGCGACCCGATGCCCCCGCACGAGGCGCTGGCGCTGGTGGGGCTGGGCGCGCGGCGCGGCCATTTCCCCAGCCAGCTGTCCGGCGGCGAGCAGCAGCGCGTCGCCATCGCGCGCGCCGTGGCCAAGCAGCCCGACGTGCTGCTCTGCGACGAGCCAACCGGCGCGCTCGACAGCACCACCGGGCGCGAGGTGCTGGGGGTGCTGCAGCATCTGAACCAGAGCCTTGGCACCACGGTGCTCATCGTCACCCATGCCGCCGCGACCGCCGCCATGGCCGACCGGGTGATCCGCTTCGCCGACGGCGCGATCCGTTCGGAAGAGCGGAACGCCAGCAAGCTGCGCGCGGAGGAGATCGAATGGTAGGCCCGCTCGACCGCAAGCTCCTGCGCGACCTGTGGCGGATGAAGGGCCAGGCGCTGGCCATCGCCGTTGTCATGGCGCTTGGCGTGACGATGCAGGTGATGATGTCCGGGCTGGTGTCCTCGCTCGACGAGACGCGGCGCGGCTATTACGAGCGCTACCGGCTGGCCGACGTGATCGCCCCGGTCACCCGCGCGCCGGAGCAGGTCCTGCACGCGCTGGCGGCGCTCGAGGGCGTCGGCGCGGTCGAGGGGCGCATCGGTGGCGCCGCGCTGATCGACCTGCCCGACCGCGACGTGCCGCTGCAGGCGCAGGCGCTGTCCCTGCCCTATGACGACGCGCCCGCGCTCAACGCCATCCGGATCGAGGCCGGGCGGCTCTTCGAGCGCGGCCGCCCCGACGAGGTGGTGGTGCTCGACAGTTTCGCCGCCGCCCACGGGCTGCGCCCCGGCGACACGCTGGCAGCGACCACGAACGGCGCGCGGCGAAGCTTCCGGATCGTGGGTCTCGCCCGCTCGCCCGAGTTCCTCTACAGCGCAGCCCCCGGTGAGATGGTGCCCGACGACAGCCGCTTCGGCGTGCTGTGGCTCTCGCCCGCAGCCATGGCTGCCGCCTTCGACATGGACGGCGCCTTCAGCGAGGCGCTGATCGGCCTCGGCCGCGGCGCAAACGAACAGCTGGTGCTCGACGCGGTCGACCGGGTGCTCGAGCCCTACGGCGGCATCGGCGCCTATGGGCGCGAGGACATGTTCTCGAACCGCTTCGTGTCGGAAGAGATCGACGGGCTGCGCGAGTCCGCCCGCGCCGTGCCGCCGATGTTCATGGCCGTCGCGGCCTTTCTGCTCAACATCGTCATCGCCCGCATGGTGCAGGCCGAGCGCGAGGAGATCGGGCTGCTCAAGGCCTTCGGCTACCGCTCTGCCGAGATCGGCGTGCATTACCTGAAGCTGGTGCTGGCCATCGCCCTGGCCGGGGCGCTGCTGGGCTGCCTTGCCGGGGTGGCGGCGGGGCGGGGCATGGTCCAGCTCTACCTCGCCTTCTTCAAGTTCCCTTTCCTCGTGTTCCGGCTCGAGCCCGCGGCCTTTGCCACCGGCATCGGTGTCAGCGTGCTGGCCGCGACCGCCGGCGGCGCCATCGTTCTGCGCCGCATCTTCGCGCTGCAGCCCGCCGAGGCGATGCGCCCCCCTGCCCCTGCCGACTATGCCTCGGCCGGGCGCTGGCGCGGCCTGACGCGCTGGCTCGACCAGCCCACCCGCATGGTGCTGCGCCGCTTCTCCCGCACGCCGTTCCGCATGGCGGGCGCGGTGCTCGGTATCACCTGCGGCATGGCGCTGTCGGTGGGCATGCTGACGATCCACGCCGGCTTCTCGCAGGCCGTGGCGCTCAGTTTCGACGTGATCGACCGCTCCGAGGCCTCGGTGACCTTCACCAGCGCCGTCTCGGACAAGGCGCTGCACGAGCTTGCCCGGATTCCCGGGGTCGAGCGGGTCGAGGGGCGGCGCGACGTCGCCGTGATCCTGCGCAACGGCCGCCAGAGCCACCGTGGCAGCATCACAGGCCTGCCCGCCGCGCCCGAGCTCAACCGCGCGCTCACGCCTGCGCTGGCGCCGATCCCCATGCGCTCCGAGGGGCTGGTGCTGTCCGGCGCGCTGGCCGCCAAGCTGAAGCTCGAGGTCGGCCAGACCCTGACTGTCGAGGTGCGCGAAGGCGCGCGGCCGGTGCTTACGCTGCCGGTGGCGGCGGTGGCAGACTCGGTGCTGGGCGCCCCCGCCTACATGGCGATGGACGGCCTCAACCGCGCCCTGGGCGAGCCCGGCCGGGTCAGCGCCGCCGCCCTCCGGCTCGACGAGGCCCGCGCCCCCGAGATCTACGCCTGGCTCAAGGGCCTGCCGACGGTGGCGGGCGTCAGCCTCAAGCACGAGGCCCGCGACGCCTTCGTCACGGTGATGAACCAGGGCGCCGGCTGGACCCGGTTCATCATGTCCGGCATGGCCTTCGTCATCACCTTCGGCATCATCTACAACGCCGCCCGCATCGCGCTGGCCGAGCGCGCCCGCGACCTTGCCTCGCTGCGGGTCATCGGCTTTTCCAGGGCCGAGGCCGCCTACGTGCTTCTGGGCGAGCTGGGGCTGGTGACGCTGCTGGCCCTTCCGCTCGGCGCGGTGCTGGGCGCGGGCTTCGCACAGGTGCTGGCGGCAGCCTATTCCTCGGAGCTCTACACCATTCCGGTGGTCTTCCTGCCCACCACCTTCGGCAGCGCCGCGCTGGTGGTGATCGCGGGCGCCGCGATCTCGGGCCTGCTGGTGAAACGCGACGTCGACCGGGCCGACCTGGTCGCGGCGCTCAAGACACGGGACTGACGACATGGCCGACCGACGCAACCGCACCCGCCTGATCCTCTGGACCCTGCTCGCGCTGCTGCTGGGCGGCGCGCTGGTGGCCGCCTTCTGGCCGCGTGCGACGCTCGTCGATCTCGGCGAGGTCACGCAGGGCCCGCTGACCGTCACCATCGACGAAGAGGGCAAGACACAGGTTCACGACGTCTACGTGGTCTCGACACCGGTGGCCGGGAGGCTCCTGCGGGTGCAGGTGATCGCGGGCGACGAGATGGAACAGGGCGCGCCGGTGGCTCACATGCGCCCGACCAACCCCGACGCGCTCGACATCCGCACCCGCGAACAGGCGATGGCCGCGACCGACGCCGCCGCCGCCGCGCTCAAGGTGGCCGAGGCCGAGGTCAACGCCGCCGCCGCCGACGCCGATCTCGCCGCTTCGGAATACACCCGCAGCCAGACCCTTGCCGAACGCGGCACGATCAGCTCCGCCGCGCTCGACCGGTTCCGCTCCGAGGCCCGCGCGGCGGCAGCCCGGCTCGAGACCGCGCGGGCGGCAGTGCTGATGCGGCAGGCCGAGCTCGCCAACGCCCGCGCCCAGCTCATCAGCTTCGACGACCTCGGGCTTGCCGCCGCCGTCGCGGGCAATCATTCCGCCGACATCCCGCTGGTGGCGCCGATTGCCGGGCGCATCCTGCGGGTGCTGCAGCAGAGCGAGACCATCGTGGCCGCCGGCACCGCAGTGGTCGAGCTGGGCGACATCGCCAACGATCTCGAGGTGGTGGTCGAGCTGATTTCCTCGGACGCGGTGCAGGTCTCGCTGGGCGACCGGGTGCTGATCGACGACTGGGGCGGCGACGCGCCACTCGATGGCGCGGTCACCCGCATCGCGCCGCTGGGGCGCACCAAGGTCTCGGCGCTCGGGGTCGAGGAGCAGCGCGTCGACGTCACTGTGCGCTTCACCAGCCCGCTCGAGGCGCGTGCGTCGCTCGGGCACGGCTACCGGGTCGTGGTGCGCATCGTGACATGGGAGGCAGACGACGCCCTTCAGGTGCCGCAGAGCGCGCTCTTCCGCGCCGGTGGCAGCTGGGCGGTGTTCCGGGCCGAGGATGGGCGCGCCCGGCAGGTGCCGGTTGCGATCGGGCCGGGCAATGGCGTCGCTGCGCAGGTGGTGGAGGGGCTGACCGCGGGGGACCACGTGGTGCTCTACCCGCCCGCGGATCTGGCCGAGGGCGACCTGATCGCGGCGCGCGGGACCGAGTAGCGTGCCAGTGAAGATCTAGCTCGCCAGCATCCGCAGGCCCTGCGTCACGTCCGAGCGCACCGCAAGCCGCAGCCCCGGCTCGTCCCCGGCCTTGAGCGCCGCGATGATCAGGCGGTGGTACTGCGGTGCCTCGGTGCGCCGCAGCCGCCCGTAGAGCGCCCGCATGGTGGGCCCGAGCTGCAGCCAGACCGTCTCGCACATGGCCAGCATCGCCGGCGCCTGCGCCCGCAGGTAGAGCGTGCGGTGGAACTCGAGGTTCGACCGGATGTAGCCCACCGAATCGCGGTTGCGGATCATCTCGGCGATGGTGCCGTTGATCGTCTGCAGCCGGTCGATCAGCGCCATGTGCGCCCGCGGCAGCGCCCGCGAGGCAAGCTCCACCTCGATCAGCGCCCGCAGCGCGGCCAGCTCCTCGATGCGCTCGTTGGACAGCTCCGGGGTCGAGACCCGCCCCGACGAGGACATGCTGAGCGCGCCCTCCGCCACCAGCCGGCGCACCGCCTCGCGGGCCGGAGTCATCGAGACCTCGAACTCCTTGCCGATGCCACGCAGGGTCAGCGCCTCGCCCGGCGGGATCTGCCCGAGCATGATGCGCGTGCGCAGACCGCGGTAGACGCGGTCATGGGCAGAGGAGGCAATGTCTGTGGAGCGGGGTGCGGCGTTCATGATTGCGACATGTGATCACGAATTTCCCGCAGGTCAATCGCCGAAACGGTACCGGTGCAGCGCCCCGCCCTCGTCGCGCAGCCAGCGCCGGGGCGCCCGCCAGTCGCCGTAGAGCCGCTCGACCACCGCCCAGAACGCCCGCGAGTGATTCATCTCGGCCAGGTGCGCGACCTCGTGGGCGGCAACGTAGCCGAGCACCTCGGGCGGTGCGAGCACCAGCCGCCACGAATACATCAGCGCCCCGTCCGCGGTGCACGAGCCCCAGCGCGACCGCGTGTCGCGCAGCGTCAGCCGCGTGTAGGGCCGCCCCAGCGCGAAGGCGTACCGGTCCGAGGCTTCGGCCAGCCGGTCCCGGGCCAGCGTCCGCAGCCAGCCCTGCAACCGTGCGGCCGTCCGGTCCTCGGAGCCCGGCACCTCGATCCAGCCCTCGCCCAGCCGCACCGCGCGCCCGGTCCCGACACGGATCTCGCGCTCGGCCCCCTCGACCGGCAGCCGCGCCCCGGGGCCGATTCTCACGTCCTCGCCCCGCGCCTCGAGATGGCTGCGCAGCCAGGCTTCCTTCTCGCGCAGGAAGCCCAGGGCCTCGCGTTCGGGCAGCCGGCGCGGCATTGTCAGCGTCACCCGGCCGTCGATCTGGCTGAGGCGCAACGAAAGTCGCCGTGCCTGCGCGGAGCGACGCAGGTTCACCGCGATTGGCGGGTTGCCAGGAAGAGTAATCTGCCCCATATCCCTCGCCTCGGAACCGATATGGCCAAAGCCTTTGACACCGCTCCTGTGATATGTCAGAGGGCGCGGATTGTCGACCTGACCGGACAAGCTGAAGGGGATCACCCATGCCCAAGGAAGAATGGGGTACGAAACGCGTGTGCCCGACCACTGGCAAGCGTTTTTATGACCTGAACAAAGACCCGATCGTCAGCCCCTACACGGGCGAGGTCCTGCAACTGGATACCGGCAAGCGTGCGATGCTCGTTGCCGACTCCGCCGACGGCGCCAAGCGTCGAGCCTCCGAGGACGACGTGGAAGACGTCGATCTGCTGGAAGACGACGTCGAGGTCGATCTCGACGACGACGACGTGCTCGAGGACGAGGACGACGACAACGTTTCGCTCGACGACATCACCGATGTCGCGGGTGAGGACGACGACAACTGAGCTTGTCGAAACTTTCTGCCACGGGCGGCGATTTTTTCCCTTGAACCCGCCCGCGGCTTTGCGTAGATCACGCCGCACGACGCCGGAAACGGCATCGCCCACCGCCGGAAACGGCAACATATGGGGCCTTAGCTCAGCTGGGAGAGCGCTTGCATGGCATGCAAGAGGTCAGGGGTTCGATCCCCCTAGGCTCCACCAAATACCTCTTGAAAAGCACCAGATAGTTCTGCCTTTATCGTCAGAGGATTTGCCTCTGTCACGCAGACCGGTGCTGTTTTCCCTACGAAAATCCATGCTGCCTTGATCGCCGCTCCTGGCGTGTCGATCGCTTCGCAGCGCTTTCCCCTGTCAAATCCGAGGATGGCCCATGAGCGACCATTTCTTCGTCGTGACGGGCGGTCCCGGTGCGGGCAAAACCAGCCTGATCACCGAGCTTGCCCGCCGTGGCTTTCAGAACATTCCCGAATCCGGCCGCGCGATCATTCGCGATGAGATGGCGCGCGGCGGAGACGCCCTCCCTTGGGCGGACCGCATGGCCTATGCCGAACGGATGCTTGAGCGCGACCTTCGCGCCTACGAGGACGCTCAGGCACTCTCAGGCCCCGTGATCTTCGACCGGGGCATTCCCGACATAATGGGCTACCTGACCCTATGCAGCCTCCCCGTGCCGCTCCACGTCGCCGCAGCAGCCAAGGCAGCCCGCTACAACCGTCGCGTCTTCTTGGCGCCGTTCTGGTATGAGATCTTCACGCAAGACAGCGAACGCAAGCAGACTCGCGCCGAAGCCGAAGCGACCTGTGGCGTCATGCGGGAGACCTACACCGCGCTTGGATACCAAATCACGGAGTTGCCGCGCGCCGACATTGCATCACGTGCCGACTTTGTCTGTGCGCAGCGGGTCAACTGACCGTAATCGCGAGATGCCATGACGAAACTGCTGAAACGGACAAACCGCATGGTCCCTCCGGCCTCCCGCTGCCTGACACTCACGGCCCTGTGCTGCCTTTCACACCTGAGTTGGTCGCTGCGGCGCAGCTTCGCCAAAGCGGCCCTTCGCGCGCTCTGTAGCATCGGCACGGCCGTCAAAGGCAGGTAGGCGGGACCTTACTGCCGTTCGCTGAATCTGCGGAATCTGTATGCCCGAAGGTCGGCGATGCGCAGATCGCGAACATTGCTCTACCCATTTCACTTCATGAACGCCTCCGTTCAGGCAGAGCGCAGAAATCAGCTCCACCGAGCCAATTCTCCGGATGCTACATGATCGACGATGGTCAGCTTCGTCGATTACCGTGCGGCCGTATTCGGTTTCTAAGTGGACTTACGACGCTGTAGAGAAGCGATCACGTTCTCTAAGCGAGAAAGCAGGTCGTCGTAGGTCAGGATGTCGACCATATTCGCGTATTGCCGTTTAATGACCTCCAAATCGAGCTGATGATTGCGCTCACGTCCCCCGATAACGCGGGCTTGGGGCGAGCGCCCCATGATAATTAGCCCTTTGGGGTTGGCAATGCGGATTGAAAGCCCGACTGGAAGATTGGCTTGAAATTCTTCCGTGAGTTTTTGCTCGCCCTTGCGACCCCACTTCGAGAGATGAAAGAGATACTTCTCGGTCTGGATTACAGCACCAGTCAATTCACGAGTAGGCACAAAGTTGTCTCGGTAGAGTGTGCGGCCGAGGACCGCTGCCGCGGAAGGTTTCTTGATCTCGATAACGTCGAGCGCTCCGCTGGCATCCACAAGGCAGAGATCGATCTGACGGGTCGTGGGGCGTAATGGATCGGAATAGACATCGCTGACTGGAACGCTCTCGAGAACAGCAATGTATTTCGGAAAGAGAAGCAATATGATCTTCGCGACCATGCGCTGCCAGTCCGCTTCGCTACGATCTTTCTCTTCTCTGAGCCATTGCGCGATGAGATCGCGAAGATATGCGTATTTCTGGATTTCGGCCTCGATGAGAACCTTCTGTTCCAACGGAGTGTCGGTGACGATCGAGACGCGACGATCGAGGTAGCGCTCGTAGGCCTCTCGTGCGCTTTTCATTGGCTGGATCGCCTCCCCAACGACCGCCTCGACGCGGGCCAGCGCGTAGCGGTCCATCTCGCCGGAACTCGGGAATTTCCTCAGAAGTTCGTCGAACATTTCCGCGGAGATCGCCCCATCGATCTTCCGAGGGTCGCCTACGACGATTGGGCTGTCATCCTCTTTGAGCTTCGCAATCCGCCCGAAAATATTGATGTTACGCTCTGCAACAAATGTTTTGCGCTCAAGTTCGACCGCGTCCTGTTGTAGCCAGACATCGTTGCGAATACCAAACAGGCGACCCAAGATTCGATGATAACCGTCACGAGTTCTTGCGAACCTGAATCTCAATAGGTCTGTATCATCGGTTTCGAAATCTCTCGCGGCGTCTCGGCCGAGGAGCCGATCAGCATCGATTAGGTCATTTCGCTCGAAACGGAATACTCGACTGATGCGAACACGACCAGACGTTCGTAAGTCACCGAGGATCCATGCATTGCTGCGAAACTCAGGTGTATATTCGAGAATAACCCGGGATTTTCGGTTTTCGAAGGTAATCAATTGAGTTCCCTGATATGAATTTTGGTTACGGACTTCGGGTTGAAACTTTCAACACATGACGTTGAAGTCGAACAGCAAGATCGGAAGTATGTGGGGCCGATAGCCCCGCGGGGCATCCCGATCTTGAGGGCTTCGGTGCCAGGGGGCGCGTGCTTTTCTGGCTGCGGCGGGGAGCAGCATCACCCGAGTCAGTGATGAACGGCGCGATCGCTTTAACCAAATGCCGTATCTCTGCCTTATGCCAATATTCGCTCCACGACGTTTTGAAGTACAGCAAACCTCTTCCCTTTACTCCATGCCGTTGACATGGAAGCGGCGACGAAAAGTGGATGCTTTTTGGAGTTTCGCAGGTTGCCAACGGCGTCTCGACCTGCCTGCAGGCACGCCTCCTTGTCCTCGCCGAACTCTTCTTCAAGCATCTTCTCGATATTAAAGCGCCAACCTGTTACATTTGACAGGAAGATGTGGTTTTCTGGAAATTTCCCAATTTTTTCGTGCCCTGATAGAGACAATATTGCATCATTGTCTCGAATGTGTTCATTATATGGCTCTCTAAATCTGTCGGGGTTCCGTTTGAATTTTTCATCGTACTCGGAGTCGCAATCGAAAACCGCGTGATATGGAATTCTGAAGCTGTTCATTACAAGAATCATGAGCGCAAGAGAGCTCTTCCCCTCGCAAACAACAATTGTCGCGCCAGATTTTTGAAATCCTGACCTCATCCCGGATAGCCGCATATACGCTTCAATGCAGGCCATATCAGATACACCCTCAACAACAACTACACGCTCAGCGAAGAATATTTCATTGAATTTCGGTTGAGTTTGTATTGCAAGCTTGGTGCGCGCTTGATCTTCGTTCCTCAGAGGCTGATTTGCAAATGCAGCATTGTAGCTCTCCAAGATTTTCAGAAACGATGATGACGTTATGGTGGCTGCGCCGGCCGAATTGCGAAATACCTTTATTCCATCAAAGTGCTCGACATCGATAAAATATGGGCTGTGTGTGGTCACGAGAATTTGAGCATCACCACCCGCCAATTCCATGAGTATCTCTGCCAAGTGCCGGGCTTGGGGTGGATGCTGATAGAGTTCCGGTTCTTCGCATCCAAGAATGAGAGTTGGGCTCACAGCGCTGTCGACGGCCATCAACTCTTGCAGAATAACAAGTAGAAATGATCTCTGCAGTCCATGGCCGAACTTTTCAACCCGATCAATATAGCCTCGCTCCGACAGAAGTACTTGTGCGATTGGATCTTGAACAGAAACGGAGCGCTCATCCTTTTTCCAATCCAGCTTTAGATCTGCTTCTGTCATAACGGCTGCTTGCAATCGCTCCGACAGTCGAGCTTGCAGTTCTTTCAAGTGTGAGCTTTGATCCAAGAGAAGTTTAGAGTAAGCTTCAAAAGCTTCTATTCTTATGCGCTCAAGCTCAGCGTCATAGTTCATTCTACTTCTTATGGTGTGCTGGATAAGTTTTCCCAGATGTGAGTTTTTGGCCTCTTCTGACTCGCTTGACGCATCTTTGACTGCGGGCACGTAAACCCAGCATAAATGTCGCTGAAACTTGTGGACACCTTTACTTATTCCAAAGAATTCTCCGTCGCTGGGAACCAGCTCTTTTTGATCCTCCGATAGCGCCTCCTCGTATTCGGTAAGTGCTGCTGAGCGATCTCCGTCGTTGGTAGCATTCTGGATTCCTTCGTATCTTTCTCGAAGCGACTTGAATATCTCCCCTCTATCACGTGCCCTTTTGGCCTCGAAGAACTCCCTAAATGGTGGAAATATTAGCCGCTCCCCTCGAGTAACCCTCTTGAAAATTCCATCTTCTGTCTTCGTAATTTCAGCATGCACCACAAGCTGGCCCGCGCGTGCATAGTGCTTGAACTCTTCTACTGCATCTTCACCCAGTTCATGAAATATGACCGTGATCTTGATCGGATCTTCAGTATTCCTCGCGTGGAAGTCTTCGTCAGAAAAGTTGTTTATCTCCCCGAAAAAAACGTTGAGTGCGTTCAATGTAGTTGATTTCCCGGCACCGTTCGGCCCTACAAAAGAGTTGTAGGCCGAGAGATCAATAGTCTCGTCGGCTATTGACCTGAAATTTTGAATTTTTACGGACTTAATTTTCAAGGGTTCACCACGTGAGAGAAAAAAGTTTGATTGAGGCTTCTTGCAACACAGAAATCATCAGTTTGAGGTAAAAATCAACCAGCTGCATGCCCTCCGGGGAGAAGCCAGCGCCCGGGTCGCGTCTGTTGTGGTCTGACCGTGCTGCCATGAAGTTCAGCAGAGCAGAGGCGCTAACGACCGCTGATTGAATTTCGTAGTTTTGCTTTGCGCCACGCGGCGAATTTCTTTCTTCCGCGCCCGTTGCAGATCGTGCAGCTCTTGGTGGCATGATCTTGACTGAATGTCCGCTTCCATGATCTGGCAAGGTTGAGCTCGCAGTTGCAGAGAAGGTCTGCATTCCGCCCATTCTTCCTCTTCTCAGCCGCTGCAGTTTCCGGCTACCACAGATCGTTGAACCGGTGCGCAGCCGTCCGCGTGTAATGCGCTGTGTGCCGGGGATCACGGTGTCCGAGGTAGTCCTGAATGACTCGCAAGTCGTGCCCCTTGTTCGCCAAGGCGAAACCGCAGGAATGGCGAAGCATATGTGGGTGGACGCGCTCGAGCCCGGCACGGGTCCCGGCGGATCCGAGGATGTAGTTTACGGCCTGCCGCGTGAGCGGCTGCTTGCGCTCGGAGACGAAGAGCCAAGGCAGCGCATCCTCCCTGCGCGCGAGCCAGCGCTTGATAGCCCGCAGCTCTTCGCCAGCGACTGGCTGCTCGACGCTGAGCCCGTTCTTCAGCCGTGCGACCCAGATCCGCGACTGCGCAAGATCCACGTCTTGCCGACGAAGCGCGATCACTTCGGAGACGCGCAGTCCATGCCGAAACATCATCAGGATCAATAGGTGGTCGCGAACCCCGTGGCGGCCCTTTTTGGCGGCAGCGAGAAGCCGGTCGATATCCGGCTGACCAAGGTAGTCACGGCTCCGCACATGGGCGTCGGTCGCCCGGTCATCCCCACTCTTGACACTTCGCCGATTGGGCATGGTTATGTCGCCTCTCACAAGTCTCTGCCTGGCAAGGCTTGGCCGAGATCAACTCTTAACAAAACACACGAAGTGTAAAGAGTATGCGCGCAATGGGATGTGGTTTGAGTTCGCCGACTGCAAGATCAAACTAGGTGGCTGTCCCGAACGAGTGGCTCGAGGGTATTTATGGGCTGGACCAGACCAGCATGACGTCGGTGAGCGCAATCTCTGGAGTAGCCGAGATCACTTTCGTCTCGGGGATGATCCGGTAAAGACGCCTTCTTGGCTCGCCGTATGATTTCGTTCCACCGACAGGTCATCACCCAAATAATCGCCGTAGCGTGCGCGCATGCGATGGCCCAGGCCGCCGTCGCTTGATGCAACGACCGCCTGTATGAGGATCGAACGCACTTCGGCTTCAAGGCTCCGTTTATTCGCTTCAGCTTGTGCGCGAAGGCGTTCGTGAAGCTCGTCCGGCAGGTTCCTTATCGTCATATTCGCCAAGGCGAACTCTGTGCTGCTGCTAGGTTTCCTGGAGGACGGCATGGCGTCGAGAGCCTCAAGTCTCGCACAGTGATAGCCTCTTGGGGAGGGCAAAACGCAGCAAGGGACCATCCTTGCTCGCAGCGTGCCCGGTGCCATAGTCATGCATTCCATCTGGTCCGAACCTCGCTTGGAGCAGACTTTCAAGGGCAATCATTCGAAGGGCCGCAGTGCGGGGCTTTCCGGCCGTTCGTCGCGCGTGCTCGATGTTTGCAGCGTCTGCGCACGCCGCCGCAGATAGGGCGGGGAGCCGACTTTCGCTGCGTCCTGAAGGAAAGGCAGCGATGCGCAGGCAGCTACATTTGCAAAGCCTAGAAACTGCCCACGGAACAAATCAAAGCGGTGTTCTAGTTTCCAACAAATAATTACGCAGACCAGACAATGCGATTTTCGACAGGTAATGTATATCGGCATGCCTAATCTGTTTCACGCCATTGTGCAGGGTCGCAACCACACAGGAAAACGATTTCTATTCCAGCGCCTTCGATTACAGCTCTCTGCTCTACCCAGTCCGTATCAACGGCGTTGTACACCTTCGCACCAGTTTTTCTGGCAACGGCCACGAATTTCCTATCGCTAGGGTCGAAGCCAGCATCGATTATCTCCTGCGGCAAATCACGGTATTCGCCGTCATCACGGCGCTGAATGTCCACTCTCGCCACCTTTTTAGGGTTGCTATTGATCACCTCAAGGTAAAACCGGTCCCCGACGCCTGGCTGCCCTTTTGGGTCTAGGTACCGTCGATACTCAGCTTGGATCTCTCCTCCGCTGTCGAGGAAAATCGTCCCGCGCTCCGTTGCTTCCATGAGTAACTCGACGGCCGCTTTGCGACAATCGACAGTGACGGGATCATCACCGCCGTTGGCGATGATTGGAACGTTTGTGTCAATGACATATTTAGGCATTCAGGAAGCTTTCGAGCGGCTTAGTCGCGCAAGCTCAGCATGCGCGGTCTCGTTGAAAGCGTCGCCCATGAACTTGTCCGGCCAGTTCTTAATATTCCCAAGGAGATCTATCTCAAGTTCGGTGATCGTGCTTTCTCCTCTTGGCGCATCGCAAAAATACAAACTCACGTCGTCGCTGGACACTTTGTCCTCAGCTATGCGTCGCTGCAACCGCAGAAGAAGATGTTCTGAGTGGCTTTCCAAAAGAACTTGGACCTTACGATGTGTCGCAGCTTGAATGATCACATCCGCCAAAGCGGCCTGTGCGAGCGGATGCAAGTGGATCTCCGGTTGTTCAAGTATTACCGTTGAGCCCTCCGGTACGTATTGGAGGAGAGTTACAACTGGCAGAACCTGCGAGATCCCGAAGCCAACGTCGGTAAGAAGAACTTCGCTGCCTTGCTTTTTCGTCTTCACGCGGGCCTGCCAACGGTTCGAGTTAGGTGCAATTTCTTCGACCCAGAATTCTTCGATCAGCCCCATTTCCCTGAGCCAATATGCAACCATTTCTTGAAAGCTTTTGTAGAATGCTTTATGTCTAAGATTCCTCTTCTCGCCTGCGGTGGTCGCGGCGAGTATTGCATCGATTGCCCGCTCACCCCGCTGACCTACATCCGTTGGTCTCGACCGTGTCCAAAGGTAGTCGCGTTGTGGATATTGCCTCAGAGGGCCAAGGTAATACATCTTGTCCAGTTGGGATTCATAGGCGGACTCCAAATCAGCGAGGAAAGCTGCGTTTTGAAAGTAGGTCCTGGCCTGATCTGGAAAAGCGTAAGATTTTATTGGTCCCGGTAGCTGCCATGCACGGCCTTGGGTCCGGACAAATTGAAAATCTGGAGCTTCGCCTTCTACCTTCTCGGTTCTCAGGTCGAACTTAGATGTTTGCTCATCTTTGGGACTCAGAGAAAACGTTACCCCGCCCAAGCGATATGACAGCCTATTAGCGCGCGGCCCCCCTTCATGTACAATATTTGATGCACTGATCTGCAGGCTCTTGCTCTTCGAGATTGCGGTAGGATTTGTTTTGCTGACATCGCGGATGACCAGTTCCGAATCTAGGGCGAACTCTAGATCCCACTTGAGAGGCACACTCTCGTCATGTTTGTGGATGGCATCGGAGATAGTGCCCAGTTGGACTAAGTCTCCGTTGAGATCGAGTGAAATCGCCCGATCAGTTCCGTCTTTTGTCTGCTTGAGCATCAATAGAAACTGAATGAGACTTGTCTTTCCCGATGAGTTCGTACCGAAGAACCCCGTGATGGGCGCAAAATCCACCTTTGCGTTTCGCCAAGACTTGAAGTTCTGAATGTGCATAGACTTTAGCATTGGGGGGGTCTCATTGCTTTCCAGCCGTCCCTATCGGACTGACGATTATTAGTATGAGGGTGAAGCAGTACTGTAAACGCACAAGTGTATGGAAACACCCCTGATTTTTCGGAGGCTTACGTGAAACCTTCAAGCTCTTTCCATCACTCAGCGGTGTAAGCTGGCAGACTCTTGGCTGCTGGCATATGTGGATCGTGTCAAGGTGCGATCTCTTTTTGGAGCGGTCATTCGCAGCGCGCGGTCCGAACGGCAGGATAGGGCCGAGGGCGACGACGCGCGAGGCCCGACCAAGCGCTTGGACCTGCGGCGCAGCGAAGGTCGGGAACGAGCCCACCTGGTCGGATGCTGCATGACAAATTAATGGCAAGAAGCCGCCAGACCGGTCATCAGACCAGCTTGTGTTGTAATCAGTGCGAGACTCTCGGATTTTGAAATCCCTGATAGGTCAAGCAATCGGGGCGTTCACACGAACCGACATGTCCACCGCAATCGTTTCATCATCAAACATTTCAACCATTCCAGAAGGTTGTATGGAAAAATTTGATAAGAAGAGAGCATTCGAGTACATAATAACTGCAGCTACGCAAAAATTACCTTCGTCATCGAGTCCTTCAAAAACGGCGGGTTGCGCCGCCTGTTCGATAGTGTGTCGCGAGGTTCCGTCTAACTCTTCCGGCAATAGAGAGTCTTCAACGCTTTCCAGAACAAGGAATGGTCCCTCTTGACCTCGAACCATAAGGCAATAGAAGCGCAGATAATCCAATATGTTCTTCTCGCTTAGCTCTAATGGAGCCTTCCCATTCAATTCATGGATTGCCCGACTTGTACCATTGAGCCGAAACAATTCGTCCTCATATTGCAAATAGTAGACGACCAGATTCTTGTTCACCCAGTTCTCGTCCGTGAAGGCTAAAAGCTCGACCGTTTCAGCATAGAATGGCAAAGCCCGCCGGAAACCTCGCGTGGTCTCCCAGCTCATCCGGTACTTGCCATCAACCGGAGCCACCTTCGACATCCAATGTTCTAAGGTCTGCCGCGACATCACTGACCACGCATTGTCCGAACCGAAAATAAGGCGGTCTGTTTCTAACGGACCCGTCCAAACGATCCCCTCCAGCTGCGCGCCTGTGAGGAGAGCACCTTCAAGAGCGCGACGCCTAAGCTGTGCACCTCTCAAGTCGCTATCGCGGAGGTCGGCTCCTCGAAAGCTGAAGGGCGTCAGATCTTCGCCCGCTACGTTCAACTCTCGAAGATCAGCTTGTTCAAAATCCTTTGCTGGCTCGAGCCGCGCTACCTCTGCAAGGCGCCTCAGACTGTCGGATTCGGAACATAGCGCATACAGCGCACCAACCGCCGCTAGGACGTTTCCCGGATCACTCATTCTTGGCCTCTCGCGGCAGGCGCCCCAGCTGCATAGAACCTTCAATTGCCTTACCGAGTGCCAGCCGACCCACAATGTCTCGTTTCGCCTTGCCATCAACGATACGTTTGCCGAACTGATGCAACTTACTAGTCTCGGAAAACTCGACAGCAGTCCACTCTATATCCGCTACTCTAATATCGAGGCGCATCTCCAAATACCCTCCAGGCTCCGTCATTTGAACGACGGCGAGGCCGGCCCCTTGATTTGCAGCTCTCATTCGTTCGCCAATTAATACCGAAAAAGTACCCAGCGGCGTCTCGAAGGGAATAAGCGGATCGGGGCGCACAATCCAATCCACCTGTACTGCCCGGCCCTCACTGCGCTTCTTTGGTATCGCAGTGATGAGCGCTCTAGCTCCTTCGGACTCGCTGCCAACAACATGTAGTTCTTGTTCATCAAATGCCCGGCGAAGTCTGCCTTGCATGCTTGCACCAATTGCAATGCCCTTTGTAAGGCTGACCGCTGCTTGGCCTTCTGCTTGTGCCTCTCCGCCTTTCTTGTTGTCGACGGTCTTCGTAACCTGCGCCTTTTGTTTAACTTCGTCCGTCGAGCGTGCGATATAGGCGATGCTCTCGTAGTCACAAGCGCAGCCCCGACCAAGAGCTGTAATTCGTGCCTGTCGAAGGGCGAATTCCGCGCGACCCTCATCAAAAGTAATTTCACCTGGGTTGAAATGTATCGTACCTACTAGAATGAAACCTTCGGCATTGACCTGCGCCGCTGAGAAATTCGAAAACACAACTTCAGTTTCAGCCAAGGCCTTGGAGTCAATTGGCTCGCGTTCGTTCTTCTTCCATACCATCGTGAGCGACCACTGCCGAGAAGATCTACCTGTCCTATAGTTTACAGGAAGACTTGACTTGCTCAAGATCGCTTCCTCAAGAAAACGAAAGTGGCCCGGCAGACATTATCCGGGATATACCCCCACGCTCCCGCCTTGCCATCGGCAGCACTTGCGCAGTCAGCGGCCGCCCAATCTTTCACGGCGAGAGGCAGCAATGTCCCGCTCTCCCGACCTTCACACTCCGAAAATGCTGCGCGACGCACGAACGGCCGCTTCGGGGAAGCTTCGGCGCGGCGACGGTGATCCTGGCCAAGGTCGGCTTCGGGCCGAGAGGGGGCCTTTACTCTGGCATGTTGGTCGTTATTGGACGTTTGACGTGGGCTTCGACGAGTGAGCGCAGGCTTTCCAATCCGCCGGCGGCATCTTCAATCGCTTTGCGAAGCTTCTGGTCATGACCTGGGCGGAAGCGTCCGCTGCGTGTGACCTCACCGCAGCCGCAAATACACAAATTCTCAGACATCGAACCCTCCAGATTTATGATCCGACCATGAGGCGCATTCCGGGGCGACGCAAGCTTGGTAGACGGGGAGAACGCGCTGTTCGCAATAGCATCTGCGTCCGCATAGCAGATCTCGAAGGTGCGGCAGATGCTGCGAGACAGCGCCGACGACAATTTCAGGACGCGGCATCGACGCTCAGGCGAGTGTCAGGTCAGGGCTGAAAACTCAGGCCACACCCGCCTTTTTCGGAAGCGGGCTTCACCACGCTCCTGGCGAAGTTGCGCTCCACAGACAGGCAGACTGTCCTGGACCCTTGCGCTCCGCAAGATAACATCCATATACCATCCATACAGATGGAGAATGGAAGATGGCCGAGATAAGACAGCTCAGGGACAAGCAGCCCGACAACGAGAAGATCACCATCAATCTCGGCTTTGTTGACTTGGGTCGCATCGATCTGCTGGTGCAGGAGGGGTTCTACTCGAACCGCAGCGATTTCATCCGCGCGGCGATCCGTAAGCAACTGGATACGCATGGAGAGGCGGTCGACCGCTCCATCGAGCGCCACACCATGGAGCTCGGCCTTCGGGATTTCGGTCGGACGGAGCTTGAGCAGCTTCGTGCGGCGGGCGAGGTCCTGCATATCAAGGTCGTGGGCCTCGCCCGCATCGGCTCAGACGTCACGCCCGACCTCGCCCGGGCGACCATCGGCTCGATCACCGTTCTCGGCAGCCTCCAGGCGTCCGCGGACATCAAGAAGGCCCTCGCCGACCGCATCCTGTAGCGTCGGCTCTCACAAGGACGGAACAGATGATCAAGCTCAACGCCGGCGCATGGCGCACGGCGAC
>NZ_FNAV01000020.1 GCF_900102075.1 Salipiger thiooxidans | reverse complement strand
TTACGCGAGGATCTTGGAGACGACGCCCGAACCGACGGTGCGGCCGCCTTCGCGGATAGCGAAGCGGAGACCGTCTTCCATGGCGATCGGTGCGATCAGTTCCACGGTGAACTTCAGGTTGTCGCCGGGCATGACCATCTCGGTGCCCTCGGGAAGGGTCACGGTGCCGGTCACGTCGGTGGTCCGGAAGTAGAACTGCGGACGGTAGTTCGCGAAGAACGGCGTGTGACGGCCACCCTCTTCCTTGGTCAGGATGTAGACCTCGCACTCGAACTTGGTGTGCGGGTTCACCGACTTCGGCTTGCAGAGCACCTGGCCGCGCTCGACCGCTTCACGGTCGATGCCGCGCAGCAGCGCGCCGATGTTGTCGCCGGCCTCACCGCGGTCGAGCAGCTTGCGGAACATTTCCACGCCGGTGCAGGTGGTCTTCTGGGTGTCCTTGATGCCGACGATCTCGAGTTCGTCGCCAACGTTCACCACACCACGCTCGACGCGGCCGGTCACCACAGTGCCGCGGCCCGAGATCGAGAACACGTCTTCGATCGGCATCAGGAACGGCTGGTCGGTGGCGCGCGGCGGCTGCGGGATGTACTCGTCCACGGCGGCCATCAGCTCGCGGATCTTGTTCTCGCCGATTTCCGGATCACGGCCTTCGAGCGCGGCCAGAGCCGAGCCTGCGATGATCGGAATGTCGTCGCCCGGGAAGTCGTAGGCCGACAGAAGCTCGCGCACTTCCATCTCGACGAGCTCGAGGAGCTCCTCGTCGTCCACCTGGTCGACCTTGTTCAGGAACACGACCATGGCGGGGATACCCACCTGGCGGCCGAGCAGGATGTGCTCGCGGGTCTGCGGCATCGGGCCGTCAGCCGCGTTCACGACCAGGATCGCGCCGTCCATCTGGGCCGCACCGGTGATCATGTTCTTCACGTAGTCGGCGTGGCCGGGGCAGTCGACGTGCGCGTAGTGGCGGTTCTCGGTCTCGTACTCGACGTGCGCGGTCGAGATCGTGATGCCGCGGGCCTTTTCTTCCGGCGCGCCGTCGATCTGGTCGTAGGCGCGGAACTCGCCGAAGTACTTCGTGATCGCAGCCGTCAGCGTGGTCTTGCCGTGGTCAACGTGACCGATCGTGCCGATGTTGCAGTGCGGTTTCGACCGCTCGAACTTTTCCTTTGCCATCTTGTAAAGACGCCTCGCCTTTTCAGGGGCCCAAAACGACCCGGTTTCGCATCGCGGGCCATTTATTGGCTTGCAGAGGGAAAATCAAGCCGTTGATGCCTGGGGACACGCTGGAATCCGCGTGTTTCCTTACGTTTCGGGCCATTCCGCCACCCCTGATGCAGCAAGGCCTCACCCACGAGAGCCGCATGCCCCCGGGGCCGTGCCCTGCGCCGCGGCGCGGTGAGCGTTCAGGCGCCGCGACCGGGCGCCGCCGGCGCCTGCGGCGAATCCGCGGAACCCGCGACCTCGGCCGGCCCGGACGCCGATTCCGAGGGGCGCTTTCCGGCGTCGGGGCCACCGAACCAGCCCTCGTTCTTCTGCATCCGCCGCATCCATTTCTCGATCTGCAGCGCCATGTTGGCCGAAAGGTTCCGCATCTGCTGCTCGCGCGACTGGGTCACGCCCGAGCCCACCACGGTCTCGGCCGAGAAGCTCTCGAGCACGGTGATCTCTTCGGGCGTATCGTTGAGCTTCTTCTGCGCGGCGTCGTCCCAGGCGGTGACCCGGACGATCAGCGCCGATTTCGGGCTGAACACCAGCGGAATGCCCGGCTGCGCCAGCACGAAGCCCTCGACGCTGACCCCGAGGTGGTAGAACTTGTCGCCGTCCTGCCGCCGGAAGCGCTCTTCCAGCGCCGCGTCGACCGAGGCGATCCACTCTTCGGCGGTAGCGTTGCGCGACACCGGCCCCTCGACGATGTTTGGCGCCACCACGATGGCGTGGCCGAGCTTGAAGTCCCCGATCGGTTCGGCGGGTTTCTTCAGGTCGGTCTGGCCGTTGGCACAGGCGGACAGGCCGAGGGCAAGCACAAGAACGGGGATCAGGCGCAGCATGGGGGCTCCGGTAGGACGCGATGTATCGAAAGGGGATAGCGCAACGCCCCGCAACGTGCAATTGCGCGCCCGGTGCGGCAGCGCCGCAACGCCGTCCCTGCCACAGCCCACCGCACCCTTGCCTTGTCGCGCCTGCGGACCATGATCCAGCGCGACCCTACACGAAGCCCCGGATCGACCTTGAAATTCTCCCTCTCCCCGATCGCCCTTCTTCTTGTCCTCGCGACCCTCGTCCTCAGCGCCTGCGGCACGCCGCCGCCGGACCAGCTGCCGCGGCCGCACCACTCCGACATCGCCGAACTCTCGCGCGAGATCCAGGCGCTTGGCGCCGGCATCTCCGCCGAGGAGGCCGACCGCGTGGCCCGGATCTCCTACGAGTATCCGCTCCGCCTTGCCGTGGCCTACGAGGTCGAGGATCCGCCCTATATCCACAACATCAAGGTCAACAACGGCACCAAGCCGCGCGGGCTCTGCTACCAGTGGGCCGATGACCTCGAGGCGCGGCTGCGGCAGGAGGGCTTCACCACGCTCGAGCTGCAGCGCGCCATCGCCAACTCCGAGAACCCGCTGCGCATCGAGCACAGCACGGTGGTGGTCACCGCCCCCGGCGACAGCATGTACGACGGCATCGTGCTCGACCCGTGGCGCAACGGCGGCCGGCTGTTCTGGGGCCACGTGACGGAGGACCACAAGTACCCGTGGCTGCCCCGCGACGAGGTGTTCCGGCGCAAGCGCGCCCGGCTGCTCGCCGTCGACTGAGCTCGGCCTTCATCCAGACACGCAAACGGGCCGGTCGATGACCGGCCCGTTCCGCTTTCGGGGCCCAGGCGAGAGCCCTTGTCAGGCGGCACCTAGCGCAGAACGTGCACCGCGCATTTGGCGTGGCGGACCACCTGGGTCGCGGTGGAGCCCATGAGCAGATCCCCCATGCCCGGACGGTGCGAGGCGATCACGATGAGATCGCTGCCCGCGTCGGCGGCATAATCGAGGATGGTGCGTCCCGAATGCCCATCGACAACCACGCCCCGTGCGCCGTCCATCTTGGCGGCAAGCGCGTCGAGATCGTCCTGCACGGCCTTGTGCGACTGCACCAGGTAATCCGGCGGCATGTAGGTCACGGCGTAACCGGGGATGTGTTCGATCACGTGCAGAAGCGTGACCTCGGCGCCCTCGGCCGCCAGTTCGCGGGCCACCGACATGGCGGCCTCCACCTTTGCGTCGCTGTCGAATGCAATCGGGACCAGAATGTTCTTGTACATTTGGCGGCCTCCTTTCTTTCCTGAGGGCACATTGACCTATCCGAAGGGGTACCGCCTTGATCCAAATCACACTCTCCAGGCCCTGATCGCTTCACAATTTGGGCACATTTGGCCATTAAAACGTTCATCAGGCCGCAGAAGGCGCCATTCCGTACCCCCGTTCCGCCATCGGCGCGACGGACCGACATGCCCGAGGATTTCGTCCCGGACATGCGGCGGGAAGCAATGGCCCGCGGCCCCGTTCAGGATCCCGCCGCAACGCCGCTCGCGAAACGACCTGAATGAGGAACGACACCATGCGTTATCTGATCGCCGAAACGACCTGGAAGATGGTGAGCCTGTCGAAGGCCGTGTCCGACACCGGCACCCTCTTGTCCCGCTGCGAAGCCGGCGACGAGATCGAGGATTTCCACAGCATGAAGGCGCACGACCTGCTCGTGCTCGACGCGGGCCAGCTGACCCGCGGCGCCTCGCTGTCGCGCCTGCGCGAGCTGAACCCCGAGACGCCGGTCTGCCTCATTGCCCGCAAGCCCTCGCCCGAGCAGATCGCGAGCTGGCTCCTGTCCGGCGCCGACACGGTGATCGACGACACCGCCTCCACCGCCGAGATGCTCGCCCGTCTCGCCGCGGTGGCGCGCCGCGCGCACGGGGTGTCGCAGCCGAAGCTGGAATGCGGACCGCTGGTGCTCGACCTCGACCGCCGCCGCGTGCATGTCGGCGCAGTGACCCTGTCGCTGTCGCCCAAGCTCTACGAGATCCTTGAATTCCTCGCCCTCCGCAGCGGCAGGCTCGCCTCGCGCGAAGGGCTGCTGAACCACGTCTACGGCTTCGAGAACGAGCCGGCGCCGCGGGTCTTCGACGTCTACATGTGCAACCTTCGCAACCACCTTGTCGGTGTTGCTGGCGCCCTCCGGATCGAGACCGTCCGGGGCTCGGGCTACAGGCTCGAGGTCACCGAGCGCCGCCGCACCGCACGCGCCCCGGCGGCAGGCCGCCACGCCGCCTGAGGGTGCAAGGGTCCCGCCCGGCGCCGCACGGCCGGGCGGGACCTTCTCGTCTCGGATCGCGGCTCAGAACACCGCCGCGACGTCGTACATCACCGGCTCGAAGCTGCGGCTGAGCGCGTTGAAGTTACGGTTCCGCTCGCGCATCTCCTCGCTGCGCAGCATCGCCTGGAAATCCTCGCGCCGGGTCCATTGCGAATAGTTGGCGATCCGGGTCTGGGCGTCGTTCACGTGCAACCCCGCTCCGATGAAGCCGGGCTGTTTCGAGATGAAGCTCTGGTAGGCGTCCCGCAGCGCATCCAGCAGGTCCTGGCAATTGCCGGGGCTGGTCTCGAATGTGGTGATGACAGTCTGACAGGCGCTCGGGCTGGTAATTTCTGGCATGGCTCTCCTCCGTTCCCGGCCGCAGTCTTGCACGGAACCGTAACGCCGCCAAACCTTTCCAATGACATGTGAAATCCTCGGGCCGCCGCACCCGGCGGACGGGCATTCACGACAGATGCGCAACACGAACGCGAAAGAGGCCGGGGCTTCGGAAATT
The DNA here is from genome assembly GCF_900102075.1 of Salipiger thiooxidans. Classification (GTDB taxonomy): domain Bacteria; phylum Pseudomonadota; class Alphaproteobacteria; order Rhodobacterales; family Rhodobacteraceae; genus Salipiger; species Salipiger thiooxidans. Next base: position 70,186 of record NZ_FNAV01000020.1, on the reverse strand, counting down.
TCTGGGCGCGCGGGCGGGACGGACCTGCTAGGGTCACAGACAACGAAAAAAGACGAGACGGGCATGAGCGGCAACACCCTGACGATTGACGAGTCCCTGCGGGAAGAAATCATCTCGCGTCCCGACATGATCCTTGACGATCGCGACCTGATGCAGGCGCTGATCGCGGCGAACGAGCGGTCCATGGGCGGCAACATCGTCGACCTGCGCGGCATCGCGATGGAGCGGCTCGAGGCACGGCTCGACCGGCTCGAGGACACCCACCGCAGCGTCATCGCCGCGGCCTACGAGAACCTCGCCGGCACCAACCAGATCCACCGCGCGGTGCTGCGGATGCTCGACCCCGTGGAGTTCGAGCCCTTCCTGCGCGATCTCGCGGGCGAGGTGGCACAGATCCTGCGGGTCGACGCGGTGCGGCTGGTGCTGGAATCGGGCCAGAACGACCGCGACACCGCGGTGCGCCGGCTTGGCGACGTGCTGTCGATGGCCGAGCCCGGCTTCATCGAGGATTACGTCTCGGAAGGCCGCGCCGCCCCCCTGCGCCCGGTCACCCTGCGCCAGCTGAGCGAGGGCGACAGCCGGATCTACGGCGAAAAGGCCTCGTGGATGCGCTCCGAGGCCTGCCTGCGGCTCGACTTCGGCCCCGGGCGGCTGCCGGGACTGCTGGCGCTCGGCTCCGAGGACCCGCACATGTTCACGCCGCAACAGGGCACCGACCTGCTGGCCTTCTTCGCCGGCGTCTTCGAACGCGCCATGCGGCGCTGGCTGTCGTGACGCTGCTGATCTCTCCGGCGGCGCGCGACGCGCTGGAGAACTGGCTGGCCTCGGCCCGCGCGCTCAAGGGGGCCGCCGAGAACACGATCACCGCCTACCGCGCCGACGTGCTCGAGTTCATCGTGTTCCTGACCGCGCATCACGCCGAGCCGCAGGGTCTGAAGCCGCTGGCCCGGGTCACCACGCCGGACATGCGCGCCTTCATGGCGCATCTGCGCGGCCAGGGCGCCGCGCCGCGCTCCATGGCGCGCAAGCTCTCGGCGGTGAAGAGCTTCTACCGCTGGCTTGCCGAGCGCGAGGGCTTCGAGCCCACCGCCGTGATCATGGCGCGGGCCCCCAAGTTCCAGAAGAAACTGCCCCGCCCGCTCGACGAGAGCGCCGCGCGGGCGATGATCGAGACCGTAGAGATGCAATCCGCCGACAGCTGGATCGGCGCCCGCGACGCCGCAGTGGTGACGCTGCTCTACGGCTGCGGGCTGCGGATCTCCGAGGCGCTGGGGCTGCGCGGCCGCGACTGGCCCATGGGCGAGTCGCTGCGGATCACCGGCAAGGGCGGCAAGGAGCGCATCGTGCCGGTGCTGCCCCTCGCCCGCGACGCGGTGGGCATCTACCTGCAGCTCTGCCCCTTCGAGCCCGAGCCCGAGGCGCCGATTTTCCGGGGCGCGCGCGGCGGGGCGCTGAACCCGCGGCTGATCCAGAAGGTGACCGAGAAGGCCCGCCTTCAGCTCGGCCTGCCCGCCACCGCGACCCCCCACGCCATGCGCCACAGCTTCGCGACGCACCTGCTGGCGGCGGGCGGCGACCTTCGGGCGATCCAGGAACTGCTGGGCCATGCCTCGCTCTCGACGACCCAGGCCTACACGGCGGTCGACGAGGTGCACCTGATGAAGGTTTACGAGGCCACCCACCCCAAGGCGGGCTAGGCGCGGCATCCCGGCGCGGCCCCCGGACGGTCGCCCGGAAATGATTTGCCCGCTCCCGGCCCCGCGCCTAGGTTGCGCAAGACACACTCAGGAGGACTCCATGAAACTGCTCCAGGCCGGCCCCTCGCCCTTTGTGCGCAAGGTCCTCGTGACGCTGCACGAGACCGGGCAGTTCGACGAGGTCGAGACTGTCCAGGTCACCGCGTCGCCGCTGGCGCCCGATGCCAACCTGATCGCGGCCAACCCGGTGGGCAAGATCCCGGCGCTGCTGCGCTCGGACGCGCCGACGCTCTATGACAGCCGCGTGATCTGCCGCTACCTGGATCACCGCGCGCAGTCCGGGCTCTACCCCGAGAGCCGCCTCTTCGACACCCTGACGCTCGAGGCCACCGCCGACGGCATGATGGAAGCCGCCGTGCTCATCGTCTACGAGGAGCGCTTCCGGCCGCCCGAGAAGGTGTCGATCGAGTGGATCGAGGGCCAGTGGGCCAAGGTATCGCGCGCGCTCGACGCGCTCAACACCCGCTGGATGAGCCACCTGCACGGGCGGCTCGACATGGGCCACATCGCCATCGGCTGCGCGCTGGCCTACCTCGACTTCCGCCATGACGTGCGCAAGTGGCGGACCGGCCGCGAGGCGCTCGCCGACTGGTACGAAGGGTTCGCGCAACGCCCCTCGATGGTCGCGACCGACCCCCAAAGCTGACCCGGCGGGGCTTGCAAGCCGTGATCCGGCCCCGTAAGCCCCGGCAATCCTGCACCAACAAGAGGACGCCACCCATGCGGATGCGCGACACCTTCCTGAAACCGATGCACCCCGAGGGACGCAAGTTCGTCGCCATCTTCGCGGTCGTCACCCTTGTGCTCTTCCTGATCTGGGAGCCGTTCGGCTGGATCGGCGTCGGGCTCACCGTCTGGTGCTACTACTTCTTCCGCGACCCCGAGCGCGTCACCCCCAACCGTCCCGGGCTGGTGATCAGCCCCGCCGACGGCGTGGTGTCGCTGATCGAGCCCGCCGTGCCGCCCGCCGAGCTGGGCATGGGCCCCGAGCCGCTGACCCGCGTCTCGGTCTTCATGTCGGTGTTCAACTGCCACGTGAACCGCGCCCCCGTCGCCGGCGAGCTCATCGCCTTGGCCTACCGTCCCGGCAAGTTCCTCAACGCCTCGCTCGACAAGGCCTCCGAGGACAACGAGCGCAACGCCCTGCGCATCCGCATGGATGACGGGCGCGAGATCGCCGTGGTACAGATCGCCGGCCTCGTCGCCCGCCGCATCATGTGGTGGAAGAAGGCGGGCGACTGGCTCGACCGCGGCGAGCGCTTCGGCCTGATCCGCTTCGGCTCGCGCCTCGACGTCTACCTGCCCGAGGGCGTGCCGCCGCTGGTCAGCATTGGCCAGACCATGGTCGCCGGTGAAACCGTCCTCGCCGACCTCACGGAGATGGCCCATGACCACTGAGCCGACACCGGATCGCGGCACCGAGAAGCTGACCCTCGTCCAGCTCCTGCCGAACATGCTGACCGTGATCGCGATCTGCGCCGGCCTGACCGCGATCCGCCTCGGCCTTCAGGGCTCCTACGAATACGCCGTGCAGCTGATCCTGCTGGCCGCCGTGCTCGACGGCATGGACGGCCGCCTCGCCCGCGCACTCAAGTCCGAGAGCGGCATGGGCGCCGAGCTCGACAGCCTTGCCGACTTCCTCAACTTCGGCGTCGCCCCCGGCCTGCTGCTCTACACCTGGGCGCTCGAGGACAGCCGCAGCTTCGGCTGGCTCGCGGTGCTGCTCTTCGCGGTCTGCGCGGTGGTCCGGCTTGCGCGGTTCAACGTACAGCGCAAGTCCGAGGACAAGACCCACGACAACGCCTATTTCACCGGCGTGCCCTCCCCCGCGGGGGCAATGCTGGTAATGCTGCCGATGTTCATCAGCTTCGCCTTCGCCACCGGGCCCTTCCTGCCGGACCTGGTGCTCACCGCGTGGATGGTGCTGATCGGCCTCTCGATGATCAGCCGCATCCCGACCTGGTCGTTCAAGACCACCCGCATCCCCCGTAAGAGCGCCAAGTTTTTCCTCGTGGGCGTGGCCTTCGTGCTGGCGGCGGCGGTGACCTATGCGTGGATCACGCTGGTGGTCTTCTGCGTGGCCTATGTCGCCGCGGTGATCGTGATGTTGCCGCGCCGCCGCCGGAGCGCGGCCGGCAACGACCCCTCTGCATGAAAGGACCGGAAATGGCCGACGACAGTGAATGGATCTATGACGAGGCCAGCGGCGAATGGCGCCCGGCCTCCGAGGTGGGCACGACCGAGGCCGCGGCCGAGGTGCGCGACTCTGCCGGCAACCTGCTGGCAGACGGTGATTCCGTGGTGCTGACCAAGGATCTCAAGGTGAAGGGCGCCGGCCAGACCCTGAAACAGGGTACGGTGATCCGCACGATCCGCCTCACTGACAACCCTGACGAGATCGATTGCCGCCACGACGCAATCAAGGGGCTTGTCCTGCGCACGGAATTCGTGCGCAAGCGCTAGGCATATTGCCGCAGCGATCCTGCGGCATTTCAGCATGGCCCCTGCAAAAGAAGAGGGGCGGCCGTTTCCGACCGCCCCTTTTTCCGTGCAGAGGTCCCGCGCTCAGAACTTGAGCGACAGGCCCACGTTCAGCGCGTTGGTCTTGATGTCGGTGTTCAGCGAGCCGCCGCCGTCCAGGTCCGCCTCGTTCCACGAGTAGGTGAACTGGTATTCGCCGTAGACCGACCAGCGGTCGTTGATCGGGTAGCTCGCGCCGGCGAGCAGGCGCACCGCCGGGCCGGTGTACTGGTATTCGAAGGTGTCGTCGCTGCCGCCGGTGGTCGCGACCTCGACGTGCGGCACCGCGACGCCGACACCGGCGCCGACGAAGGGCGTGATCTTGCCCCACTGCTCGGGCCAGCGGCGCATGGCGTTGACGGTCAGGAGGTTGATGCCGTCGGTGAACTCGAGCGTCTCGAAGCCCGCATCGTCCCGGTCATCCTCGTTCGCGTAGACCTTGGCATGGGTGAATTCCAGCGCCACGCCGAAGGTGTCGCTGCGCCACCAGGTGCCGCGAAGACCCCAGTACGGGGGCATCTCGAAGCTCTTGCCGTCCCAGCCGATCAGCGCGTCGTAATCCTCGCCGGTGCCCGGATAGTCCCCCGAGATGCGGCTGTGCGGCGCGGTCTGCCACCCGGTGTAGACCGACATTTCGTAGTCCTGCGCGGCCGCTTGCGTCGCGGCGAGGGCGGCAGCGGACACAATCGCTGATAGAATCAAGGTCTTCATGGGGAGATGCTCCGGGGCATTGCGGCATTTTCCCGTAGAGATAATCCTGTCGCGCCGAGGATTCAATTGCGACAGATGCGCACTTGTCCCGATCACAAGTTCATGATTGCTTTACGGGCACATGTCAGATCGCTAAATACGCGAGCGGACAGGCCGTTCAGGGAGACGGCCCCCCAGCATTTGGCCGCGTATGTTGGCCGCGAGGAATGGAGAATACCCCGTGACACACGCTGAAGATCACGAAGGCACTCGGAGGGACTTCCTCTACTACGCAACCGCAGGAGCCGGTGCCGTAACCGCCGGTGCCGCCGTCTGGCCTCTGGTCAACCAGATGAACCCGTCGGCGGACGTGCGGGCGCTCAGCACCATCCGAGTAGACGTGTCCGGGGTCGATACCGGCACGCAGCTGACCGTGAAATGGCTCGGCAAGCCGGTGTTCATCCGCCGCCGCACCGAAGCCGAGATCGAGGAAGGCCGCAGCGTCGAGATGAGCCAGCTGGTCGACTCGGTCGCGCGCAACGCCAACATCGACAGCGGAGCACAGGCGACCGACCAGAACCGCACGCTTGACGAAGCCGGCGAGTGGCTTGTCATGATGGGCGTCTGCACGCACCTGGGCTGCGTTCCGATCGGCAACGCGGGCGAGTTCACCGCCGGCGGCGTCGGCGGCTGGTTCTGCCCCTGCCACGGGTCGCACTACGACACCGCGGGCCGCATCCGCAAAGGGCCCGCGCCGCAGAACCTCCCGGTTCCGGCCGCGGAATTCGTCGAAGAAACCACCATCCTGTTGGGTTGAGGAGGCACGCAAGATGTCGGGTATTCCGCACGACCATTACGAACCCAAGACCGGACCCGAGCGCTGGCTGCACAAGCGCCTGCCGATCGTCGGTCTTCTCTATGACACGATCATGATCCCCACGCCCAAGAACCTCAACTGGATGTGGATCTGGGGCATCATCCTGACCTTCTGCCTCGTGCTGCAGATCGCGACCGGCATCGTGCTGGTGATGCACTACACGCCGCACGTGGACATGGCCTTCGCCAGCGTCGAGCACATCATGCGCGACGTGAACGGCGGCTTCATGCTGCGCTACCTCCACGCCAACGGCGCCTCGCTGTTCTTCGTGGCGGTCTACCTGCATATCTTCCGCGGCCTCTACTACGGCTCGTACAAGTCCCCGCGCGAGGTGACCTGGATCATCGGCATGCTCATCTATCTGTGCATGATGGGCACCGCGTTCATGGGCTACGTGCTGCCGTGGGGCCAGATGTCGTTCTGGGGCGCCACCGTGATCACCGGCCTGTTCGGCGCCATCCCCTTGATCGGCGAGCCGATCCAGACCTGGCTTCTGGGCGGACCGGCCGTGGACAACGCCACGCTCAACCGCTTCTTCTCGCTGCACTACCTGCTGCCCTTCGTCATCGCGGCGCTGGTCGCGGTGCACATCTGGGCCTTCCATTCGACCGGGAACAACAACCCGACCGGCGTGGACGTCCGCCGCGGCTCCAAGGCCGAGGCCGAGAAGGACACCGTGCCGTTCTGGCCCTACTACGTCATCAAGGACGTCTTCGCCCTCGCGGTCATCCTCGCGGTGTTCTGGGCCATCGTGGGCTTCATGCCCAACTACCTCGGACACCCGGACAACTACATCGAGGCCAACCCGCTCTCGACCCCGGCGCACATCGTCCCCGAATGGTACTTCCTGCCGTTCTACGCGATCCTCCGCGCCTTCACCTCGGAAGTCTGGGTCGTGCAGATCGCATCCGCCATCACCGGCGGCATCGTCGACGCGAAGTTCTTCGGCGTGCTGGCGATGTTCGGTGCCATCATCGCCATGGCGCTGGCGCCCTGGCTCGACACCTCGTCGGTGCGTTCGGGCAAGTACCGTCCGCAGTTCAAGTGGTGGTTCTGGCTGCTGGTCATCGACTTCATCGCGCTGATGTGGCTCGGTGCCATGCCTGCGGAAGAGCCCTATGCCAGCTTCTCGCTGATCGGCGCGGCCTACTGGTTCGGCTACTTCTTCGTGATCCTGCCGCTGCTCGGCGTGTTCGAGAAGCCGCTGCCGCAGCCCGCGACCATCGAGGAAGACTTCGAAGCCCACTACGGCAAGTCCTCGGAAAAGGGCGCCACCTCGGCGACCCCGGCCGAGTGACAGAGAAAGGACAGATGAACATGTTCAGGAAACTTGCCCTTTCGACCGCTGTGGCTCTCGGCCTTGCGACCGGCGGCGCCTATGCCGCCGGGGAAGGTGGTCACGTCGAGGATTACGACTTCTCCTTCGAAGGCCCCTTCGGCACCTATGACCAGATGCAGCTGCAACGCGGCCTGCAGATCTACACCGAGGTCTGCTCCGCCTGCCACGGCCTGCGCTACGTGCCTTTCCGCACCCTCGCAGACGAGGGCGGCCCGCAGTTCCCCGAGGATCAGGTCCGCGCCTACGCGGCCCAGAACTTCGAGATCTACGACGATGAGCTCGAGGATTTCCGCCCGGCGACCCCGACCGACCACTTCCCGGCCAACACCTCGGTCGGCGCTCCGGACCTGTCGCTTATGGCAAAGGCCCGCGCCGGCTTCCACGGCCCCTACGGCACCGGCCTGAGCCAGCTCTTCAACGGCATGGGCGGCGCCGAGTACATCGCTTCGGTCCTCACCGGCTACACCGGCGAGACCAAGGAAGAAGCGGGCACGACCTTCTACGAGAACCACGCCTTCTCGACCGGCTGGATCTCGATGGCCCCGCCGCTCGCGGGTGAGGACGTGGAATTCGCCGACGGCCACCCCAACGAACTGCACCACGAGGCGCAGGACATCGCGGCCTTCCTGATGTGGGCGGCCGAGCCGAAGATGATGGCACGCAAGCATGCGGGCTTCGTCGGCGTGCTGTTCCTCACCTTGCTGTCGGTGCTGCTCTACCTCACCAACAAGCGGATCTGGCGCCCGATCAAGCACAAGGACGCCTGATCGCCTCCCCTGAAAAGCAAGAAAGCCCCGCCATCGCGCGGGGCTTTTTCATGTCCGGGATTCCGTCTGGCGGCGGGCCCCTCAGGACCCGAGATAGCGGCGCAGCGCCTCCGGCGGATCGTTGAAGAGCGCCGTGGTCTCGACCGGCGGATGCGCCACGCCCTCGGCCACCAGCACCACCTCCTCGGCAAAGCGCTGCGCGTCCTGCGGGTCGTGGCTGACCAGCAGCACCAGCGCCCCCAACTCGGCGGCAACGGTGCGCACGAGCTCGAGCATCTCGACCTTGAGCGCCGGACCCAGCGCCGCGAAGGGCTCGTCCAGCGCAATCACCGGCCGTTTCTGCAGCAGCACCCGCGCCAGCGCGGCGCGGCTCTGCTGCCCGCCCGAAAGCGCGCCGGGCCTGCGCCCGCCCAGCCCCGCGAGCCCGACCCGCTCCAGCGCCTCCCCGACCGCGGCGGCCTCGGTGGCCCCGAGGCGACGGCCATCGGGCCTGAGCGCGAGACCGAGGTTCCGCGTCAGCGTGAGGTGGGGAAAGAGGTTGTTTTCCTGGAACAGCATCGCCACCGGCCGCCGGTCTGGCGTGGCACGGGTGATGTCCTCGCCCCGCCATGACAGGCGGCCGCTCTCCGGCAGGCGGAACCCGGCGATGAGGTCGAGCAGCGTCGACTTGCCCGCCCCGGAGGGCCCGATGATCGCCACCCGCCGCCCCGGCGCCAATTCAAGATCGGCCGAGAGCGAGAAATCCCCCTCGCCGTAACGCAGATCAGCCAGCGTCAGCATTCACCCGCCCTCCCCGGTCGAACAGCCAGAAGGCACCGAAGCTCAGCACCAGCAGCAGCAGCGCCGCGCCCGCCGCGGCCTCCATGCGATAGGACCCCATGAGCCCGTAGACCTGCAACGGCAGCGTCGCGCGGTCGGGGTCGGCGAACAGCGCCACGACCCCGAGATCGCCCATCGACAGCGCCGCCGTCAGCCCCGCGGCAAAGCCCAGCGGGCGCCGCAGCCGAGGCAGCAGCACCAGCCGCAGCCACGCCAGCGGCGTCAGCCCCAGCGCCTGCGACAGCCGGGCGTAATCCGCCCGGATCGCCTCGGCCTCGGGACGCAGGATCCGCAGCGCGAAGGGCAGCGAGACCAGCGCGTTGACCAGCGCCGTCACCGGCAGCGCGAGGGTCAGCGGGTTGGCATAGGGCCGCACGATCAGGAACAGCCCCGTGCCCAACACCAGCGGCGACAGCGCGATGCCGGCCAGCCCCACGAGCTCGCCGCCCCGGGTCGAGAGCGGCAGCGCCCAGGCGATGCAGAGCATCGTCGAGGCCAGCGCCACGCTCACCGAATGCCCCGCCGCCTGCCACGTGCTTGGCCCCAGCAGCAGAAGCCCCGGGAGACCGCGCAGAACCACCAGTAAGAGCGGCGTCAGCAGGAAGGCCGCCGCGAGCGCCACCCAGAGCCCGTCGCAGATCCGCGCCGCGGCCCCCTGTCCATCCCAGCGCTGTTGTACCCGGTCTAGGCCCGCGCCGAATCCGGTCCCGGCGCCAAGCCGCAGCGCCACCAGCCCCGCCGCCAGCGCCAGCCCGAGCTGGATCACCGACAGCAGCGCAGCCCGCCCGAGGTCGAAATCAAAGCGCACCGCCTGGTAGATCGCGAGCTCCACCGTCGTCGCCCGTGGGCCTCCGCCCAGCGTCAGCGCCACGGCAAAGCTCGACAGGCAGATTACGAAGATCACCGCGAAGGCGCCCGGCGCGATGCGCAGCAACATCGGCGCCTCGAGCACGCGAAAGGTCGCCCAGGGGCTCAGGCCCAGCGACGCGGCAAGCCGGAAGCGCTCGGCAGGGATCGAGAGCCAGCCCTGCAGCAAGAGGCGCACCGCCAGCGGCAGGTTGAAGAACACATGCGCCATGACCACGCCATGCACGCCGTAGACCGTCATGCCGGGCAGGCCGAAGCCGCGCAGGACCGCGTTCACCAGCCCGTTCTGGCCGAAGACCGCGATCAGGCCGAGCACCGCCACGATCACCGGCAGGATGAAAGGCGCGCCCATCAGCGCCACCAGCACGCCCCGGCCCGGGAAGCGGCGCCTCGCCAGCGCCCGCGCCACCGGCACCGCCAGCGCCACGCTGAGCGCGCCCGACAGCACCGCCTGCATCAGCGTGAAGCGCAGTGCCTGCCAGTCGCCCGCTCCGAGCTGTCCCCACCCGCCGGCGCGCAGCAACACCGCCGCCACCGGGGCGAGCGTCAGCAGCGCCACCGCCAGGGCCGCCAGCGCGGCGGGCAAGGCGCTCCGCCAGCGCAGGGAGGTCAGTGGCGCCGCCAAGGTTCAGCTCAGCGCGACAGCGCCCGGCGCCACGCGTCGATGGCAGTGTCGCGCAGCTCGGCGGCCTCGTCCTCGGTGTAGAACAGCACCTTCTCGGGCAGATCGAGCTCCCTGAAGCCCTCGGGCCAGCGGTCGCGCGGCAGGGCGGCCGGGATCGACCAGTTGCCGGTCGCGATCATCTCCTGGAACGGCTCGCTGAGCAGGAATTCCATGAACGCATCCGCCAGTTCGGGCTGGTCGGTGTTCGCCAGCTTCGCGGCGAGCTCGACCATGAAGTAGTGGCCCTCGGGGAAGATCGCGGCCTTCTTCGTGCGGTCGTCCTCGGCGATGATGTGATAGGCGGGGCTTGTGGTGTAGCTCATCACCATGTCGGCCTCGCCGTCGGTGAAGAGCCCGTAGCTCTCGGACCAGCCCTTGGTGACGGTGAGGATCTTGGGCGCCAGCTTTTCCCACGCGGCCTCGGCACCGTCGCCGTAGATCGCTTCGACCCAGAGCACCGTGGCGAGCCCGGAGATCGAGCTGCGCGGGTCCTGGATCACGATCTTCAGGTCATCGGGCGCGTTCAGAAGCGCCTCGAAGCTCTCGGGCGGCTCGGACAGGCGCTCGGTGTTGTAGACGAAGGCGGTATGGCCGTAATTGTACGGCAGGAAGATTTCGTCGGTCCAATCGATGGGCAGCGTCAGCGGCGACAGGTCCACCCCGTGCGGCGCGAAGAGCCCGCTCTCGCGCGCCTTCTTGGTCACGTCGGTGTTGAGCCCGAAGACCACGTCGGCCTCTGTGTGCTCGCCCTCGAGCAGGATCCGCGGCAGCAGGTCGCCGGGCTTGAACTGCAGGTCGCAGCCGCATTCCGCCTCGAACAGCTCCTCGATCTTCGGACCGGGTCCCCACTCAGAGACGACGTAATCGCCGGCGTAGACGGTCAGAACGGGGAGATCGGCCAGCGCGGTGCCGGCAGTAAGACATCCCGCTGCAAAGATGGTGGCCGTGGTCTTCATGGCATCCTCCAGACTTGCGGCGAGAGGGCAAGACTGGGCATCGCTGGGCTCGACCGGGCGGATTGCCGTCACCTTCCCTCCGCCGGTGTTAACCGGGTCAGGTTCAACGGGTTCGCGACGCTCGCATCTCAGCCCTGCCGCGCACCGGCCGGACACCCCGAGGTGTCGGAATTGGTAACCGCGCCGCTGGCACCGTGCAAGGTGAAATCCCTTGAGCCGCAGCCGTTGCTGGCCTAGGAGATGCCCCGGACAAGGAGACCTGCGCCATGAGCATGAACACATTCGGCCACCTGTTCCGCGTGACCACCTGGGGCGAATCCCATGGCCCGGCGCTGGGGGCGACGGTGGACGGCTGCCCTCCGGGCGTGGCGATCGACGAGGCCATGCTTCAGCAATGGCTCGACAAGCGCAAGCCGGGCCAGAACAAGTTCACCACGCAGCGGCGCGAGCCCGACGCGGTGCGGATCCTGTCCGGGGTGTTCGAGGGCGTGACCACCGGCACACCGGTGCAGCTGATGATCGAGAACACCGACCAGCGCTCCAAGGATTACGGCGACATCTCCGAGAAGTTCCGCCCCGGCCACGCCGACATCACCTACTGGCAGAAATACGGCATCCGCGACTATCGCGGCGGCGGCCGGTCCTCGGCGCGCGAGACCGCGGCCAGGGTGGCGGCGGGTGGCCTGGCGCGGGCGGCGCTGGCCGAACTGGCGCCCGGTCTCGAGATCACCGGCTACATGGTGCAGATGGGTCCGCATGGCATCGACCGCGCCAATTTCGATGAGGCCGTCATCGCCGGGAACCCGTTCTGGTGCCCCGACGCGACGGCTGCCGAGACCTGGGCCGGCTATCTCGATGACCTGCGCAAGTCCGGCGACAGCGTCGGGGCGGTGATCGAGGTGACGGCGCGCGGTGTGCCTGCGGGGCTGGGAGCACCGATCTACGCCAAGCTCGACACCGATCTTGCCGCGGCGGCGATGTCGATCAACGCGGTCAAGGCCGTGGAGATCGGCGAGGGCATGGCGGCGGCGGCGTTGCGCGGCTCCGAGAACGCCGACGAGATCCGCATGGGGCCGGACGGACCGATCTACAGCTCGAACCATGCGGGCGGCATTCTCGGGGGCATTTCGACCGGGCAGGACATCGTGTTGCGCTTCGCGGTGAAGCCGACCTCGTCGATCCTGACATCGCGGCGGACGATCACCAAGTCTGGCGAAGAGACCGAGATCATCACCAAGGGCCGTCACGACCCCTGCGTCGGCATTCGCGCGGTACCGGTGGGCGAGGCGATGGTGGCCTGCGTGCTGCTCGACCACCTGCTGCTGCATCGGGGCCAGACCGGTGGCAACCGCGGCCGGATCGGCTGACGCCCTAGATCCCGTCTTGTCGAAACGGAACTGATGCGCGGCGCCTGTTGCGCGCCGCGCTGGCTCGGCAGCGGTGGTCAGAAATCCTCCCACATGGCGGCGTCGCCATTTGCGGCGCGGCGCTGCGGGCGGGGCGCCGAGGCGGAGTCGGGCGCCGGTCCGAACTCTTCGATGGGTGCGGAGACCGGGGTCACCTCTTCGAGTTCGACATAGCCATCCCCGCCGGAGAAGCGGTTGAGCTGCGAGGTCAGGCGCTCCGCCTCGGAGCTGAGCTGCTGGCTCGCGGCGCTTGTCTCGCCCACCATGGCGGCATTCTGCTGGGTGACCTTGTCGAGCTCGGCCACGCCCACGTTGATCTCCTGCAGGCCCGCGGACTGTTCCTTGGCGGCGACGGCGATCTCACCCACCATCTCAGAGACCTCGGTGACGTAGCGCACGATGTCGGAGAGCGTCGCGCCGGTCTGCTCCACCAGCTGGCCACCGTCCTTGACCTGTTGCGAGCTGTTCGACACCAGCGTCTTGATCTCGCGCGCGGATTCCGAGGCGCGCTGCGCCAGCGAGCGGACCTCGGAGGCCACGACCGAGAAGCCCTTGCCGCTCTCGCCTGCGCGTGCCGCCTCGACGCCCGCGTTCAGCGCCAGCAGGTTGGTCTGGAAGGCGATGTCGTCGATGACGCTGATGATCTGGGTGATCTGGTCCGACGACGCGGCGATGGAGCTCATGGCGGCCAGCGCCCGCTCCATGATCGCCCCGCCCTCTTCGGCGCGACGACGGCCATCCACCACGCGGCGGTCGGCGTCATCGGCCCGCTCGGCGGCGGCGCGGACGCTGCTCGACATCTCCTCGAGCGCGGCGGCGGATTCCTCGAGCGTGGCGGCCTGCACCTCGGAGCGGCGCGACATCTCGGTCGACATGTTCGACAGCTCGCGCGAGTTGCGCTGCACCAGGTCGGCGGATTCACGCAGCGAGTCCATCAAGTCGCCGATCTTCTCGGAGAGCCCGTTGAAGTCGTCGCAGATCTTCTTGTAGCTCTCACCCAGATCACCCCATTCCGAGGCGTCGAGCCGCTCGTCGAGCCGGCCCTGCGACAGCCCTCCCATGGCGCCTCCGAGCGCTTCGAACAGCGACATGCGCCGGGCGTTGACGGCCTTCTCCCGCGAGTCAGCCGCTTCGGCGCGGCCGAGCGCGTCGCGCAGCTCCTCGAGGCTGCGGGCGATGGCACCGGCCTCGTCGCCGTGCTGGGTTCCGGCAACCTCGGAGGCGTAGTCGCCCTTTGCGATGCGCTGCACCGCCTCCGCCACATCGTTGACCGGGCGCGCCAGCAGCCGTCCGAATACCAGGACCAGCACAAACGACACGGCGGTGACCGCGATCAGAGAGGCGGCCAGCACGATCTTGCTCTGCGACACGCTGGCCTGCGAGGTCTGCTCGGTCGCGATCGCCTGCACGCGCACAACCTCCTGGATCTCGTCGACCGCGGCGATCTGTTCGTTCATCTTGTCGTAGAGCGGCCGGATGTTCACGCCGAGGAAGCCGCGCCCCGACTCTCCGGCTGTCTCAGTCACTTCGACCGCAATCGCGGCGATTCCGGCCGCCACCGCTTCGAGCCGGTCCGCGAATTCGGGCCGGGCGGCCGCGCCGCTCTCGGTCTCGCGGAAGAAATGCACCTCGTTGCCGATATCGCGCGTGATCTCGCCAAGGTTGCCAAGCATGCTGTCGACCGAGCCCTTCTCGGCCCGCGCGATCCTAAGCAGGTCGAGGCGGGCCTGCTCTATATCCTCGCGCACCCGCGCGATGAGTTCGTTCTGCTTGAAGATGTCGAAGGTCAAGGTCACCTCGTGCGCGACCTTGCTCTGCACGGTCCAGGACAGCACACCGCTGACCGCGAGAAGCAAGACGAAGATCATGCCAAGGGCCAGGATCTGAATCCTGATGGAAAACCGTCTCATGTTCGCTGCTATGCTCCTGTTCCGTCCGCGCGCTTCGCCCGGCAGGCATGTGAGCTATCAGAGAGGTGTAAACAAACCCTTCGGCAGATCCGGAAAACTCAACGCATCGCCACGCGCGAGCGCTGCACCGCGAGAATGCCCACGGTGATGATCACCACACCGATCACGTCGTAGCGGCCCATCGGTTCGGCCAGCAGCAGCGCCGCGATGGCGACCCCGAAGAACGGGTTGAGGAAGTGGAAAGTCGCCGCCCGGATCGCCCCGATGCGTTCGACCAGCAGCACCCAGACGAAGGTCGCGGCGACTCCCGGGACAAGCACTGTGTAGGCGAAGGCCGCGATCAGTTCCCAGGACCAGCTGATCTCGGGCGTCTCGAAGGCCAGGGTCAGCGGCCAGAGCAGCGCGCTGCCCACAAGCATCTGGAGTCCGACGATCATCATGACGTTGCCACCCGAGACGGCACCCCGCACGGACAGCGTGGCAACCGCCAGCGACAGCACGCCCAGCACGCAGAGCAGCACGCCCAGCGGGTCGGCGCCGCCCTGCAGCCGCGCGCCCATGATCACCGCCACGCCCAGCACGCCCGCCAGCAGCCCGGCGTAGCCGATCGGCCGCAGGCGCTCGCCCAGCCAGAGCCAGCTCGCCAGCGCCACGACCAGCGGCATGGTGGAGGCGACGATGGAGGCGAGCGAGGCCTGAACGGTCTGCATCGCGACGAAGTTGAGGCCGAGGTAGAGCGCGTTCTGACAGACCCCGAAAATGATCGTGGCGCGCCATTGCGCGCGGTTCAGACGCCAGCTCTGCCCCAGCATCCGGGCGATGGCCACGGCCAGCAGTCCCGAGAGCAGGAAGCGCAGCGCCAGCGCGCCCATGGGCGGGGCGGCGGTGACGATGATGCGTGCCGAGGTGAATGCCGAGGACCACATGACCGCAAAGGCCAGCCCCATGAGTATCGCGCGCAGATCCATTCGTCCCTCCATTTGCGCACAAATGACCGCTGGGGCAGCCGAGGTCAATCGGGTGCGCGCCCTGCGGCCTCTGCCCGGGCACCGCGGATCGGTCGGGCGCCGTATCTCCCGGCGGGGAGGAGTTCCAGGGTGCCCCGGAGCGCTGGACGCCTTGCGCGGGCCGTCGTGCGGCATGTCATGCGCCACGCCACGGCTTCAGGCCACAGCCTTCGCAACGAGACGGCAGGCCGCCAAGAAAAAACCCCGTCCGCACAGGCGGACGGGGCCAGTCTGTGCCTGTCGTGACAGGCACCGGCGGTGTTCCGATTGTTCTTCTGGTGTTCGCTGGAGCCCGCTGGCTCAGTGCGGGCGGGCGGCCATCTCAGCGCGGATCTGCTGGCGCAGCACGTCGATGGGGACGTGCTTGCCGTCCTTGCGGAAGTGCCAGTAGGTCCAGCCGTTGCAGGACGGGGCGCCCTCGAGATGGGCGCCGACCTGATGGATCGAGCCCTTCACGTCATCGCCCACGAGCGTGCCGTCGGCCCGCACCTTGGCGACCTTGCCCGAGGGCGAGACCAGCATCTCGCCGGGGCGCAGCATGCCGCGCTCGACGAGCTGGCCGAAGGGGATGCGCGGCTCGGCACGCTTGGCGCGGGTGACTTCCAGCGCCGAGCGGTCGAAGGCGCGGATGTCGGCGATCCGGCGCGTCGCCACCTCGCGGTAGGCGGCCTCGCGCTCGATGCCGATCCAGTCGCGGCCCAGCATCTTTGCCACGGCTCCGGTGGTGCCGGTTCCGAAGAACGGGTCGAGCACCACGTCGCCGGGGTTGGTGGAGCCCACCAGCACCCGGTGCAGCAGGCTCATCGGCTTCTGCGTCGGATGTGCCTTGTCGCCGTTGGCATCCTTGAGCCGCTCGCCACCGTTGCAGATCGGCAGCACCCAGTCCGAGCGCATCTGGATGCCCTCGTTGAGCGCCTTCAGCGCCTCGTAGTTGAAGGTGTATTTCGCCGCTTCCGACTTCGACGCCCAGATCATCGTCTCGTGGGCGTTCGTGAAGCGCTTGCCGCGGAAATTCGGCATCGGGTTGGACTTGCGCCACACCACGTCGTTCAGAATCCAGTAGCCGGCATCCTGCAGCGCGGCACCGACGCGGAAGATGTTGTGATAGGAGCCGATGACCCAGATTGCACCGTTGGGCTTGAGCACGCGGCGGGCGGCGGCGAGCCACTCGCGGGTGAACTGGTCGTAGGCGGCGAAGCTCGCGAACTGGTCCCAGTGGTCATCCACCGCGTCGACGCGGGAGTTGTCCGGGCGGTGAAGCTCGCCCTTCAATTGAAGGTTGTAAGGGGGATCTGCAAAGATCAGGTCGACGGATTCCTCCGGCAGACTGTTCATCATCTCGATGCAGTCACCGTCCAGAATCGTGTTTAGAGGGAGCGTTTTCACGCCCTTCGTCTTGGTCATCGCGTTCATCTCTGCCTCAGTCCCTTTGGTGCATTTTTGCACTCGTTGGTTGACGACAAAGATGAGTCAAAGGTGATTCGTGGTCAATTTCTTTTTTGAATCAGTCACTTGCGCTTTGCGCTTGCCACAAGATATTGTGTATCGGCTTGAAGGATCGCCTATGATGAGGGGTCACACCAAGATTCTGGAGCGCCAGCTTGTGGCTTTTGGACCCGTAACCGGCGTTGGTTTCCCAGCCGTAGCCGGGATGGTGTTGCGCCAAATCCCGCATCAGCCTGTCGCGCCAGATTTTCGCGACCACCGAAGCAGCCGCGATGCTCACCGACCGGCCATCGCCCTTGATAATCGGAGTCGCCTCGCACGGGAGCTGGGGCGGCAGAAAACGCCCGTCCACAAGCACGTGTCCGGGGGCGTTTTCGAGCCCCGTGACGGCGCGGTGCATGGCCAGCAGGCTGGCCTGGAGGATGTTCAGCTGATCGATCTCCTCGACACTGGCGCTGCCGATGCTGACCTCGGCACATTCCCAGAGCCAGGCCGACAGACGCGCCCTGCGCTTCGCCGTGAGCTTCTTTGAATCGTTGAGCCCCGGCGGCACCCAGCGCGGGTCGAGCACCACCGCCGCCGCCACCACGGGACCGGCCAGCGGGCCGCGGCCGACCTCGTCGACGCCGGCCACGCGGGTGCCCTTCTCCCAATGGGGGGCTTCGAAGGAATCGTCGGGAAACTCCATGCCGCCAGAAAGACCACCGGCGGCACGGGTTCAAGGGGTCAGGCCTGCGGCGGCTGACCGTTCGAGGCGGAAAGGCCACCGTCCACCGGCAGGTTCACACCGTTGACGAAGCGCGCGTCGTCGCTCGCGAGAAAGGCGATCACGTCGGCGATGTCCTCGGGCTCGGCCGGGCGCCCCAGCGGGATGCGCTCGAGGAACTTCGCCACCAGCGCGTCGTTCTCGACCATGCCCGAGGTGAGCTCGGTCTTGGTGAAAGAGGGGTTCACCGCATTCACCCGCACGCCGCTCTCGCGCGCGTCGAGCGCGAGCGCCCGCGTCAGGTTGGTGATGGCCCCCTTGGCGGCGTTGTAGGCGTGCATGCCCCAGTCGCCGCCGATGCCCGACACCGACGAGGTCATCACGACGTTGCCGCCGCTCGCCTTGAGATCGGGCCACAGCGCCTTGGTGAGCCGCCACACGCCTGTGACGTCGGTTTCCATGACCTCGGACCAGCCATCCTCGCCCACCTCCTCGATGGAGCCCATGACGGCCGTGCCGGCGTTGTTGACCAGCACGTCGACGCGGCCAAAGGCCTCGCGGGCACCGCTGGCAGCGGTGCGGACGCCATCGCGGGTCGACAGGTCGGCGGCCACCACCCTGGCGGAGGGGATGTCCGCGGCCACCGCGTCAAGCTTGGATTGCGTGCGCGAGACGAGCACCACATTCGCCCCCTCGCGCCCGAAGCGGCGGGCCGTGGCGGCGCCGATGCCCGAGCTCGCGCCGGTGACGATGACGGTTTTTCCGGTGAAGCGTTCCATCGCTGGATCCTTTCCTTTGGTCGTTTGCAGACCAACGGCAGGCGGCGCGAGGCGTTCCGACATCACGTAAAGCGTGACCACGGCACAAAAAAACAGGGGAACCCGAGGGCTCCCCTGTCGAAGGTCTTCAGCGGTCCGGGGCAGTTGCCCGCCCCGGTCACTCCTGCAGGCAGGAGTGATTACATCATGCCGCCCATGCCGCCCATGTCGGGCATGCCGCCGCCAGCAGGCGCGTCTTTCTGCGGCTTGTCGGCAACCATCGCCTCGGTGGTGATGAGCAGGCCTGCGATCGATGCCGCATCTTCCAGAGCGGTGCGGACGACCTTTGCCGGGTCGATCACGCCGAACTTGAACATGTCGCCATATTCGTCGGTCTGAGCGTTGTAGCCGAACTTGAGATCTTCGCTTTCGCGGATCTTGCCAGCCACGACCGAACCGTCGACGCCCGCGTTCTGGGCGATCTGACGCAGCGGAGCTTCCAGAGCCTTGCGGACGATGGTGATGCCGGCGTTCTGGTCGCTGTTGGCGCCTTCCAGCCCGTCGAGGGACTTGGCACCCTGCACCAGGGCGACGCCGCCGCCGACCACGATGCCTTCCTGAACGGCCGCGCGGGTCGCGTTCAGTGCGTCATCGACGCGGTCCTTGCGTTCTTTCACTTCGACTTCGGTCATGCCGCCGACGCGGATGACGGCCACACCACCTGCCAGCTTGGCAACGCGTTCCTGCAGCTTCTCACGGTCGTAGTCCGAGGTGGTTTCCTCGATCTGGGTGCGGATCTGGGACACGCGTGCCTCGATCTCGGCTTTCTCGCCAGCACCGTCGACGATGGTGGTCTCGTCCTTCGTGATCGAGACTTTCTTGGCCGAGCCAAGCATGTCCACGGTCACGTTCTCGAGCTTCATGCCGAGATCTTCCGAGATCACCTGGCCGCCGGTCAGGATCGCGATGTCCTGCAGCATGGCCTTGCGGCGGTCGCCGAAGCCCGGTGCCTTGACGGCTGCGATCTTGAGGCCGCCGCGCAGCTTGTTGACCACGAGGGTCGCCAGCGCTTCGCCTTCGACGTCTTCCGCGATGATGAGCAGCGGCTTCTGCGACTGGATCACCGACTCGAGCAGCGGAACCATCGGCTGCAGCGAGGAAAGCTTCTTCTCGTGCAGAAGGATCATGCAGTCGTCGAGCTCTGCAATCATCTTGTCGGCGTTGGTCACGAAGTAGGGCGACAGGTAGCCGCGGTCGAACTGCATGCCTTCGACGACGTCGGTCTCGGTCTCGAGGCCCTTGTTCTCTTCGACGGTGATGACACCCTCGTTGCCGACCTTCTGCATCGCGTCAGCGATCTGACGGCCGATTTCGGCTTCGCCGTTTGCAGAGATGGTGCCGACCTGAGCGACTTCGTTGGTGTCGTTCACCGGGCGGGCAGCGGCCTTGATGGCCTCGACGACCTTGGCGGTTGCCAGGTCGATGCCGCGCTTGAGGTCCATCGGGTTCATGCCCGCTGCGACCGACTTCATGCCTTCCTTGACGATGGCCTGAGCCAGAACCGTCGCGGTGGTGGTGCCGTCACCGGCTTCGTCGTTGGTGCGGGAAGCGAC
This sequence comes from Salipiger thiooxidans, assembly GCF_900102075.1. Lineage (GTDB taxonomy): Bacteria > Pseudomonadota > Alphaproteobacteria > Rhodobacterales > Rhodobacteraceae > Salipiger > Salipiger thiooxidans. Next base: position 50,084 of record NZ_FNAV01000020.1, on the reverse strand, counting down.
TTCCTTCACCATCTGCGCGCCCATGTTCTCGAACTTGTCTTCCAGTTCGATCTCCTTGGCCACCGACACACCGTCCTTGGTGATGCGGGGGGCGCCGAAGGATTTGTCGAGCACCACGTTGCGGCCTTTCGGGCCGAGGGTCACCTTCACCGCGTCGGCAAGGATGTTCACGCCGCGCAGCATACGGGTGCGGGCATCGGTATCGAACTTCACGTCCTTTGCAGCCATGTGCAAATCTCCTGAATTCTGTTGGGGTTGGGCGGCGCGGGGGCCGCCGTTCGTCCGTGAGGATCGGCGCTTACGCGGCCTCGGTCACACCAAGGATGTCCGATTCCTTCATGATCAGCAGCTCTTCACCGTCGATGCTGACCTCGGTGCCCGACCACTTGCCGAACAGGATCCGGTCGCCAGCCTTGACGGCCATCGAGATCAGCTCGCCGCTGTCCTTGCGGGCGCCATCGCCGCATGCGACCACGACACCCTCGGCCGGCTTTTCCTTGGCGCTATCGGGGATGATCAGACCACCCTTGGTCTTCTCGTCGCTCTCAACGCGGCGGACCAGCACACGGTCATGAAGCGGTTTGAATGCCATCTTCGAGTACTCCTGGCTCAAAGTTTGTCCCTGTATCACGACCCCGGCGGGGTCGTTAGCACTCACTGAACTGGAGTGCTAATGGCGCATAGCTAGGCACCGTTGCGAGTCGTGTCAACTGGCTCGACCCGGAAAAAAACCGCGCCCTCCAAGGCTGCGGCGGGCCCTCCGGGAGCGCCCGCTGGACCGCATCTATGCACGATCGCGACGAGCGAAAGCCCCCCGGCCGGAATCCGCCGGGTCGGACTTGCAAGACAGGGCATGGCGCCCGACGCGCAAACGTGATTTGGTATACCATAGCTACACGCCACCTTCCCGAGTCCCTCCCCCATGCCGACCCATCCCGCCGCATCTCTGCCGGTGCCGCCTTCCGCGGCCAGCCGCGCGCCCGACAACATGAAGGGCATCGCCCTCATCACCCTCGGCTTCGTGTTCTTCGGCGCCACCGACGCCATGGCCAAGCTGCTGACCACCGAGCTGCCGGCGCTGCAGGTGGTCTGGATGCGCCAGATCGGGCTGTTCATGGGCGTGCTCGTCATGCTGGGGATGCGCGGCCTGCACCTGATGCGCACCCGCCATCCGGTCATCCAGATCGGCCGCGGCGTACTCGCCACCTGCTCCGCCGCTTTCTTCATCCTGACCATCCAGCACGTGCCGCTCGCGGATGCCACGGCGGTCACCTTCATCGCCCCCTTTATCGTCACCGCCATCGCCGGGCTGTTCCTGAAGGAGCCCGTCGGCTGGCGCCGATGGGCCGCGGTGGCCGTGGGCTTCGCCGGCATGCTGATCGTCATCCGCCCCGGCATGGGGGTCTTCCACCCGGCGATCTTCATGGCCGTGGCCGCCGCCACCGCCTTCGCCTCGCGGCAGCTGCTGTCGCGGATGCTGAGCGGCGACGACACAATCGCCACCACGGTGGCCTACACCTCGATCACCTCGACGCTGATCCTCACCCTGCCCATCGCCTTCGTCTGGGAAGCGCCCGGCGCGTCGTGGATCTGGTTCGTGGCCCCGCTCATGGCGCTCTGCGCGGGCGTGGGCGAAATCTTCATGATCCGCGCGCTCGACGTGGCGCAGGCGGTGGTGGTCGCACCGATGCAATATTCGATGATCCTGTGGAGCACGCTCTACGGCTTCATCCTCTTCGCCGACCTGCCGGACCTCTGGACGCTGCTCGGCTGCGCAGTGATCGTGGCGTCGGGGCTCTACACCCTGAACCGCGAGCGCATCGCGGCCCGCAAGGCAAAGCAGCGCGCCCGGGCGGAAGCCGCAAACGCGGCCGAGGCCGCCGCCCGCACCGAAGAGATCTGAGCCCGCGTCACCAGCTGTCGGCCCAGTGCACGAGACCGGCCCGGCCGGTCTCGGTCAGCGCGTAGATGCCTTTCTCGACGCGCTCGAACCAGCCGTAATGGTTGTCGGCCATGAGCCGCGTCGCCAGCTTGACGCCGGTCGCCGCCGCCACGTCCCGCCCGCGCGAGGCGCCATGCTCGGCCAGGTGCGCAGCACAGCGCAGCGCCTCCTGCCGGTAGCCGGTGACGATGCCGTGCCGGGTGGCGCCGCCGTCGTTGGGGTCGCCGCTGATCCGCTGGAATTCACGCAGAAGCCGCGCCCGCTTGGCCTTGTTGCGGCGCGGCGCATAGGGCCCCGGATCGCACTGCACCTCGGCCCGCCCGTCGCGCACGGTGATGAAGCCGAGCCCCAGCCTCCGGCAAAGCGCGAGGGTGTCGCGCAGGGCCCGCCGCGCGCTGCGTCCGCCGGGCTTCGGCACCGCGATGTAGACCGCGTCGCAGACCGACAGCCGGGCCACAGCCTGATGAAAAAGCGCCAGCGAAATCCGCAGCTTGAGTTCGACGATGACCGGCTCCTCGTCGCCCCGCACGGCCACCAGATCGGCAGCGCCGACCTCGCCCTTGACGTCGTAGCCCTGCCCCGCCAGCAGCGCCTTGACCGGCGCATAGAGTTCGCTTTCCCGCTCCATAGCGCGCAGAGTGGCCGCGCGCCCCGCCACTGTCCATCCCCCGCCCGGCGCGCCCCTCGGAAACCCGCGCACCGGCGGCGTGGCATCTGCTTCATGTCCCGCGCCAAACGCGCTAGCGTCGCGCTGAATGTTCCACGTAAAAGGTCCCCTGCCATGCGTCGCGCCCTTCTTGCCCTCGCCCTCCTGCTTGCCCCCGTCGCCGCGCAGGCCCAGTGCGAGGGCGAGGACCTGCGCCTCACGCTGACCGGGGACGAGCGCGCCCGCCTCGACGCACTGATGCAGGACATGCCCTACCCCGAGGGCAACCGCTGGCGCGCCGAGCGCGGCGACGAGGTGATCCACCTCGTCGGCACCCTGCACCTGAGCGATCCGCGGCTCGACGCCCCGTTCGAGCGGCTGCAGCCGGTGATCGCCGAGGCCGGTGCCCTGCTGCTGGAGCTGCCGAAGACCGAGCAGGACAAGCTCATCGAGGCGATGACCACCCGGCCCGAGCTCCTGCTGCTCACCGAGCAGACCCTGCCCGAGCTGATGCCCGAGGAGGACTGGCAGATGCTGGCCGAAGCCGCCCGGGCGCGCGGCGTTCCGGCGGTGATGGCCGCCAAGATGCGGCCCTGGTACCTGTCGATGATGCTGGCCATTCCCGCCTGCGCCGCCACCGCCATGCAGGAACAGGACGGGCTCGACGTGCGGCTCGAGGCGCTGGCCACGGCCCAGGACGTGCCCACGGTGGCGCTCGAGCCCTATGACACGATCTTCGCGCTCTTCAACGAAGAGCCGCTCGACGAGCAGATCGAGATGATGGGCGCCAGCCTTGCCGCCGGCGGCGAGGAGGATGCCGACAGTTTCGCCACCACCATCGCCGCCTATTTCGACGAGCAGGCGGGCGAGATGTGGAAGTTCTCCGAGATCCTGATGACCCGCACCGGGCTCTACGAGCCCGACGAGGCAAGCGCCCTGATGGCCGAGTCCACCGACGCGCTGCTGGCCCGGCGCAACCACGCGTGGCTGCCCATCCTCCTGCGAACCGCCGCCGAAAGCGAGGCACCCGTGGTCGCGGCCTTCGGTGCCGCCCACCTGCCGGGCGAGGATGGCGTTCTGCAGCTTCTCGAAGACGAAGGCTTCACGATCACCCGCGAAGCTTTCTGATGTCCGGGACGGGCACGGGGGCGCCCGGCCCCCGCGCCAGCCGGGTCAGGCAGCGAGGCCGCGCCCCTTGAGCAGGGCCTCGACGCCGGGCATCCGGCCGCGGAAGCTGGTGTAAAGCTCCTCGGCCTCGCGCGAGCCGCCCTTGGACAGGATGAATTTCTCGAGCTTTTTCGCCGTCTCCGGGTCGAAGGCGCTGCCCGCTTCCTCGAAGGCCGCGAAGGCGTCGGCGTCCATCACCTCGGACCACATGTAGCTGTAGTAACCGCTGGAATAGCCGTCGCCCGAGAAGACATGGGCGAAATGCGGCGTGGCGTGGCGCATGGTGATCGCCTGCGGCATGCCGATCCGCTCGAGCACCTCGGCCTGCTTGCGCATCGGGTCCGCCGGCGCGGGGCCCGAGTGGAATTCCAGGTCCACCAGCGCCGAGGCCACGTATTCCACCGTCTGGAACCCCATGTCGAAGGTCGCCGCCGCCAGCACCTTGTCGAGCAGGGCCCTGGGCATCGGCGCGCCGGTCTCGGCGTGGGTGGCGAATTCCTCGAGCACCGAGGGCACCTCGAGCCAGTGCTCGTAGAGCTGGCTCGGCAGCTCCACGAAGTCGCGCGCCACCGAGGTGCCCGAGACCGAGCCGAACTCGACGTCCGAAAGAATCTGGTGCAGTGCGTGGCCGAACTCATGGAAGAGCGTGCGGGCGTCGTCGTAGGAGAGCAGCGCGGGCTTGCCCTTGGAGGGCTTCGAGAAGTTGCAGACGTTCACCACGATCGGCGTCTCGAGCTTCGGCCGCTTGGCCTGGCTGCGCATCGCCGAGCACCATGCCCCCGACCGCTTGGAGGCCCGGGCGAAATAGTCGCCGATGAAGACCGCGAGGTGCTTGCCGTTGCGGGACACCTCCCAGGCGCGGCAATCGGGATGGTAGAGCGGCACGTCGAGCGGCTTGAACTCGAGCCCGAAAAGACGGCTGGAACAGGTGAAGGCCGCCTCGATCATGCGCTCGAGCTGCAGGTAGGGCTTGAGCTCGGCCTCGTCGAGATCGTGCAGCGCCTTGCGGCGCTTCTCGGCGTAGTAGCGCCAGTCCCACGGCTGCAAAGCGTCGTTGATGCCGTCCTCGCGCAGCATCTCCTCCATCTCGGCCGCGTCCTTCAGGGCCTGTGCGCGCGCGGGCTCCCAGACCTGCATCAGCAACTCCCGCACCCGCCCCGGCGTGCCCGCCATCTCGGTCTCAAGCTTGAACTGCGCGAAATCCTCGTAGCCCAGCAGCCTGGCCCGCTCCTCGCGCAGCTCCAGCGTCTCGGCGGCGATGCCGCGGTTGTCGGTCTCCCCGCCGTTCTCGCCCCGCGCGGCCCAGGCGCGGAACGCTCTCTCGCGCAGGTCACGCCGCGGCGAGAACTGCAGGAAGGGCACGATGAGCGAGCGCGACAGCGTCACCACCGGCCCCGGCTGCTCCAGCGCCTCGCCGGCCGAACGCGCGGCGTCCACGACGAAACCCGGCAGCCCCTCGAGATCGGCTTCGGCCAGCGGCATGAACCACGCCGCCTCGTCCTTCAGCAGGTTCTGGGTGAACTGCGTGCCCAGCACCGCCAGCCGCGACTTCACCTCCTTCATGCGATCTGCCTCGGCGCCGGTCAGCGCCGCCCCCGCCCGCACGAAGCCGCGGTGGGTGAGATAGAGCACCCGCGCCTCTTCCTCCGAGAGGCCAAGATCGTCGCGCCGCTCCCACAGGTCGGTGATGCGCGCGAACAGCGCCGCGTTGGCATAGATCGCCGAGGAATGCGCCGCAAGCTTCGGCGAGAACTCCCGCTGCAGCGCCTGCCGCGCATCGTTGCTGTCGGCGCCCGCAACCGAGAAGAACACCGAGAGCACCTTGTCGAGCCCCTCGCCCGCGCCCTCCATCGCCTCGATGGTGTTGGCGAAACTCGCGGGGTCGGGGTTGTCGGCGATGGCTTCGATCTCGGCCAGGTGCGCGGCCAGCGCCTCCTCGAAGGCGGGGGCGAAATCGGCGTCGGAAATCCGGTCGAAGGGCGCGATGCGGAACGGCGTGTCCCAGTCGGCAAGCAGCGGGTTGGTCATGGATGAAACTCCTTGTTCCCCCCAAAGCTATGTCCCCGTCCCGCCCCCTGCAATCCCGCGCCGCGCCCGGCCCTTCCAATGGCCCCAAATATCCCCGCCGGAGGCATCCGCCACCGGCCACGGGCTCAGCCCTTCGGAGTCTCGCGCAGCCGCGCCTCGAGCCGGCGCAGCGCCAGCGACAGCGTGATGGTCATGGTCAGGTAGATCAGCGCCACGACGTTGTAGGTCTCGAAATAGCGGAAATTCCCCGCCGCCGTGACCTTGCCCAGCTGCGTCACGTCCAGCACCCCCAGCACCGAGACCAGCGAGCTGTCCTTGACCATGGCAACGAAATCATTGCCGAGCGGCGGCAGGATGGTGCGGATCGCCTGCGGCAGAACGATCAGCCGGAAGCGCTGGTAGCGCGAGAGCCCGAGCGCCTGCGCCGCCTCGACCTGGCCCTCGTCGACCGACAGGAGCCCGGCCCGGAACACCTCGGCGATGAAGGCGGAATAGCCGATGGTAAGCGCGAGGATCGCCCGCCAGACCATCGGGAAGTCCCGTGTCCGGGCAGGCTCCACCCCGAGCCATCCCAGCGCCCAGTTGCGCAGCTCGACCAGCGCCGGGGCCAGCACGAAGGCCACGTAGAGCAGCAGCACGAGCATCGGGATGCCGCGCACGATCTCGGTGTAGAACCGCGCCAGCTGCCGTGGCAGGCGGTGGTCCGAGAGCGACATCAGCGCCACGCCCATGCCCAGCGCCGAGGCCAGCGCGAAGCTCACCAGCGTCACGAAGACGGTGACCTGCACGCCCTTCGCCAGCGTCGCGAGGATCTGCGCCTGCAGCTCGTCCGCCAGCACCGCGCCGTAGCCCAGCGCCCCGAGCGCCAACACCGCCACCAGCCACCACGGGAAGTCGTTGTCGCGCTTGGGTGTCACGCCGGGAAGGCCTCTGCCCGAGCCCTCACTCGCCGAGCTTGTAGTCGAGGAACCACTTGGTGTTCAGCGCATCCAGCGTGCCGTCTGCCTGCAGCGCGGCGATGGCCGCGTTGATCGGCGCCACCAGCTCCGAGCCCTTGGGGAAGATGAAGCCGAAATCCTCGGTCCCCAGCTTGTCTCCGACGATCTTCAGCCCGCCGTCCGAGGCCGCCACGTAGCCCTCGCCCGCGGTGCCGTCGGTCAGGACGAGATCCACGTCGCCCACCCTGAGCGCCTGCACCCCGGCCCCGAAGGTCTCGAAAAGCCGGATGCGCGGGTTCGCCTCGTCGCCGTCGAGCACGTCGTAGACCCCCACGTAGAAGGGCGTCGTGCCGGGCTGCGCCGCCATCAGCAGGTCGTCGTCCGCGGCAAAGCTCGCGGCGTCGGTGAAGCGCTCCTCGTCGCCGCGCACCAGCATGACCATCTCGGAGCGCATGTAGGGGTCCGAGAAATCCACCACCTCGGCGCGGTCGTCGCGAATGGTGATGCCGGTCATGCCCATGTCGTACTGCCCCTCCGAGACCGCGGGGATCATCGCGTCCCACGAGGTCGTCTCGTAGACCACCGTCAGGTTCAGCCGCCCGGCGATCTCGGCCATGGCGTCGTATTCCCAGCCGATGGCGTCACCGCTCGAGGGATCGACGAACTGCAGCGGCGGATAGGCGTTTTCGGTCGCGACCACGATCTCGCGCCCGCCGAGATCCGGCAGCTCCTGCGCCGCGAGCGGGGCGGCGGTCAGCATAAGGGCGGCGACGGCGTGGAAGACAGGTTTCATGACGGGCAACTCCGGTGAGGTTCCGGGCCAGTATGGCAAGCCGCAGATCAAGCGCAAGCGCCGGGGCGCGGCGCTCAGCCGCCGCAGACCGGGCAGTCGGGACGGCGCTTCAGGGCGATCTTGCGGGTCTCGCCCCAGAGCGCGTCGTAGATCAGCATCTCGCCCAGCAGCGGCTGCCCGGCCCCGGCGATCAGCTTCACCGTCTCCACCGCCATCATCGCGCCCACGACCCCCGGCAGCGGCCCCAGCACCCCGGCCTCGGCGCAGGAGGGCGCAAGCCCCGGCGCCGGCGCCTCCGGGAAGAGGCACTGGTAGCAGGGCGTGCCATTCGCGGGGGCAAAGACCGAAAGCTGCCCCTCCCACTGGCTCAAAGCGCCCGAGACCAGCGGCTTGCCGGCCGCCACGGCGGCAGCGTTCGCGAGGTAGCGGGTGGTGAAGTTGTCGGTGCCGTCGAGGATCACGTCATACTCGGCGAAAAGCGCCTCCGCCGTCGGGGCGTCGAGTCGCCGGTGATACGGGCGCACCTCGACATAGGGGTTCTGCGCCTCCATCGCCTCCTTGGCCGAGAACACCTTGGGCATGCCGATCCGCGCGTCGCTGTGGATCACCTGCCGCTGCAGGTTGGCGTTCTCCACCACGTCGTCGTCGATGACGCCGATGGTGCCCACCCCCGCCGCGGCGAGATATTGCAGCGCCGGTGCGCCAAGCCCTCCGGCGCCGATCACCAGCACCCTGGCCTCTCGCAGGGCCTTCTGCCCCGGCCCGCCGAGTTCACGCAGGACGATGTGGCGGGCATAGCGCTCGAGCTCGGCACCCGAGAAGCCCGGCTTGCGCGCCGGCGCCGCCGGGGCTGCAGCCTCGGCGCGCGCCTCGGCCTGAGCATCCGCCCGAGCCTTCACCCGGCGCAGCACGAAGGCATAGGCCAGCGCGATGGCCGCGAAGCCGCCGAGGATCAGCCAGAATGCCTCGCTCTCGCCGGTCGCCTGCCGCAGCGGGTGGCCGTCCGGCAGCAAAAGATGCAGCGCCAGCACGGCGACGTAGAGCAGCGCCAGCATGTAGCCCCGCGCCGAGCGCGAGGCGCCCATGACCCAGCCCAGCCCCCAGATCGCCGCGGCAAGCGCCAGCACCACCAGCATCAGCCGATGCCCGTCGAGCCGAAGCCGCCCGTGCCGCGCACGGTCTCGGGCAGCTCCTCGACCACCTCGAACCCGGCCTGCACCACCGGCGCCGCCACCATCTGCGCGATGCGGTCGCCATGGGCGATGGTGAAGGGCGCGTCGCCCGCGTTCATCACGATGACGCCCAGCGGGCCGCGATAGTCGCTGTCGATGGTGCCCGGCGCGTTGGGCAGCGTGATGCCGTGCTTCAGGGCCAGCCCAGAGCGCGGGCGCAGCTGCACCTCCCAGCCCTCGGGGATCGCCAGCCGCAGGCCGGTGGACACCAGCGCCCGCTGCCCCGGTGCCAGCTCGATCCTGCCGCGATCGGCGAGGTTGGCCCGCAGATCGGCACCCGCCGCGCCCTCGGTCGCGTAGACCGGGAGGCCCAGCGACCTGTCCGCGCCCTCGTCCCATTGCACAGCGATGGAAACCATGTGCCCCTGCCCTTTCATCTTTCCGTGGATTTCTGACGTCACTCTGCCGCGGGCGCGCCCAGCGCCGCGGCGATGCGCTGCGCCAGCCGTTCGGCCACAGCGCGCTTGCCCATCCGTGGCCAGGCCTCGGATCCGTCGTCCGAGATCAGCACCACCGCGTTCTCGCTGCCGCCCATGATTCCCGTCGCGGGGCTCACGTCGTTGGCGAGGATCCAGTCGCAGCCCTTGCGCAACCGCTTCGCGGTGGCATGGGCCACCACGTCGTCGGTCTCGGCAGCGAATCCCACCACCAGACCCGGCCGCCCCTCGGGGAGTTGCGACACTTCGGCGAGGATGTCGGGATTCTCGGTGAACTCCAGCACCGGGAGCCGCCCCGCCTGTTTCTTGATCTTGCTGTCCGAGGCCGTCGCCACGCGCCAGTCCGCCACCGCCGCCGCGAAGACCGCCGCGTCGGCGGGCAGCGCGCCCAGCACCGCGGCGCGCATCTCGACCGCGCTCTCGACCTCGATGACCTCAACGCCCGCGGGCCGCGCCGCATCGGCGGGGCCGGTCACGAAGACCACCTCGGCCCCAAGATCGCGCAGCGCCGAGGCAATGGCCGTGCCCTGCGCGCCCGACGAGCGGTTGGCGATGTAGCGCACCGGGTCGATGGGCTCGTGCGTGGGGCCCGAGGTCACCACCACGCGGCGCCCGCGCAGCGGTCCGTCCGCCAGCGCCCGCTCGACCGCGGCGAGGATCTCGTGCGGCTCGGACATGCGCCCGGGCCCGAATTCACCGCAGGCCATGTCGCCGTCGTCCGGGCCCACCACCGTCACACCATCGCCCCTCAGCAGGCCGAGATTGCGCTGCGTCGCCGGGTGCTGCCACATGCGCACGTTCATCGCGGGGGCGATCATCACCGGCGTATCGGTGGCCAAAAGCAGCGTCGAGGCAAGATCCCCCGCGAGCCCCTGCGCCATCTTCGCCATCAGGTCCGCGGTCGCCGGCACCACCAGCACCAGGTCGGCCACGCGCGAGAGCTGGATGTGCCCCATCTCGGCCTCGCTGGTGAGATCGAAGAGCGCGCCGTGGACCTTCTCGCCCGCCAGCGCACCGACGGAGAGCGGCGTCACGAATTGCTCGGCGGCAGCGGTCATCACCGGCGTCACCGCCGCACCGCGCTCGCGCAGGCGCCGGATCAGCTCCAGCGCCTTGTAGGCGGCGATCCCGCCACCGATGATCAGAAGGATGCGTTTGCCCGACAGCATGTCGCCCGCCTTTCCCAACCCAAGCTGCCCTACTGTTACGGCGCGGGCCGGGAAGACTCAATTGGCTGGCGGCTTCTCGAAGGCCTTGCAGGGGTCGTCACGCTCGACCCCGGCGGTTTCCTCGACCTGATCGAAGGTGCCGTCCGGCCCCTCGGAGCCGGTCTCGCCCTGCCCCAATGCCGCAACGGTGACCTCGGGCGCCGCGCGCTTGAGCAGCGCAGGCGCCCCCCAGTCGGTGCGGGCATGGCCGTTGCCGGTGATCACCACCACGGGGCCTCCGTGCATCGACAGCGCCTCGAGCGCGGTCTCGGCCAGCCGCGCGTCGCGCAGGCGCTGGATGCCCACCATTGTGGGAAGCGTCTCGAGCGGCAGGCTGTCGCAATGGGCGGCCATCTGCATGGTCTCACGCATGGCCTGCTCTTCCGGGGGCAGCGGCTCGTCGAGGCCGTAGAAGCCCGCGCTCGGCCCGAACACCCGGTCGAGCGACTCGCCCGAGACCCGCCGCGCTTCCTCGCGCGGGAGCTGGGCGCCGAAGATCGCCGCCCCGGGGGCCGCGGTGAAGATCGGGAAATACATCGAAAACTCCGGCCAGCCGGAGTTTTCCCAGTCGAGCTTTTCGGCCAGTCCCGCCTCGTTCTCGAGATCTTCGGGATGGATCAGCGCCGACTGGTCGGTGGTCAGCATCTCGAAGACCAGCGCAACCGGCTTGAGCTCGGCGATCAGTTCGGCCTGCCGGGCATGATGAGCCGGGTTGTCGTGGACTTCGCCGAGGAAAATCACCTGGGCGTCGGAAAATTCGCCGTCGTCCGCCAGAACGGCGGACGCGGCGAAGCACGCTGCGAGGAGCGGTGCGATCAAGCTGGAATTGCGCATCATGCGAGGAAGTGTTGCACCTCGCGCGACTGCGCTTCAAGCGACTTCCGCATCTTGGCGAAGGCCGCGGCCTCGAGCTGCCGGACTCGCTCTTTCGAGAGGCCAAGTTCCTGCCCGAGGCTCTCGAGCGTGCGGGTCTCGTCGCGCAGCTTGCGCTCGCGCACGATGAAACGCTCGCGGTCGTTCAGCGCCGACATGGCAACCACCAGCCACTCGCGCAGCTGGGCATTGTCGAGTCGGCCTTCGACCACGCTGGAGCCCTGCTCGCCGTCATCCTCAAGCGTGTCGATCCACTCGCGCCCATCCTCGTCCGAGGACTGCGTCGCGTTGAGCGAGAAATCCGAGCCCGAGAGACGGCCTTCCATCATCTCGACATCCGAGAGCGGCACGCCGATCTCTTGGGCGATGGCGGCATGCAGCATGTGACGCTCGAGGGTCTTGCCCTCGGCGGCGGCCTCGCGCTCGAGCCGTGCCTGCACCCGGCGCATGTTGAAGAACAGGGATTTCTGCGAAGAGGTGGAGCCGGTGCGCACCATCGACCAGTTGCGCATCACGTAATCCTGGATGCTGGCCTTGATCCACCAGACCGCATAGGTCGAGAAGCGCACCCCCCGGTCGGGGTCGAACTTGTCGGCTGCCTTCATCAGGCCCAGCCCTGCCTCCTGCACGAGGTCGCCCATCGGCGCGCCGTAGCGCTTGAACTTCGACGCCATGGAGATCGCAAGGCGCATGTACGCGTTGATCAGACGATGCAGTGACGCCTCGTCGCGCTGGTCGCGCCAGGCGTAGGCAAGGCGCAGCTCGGTCTCGGCATCCAGCAGCTCGGCCTTCATGGCGCGGCGGGACAAGGTCTGGTCGTTGAAGGTCTCGGTGTTCATCGGCATTCCCCGTCGTCGTTGCTCAGGACGGCGTTTTCCGCCGTGTTTCGCGACCCCGTCCCGAACGGTGCCACATGATCTGAACGCCCCTAGTCCGGAAAAGGTTTCCGGCAACGGGCACTTTTTTGGGAACCTGCCCGCCGCGCATGACCCCCGCATGACGGAGGGTGATGCCCGACCCCACAAATCGGAATTTCCGCGGGCGCGAGATCCGCGCTAAATCTCTGGAAACACGCTGATCGAGGGAGCGGACGATGGGCGATTGCCTAATTCTCGGGGACTACACCTACTCCAGCTGGTCGCTGCGCGGATGGCTGCTCATGGAGCGCTTCGGCCTTCCCTTCTCGGTCCAGAACATCACCTTCCTTCACGGCCCCGTGGCCACGCAGGTTGCCAGGATCGCCCCTGCCCGGACCGTCCCGGCGCTTGTCACCGACGACGGAACGGTGATCTGGGACAGCCTGGCCATGGCCGAGGAACTGGCCAGCCGCCATCCCGAGGCCGGGCACTGGCCCTCGGATGCGGCGGCGCGCGCCACCGCCCGCAGCATGGCCGCCGAGATGCATTCGAGCTACGGCGCCCTGCGCGAGCAATGCCCGATGAACCTGCAGGCGGCCTACACGGGCTTCACGCCCTCGGAAGAGACCCTCGCCGATCTCGCCCGGATCGAGGCGCTCTGGGCCTTCGCCCGCGGGCGGTTCGGCGATGGCGGGCCGTGGCTCTTCGGGCGCTACAGCGCGGCGGACGCGTTCTTCGCCCCGGTCGCGGCGCGCATCGCGGGCTACGGACTCCCGGTGGGAGCCGCCGCGGCAGGTTACGTGGCCGAGCACCTCGCCGACCCGGCCTTCCGCCGCTGGCGCGCCATGGGCATTGCCCGGGGCGAGCACCTGCCGTGGTACGACCGCCCGCATGACAAGGGCGAGTGGCCCGGGCCTGCGCCGCGTCCCGCCCGCGCGGTCGAGACCGGCACGCCCGAGAACGCCGCCTGCCCCTATTCCGGCGAGCCGGTCACCGACCTGCTCGAGATGGACGGCCGCGTCTTCGGCTTCTGCAACCCCTTCTGCCGCGACATGACCATGGCCGACCCGACGTCCTGGCCCGCCTTCACCGCCCTTCTGTGAACGGAGGCCTGCCCGGCGCGGGCGGCACCGCCCCCCCTCCCCGCGCCGCCCGGTGTCGTTAACGATTGGCTAACCATCTGTCGCGCATCCTCCCGTGATGCCTGACGATGAGGTGGGAAGTGGTCGCGCATGCCTATACCGTGGCCTTCGAGGGGGTCGACGCGCGCCCGGTCGAGGTGCAATGCGCCGTGACTGCGGGCGTGCCCGGCTTTGCCATCGTGGGCCTGCCCGACAAGGCGGTCTCCGAAGCGCGCGAACGGGTGCGCGCAGCGCTCAGCAACATGTCGATCGCGATGCCCTCGAAGCGCATCACCGTGAACCTCTCGCCCGCCGACCTGCCCAAGGAGGGATCGCATTTCGACCTGCCGATCGCGCTGGGGCTGCTCGCCGCGCTCGAAATCCTGCCGGGGGATGAGATCGCGCGGACCATGGCGCTTGGCGAGCTGGCGCTCGACGGCACGCTGGTCGCCGTGCCCGGCGCCCTGCCCGCCGCGATGACCGCCGCCGAGACCGAGCGCACCCTGCTCTGCCCCCGCGACTCGGGGCCCGAGGCGGCCTGGGTCGGCGACTGCCGGGTGCTGGGCGCGCGGACCCTTGCCGACGTGGTGCGCCACTACACCGGCGACGCACCCATCGCGCCCTCCGAGCCCGGCGAGATCCCCGCCCCCGGCCAGCTGCGTGACCTGCGCGACGTGAAGGGGCAGGAACGGGCCAAGCGCGCGCTCGAGATCGCCGCCGCCGGACGCCACCACCTGATGCTGGTGGGAGAGCCGGGCTCGGGCAAGTCGATGCTCGCCGCGCGCCTGCCGGGGCTGCTGCCCCGGCTGAGCCCGCGCGAGGCGCTCGAGACCTCGATGATCCACTCCCTGGCGGGGCTGCTCTCCGAGGGCGGGATCTCGCGCCTGCGCCCCTTCCGCGAGCCGCATCACACCGCCTCCATGGCGGCGATCATCGGCGGCGGGCGCGGCGCCAGACCGGGCGAGGTCAGCCTCGCGCACAACGGCGTGCTGTTCCTCGACGAGTTCCCCGAGTTCCCGCGCGCCGTGCTCGAGACCCTGCGCCAGCCGGTCGAGACTGGGCAGGTCATGGTGTCGCGTGCCAACGCCCATGTCATGTATCCCTGCCGCTTTCTGCTGGTCGCTGCCGCCAACCCCTGCAAATGCGGTTATCTCACCGACGCGGGCCGGGCCTGCTCGCGCGCGCCGATCTGCGGCGAGGACTATCTCGGGCGCATCTCGGGGCCGCTGATGGACCGTTTCGACCTGCGCATCGAGGTCCCGCCCGTGGCCTTCCGCGACCTCGACCTGCCCGCCTCGGGCGACTATACCGCCACCGTCGCCGCGCGGGTCGGGGCGGCGCGCCTGCGGCAGGCCGCGCGCTTCGGGACCGATGCGGCGCTGCGCACCAATGCCGATGCCGAGGGGCGCGTGCTCGAAGAGATCGCCACGCCGGACAGCGAGAGCCGCGAGCTGCTGCTGCGCGCCGCCGACCGCTTCGGCCTGTCGGCGCGCGGCTATCACCGCGTGCTGCGGGTCGCCCGCACCATCGCCGACCTCGCGGACGAGGACACCATCCGCCGCCCCCATGTCGCCGAGGCGCTGAGCTACCGGCTGGTCTCGCCAAGGGACGCCTGAGCGAAGCGCGCCGCGGCGCGCAGCGTGGCGCGTGCCTCGGGGATCCAGCCGTCGAATACCGGCCAGGCATGCGGTGCGGACGGGTGGGTCCGGAGATCGACCCGCGCGCCCTGGGCCTCCAGCCGCGCCGCCATGCGAGTGGCGTCGTCGGCGAGGATCTCGGTTTCCGAGACATGGATCTGCACCGGCGGGCAGTCCGGGAACGCGGCATGGAGCGGCGAGAGCCGCGGGTCGCGCGGATCGGCGCCGGCGCAGACGATGCCCACGAGCTCGCCGATACGGTCGACCGGGAGGAACGGGTCGGCGTCACGGTTGCGCCCGAGGCTGGCACCGGTCATCGCGAGGTCTGTCCAGGGCGAGAAGGTCACCGCGCCGGCCGGGCGCTCGCCCCGCTGCAGGAGATGCGCAAGCAGCGCCAGCGCGAGGCCCCCGCCGGCGGAATCGCCCGCGAGCAGGATGCGGTTCGGCGCATGGCCCAGCATCCGGCAACGTTCCCATGCCACCGCCGCGGCCTCGAAGGCGGCGGGAAAGCGGGCCTCCTGCACCAGCGGATAGTCCGGCGCGCAGATCTCGAGCCCCGAGAGCAGCGACAGCCGCCCGATCATGCCCCGATGCGTCGCGGGGCTGCCGGCGATGTAGCCGCCGCCGTGGAAATAGAGGATCATCCGGTCCATCCGACAGGGTCCGGCGCTGATCCAGTGCAGCCCGCCGGGCCGCGCAATGTCGCGAAGGTAGGGAGGGGCCCGGAGCGCCAGCCGCGCCATCGTCTCGAACTGCGCGGCGGCCTCTTCGGGCCCGGAGGTGCGCGCCAGCCGCGGCTTCACGGCATGGCGCAGGAACAGGTTGAGGGCGGCGAGCCGCCGGCTCATCCGCGGCGGGCTTCGACCGCCTGCCAGATCTTCTCGGCCACGTTGATCCCGTCGAAGCGCTCGAGCTCCTGAATCCCGGTGGGCGAGGTCACGTTGATCTCGGTCAGCCAGTCGCCGATCACGTCGATGCCCACGAAGACCTGCCCCTTCTCGCGCAGGACGGGCCCGATGGTAGCGCAGATCTCGAGGTCGCGCGGGGTGAGCTCGACCTTCTCGGGGCGCCCGCCCACATGCATGTTAGACCGCACCTCGTTGGCGGCGGGCACGCGGTTGATCGCGCCGACCGGCTCGCCTTCGACCAGAATGACCCGCTTGTCGCCCTTGGTGACCGCCGGGAGGTATTTCTGCACGATCAGCGGCTCGCGCGAGAACCCGGTGAAGAGCTCGTAGAGCGAGCTCAGGTTGCGGTCGTTCTCGTCGAGGCGGAACACGCCCGCACCACCGTTGCCGTAAAGCGGCTTGAGGATAATGTCGCCATGCCGGGCCTTGAACTCGCGGATGGTCTCGAGGTCGCGGGCGACGGTCGTGGGCGGCGTCAGCTCGGGGAAGTTGAGGACGAGCAGCTTCTCGGGCGAGTTGCGCACCCAGAACGGGTCGTTCACCACCAGCGTCGCCGGGGCGAGCCGCTCGAGCAGGTGCGTGGTGGTGATGTAGTGCATGTCGAAGGGCGGGTCCTGCCGCAGCCAGACCACGTCGAACCCGGCGAGGTCGACCAGCTCCAGCGGCCCGAGCTGCGCGTGGTCGCCCTTGACCCGCTGCACCGTCAGCGCATGACCCCGCGCCATAATCCGCCCTTCCTGGAAGGAGAGGTGATCCGGCGTGTAGTAGAACAGCTCGTGCCCGCGCGCCTGCGCCTCTTCGGCGATCCGGAAGGTGCTGTCGGCATTGATGTCGATCGGACCGATCGGGTCCATCTGGAAGGCGATCTTCATGGGGTCTCCCGCGCTGGCTTTCGCCATACATGGCGCAGTGCCCGGCGAGAGGCAATGCCCGCTCAGGAGAGGAAGGCGTTCTCGAGCACCCGTATCATGCCATGCGCGTCCATCAGCGCCACATCGAAGCGCATGTCGGTCAGCGAGCCGCGCGGTTCCTGCCCGACGTATTCCTCGGCAGTTTTCATCAACCGGCGGATCTGGCGCGAGGACAGACGCTCGAGCGCACGATCAAAGCTGCGGCTCTTCTTGACCTCGACGAAGATGAGCCCGTCGCCATCGCGCAGAATGAGGTCGATCTCTCCGCTGCGACCGCGCCAGCGCTGCCCGGCGAGCCGATAGCCGCGCCGTTCGTAATCCTGCGCGATGCGCGCTTCGGCGGAGAGCCCGGCGAGGTGGCCGCAAGCACCGCGGGCGCGGCGGCGATCGAGCTCGGCATTGCCCGTGGCTGGCACATGCACAGGGGCCGCCCGGTCAGGCGCCGGGGCGGCCGAAGGGTCTGCCACCGGCAAGGGTGCGGAGAAGTCGAAGGCAAGTTGCAGACACATCGGCACCGTTCCCCGGGTCAGTTCGTCACGTCATCAGTTCCTCACGTCGGTCCGTCTGGTCAGTCTTCCGGGGCGGACCTGTCCCTGGCGAGCGCCATGGCGCGCTGATAGACCGGCCTGCGCTTGACACCGAACATCCCGGACACCGCATCGGCCGCATCGCGGACCGACATCGTCTCGAGCGCCTCGAGCAGGGACTGGTCTAAGTCAGACTCGTTAATTTTCTCGGAATCGCCCTTCTCGATCAGCACCACGATCTCGCCCTTGGGCGTGGCGTCGGCGTAGAAGGCGGCGAGCTCCTCGAGCGTACCGGTCCGGCATTCCTCGAAGCGCTTGGTGAGCTCCCGGCAGACCGCCGCCCGCCTCCCGGCGCCGAGCGTCTCCGCGGCGTCGGCCAGCATCTCGCCCACCCGCCGCGGCGACTCGTAGAAGGCCAGTGTCGCGGGCACCGCGCGCAACTCTTCCAATCCCTTGCGCCGGGCCGAGCGGGTGTTGGGCAGGAAGCCCCCGAACAGGAAACGGTCGGTCGGCAGCCCGGCGATGGTCAGCGCGGTGATCACCGCAGACGGCCCCGGCGCGGCGGTCACCGGCAGGCCCTCCTCGCGCGCGGCCCGCACCAGGTCGAAGCCCGGGTCCGAGATCATCGGCGTGCCCGCTTCGGAGGCGTAGGCGACGCTGCGGCCCACGGCCAGCGCCTCGAGCAGACGCGGGCGCATGCGGTCGCCGTTGTGGTCGTGGTAGGCGAGGCAGGGCCGGTCGCCCAGCGGCACGCCGTGGATCTCGAGCAGGCGGCGCAGGCTGCGGGTGTCCTCCGCCGCCAGCACCTCGGCGTCGCGCAGGATGTCGAGCGCACGCAAGGTGATGTCGCGCGCGTTACCGATCGGCACCGCGACCATGTAGAGGCCCGGCGCCAATCCGCCCTTTTCCGGATTCATTTCTGGACCCACCTTCCTGCTGGACTATGATCAGGCGCAAAGCCGCGCGGGAGCGAAACCCGCGCCGTCATGCGAGGGAGTTCCACCACCATGTTCGCCGTTTTGACCCGCGCCCGCAAGGCGCTCTGCACCGCTGCCGTCGTCGCAAGCGCCGGCCTGCTGGCAGCCTGCGACGTCCCAACGATGACCGATCTGGGCGGCGGGTCCGCCGGGCGCGGCGGTCCCGACATCGACCCCGGCGCCCCGGTCCGCGTGGCCCTGCTGGTGCCACAGAGCGATTCGGGGGCGGCGAGCATCGCCCGCGACCTCGAGAACGCCGCCCGTCTCGCCATCGCCGATCTCGACGGGGTCAACATCGAGCTCGCGGTCTATGACACCGCCGGTTCCGGGGCCACCGCCGCCGCGCAGGCCCAGCGCGCCGTCGACGAGGGCGCCAAGATCATCCTCGGACCGCTGCGCGGCGAGGTCGCCGTGGAGGCAAGCAAGGTGGTGGCCGACGAGGGCATCAATGTGCTCGCCTTCTCGAACAACCCCTCGATCGCCGGCGGCAACCTCTTCGTGCTCGGACCGACCTTCGAGAACACCGCCGACCGTCTGCTCGGCTACGCCCGGCGCCAGGGCCGCAACAAGGTCGCCATCATGCATTCGGACGACGTGCCCGGCCAGTTCGGCCGCAACGCCATCCAGCAGGCCGCGTCGCACAACGGCGTGAGCGTGGCGGCGGTGCAGTCCTACCCGCTCAGCGTCGACGGCGTGACCAACGCCGCGCAGGGCATGGCGCAAGTTGCCTCCAACGCCGGCGCGGATTCGGTCTTCATCACCACCGACGCCACCAACGCCGCGATGCCGCTGCTGCTGCAGGTGATGCCCGAGAACGGGCTCGACCCGTCGACCTACCAGTACATCGGCCTGACCCGCTGGGACGTGAAGCCCGAGCTCTTCAGCTACCCCGGTGCCGAGGGCGCGTGGTTCACCCTGCCGAACCAGTCCATGCAGCAGAACTTCTCGGCCCGCTACAGCGCCGCCTACGGTGCCGCGCCGCACCCGCTCGCCGGTCTCGCCTTCGACGGCATCGCCGCCGTCGGCGCGCTGGTGAAGCAGGGCCGCCGTGATGCGCTGACCGGCCGCGCCCTGACGCAATCGGCTGGTTTTCAGGGCACGGGGGGTGTATTCCGCCTGAAGAGTGACGGCACGAACCAGCGCGGGCTGGCGGTGGCCACGGTAAGAAACAACCAGATGGTGATCCTTGACCCTGCCCCCTCAAGCTTCTCCGGCGCAGGCTTCTGAAGACAGGACGCTTGACGCGATGCCGGAGGACCTGATTGCCCCGGCATCGCGCATCCTCGACCTCCCGGCCCTGCGCACGGCGCTGTTCGCCGCTGCCGACGAGGCCGAGACCGAAGCGCAGATCCGCGCCGCCACGGTGCGCATTCTCTCGCAGGCCCGCAGCGACGGGCGCGACGTCATCGAGCGGGCCTTCGAACAGCGCCCCCGTGCCGCCTTCCCCACCACCGAGGCCTATGCCTGGCTGACCGACGGCATCGTCCGGCTGGTCTACGAGGTGGCGACCCAACGCATCCATCCGCTGCGCAACCCGACCGAAGGCGAGCGCCTCACGCTGATGGCGGTGGGCGGCTATGGCCGCGGCGAGATGGCGCCCTATTCCGACGTCGACCTGCTGTTCCTGACGCCGTGGAAGATCACGCCGTGGGCCGAGAGTGTCATCGAGTCGATGCTCTACATCCTCTGGGACCTCAAGCTGAAAGTCGGCCACGCCTCGCGCACAGTGAGGGACTGCCTGCGTCTCGGCACCGAGGATTACACCATCCGCACGGCGATGCTCGAGACCCGGTTCATCATCGGCTACGAGCCGCTGGCGCGCGAGCTCGAGACCCGGCTCTGGAAGGAGCTCTTCAAGGGCACCGAGCGCGCCTTCGTGGCCGCCAAGCTCGAGGAGCGCGACAGCCGCCACCGCAAGCAGGGCCTGCGCTACGTGGTGGAGCCCAACGTCAAGGAGGGCAAGGGCGGGCTGCGCGACCTGCAGTCGCTTTACTGGATCACCAAGTACATCCACCGCACCGAGGACGCGCAGGAGCTGGTGCGCGTGGGCGTGTTCCGGCGCGAGGAATACCTGACCTTCATGCGCGCCGAGGAATTCCTCTGGGCGGTGCGCTGCCACCTGCATCTCGTCGCCGGGCGCGCCGTCGAGCAGCTGACCTTCGACATGCAGGTCGAGGTCGCCGACCGCATGGGCTATGTCGACCGGCCCGGTCGCCGCGCCGTCGAGTGGTTCATGCAGGACTACTTCCGCCACGCCACCGCCGTCGGTGACCTGACGCGGATCTTCCTGACCTCGCTCGAGGCCGAGCACCAGAAGGACGCGCCGCTGCTGATGCGGATGTTCAAGCGCGGCCCGCAGGTCAAGGACGGCTACGAGGTCGTGCACAACCGGCTCGCGATCTCGGACGACACCGCCTTCCTGTCGGACAAGCTCAACCTGCTGCGCTTCTTCGAGGAAGGCCTGCGCACCGGGCTGCTGCTGCACCCCTACGGCATGCGGCTGGTCAAGGCGAACCTGCACCTGATCGACGACGACATGCGCAACGACAAGGAAGCGCGGCGCATCTTTCTCGACCTGCTGCTCAAGCACGGCAACCCCGAGCGCTCGCTGCGGCGGATGAACGAGCTCGGCGTGCTGGCCGCCTTCATCCCCGAGTTCGAGCCCATCGTGGCGATGATGCAGTTCAACATGTATCACAGCTTCACGGTGGACGAGCACACCATCCAGTGCATCCGCAACCTGAGCGAACTCGAGCACGGCGATCTCGTCGAGGAACTGCCGGTCGCCTCGACCATCCTCAAGCAGGGCGTGAACCGCAAGACGCTCTACGTGGCGCTGCTGCTGCACGACATCGGCAAGGGCCGCGACGAGGACCACGCGGTGCTGGGCGCGCAGATCGCCCGCAAGGTGGCGCCGCGTCTGGGCCTGACCAAGACCGAATGCGCCACGGTGGAATGGCTGGTGCGCTACCACCTGCTGATGTCCGACATGGCGCAGAAGCGCGACATCGCCGACCCGCGCACGGTGCGCGACTTCGCCAAGGCGGTGCAGACCAAGGAACGGCTCGACCTGCTCACCGTGCTGACCGTCTGCGACATCCGCGGCGTGGGCCCGGGCGTCTGGAACAACTGGAAGGCCGCGCTGCTGCGCGGGCTCTACCGGCAAACCAGGCGCGCGCTCGAGGACGGCATGGAGGCGCTCAACCGCGAGAACCGCGGCGCCGAGGCCAAGAAGGCCCTTCGCGAGGCGCTCGCCGACTGGGATGCCAAGGACCTGCGGGTCGAGACCGGCCGCCATTACGAACCCTACTGGCAGGGGCTGCACCTCACTGCCCACGAGGTCTTTGCCCGTCTCCTGCGCGACATCCAGAGCGACGAGATCCGGATCGACATCCACCCCGACGAGGACCGCGACGCCACCCGCGTCTGCTTTGCCCTCTCGGATCATCCGGGCATCTTCTCGCGTCTCGCCGGGGCGCTGTCGCTGGTCGGTGCCAACGTCGTGGACGCGCGCACCTTCACCTCCAAGGACGGCTACGCCACCGCCGCCTTCTGGATCCAGGATGCCGACGGCTCGCCCTACGAGCAGAACCGCCTCGGCCGCCTGCGCGACATGATCCGCAAGACGCTCATGGGCGAGGTGAAGCCGCGCGAGGCAATCCTGTCCAAGGGCAAGATCAAGAAGCGCGAGCGTGCCTTCACCGTGCCGACCTCGATCACCTTCGACAACGAGGGGTCCGAGATCTACACGATCATCGAGGTGGACACCCGCGACCGGCCGGGGCTGCTCTACGACCTCACCCGGACGCTGGCGGAGACCAACGTCTACATCGCCAGCGCGGTCATCGCGACCTATGGCGAGCAGGTGGTCGATACCTTCTACGTGAAGGACATGTTCGGGCTGAAGTTCTACACTCCGTCCAAGCAGAAAACGCTCGAGAAACGCCTGCGCGCCGCCATGGAGGCGGGCGCCAAGCGCATCGCCCAGAACTGACCCCGGCGGGCCCGCCGTGACGCGGCGGGCTTGCATCTGCCGGCATCGGGCGGTCTGCTGCCGCCCGGGGGCGCTCCTACGGACACGCACCTAGGGACGCGCACAGGCAGGGGCGGAGCGCATGGCATTCACACTCAGACAGCTGCGGTACTTTCTCGCCGTCGCCGAAAGCGGCACGGTCTCGGGGGCCGCGCAGGCGCTGGCGATCTCGCAATCGGCGGTGACCGAGGCGATCCGCGAGCTCGAGGCCGATCTCGGCGTGCAGCTCTTCGAGCGCCACCCGCGCGGGCTCGACATCACCCAGAAGGGCCACCAGTTCCTGCGCCATGCGACCGGCATCCTCGGCAGCGTCTCGGACGCGCGGCTGTCGCTCTCCAAGGATCCCGACCGGCTCAGCGGCAAGCTGCACGTGGGCGTCACCTCGCTGGTGGCGGGCTACGTGCTCTCGGACATCCTCTCGCGCTTCCGACGCGCCAACCCCGGCGTCGAGGTGACCGCGCTCGAGGACAGCGGCGAGTATCTCGAGCACCTGCTGATCGGCGGCGAGCTCGACGCGGCAGTGATGGTGACCACCAACATGCGCGACCGCATGGCGCTGCAGACCGAGATCATCGACACCTCGCCCTACCAGCTCTGGCTGCCCAACGGCCACGAGCTGTCGACCCGCACTTCGGTCTCCATCGAGGACCTCGTGGACGAACCGATCATCATGCTGCGCGTGGACGAGATCGAGGAGGCCACCCGCAGGCTGCTCTCGGCCTTTGGCGCCCGCCCGAGGGTGGCGTTCCGCACCCGCTCGGTCGAGGCGGTGCGTTCGCTCGTGGCGACCGGCGCAGGAATCGCCATCCTGCCGGAACTGGTCTACCGCCGCTGGTCGCTGGAAGGCGACCGCATCGTGTCGCGCGACGTGTCGGGAAGCCTGCCGGTTGTGCAGGTGGGGGTGGTCTGGCGCAAGGGCGCGCCGCTCTCGCCCGCCACCCGGGAATTCATCCGCTCGGCGCAAACCTACAAGAACGTTCGATAATCCGACGCCAACGCGGCGTTGCAGAAGCGGTATCGGAAATTCCGATACGGGCAACCTGACAATTGAATTTGTGAAATCGGATTTCTCTACCCACGCTTGCTGCAAGGGAGCACGGACTCCCGCTGCAACAGGGAACGCAAGATGAAAAAGATCTTCCACGGCTGCGTGTCGGGCCTCGCGCTCGTTGCCGCCACCAGCCTTCCGCTGTCCGCCCAGGAGATGCTCACCGAGCTTGGCGAGGGCGAGGGCTCGGTCTCCATCGTCGCCTGGCCGGGCTACATCGAGCGCGGCGAGACCGACCCCGCGTTCGACTGGGTGACCAAGTTCGAGGAAGAGACCGGCTGCATGGTCGAGGTCAAGACCGCCAACACCTCGGACGAGATGGTGGCGCTGATGAACGAGGGCGGCTTCGACCTCGTGACCGCGTCGGGCGACGCCTCGCTGCGGCTGATCGCAGGAAAACGCCTGCAGCCCGTCAACGTGGACCTGATCCCGTCGTGGTCCAGGGTCGACGACCGGCTCAAGGACGCGCCCTGGCACACCGTCGACGGCACCCATTACGGCACGCCCTTCATGTGGGGCCCGAACGTGCTGATGTACAACACCGAGGTCTTCCCCGAGGCGCCGACGAGCTGGTCGGTGGTCTTTGAGCCAATGACCCTGCAGGACGGCGAGAGCAACGAGGGTCGGGTGCAGGCCTATGACGGCCCGATCTACGTGGCCGACGCCGCCATGTACCTGATGGCGCACCAGCCCGATCTCGGCATCACCTCGCCCTACGAGCTGAACGACGCGCAATATGCCGCCGCGCTCGACCTGCTGCGCACCCAGCGCACGCTGGTCTCGCGCTACTGGCACGACGCCTTCATCCAGATCGACGATTTCAAGAATGAGGGCGTCGTGGCCTCGTCCTCGTGGCCGTTCCAGGTCAACCTGCTCAAGGCCGACGGCGCCCCCGTGGCCTCGACCATCCCCGAGGAAGGCGCCACCGGCTGGGCCGACACGCTGATGCTGCACGCCGACAGCGAGCACCCGAGCTGCGCCTACAAGTTCATGGAGCACTCGCTCTCGTCCAACCTGCAATCCGACCTCTCGGTCTGGTTCGGCGCAGTGCCCTCGGTCCCCGAAGCCTGCACCGACGGTTCCGGAATGCAGACCGCCGAGGGCTGCTCTGCCAACGGGCTCGACGATTTCGAGAAGATCGCCTTCTGGCGCACCCCGGTGTCGCAATGCGAGAGCCAGGGCAGCTGCGTGCCCTACTACCGCTGGGTGTCCGACTACATCGGCGTGATCGGCGGGCGCTGATCACGACCTGACCGAGGCGCGCCGGCCCACCCGGTGCGCCTCCCCCTCTCTCTTCCCTCGAAAGACTGACCTGATGGATGCTGTAACCTTCCGGGGCGTGTCGCGCCATTTCGGACCGGTGAAGGCCGTGGACGAGGTCGACCTCGCCATTCGCGACGGCGAGTTCTTCGCCATGCTGGGGCCCTCGGGCTCGGGCAAGACCACCTGCCTGCGCCTCGTGGCGGGCTTCGAACAGCCCACCGCCGGGCATATCGAGATCTTCGGCGAACGCGCCGAGGGCGTGCCGCCCTACCTGCGCAACGTCAACACCGTGTTCCAGAGCTACGCGCTCTTCCCGCACATGAACGTGCTCGACAACGTGGGCTTCGGGCTGCGGGTCAGGGGCGTCGGCCGCGCCGAGCGTCACCGCGCCGCCCGCGAGGCGCTCGAGCTGGTCGAACTCGGAGGATACGGCGACCGCCGCGCCGGCGAGCTTTCGGGCGGCCAGCGGCAGCGCGTGGCGCTGGCCCGCGCACTGGTCAACAAGCCCCGCGTGCTGCTGCTCGACGAGCCGCTTGGGGCGCTCGACCTCAAGCTGCGCGAGCAGATGCAGGAAGAGCTGCGGACCCTGCAGCGCAGCCTCGGGCTCACCTTCGTCTTCGTCACCCATGACCAGGACGAGGCGCTGTCGATGGCCGACCGTGTGGCGGTCTTCGCCGAGGGCCGCGTGCAGCAGATCGGCACGCCGGAAGAGATCTACCGCCGCCCCGCCTCGCGCTTCGTGGCGGATTTCGTCGGCTCCTCGAACGTCATTCCCGCCGATGTCGCGGGCGTCGGCCCGGCCGGCCAGTGGGCAAGCCTGCGCCCCGAGGACATCGTGCTCGACCCCGCGGGCCGCCCCGCCACCGTCACCGCCCGTGCCTTCCATGGCCGTTACACCCGGCTTGCGCTGGATCTCGACGGCCAGCCCCTGACGGCGCTGGTGCCGCCCCATGCCGAGGCCCCCGAGCCCGGGACCACCGCCCGCGTCTCGTGGGATGCCGCCCGCGCCCACCTGCTGGGGGCCGCATGACGCAGGCCGCCCCCCTTTCCGCCACCGCCCGCGATCCGGCGCCCGCGATCTTCGCGCCGCGCGGCGGGCTGCTGCCGCGCCTCGTGGACTGGATCCTGCGCCACCCGCGGGTGTTCGTCTTCCTCATGGTGCTGCCGATCACGCTCTGGCTCGGGCTCGTCTACGTAGGCTCACTGATCGCCCTGCTGATCCAGAGCTTCTTCTCGATCGACGAGTTCTCGGGCCTCGTGGTGCGCGAGTTCACCCTCAAGACCTACGGCGAGCTGCTGCGGCCCTACAATTTCGACATCATCCTGCGCACCGTGCTGATGGCGGCCTCGGTGACGGTGGCGAGCGCCATCCTCGCCTTCCCCATTGCCTATTTCGCCGCCCGCTACGCCCGGGGCCGCTGGAAGGCAGTGTTCTACCTCGGGATCATGCTGCCGCTGTGGTCGAGCTACCTCGTCAAGGTCTACGCGTGGAAGCTGGTGCTCGCCAAGGAGGGCATCCTGACCTGGCTCTTCGCCAAGCTGCACCTGACATGGCTGCTCGAGGCGGTGCTGGCGGTGCCGGTCATCGGGGGCAACTCGCTCTCGGTCAGCTACCTCGGCACCTTCATCGTCTTCACCTACATCTGGCTGCCCTACATGATCCTGCCAGTGCAGGCCTCGCTCGAGCGCGTGCCCGCGACGCTGACCGAGGCGGCGGCAGATCTCGGTGCCACGCCGCGGCAGAACTTCCGGCTGGTGATCCTGCCGCTGGCGCTGCCGGGGGTGGTCGCGGGCTCGATCTTCACCTTCTCGCTGACGCTGGGCGACTACATCATCCCGCAGATCATCGGTTCGTCGCGGCTCTTCATCGGGCAGGCGGTCTACACACAGCAGGGCACCGCCGGGAACATCCCGCTGGCGGCCGCCTTCACCGTGGTGCCCATCGTCATCATGGGGATCTACCTCTGGGCCGCGCGCCGCATGGGGGCCTTCGATGCACTCTGACGCCTGCGCCCCCCTCGCCCTGCGCCTCGCGGCCTTCGGCGGCCTGATCTTCCTGCTGGCCCCCATCGCGCTGATCTTCGTCTACGCCTTCACCACCGAGGAAACGAGCTACCAGTGGCCGCCGCCCGGGCTCACCACCAAGTGGCTTGCCGTCACCGTGGGCCGCCCCGATGTCTGGCAGGCGCTTGGCCTGTCGCTCAAGGTCGCGGCGATCTCGACGACCATCGCGCTGGTGCTGGGTACGCTCACCGCCGCCGCCGTGTCCCGGTCGCGGTTCTTCGGACGCGAGACCATCTCGCTTCTGGTGATCCTGCCGATCGCCCTGCCCGGGATCATCACCGGCATCTCGCTGCGCTCGGCCTTCTCGCTGCTGGAGATCCCCTTCAGCACATGGACCATCGTGCTGGGCCACGCGACCTTCTGCATCGTCATCGTCTACAACAACGCCGTGGCGCGGTTCCGCCGCACCTCGGGGGCGCTGATCGACGCGGCGATGGATCTCGGCGCCGACGGGCTGCAGACCTTCACGCTGGTGATCCTGCCCAACATCGGCACTGCGCTGCTGGCGGGCGGTATGCTCGCCTTTGCGCTGAGTTTCGACGAGGTCATCGTGACCACCTTCACCGCCGGCCAGCAGACCACGCTGCCGATCTGGATGCTCGAGGAACTGGTGCGCCCGCGCCAGCGGCCGGTCACCAACGTGGTGGCGATGGCGGTGGTGCTGGTCACCTTCCTGCCGATCCTCGCGGCCTACTACCTGACCCGCGACGGCGAACACACCGCCGGCGCCGAGAAATGACCCCTCAACGAGAACAGACAGGGAGAACACCCATGGACACCCAGATGCTGATCGGCGCGCAGCGCGTCCTTGGCGCCGAGACCGAGGAGCAGATCCTCAACCCCCGCACCGGAGAGGTCATCTGCACCCTGCCCGAGGCCTCGCTGGCGCAGGTCGAGGAGGCGGTCGCCGCCGCAGACAAGGCCTTTGCGAAATGGTCCCGCACCACCCCCGCCGAGCGTTCGGGCTACCTGTTGAAGATCGCCGACCGCATCGAGGCCGAGGCCGAGGAGTTCGCCCGGCTCGAGGCGCTCAACTGTGGCAAGCCCGGCCCGCTGGCGCTGGGAGACGAGCTGCCCGCCATCGTCGACTGCTTCCGCTTCTTCGCCGGCGCCGTGCGATGCATGACCGGGCCGGTGGCCGGCGAGTATCTCGAGGGCTTCACCTCGATGATCCGCCGCGACCCCATCGGCGTGGTGGCCTCGATCGCGCCGTGGAATTACCCGCTGATGATGATGGCGTGGAAGATCGCCCCCGCCATCGGCGCCGGCAACACGGTGGTCTTCAAGCCGTCCGAGCAGACGCCGCTGACCGCGCTCAAAATCGCCGGGATCTTCGCCGAGGTGCTGCCCGAGGGCGTGGTCAACATCATCCTCGGCCGGGGCGAGACCGTGGGCTCGGCGCTGATCCACCACCCGAAGGTGGCGATGATCTCGCTCACCGGCGACATCGCCACCGGGCGCAAGATCCTCGAGGCGGCCAACAAGACCATCAAGCGCACCCATCTCGAACTCGGCGGCAAGGCCCCGGTCATCGTCTTCGACGACGCCGACATCGCGGGCACGGTCGAGGGGCTGCGGGCCTTCGGCTTTTACAACGCCGGGCAGGATTGCACCGCCGCCTGCCGGATCTACGCCCATGCCTCTGTCTACGACAATTTCGTCGCCGACCTCACCGATGCGGTGTCAACCATCACCTACAATGACGCCGACGACGACAAGAACGAGATCGGCCCGCTGATCTCGCAGCGCCAGCGCGACCGGGTGGCGAGCTTCGTGGCCCGCGCCCGCGAGGCCAACCACATCGAGGTCACCACCGGCGGCGCGAGTCCCGAGGGCGGCGGCTTCTACTACACGCCCACCGTCGTGGCCGGCGCCCTGCAGAGCGACGAGATCGTGCGGCGCGAGGTCTTCGGCCCGGTGGTGTCGGTCACCCGGTTCTCGGACCCCGACGAGGCGATCACATGGGCCAACGACAGCGAATACGGGCTGGCCTCGTCGGTCTGGACCAAGGACATCTCGAAGGGGATGCAGGTGGCTTCGCGGCTGCAATACGGCTGCACCTGGGTGAACACCCACTTCATGCTGACCAACGAGATGCCCCATGGCGGCATGAAGCAGTCGGGCTACGGCAAGGACATGTCCTCCTACGCGCTCGAAGACTATTCGGTGGTGCGCCACGTCATGGTCGCGCACTGACCGATGACCGCCTCGGGGCCCGGCAGATGCGCGGCCGGGCCCCTTTATGCGGGTGCGCGGAACGGCGTC
Source organism: Salipiger thiooxidans (assembly GCF_900102075.1). GTDB lineage: Bacteria > Pseudomonadota > Alphaproteobacteria > Rhodobacterales > Rhodobacteraceae > Salipiger > Salipiger thiooxidans. The sequence continues at coordinate 21,209 of NZ_FNAV01000020.1, read as the reverse complement.
GTGATGGCGGCTACATGAATGAACCTCATGATCCTGTCACGATCGTTGAATTTGATTGTGCGGCCCGTGTGGAGTATCCGGGAAGCCTGATAAAGGCAGGTCCGACATGCACAGCTTCATTCTTCCGCCGACCAAGACCGTGGCCGACCTGACAAGGGCCGCCCGCGAACGCATCCTCATCCTCGACGGGGCGATGGGCACGCAGATCCAGACCCTCGGTCTGGACGAGGACGATTTCCGCGGCCACGGCGGGCAATGCTGCTCGTTCCACTCGGATCATCCGCAGAAGGGCAACAACGACCTGCTGATCCTGACCCAGCCCAAGGCGATCGAGGACATTCACTACGCCTTCGCCATGGCCGGGGCCGACATCGTCGAGACCAACACCTTCTCCTCGACGACCATCGCGCAGGCCGACTACGCGATGGAACAGGCGGTGTTCGACCTGAACGTCGAGGGCGCCCGCGTGGCGCGCCGGGCGCTCGACCGCGCCACCGCCGAAGACGGCCGCCCGCGCTGGGTCGCAGGTGCCGTGGGCCCGACCAACCGCACCGCTTCGATCAGCCCCGACGTCAACGACCCGGGCTACCGCGCCGTGACCTTCGACGACCTGCGCCGCGCCTACGGGCAGCAGATCCGCGGCCTCATCGCCGGCGGCGCCGACCTGATCCTGATCGAGACGATCTTCGACACGCTGAACGCCAAGGCCGCGATTTTCGCCTGTTTCGAGGCCTTCGCCGAGCACGGTGCGCGCCTGCCGATCATGATCTCGGGCACCATCACCGACGCTTCGGGCCGCACCCTCTCGGGTCAGACGCCCACCGCCTTCTGGCACTCGGTGCGCCACGCCCGCCCGTTCAGCGTGGGCCTGAACTGCGCGCTCGGCGCCGACGCCATGCGGCCGCACCTTGCAGAGCTCGCCGGTGTCGCCGACACCCGGATCTGCGCCTACCCCAACGCCGGCCTGCCCAACGCCTTCGGCAAGTACGACGAGGAACCCGAGGACACCGCCGCCAAGGTCGAGGTCTTCGCCCGCGAGGGTCTGGTCAATCTCGTCGGCGGCTGCTGCGGCACCACGCCAGAGCATATCCGTGCCATCGCCGAGCACGTCGCCTCCTACGCCCCGCGCCAGATCGAGGAAACCGCCGATGCATAAGCCCCTGCTCCGCCTCTCGGGCCTCGAGCCCTTCGTGCTCACCAGCGACATTCCCTTCGTCAACGTCGGCGAGCGCACCAACGTCACCGGCTCGGCCCGGTTCCGCAAGCTCATCACCAACCGCGACTATGCCGCGGCGCTGGACGTGGCGCGCGATCAGGTCGAGAACGGCGCCCAGATCATCGACATCAACATGGACGAGGGGCTCATCGACTCGAAGCAGGCGATGATCGAGTTCCTCAACCTCGTCGCCGCCGAGCCAGACATCGCCCGCGTGCCGATCATGATCGACAGCTCCAAGTGGGAGGTGATCGAGGCCGGCCTGCAATGCGTGCAGGGCAAGCCGGTGGTAAACTCGATCTCGCTCAAGGAGGGCGAGGAGTCCTTCCTGCACCAAGCCGGGCTCTGCCTCGCCTACGGTGCCGCGGTCGTGGTCATGGCCTTCGACGAGGACGGACAGGCCGACAGCTTCAAGCGCAAGACCGAGATCTGCGCCCGCGCCTACAAGCTGCTGACCGAGACCGTGGGCTTCCCGCCCGAGGACATCATCTTCGACCCCAACATCTTTGCCGTCGCCACCGGCATCGAGGAGCACGACAACTACGGCGTCGACTTCATCGAGGCGACCCGCTGGATCCGCCAGAACCTGCCGCATTGCCACGTGTCGGGCGGGGTCTCGAACCTGTCGTTCAGCTTCCGCGGCAACGAGTCGGTGCGCGAGGCGATGCACGCGGTGTTCCTGTACCACGCCATCAAGGCGGGCATGGACATGGGCATCGTGAACGCGGGCCAGCTCGCGGTATACGACCAGATCGACCCCGAGCTGCGCGAGGCCTGCGAGGACGTGGTGCTGAACCGCGCCCCCAATGCCGGCGGCACCGCCACCGAGCGGCTGCTCGACGTGGCCGAACGCTTCCGCGGCGGCGCCCGCGAAGAGAAGAAGCGCGACCTCGCATGGCGCGAGTGGCCGGTCGAGAAGCGGCTCGAGCACGCGCTGGTCAACGGCATCACAGAGTTCGTCGATCAGGACACCGAGGAGGCCCGTCTGGCCGCCTCGAAGCCGCTCGACGTCATCGAGGGCCCGCTGATGGCGGGCATGAACGTCGTCGGCGACCTCTTCGGCGCCGGCAAGATGTTTCTGCCGCAGGTGGTGAAATCCGCGCGCGTCATGAAGCAGGCGGTCGCCGTGCTGCTGCCCCACATGGAGGCCGAGAAGGCCGGCGGACGCGACAGCGCCGGCCGCGTGCTGATGGCCACCGTGAAAGGCGACGTCCACGACATCGGCAAGAACATCGTCGGCGTCGTCCTTGCCTGCAACAACTACGAGATCATCGACCTCGGCGTCATGGTGCCGCCGCAGAAGATCCTCGAGGAGGCCAAGGCCCACAACGTCGACGTGATCGGCCTCTCCGGCCTCATCACCCCCTCGCTCGACGAGATGGTCCACCTTGCCACCGAGCTCGAGCGCGAGGGCTTCGACGTGCCGCTGCTGATCGGCGGCGCCACGACCTCGAAGGTGCACACCGCGGTGAAGATCTCGCCGCGCTACACCCGCAACCAGGCGATCTACGTGACCGACGCCTCGCGCGCGGTGGGCGTGGTGTCCTCGCTGCTGAGCGAGACCCAGCGCCAGGGCTACATCGACGGCATCCGCAGCGAATACGCCGAGGTCGCAGAGCGCCACGAACGGGCCGAGCGCGCCAAGACCCGCCTGCCGCTGGCCGCCGCCCGCGCCAACGCCAAGCAGATCGACTGGACCGGCTACGAGGTCCCCGAGCCGAGCTTCACCGGCGCCAAGGTGATCGACGACTGGGATCTCGCCGAGATCGCCAGCTACATCGACTGGACGCCGTTCTTCCAGACATGGGAGCTCAAGGGCGTCTATCCGCGCATCCTCGAGGACGAGACCTACGGCGAGGCCGCCCGCAACCTGTTCGGCGACGCGCAGGCGATGCTGCAGCAGATCATCGGCGAAGAGTGGTTCGGCCCGCGCGCGGTGGTGGGTTTCTGGCCCGCCAACCGCGAGCAGGACGACATCCGGCTGTTCACCGACGCCACCCGCACCGAGCCGCTCGCGACGCTGCACACGCTGCGCCAGCAGACCTCCAAGCGGAGGGACAGCCCGAACCTCGCGCTGGCGGATTTCGTCGCCCCGGCGGGCGTGCTCGACTACGTCGGCGGCTTCGTGGTGACCGCGGGCCCCGAGGAGCAGGCGCTGGCCGAGAGCTTCGAGAAGGCCGGCGACGACTACGCCGCGATCATGGTCAAGGCGCTGGCGGACCGCTTCGCCGAGGCGATGGCCGAGATGCTGCACGAACGGGTGCGGCGCGAGCTCTGGGGCTATGCCCCGGACGAGGCCTTTACCCCCGAGGAGCTGATCCGCGAGCCCTATCGTGGCATCCGCCCGGCGCCCGGCTACCCCGCGCAGCCGGACCACACCGAGAAGCGCACCCTCTTCGACCTTCTTGGCGCCGAGGTCGCGACCGGGGTCGAGCTGACCGAGAGCATGGCGATGTGGCCGGGCTCCTCGGTCTCGGGGCTCTACATCGGACATCCCGACGCCTACTACTTCGGCGTCGCTAAGGTCGAGCGTGACCAGGTTGCGGATTACGCCGCCCGCAAGGGCATGCAGCTGGAAGAGGCCGAGCGCTGGCTGGCGCCGATCCTCAACTACCGCCCCGACGAAGCCGCCGCCGTCGCGGCGGAGTGACATAAGGGGAGGCCCCGGCCTCCCCGACCCTCTCCGGGCCGTGCAGGGTCTCGCGCCGCGCGATCACGGACCTCGATATTGCGGCAGGCCAGCTGCGGCGCCTCCGGCTTACTCAACACCGACCCGAGACCCTCGAACGCACCTTGTGACCGTCAGTCGGGCAATGCCTCGGGCGGACGTTGCTGCGGCCTGCTGTTGCGCTCGCGCAGACCTGTGCCGGTCTCCCCCGGAGACGCCCTTGCTCAAAGCGGGAGTGCAGGGCGTTTCTCGGCCTCATCCTGGCAATCCATGCCCAGATAGCGCACCAGTCTGTCCTGCCTGGTGCGCCCGGGCAGAAGCCTTACCGCGCGTATGCCGGACAACGCCGCCCCGATCACCGGGAGGGAGGCTCATACATTGATGAGATGTGGGCCCGCCGGAATGGGCCGTCTCAAGAATGGTCCGGGCCAGATGTCGGGACCAGGATCAGAAGTGAATCAGAGCGAGTTTTCCGGGCCTGTTCAGACCCTGAGCGTACCGTGCCGAGCGAAGCCGCCCAGCGGTCGATCCGTCGGCCGGTCCGACACGAACCCCCCGAAGATGTTCATCGCTGCCATGTCCTCGACTGCAGCACACCGTCCCCGGCGGGGTGCCAGCTACCACGGGCCGTGAAGCACGGCCCGTGGCGGTGATCAGCGCGCGATCAGAGGAACGCCTGCGCCACGATGGCCGAGCCCACGTAGGTGCCGGTCATCACCAGCACGGCGACCACGGCGATCTTCCAACCCGAGGTCTTGGCGATCTCGATCTCGCGCTTGGCGATCGCGATGCCTGCATATGCGAGGCAGGGCGTGGCCAGCGTCAGGAAATTCACGTGGCTGACCTTGTCGAGGATCCAGGCGCTGCCCGGGGTCCAGGGCATGGTCGCGAGAATGCCGACGGCGGAAATCCAGGCCACCGAGGGCAGCTTGAACGGCACGAACTTCGTCAGCAGCATGCCGATCATGCACATCACCCAAAGGATGATGAGCCCCACCAGCCCCTGCGGGACGGTGTTCTCCGTCGCCACGGTGTTGCCCACCAGGGCGATCACGCAAACAACCGCCAGCGCCGCGGCATGGGCGCCGAGGCCGAGCTTGGCCTCTTCTGTTGGATCGAGGGTTTGGGATTGGATGTCGCTCATGGTTCAGGCTCCGGTTTTCGAAGGCTCTTTGCGGCCCAGCAGGTCGTAGAGTTTCTCGGTCAGCGGCAGCGCCACGAAGACGCAGAGATAGAGACCGGTGGCATAGGTCAGCACGTTGGAGGCACCAGCGAGCGCGAGGATCTGCTCCTCCATGTCCGGCACCGCGTGCACCAGTGCCCCCGAGCAGGCCGCCATCATGCTGCCCGAGCCGATGCCGCAGGCCATGGCCAGCGCCTCGACCGAGAAGGCCCCGGTGGTGGCGAGGATCGAGGCGAGAATGGCGAAGATGAAGGTGCCGAAGAGCGTCCCTATCACGTAGACCCCCATGACCCCCGCGCCTTCCTGGCTCTTCAGCCCATACTTGTCCGCGATGATCGCGATATTGGGCTCGCGCGCCACCGAGAAACAGGCACCGATGGACTCGCGGCCCATGCGCAGCACCAGCACGGCCACCGGGAAGGCCAGCACGATGGTGCCGAGGTTGCCCAGCTCCTGCAGGACAAGCGCGGGGCCGGCGTCGATGATCTTGTCCATCGACGGGCCGATGATCGTGCCGAACTTCGCGATGAAGGGCATGATCGCGACGACGATCAGCGGAGATGCGGCATGCACCTCGCGGTCGCGGATCAGGACGCGCGCAGCCGAGATCACGTTGGGGTTTATCAGCAGCCCCAGCACGAAGGCGTAGAGCAGCGGCAGCAGCAGGATCGAGCCGATGCCGATGGGCACGGCGATGACCCCGATAAGCTCGGCGATCACGGTGATGACCAGCACGGTCAGGTGCAGCCGCCAGTCGAGAAGGATGTCTTTTATTGGCATGAGGGGACCTCTCTGTTGACGCCCCCTTGTGGGGGCGCATTGGCCGGGACCGGGCGGTTACCCGGTCCGTGGCGGTAGGAAAAGACCAGCGCCAGACTGACCCAAGGTAAGCATCAGCCCGGCGCGTAACCGAAGCCCTGCGCGGGGTTCGCGGCGGTCTCGACCCAGACGGACTTGGTCTGCGTATACGCCGCCAGCGCCTCGCGGCCGGACGAGCGGCCATAGCCGGAGCGCCCGAAGCCGCCGAACGGCGACATGACGTTGATCGTCTTGTAGCTGTTCACCCAGAAGGTGCCTGCCCGAACCTGCGCCGCCATGCGATGTGCCCGGCCGACGTCCTGCGTCCAGACCGCGCCCGCCAACCCGTAGGGCGTGGCATTGGCCAGAGCGATGGCCTCTTCCTCGGTGTCGAAGGGCAGCACCGAGACCACGGGGCCGAAGACCTCCTCGTTGGCGATGGTCATCTGCGGCGTCACCTGGTCGACCACGGTCGGGGCGAAGAAGAACCCGCCGCTTGCCGCAAGCCCCTCGGGTTTCGCGCCGCCGCTGGTGATCTCGGCGCCCTGGCTGACCGCCTCGCGGACCATCGCGTCGATCTTCGACCATTGCCGCTGGTTGTTGACCGGGCCGATCTGCGTCGCCGGATCCATCGGCGCGCCGACGGGGATGTTGCCAGCCGCGAGGCTCAGCTTTTCAACCATTTGCGCATGCACGGAGCGGTGCACCAGAAGCCGTGAGCCTGCCACGCAGCTCTGGCCGCAGGAGGCGAAGATCGCCGCCTGAGCGCCCACCACGGCGCGGTCGAGATCGGCATCGCCGAAGACGATGTTGGCTGACTTGCCGCCCAGTTCCAGCACCGAAGGCACCAGCCGCCGCGCAGCCGCGCCCGCGATCTTGGAACCCGCCTCGGCGGAGCCGACGAAGACCACCAGCGCCGTCGCCGGGTTCTCGATCATCGCCTGGCCGGAGCCCGGACCATCGCCCGCGATGACGTTGACGAGGCCCTTCGGTGCGCCGGCTTTCTCGCAGAGGATGCCGACCACGATCGACGACAGCGGCGTCAGCTCGGAGGGTTTGATCATCACGCCGTTGCCGGCACAGATCGCCGGGGCGACCTGCCAGCAGCAGGTGAAGAGCGGCGCGTTCCAGGGGGTGATCTGGCTGACCACGCCGAGCGGCTCGTGGCGGGTGTAGTTGAGGTGCGTCGAGGGCACCGGGATCACGTCGCCAGTGATCTTGTCACACCAGCCCGCGTAATACTCGAACATCTCGGCCATACGCGCCGGCTCGCCGGTAGTGTCGCGGATCGGGCGGCCCGAGGAGAGGGCTTCCAGCTCCGACAGCGCGGCGGCATTGGCGCGCAACTGGCGGCCGATCTCGAACATGATGCGACCGCGCTCGGAGGCGGTCTTGGCGAACCATTCCTTCTGTGCCCGCGTCGCGGCCTCGGCGGCCTGTGCGACGACCTCGGCGCCTGCGTCCTTGTAGCGGGCGAAGACCTCGCCCGTCGCGGGATCGGTGAGCTCCAGCGCGTGCCCGGTGCCGGGCACAAGCACACCGCCGACATAGGACTGCACCTCGGAAGAGCCGGTGAGACCCTTCAGCAACTCGGCCACGCGGGCCGCGGTATCGATGAGGTCCTTGGCCATCACATCTTTTCCTTATGGCTCAGGCGGTCCACTGCGGGATCGCCCATATGCATGAAATCATCGCCGTCCTTCAGGCCCGAGTTCTCCTCGGCCCAGAGATCGGCCACCAGGTCGGCCACCGGCATGGCGCAGCCGACGCTTTGCGCCAGCTCGCGGGCGAGGCGCACGTCCTTGCGCATCAGCCCGGTGCTGAAACCGCTGTCGAAGCTGCGTGGCAGCACCCAGTTGGGGAAGTGGATTTCCGAGATGGCACTGCGGCCCGTCGCAGAGTTGATCACCCGCAGCGCGTCTGCCGCGCCGACACCGGCGGCCTCGGCCAGCCGCAGCGCCTCGAGCGTCGTAACCATGTGGCTGGCGACCAGCATGTTGTTCACGAGCTTGGCGACATTGCCCGAGCCGCTCGGGCCGACGTGCAGGATTTTCGCCGCCATCGCCTCGAGCGCGGGCATCGCTGCACCGACCCATTTCTCGTCGCCGCCGAGCATCACCGAAAGCTGGCCCGAGGCCGCGCCGGAGGGCCCGCCGCTGACCGGCGCGTCGAGGAAGCCGTGTCCCTCTTCGGCAAGCGCTGCGGCGAGCTTGCGGCTGACCTCGGCCTCGGAGGTGGAGGTGTCGATAATGACCTTGGCCCCGGCTTCTGCGCCCAGCAGCCCGGCGCCCTGTGCCGCGGCGATGACGCCTTCGACATGCGCCGCAGTAGGCAGCGAAAGCACGATGACGTCTGCTGTGGCGAAGACGTCTTCCGGGCTCGCCTTTGGCGCGATCCCCGCCTCGCGGGCACGGTCCTGCGCCGCGGGAGCCGGGTCGTAGCCCGCCACCTCGAAGCCCGCGCGGGCAAGGCTCGACGCCATGCCGAAGCCCATGGCCCCAAGTCCGATCACCCCGGCCCGTTTGCCTGTCGTCTCTGCCATGTGATCTCCTGTCGTTGTGCGTCGCCAGCCACGTTCGGCCAGCATTCCAGACAGCTAACTGGAGGAATGGCGTTCACAGGAAGGGGTCACATTGCGCACATTGCGTTGCCCTCACGGCAACACCAGAGATCACCGGCGGAAGGCCACCATGCGGTCCGACAGGAAGCTCGCCACCAGTTCCACCGATTTCGGCAGGCGCCGGCGGGCCCGCACCATGAGGTGCGTGCTGACCCGGTGCAGCGCCGGCTCGTCCAGCTCGATCACCGCCAGATCGCCGCGATCCGCCTGAATCGACGCGGAAAATCTCGGCAGGAAGGTCACGCCCATGCCCGCGCTCACGTAGCGGATCAGCAGCGCGATGGAGGCTGTCTCCACATGCACCCGCAGCGCCAGCCCGCGGTCGGCGGCGACCTGCCCGACGAGGTGCCGGATGGCATGGCGCGCATCGAGCATGGCGACGGGATGCTCCAGCACCTCGGCCAGCCCGACCCGTCTCCGATCCGCCAGTGATGAATTCGCAGGCACAACGGCGCAGAGCGGCTGGCGCCCCATGGCCAGCGAGCGGGTCGCCTCGGACACCAGCGGGTTATAGGCGATTCCGATATCGGCCTCCCCCTCGATCACGCGGCGCTGCAGCTCGTCGGTGCCGGCGTGGTCGATGGCAAAGCGCAGGTCGGGCTGCAGCCGGCTCAGCTCCGACAGCCCGTTCTCCATCAGGTCGGCGGTGAACCCCTCTCCGAGCGCGATGCGCACGGTCTGCGTGCGTCCTGCCCGGTAGCGGCCGATCTGGTCAAGAAGGAAGGTCTGCTCGTCCTGAAGGTGCAGCGCGTGCTCGCGCAGAAGCTCCCCGGCCTCGGTCATCGTCACGCCCCTGGAGCTGCGCTCGAAGAGTGCCACCCCGAGCCGGGCCTCGGCCTCGGCGATCTTGCGCGAGATCGCCGAGGGCACGACATTCAGCCGATCCGCCGCGCGGCGGATCGAGCCCTCCTGCGCGACCGCGAGGAACTCGCGCAGGAAACGGCTGTCGAGCGCGTCCATCAGCCCCGCGTGGCGCGGCGGGCGAGGCGCACCCAGAGCTCGGCGCCGGCGGGCAGCACCGCGTCGTTGAAGTCGAACTTCGCCGAATGCAGCCCGGGGTTCTCGCCCTCGCGCGCCGCCCCGAGCCAGAGGTAGGCACCGGGAACCTCGTTCAGCATGAAGGCGAAATCCTCCGAGGCCATGCTCGGGCCGGTCATAGCGGTATCGAGTCCCATCTCCGCCGCCACGTCGCGGGCCAGCGCGGCCTCGGGGGCGCTGTTGATCGTCGCGGGGTAGCGGCGCTGGTAGTCGATATTGGCGGTACAGCCCTGCGCGGTGGCCTCGGCAGTGGCCACCCGGCGGACACGCTCTTCGATGATGTCGCCGGCCTCGGGCCCGAACCAGCGGCAGGTGCCGCGCAGTACCGCGCGGTCGGGGCAGACGTTGTAGGCCGAGCCGCTGTGGATCTGCGTAACCGAGACCACGCCGGGCTCGAGCGGCGAGAGCGCGCGTGCCGGGATCTCCTGCAGCGCCGCGGCGGTGCGCCCGGCGGCGGCGATCACGCCGTCGGACTGCTCGGGCATGGCGCCATGGCCGCCCTTGCCGAGGATTTCGATGTCGAAGACCGAGAAGGCCGCCATCATCTTGTCGTCGCGCGCCACGAAGCGCCCCGGCGCGAGGCCCGGCCAGTTGTGGATGCCGAAGACCTTGTCGACCGGGAACTGCGTGAAGAGCCCCTGCTCTATCATGACCCGCGCGCCGCCCTCGCTTTCCTCGGCGGGCTGGAAGATCAGCGTGACGGTGCCCTGTTCGACGCCTTCCGCCGCGATCTGCCGCGCGGCAAGCAGGAGCATTGCAGCGTGCCCGTCATGGCCGCAGGCGTGCATCTTGCCGGGAATGGTCGAGGCATGGGCCGCGCCCGTCGCCTCGACGATGGGCAGCGCGTCGATGTCGGCGCGCAGACCGATCACCGGCGCGCCCTGCCCCATCTGCGCCACGACGCCGGTGCCCGCGAGACCGCGGTGCACCCGCCAGCCCCAGCCGGTGAGCAGCGCGGCGATCATCTCCGAGGTCCGGTGCTCTTCGAAGCCCAGCTCGGGGTGGCGGTGCAGGTCGTGGCGCCAGGCAATGGCTTCGGCGATGTGGTCTTGGTCGAACATGAAGTCTCCTTGCGGACGCGCCCGGGCGCCCGTCTCGTGTCAGGGCGCCGCCGGCGCCTCCTGGAAAGTCAGCAGGATACCGCCCAGCCGAGCGTGCTCGGTCAGGACAAGTGCGCTGCCGATCTTCTGACAGGCGAAGCCGCCCGTGTCCACGAAGGGGAGGACCCGATCCAGCGCGCGGCAGGCGACGTCGAGCGAGATCACCGAGGGCGCGCCGTCCGGAGCAAGGTCTGCGGGCAGCGGGCCAAAGACTGCCCTGGCGGCATCGCGGCAAAGCACCCGCCAGTGGCCTCTGCCGGTGAAGACCGTGAAACCCCGGCCGGTGTCGGTGATCGCCTCGGAACCATGCAGCGTGGCGAGCCAGTCCCTCACCGCCGGTTGGTCTTTCGGCTCGGCAAGGATCGTGGCCGAGACAAAGCCGTGTGCGCCATTGGGGTGATCCATCCATTTCGGAAATTCGATCAGGTCGCGGCGGTGTTGCTGGCAGGCGAACATCGTCAGGCGCGGCAGGCCGGGCCGGGTGAAGATCTTCAGCGTGGTTGCGGTGCGGTCTGGCGCGCCGTCGTCGCGGATCACGTCGCGCCCGAACTCGATGGTGCCTTCGCAGTGACCGCCCCGCGCCACGACCGCCGCCTCATCCGCCTCGGCATCTGTCGAGTTGAGTGCCGAAAAAGGTACCCCGTCGCGCTCATCCAGCCAGCGCTGGACATGGCGGCCGAAAAGGAAGTCTCCCGCCGGGTAGCCTTCGAGCAGACTCTCGTCGCCGATCCCCACCAGCTCCAGCAACTGGTTGCGGAAGATCACCAGCGCAGTGGACGTGCCCCAGGGATGCATTCCCGGAGGTTTCATCAGAAAGCCGAGTGAAAGGTACGTCTCGCGCGCCTCGGCCAGATTGCGCACACAGACCAAAGGATGGTCGATCCCAAGCGACGTCATTCCGCCCGGCCTTTCAACTCTGCTAGCGTTGCGAAGCCTGCGAAACGCCCGACGCCGCGATCAGTGCCGCGAGGGCCGGTCACGACATGGCCGGGCGGGACATCCCTGGTGACGACTGCTCCGGCAGCCACCGTCGCCCCGGCCCCCACCTCGACCGGGCCGAGGATCATCGCGCCCGCCCCGACCACCGCGCCACGGCGCAGCCTGGGATGTCGCCCCTCTCCCATGTCGACGAAATTCGACCCCAGCGTGACCCCGTGCCAGAGGCTCACGTCCTCTTCGATCACCGCCGTCTGGCCGATCACCAGCCCGAGCCCGTGATCGAACCACACGCCGCGGCCGATCTCCGCTTGCGGCCAGATCTCGACCGAGAGCGCCCGGGTGAACTGGCTCTTGACCGCCAGAGCCAGCTCCTCGCGCCCCGCCAGCCAAAGCGCCCGGCTCACCCGGTAGGACAAGAGCGCGTGATAGCCGTTTGCGAAAAGCAGCACGCGCGGAGCCCCACCGGGTTGTCCGTCGCGCGCGCTGGTGACCAGCAGATCGTCAAGCGAGGTCTCCAGAAGATCGTTCCGGTGGCGGAAGAGCTCAACGGCCAGACCGCGCAGCCACACCCGCGCCTTGCCCTCGGGCAGGCAGGCGGCAAGCGCAGCCGCCATCAGCTCGGACAAGTCGGACAGCTCGCCTGGCTCGATCCCGAGCAGCGTTCCCACTCCCGGCTCGGTGGAGAGCAGCTCAAGAGTGTCTGACAGAAGCGTTTGCCGCAACCGATGTGCGCCCATGTGGCCTCGCGGGTGAACGAAGGGTTTCACGAGGCTGCCCCGAGTACCGTGCTGCGCACAAGAGCGGAAATGTTGCCGCCGTGTTGCTCTGGAGGGAACGCGAAGACTGAGCAGCAAGGCCCTTCGGGGCGAGGTTCCACTAGTGGTCGGTCGCCGCGCAGATGTGCGGGCTTCCCCCGAGATCCGTTGCCGCACGTCGAAGGACGTCTCAAAAGTTGACGTCGTGATCGACGACAGACTCGGCGCTCCTGATCCTCTCTTGAATGGCACCGCGGGGGAGCATCGGGAAGAGGTTGGGACGAAGAGACGAGCGCTTGCCGTGAGAGGGCAGGATCCGGCCCCTTTCTCCGCAGCGCATGAAGGTTGGCTGAAGACCGGAAACGTCCTGGAACTCTGCCGGGGGGGTCACGGGCCTCGAGCTGAACACAGGTGCCAGGGGCGCGTCTTTGCGACCGAAGGACCTACACCAGATTGGCGGGAATGAAGCCCGCAGACCTCGCGGCAACGAGGAAAGCGCGGCGCGCATCCTCGACCGGGCTCATGCAGTCCATTGCAGACTCGACTTTCGTGAGCGCCACCTGGCGCTCGCCATCGGAAATCGGCCACCTGCGGCGCAGCCAATATCGCACCTTTTCTATCGTGCTGAAGTGTTCAGTGTCGCCATTTTGCGACGTCATCAGGACCACAGGTTGGCCCCATTGAATTTCCATCATGTGTTTTCTTTCGATTGAATACGATCCACGCCAAAGCGATTGCATGTGCATGACATGCGCAATCGCCAGAGACGCAAAGGGATCATGAAGTTCCGGTAGATACCGCCACGGTCGGCACCAAGCGCCACCGCCAGACATTATCTATTGGTGAAATGCTCGGAGACGGCCCAAGTGCCGGTCTCGACATGCCGGCATCCGTGACGAGGCGAGCCTCGCCACGGATCCTCCGGGAGAGCAAGGTGCGGAACAGACTTCCCTGGAGGGTATTGTCCGCTCGACGCGCTCGCCTGGAATCCTCTGGTCTCGCAAGGGCTTCGCTTTGCGCGTCACCCAGACGTACAGCTGACAATTGGACGATCAGTCCATGCGGCGGGCGTCACGCTCTTCGCGAGCGGCCTTCAGGCGCGCTGTCTTCTCGGCCCTCACCTCGGCATCTTCCTCCAGGACGCGCTTCGCGTTCTTGGTGGTTTTGTCGATTGGCGTGACGGGCTCGGAATTTGTCACCTTCACATCCGAAACGCTAGGTTTCAGAAGTTTTCCGCCGTTCCCCGTCTGAGGAGGAACGCCGGGAAGCAAATCTTCAAATGTCGACTTCAAGCAAGCGCCAGATTATTGGCGTTTTCGCGACCATCACGGCCACTCTCAACGTCGAAGGTAACCTTCTGGCCATCTTCGAGCCGGTCGAGACCCGATCGCTGCAGGGCAGAAATATGGACGAAAACGTCCCTGCTGCCATTTTCAGGCTCGATGAAGCCGAAGCCTTTGGTGGTGTTGAACCATTTCACGGTGCCAGTGGCCATGTCCGTGGTCTCCTTAGAAATGCTGCCCGCAGAATCGCGACAGCCGGGCAAAAGTCGATCCAAGTCGGTCAACCGAAACCGGGTCAGCGGCAGCAGCATTTCGAAGAGAAGAAACGTAAGCCCTCCATCCATGAGCCTCGCCAGCCACAAACGCAAGGATTCTTTCTTCGGGATCCTAAAGCTGACGGGGCACGCGCGATGCCGCCTTGGAGGCCACTCCTCCACGGTGACATCATCGCCATTGGTCTCAAGCTCCCGACCTGGCGCTTCGGTCACCGCGCGGACCCGCCGACGCCTGCCGTGCTGCGCCGTTGGCGGTCCTGCGGGTTCGGATCCTTGCGCTGCCGATAATGCACCGAGGTGACGTCGGCCGGGACGCTCACGTACACAAGTTTGTCCAAGTTTGTCAGAGTTTCAGTGATGAGCCATTGCGCTCGGCGGTTTTTGCCTCCATATCGTCGGATGCTATCGTTACTCCATTCGAACCTCTGCTTTCCGTTCACCCGGCTCTCAGTTGATCGACTCGAACTGACTTTGCCGGGCCGCCGCAATAATGTGGGCGGCAACAGAACAGGAGACCACGGATATGGCCAATGGCACCGTGAAATGGTTCAACAGCACCAAGGGTTTTGGCTTCATCGAGCCTGAGAACGGCGGACGCGACGTGTTCGTCCACATCTCGGCGATCGAGCGCGCCGGCCTGACCGGCCTCGCCGATGCTCAGAAGGTTACCTATGACGTTGAGAGCGGCCGTGATGGCCGCGAAAGCGCCATCAACCTTGCTCTTGCATGAACTGCCGCCGGGCGCTCCTCGCGAGCGCCCGGCAACCAGCTCAGACATGTCCGGAACAATGCAAACGCCTCGCAGTCCGGCAGAATGGACGCGCGTGCTGATGAAGTACCGCACTCCGATCCTGTCGCGAAGCCTGTTCGAGCTGAGCGTCACGATCCTTCCGTTTTTGTTGATCTGGACCCTTGCCTGGCAGCTGATCTCCGTCAGTCCCTGGCTTAGCCTGTGTCTCGCGCTTCTGAACGCCGGCTTCTTGGTTCGCATCTTCCTGATCCAGCACGATTGCGGTCACGCGGCGTTCTTTGGGAGCAGAGCTCTCAATGACTGGACCGGGCGCATTCTCGGCGTCCTGACGCTGACCCCATACGACGTCTGGCGCCGGACGCACGCGATTCATCATTCGACAACCGGCAACCTCGACCGCCGCGGCGTTGGTGACATTCCGACCATGACGGTCAGCGAGTTCCAGGCTAGAAGCCGACTGAAGCGGATCATTTACAGAGCACTCCGCAACCCGCTGTTCCTCTTCGGCCTCGCTCCGTTCTACATCTTTTTCCTGCAGAATCGGCTGCCCGTCGGACTGATGCGATCTGGCAGAATCTACTGGGCAAGCGCACTCCTCACCAATGCAGGCATTGCGGCGACGCTCGCGCTTCTATGGGTCTTTGGCGGCCTCCAGGTCATCCTGCTGATATTCCTGCCCACGACGCTTTTCGCGAGCTCGATCGGGATGTGGCTGTTCTACGTCCAGCATCAGTTCGAGGACACCGAGTGGGACCACGAACCCGACTGGGTCGTACAGAACGCTGCGCTTCACGGATCTTCGTATTACGTCCTGCCGCCCGTACTGAACTGGTTCACTGCCAATATCGGCGCACACCATATTCACCATCTGGCCAGCAGGATCCCGTTCTATCGCCTGAGCGAGGTGCTCCGCGAGCATGACATGCTGGCGGGCATACAGCGTATCACCCTGCTGGACAGCCTGCGCTGCGCGCGGCTGCATCTTTGGGATGAAGACGCGAGGCGCCTCGTGACCTTCGCCGAAGCAAAAGCTTAACCGCCAGCACGCGGGCCTTTCCCGCAGAGCCGAGCAGCTGCCAGAAAGCTGGATGCCGGGGAGAAGTCCCGGCGCCCCGCCGCATTGGCGTAGACGTCACGAAGCTGGTCTTTTCTTCCGTTTCGAAGCGTTTGCTTCGCGCTCGAGCCGCGCTGCTCTCAGGCGACGGGTCTTCTCGAGGCGGTCGTTCGTCTCATCGTTGATGATCGCCATCGCCGCGCTGTGTGTGCGCTCTGCGACCGACACGCCCCCCTTGGACTTCTTCTGATCAATCTTGTTCGCCATAGTCTGATAGTCTCCAAGGGTGTCTTCAGCTGTTCAATTCTCGCGTTCATTGTGCCTTTCGGCATCGGTCGCGTTGGCGATTTCATCGGCCCAGACCTCGAAGCCCGTGAGTTCTGCGTGACCAAAGCTCTGTGTCAGGGGGACGTCTGCTGCATCACGCCCTCTTGCGATCAGCACGCGACCGATCCGGCGTTCATTGTTTCTCGGATCGAAAACCCACCACGTTCCGCCGAGATAGACTTCCATCCAGGCCGCGAAATCCCCCGGTGGATAGGGGGGAGGCATCCCGATATCACCCAGGTATCCCGTGCAGTAACGGGCCGGGATGTTCAGGCATCTGCACAAGGTGATGGCCAGGTGGGTGAAATCGCGGCAGACACCGACGCCTTCTGCCAGTGTTTGCGATGCTGTGCGGGTCGAGCGGGCGTGCTCATATCCAAAGGTTACCGCGTTGTGAACGTAGTCGCAGACGGCCTGCACCCGGTTCCAGCCGGGCGGAACATGCTCGAACATCTGCCATGCACGATCAGAGAGCAGATCCGTGTCGCAGTAGCGGCTTCCAAGAAGAAATACCAAGGTCTCGAACGGCAGCTCTTCGACCGGATGCTCCGCTGCGTCCTGAGCACATGCGTCCGGCACACCGAGATCCCGAAAGATCCCATCCGTTCCGAGCACGAAATCGCCGGCCGGGGCGACACATCTCGTGCACCAGTTCCCGAAAGCATCGCGATAGCTCTGCAAGGGAACGCTGGGTTTGGTGTGGAGGTAGTCCGGACGTTCCAAATCTCCGAAACGGGAAAAATGCACGTTCAGCAGCGCGATCATCGGTGTCGGTTTCACCAGATGATAGCGTAGTCGGCACCCCAAGCGGATTCTCATCGTTTCCAACCTTTATACATGCCTGGCATACCACCGGCGGGCCGCCCCTGCTGCTGGTGCATCGCTCAGTTGGCAAGGTGGCATTCCCCGCCACGCAGCCGAAAGTTGTCGTTGCACAACCAATCATTTCCGGAGTGATTGAGGTGCGCATTGGCCGGGACCTCCAGTGCGAGGCAACGATCGCCGCTGGCAGCGTAACCCCGCTCGCACACCCACCCGGGCCCCCCGTAGGAGTCGCTGAGATAAGCGTGTTCCGGTATCGCGATTTCCTTGCAACTGTCGGACGTCTTCACGTAGCCACGCTCGCACTCCCAGAGGTCGCCGATCTGGCGCCCCGTGAGAAAGCCGCGCTCCGGCACGTCAATCTTGACACAACTGTTCCGGGTCTTCGCAAAGCCTCTCTCGCAATCCCAGTCTCCGGCATAGGCACTCTCAGAAAGATACCCGTTCGCCGGGACGTCGATCCTCTGGCAGCCACCACCGCTTTGGATATAGCCGCGATCACAACGCCAATCGTTCCCCGCTGGGTTCAGATAGGCATTTTCCGGAACGTCGATCTGCTCGCAAGTCGAGGCCCCACTCTCGCGGAAGCCGTGCGCGCACTCCCAGCCTGAACCGTAGCTGCTGTTCGTGGAATACGCGTTCTCTGGTATGGCAACCGCAGCACACGCCCCTTCGCGCTCGCGATAGCCAGGATCGCATTCCCAGCCTCCGCCAAAGCGTCTCAACTGGGCATTCTCCGGCGGCTCCGGGCTGTCGGTCTGTGCCGCTGCCGGTACCATTGCGGACACCCCGATCCAGAACACTGCGAATGTCGTAAGCAGGCCAGCCGACCGCTCCTTGATGTCAGTGCGCGACATGAACAGGCTTTCCCAGGCAGGCCGACGCAAGGCCACGGTCCAGCCGCACTGCGACAGGTATGGTTGCGCGTTGGGCCTCGACGTCTGCGCCGCAGGTCGGGCGCGCCCCGTATGTCACATCGCCGCCCAACTTCGTCAGCAGCTCCAAAACGCTACCGTCGCGGCCGACGGAACCTGGAGAGATTGCGATGTTCGGCGTGGGGCGAGCGCGACCGGGCCTCAGGTGTTCCGCACCGCCGCTGGCGGCCAGGACTCTTCGGGAAAAACCGTGAGAGGACGCGACTGTGCCAACCGCCAAACAGTCGTAGTCCGCAGGGTCGGGATCGGGATGCAGGGTCATGCGATGTCTCCAATGGGCTCGCGTCAGCATTGCTTGTATTCGGAACCCCTCTACCGTCGGGATCTGGGCTCAGGGCCCTCGTCAGAGCTTTGGGGTCGAGCAGGCGTAGTTCCTTGCGCCCCTGCGCATCGTGCTGAACAAGGTAGATCCGGAAGACGGTTTCGAGGCCGCTGTATCCGGTCCGATCCTCTTCGATCAGAAGTTCGTAGGTGCCGGGCTGAAGCCAACCACTCCCAACAATCGGAAATGGCCTTTCGAAGGTAACTGTCGCCTTGCCCGGTGTCCGAAATGCGATGGCGCGCCCTCCAAGTGCACGACCTGCATTCTGCAAGATCCATGCTCGCGGCCAAGGCGCCTGAACATGACTACCGTGCGGTCTGCGTGGGATCGTAAAAGCGCATGGCAGGCTGCCAAGCGGCGGGTGACCGGATCGACAGGAGTTGTCACCTTACGCGTACCCTCGCAGGCTTTTCCTCGCATTACAAGTACAAGAGCACGAAAGTGAAAATCGCATTGTTTACATGGAATTACTCTGTCCCTTCGCGGTGAGACGCAGAGCGAACCGAGCGACTTGAGCACCCCCCGGAAATTCGGACACTCACATAAGCAACGATTTGCAGTCTGCTGATACTCGAGCCGAAGGAGATCAGAGATGTCGAAACGGACGCAGCACGCGCCTGAGTTCAGGGCGAAGGTCGCGCTGGAAGGGACCTGCTCCCCGCTGGTCCCTCATTCATAACGAGCGCCTGTTGGTTGGATTTTGGTATTCGGCTCCCCCTCTTGCGCAAGCGCGTCGGGCGCGGAGCCCTCATAGTACTCAAGCACTCGGCGCGCTTGTTGCGGGGTCTGGTTGCCCGGCGCTGCGGGGCCGGTCCGTGTTGTACAACGCAATCACAGACCACCCACGGGACCGAGGAGCGCGAGGTGCTCTACCGAACTGCGCCTGCCGAAGCGGCGTCGAGGCCAGCGCAACAGTACAACACCCGAGATCACCGCGGCGGTACGTCAGCTTGTTCTCCTGGCCTCCGACGATCTGATCGCCGGCATCCTAAATCGAAACGGTCTGCTGACCGGTCATGGCACCCGATGGACCCGGGAGCGCGTCACCGCACTCAGGTCGCATCACAAGATCCCGGTGTTCCGCCAGGCTCCCGACGGCACCGCCCCCTGGCTCAACCTGACCAACGCCGCGCGCCTGCTCGGCGTCACGACGAAGACACTCAGACCCGCCGCCGAAGCCGGCAGCATCGAGGGCGCTCATCCGTGACCGGACGGTCAGTGGATCTTCGCCCGCGCGGAACCCGGTAAGGCCAAGGGAGAAGCCGGACACATCGCGGAGACCCTCACCCGCCTCGACCTGGTGATCCTGGACGAGCTCGGATACCTGCCGTTCAGCGCTTCAGGGGGCGCCTTGCTCTTCCATCTGCTGAGCAAGCTCTACGAGCGCACCAGCGTGATCATCACCACGAACCTCAGCTTCAGCGAGTGGGCCACAATGTTCGGTGACGCCAAGATGACCACCGCGCTCCTCGATCGGCTGACCCATCGCAGCCACATCCTCGAGACCGGAAACGACAGCTTCCGCTTCAAGGACAGCGCGGTCGCAGCCACCCGGAAAAAGAGGGAGGGACGCCATGTCTTGACCCAATCATGACCCGCTCAGCATAATCCAAGGCGGGTCACTTCTCGATGGAACACCCGGGTCAGTTCTGGGTGGAAATCAACATCGTAGGCCAATGTCGCAGCAATTGCGCTGGCGGCAATTGCTGCGCGCGATATCTGGTGTCGAGCCTACGCTTCAGCCAGTCGGCGGCGTGGACGGGTTGAAGAAGAAGCGGACCATCTCTGAGCTCGCATCCGGCCCTTTCGGATCGGTATAGCTTCCTGCGGACTGTCCGCCGGACCATGCATGTCCCAGCCCCTCGACAACCCAGTGTTCGACCGCTTCCGTACCG
The DNA here is from genome assembly GCF_900102075.1 of Salipiger thiooxidans. Taxonomy (GTDB): domain Bacteria; phylum Pseudomonadota; class Alphaproteobacteria; order Rhodobacterales; family Rhodobacteraceae; genus Salipiger; species Salipiger thiooxidans. The sequence continues at coordinate 1,228 of NZ_FNAV01000020.1, read as the reverse complement.
GCGTCGCCATAGGTCTTGCTAAGTTGATAGGATCTCCCCCCCGCGGCGCCCGCAGTCTCGGTCTGAAGGCTCTGCGACGGGCCGCCCTCGAGAGCCTGCCGGACGATACCCGCGCCGTTGGACGGGTGAACGGTGGCGTCGGCATCGCCGTGAAAGACGATGGTTCGCGTAGGAGCCGTGCGCGGAGCGCTTCCGGCCTCACGACCGGCCATGGCCGAAAAGGCGGAGGGGACATCTTTCGCGGCCCCCGCTGGCAGACCCGAATGCGCGCCCACCGCCTTGAACACCTCCGGGTAGGCGCCGCCAAGGATGACCGCCATTGCCGCGCCCGCCGAGAGACCCGCCACGAAGACCTTGTCCCCGGGTATGGCATGGCGGGCGACGACCTCGCGTGTCAGGCCGGCAAGGATGGAAGGCTCGCCCCGATCCCGCGCCTGGTCACCGCGGCTGAACCAGTTCCAGCAGGACTGGGCATTGTCACCGCGCGATTGCTGCGGGTAGACAACGACGAACCGGTGTTGCTCGGCCAGGGCGTTCATGCCGGTCCCGGCGGCAAAATCCTCCGGGGTCTGGGTGCAGCCGTGAAGCATCACCACAAGGCCGGTGATCCCCTCCTGCGCCGAGGCGGGCACGTAGGTGCGGTATCGGCGCGTTCCGGCGGCGCAGGTGAAACTGTCCTCGGCATATTGTGCGCCGTCCGGAAGATCGGCGGGTGGCGTTGCGGGCCGGCCTTCGAGGTGAAGGCGCGCCATCAGCCCGGAAAGCGCCGAGGTCAGCGTGTCATTGCCGTCATCGGCGGGCGACCCGGCCACCGGTCCGGCCGTCAGGCCGTGCTGGGCGAGGGTTCGGGTCACGAGGTCGTTTGCGGAGGCAAGCCGCGCAGCGCGCGTTTGCCCGGTCGCCGTGCGCCATGCGCCGGCGTTGAGCTTGATCATCTGTTCCGTCCTTGTGAGAGCCGACGCTACAGGATGCGGTCGGCGAGGGCCTTCTTGATGTCCGCGGACGCCTGGAGGCTGCCGAGAACGGTGATCGAGCCGATGGTCGCCCGGGCGAGGTCGGGCGTGACGTCTGAGCCGATGCGGGCGAGGCCCACGACCTTGATATGCAGGACCTCGCCCGCCGCACGAAGCTGCTCAAGCTCCGTCCGACCGAAATCCCGAAGGCCGAGCTCCATGGTGTGGCGCTCGATGGAGCGGTCGACCGCCTCTCCATGCGTATCCAGTTGCTT
>NZ_FNAV01000026.1 GCF_900102075.1 Salipiger thiooxidans | reverse complement strand
ACCATGCTCTTCTGGCCGGTGCCCAGGAGGCCCACGTTCGAGATGTGGAACCCGTCCACGTCCTTGGCGGGCGAGATCGCGTTGATCACCGCGTCCGAGTTCATGTGGTCCGGCAGCGGCAGCTGCACGAGGATGCCATGCACCGCCGGATCGGCGTTCAGCCGCTCCACCAGCGCCAGAAGGTCGGCCTCGGAGGTCTCGGCGGGCAGCTTGTGCTCGAAGCTCTGCATCCCGGCCTCGAGGGTCTGCCTGCCTTTGTTGCGGACGTAGACCTGGCTCGCCGGGTCCTCGCCCACGAGCACCACCGCCAGACCCGGCGTGATGCCGTGGTCCGCCTTCAGCCGCGCCACATGCGCTGCCACTTGCTCGCGCACGGTCGCGGCAAAAACCTTGCCGTCGATGATGGTTGCAGACATATCAGTCCTCCAGTCGGCGGGCGGCTTGCGACAGGGCGTGCCACAGCGATCCCGCGAGGCTGCGCATTCCGATCACCGCCAGCCGGGTCTCGGACCGGCGCAGTACGAACACGCTCATGTGCTCGAGCCCCGTGCGGACGCAGCAGCCGGGCCCGAGCGTTCTCGGGTCGATGTTCACCAGCCGCGCCAGCAACGCCTCGAGCGGGGCGCCAGTGTCCGAGGCGATCTCGAAGGCGACCCAGCCGTCGGTCTGCTCGGTCACCGCGCAGCCCGGCGCCTGACCCTGCAGCGCGGCGGCGAAATCGGTCTCGGCAAGACCCTCGGCCTCGATCATCCATTGACCGCGCCCGGTCCAGAAGGCCCCGTGCGGCCCCGAGGTTACCGCGCGGGCCACCTCGGGCAGCGCGAGGCCGAAGGGCGCGGGCGCCGCCTGCCCCTTGCGCAGCGCCAGCGAGGCGAGCGCGAGACCGGCGTTTTCCGACAGGGTGAGCGCGCCGAAGCGCGCGTTGCGCGGGGCGCTGTCGCCTAGCGCGGTGACGGGGAAAAGGTCAGTCACGGAGACGTCCTCCTTCGGGATCCACGAAATGCGCCGACACGACCTCGGCGCGCAGTTCGCGGCCTTCGAGCGGGTTGGCGGCGATGACGATCTCGCCCTGCCGGCTGTCGCCGTCCTCGAGATAGGCCAGCGCGATGTAGCTCTTCAGATGCGGCGACCAGCAGGAAGACGTGACCCAGCCCTGATCGGTCTGCATGGTTTGCGCCGCCCCTTCCGTGAAGAGATGCGAGCCTGCCGCCACCTGCTCCTGCGGGGTGACGGATTTCAGCCCGACGAGACGGCGGCGGTCGGCGGCGAGCCCCTCGCGGCGCGACATCACCGCGCCGATGCTGTCCTTCTTGGCCGACACCATCCGGCCCAGCCCCAGCATCTGCGCCGTGGTCTGGCCGTTGAGCTCGGCCCCGGCGGCGTGGCCCTTCTCGATGCGCAGGACGCCCAGCGTCTCGGTGCCGTAGGGCGTGACGCCCAGATCGGCGCCTTGCTTCATCAGGCGCTCCATCAGCGCATGACCGTAGCGGGCGGGCACGGCGATCTCGTAGGCGAGTTCTCCCGAGAACGAGATCCGGAAGAGCCGCGCGCGCAGCCCGCCGCAGATGGTGAGCGGAGCGCAGGCCATGAAGGGGAAGGCCTCGTTCGACAGGTCGAAATCGTCGACGATCCGGCCCAGCAGCTCGCGGGATTTCGGCCCTGCCACGGCGATCTGCGCCCAGGCGTCGGTGGTCGAGATCAGCTGCACGTCGAGCTCGGGCCAGAGGCACTGGCGCGCGAACTCCATGCGCTGGAAGACCAGCCCGGCGTTGGCGGTGGTGGTGGTGACCACGTAGTGATCCTCGGCCAGCCGCGCGCAGGTGCCGTCATCGTAGGCGTGACCGTCCTCGCGCAGCATCAGCCCGTAGCGCACCATGCCGACCTTCAGCGTGCCCATCATGTTGGCGTAAAGCCGGTTGAGGAACTCGCGCGCATCGGCGCCCTGCACATCGACCTTGCCGAGCGTGGTCACGTCGCAAAGCCCGACGCCCGCGCGCACCGCCAGCACCTCGCGGTCGACGCTCTGCCGCCAGTGGGTCTCGCCCTTCTGCGGGAAGTACTGGGCGCGCATCCACGGGCCGACCTCGACGAATTCCGCGCCCTGCGCCTCGGCCCAGCCATGGGTCGGGGTCAGGCGGTGGGGGCGGAAATGCGGGCCGCTGTCGCCGCCGCCCAGCACGCCCAGCGAGACGGGGGTATAGGGCGGGCGGAAGATCGTGGTGCCGGTCTCGGGGATCGAATTGCCCGTGAGCTCGGCCATCACCGCCAGCGCCGATACGTTCGAGGTCTTGCCCTGATCGGTCGCCATGCCAAGCGTGGTCCAGCGCTTGAGATGCTCGACCGGGCGCATGTTCTCCTGATGCGCCAGCTTGATGTCCTTGACGGTCACGTCGTTCTGGAAATCCACCCAGGCGCGTTTCTTGCCGGGCACGTGCCAGAAGGCCTCCTGCGCCGCGGGAGCGTCCAGCGCCTCGGGCAGCGCGATCTGCGGCGCGGTGAGCGCCAGCTCGGCCAGCGCAGCCTGTGCCGCGCGCGCACCGTCCGCCAGCGCCTGCGCGGTGCCGCCCTTGCCGGCGGCGGCGCCCGCGGGGATCAGCCCCTGCGGACCGCCCTGCCCCGGCACGAAGGCCAGCAGCGAGGCATCCCACTCGGGCCGCCCGCGGTGGTGCGAGGCGAGGTGCAGGTTCGGGTTCCAGCCGCCCGCCACACCCAGCGCGCCGACCTCGTGCCACGAGACCTTGCCGCCTTCGGTGATCTCGATCTGCGTGAGACCGAGACGGCCCTTGCTGCCGGTGACCTGCGCGCCGGAAAAGACACGGTAGTCGCCCAGGGCCCTGGCCCCGGCGCGGCTGTCGATCACGCCGAGCAGTTTCGCGCCCTTGGCCAGCAGGTCGCGCGCCGTGCGGTGCCCATCGTCGCCGTTGGTGAAGATCGCGACCGCGTCGCCCGCCTTGGCCACCGGAAGCGTCGCCCAGCGGTTGGCATAGGCGCGCAGCGCGCCCGCCAGCAGGATGCCGGGCCGGTCGTTGTCGGCGAAGGGAATGTGCCGCTCGGTCGCGCCCGCCGCCAGCACGGCGCGTTTCGCGGTGATCCGCCACAGCGTCTGGCGCACCTTGTCGCCAGGCACGGGCAGGTGGTCCGCCACCCGCTCGACCGCGCCGTAGATGCCGTGATCGAAGACGCCGAAGACCGTGGTGCGGGTCATGATCCGCACGTTGGACAGGCTGGCAAGCTCCGCCCGCACGCTCTCGACCCAGTCGCTGGCCGGGGCGCCGTCCAGAAGGTCGCTCTCCATCAGGAGCCGCCCGCCAAGGCGGAAATCCTCGTCCGCAAGCACCACCTGTGCGCCCGCACGCCCGGCGGTCAGCGCCGCCACCAGCCCCGCGGCACCGCCGCCGATGACCAGCAGGTCGCACTGCAGGAAGCCCCGGTCATAGGCGTCGGGGTCGGGCAGCATCGACAGCTCTCCGAGACCGGCCGCCTTGCGGATCGCGGGTTCGTAGAGCTTTTCCCAGAAGGCCTTGGGCCACATGAAGGTCTTGTAGTAGAACCCCGCCGCGAAGAACGGCGACAGCAGGTCGTTCAGCGCCAGCAGGTCGCGGTGAAGCGGGCCGACGTGGTTCTGCGAGCGGGCGCTGAGCCCGTCGTAGAGCTCGGCCACCGTGGCGCGGGTGTTGGGCTCGGCCCGCGCGCCATCGCGCAGCGAGACCAGCGCGTTGGGCTCTTCGCTGCCCGCCGCGAGGACCCCGCGCGGGCGGTGATACTTGAAGCTGCGGCCCATCAGCCTGACGCCGTTGGCAAGCAGCGCCGAAGCAAGCGTGTCGCCCTCGAAGCCCTTGTAGCCGGTGCCGTTGAAGGTGAAGTGCAGCGGCCGGGTGCGGTCGATCAGACCGCCGGTCAGACGGGTCATTGCGCGGCTCCCGCTTTCACGTCCGAGGCCAGCTCGGCGCCGAGGATCTCGTGGGTGAGGGTATTGCGTGTGACGACAAGCCACGAGCGGTCCCCCTGTTCGTGGTACCACAGCTCGCGGTGCACGCCCGCCGGGTTGTCGCGCAGGAAGACGTAGTCGCAGAACGCGGCCTCGGCACCGGGAGCGTCCGGGTCGGGGCGGTTCATCAGCGCGGCGTCGCCGAGGTAGGTGAACTCCTGCGCGTCGCGAAGGCCGAGAAGGGGATGAGGGATCAGCATGTCGTGGCCTCAGTGCAGGTTGGGTTGGGCGCCGACGCCCTTTTCATCGATGACGTAACCGCGGTTGAACCGGTCGAAGCGGAACGCGGTCGCGGTGTCGTGCGGCGTGTCGGTGGCCAGCAGGTGGGCAAAGGTGAGCCCCGCGGCGGGGGTCGCCTTGAAGCCGCCGTAGTTCCACGCGCCGTTGAAGTAGAGCCCGTCGATGTCGGTGCGGTCGATGATCGGGGAGCCGTCCATCGACATGTCGACCAGCCCGCCCCAGGCGCGCAGAAGGCGCGCACGCCCGATCATCGGCATCAGGGCCATGCCGCCTTCGAGCACGTCCTCGATCACCGGCAGGCCGCCGCGCTGCGCGTAGGAGTTGTAGCCGTCGATGTCGCCACCGAAGACCAGCCCGCCCTTGTCGGACTGGCTGATGTAGAAGTGCCCCGCGCCGAAGGTGATGACCCCCGGGACGACGGGCTTCAGCCCCTCCGAGACGAAGGCCTGCAGCGCGTGGCTCTCGATCGGGAGGCGGCGGTTCGCATAGGCCATCACCCGGCCCGAGCTGCCCGCGACCGAGACGCCGACCTTGCCCGCGCCGATGTACCCGCGCGAGGTCTCGACCCCGAGCATCTTGCCGTCCTCGATGCGGAAGCCGGTGACCTCGCAGTTCTGGATGATGTCGACGCCAAGCTTGTCGGCGCCGCGGGCATAGCCCCAGACCACGCCATCGTGGCGCGCGGTGCCTGCACGTTCCTGCATCAGCCCGCCCTTGATCGGGAAGCGCGCATTGTCGAAGTTGAGGAAGGGCACCATCTCGCGCAGCTCGCCCGGGCCCAGCAGCCGCGCCCCCGCGCCCGAGATCATCATGGCGTTGCCGCGCCGGCGATAGGCGTCGCGCTGGCCGTCCGAATGGAAAAGGTTGATGATCCCGCGCTGGCTGACCATCGAGTTGAAGTTGGTCTCCTGCTCGAGGTTCTCCCACAGCTGCATCGACAGCTCGTAGAACGGCTGGTTGCCCGGCAGCAGGTAGTTCGAGCGGATAATGGTGGTGTTGCGCCCGGCGTTGCCCGACCCGATCCAGCCCTTCTCGAGCACCGCCACGTTGCGCAGGTTGTAGCGCTTGGCGAGGTAGTAGGCCGTCGCGAGCCCGTGCCCGCCGCCGCCGACGATCACCACGTCATAGGCCGGTTTCGGGGTCGGGTTGCGCCACAGGGGACCCCATCCCCTGTAGCCGGTCAGCGCCTCTTTGACGACTTTGAAACCTGAGAATGTCATACGGGCCTCTCCTTCGGACCTCCTTGTTGTATCGGCGTTATTTGCAGTGATCCTCTTGAATAGGGACGTATTCTGTTGAGAATGGGACATGACTTCGATTTCCGGGACAGGGGGCGCGGATGCGTCGAATCGCCTTTCTTCTGGTCGACGGATACGCGCTGCTCTCGACCGCCGCGGCGCTGGAACCGCTGCGCGCCGCGAACCAGTTTTCACCCGACCTCGCCTATGACATCACGCTTCTGTCGAACACCGGAACGCGCGCCCTGTCCTCGGTCGGGGCGGCCTTCGAGACGCGGTATTTCCGCGACGCGGTGCCGCTCTTCGATCTCGTCTTCGTGGTGGCGGGGGGCGATCCGGCCCGGGTTTCGGACCCCGCACTCATGGCGTGGCTGCGGCAGGCGGATCGCAACGGCGTGGCGCTTGGCGGCATCTCGGGCGGGGCGGTGATCCTGGCGCGGGCGGGGCTGCTGCGCGACCGCCGCTTCACCGTGCACTGGCACCACTACGGCGATTTCGACGCCATGCCGGGGACGTGGCTGCTGGAGCGCAGGCTCTTCGTCATTGACCGTGACCGCTACACCTGCGCCGGGGGCTCGGCGCCGCTCGACATGATGCACGCGATCATTGCGCGGGACTTCGGCAACCGCTTCGCCGAGCGCATCTCGGACTGGTTCATTCAGACCGAGATCCGGGGCGCCGAGGCACCGCAAAGGGTCTCCATCGCCGCCCGTTACGGCGCGCTGCCTCTGGCGGTCGAGGGCGCGCTCGAGCTGATGGAGAGCCACATCGCCGACCCGCTCGACCAAGAGCAGATCGCGAGCCTGAGCGGGCTGTCGGTGCGCCAGCTCCAGCGCCAGTTTCGCGCCGCGCTGGGGCGCTCGGTGATGGAGGAATACCGCCGGCTGAGGCTGGAGACGGGGCGCGAGCTCATTGGTTCGACCCGGCTGCCGCTCTCGGAGATCGCGCAGATGACGGGCTTCTCGACGCCCTCGCATTTCTCCGACGCGTTCCGGCGTCTCTACGGCCACGAGCCGTCACGGCTGCGGCAGTCGGACACGCAAACGCCCCGGAGCTGATCCGGGGCGTTCTGGCTGATGGCTTGCAAGGCCCCGGATCGCGACCGGGACCAGAGGCGCGACACGCGCCCCGCAGGTCAGATGTCCAGCGTGTGCTGCTTTTCCCAGTTCGAGAAATGCGACACGAAGGAGTTCCATTCCTGGTGCTTCATCTTGATGTAGGACGCCGAGAAATCGTTGCCCAGCATGGCCTTGAGCTCGGGGTCCGCGTCATAGGCGCGGATGGCGTCGAGCATGTTCAAAGGCAGGCGCGGCGCGTCCTTCACGGTGTGACCCTCGGCATACATGTCGATGTCGTAGCGCTTGCCCGGGTCGGCCTTCGAGCGGATGCCAGAGAGACCCGCCGCGATGATCACCGCCTGCAGCAGGTAGGGGTTCACCGCGCCGTCCGGCAGGCGCAGCTCGAACCGGCCGGGGCCGGGAACGCGGACCATGTGGGTGCGGTTGTTGCCGGTCCAGGTCACGGTGTTCGGCGCCCAGGTCGCGCCCGACATGGTACGCGGCGCGTTGATGCGCTTGTAGCTGTTCACCGTGGGGTTGGTGATCGCCGCCAGCGCCTCGGCGTGCTTCATGATGCCGCCAAGGAAGTAGCCCCCCTGCTCGGAAAGCCCGACCTCGCCGATCTGGCCCCCGGCGTTGCCCGCAAAGGCGTTGGTCTTGCCGTCGAGATCCCAGACCGAGATATGGGCGTGGCAGCCGTTGCCGGTCAGGCCCTGGATCGGCTTGGGCATGAAGGTGGCGCGCAGCCCGTGCTTCTCGGCGATCGACTTGACCATGAACTTGAAGAAGCTGTGGCGGTCGGCGGTGACGAGGGCGTCGTCGAAATCCCAGTTCATCTCGAACTGGCCGTTGGCGTCCTCGTGGTCGTTCTGGTACGGGCCCCAGCCCAGCTCGAGCATGTAGTCGCAGATCTCGGCGACCACGTCGTAGCGGCGCATCACCGCCTGCTGGTCGTAGCACGGCTTTTCGGCGGTATCGAACGGGTCCGAGATCGCATCCCCCTCGGGGGTCAGCAGGAAGAACTCGGCCTCGATGCCGGTCTTGACCCGCAGCCCGGCCTCGGCGGCCTCGGCGATCAGCTTCTTGAGCACGTTGCGCGGGGCCTGCTCGACCGGTTCGCCTTCCATGATGCAGTCGGCGGGCACCCAGGCGACCTCGGGTTTCCACGGCAGCTGGATCACCGCGTTCTCGTCGGGCACCGCCAGCATGTCGGGGTGCGCCGGGGTCAGGTCGAGCCAGGTGGCGAAGCCGGCAAAGCCCGCCCCGTCCTCTTCCATGTCGGCGATGGCGGCGGCGGGCACCAGCTTGGCGCGCTGGCCCCCGAAAAGATCCGTGTAGGAGATCATGAAATACTTGACGCCGTTGTCCTCGGCGAATTTTGCGAGTTTGCTCATCTTTGTGTTCCCTGTTGCATGTCCCGATGGAGAGAGAGGGGCCGCGGGCCCCTCTCTCGATCCGGCTTAGAAGCCGGGCTTGCCGGGGTACCAGTTGGTCCCTGCAAGCGGCACCTGGGCCATGGCGGCGGCCTCCATGGTCAGTGCGCACAGATCCTCGGGTTCGAGATTGTGCACGTGGTTGTGCCCGCAGGCGCGTGCGATGGTCTGGCATTCCAGCGTCAGCACGCTGAGGTAGTTGCGCAGGCGACGGCCCGCAGCCACCGGATCGAGGCGCTGCATCAGCTCGGGATCCTGCGTGGTGATGCCCGCCGGATCGCGGCCCTCGTGCCAGTCGTCATAGGCGCCGGTGGTGGTGCCGAGCTTCTGGTACTCGGCTTCCCACCTGGGATCGTTGTCGCCGAGCGCAATCAGCGCCGCCGTGCCGATGGCCACCGCGTCGGCGCCGAGCGCCAGCGCCTTGGCCACGTCGGCCCCGGTGCGGATGCCGCCGGAGACCACGAGCTGCACCTCGCGGTGCATCCCCAGGTCCTGAAGCGCCTGCACGGCGGGGCGGATGCAGGCCAGCGTCGGCTGGCCCACGTGTTCGATGAACACGTCCTGCGTCGCGGCGGTGCCGCCCTGCATGCCGTCGAGGACGACAACGTCGGCCCCGGCCTTCACCGCCAGCGCGGTGTCGTAGTAGGGGCGCGCGCCGCCGATCTTGATGTAGATCGGCTTTTCCCAGTTGGTGATCTCGCGCAGTTCGAGGATCTTGATCTCGAGATCGTCGGGGCCGGTCCAGTCCGGGTGACGGCAGGCCGAGCGCTGGTCGATGCCCACCGGCAGGTCGCGCATCCCGGCGACGCGCTCGGTGATCTTCTGGCCGAGCAGCATGCCGCCGCCGCCGGGCTTGGCGCCCTGCCCCACCACGACCTCGATCGCATCGGCGCGGCGCAGGTCGTCGGGGTTCATGCCGTAGCGGCTGGGCAGGTACTGGTAGACCAGCTTCTCGGAGTGGCCGCGCTCTTCCTCGGTCATGCCGCCGTCACCGGTGGTGGTCGAGGTGCCGGCCATGGTGGCGCCGCGTCCCAGCGCTTCCTTGGCGTGGCCCGAAAGCGCGCCGAAGGACATGCCGGCGATGGTCACCGGGATCTTCAGCTCAATGGGCTTCTTCGCGAAGCGGGTGCCGAGGGTCACGCTGGTCTCGCATTTCTCGCGGTAGCCCTCGAGCGGGTAGCGCGACATCGAGGCGCCGAGGAACAGCAGGTCGTCGAAATGCGGCACCCGCCGCTTCGCCCCGCCACCGCGGATGTCGTAGATGCCCGTGGCCGCCGCCCGGCGGATCTCGGAGTTGATCGAGTTCGAAAACGTCCAGCTCTGGCGCGGCTCGGTTTGCGGTGTCTTGTCCATGTCGCGGCCCTCAGTAAGCGTCAGCGTGGTCGATGTTGAAGTTGTAGAGCTTGCGGGCCGAGCCGTAGCGCTTGAATTCCTCGGGCTTGGCGTCGGCACCGGCCTTCTCGAGCAGCGCCTTCAGCGTCTCGATGTGCTCGGGCCGCATCTCCTTCTCGATGCAGTCCGCACCCAGCGATTTCACCTCGCCGCGCACGAAGAGCCGGGCCTCGTAGAGGCTGTCCCCCAGCGCGTCGCCGGCATTGCCCAGCACCACGAGGTTGCCCTTCTGCGCCATGAAGGCGGACATGTGGCCGATGTTGCCGTGCACGACGATGTCGATGCCCTTCATCGAGATGCCGCAGCGGCTCGACGCGTTGCCCTTGATGTTGAGCAGCCCGCCGTGGCCGGTGGCGCCCGCGTATTGCGAGGCGTCGCCCTCGATGGTGACGGTGCCCGACATCATGTTCTCGGCCACGCCCGGGCCGGCCGAGCCTTCGACCGTGACGGTGGCTTCCTTGTTCATGCCCGCGCAATAATAGCCGGTCGAGCCCTTGATTGTGACGCTCAGCGGGCCGTCGAGGCCGCAGGCCATGGCGTGGCTGCCGCGCGGGTTGGTGATGACATAGGCGCCGTTGGCCTGCGCCTTGGCGGCGGCCTGCAGCGTGGTGTTGACCGTGCGCAGGTCCGTGGCGGTCATGTCGAGCACGGTCTTGTCCAGAGTGGTGGTCATGGCTCAGCGTTCCCAGAAGTAGACGGTGGCGGGTTCGGGTTCCCAGACACGGGCGGCCTCGATCCCCGGAAGGTCGGCGAAGGCGCGATATTCGCTGGCGAAGGCGACGTAATCGTCGGTCTCGGCCATCACCGCGGGCTTGCAGGCGATGGGGTCGCGCACCACGCCGAAGCCGTTCCTGGTGCCGGTCACGAAGGTGAAGAACCCGTCGAGATCGTCGATGGTGCCCTCCAGCGCCTCGCCCAGCGACGCGCCGTCGGCGATGCGCGACGAGATGTAGGCCGCGCCCACCTCGGTGTCGTTTTCCGAGCGGGTGAAGACGCCCTTCTTGGCAAGCTTGCGGCGCATCTGGTTGTGGTTCGACAGCGAGCCGTTGTGCACGAGGCACTGGTCCTCGGCGGTCGAGAACGGGTGCGCGCCCATGGTGGTCACGGCGCTTTCGGTCGCCATGCGGGTGTGGCCGATGCCGTGGCTGCCGCCCATGGAGCGGAGGTTGAAGCGCGCGGCCACGTCCCTGGGCAGGCCCACTTCCTTGTAGATCTCCATCGAGGCGCCCGAGCCCATGATGCGCAGCCCGCGGTCTTCCAGCGCGGCGATGGCGTCGGAGGCCTTGTCCTCGGGGACGATCAGCACCGCGTGGGTGTCGACGACGGTCGCGGTCACCGGCGCGCCGAGCGTCTCGGAGAGCGCCGCCTCGAGCCCGTCGAACTCGGTCTCCGGCGCCTTGGATTGCACGGTGATCTTGGTGCTGCCCTCGGCCGCATCGCCATAGATCGCGATCCCGGCGCTGTCCGGGCCGCGGTCGGTCATGGTGATGAGCATATCGGTCAGCATATCGCCCAGCTTCGGGCGCAGGTCATCCTTCTTCAGGAACAGCCCAACGATGCCACACATGGTGTCCTCCGCAATGAATAGATCCTTGGCGCGGGTGCGCCGCTGAAAACATCACTAAGGGGAAACCTATTTTCTCTTCAAGAAAGTTCTCGACCTCGGAGGGAGATTTCCGTCGTCAGTCGGAAATTGCCCGTTTGTTGATCGCATCGCCGGTAAGTCGGCCGATTTCGCTCAGAGTTTGAGCAGACCGAGCACTCTCAGGCCGCCTGCGGGTAGGTGATCACCGAGAGATACCGCAGCGGGAGCTCGAGAATGTCCTCCGGGCCATGCGGCGCGTCCGAATCGAAGAGCAGCGCGTCGCCGGGCTCCAGAAGATAGGTCTGGTCGCCGTGGCGATAGCTGACCCGGCCCTCGAGGATGTAGAGGAACTCGATGCCCTCGTGCTGGAAGGTGGGGAAGCGCTCCGACTCGTCGGTGAGCGTCAGCAGGTAGGGTTCCACCACCACGCCCGAGTTGTTCGAGCCGATATGGCCCAGCAGGTTGTACTGATGCCCGGCACGGGTGCCCGCGCGCTCGATCTCGGCCCCCTGCCCCGCTTTGACGTGCATCGCGCCGCGCGGCTCCTCGAAGCCCGAGAACAGCTGCACCAGCGGCACCCCAAGCGCGTTGGCCAGCGCCGACATGGTGTTGAGCGAGGGCGAGATCACCCCGTTCTCGATCTTCGACAGCATCCCCACCGACAGGCCGGTCTTGCCCGCCAGATCGCCGCCGGTCATCCGCTGGCGCTTGCGCAGCTCGCGCACCTGCCGGCCGATAGCCACCTCGAGGTTCTTCTCGCGCGGTTCGCCGACCGCATGGGGGTTCTGCGACAGCGCCGCGCTGCGCTTCTTGATGGGCAAGGTCTCAGTCCTCCGTATCCGACATGGCATGCGCCAGGTCCGGTTTCACGCGCTGGTGCCAGAGCTGCCCCGTAGCCCCCAGCTCTTCGATCAGCGTGGCGCCATGCGCCTCGAGCCAGTTCAGCACCGAGCCGAACTCCTGGATCTGCGCCTTGCCGTCGCGGATCGCCACCACCGGCCAGTCGCCGACCAGCGCGTTGTCGATGCCGTAGACCTCGGTGCCCCACCAGCGCGCCATGCCGAAGGTGTGCGGCATGCTGCGCCCGCGCTTGAGCGCGGCCAGCACCGTGGGCGTGGCGAGGCTGTCGGCCACCTCCACCGCGTCGTGCCAGCGGTCGAGGATCGCGGCGTATTCCCAGCTAACCGCCGTCCATTCGTCGGGGAAACGCTCGTTGAACGTGTCGAAGAAGGTCTTGGGACGGCGGAAGAAGAACTCCGCCCGCTCCAGCGCCGGATCGTCGAAATCCGGAAACTGGAAGGTGAAGCGCTCCATGAAGGCGGAGGAGGTCTGCGCGATCAGGCGGTCGTAGTGATCGCAGGTGCAGGCGAGTATCTCCCCCCGAAAGCCCGCCTTGTAGGCAGCGACCGTCAGCGCCTCGATCATCGGCGGCGCCGAGGAGCACCAGCAGAGCACATCCGGCTCTGCCGCCAGCATCTGCTGCAGGATGGCCTCGGCGTCGCCGGTCTCGGCATCATACTGGACCTCTTCCACGATCTCGCGCCCCGCCACCCGGCAGGCGGCGCGGTAGGTGGCGAGCGAGGGCAGCCCCATCTCGTCCGCCTGCGAGCAGAGCGCCACGCGGCGCGCCTCGGGCTTGTGCCGCGCCAGCCATTCGACGCCGGTCACATTGAAGAAGGGATGCACCTCGGCGGGGGCGATCAGCGTGCGGTGATCCGGCGACAGGTCCGAGGGCAGCAGCGTCGCGGTCAGCACCCGCCGGTCCATCAGGTAGGCCAGCGCCAGCCCCATGTCGCGCCCGCCGAGCGTCAGCACCAGCCTCACCTTGCGGGTCTCGACCATCTGCCGCGCCGCCTCGAGCGTCGCCTCGGCGCCAAGCGCGCTGTCGACCTCGACCAGCTCCACCAGATGCCGGCGCCCGCCGACCATCATGCCGCCGTGCTCGTTGATCCAGTCGACCCAGATCCGGCACCCGTCGAGCCCCGGCCGCCCCCAGAACAGCTCTGCACCGGTCAGCGGCACCAGCGCGCCGATGCGGATGGGCGCGCGATCCTGCACGCTGAGTCGGGGCAGGCTTCCCGAAACGGCAAGGCGTTGGGCCAGTGACACGGCGCTCATGTGGTCCCCCGTCGCTTAAAATGAGGGCAAATCCGCGCATTTCCCCACGCCACGGATATTCCCCTAAAGAAAATTCGTTGACCAGCAGAAAACTTTTGGACCAAACCAGTAACAACCAAAAGAACCAATTTTAATTTTTGGTTCATACCATAAAGTGACACCAACGGGAGACCACCAATGACCAAACGAGTAGCCATCATCGGCGCCGGCCCCTCCGGCCTTGCCCAGTTGCGCGCCTTCCAGTCCGCCGCCGCCAAGGGCGCCGAGATCCCGGAAGTGGTCTGCTTCGAGAAGCAGTCGAACTGGGGCGGGCTGTGGAACTACACTTGGCGCACCGGCGTGGACGAGAACGGCGAGCCGGTGCATTGCTCGATGTATCGCTATCTGTGGTCCAACGGCCCCAAGGAGGGCCTGGAATTCGCCGACTATTCCTTCGAGGAACACTTCGGAAAGCAGATTGCCTCCTACCCGCCGCGCGCCGTGCTCTTCGACTATATCGAGGGCCGCGTGCTCAAGGCCGACGTCCGCAAGTGGATCCGCTTCTCCTCGGTCATCCGCTGGGTGGAATACGACACCGAGACGGGCGACTTCGAGGTCACCGTACACGACATGACCGAAGACCGCGTCTACAAGGAGCGCTTCGACCACGTGATCTGCGCCTCGGGGCACTTCTCCTCGCCCAACGTGCCGGAATACCCCGGTTTCGACCAGTTCAACGGCCGCATCGTGCATGCGCATGATTTCCGCGACGCCCGCGAATTCGCCGGCAAGGACGTGCTGGTGGTGGGCGCGTCCTACTCCGCCGAGGACATCGGGTCGCAGTGCTGGAAATACGGCGCCAACTCGATCACCAGCTGCTACCGCTCGGCGCCCATGGGCTTCAACTGGCCGGAAAACTGGGAAGAAAAACCCGCGATGGAGCGCGTCGAAGGCAAGACCGTCCACTTCAGCGACGGCAGCAGCAAGGACGTCGACGCGATCATCCTCTGCACCGGCTACAAGCACTACTTCCCGTTCCTGCCGGACGACCTGCGCCTGAAGACCGCGAACCGGCTGGCGACCACGGATCTCTACAAGGGCGTGGTTTACGTCCACAATCCCAAGATGTTCTACCTCGGGATGCAGGACCAGTGGTTCACTTTCAACATGTTCGACGCCCAGGCCTGGTATGTCCGCGACATCATCATGGACCGCATCGCGGTGCCCGAGGACAAGGCCGTGCTGGAAGCCGACGTCAAGGAACGGGAAGTCCGGGAAGAGGTCTCGGACGATGTGAAATACGCCATCGAGTACCAGGCGGATTACATCAAGGAGCTGATCGCCGACACCGACTACCCGAGCTTCGACGTCGACGGCGCCACCGAGGCCTTCATGCAGTGGAAGAAACACAAGGCGAAGGACATCATGGCCTTCCGCAACAATTGCTATGAATCGGTGATCACCGGCACCATGGCGCCCGTCCACCACACGCCGTGGAAGGACGCGCTCGACGACAGCATGGAAGCCTATCTTCGCAACTGAAGACGGACGTCCACCCCTTCCCCTGGTCCGGGGGACCGCGTTTGCCCCCGGATTTTTTCTTCGATGGAGACCGACCTTGCTCGACAGAATCGGCCACCCCTTCCGCCCCGGTGCCCCGAGCCCCTCTCGGCCCCGGCGCGCTGCGGCCTACACCCTCGCCCCGCGCGAGGAACGCCACACCGTCCCCGGCGGCGGGGCGCTGCTGGTCGAGCTGAGGCAAGGCGACCGGGTCTCCGTCACCAACACCGAGGGCGGCCAGCCCTGCGACCTGCTGGCCGCCCATCCCGACGGGCGCGTGGACGCAGGCCTGCTGGGCCTGAGCGCCGACGCCCCGGGCGATGGCCTCCGGTCCGTGCTCGAGAGCGGCGCGCCGGGGGTCGACCGGCTGCGGCGGGGCCTGGCGCGACGCGGCATCGACGCCGGCGCCCGGACCGTGGGGCTCTTCTCGGATGTCAGCCCCGCGGGTGACCGCGCCGAGGCCACGGCGCAGGCGCCCGGCTGGCTGGTCATCGCCGCCCCGGCGCCGGCCCCCGATTTCGAGGCGCAGGCCACCGCGACGCCCCTGACCGTCACCCTCACCCGCGCCGAGGCGCGCAAGGCCGGGCAATTCGCCCTGCCCGATCCGCTCGCCGATCCGGTGCTCGACCTGCGCGTCGCCTCGGCCACCGCCCGCGCCTATCGCGTCGCCAAGGGCGAGTTCATCCAGATCATGGACGTGGACGGGCGCCAGTGTACCGACTTCCAGTGCTTCGACGCCCGCAAGGTCGATCGTGGCATCTTCCACCCGCTCGACGTCACCACCACCCGCACGATCCAGGGCCACGACTACCCGATGCCCGGGCTGCACGGGAAATACTTCGATCATGACCTCACCCCGCTGGTCGAGGTCGTGCAGGACACCTGCGGCCGCCATGACGCCTTCGCGCTGGCCTGCAACGCCAAGTATTACGACGACATCGGCTATCCCGGCCACGCCAACTGCTCGGACAATTTCAATGGCCAGCTCGCCGCGTACGGCATCCCCGGCCGTCCCGGCTGGATGGCGGCCAACTTCTTCTTCAACACTGCCATCGACGCCCACGGACTCATGGTCGCGGACGAACCCTGGTCGCGGCCCGGCGACTACGTGCTGCTGCGCGCGCTCACCGATCTGGTCTGCGTCTCCTCGGCCTGCCCGGACGACACCTCTGCCGCCAACGGCTGGCACCTCACCGACATTCATGTGCGCACCTATGGCGCGGCCGAGCGCTTTTCCCGCGCCACCGCCTGGCGCCCGACCCCCGACGAGGATCCGATCATGACCCGCGAAAGCGCCTTCCACGACAGTTTCGCCGCGATGACCCGCGACTTCGCCGATTACAACGGCTTCTGGCTGCCCGACACCTTCCCCGAATGCGACCGGGTGGAAAGCTACCGGGCCTGCCGCGAGGGCGTGGTGGTGATGGATCTCTCGGCACTGCGCAAGTTCGAGATCACCGGCCCCGACGCCGAGGCGCTGCTGAACTGGGTGCTGACCCGCAACGTCGAGACGCTGGGCATCGGACAGGTGGTCTATTCGGCGATGTGCTACCCGCACGGCGGCATGATCGACGACGGCACGCTGTTCCGGCTGGGCGAGCAGAATTTCCGCTGGATCGGCGGCACCGACGCGGGTGGCGCGTGGATGCGGGAAGAGGCGGCGCGGCTGGGGCTCGAGGTGATGATCCGCTCCTCCACCGACCAGATGCACAACCTCGCGGTGCAGGGGCCGAAATCGCGCGCGCTGATCTCGGCGCTGTTCTGGACCGCGCCGCACCGGCCGCAGCTTGACGAGATGGGCTGGTTCCGCTTCACCCCCGCCCGGCTCGGCGGGCCCGAGGGCGTGCCGGTGGTGATCTCGCGCACCGGCTACACCGGCGAGCTCGGCTACGAGGTCTTCTGCCACCCCAAGGACGGCGCCGAGGTCTTCGCCGCGATCTGGGAGGCGGGCCAGCCGCTGGGGATGAAGCCCATGGGGCTCGCGGCGCTCGACCTGGTACGGATCGAGGCGGGGCTGGTCTTCGCGGGCTACGATTTCTCGGACCAGACCGACCCCTTCGAGGCGGGCATCGGCTTCACCGTGCCGCTGAAGTCCAAGACCGCGGATTTCGTCGGCCGAGACGCCCTTCTGCGCCGCAAGGAGCATCCCGCCCGCAAGTTCGTCGGTCTCGAGATCGAGGGCCAGAACGCCGTGGCCCACGGCGACTGCATCCGCATCGGCCGCGCGCAGGTGGGCGAGATCTGCTCCGCCATGCGCTCGCCCCGCACCGGGCAATGGATCGCGCTGGCGAGGATCGACGTCGCCCATGCCGATGTCGGCACCGAGGTCGAGGTCGGCCAGCTCGACGGCCACCTCAAGCGCTACCCCGCCAAGGTTGCGAGCTTCCCCCACTACGACCCCCAGAAGACACGCCCCCGGAGCTGAGGGCGACGGGGTCAGTCTCGCCGCGCGCCCGGGCGAAGTCGCCATCCTCTGGTACCACGCGCAGTCCGGTCAGCGAGGTTTCCACGCCCGTGGGCCAACACCCGCGATCATCGACATCCATGGGCGCGACGAGGCAATTGCAAATAAGCCCTTATTTTCCGTAATATCACATCGCCTCACCCGCGGTTGAACGCGAATGCTCCTGCCGTGTGGGCTGATCGGAAGTGCCCCGATTCGACCAGTCCCCGGACATGTCCATGCGCCGCAAGGCAGGCGTCCGGAAGGCGATTCAGCCGTTGGGCCAAGTCATGCATGCGCACCCGAGAGGCCCGCGCAATTAACTGCGACATGCAAGGATTGCAAACGCACCCAATGCACTTTCGTCCCGGAACCGTGGTCGCGCGCCCGTGTTCAGCCAGCAGACCTGCGAAACATCCCCGACGCCCGAAGAGCTCAGGAGTTGCGTATGACTGTGGCCAATCGACAATCGATATCGCCCGCGCCCACGGGGCCGGAGGAACCTCTGGCGCAGGCTTGCCCAGCCGACAGCACGCCGATCGGTCATTCGCCGGATGCGGCAGCCACATTATGCGGGCTCGCGGAGACGATCTCGGGTGACGGCGTCGGCAGCGAAGCGCTCGCGCGGGCGTTGCGGGATGCGGCGGAACGGGACCTGTCGCTTGGGCGGCTGCTCGAAGGACACGCCAACGCGCTCCAGCTCATACGCCACTACGCCGATCCACAGGTCGCATCGCAAAGACTGGCGGACGCCGCCGGCGGAGGGTTGTTCGGGGTCTGGGGCGCGGACGTGCCCGCCCGGCCGGTCTCTGCGACGCCGGAAGGACGGCTTTCGGGCGCCAAGCGCTTCGCCTCGGGGCTCGGCCTTGTCGACAAGGCCATCGTCACCGCCGGGCGCGGACCGGAACTGCAGCTTTTCCTAATCGACGCGTCGGACCCTGCCCGCCATGACCACGACAGCTGGGACATGGCGGGGATGCAGGCGTCCTGCTCCGGCACCTTCGACTGCGACGGGCTCGCCGCCGAGCCCATCGGAGGCCCCGGCGTCTACACTGTCGAGCCCTTTTTCGTCGGGGGCACCTGGCGCATCGCTGCCGTCACACTCGGCGGCATCGTCGGGCTGATCCAGCACGCGGGCCGGGTGCTGCGCGAGCGGGGACAGCAGGACGCGGAAGCCCACCTGATGCGGCTTGCCCCGATCTCCGTCCGGGCGGTCGCCGCGTGGCCGGCCATCCTGCGGGCCGCGCGGTTCGCCTCCGGTCCGGATGGCCATGCCGCGCCCGAGGAGGCAGCCGTCCTGTCGGTGTCCTGCCGGTTGCTCACCGAAGAGCTCGGGCAGGACGCCATCGCCGCCGTCGAGCGCTCGGTCGGCCTGTCGATGTTCACGACCGACGACCCGACCGGCCAGCATGCGCGAGACCTCGCCTGCTACATGCGACAGGCGACCCGCGACGCGTTCCTGCTGCGCGCGGGGCAGGCCTACCTTGGATCCGGGAAACCGCTCAGGGAGTGGCTCGACGATGACCTGTGAGCACCGCTCCCTCGCGCTCGATACGGTGCTTGCGATCCTGACCGGGCATCGCCCGATCGTCGTGCTGGCACCGCACCCGGACGATGAGGCCCTGGGCTGCGGGGGCCTGCTTGCACATGCCTTCGCCACCCACGGGGCCCACGTCGTGCTCATGACCGATGGCACGCAGTCGCATCCCGGATCCACCGCCTGGCCTGCCGAGGCCCGCGCCTCCCTGCGTGCGGCGGAACTCGAGGCATCGGTCAGGGAACTCGGCGGCTCGCCCGCGGACATCACCCGCCTCGGGCTGCCTGACGCCGGCATGACCTCTTCCGACACCGGCATTCCCGCGCTTGCCCGGCAGCTGTCATCCCTGCTGTCGCGGCTCGGGGCCCGGTGCCTCTTCGCGACCGCGCCGACGGACCCGCACTGCGACCATCAAGCGACCGCCGAGATCGCACGGCAGGCCGCGCGGCTGTCCGGCGCCCGACTCTTCTTTTATCCCATCTGGTCGCGGTGGGCGGACAGCGATTTCCGGTCCGGCCTCCCGCAGACGCGGGAGGTTCGCCTCGACACCAGGGACGTGCGCCTCATCAAGGCGCGGGCGATTGCCGCACACCAGAGCCAGTTTGGCGACATCATCTGCGACGACCCGGAAGGCTTCACGCTCGATCCCCCCTTTGTCCGGCTCTTCCTCCACGGCGACGAGCTGTTCTTCGAGGAGCACCCGGAATGAGCGGCGTGGCACCGGATCACCTGGCGGCTCTTTACGCCGAGAGCGACGATCCCTGGGATTTTCGCCAAAGCCCCTACGAGCAGGAGAAATTCCGCGCCACCTGCGCCGCCCTGCCAAGGCCGAGATACCGCTCCGTCCTCGAGCTTGGATGCGGCAACGGCGAACTCGCCCGGCACATCGCGACGCGCTGCGAAAGCTATACGGGCGTCGATGCCGTCGAGACCGCGCTCGACGCCGCCCGGCGGGCCGTCCCGCAGGGTCGCTTCGTCCGGGCCTACCTTCCCGCGCCCTTGCCGGGCGGCGATCACGACCTGATCCTGTTGTCGGAGATCCTCTATTTCCTGGACGCGCCGGGGATTCGCGACCTCGCGGAACAGATCGACCGACGCTGGCCCGAAGCCGACCTGATCTGCGTCAGCTGGCTGGGGCCAAGCGGCAATTCGCTTCAGGGGCACGAGGCCCTGGACCTCTACCGTGATGCCACGCCGCGGGCGTTCCGCTGCCTGCGGCCGGGGCCCGACTACCGCATCGACATCGCGGAGGCGGCGCGATGACGGGGATCCGCGTCCAGACCGTGCGGCCGGACGACTTCGCCAAGGTCACGTCCGTCGTCGTCGTGCCCGCGCGCAACGAAGAGAACTTCATTGCGGCCTGCCTCTCAGGTCTCTTCGCGCAGTCCGGCACGGCGCCCGCCGGGATCGTCCTGGCCGTCAACAACACCAGCGATGACACGGCGGACGTCGCTCTGTCTCTGGCACGCAGGGCCGATTGGCCGATGATCGTCGCCGAAGCTCGCTACGCCCGCGGCGGCGTCGGCCGCGCGCGCCGTCTCGGACATGCCATCGCCCTCCAGGCCGCACCGCGCGCCGGCATTCTTCTCTCCACCGATGCCGATTGCCTGCCCCACCCGGACTGGCAGGCCGAAATGGAATCCGCTCTGCACGACGCGCCCGCGGTCCTCGGGCGCATCGAGGTCTCCGAGCAGGAGCTGGCCTCTTTCCCGAGCCTCTTCCTGCTCCGCCAGCGCGAGGAATCCGCCTTCGCGACGCTCGCGATGGAGTTCGAGCAGCTGATGGACCCGGTGGGCCCCGGGGGCATCGGGCTCAACACCGCGGGAGGTGCCAACCTCGGCTTCCAGAGAGGCGCCTATCTCTCGGTCGGCGGCTACCGTTCCATCCCCTCCGGCGAGGACAGGGACATCATCCAGCGGGTCCGTGCGGCCGGGCTTCGCCCCATCCGTGCCGAAACCGCGGTGGTCTGCGCCTCGATGCGGACCGACGGCCGCGCGCCCGGCGGCATGGCGGAGCAGATCATCGCACGCTCCGCCATGGCCGACTGCAGCGTCGACAGCGCGTTGCTGCCCTTCGACGCCATGGTGTCGAACCATCTCGGACGACCCATCGCGACGCCCCGCCTGACCCTCTCGAGGGCGCGCACCGATCTGCCCACGCTCGAGCGTTGCGTTGAAACCCTTCGGGCGCTTCCCGGCGTCGACGCCCGGCGGCGCCATCTGGCGGGACTGCTGCCTGACGATCCCCGGAAACGCAGCGACTGACTTTGCTCCGGCGGGGCGAAGGCCGTCGAGGACCCGGGGCGCTGGCTGCGGATCAGGGTCTGACTGGCGAGGCCGGGCAGCCCGCTAGTGGTTCCTTTGGCAGCCCGATGGTCCGCAGCTCGGTGCAAGGGTTCGTTCGCCCGGGTCTGCTCCATCAAGATTGGAGCAGACCCCAAATCACGGTGCGGACTTTCGCGCTGCGACGGTCAGCGCGGGAAATCTCCGGGAAGCGAGGCCGGATCTGCGGGCCCAGTGTCGCGTGGGCATGGCGCACGGCAACAACGGCCCCTGCCCCTCTCACACGCCACGCCACGCAAGCGCCCTGTCCCGTCAGGGAAAACTGTAGGACACCCCGAAGCTGACCAGTTCGTCTTCGAAGAAGCTCACGGTCGACCAGGTCCGGCTGTAGGCGGCCGTCAGCACGAGGTTGCCGTCGATGGCCAGCAGGCCGGTCACGCCGAGGCTGCGATCGCGCCGGGCGTCTCCCAGGAACATCGTCTCGGGCGAGTGCGAGAGCGACAGCCCGAGCCCGACCACCTGTCCGGCGACCGGCCAGCGGATCTCGCCCGCAGCGGTCAGCAAGGCGCCGGTCTCGTCCCCGGTCGGCGCGCCGTACTCGAGCGAAAGCCGTGTCGCGGACCCCGCCCAGACCGACTCGAGACCGATCTCCGCAAGGCTGCGATAGCGCTCGTCGATGCGCTGGCGGGTCAGCGACAGCCCAAGCTCGTGGCGGTTCGCCCCGCTCTCGAAGAGCGTGCTGACGCCGAGCCGCGCCTCGTCCCGCGTCACGTCCTGAAGCTCGCGCCGATCTTCGTAGTGGGTCAGGCAGAGGTCGAGGAACTGCCATTCCGTCACGTGGTTGCGGGAGCAGAGCGCAAGCCGCGCACGGGTCGTGCCCAGGTCGGGCTCCGGCGCGTAGAGCCCGCCCAACTGCGCCTGAAGCTGCAGATACCGCCCGCTGTCCCAGCCGTAGCGGAGAACACCGTCGTAGGTGGCGCCGACCGCGAAGCCGCCACGCGCCACGAGGTCGTCGCGCAGACGGAAGGTCAGGCCGCCAAACTCCAGCCGTTCGTTGGGCGAGCCGCCGTTCATGTTCGGCACGTAGCTGATCTGGGGATAAAGCGCCTGCTCGGCCACGAGCCTTTGCCAGCCGGTGTCTTCGAGGTAGAAGCCCTGCCGGCGCAGCAGCTGCTTGAGATCGAGCGCGGTGCCAAGATCCGGTCCGCCCGAAACCAGCCCGCGCGCCAGCGCGTAGGTCCGCAGCCTCTCGGAGGTCACCAGTTGCGTCAGGTCCCGCAACGACAGGTCCGTCGCCTGCGCCGCCACCACCTGCGGGGCGATGGCGAGGAGGCAGGACAGCAGCGCCGCGAGCCGGCGCCTAGTCGCCATAGTTGAGCTGGCTGCCCCAGAAGACGCCGTCAGCCCGCAGCCGGTCGCCATCGCTCCCCGCGGTGAAGAGCCCCGAGGTCGTCATGTTCTCGACGAGGCGCGACAGGCCTTCCTCGTCCCCGTTGAGGTTGCCGCGCAGCTGTCCCGTCGACGAGAGAAGCTGGCCGGTGTCGGCGGAGCGCGAGGTCATCTCGACGGCCCCGCCGAAGGCGCCGGTCAGCACGTTGAGAGACAGGTTCGAGGCCTGGATCGCGGTCTCGATCTCGGACCCTGCGGCGGGATCGTAGGGCGTCCGGATGTTGATCGTCACCGTCTCGCTGTCGAAATCGACGATCATGTTCTCAAGATCACCAACGCCGCGCTGCAGGCTTCCGCCATCGACGCTGGCATAGACCTCGGCCCCGCCCCGGAAATAGTACTGCCCCGAGGCAATGAGGTTGCCGTCCCGGTCGACGTTGTCGAACGGCGCCTGATCCGCGGTCAGTCGCAGGATGCGCTCGATCTTCTCGTCGTCGCCCGAGCCCGAGACCTCGGCGATGACCTCGATCGTCATGTTCTCGACAAAGCGCGCCTCGGTCTGGGCGATCAGGTTGCGATACCCGCTCGGGCTGTCCGGGTTGGCATCGTCGAACTGCCCGAGGATCGCGTTGTCCCCGGCGTCGGTGCCGGTTTGCAGCCGCACCCGGGAATAGCCGTTGTGATCGGTCGAGTAGGTCTCGAAGACCGGGGTGTCGATGTCCTTCCCGGCGGCCGGGGCGTTGCCTCCGGACGAACTGCCCCCACCGCCGCCACCGCCACAGGCGGCCAGGGTCAGGGTCAGGACAATGCCCGTGGCGCAAAGCCTGAGGGCAGACACGCGGGCTTTCGAGACCCCACACAAGGACAATGACGACACGCTTCGGTTCCTTCCCCATGACCAGTCTGAAGCCCCCCGGGCGGCCTCGTTCGTCAGGCCGCGGCAGTGGCTTCCGCAAGAATCGCTTACACCACCGATCCGGCATCTTCCATCCGCCGCGTTCTGGCCTGCCGTGGATCGACCGCCGGAGGGTCTTTGTGAGACCGAACGGTCACGCCGGAGCGCCCTGCCCCTTTTGATCCGCGGCCCCGGAGGCTGGACCTGAGGCACGAGTGTTTGGCATGGCTCCGCGTGCCCGCCGGTGAAACGCGGGGGTACCGGTCGCAGAGCTGCAATCCAAGCTTGCTCCGGAGAAACGCGCGGCGCCGCCGCAGCGAAGGCGGGGACCTGATCTTCGCGACGCCGGCTCCGAGAGGCACGGTTGCGGATCAGCGGGCGGGCCGGATCGCCGGTCACCGCCGCCCGCGGCGATCAGAGGTCCATGTCGAGTTCCGGCGCCTCCGCCGTCTCGGCCGCCGCGGCGGCGCGGCGTTCGGCCTCGGGCTTGTCGAGAAGCCAGACCGTCAGGTCGACCGATCCCGCCTCGTAGGCATCGCTGCGGATCCGGGCCAGCACCACCGGGCCGCAATAGGGCTCGGCCTGCGCGCGCTGGTACTCCGCGTAGTCGGCGAAGGCCGAGGGCCAGCCGTAGTAACCCCATTCCGGTTGCAGGTAGCTCCCGTCCGGGGACTGCGCGATGATCTCTTCCCGGGTCTTTTCCGGCGCAAGCCGCAGGGCATTGCTGCCGCGCAGGGTCTTGTGGCCGCCGCAGACCTCGTTCGGGTCGAGCTCCTGCGAAGGGACGCCCCAGGCCAGGGCGTCGCCGTTCTCGCGGTCGGGCGGGCCGTACTTGTCCGTCACCGCCTTGCGGACCGCGTCGACCGTCGCGGTGCCCGGCGGCAGGTAACGATAGCGCATGAGCGCGACGGCGCCCTTGGCCTCGTCTGACGGGTCGTAGATCGACAGGATGACCTCGCGGCGGTCGGGGCCGCTGAAGCCCAGGGCATGGTCGTAGATCCCCGCCTTCGCCACCGGCGGCGAGACATGGCGGACCGCGTCCGGCATCCGCCCGGCCACCATGGTCTCGACCTCGGACAGCGGCGCGCCGAGGCGCAGCCCGAGGATGTCGTAGGAGGAGGTGTCCCGCGACGGCAGCAGGCTCTGCCAGGCGTCCTCTTCGTAGCGCTCGGCCCGGACCACCCCGCGCGTGGTCTTGTCGAACTGCCAGGTCTCCACGGCCGTCACCCCGGCCCGGATCACCAGTACGCCGCGCAGGCCGGGCTGGTCGCCGGGTCCGGGCGTCAGCGGCTGCAGGCTCACGTCCGCCGTGCTGAGCAGGTAGTCTATGGCCTGCGGACCCGAGGGCGTCACCCGCGCGACCAGCGGCGTCTCCGCCAGCACCAGCGCATCGACATAGGGTGCCGCTCCGGCGTCGATCCCGGTGCGGGCGGTCGACAGGTCGCTCGACGTTCCGCGAAGTTCGATGAAATCGCATTCCGAAGCCCCCCCGGCGCCCGACGGGTGAGACGGTCGGCCCACCACCACGTGCAGGGGCGGGCCGCCGGGCTTGGTTGCGTCGCTGGCGGGGGACACCGGCGCTTGCGGCATCGCGCCGGGCAGGATCTGCGCGATCTGCGCGACGGCGGCGCGATCGGCGACGTAGGCCTGCGGCAGCGGCCGCGCCTCCCGGCAACCGGTTTCCGGGTGCGGTCCGGACAGCCCCACCGACAGCCGCATCTGCTCGGGCAGGGCGGCGGCACGGGCGGCGCTCCACGCGGCGAAGGCCGGGAGCAGCCCCTCGACCAGCGCCGGGGACAGCTCGAGCTCCGGGTTCGCGAAGAATGGCCCCCATTGCGGGGTGTTCCCCGTCTTCTGGCCCCTGCGCTCGAGGGCGACGCGTTCGACCAGCATGCGCCGGAAGGCGCGGGCATCGTAGAGGTCCGGTTGAAGCGACAGCGCCAGCAGATCGAGACCCTCGCCGTCCAGCAAAAGGGTCTCCGGCGTCGTGAAGGCGGGCACGGGACCGGAGAATGCGGGCACAGCCGCTGCCGCGCCGGAGGCGTCCGCCGGTGCCGGCGCCACGGCTGCCGGAACGGCGGAAGCGGCTGCTGCGGCGGGCACTGCGAGTCCGAGCCGCGGGGCGGCTTCCAGCTGCTTTGACAGCACCACGCTCACGCCGCCGTTGCCATCTTCGCGCAGGAACAGCAGCCGGTCGGGCCGCATCAGCTCGAGGCCGCGGCGGCGGTCCTGCTCCTCCGCGAGGGTGACATGGGCGAAGAGCAGCGCATTGCGCGGGCCGTCGATGCTGGTGATCATCTCGTATTCGGCGGGCGTGGCGGGCAGGTGGTCGAAGGCGGCGCTCTTGGCAAAACGCAGCCCCGGCACCCCGTCGACGTTCTCGCCCATGCGGCTGGGGATCGGGAAGACGGCGACGTCGCTCAGCGGGATCCGCTGGCCTGCGGCGTCGTAGTCGCCCATCTGCACCGCGAGCCCGATCCAGAAACTGTCCGGTGCCGAGGCGATCACGCGCTGCGCTTCCTCGAGCGCGCGGGCATCGATGACGCTTTGCGGCACCTGACCCATCCGGCGGCGGAACTCCCTGCTCGAGGCGAGGTTGCGGGCCAGCTCCTCCGGCGTGCCGTGGCGCGAGGCCCAGGCGCCGAGGATCGTCTCGGCGGTGGTGGCGTAGACCTCGTCCGGCACCGGCAGGGCCTCTGCGCCCCCGGTGGCCTTCGGGGCGAAATCGCGCGTCATGAGCGGCTGCCGGCCCTCCATGTCGGCGGTGATCTGCAGCGTCTCCGGCTCCCAGGTCAGCACGACACGCTGAAGTTCGTCCAGCGTGATGGGCCCGCCGGTCTGCGGCACCGCCCGCGCCGAGACGAGCCGCATGTCGAGCCGCGCGGGCACGCTGCGTCCGGGCATTGCATCCTGCTCCAGCTGGGTCAGAAGCGCCTCGGCGGTGCCGAGTGGCACGGCCAGCGCGTCGCCAAGCCCGTCGAGCGCCCCGTCGAGGCTGCGGTTCCGCGACGGTGTCGGCAGGTAGGTCAGCTCTTCGGGCTGCAGAGCATAGGAAAACACCTCTGCGCCGATGTCGTAGTTCCCCAACTGGGCGATCCCGCGCGAGCGCACGGGCAGGGGCAGCTCGGGCGCGCGGGCCCGGATGTAGTCGGCAAGCTTGGGCTGCGCCTCCTTCAGGATCTTGGCCTGCGTGATCTCGTTGAGACTGCCGCGTTCGCCGAAGAACCCGGGCGGGACCATGCCATCGCGCGAGAGCGGATCGACGAGCTGCTCCAGCAGCATTTGCAACAGGTCGGGTGCGAACGCGCGGTCCGGGGTGCGTTCGAGCACCGCGTTCGCCCGGATGATCAGGTCGGCGTGGTGCGCCGCGACGTCGGGCGCGACGCCCATCGGGCCAAGGGTGCGCGGCGCGCCGGTCGCTTCCAGATACCAGTTCGACAGGCTCAGAAGGCGCCCGTCCTCGACCCCCGAGGCATAGGTCCCCGCGAAGGCTTCGAGCGTCTTGAGGTTCGCGGACCCGGCTGTCGCCGTCGCCGCGTCGCGCCGCCAGCTTGCCAGCAGGGTCTCCGGCGCCGGCGGCTCGTTGCTGCGCGTGCGGGGTTTGCGGAAGAGTCTGGCCTCGAGCACCTGCGCACGGATCTCCGCCGCGGGTCCGCGGTTGATCCCCGCGCGCTCCACGTCGTTGGGCAGCAGAACCTGCGGGTCGGACAGGGCCAGCGTGACGCGCAGGAAGATTTCGTCGGCGGGGAAAAGTTCGTTCCCGGGGCGCCCGGTGGGGTCGGGCGGCGGGTCCATCGCGCGAAGCTCATCGGGCAGCGGCAGCGGCAGGGGTGCGCTTTCCCGCAGGAACACCCGTGCCATCTTGTTGCCGACGTCCATCTGCAGCGTCCGCAGCGCCGCCGGGATCGACGGCTGGAGATCATGATTCACGAGAAGCTTTCCGTAGCCTGCGAGTCGAAGCTCGTTCGGCTTGCCCGGCTCGCGCCGCAGCAACCGCGCCGGCACCTTCAGGGTGATATGCTCCGGGATCGTCTCGGACGCGGCCCGCGCGGCGATTCCTTCCAGATAGTCGCGGCGTGTCTGCTCGACCATCGCGTTGAACTCGTAGGCTTCCTGCAGGTTCAGGCGGCCGGGATGGTCCGGCCGCACGTAGTCCGGATAGCCCGCCGGAAGCGGGAAACTCAGGTTGAAGCTCGGGTTGCGTATCAACGACGGCCGCTGCCCGAGAAGCCAGATGCCAAGTTGGCTGCCGACGGCTTCCTCACCCTCGAGCCCGCGCTCGATCGGCGCGCTCGGGGCCGGAGCCGCCGCGACGGCGACCGCCATCGGCGTGGTGCCATCGCCTCCCGCAACCGGCGCCGCGCCGCCCGCAAAGGGCGCCGGAACCTCGGGCGCGGCCATGAGCGCGGCGCTCAGAGGCGCTTCGGCCGGGGTCGCACAGAACTCCATGA
The DNA here is from genome assembly GCF_900102075.1 of Salipiger thiooxidans. Taxonomy (GTDB): domain Bacteria; phylum Pseudomonadota; class Alphaproteobacteria; order Rhodobacterales; family Rhodobacteraceae; genus Salipiger; species Salipiger thiooxidans. The sequence goes on along the minus strand of NZ_FNAV01000026.1, from coordinate 18,506 downwards.
GCATTGCCAGCGCCGCAGAGCTGCCGGACAGCCCGGCCTCGACCACCGGTGTCTGCCCCGTCGACAGGCTCAGGCGGTTGCCGCTGACGAGCGCCGCGACCAGCGGTGCGCCCACCGGGAGCGTCCCGGTCAGGACACCGGCATGGGCGGACATCGTCAGGTTTCCCTGCATCGCCGCGTCGACAAACACCGAAAGCGCGACAGGTCCCGTCGGCAGCGTGGCAGCGGCAGGCGCCACGACCCGGAGCGTCAGCATCCCGGTGAGCGCGGCACCGCTCGTTGGCCGGGCGCACTCCAGCGCCACGCGGGCAACCGGGTCGACCGTCTGCGCCATCGCCGCGCTGCTGCCCGTCGTGCGGATGAAGCTCCAGCGCCCGTCGAGCTGCGCCGCGGCGGAGGAAATCCCAGGGGCGCCACCGGGGCCGTCCCCCGTTCCCGAGGTCACCCGCAAAGCGTAAGGCCGGCCTCCCCGGCCGATGATCTCGACCGAAACGAGGCCGCCCCCCATCACGAGGGCGCGCGCATCGTTCTTCATCTCTCCGCGTGACAGCATGTCGGGCAATGCCGCGCGCATCGTGCGATCGCCGAAGACCCCGTCGCTCGAGTCCTCGGGCTGACGGATCCCGAAGCGATGGTAATTCGCCCGCTCCTGCGCAAGGATCTGGCCCGGCTGGCTCAGCGGCCGACCGCCGGAATTGTAGTGGTCGGACGAGGTGATCATGGCGGTGTAGCGGCCCAGCACCTCCTGCGCCTCTGCTCCGATGCCGAGGGACAGCGCCAGCGCCAGTCCAAGTGCCATGCTCTTGCGAAGAAAATCGGGCATTCGGTTACCTCGTATTTGCTGCAATGCGGGAGTGCAGGATGAGCTCGGGTCGGTATTCGAAGTGCATGCCGTCGAAATGGTGCCACTTGCCGCCCCAGATGAAGCCGTAGGCCTCGAAGGCCTCGATCACCTCGGGCGGGATGCGGTTGTCATAGGCCCCTACCTGTCCCTCGGTGGCCCCTGACCAGCGCCAGTAGCCTCCGAGGTCGGCATTGAGATCGACGGCGATGCCGTAGCTGTGGGCGCTCAGCCGGTCGGTGCCGCTGATCCGGCGCCAGTTGAACCCGCCGCCGGGCGTGCGGAAGGCGGCTTTCACCGCGCCGGAGCCACCATCGAGCCGGGCGACCACGGCACGCAGCTGACAATCGACCCCGCGGTGCGAGGTGACCATCACGGCGCCGTCCGAAAGCCCGGAGAACCCGACCCGGACGAGGCTGTTGCGCGCCGCCGCCTCCGACGAGAACCAGAGCATCGCGAAGAGCGGCGTGTTGCGGAACCGGCCCGGATCGAAGAACGGCGCGGTGCGTTGCTCCAGAGCCTCGGGCGACGAGCCGAGCGGATAGGTCTGCAGGAACTGGTCCATCGGGCTGGCATCGACCAGCGCCTGCCGCGGCCCAATGTCCCGCGCGGTTCCCAGCGGCAACCAGTTCGCGCCATCGCGCGAGATCGCGGCCCCGTCCGGCGAGAGCATCAGGTCGGGATAGGCCGCCAGAAGCGCCCGTACCGCGGGCGGTCGCGAGTCTTGCGGAAGCGTCAGCTCGGTGAAGTCGATGGCGGAGCAGGCGACAGCCTGGGCTGCCGCGAAAAGCGCGGCACAGGCGGCGATCCAGAAGGTCGGTAATGCGCGGAACATCAAACAGGAAGCCAGGAAATGCCAGGGATTGGCGCTCGGAAAGAATAAGAATTGAAGGCAATTTGAATGAGCCTAGGCCGATTCGTCGCATCTGAGAAGCGAGGATCACCCCTAGCCTCAGGTGTTTGATCCCATGGTTTGATGTTGCGATTCATTCGTTGGAATGGAAGGCGGCCCTATGGGACAAGCTCGTCACGGCAGCGCCACGCACTGCCACCCGGCAGTGGTTTGCGCAGCAAACCATGAGAGGGCACGCACGCCATCCGAGCTGCAATACAGCGATCCACTGCCCCCCGCAGGGTCATGCGAAGACTGAGCTCGAGAGTGGCAAGCCTCGACCGCGGCGCCAAGCCGGGCCTCGGGAGTGAGGAGGATCGGAAAGCGATCCAGTGAGTCGTTTTTTCGACGAACCCAAAGACGGTCGCGACGTGGCGCAAGCGTGAGACGGCCGAGGATCTTCAGACTGGTCCGAAGGAACCGCTCCCGACCGTTCTCAGCGAAGCCGAGGCGGCGACGATCGTCGCATTCCGAAGGCATATGCTGCTGCCGCTGGACGACGGTCTCTATGCCCTTCAGCCGTCGATCCCGCATCTGGCCCGCTCCGCACTGCATCGCTGTCTTCAGCGATGAGGGCCCGTGGCGAGGTGTCGCCAGGTGTTACAGCCCGCCGAAGTGGAAGGCCTTGGTCTCGAGGTATTCCTCGATCCCTTCCTTCGCGCCCTCGCGACCGAGGCCCGAGGCCTTCACCCCGCCGAAGGGCGCCTCGGCGTGGCTTACCGCACCGGTGTTCAGCCCCACCGGCCCCGCTTCCAGCGCCTCGCCGAAGCAGAAGGCGCGGGCCATGTCGGTGGTGTAGAAATAGGCCGCAAGGCCGAAGGGCGTGCCATTGGCGATCTCCAGTGCCTCCTCCTCGGTCTCGAAGCGGAAGATCGGGGCGACCGGGCCGAAGGTTTCCTCGGAAGCGAGGCGCATCTCCTGCGTGGCGCCGGTCAGCACCACCGGGTCGGCGAATTGCGCGGGCAGATCGCGGGTGGCCGTGGCGCGGCTTGCCCCCCTGGCCAGCGCGTCCTCGACATGGGCGGTGATCTTGCTGATCGCGGCGGCGTTGATCATCGCATTGGGGAAGTTCCGCGACGTGATGATCGCGCAGACGCCCACCGGCTCCTTCATGGCGAAGATCTTCTTGCCCGGCTCCGGCGAGGGGATGATGTGGCCGTTGATCCGCCGGGCTTCCTCGGCGAACCAGCGCACGATGGAGGCGCCGCCTCGCGGAAGAGGTCGGGATCGGTGAGGCTTGTCCGGATGTCGGCGGCAAAGGCGGTGTGAAGGGTCATGTCTCAGGCCTCCAGGGCGGCGATGACGGCTGCGGTGATTTCATCGGTGGTGTTCAGGCCGGGGCGGATGCCGATGCCCTTTGCGGTCGCAGCCTCGATGGCGGAAAGCACGGCGGCCGAGACCTCGGCCTCGCCAAGGTGGTCAAGCATCTGCGCAACCGACCAGATAGCGGCGATCGGGTTGGCGATGTTCTTGCCGGCGATGTCGGGCGCCGAGCCGTGCACCGGCTCGAACATCGAGGGAGCGCTGCGGTCGGGGTTGATGTTGGCCGAGGCCGCAAAGCCGAGCCCGCCCTGAATGGCGGCGCCGAGGTCTGTGAGAATGTCGCCGAAGAGGTTCGAGGCGACCACCACGTCGAGATCCTGCGGCGCCATCACCATCTTGGCGGCCATGGCGTCGATGTGCATGTGGCTGACGGTGACATCGGGATACTCGGCGGCCAGCTCGCGCGTCACCTCGTCCCAGAACACCATCGAGTATTTCTGCGCGTTGGACTTGGTCACCGAGGTCAGGTGCCCCCGGCGGCTGCGCGCCTGCTCGAAGCCGAAGCGCAGGATGCGCTCGACCCCGGCACGGGTGAAGACCGAGGTCTCGACCGCCACCTCGTTGTCCTTGCCCTCATGCACGCGGCCACCGGCGCCGGAGTATTCGCCCTCGGTATTCTCGCGGATGCAGAGAATGTCGAAGCCCTCCGCCTTCAGCGGCCCCTCGACCCCGGCGAGCAGCCGGTGCGGGCGGATGTTGGCGTACTGGTTGAAGGCCTTGCGGATCGGCAGCAGCAGCCCGTGCAGCGACACCGAGTCCGGCACCGTCGCCGGCCAGCCCACGGCGCCGAGGTAGATCGCATCGAAGCCGCGCAGCGTCTCGATGCCGTCCGCGGGCATCATCCGGCCGTGCTCGAGGTAATACTCGCAGGACCACGGGAAGGAGGTGGTGTCGAAGGCGAAACGCCCCTTGGCGGCCGCGCCCAGCACTTCCATCGCGGCATCGGTCACGTCAACGCCGATCCCGTCACCGGGGATCAGGGCAAGGTTATAGGTCTTCATGGAAAGCTCCTCAATTCACAGGTCGATCAGTACGGACTTGCTGCGCCGGTTTGCAAGGTAGGCCTCGCCCCCGAGGCCCGAGGCCTTCCAGCCGCCGGTCGGCAGGATGTGGTCGCGCGAGCGGCCATATCGGTTGATCCAGACGGTCCCGGCCTCGAGCCGCCGCGACAGGCACAGCGCCCGGCTGACATCGCGGGTGAAGAGGCCAGCGGCCAGCCCGTAGGTCGGATGGGCGGCCAGCGCCATGGCCTTTTCCTCGCCCTCGAAGGTCTGGAAGGTGGCGACGGGGCCGAAGATTTCCTCAGTCACCGACGGGTTGTCCTGCGTGACCCCGGCGATCAGCGTCGGCTGGTAGTAGCTGCCCTCGCGCGAGAACGGCGCGCCGACAGAGGACCTCGCCCCCCCTGCCCCGCCGCCGCACGCCGACCACCGGGTTCACCGTCTTCTGGCTGCGCTCGTCGCGGGTCATCACGTTGACGATGCAGTTGTTGCCGGCCGGCGCGGCCGGCATTCGGTCGGGGATCGCCTGAACGAAGGCGCCGAAGATCACCGAGCGCAGGCGCGCGCAGGTCAGCGAGCGCATGCCGACCGCCGCCGGGGCGACCGGGTTCAGCACTGTGCCCTCGGGCGCGATGCAGGTGAAGGGGCGGGTCAGGCCGGTGTTCAGCAGGATGCGCGGGTTCAGCGTGTAGAGCACGTATTAGATACCCACGAGCAGAATGGTGTGCCGCGGATCGCCGCCGGAGGGCACGTTGAGCGACGATGCCAACTGCGGGTCCGAGCCGGTAAAGTCGAGGATAGCCTCGTCGCCGCGGCTGGTCAGCGTCAGCTTCAGGCGGCAGGGGTTGGCCTCGTCACTGTCCTCGGCGGCGTAATCGGCGACGACATATTTGCCATCGGGGAGCTCCGAGAGGATCGCACGGGCCTGCGCCTCGGCCTGCTCCTTCAGCGCCGCGACACCCGACGGGAAACCGCGATGGCTGAAACGCTCGATCATCGCCTGCACCTTGCGCTCGCCGGTGCCGAGCGCGCCGACCAGCGCCTTGATGTCGCCGGTATTGAGCGCGGGCTTGCGCACATTGGTCGACATGATCTTCATGATCTGCTCGTCGAAGACCCCCTCGCGCACCAGTTTCACCGGCGGGAAGCGCACACCCTCCTGATGGATCTCGGTCAGCGAGCGCGACAGCGAGGCGGGCACCGCGCTGCCCATGTCGGTGCTGTGGATGTGCCCGCCGGTCCAGGGGACGATCTCGCCCTCCGAAAAGACCGGCTTCCAGAGGTGGGTGTCGGGCGCGTGGGTGGCCACGTGGCCCGAGTCGGGATCACTTGTGAAGGCGACGTCGCCGGGGCGGTATTCCTCGTCCACCACGTCGATGGCGCGGCCGTAGGTCAGCCCCGGATACCGGGTCGCGCCCAGCTCCATCGGCACGGCGAATGTGTCGCCCGCGCGGTCCATCAGCATGACGGTGAAATCCTGCGTCTCCTTGACGAAGGCGGAATGCGCGGCGCGGCATCCGCGTGCGGCTGATCGAGCGCGGCCATGTCGGTGCCGGGGCCACCGTTGCCTCCTTTGGCAACATCCGCCGCACCGGACGGGCGCTCGAGCAATTGCCGCTGGCGAAGCGCGCGCTCGACCTCTGGAGCCGCGCCGAGGAACTGCTCGGCCGCGACGACGAATTCCGCGCCACCGGCCACCTGCGGCTGATCTTCGACGAGGCCTCGCGCACCGACATGCTGCGCTTTGCCGAGGCCGCGCGGCCCTTGGGGCTAGAGCTCGACCAGCGGAGCCCGCAGAGATCCGGAGCCGCTTTCCCGACCTCGGCCCCTCAGCGATCGGCGTCAGCTTCTCGCCCCGCGACGGCAGCGCCAACCCGCGGCTGGTCGCCCCTGCCTCGCCGAGGCCGCTCCCGGCGCCGGGGGGGAGATCATCGCCCATGCCGGCGAGCCCCGGGTCGAGAAAACGGAGACCGGCTTCCAGCTCGGGCCCGGCACCGGCGACACCATGGCCGAGCTGATCGCGACCGGCACCAGCACGACGCCTGTCGCGGCGATGTCGATCACGAGGTTCGCGGCGTGAGGTCAGAATTTCGCCACCCTTCCCCATTGCGAGGTTTCGAAACGGCTCAGCCTGTACTGCCCCGTGTCGGTGATCGGCTCGCGCCCGATCAGCATGTCCGCCACCAGATGCCCGACCCCCGGCCCGATGCCGAAGCCGTGGCCCGAGAGCCCCGCCGCCAGCGTCAGCCCGGGGATGCCGATGTCCGTATCGATCACCGGCACGCCGTCGGGGGTGCTGTCGATATAGCCCGCCCACTTGGCCTGCACCGGCACATTCTCGAGCGCAGGAAGCAGCTTGCGGGCGCGGGCGAGGGCTTCGTTGACCAGGACTTCGGACGGCTTGGGATCGAGGATACGCATCCGCTCCATCGGCGTCTCGCGGTCGAGCGCCCAGATCTCGCGCGTCTCGAAACCGGCCTTCCAGGCCTGAAGGCCACCCGGCGACAGCGCGCGCCAGCGCTTGGCGAACATCGGCAGGAAATGCTTGGCCCCGCGGATCGCCCCGGGCGTGGGATCGAGGTTGCTGCGCCCCGAGATCGCCAGCGTGTGCGCCCCGTCGCCGCGTCGGGTGATCGAGACGGCGGCGGTGTGCAGCGCCGGCGGCAGCCCTTCGGCCCCTGGCGCCACCGACAGGATCGAGCTGCGCACCGAGGCCTGCGGGAAGACGATGCCCGACTGGTGCAGGAAGCTCGCCGCCCAGGCCCCGCCCGAGAGCACCACCTGTTTCGTGTGGATCGTGCCCTTCTCGGTGATCACCGCCGAGACCGTTCCGCCGCACGTCTCGATGCCGCGCGCCGCGCAATTCTGGATCACCGCACCGCCGTGCTTGAGGATGCCCTTGGCAATGAGCGGCGCCGCGCGCGACGGATCGGCGATCCCGTCGGTGGGCGACCAGACGCCGCCCGCCCAGCTCTTGTTGGTGGCGCTGCCGCGCTCGGCCGCCTCAGCGGCGCTCAGCATACGCGTGTCCACTCCCTCGCCTCGGGCGAAGATGCCCCAGCGCGCCCAGCCGTCGAGCTCGGCCTGATCATCCGAGAGGTAGAGCAGCCCGCAGCGCCGGAAGCCGAGGTCCTCGCTGATGTCCGCGGCCATGTCCTCCCAGAGCGAGAGGCTCTTCGTGGAAAGCGGCAGTTCTCGCGCGTCGCGGTTCTGCTGACGGCACCAGCCCCAGTTGCGGCTCGACTGCTCGGCGCCGACGCGTCCCTTCTCGAGCAGCACCACCTTCATCCCCGCCCGCGCCAGCCAGTAGGCGGCACTGGTGCCGACGATGCCCGCGCCGATCACCACACAATCGGCTGTTTCGGGCAGGTCGTTCCGAGTCTCGATGTGCAGCAAGGGGGCGGTCATGGTCTTCTCCTGTAGTCCCGGAATCTTCTACGATGGTGCCCCCAGATGCATGTCCCGGATCAAGGGCGCATCACGGCATTTCCTGTCGAATGCGGATGACCTGAGGGCCGCTCTGCCCTTCACAGGGAGCGTACGGCGCGCAGACTCCGGGGGAAAAAAGACCATGACTCCCCGTTACAAGCTCGACCGGATCGACCTGAAGATCCTCGCCGAGTTGCAGCGAAGTGACCAGATGGGCATTGTTGCATATCTCTGATGTCAGCGGATTCACTTTGCGAATCCATGCGGTTAGATGGGCTGCATGAGCAAGGCCCCTCCCGCCCGCTATCGTACGACGAACTGGTCCAGCGACAACGCGTCGCTGCGCAAGCGGGGGTCTCCGCTGATCCACTGACCGACAGGGCATTGCGCGGCAATGTCCCGAGAGGTTGGGTGGACAAGGATATGACCTGGCACGCGCCGCGTGACGGGCGGCCGGGACGCCCTCCGGTCTTTTCCGATGCCGCTATCCAGCTCTGCCTGTCCACTGCCCGACAGGGCCTTGTGCAACAAGGTCCCGAAAGGGGATCAGAATTCTGTTCAGGCTACCGTTGCGCCAGACCGCCGGCATGGTCGCCAGCCTGCTCGGGTTAGCGGGGCTGGACTGGCCCGTACCGGACTTCTCCACCCTGTGCCGCAGACTGAAAACCCTGGCCGTGCAGATCCCCCGTCGCCGTGCTGACGGGCCGTTGAACCTGCTCGTGCCCTCTCGGGACATCACTGCGTGATGCCCTGCCGGGTGACAGACAGCACCGGCATCAAGCTCCTCGGCGACGGCGAATGGCAAGCCCGCAAGCATGGCCCGCAGGGCCGGCGGCAGTGACGCAAGGTCCATCTGGCCATGGATCCGGCCATTTCGGACATCCGCGCCGTGGAATTCACTCCCAGCCGCGACGGCCCCTCTCGTGGTTGTGCGGCGCAAACCACTGCCGGGCAGTGGACAGCCCCGTGCTGCCAGACCTGCTGAGCCAGATCCCGGTGGGCGAGCAGATCGGCACCGTCACCGCCCCCTCTCGGCAGATTGCTGCGCAATCGCCTGCCGGGCAGTGGATGCGCTGCCTGAAAGCCCTCGGCGAACGCATCGCCGCGAGAGCCCCGACCGCCAGACCGCCGAAATCCACATCCGTATCGCCATCATGAACCGCTTCTCGGCCCTCGGCACCGCCGAGATCGAACGCGTGCCATGACGTCAGCGGGGTAAGGGGACGTCACGCCTCAAGCCGGATTTCTGCAACAATGCCCGTCAGATGGCAGAATGGGCAGCGATGCTCGTGTCCGAAATGGTCACCGCAGATGTCGTCGGGCGACAATCCAAGCGCTGCAACCTCGGCGCGGATGATGGTTTTTCGTCGGGCGCCATCATCCGCGCGGAAGCAATGCTTCCGACTGCCAGAAGCAGTACGGCAAACATTGTGATTGCGATATGTCGCGCGCGGGAACCCATTTTTTCCGGATACATGCCCAGTGCAACGGGGGACATAGGCTTGTAGAATACATCCCGCATTTTATGGCATACGCGCATCAAGACTTGATGCCAAACCACGTAGGAGAGGTTTCATGTCGCGTTTCAGCTGACGAGGATGCATGCAAAGAGTCACGATCACCTTGTCCGATGACATTGCAGACGCATTGGACGCCCTGATGTCCGAAAGCGGCGCGGGAAACCGCTCGGAGGCGATCCGGGATCTCATTCGGCGCGCGATGACACGCAACCACGACGGGGTGCCGGAACAGTCGCCGTGTCTCGGCGTTGCGTCCTATACGGTCGATCAATCCGTCCGAAGCCTTGGCGCGCGGCTGGCGCAAAGACGGCTTGACGGACATGACCGACATGTGGCTGCCCTTTCCATACCCCTCGATCACACGACGGCCTTGGAGGTCGAGGTGACCCGAGGCCCGCTCGGTGTGCTGGTTTCGGCGGCAGAGGCGCTGTTCCTGGAACGCGGCGTGGCACATGGGTCTCTATCGCTGATCCCGGTCGACGAAGAAGACAGGACCCATGTCCACGCTCATGATCCCGCGTCGCGTCCGCACAGCCATCTGACCGTCAAGCCGGGATTCCCGAGATAGATCGCGGATAAGGCGGAAGGATCGCCTCTCGGAGCGCCCGCGATGCCGGATGCGCAAGGGCCGAAAGCCTGCCGGAAGCGGCCTCCTCGACAAGACGCCCCTCTGCCATCACCAGCACACGTGCCGCGAAACGCTCGACCAGCCTCAGGTCGTGGGTGACAAAAAGGCAGGCGATGCCGGTCGCCTCCCGAATTCTCGCGATGAGGTCCAGAGTGACGGCCTGCAGATGGAGATCGAGGTTGGAAACCGCCTCGTCAAGGATCAGAAGGCGCGGCGACGGCGCCAGCGCGCGCGCGATGCAGACCCTTTGCAACTGCCCGCCGCTCAACTGTCCGGGGCGCGCATCGGCCATCGCAACCGGCAGCTCCACCTGCGCCAGCAATGTCGCGACCCTGTCCCGCCGCTCTGCGCCGGTCAGAGGTGCCAGATGGCGCAGCGGCTCGGCAATGATCCGGCCCACTGTCAGGCGGGGATTGGTGGCTTCGGGGCTATCCTGAAACACCATCTGTACAGCACGGCGCATTCCCTGCCGTTCCCTGGCCGTCAGACTGCGCAGGGAACGCCCCTCGAACAGGACCTCGCCTGCCGTCGGCGTCTCGAGACCGCACAGCAGGCGGGCCAAGGTGCTCTTGCCACAGCCGGAGCGACCAAGCAACGCCACCGTCTCGCCTTGCCCGATCTCCAGCGAGATGTCCGACACGGCAGTGCGCTGGCGTGTGCCCCCGAGAAGACTTCGGCTGACATAGCGATGCGTCAGGTTGCGGGCGGAAATCAGGCTCATGCGGAAAGCTCCAGACCATAGAGGGCAAGGTGCGCGGAAATCAGCATCCGCGTGACCGGATGGCGGGGCGCGTGGAAGATCTGCCCGACCGGCCCCTGTTCGACCAGCCGTCCCGCATCAAGCACCGCCACCTCGTCGGCCAGTCGCGCGACAACGCCCATGTCATGGGTGATCAGCAGCAGTCCGAGCCCCCTGCGGTCGCGCATCTCCGCCAGCAGATCCAGAATGCGCGCCTGCACGACGAGGTCGAGATCGGTCGTCGGCTCATCCGCAAAGAGGAACTCCGCCCGGCTCAGCAGCGCGATCGCGATGGCCATGCGCTGCAGCATGCCGCCGCTCATCTCGAAAGCATGCAGATCGAGGATGCGCGCCGGATCTTCCAGCCCGACGTCTTCGAGCACCTCCCTGGCTGCAGCCTCGTCCCAGTCCTTCTCCAGCGCAACCATCGTTTCCCGCAGATGGTCGCGCATCGAGCGCAGCGGGTTGAAGCCGCTGCGCGGGTTCTGCAGGATCGACGCAACCCGCCGCCCCCGAAGGCTGGCGGGCGCAACGGGCGTGCCATCAAGGTAGACCTGCCCGCTGACATTCAGGTTGCCCGCGGCGATACCAAGGGCGGCGGCGCAGGCGGTGGATTTTCCCGAACCGCTTGCCCCCACCAGCGCCAGCACACGGCCCGAAGCCACGGTAACGTCCAGACCGGAGAGGATCTGCGTCGGCTCGCGCCCTCCGGTCGAGACGCTCAGGTTCGCGATATGCAGGGTCCGGGTCATGCGTGCGCCCCCTTCAGATGCGGATCCAGACGGTCGCGCAACGCGTCGCCCAGCAGGTTGAAGGCCATGACGGACAGGAACAGCGCCAGCCCGGGCCAGAAGATCAGCATCGGCGAGGTCCAGACGAACTGCCGCGCATCCGCGATCATCACCCCCCACTCCGCGGTCGGGGCCTGCACGCCCAGCCCGAGGAAGGACAGCCCCGACACATGCAGCATCATGTGCCCGATATCGAGCGTGGCCAGCACGATCATCTGCGAGAAGGTTGCCGGCAGCAGATGCTCGACAAAGATGCGAAAACGTCCCGCACCGGAAAGCTGCGCGGCGCGCAGGAAATCCCGGTGGCGCATCGACAGCACGATGCCCCGGGTGATGCGCGCGTACCAGGCCCAGTGCGACAGCGCGATCGCGATGATGACATTGACGAGCCCGGTCCCCAGCATCCCGATCATGAAGAGGGCAAGGATCAGGGTCGGGAAGGTCATGAACACATCGGCCACGCGCATGATCACCTGATCGACCCGCCCGCCTGCATAACCTGCGATGCCGCCGAGGCTCAGCCCGATGCCCAGGATGATGGCGAGAGTGATCATGACGCATCCGAGCGAGACCCTGGTGCCGGCGATCAGGCGTGAGAGGATGTCTCGCCCCAGATGGTCCGTCCCCAGCAGGTGACCCGCACTGCCGGCTGGCTGCAGGCGGCTGGCCAGATCAACCGCATTGGGGTCATGCGGCACGAGCCAGGGACCTGCGAGTGCCGCAACGGCGAGCAGCAAGACGATGGATCCTGCGATCCAGAACAGACCCAGTCGGAACCGCCGGGCGGGGTTCAGGGGCCGGATTCCCCGCGAGTTTCCAGAAGACACGGTGGTCATGCGGTATCTCCTGTGCTGCGGCGTATGCGTGGATCGGCCAGCGCATAGACAATGTCGACAAGGAGATTGCAGAGCACGAAGATCACCACCATCAGAAGCGTGAAGCACTGGATCACCGGGTAATCCCGGTTGAGGATCGCCGAGACCGCATAGCGGCCGACGCCGGGCCAGCCGAAGATCGTCTCGATCACCAGCGTGCCGCCCAGCAGCTCGCCGACATGCATCCCCATGGCGGTGATGATCGGCAGCCAGGCGTTCCGCAGGATGTGGCGCCGCTCGACGACCCGGTCAGAGAGGCCGCGCAGGCGCGCATAGCGGACATGGCGCTGGCCTGCCACCTCCAGCATCGAGGCCCTCAAGAGCCGCGCGTTGATCGCAAGTGACATGAAGGCCACGGCGATGACCGGCATCACCAGACTGGGCGGCCCGTCGCGGCCCATCGGAGGGAGCCAGCCGAGATGGACCGAGAACACCATGACCAGCAGGAAGCCGAGCCAGAAGTTCGGCATCGAGACCCCGAGGAAGGCAATCAGCCGCACGGCATGGTCGGGCCAGCGGTCCCGATACCGCGCGGCCCATATCCCGAGCGGCACTGAGATGATCATCGTAAAGGCGAGCGCCGTGCCTGCCAGCGCCAGTGTCGCTGGCAGAAAATGCAGGATATCGGGCAGGACAGGCCGCTGCAGCGCGTAGGATGTGCCGAAGTCTCCGGCCAGCGCGCGGCCGATCCAGTTCAGGTATTGCGTGCTGAGCGGCAGGTCGAGGCCAAGGAACCGGCGGGCCTCCTCCAGCGCCTGCGGCGTGGGCGGAACCTTCGACAGGCGCAGGTAGTCGAGGGCGGGATCGCTCGGCCCGAGGCGGAGCATCAGGAAGATCACCAGAGAAGCACCGAAAAGCATCGGCACGATCAGAAGAAGTCGGCGCAGGATATAGGCAGTCATGGAGGATCAGGTATCCGGCGTCAGTTTCTCGAAGGGGATTTCGCTCGACATGGCACCGAAGACCAGCCGCCCCACCTCGGGCCGGGCCACCGCCATCGCCGTGGCATAGGTCAGCGGCAAGTACACTGCCTCCTCATGGAAGCGCGTCAGAAGGTCCCGGTAAAGGTCGGCCCGCTGCGTCTCGTCGGTGGAGATCAAGACCTCGCCGATCTTCCGGTCGATCTCCGCCTTGTCCGCCAGACCCAGCTGGGCCTGATAATCGGCATGGGACGGTACGCGCATGGAGCTGAGGAAGGCATGCGGATCATAGGGGGCACCCCATGTGCGGTTGAAGATAAGGTGGAATCTGCCATCGCGCTGGCGGGCGTAGATGCTGCTTTCCTCTTCGCCGATCAGATTGATACCGATCCCGACGGAAGCGAGATCTGCCTGCAATATCTCGGCCTTCGCCTTGGCCACGGCATCGGTGCCGACGAAGCAGAGGTCGAGGATCAGAGGCGCGCCATCCTTCGTCCGGGGCTGCCCCTCGCCCGTCACGGTCCAGCCGTCCTCCTCCAGGATCTTCCGCGCCTGCTCCGGGTTATGGGCATAGGGTTCGAGCCCGATGTCGGCATAGGGCACGTTGGGCGCGAACAGCGTGTCGGCCCGCCGCTCCGTGCCATGCAGGATCAGCGCGATCATGGCGCCCTTGTCGACGGCGTGATTGATCGCCCGGCGCACGGACAGATCCCGCGTCGCCCCCCGCGCGGTATTCAGCGCCAGATCGCTGGTCTCCATCGGCGCGGACAGTCCGGTGGTGAAGTCTCCCAAGGCCGCGAACTCAGCGTAAGAGTCCGGCGAAAGCGGCCCCTCGACCCCGTAAACCATATCGATCTGTCCGGTCCGCAGGGCAATCGCGCGGGTATTGGGATCGGGAATGACCTGCACTTCGACCTCGGCATAGGCAGGGGCATCGCCCCAGTAGCGGTCATTGCGGGAGAAGAGATCGCGTTCCCCTAGCGAGCTTTCGGTCAGCATCCAGGGCCCCGTCCCCACCGGGGCGACGATCCCGTCTTTCGTGCCGCCGTGAACGAACTGCGACGGCGCGATGAAGCGGAACGGACGCGGCAGCGCGAGCTCCTGTAGGGCAGGATAATACGGATCCTTCAACGACAGCTTCAGCGTCATCGGCGCGACCACCTCGGCGCCAACGATCTGGTTGGCCAACTCCAGCCAGGCATGCCGCTCACGATTGGCGAGTACCGCGTCGATATTGGCCTTCGCCGCAGCTGCATCGAACGGTTCACCATTCGAGAACATGACGCCCTCGCGCAGCTCGAACGTATAGGTGCGCCCGTCTTCCGAGATGCTCCAGGAGGCTGCGAGCCAGGGCACGACCTGACCGTCTTCCCGGTAGCGGACCAGAGGTTCGTACACCATGTTCTGAGCGAACATCTGGTTGGGCGAATAAAGATGCGGATTCAAAGGTCCGACGTTCAATGGCCAGGCGAAGCGCAGGCGCCCGGCCGCGCTGCGGCCAGCTGCGAGGCTGCCGAGTGGCGATGAGATGACGGCACCCAGAACGGGCAAAGACAAGAATGAGCGACGCGAGAACATGGCACCTCCGAGTATGATTTTTGTAATTTTATATCATACTCGCAGTTGCCGTACCGCTATCGACGTGTCAATACAATTGGCCTGGCAGCCGTTCTTCGAAGAACCAAAGAACGGCTGCCAGGCTATGGGTTCGGCACTTGCAGCTTCGACCGTCGATGAGGTTCACTACTCCGGTGTTCCAACCAACGTCTGCAAGATCTCCTCAACGTCATCCAGCAGTTCCGCCCAGCTTTTCTCATCGTTCAAGCCGTTAATCCGCATTAGGAACAGGCCTTCGACCGCCAGGAAGGCCACGCGGGCGGCGCGGGCTTCTGGTCCATCACCGGACAGGCGGGCGAAAACCCCGCGATACCAATCACGGGTCTCCTGCATGTTGGCAGGATCCTCCAGATAGCTGACCAGCAGCGCCGCCATCTTGGCGTTCAGCGCCTGCTGCGAGGCGCGTGTCGCCGCGATGTAGCGCTGCACGAAGCGCACCGGGTCCTCGGGCGGTGGGTCGCCCAGCAGTTCGTCGAACTGCGCGGTCCAGCGGTCAATCAGCGCACGCACGATCGCGTCCTTGCTGACGAAGGAATATTGCACCCCGCCCTTGGACACGCCCGCGGCCTGCGCCAGAGCGCCAATGGTCAGCGCGGCCCCGCCACGGCTGCGCACGATGTCCTCGGCCACGTTCAGCAGCCCGTCGCGGGTGATCCTCGCCGTCCGGCCCATCGCTTCCCTCCGAGCTATTGCAATCCATACGTATGTATTTAAACCAACATCTGTCCGAAGACTCAACAGGCGCGCGATGACCACCCCACGTCCCGATCCCAAGCGCTGGCTGGTCCTGCTGGCAGTGATGCTGGCCTTCCTCCCGGTTGTGCTGGACATGACCATCCTGCATGTCGCGGTGCCCAGCCTGACCCAAGCCCTGCGTGCCTCGTCGACCGAGGTGCTGTGGATCATCGACATATATCCGCTGCTGATGGCGGGGTTGCTTGTGCCGATGGGCACGCTGTCAGATCGGGTCGGCAACCGGCGGATCCTGTTGGGCGGGCTGGTCGTCTTCGCCGCCGCCTCCGCCTTCGCAGCCTTCGCGCAAAGCCCGGCCCAGCTGATCGCCGCGCGCGTGGTGCTGGCGCTTGGCGGGGCGATGATCATGCCCTGTGTGCTGGGGCTGATCCGCAAGACCTTCGAGGATCCGGGCGAACGGGCCATGGCGCTCGGCCTCTGGGGGACGGTCGGGGCGGCGGGCGCGGCCATGGGTCCCGTGATCGGCGGCGCGCTGCTGGAGCATTTCTGGTGGGGGGCGGTCTTTCTCATCAATGTGCCTGTGATGCTGGTCGTGGCCCCGGCCTGCTTCCTGCTGCTGCCCCGGGCCGAGCGCGTGAGCCCGGGTCCCTGGCCCCTCGGCCAGGCGCTGCTGCTGATCGCGGGGATGATCGCGGTGGTCTACGGCATCAAGGCGGGCTTCGGCGCCAAACATCCGCCCGTGGTGACGGGAGCCGTGCTTGCGGGCGGCGCGGCCCTTCTTGCGATATTCGTGCGCCAGCAGCTGCGCGCGGCGGCGCCGATGCTGGACCTGTCGCTGCTGTCGCATCCCGCCATCCTGGCGGGGCTGATGATGGCGCTGGTGGCCTCTGGCGCGTTGGCCGGGGTCGAGCTGACGCTGGCGCAGGAATTGCAATTCGTGCTGGGCAAGACGCCGCTCGAGGCCGGGCTGTTCATGGTGCCGATCATGGCGGCAGCGGCCGTGGGCGGGCCGATAGCGGGCTGGCTGTCCAACCGCTTCGGCCTGCGCCTGGTGGCGGCCCTGTCGCTTGCCATGGCGGCGCTGTCGCTGCTGTTTCTGGCGTATCAGGATTTCAACGACCCCGGCTGGCATGTGCCCGCAGTGTTGGCCCTTCTGGGTCTGACGCTCAGCATCGGGCTGACCGCATCCTCGATCGCGATCATGGGCGCCGTCGAGGCCGAGGATGGCGGCGCGGCGGGATCGCTGGAGGCCACGGGATACGAGCTGGGCACAGGCCTCGGCATCACCGTCTTCGGCGTCTTCATGGCCAGCACCTTCGCAGGCGCCATCGAGATGCCGGCAGAGCTGCCCTCCGATCTGGCCGCCGCGGCCTCCCGCAGCATCGGCGACGCCTACATCGTCGCCGCGGGGCTGCCGGAAAACCAGGGCGCGGCACTGATCGCCGCTGGCAAGGCGGCCTTCAGCCAGACCCATGCCGTCCTGCTGACCAGCGCGGCCGCCGTGATCATGGCCCTGGCGGGGGCTGTCTGGATCACCCTTGCAGGGCACCGCCCGTCCGCCAACGCCGCGACCCATTGAACCCCGGGCCGAAAGGGACATCCATGACGCCGATCGAAACCGAACGCCTCGTTCTTCGAAACTTCCGCCGCGAGGACGCGGAGGGTCTTCTGGCCTATCTGGCCTCTCCGGTCGCGAGCTGCTTTCTCTCGCTGACCCTTCGGGACATGGATGCCGCCCTGGCCGAGGCCGACCGGCGCGCCGCGGACGACGCACAGATCGCCGTCTGCCTCAAGGACAGCGACCAGCTCATCGGCGACGTCTTCGCACACCCCGAGGGCGACACGGTCTCGGTTGGATGGAACTTCAATCGGGCGTTTTCAGGACAGGGCTATGCGTTTGAGGCTGCACATGCTCTGTTTGCCGATCTGTTTGAGGCCCAAGGCATGCGCCGCCTCTATGCCTATGTCGAAGATCACAACGTGCCCTCGCAGAAGCTTTGCGAACGGTTGGGAATGCGACGGGAGGGGCTGTTTCTGGACTACATTTCCTTCCAGAACGACGATGCCGGCCAGCCTGTCTACGAGAACACCATGCAATACGCACTTCTGCAACGGGAATGGGGCGCCTCCAGCAAGCGGCAGGCGAAATGCAAGTTCAGGTAAGTCGTCCCGCAAGGACACTTGCACAGCTTTATCAGCTTGCTTTGGTAGAAGGCGGCGGTGGGCATTGGGGCCGACGGCCACATAGGGCGTATTTCGTTGAAAAACTCGCCCTTGATCGAAGCGCTTGCGGCTGATTCAATTCCCGCATTGGGTGGGAGGACTGGCGATGATGGGACCGCGGCAGGAGGCGCAGCCGGCGCTGTTCTACGAGGTCTCGCTCGAGGATCATGTGCCCCAGAGCCACCTCCTGCGCACCATCGACCGGTTCGTGGATCTGTCCGGCCTCCGTGCCTACCTCGCCGGTCTCTGCAGCCATACCGGGCGGCCTTCCGTCGATCCCGAGTTCCCCATCCGACTGCTGCTTGTTAGGTAGTGCTTCGGCATCCGGTCGGAGCGGCGGCTGTGCGAGGAAGTTCATCTCAACCTGGCTTGTCGCTGGTTTTGCCACCCTGGCCTCAGCGACCGGGTCCCGGATCACTCGACCTTCTCGAAGAACCGGCATGGCCGTTTCCGCGAGAGCGAGTTGCTGCGCTACCTGTTCGAGTCGACCGTCGCGCGGTGCATTGAAGAGGGCTTGGTAAGCGGCCAGCGCATGGCCGTTGATGCCAGCTTCATCGAGGCCGATGCCAACAAGCAGAACTCTACTCCGAAGGAAGAGTGGGATCCGGCGCAGGTCGATCCTGCTGATGCCCCGCGGGCCGATCGCGAGTATCCCGAGACGCTGGACGAGGCCGCGTTCGGTGCCGCCAGCGAGGTCCAGCCGAAGTTCACCTCCCACTCGGATCCGGCCAGCCAGTGGACGGC
This sequence comes from Salipiger thiooxidans, assembly GCF_900102075.1. Taxonomy (GTDB): domain Bacteria; phylum Pseudomonadota; class Alphaproteobacteria; order Rhodobacterales; family Rhodobacteraceae; genus Salipiger; species Salipiger thiooxidans. The sequence goes on along the minus strand of NZ_FNAV01000026.1, from coordinate 270 downwards.
AGCTCGCAAGGGGCCGGCATTCTTCAGCTATTCCGACAACAACCTGATCGACATGGACCATGGCGTGATTGTGGACGTAGAGGCGACGAGATCCATCCGGCAAGCAGAGGTCGGTTCGACCAGGACCATGCTGGACCGGGTCAAGGCCAGGTTCGACCTCCATCCCGAGCGCCTGATCGCGGATACCGCCTGCGGCACCGGGCCGATGCTGGGCTGGCAGGTAGAGCGCAAGACTGCCCCGCATATTCCAGTCTTCGACAAGTCCGAACG
>NZ_FNAV01000019.1 GCF_900102075.1 Salipiger thiooxidans | reverse complement strand
CATAGCGAGCGGTGCGAAGATGGCACCGTGTCCATCGCTCGCGGCGATCCTGGACGCGGTGACGGCGGCTTCGATCTGGTCGCCGTGCTGTCCGAGGCCTGCCAGACTCCAGAGGTGAAAACCCATGCAAGCCCTGGTGATCGGGTGGAGATCGGTTGCGGCTGTCATAACGTCCAGCCATCCACCCGCGCGATCCTCGAAACGCTCAGCGCTGTTTTCAATGTTCTTGGGATCGCGGCGATCCAGGAAGGCGGCCAAGTCTACTTTCGGTCCGGGACCGCCTGTCAGGCGCCGAACAGCCCATCCAACTCTTGCCAAGGCATTTGGGTCATCCTGTGCGCCCGAGAGCCGCATCGATATCCAGAGCGCCAGCCGATCAGAACTCACCCGGTCCCCTGCGAACCAGCTAAGAGCCGCCGCCTCGATTAAAGCAAGCCGATGCCGCCAGCCTTCCGGGCCGCGCAGCAGCCGGTCATCCAGAGCACCCAGGCGTCCAGCCACGCGTGCCAGCCGCGCAGCGTGAAGCCTCTCTGCCTTTGCCCAGTCATGGACGACAGCGGTGTCGGGCGGTTCCGCACGCGGCCCGGGAGGCAAATCATCCGGTTCTTCTTCGAGTGGCCCAGGCAGGAACCAGAGATCGTCTTCGTGAGCCTCTTCATCCTCCTCATTGGTAATGAGGAGGTTGTCATAATCATCATTCAAAGTAGAGGCTTGAGTCTTCATATGTGCAAAATGATGATTTTTAGCACATTACCCAAGCATTTTTGTGGCCGCTGCCTGCGCCCTTTAAATAGTACGCGCACGCGACTGCCGGCGGAACCTCTCAGATCGCGCTCAGCGCAAGGAAACCAAGGGTTTTTAGACGAGCACGGCGAGAGAGCACCTAGTTGCATTCGCTTATAAACGGTCGTTTAGTGGCGATACCTAAAATTGCAAACGGCCCGATTTCATGCCCCTGATAGGCTATGCCCGCGTTTCCACAGAGGATCAGACCCCCCTGCCCCAGTCTGAGGCCATGCAAGCTGCGGGTTGCGTCGAGATATTCGAAGAACACGCCTCAGGTGGCAATCGTGCGCGGCCGGTGCTCGCGCGGGTGCTCGAACGTGTCCAGAGCGGCGACACGTTGGTCGTCGTGCGAATCGATCGGCTCGCGCGGTCGCTGTCGCACCTTCTTGAGGTGATTGAGCGTCTGGAGGCCAAGGGGGCTTTCTTCCGCTCGCTCCAAGACCCGATCGACACATCCTCACCACAGGGCAAGTTCACGCTGCAGGTTCTGGGCGCCGCGGCCGAGTTCGAACGCGCTCTGATCCGCGAACGCACCAAGGCCGGGCTTGCTTCTGCGCGGGCCAAAGGGCGCGTTGGTGGCAATCCTGGACTGCGCGCCAAAGACCCCGCCGCACTGCGCAAGGTGCGGCTGGCGCGACAGGACGGCTATATGGAGCGCCTCAACGAGACCGCGCAGGATTGGGTGCCCCATGTGCGCCGCTTGCGCCCCGATATGGCCTGGGAAGACCTGCTGCGGATCATCAATGGCCCCCTGCCCCCAGATCGCCATTGGACACAAAGCCGACTGCTCCGCGCTGTGAAGGCATATGTGCGCGACGGGTTCCTTCCTGCCGAGGTGCTTGGCCGCGCCGGACGCCGCGAAACCGATGACCGCCTGCCGGCCATCGTGGCGGCCATCAAAGGGTCGGACCCGGATATCACGCTACAAGCGATCTGCGACCGGTTGGAAGCCATGCGTGAGCGCACCCCTCGAGGCCGCACTGGCTGGCAGCCGTCTTCGGTCAAAATGCTGCTTGAGCGTGCGGAAAGGTTGGGGCTCCTCTGAACACGACACTTGTGTTGGCCTAACGGATTGCCACTAAATCTAGAAAGTGCTTGCACGAATCTGGCTGCTCGGGCAATAGTCTCGAAAAATAACGCGCGGTCACATAAAAAACGCGCCCACGGATCGGGGCAAACATGAGCGAAGCAGAACAGGATCTAGATATCGCCATCGGGCACTACGCGGAACTTCTCGCGTCGAACCTGCATGCTCAGCGCGCTGCACACTTCCCACCAGATGCAAAGAAGGTGATGCGCACTCTGACCAGCGGCGAAGCTGCTGAGCTCCTTGGCGTCGACCATACCTATCTTCGGAAGCTTCATCGAGAAGGAAAGATCGTTGACGTCGAGACGACGGCTGGAAGTCATCGCCGCTATACGCTCGACGATATCTGGGAAATCCGGCAGACGCTTGAAGGAAACGCAAAAAAGTCTGGAACTTACGTGCCTGGACGTCGCGACGGTGACGAGCTTCAAGTCATTTCAGTGGTGAACTTCAAGGGCGGGTCCGGCAAAACGACGACGTCTGCTCACCTCGCTCAGCGCTTGGCGCTCAAGGGGTACAGGGTTCTTGCGATCGATCTCGACCCCCAAGCATCTCTTTCGGCTCTTCACGGAATCCAGCCAGAACTCGACCTCATGGAGGGCGGAACCCTCTATGATGCCGTTCGCTATGACGATCCGGTTCCGATCGCCGAAGTGATCCGCAAGACCTACATCCGCGGCCTTGATCTTATCCCGGGCAACCTTGAACTCATGGAGTTCGAGCACGAGACGCCTGCTGCGATCCAGCGAGGCGGAGCGAAGGCGTTCTTCGCGAGAGTTCATGACGCACTCGATAGTGTTGAAGCGAACTACGACGTTGTTGTGATCGACTGTCCGCCGCAACTTGGTTTCTTGACGATGTCAGCACTTTCCGCGTCCTCTGGTGTGCTCGTGACGGTTCACCCGCAGATGCTTGACCTTATGTCGATGTCCCAATTCCTGCGAATGACTGCGGATCTCCTTGGAGTAATCAGGGATGCAGGCGCAAATCTGCGCTTCGATTGGCTTCGCTTCTTGCCAACGCGATACAAAGTCGGCGACGCACCACAGACCGAAGTCATCGCCTTCATTCGCGGGCTCTTTGGGAGGTCGGTCCTGACCAATCACATGGTTGAGTCGACCGCAATTTCTGATGCCGGCTTGACCAAGCAAACGCTATACGAAGCTGACAAGAAGGACTTCACGCGTCAGACGTTTGATCGTGCGATCGAGTCTATGAACGCAGTGAACGATGAGATCGCTGAAATCATCCAGAACACATGGGGGCGGAATGGCAAGAAAGCCTAAACTTGGCCTGCCGCTGCAGACCCTTCGCAACGCTCCTGACGCTCTTGAAGGGCGCCGACTGCGTGGCGGTGTTTTTGAGATCGATCCGGCGCAGATTGTTACCGAAGGACGGTTGGATGACAGGCTTCAGATTGAAGTTGAGGGCCTGAAGAACTCTATTTCCAAGAACGGTCAGCGTGTGCCTGTCTTGGTCCGCCCACTGGAAGGCGATCGCTACAACCTGATCTATGGCCGCAGACGCTTGGAAGCATGTCGCGAACTCGGTATCAAAGTTCGAGCCATCGTCACAGAGGTTGAAGGTGATCAAGCGCTTCGAGATCAGCTTCTCGAGAACCAAGAGCGTCGTGATCTGAGCTTTATTGAACGTGCGCTAGTAGCGACGGCGCTTCTAGACGGCGACCATTTGGAAGGGGCTGAGCGCACCAATCGTGGTGTCGCCGAAGTCCTTAACCTCCACGAAGCTGGGGTTTCACAGCTCTTGAGTGTCGTTCGGACGGTCGGCGAGGATCTCATCCAGGCAATTGGTGCAGCTCCTGGGATTGGTCGCCCGAGATGGGAAGAGCTCAAAAAGGCTTTGGGTGCCTACGACGGTAATCGGGACCAACTGCTAGCCATAGCTCATGCAGCCAAGTCCGGAAGTTCCGGCTCGGTCGATGAGGTTTCTGAGCGTGCGTTTCTCGCAGTTCTGGCAGCTGCGAAGAGCGCAGAAAAGAAAGCAAGCCCGTCTAGAAAGGGTGTGCCTGCTTTGGCGATCCCCGGTGTTGGAGCTGCGACGGTCAAGACCAGCCGCCAAGGCAAGCAGCTCAAACTTGATCTAACTACGGATGAACCTGATTTTATCAGCTGGTTGGAGGGCAACGCCCCAAAGCTGATTACCGAGCTTCATGAGCGCTGGAAGCGTTCAGGAGACTGAGGAAGAGCAACCAACAAGAAGGAGGCACGATACAGGCAAAAAGAAAAAGGCCCCGAGAAGCTAGCTTCACGAGACCTTTGTAAGGTTTCGCACCGGGATCAGCCCGCTACAAAATCTCAGTTTTCGCACCTCTGAATGTAGCGTTCTGGCCCCTACCCCGCAAGCGCAAAGCGATTCGCGGGCCCTAGAATTTTTGTCTTCGTGGACATTTTCATGGAGTACACACCAATCTCGCCGTTTATGCGGCCAATTTCGCACGCCCATTTGCGCGTCATTGAGCGACCCGAGGCATCTGTTCCAGCCAGACCCGTTAACAAGTGGGAACTCCTGCGCGAGCTCTCCAAGGCGCAAGCGGCCTTTGGGGTCTCGGAACGTGATCTGACGGTTTTGCAGGGGCTCCTCAGCTTCTTTCCGGACGATGCGCTTGGCGGGAACGCCGAGATGGTCGTCTTCCCCTCGAACAAGGCGATCTGTGAGCGCCTGAATGGTATGCCCTGCTCCACGATGCGTCGTCACCTCGCGCGTCTTGTCGAGGCTGGCTTGCTCCAGCGGCGCGATAGCCCCAATGGGAAGCGCTACGTCCGTAAGCACGGCGAAGACCGCGTTGCCTTTGGCTTCGATCTTTCCCCGCTCTACTGTCAGTCCGAGGAGATAGCACGGGCCGCAGAGGCCGTACGTGAGGCTGAGGAGCGCGTCAGGCGCCTGAGAGAGGTCGTAAGCCTCATGCGCCGCGATCTCGCGGCCCTCGCCGAGTTCGGAGACGAGATGCAGCCAGGCCTAGGCTTCTGGGATCAGCTTCGCGACAGGGCTGCCCTCACAGCCCGCGCGCTTCGCCGCAAGCTTTCAGTTGAGGACCTCGCGGCCTATCGAGCCGACCTTGAAGCTCTCCTTGACCAGGCACGCAACATCATTGATGGCCCTGAAACAGAAGAAATGAACACCAATGATGCCCAATCTGAGCGTCACCATCATAATTCAAATAAAGAATCTATAGATCTTGAACCTGCTTTAGAAAAAAGCGGGGCGGCGGCGGGTGTGCCAGATGTGGACACGAATGAGCCGGTGGCTGACGTTGATGAACAGGACACAAGACACCTGCCAAAGATCCCGCTGCACCTAGTGATCGCGGCATGTCCCTCGCTCAAGACCTTCTACCAAGGTGAGATCCGGCATTGGCATCAGCTCTTCGATGCGGCGTGCCATGTGCGGCCAGCCATGGGCATCAGTGCGTCTGCATGGGAAGAAGCACAGCGGTTCATGGGTCCGGAGCAAGCGTCGATCGTCGTTGCTGCCATGCTGGAACGCTTCGCCGACATAAGATCGCCTGGTGGATACTTGCGAGCTCTGACTGCCAAAGCTGCGGCAGGCGAGTTTTCCTGTGGCCCAATGGTCATGGCATTGATTGGCCGGCGGAACGCGGCTTAACAGCTGTTAAACTCCGATCTCGTGCGGCGGGCATGGCATAACTTAACAGCTGTTAAGCAGGCTCTCGGCACACAAACGGTGTTCGAGAGAGAAAAGTTAGGGGGTTGAGGTGTGGCGGTATTTGAGATCGTGAAAGTGGCTTTCGCCTTCGTCGCGGCGAAGATCTGATGACGAGGGCATCCCGATCATCATGGTAAAACCTCAGCTGGTGACCATCGCTGCTAGTAGCGCAAAGGCGGCTAGTGAAGAACATACAGAGCGTTGCGCTGTAGCCAACCTAGCAGTTGCGCGCCTCCGCGGCCCCTGCCCTTTTCGATGTCTGAGATCTGAAGATGAATACCCTGAACAATTGGTTCTACGCTATCCGGCGCCTGCTGACGGCGATTTGGGTCCTGGCCTCGGATATTCCCTTGGCCTTCATCGGTGCTAATGCCTGAGAGGTAGGTTGTGGATGTCTGTTGCATGATATCGTGGCTACGGGCCGCAGCGCACAAGGAGCAGACGATCGATGGTTGCCAAAACCGTTTGACCAAGGGCTCGATCCTCGAATTCCCGCACGCGGGGAGCCGGTAATTTCTCAGTCACTTCGATAATGGCGACATGGCCAGCGAGGCAATCGGTTCCTCAAGCGCAGCAGCTGGTTGCCAGCGGTCCCGCGTTCCACTGATTTGGTCGTAGTGGACGGCGAGGACATCGCAGAACAGCGGGTGCAACTTAATCTCTTGATTTCATGACACCCGAACTCTTCAAAAGAGTGCTTTGATGTTGGTTGCGGAATGATCTGATCCATCCGGTGGATGAAAGCGATTTAATAACAATGGGTTATTGTGTTTTAGTGTTCGCGATGGGAAATTATGCCCATAACAGCCATCATCGACATGGTTTCCCTTTCCAGGGTGCCGATCCGCTACATCGGCGGGAAGCCAAAGCATCAGCACGCTTTATGAAGAAGTTGGCAGTTGCGGGCCGATTGAGCGGTTTGGGCTATCTCGTGAAGAAGGAGCCGCCACAGGTCTAGCCGATGGGCCCTGTGGAAGTTCTGATCCCGTCGTACCAGTACAGTTCGGTGGCGGTTGGGTGTTTCATGGGTTTGGTCCACGAAAAGTGAAAGTGTTCTTCGGGTTTTGTGACTGACGGATGAGGGCCTTTGGGGTCCCTCAGATGGGTCCGGGCCGGGTTCCGGTCTGCCGTTCCGGATGAAGGGCATTTCCATGCAAACAGGTGTCTTGCGCGTGCTCCGCGCAACCGCGGCCTCCTGGTGGCGACATAGAGAGCTGCGCCGAACTGGCCAGACGGCGCTGGCACAGCGGCTCGAACGCCAGACCGTCCTGCGTGATCTCGGCTATCTCAGGCAGGCGGCGACGCTGCCGAATGCCCATGTGATCTGCGGGGCGGGTGGAACGTTCCTCCATCTCGGCTGCGCCACCGTATCCACCCACGCGCCAATCGAGCGCTTTCCCGTGGCCTCTCTTGCGGTCGCGCGAGGGACGCCGTTCATCGATATCCGACCCGTCACCGATGGCATCGGCTTCGCGAACCTGCCCCGTGTGACACGAGGCAGATCGGTTGACGCTGACCATTCAGGTGCCGGCCAGTCTGTCTCGCTGACCACCTACATCGACATGGTCGAGCGGCTCGGCGCGAGGATCGTCAACGATCCGCGCCCCCGCCAGTCAACCTGACCCCTAAATTCTCTCACCAACACACGAAAGGACGCCAGCCATGGCCCGATCCCGCACGCCCAAATTCGATGCCTCCGAGGTCATCACGAACGAAATCATCCGCATCATCGAGCGCGGTGTCCTGCCGTGGCGCAAGCCCTGGACCGCAGGCGGCAGCTCGCGCCCCCTGCGCGTGGGCGGTGAGCCCTACCAGGGGGTCAACAACTTCCTGCTAACCATGCGCACCGTGATGGCGGGGCACAGCTCGCCCTTCTGGATGACGCTGCCGCAAGCCAATGCGTTGGATGCGAAGGTCCGCAAGGGCGAGAAGTCCTCTGTCGTCGTTTACTACGGTCAAAGCCGGAGGGACGCCGGCGGCGAGGATGACCACGGGGAGAGGGATGATCGCTCCGAGGAGGCCCGCGTATTCCGCTTCCAGAAATCCTACCGCGTGTTCAACGCCTGCCAGATCGATGGCTTGCCCGACAGCTTCTTCCCCGACCCGGAGCCCGTGCCCGAGCATCCGCCGTCCGAGCCCATCCCGCACATGCAGGCGTTTTTCGATGCTATCGACATCACGACCGTTTTCACGGGAACAGAAGCCTACTATTTGCCGCCCGTGGACAAGGTCTTCATGCCGTCGATCGCGCGGTTCGAAAACCCGCGGAACTTCTACGGGGTCTGGGCGCATGAGCTGGCCCATGCAACGAAAGCCCCCCATCGACTGAACCGTGATTTCGGGTTCTCGAAGTTCGGCAACACCTCCTATGCGCGCGAGGAGATCGTCGCGGAATTCACCTCGGTTTTCCTGGGTCAGACGCTCGGCTTCACGGCCCATACGCTCGAGATGAATGCCGCCTATCTCCACAACTGGTTACGGGTCCTTCGGTCGGACAAGGGTGCGATCTTCAAGCACGCCGCGGATGCGCAGCGCGCCTGCGACTATCTGATCGCCAGATCGGAGACGGGCAGGGCAGGGCGCAGTGCCGAGGCCGCCTGACCACACGGAGAACGGAGACTCGCATGTCACGCAAGGAACCCAAGACGCTGCGGGTGGCCTGCTTCGAAGACGGCGGCCGCAAGATCATCACCTTCAAACGCGGTGCCTATTGGTGGAGCGCGTCTGAGGGCGCTTATCCGCTCTCGGCGGCACTTGAGAGCATCAAGGACCAGGGCGGCTGGATCGAAACCATCCCCAACCCGAATTACAGACCCAAGGGGCTGTTCGGGTAGGGCACCTTCTGCTTCGGTTCCTCCGCCCCGCGGAAAAGAAAAAGCAGGCTTTGGGAAGGGTGTTTCAACTTCTTAAAGGAAAGACCCATGTCCATGACCGTTCAACCCCAGTCAGACCGTCCGGATCCGACCGTGATCGCGGCGCAGAACGACGCGTTCCGCAAACTCGCGTGCCTTGGAGTGCCGCCCGCGCAGCCCATCCAAGGCCGGATGCATGTTACCCGTTCGCTCATGGAGGCTGGTGACGGCTTCATGGCCGAGGCGGTGAAGGCGACCGGGGAGTTTGATGTGTTCGAGCCCGAGAACGACCCGGAGGGATGGCATGATTTCGGGTCGGTCACGGTCCGCGGCGAGACCGTGTTCTGGAAAATCGATCTGTATGAAGCGGATTCCGACTTTCGCTACGAAGCCGAGACCCCGGACAACCCCACGACCACCACGCGCGTGCTGACCATCATGCTGGCGCGCGACTGGTAGAAGGGCAGGGGACTCCTCCCCGACATCTCAGGCAATGAAGGCCCACCGACCCCTCAAAGGGAGAGTGGGCCTTTTGTCCTTTTGATCCCCGAAGCCGGGGATTGGTCACGTGCGTGAACGCGCGGATCTCACCATACCCATCGAAAAGGACATCCCATGACCGCAAGCTTCAAACCCGTCTCCGTCGCCATCGGCGATCTGACTGCCCATCCAGCCAATGTGCGTAGCAACTCCCCGGAAACCTACGACCCCGAGAACATCGCCCATCTGAAGGCCAGCATCGCCGTACTGGGCCTGCTCCAGCCGCTCCTTGTCCAGAAGCTCGACGGCAAATATGCCGTGCTTGCCGGTGGCCGGCGCCATGCCGCGCTGAAAGAGCTGGTCGCGGACAAGGCCGTCAAGGGGTTCACGGCGAAAACCAAGGTGGACTGCCGTCTCGTCCGGGACGACTGCGACGTCACCACGGCCTTGTCGCTCGCCGAGAACATCACGCAAGCCCCGATGAACGCGATTGACGAGTTCGAGGCCTTCGCGCGGATGATGGAGGTCGATGGCCAGACCCCCGAGACCATCGCCAGGACCTTCGGCACCACAGTCGCTGCCGTGAAAGGCCGCCTGCGCTACGGTCTCATTCATCCCGACATTCGCGCGGCGGCTCGCGCGAAGACAATCACACTCGACACGATGAAGGCCTTTGCTGAGCATCCGAGCCAGGAAGTGCAGCGCGAGGTCTTCGAGGCGCTCACCAAGGAAGACAGCTACTTGCAGGCCTACACCGTCCGTCAGGCGCTCAAATCGCGCGGGGTGCAGGTCAGCGACGACATCGGTACCTTCGTGCGCGAGGAATACGAGGCCCGCGGCGGAGCGATCGCGGCCGATCTCCTGGAAGAGCATTCGGTGCTGGAAGACGCTGCGCTGGTCGAAACCATCCTGCTCGAGAAGCTCGCGGCCGCCGCCGAGGAGGCCCGCATAAAGCTGGGCTTTGCTTGGGCCGATTCGGTGGTCGGCTACGATTACGCGACCATGGCCGACTATGGCCGAGTCTATCCCAGCCCGATCGAGCCGGATGAGGCGAGCCAGAAGCGCATCGATGAGATCACTGCCGAGCTTGAGAAACTGCAGCTCGAGATGGAGGATGAGGGGCTCGAAGACGATGCCCACAATGCCCTTTACGAGCGCGTGGACGCTCTGGAAGACGAAGCGCGCGATCTGCAGGAGGCCTATAGCGCCGAGGACCTCGCGCGGTCCGGGGTGATCGCGTCGTGGCAGGGTGGAAAGATTACGCTCCATATCGGCCTCGTGCGCCCCGAGGACACCGTGAAAGAGGAGGGCGCGCGCGGTTCGTCGACCAACACCACCGGAGAGGAGGCCCCCGACGCTGGTGAAATCAGCTACCCGGCCTCGTTGGCAGAGGACCTCAAGACGGAGCGGGCCATGGCCCTCGGCGCCGCGATGGCGCTGCATCCCGAGGCCACGCTCGATCTGACGCTCTTCAAGCTGGTCAGTGATGTTCTGGCCAGCGGCATGAGCGTCACGCAGGCGATCAAGATCGATGCCCGCAAGGAATACCGCAGCCATGCCAAAATGGACGAGATCGACGAGACCTCGCTTGAGCAGGTGGCGGCGGCGCATGATGCGCTGGACCTCTCCTGGCTCGATGACAACCGTTCGCCCGCCGATCAGTTCGCGGCGTTTCGCGCGCTGGAGGCCGGCGAGAAGGCCAAGCTCGTGGCCTATGCGACCGCCAGCACGACGCAGTCCTGCTTCGCACGGGACCGCCAGCGCGACAGCCTGATGCATGACTTCGAGATCGAGATCATGCCCGACATCCGCGCCCACTGGACGCCAAATGCGGCGCTCTTCAACCGCTTCAAGAAGGCCTGGCTCCTGAAGATCCTCGGCGAAGATCTGGGTCTGGCCCAGGAGGCGGTGACGCTGGCCTCGTCGAGCAAGAAAGAGATCGTCGCCTTCTGCGACAAGCTCTTCGCCGAGCCTTTCGCGACGCTCACGGACGCGCAGCGCGCTGCTGTGGCCGCCTGGTGCCCGCCCATGATGCAGACCGCCGGCGTCGCCTGTGATGAGGCGGAGCATGCCTCGCAATCTCCCGAGCCTGACAGCGAGATCGCGCAAGCGGCCTGAGTCCTCACGCGACCCGCGCGAGCCATGACGCCTGCGCGGGTCGATCTTCTCATACCCAACCGAAAGACATCCCCATGGCTATTCTCAAGTTCTCTGCCTCCGCTGTTGCGGCGCAGATCGCCCATGCGCGCGCCTGCAAAACCTTCCTGCCCAACTGGAACGGGCCCGTGGACAGGCCGGCCCTGATCCTCATCGTCGGCAATGGCGTGCATCTGCGCTCGAACGGCATCGACGGCACAACCACCCGCATCGTCACGACCGAGCAGGCCGATCCGTCCTTCGCCTTCGCCCAAGGCATGAACCCGTTTCGGGATGCCGACTGGATGGCGCAGCGCCGCATGGCGTTTCGCGATCTGACCGGCCAGTTCTACACGGACATCCTTGACGATGTGCAGGCGCTCATCGATCGGGGGCAGGGGGCGATCCGGCTCGCCACCGATGGCCACAGCATCCGCGTCTTCGTGCGCCGGGCCTCGGACTATCTGATCGGCGGGACCTACGAGGTGCCTTCAGGTCTTGGCGGTACCTTCCGGGTCATCCTCAAGGATGCCTGCGACACCTTCGCGATCGTTCAGAACTGCGGCAATTGCGAGGATTTCGACGCCATGCAGCCCTACCGCGTGCCGCTCGATACGCTGATGGAAATCGATGACCGGAGGGCGGCGTAATGGGTTGGCTCTTCTACACCGACGGCCGCGTCAAATCCTACGCGGATGAGAAAGCAGAGATCACCCGGCTTTGCACCTTTGAGGGCGACACGCGCAAAACCGAACTGGTGAAAGCCTGCAAGGTCGGCTCAACCTGGTATGCGGCGGCTAGGGTTACCAATCGTGATGGCACCCCTGTCGAGGACGCGACCTATGTCACCGATCCTGACGGCTCGATCACTTTCGCCGCCGTCTTCCTCACCGCCTACGACGATGGGTGTTGGGGCTACAAGGATATGGAGGAAAGCGCTGGCCCGAACGCGTCGCGCGCGCCCCTTGCGCTGATCGAACTTCTCTCCGACCTGAAAGACCCGGACAGCTACGCCCGGGACTGGCGCCAGCGCTGCCGGGAATGGGCTTCGATCCCGAACTACGAGGAAGGCGACAAGATCAGGCTCGCCACCCCTGTGACGCTCACCGATGGCAGTACATGCCAGATCGTCACCGCGACCCACTACAAGCGGGGGCGGCAAAAACGCCGCTGCTACCGGATCGAGGAAACCGGCGGGCTCGTACGCCTCTCGAAGGCCACGCTTGCGGGTTCTGAGCTGCTCAGCTCCGCGAAAGGTGCTGCCAGCCCGGTGCTGGCGGAGTATCTCGCGGGGCAGGGTGGCTGAGTTTCCCGCGGAGACAACACCACGGGACCACGTGCACACATACTGCCGCCTTGAAACCGTATCTCAAATGAGATACATCGCTCCCATCAACTGGAGGACCATCCATGCCTGCCCAAACATCCATGCTTCATGTCCGTGTTGACGATCAGCTGAAAGCACAGGCTTCGGACGCACTTGCGGGCGTCGGTCTGACGCTCTCCGACGCGGTGCGTATTCTTCTGACCCGCGTGGCCGCAGAAGGCGGCTTGCCTGCCGGATTGACCGCTGATCCGGATGCCTATGACGCCTGGTTCCGGGCGAAGGTACAGGAAGCGCTAGACGATCCAAGGCCCACAACGCCCCATGCCAAGGCGATGCAAGACGCTCAGGCATTGATTGACGGGAAGCGCCTTGCCAAATCTTGAATGGAAAGCGACGGCCATCGCCGACTTGCTGGCAATCATTGACTACATCTCTGACGACAACCCGGATGCCGCCCAAGTTCTCAAAGACGAGATTGAACACAAGACGTCCCTCCTTCCAGAACGCCCTCAGATGTACCGCGCGGGCCGTGTGGACGGGACTAGGGAGATGGTTATTCGGCCGAACTACATCGTGGTTTATGCTGAAAGCCTTGAGATGGTGACCATTTTACGCGTTCTTCATGCTGCGCAGCAGTGGCCATGATGGGGGTGCAGGCCCCCCGCTAAGAAATTGCCCGCTCTACGCCTTCAAAGTGTAGAGCGGGCTTTTTCTCCTTTGGAACTCAGACCCTGATCCAAAGGAATTCCCCATGTCCAAGCCCTGCTCAACGCTCCCCGATCCTATTGAATCCAAAGCTAACTTCGTCTCTGCCCTCGAGCAGATCGGCACGGAGATCGACCACCAACCCCTGCGCAGCTCAGCGCTCGCACGCATCATGCGAGAGACCTTTCTTGGCAGTGATGCCGGGGGCGCCTGGGACTGGCGGAAGGCCTATGACCTGATGCAGGCGGCGGCTGTGCAGGCGCTGCTACGTGGCGACAACAGTGAGGATGATTACTTCGCCGCAAAACTGCTTGCCTCACGGCTGCTGACGGAAACCCGCCGCTCCGAGCAGCAGATCCGGTTGCAGCAGTTTTCCACGCCACTGCCATTTGCCGCCTTGGCCGTGCGGGCGGCAGCCATTCGCAAGGGCGAGACCGTGCTGGAGCCCTCGGCTGGCACCGGTGCTTTGGCCGGTTTTGCTGCCCGGGCCGGTGCCACGCTTTCTCTCAATGAAATCGACCCCTTTCGCCATAGCCTATTGCGCGCGGTCTTCGGCGGCGAGGCGACGGGCCATGACGGCGAGCATATCGACGATCTGCTGCAGACGCCGGTTCTACCCGACATCGTGGTGATGAACCCGCCGTTCGCCTCCTCGGTCGATCGCTCCCGCGACAAGCACATCGCCGCCAAACATCTCATTGCGGCTGCAAAGCGTCTCGCGCATGGCGGGCGGCTGGTGGCGATCATGCCGCCGGGATTCACGCCCGAACGCGATGCCGCGCATTGGTCCCGCGCTTGCGGTCTCCTGACGCCGCGCTTGGCCCTCACGATGCCGGGACAGGTTTACCGCAAGCTCGGCACCTCTGTGGAAACCCAGCTGATGGTCTTCGACAAGGTGCAGGAGGACGGAGAGATGATCCGCGCCAGCGTCAGGGACTTGGATGAAGCCCTTCCTTTTGCCGACGCCGTGGCCGCAACCCGGCCCGAGGCGCGCCCCGTACAACAGGCGGCGAAAAACCCTCATGCGCGATCGGTCGGTCCAGTACCTGTCACGCGCAAGCGACCAGTTGCTAGAGTTGTGGCGTCCAACGTTCAGACCAACGCCGCCATACCGCTCACTTTCACAAGCCTTGAGGCCGCGCGCGACAACACGCCCGTCTCGGATATCTATGCGCGCTATCGCCCTCAGCGGATCGAGATCGCTGGTGCGCAGGAACATCCCACGCCCTTGGTCGAAAGCATCGCCATGGCTTCCGTGGCGCCGCCCGTGCCTTCTGGCGCGGCCAGTGCGGAATTGCGCCTGCCTGCCAGGCTGATCGAGGATGGGCATCTCTCCGAGGCTCAGCTCGAGACCATCATCATGGCCCATGATGCCCATGGGCGTGACCTGCCGGGGCGGTTCACCATCGACGACGACCAGACCAAACTCACCCGTGCCGATGATGACCCGGACGCCAATGCTTATCGCCTTGGCTACTTCCTCGGTGACGGCACGGGCTGCGGCAAGGGGCGCGAATGCGCCGGGCTCATCCTGGTGAACTGGCTCGCTGGACGCAGAAAGGCGATCTGGGTCTCCAAATCCGCCACACTCATCGAGGACGCGATCCGCGACTGGACCGATCTTGGCGGCTCGCCCGCCGACATCCAGCCGCTCTCAAAATGGAAACCGGATCAGCCCATCCCGATGGGCGATGGTATCCTTTTTGTCACCTACGCCACGCTGCGGTCCGCGGGAAAATGCGGCACCACGCGGCTGAGCCAGATCCTCGACTGGATGGGCGAAGATTTCGACGGCGTCCTCGCTTTTGATGAGGCCCATGCCATGCAGAACGCGGCAGGGTCCGAGCAGGGCAGGGGGGTCAAACCCTCGCAGCAGGGCCTTGCCGGCCTGCGGGTGCAACTGGCCGCGCCTCGCGCCCGGGTCTTCTACATCTCGGCAACGGGCGCCACGAGCGTGCACAACCTCGCCTATGCCGCGCGGCTGGGGCTCTGGGGGCAGGGACCCGAATACCCCTTCCCGAGCCGCGAGAGTTTCGTGTCGGCGATGGAAGCCGGCGGCGTTGCCGCCATGGAAGTGGTCGCGCGTGATCTCAAGACGCTCGGCCTCTACACGGCCCGCGCCCTCAGCTTCGATGGGGTGGAATATGACGTGCTCGAACATGCGCTGACTCCTGCCCAGATCGAGATCTACGACGCCTATGCGGGTGCCTTCCGCACCATCCACCATAACCTCGAAGCAGCGCTGACCGCGACCGGTGTCAACGATGCCTCTGGCGAGACCAATGCCTCGGCCGCACGCGCCTCGGCCAAGTCCCGGTTTGAAAGCACCAAGCAGCGCTTCTTCAACCATCTCCTGATGGGCATGAAAGCCCCGACCATCATCCGTGCCATCGAGGATGACCTCGCGGCGGGCAACGCCTGCGTCATCCAGGTGGTCTCGACGGGCGAGAGCCTGCTGAAACGCCGGCTTGAGACGGTGGATTCCGACGACGAGCTCGTCGAGGGTAACCGCCGCCGAGACCACCTGAGAGGGCGGGCATCATGATGTTTCCGGAGATCGCGCGAACGATGAACGGCGTGGCGATAATGAAGCCCTTCGCCATGAGGACCATCATGAAGAAGGGGATGAGCGCGCCGATGTTTGAGGCCCCTTCCGGGTCGCCAAGCTCGCCGATGAGTGCGGAGGAGACACCCGTGATTGTCGCGAACACGCCGGCCACGACGATGGGGTAGAGCGCGAAGGAAACCAGTGCCGACAGCCAGCGCGCGAAATAGTCCTTGGTGACCTCGAAGAGGGTCAGAAAAATCATCACCGGTGCGATCCCGATCAGAAGTGCGATCATCAGGCGGGAGGCCACGAGGATGAAGGCGGCCAGCCCGCCGAGGATCGAGAGCAAGAGGACCCCGACAATGTCGAGCATGGCCCCTGCCATCCAGTTCAGCTCGGACCCGGCGGCGTTGAGATAGTCCCCTAGTTCCGCGATCAGCCGATCGAATTCTTCTGCAAAGGTGCCAGAGGGACCCGGGGTTCCGCCACCGACCGAGGCGACAAGCGCCCCCGCAATGCTGTCGATGCCGGCCAGGATGGCGGAGGAGAGGGCGTTGAACTGCACCCAGTTGGTCGCGAATATCCCGATGAGCCCGATCTTGACCGCGAGCCAGAAGGCCATGCGCCCGTCCATCGCCTTGTACTGGTAGATCATGTTCAGGAAGACGAGGATCACCACCAGAGTTGTTCCCAGCACCAGAAGCGTGCCGACTGTCGCCGCGACGGACCCGAACTGGGTTTCTGCGGCGGTGTCGAGATAGCCCTGGGAGGTTTCAACGAAATAGGTGACGACGCTCATGACGGGGCTGCCTTACCAATTGCCCGCGGCTTCGCAGATGGCCTTGGCGGCAGGGCGGGCAGCGTTTGCGCGGCGGTTGTAGGCGTCCGAGGCTTGCAGCATCTCCCATCGTTCGTCACTCGCGTACCTTTCCCGAAACACCGCCTCGGCAGCGTCCCAAGAGGGGAACCGGATTTCACAATCGCAGTTGCCAGTCTCGACGATGCGCTCGAGGTTTTGGGCGCGGTAGATGTCCTGAACCAGAACCCGCTGATAGGCTTGGCGCAATGGTATGTTTTGCATCCATTCGGACTCCAGCGGTCTGTCCGGGCAAACATCAAAACTGCGCTCAAGGCTCGGGACCAGGTTGCGCTCGGCCAAGGAGGATGACGCCGCCAGTACCAGAGCAAGAGTGACGAAAGTGATATCGATCCCGCAACGTATCATCAGACCGCGCCGCCAGCTGTCGTTTCCCGCTTCAGGAAGACAGTGTGTCCCACGTTGGCGAATTCCGAAGAGCTGATCGACACCACCTCCCAACCTTCTGCCCCTTTGGCATTAAGGCTGGCCTGCATGTCAGCGAGGCTGGTCTTACGAGTCATGGGAAAGCTGAGGATATCATATTCAAAGGTCTTCATTGGGAAGCTCCGATCTCATTGGCGCCGGGGAGGTAGAATTCGGTGATGCCGCGTTTGCCGTCATTCCGACCGGCTTGGATGATCACATCGATGGAGTTCTCGATGTACTGGATCATGTCAGCATAGGTCATTGGGATCTCGGTCTTGAGCGCGGCGATTGCGAGGCGCTGCACGGCAAGTTGCGGGGTTTCGGCGTGCAGCGTGGTCATTGACCCGCCATGACCGGTGTTTATCGCCTCGAGGAAGGTCATGGCCTCCTTGCCGCGCACTTCGCCGAGGATGATGCGGTCCGGGCGCATGCGCAGCGTCGCGGTCAGAAGCACATCGGCGGTTTGGAATTCCGCGTCGCGGTTGGCGATGAGGGTCACGGCATTGGGCTGGGTCGGCAGAAGCTCGGCCGCTTCCTCAATGGTGACGATGCGTTCTTCTGTTGGCACGTGCGAGAGGATCTTGCGCGCGGCGACGGTCTTGCCGGTGGACGTGCCGCCCGAGACGATCATGTTGAGCTTGTTGTCGACACAGAAGGCAAGTGCATCATCGATGGCGCCCGCGGCCACCACTTCGCGCAGTTCGCGGGTTTTCTCGAGGCGAAGTTCTTCCAGTTTGCGTTCCTTGCCATAGAGGAAATCGAGGGTGATCCCGTCGAGCGGCAGGCTTGAGAAGAACCGAAGGCTGATCGACATGGCTGAGAGCACGGCTGGCGGGGTGATGACCTGCGCCCGGATCGGGCGGCCCTTGTAGGTGATCGAGACGGAGACGATGGGGCGGTCCTTGCTCATCGTAGTGTTGGCGGAGGAAGCGATCTGGTTGCCGAGGTCCTTCACTTCGGTTGCGGTCAGCGTCTGATCCAGCTTCCGCATGAAATGATCGCCCTGGAATTCGCCCCAGCAGGTGCCGTCAGGGTTGATACATATCTCGATGACATCGTCGCGCGCGGCGGCATCGATCCGATCAAGCGAGGTCTGGAGATAGCTCAGCGACATGGGCTCAGAACATCTCCAGATCGCGGTCGACCATCACCGTGACGCGCGCGCCCTGATCGACATAGATGACGGGGCCGATGGAGAGGTAGTCGCCAATCACGCTGTCCGTGGCATCGGCCAGATCATCGCCCACGTCTTCCAGCACATCCGCGGCGGTTTCGTCCTGGGCATTTGCGGCGGCGGCGCTTGGTGCGGCGGAGATCAGTGAAATCAGCGCTGCCGATCCAAAGCGCTCGTCAAAGCGCGTGTCGACGAAGCCAGTCACGCCGGACCGGCCAAGCTCATCGCCACCAAAGGAACTGATCTGGATGGTTTGATTGTCCGGCAGGATGATCCGGTCCCAGGCGACGGTGACGCGGCGTTGCGCGATATCAACGCCGGAGCGATAGCGTCCGATAAGACGAGAGCCGCGCGGGATCAGGAGCCGAGAACCGTCGAAACTGAACACATCTTCGGAGACGACGGCCCGGGTCTGGCCGGGCAGCGAACTGTCGAGAGCGGTTTCCATGACGGCCTGGATCATCGTGCCCTGAATGATGGTGTTGGAAGGATTGGCGATGACCTCGGCTTGCGTCACCGACGTGGGCAGCGCGCCATTCAGCACGAAATCCGTCACTTCGCCAAAGGTGCGCTCGGTCAGCGCCGTCTCATTCGCACCGGACGTGCCGCCAAAGGCGATGGTGGGCGAGGTGATGCGGCGTTCCTGAAATGCACGTTCCTCGGCCGCGCGGCGCTCAAGTTCCGCGAGCCGTCGTGCTTCCTCCTCGCGGCGGAGCCGTTCTTCTTCCCGCGCGCGCAACTCGTCCTCGGTGGGTCCGATGGGTGCGGGGAGCGGGCGGTTGGCCTCGAGTTGGGCCAGTTCCAGATCCATGCGGAGTTGCTCAAGGCTGCGATCCCGCGCCGTCAGTTCGTCCTGGAATCGTTGCTGTGCGGCTTCCGAGGCGGCTTGGAGCGCAGCGATCTGAGCGGTCAGCGCGTCGATCGCCTCTGCGGCGGCCGTGTCTTCTTGGACCACCGGCTCAGGCGCGTTGCGCAATTCCTCGATCTGAGCCTGCAGGGCGGTGATCTGCGCCAGAAGCTCCGCATTTGGTTCCACCGGTTCCGGCGCGACCAGAACGACTTCGGGCTCAGGCGGGGGCAGGGTTTCGATGGCGCCGAACCCGTCGCCTTCGTTTTGGAACACGTCCGGCGTGGCCGTGGGTAGGGCCTCCTCTTCCTCGGGTTGGGACAGGAGATAGAGCAGCGCTCCGCCAGCACCGATTATTAGAACAACGACCAAGGCCAGAAGTGGCGAGCGCCGCGGGGCAGGGGGCGAACCAGCGCCCTTGCCTTGTTCGAGGGCCGCGAGGCGTTTCTCGAGGTCTGTGTTTCCGGTATCGCTCATGAGCCTACCCCCGCAGGTGGTGTGGCCTCGATGCAGACCACCTCCTCTCCGATCCGCAGCACCCATTGTCGGTTCACTCCTGAAACCCGGATCACACCGTCCTCGGTGGCTTGCGTGTTGACCGTGCGCTCACGGCCATTGGCGTAACGAAAGATCGCTGGCACCGGTGCGTTCCGTGGGAACTCAAAATACGTGAACGTCCCGTCATCCCAGACGCGGGCAGGGGTAAACTCGGTCCGCGCGCTTGCACCGTAATTATAGTTCGGCGCTTGGGCTGCGATGGCACGTGTGGGGCGGCTGGTATCCTCGGGGTAGCGGAACTGGACCACGTAGAAGGTCGGACTGCGGGTCTCCTGGACGTTGAAGTAGTAGCTCCGCCGGTTCGTATAGACCGTCACGTTGGTATGGACACCGCGCGCGACGGGTTTGATCGCGAAGGCCTGACCGCCGGGTACGCCGTCGATCTCAAACCCTTCCGTGTCACCCGCGATGATCGAACGGATGCTTTCACCCTCGCCGAACTCGATGGTGGTCACATGGGTGAGCGAGACGTTTAGCCGGTAGACCTGGCCCTCCTGATAGCTGGCAAGCCGCACCCGGTTGTCATTGGGCCCGCCGCGCGGGATGGCTTCGGCGAAGGCGAGGCCGGGCAACAGGGCAATCAGCAATATCAAAAGTCGAACAGGGAACAAATTCAATTCTCCAATCTGTCGGAGCGGATGGAATATTCGAGGACCGTGAAGCCGAAGGGGTTGGTCCAGACCTCATCGATGGAGCGGCGGGTCTCGGGGCGGAACTCGAAGAGGAGGGTGGCGGTGAAAAGCCCGGTTTGGACGCCGTTGATAGATGTCAGGCGCTTGCGCAGGCGGACCGTCGCGCGGTTGGTTCCGATCTGGTTGATGCTGAGGATCTCCACGTCGAGCCGCGCATTGGGGCCATAGACCGTCGGCGGGTAGTTCTCATTGGCGCTGTTCCAGATCTGGCGCAGCCCGCTCTCGGCAGCTCCGTCCGAGCGGCGCAGAACGCTGCGGATGCGCAGGTCATTGTCGAGCTGGTTATAGACCTCGCGGTCGGTCACATAGCGGAAGACCTCCGCCTCGATGACCGCCTGGTTGGCTGTGACCGAAGTCGCGCCCACCGAGGCTTCGGGGAGTGCAAAGCCGGTGGCGGGATCATAGGGGACAACGACGGGGGGCGGGTCGACATCGAGGATCGAGACAGCCGCGGCGCTCAGACAGCCGAGGATGCCGAAGACAAGGCCCATCAGGCAAAGGCGTTGCCAGAGGCGTTCGCGGCGCAAGGCGCCGTAGACCAGTTCTTCCTCGATGATTTCTTGTTCACTCGCCACCATTCATGCCCCCACGATCAGTCTGCCCGGAGGTCCGGCAAGGTGAAATCCATGAAGCGCTGCTCCTCGGCGATGGTGGCGGCATCGATCACGCCGCCGGTGCCGTCACCCACGGTTTGCACGGCTTCGAGTTGCCACATGGCGACAAGTGCGATGGCCAGTTCCGCCGTCACGCGCGTGTTGAGATCGATGCTTTCCTTGAGTTCGTCCATGTCGTCGATGAGCCCGACGAGCCGGTCGACGCGTTCCAGCGATTGTCCGGCGTCCTCATAGCTGTTCTGGGCCGCGGCCGAGACGAGCGCGCCGGTCGTGGCTTGTGTTGCCACGCGGTTGGCCCCGGGATTGCCGCTCGTGGCCATTTCCGAGAGGGTGTCATCGTCAAATCCGAGATCGGCCAGCACCCGGTCCATCTGGGTTTCGATCTCGCCCGCGCCGGAGCCGGAGAGCCCCGAGAAATCGCCCGTCTTGATCGCCTCAATCGTTGCGAGAATGTCCCCGAACTCCTGGTCGAGCAGGCCATTGAGTTCGTTTTCCATCTCGGTGCGGATGATTTCGGGAAGCTCGGCAAGTCGGGTGAGCGCTTCATAGGTTCTTTGCAGCTCCGCGAGTTGATCCGTGAGTGTGGCAAGCTGTTCGCGGAGCTGCGTCAGCTGCTCGTTTTGCAGGATCTCGTCTTCGATCATCTGCCGTAGCTGCTGGATGTTTTGCGCGATGTTCTGGGTATCGACGACGGGCACGCCTTGCGCGAGGGCAGGGGATAGGGCGCCAAGATGCAGACCAACCCCAAGTGTCGTGGCCAAAGCTGTCCTCAAGAGCAGATGTCCCATCATTCAATCTCCCTGATCGTAAAATCCATGAACGCGCCTTCGGCCATGCGGGCGCTGGCCTGGGCCAGCTCCTCGGCAGAAAGGACGCGGGCTCGTGCCGCCTGAAGCCGGATGCGTGCAGCGACGAGGCGCACGAGTTCGGCGCGGGCATAGGTGTTGAGTGCGATGCTTTCCTGCACATCCTCGGTCTCGGAAATCCGTTCGACGATATCCGCAATACGCAGGGCGGCTTGCCTGATCGCGGCGGGTGAGTTGTTGCCATAGAAGGCCGCGCCGTGCCCAGTGAGCGAGAGGTTGGCATTGGCGAGAAGCGCCGGATCGATCGTGCCAAGCGCATCGATCCCGCCGATACGGGTCAAATAGAGGTTATAGCGTTCGGGGATCACCTGGACGTAGTGCTGGGTCTCGCGAAAGGGCGGAACGCCGCCATACTCGAAAACCCGGCCGGGTCCGGCGTTATAGGCCGCGAGGGCGTTGATGATGTTGCCATCGAATGTGTTGAGCTGGGTCGCGAGGTAGCGCGCGCCGCCATGCACCTGCAGATAGGGGCTGTCATAGTATTCCGGGTTGATGCCGAGATCGCTGGCGGTGCCCGGCATGATCTGGGTGAGGCCATAGGCGCCGACGGGAGACCGTGCACCGATCGTAAACCGGCTTTCCTGCCAGATCAGCGCCTGTAGAAGCGCTCGCCACTGGACGGGGGAGAGGCCTGCGCGGCCAACACCCGCAAAGCCGCTGGTTTCCTGGGCGACGCGGATGATGAGCTGCTCGATGTTCTCGGCGGCGTCGCCGAACATCTGCGCACCGCCGGGATTGGGGTCGATGTCGGCATTGCCATAGACCGCCTCGACTGACCGGGCCGGATCCCCGCTGCCGCTTTCCAGCCCCGAGACCATAGCCGGCAAGCCCTGACCGCCGAAGCTGGTCTGGGCATCGAGGATGCGTCGGAGGGTTTCCAGCTGCTCCCGTTCGATCTCGGCGATGAGTTCGCGCACTGCAAGCTTGTCGGCCTGAACAGCCAAGTCTGCCTCGCGATCGCCGGTCTCGACGATGTCACGCGCGGTCAGCCCATTGTCATTGGTCGGCACGCCTTGGGCGAAGCTGAAACCGGGCAGCAGGCAAAACGCGATGAGGTGGGGGAGCCTAGACGTCAATGTCGCCCACCAGCGTATCTAGAGGCGTGAAGGTGCAATCAGGTGCGACCGGGGCAGTCGAGGCCAGGAAGGTGAAGCAATTGGCCTGCGGTTCCTGGTACTGGGCGCAGGAGGCCACAGCGCTGAGTGCGGCGAGAAGAAACAATTTGGCGTTTCGAGATTTTCTTGAATCGTTTGTTCGCTGCCTCTCGCTTCGCTCGAACGCGAAAAACGATGCAAGTTTCTTTGTTGTATTCTCAAAACGCCATGTACGGGTCATGAAAGCCTCCAGAAGTCCGGGCGGTCGCGGTAATCGGCGCCTACAAGCGCCTCGCCTTTCTCCATGCCGCCGAGGATTGTGAGATTGGACCCAAGCGCGCTCAGATCGGCATCGACGACGATCGAGCCCTGGTCGTCACGGATGAGGGCGAGACGGCTGTCGCTGCCGGTGTTGAGCAGCACGTCGAGTTCCTTCTCGTAGAGGTTCAGCATCGCGTAATCGGCGGCATGGGCGCGGATGTTCGGGAGCAGGATTTGCGTCGGCACCGCCTCGACGATGGTCTTGCCGGTCCGGGTGCGCTCGAGCTGGCTTGCGTATTGCGTCATCATCACCGCGACGGTGTTCTGCTTGCGCGCGGTGACCAGCCAGTTCGAAAGCCGTTCGGCGAAATAGGCGTTGTCGAGCGCCTTCCAGGCCTCGTCGATCACGATGATGGTCGGGCGGCGATCCTCGATCTCGCGCTCGACCCGGCGGAAAAGATAGGACAGGACCGCCATCCGTTCCTTGTCGGCCTCGCTGTCGAGAATGCCGGTCAGATCGAAGCCCACGACATCGCCCTTGAGCGAGAACGTGTCCTCGAGGCTCTGCCCGAAGATCCAGCCATAGCGGCCGTCTTCGGTCCACTCGAGCAGGCGCTGGTGCAGATCGCCGCCGTCATCGGTGGACACGAAGAGCGATGCGAAATCCCGCCAGTTCCTTAAGGCCGGGTTCGTGGCCTGCGCGTTTTGGCGCACCACTTCCTGGATGCGGTTGGTCTGCGCCGGCGTCAGCGGCTTGTCGGCACGGTAGAGCAGGGTGGCAAGCCAATCCGAGAGCCAGGCGGTGCCGCGCGCATCGATCTCTGTCCAGAGCGGGTTGAGACCCGTGGGCTGGCCGGCCTTGAGGGAGGCGTAGCGCCCGCCGTTGGCGCGGACGGCCATCTCCATGCCGAGGCGGTAATCGAAGACGAAGATCCGGGCGCCTGCGCGACGGGCCTGGGTCATCAGGAAGGCCGACAGCACCGATTTGCCCGACCCGGGTCGTCCCATGATCAGGGTATGGCCGCTGGTGGGTTCTTTGTCCGGGCTGCCCTGCTCGTGATGGGAAAACCGGTAGGCGCTCTGCTCGGGCGTTGGCAGGTAGGTGATGACCTGACCCCAGGGCGTTTTCTCCGCAGGCTTGCCAAGCTGGGTCCGATGAAACGCCGCGAAATCCGCGAAGTTGCGATTGGTGACGGCGCTTGCACGCACGCGCTTGGGCTGGTTGCCGGGATGCTGGCTGAGGTAATGGGCCTTTGCGGCGACCCGCTCACCGATCATCTTCACGCCCTCAGTCGCGGCGGCGTTCACGATCTCGGCGCTGAGGGTTTGCAGTTCTTCGAGCGTGTCGCAAAAGAGCGTCACGACCATGTGATGCTCGCCGAAGCTTTGGCGCTTGGCCTCCAGATCATCCGCCGCGATGTCGAGCGCCTCCATGAGCGATAGGGCCGCGTCCTGGGAGGCCTGCATCTGACGCTTTTGCCGCTTGATGCGGCCCGCCATGAGGTTCGAGTTTATTGGCGTGAAGGAATGCGTGACGATCATGTCGACCGGTAGGTTCAGCATGTCGAACATGGTACAGGAGGTGGCCTCGGAATATTCCGCGATGGTAAAGCTCTTGCCATAGCGATGTCCCACGACGCCCTCGGAGAGCTCGAAGTGATCACCCTGAAACGTCACGCGGGTATTGGCGACGTTGAAGGACAGGAAGCCATAGGTGTTCGCCGGATAGAGCGGCAGTTCCTGGCCGGTGTTGAGCGCACCCAGAAAGCCGATCAACTCACCACTCTTGGCCTGGAGCACACGCGGGTTCAGCTCGGTCAGACCGGAGAGAAAGACATTCACGGCTTCGCCTAGACGGCGCAGGCGCTTCTCGGTCGCTTCCTTCAGCCGGTCCGGTGCGCTTCGGTTCAGGAAGGGCAGGACGCTTTTCGGAGGCGGGCGGTGAATGACCGTGAGGGTCAAGGTTTTGTCGCGTAGGCCACTGCTCTCGAGTTTTGCACGCCACAGGCGGTCAACTTCTCCCGCAAAACTGTCCTCGCGCACTGGCTCGAGGTCCGGCATGATCGCCTTCGAGACCTTGTGGACGTAGTAGCTGAATTCCGGCCCCAGCTGCGCGATGATCCGAGCAAAGAGCGCGGTCACCTTGTCGAGATAGGCATCGTCGGTCGTGTAGCTGTTGACCCCGTCAAGACGGATGCACTGGAAGAGCTCGTTCACCCGCGTCCGCACGGTCTGGTCGTCAACGAGGCTCACATAGGACAGCATATGCGCGAGGCGGGTTTCGCGGGCATACCAGTCCGGCGTCATTGTGCGGAGATCGAGCGTTTCGTCCAAGGCTGTACTAGGGCGCATAGCTGTCCCCGCCGTGGATCGAGCGGTTCCGCGTGGGCGGTGTCTCCTGCAGGGCCGTCATCATCACGTCGATGAAGCGCGGGTCCCAATCCGCGGCCTTCCACAGCACCGGATAGAGCAGGGCGGCGACAGCCAGCACCGCGATGTGCTGGACCCAGACGAACAAGAGCACCGAACCGAAAAGCCAGACCATCGCGTACATGATGGGCAGGCCCAGAAGTTTGGGCGGGCGCACGAGGCCGAGAAAGAGAGGCGAACGCTCAGCCACCGGCAAAGACCGCGGCAACGATGGTGGGGGCAGCCGCGACACCAGCGATGCCCACGAGGACCCAGAGCGCCTGGCGCAGATCGATGATGTTGAAGAACCAGCTCAAGAAAACGCCGAGGACCGCGAGCGTCGCGATGACGACACCAAGGGGTCCGGTCAGCGCATCGACGATGCCTTGCAACAGGCTTTGGATCGGCGAGAGATCGATGCTTTGCGCAAGGGCCGGTTCTGCAATGAGCAGGAATAGCGCCAGCGAGGCGACAAAGAGGTTTGAAATCTTTTTCATGAATTTGATCCTTCCAATCGAGCCACGACAGCCATGACGCGGGCCACGTGGTTCTGGGTTTCTCGGTAAGGGGGAATGCCATCGTGTTGGCGCACGGCGTCCGGTCCCGCGTTGTAGGCCGCCAGTGCCAGATGCGGATCGCCGAACGTCTCCAGCATCATCGCGAGGTAGCGGGCGGAGCCGTCGAGGTTCTGCAGCGGATCACGTGGGTCAACGCCGAGATCACGGGCAGTGGCGGGCATCAGCTGGCCAAGGCCGATAGCGCCCGCGCGGGAGACCGCATCCTGCCGGTAGGCGCTCTCAACCTCGATATTGGCCCGGTAGAGAGCCAGCCAATCCGTGACGGAAAGCTCCGCGCGACGCAGGCCGGGGTGGCCGGCATAGCGCAAGGCCGTTGCCTCGATGCCCGAGAGAACGTCTGCGCGGGGCAGGGGTGCTGGTTGGGCGAACGCCGCAAACCTCAGCGCGTCAGGCTCGGAAGCCGCTTCAGTCTCACCAAGAATGGCCAGACCATCGGACGCCGATCCCTGACCAACGCCGTCATTGTAGTTCCGGGCAAAACCGCTCTGAGACCGGGATGGGGTCAGAGAGCCGTCGCTCTCCATGACCAGGACCATTTGCGCTGAGGCTGGCGCGGCGACCAGCCAGAGGCAGACAAGGTTAGTTGCCAGCGCCCTTGTCTGATGGGGCTTTGTCTGGCGGGGCGAGTTTATGCGTGCGGCTCGTACCCGCCTCAAGCGGCAGGTCGACATGCGCAAAGCCAAGGCCAATGAAGAATGACACCACGCCGGAGATCGTCTTGAACTCGCGGATCTTGATATCGTTGTAGGTCGTCCGCGTGCGGGCGGTGACGAGGAGCTTTTCCACGCCTTCGTCAGAGACAACGCGCATGATCCAGACCCCGTAATAGCTGGGGCCTTTCTTATGTGCCGACTCCTGGCACAGGATTTCTGCGCTATAGCCGCTTTCCACGAGCTCGCGGAACCTGGCTTCCGTAACCACATTTGGTGCTTCGATGTCCCAGTTCATGGCCCGGCTCACGCTTTCTCCAATGGCGCGACCCCAGGCATTCCCACTTGAAGCCCAGAGTTACGATAGTATACTATCAACCGCAAGATGTAATATCGTGCTTTAGCTGTAGTTTGGTCACGCAAACACTAGTCACGGCCAGTGTCTGCGATCAAGGAGATAACAGGTTTGAGAAACCCAAGGTTGACATGCCTGCTCCCATTGCAAGCTATAGTCCTTCTAATCTGCGTTCCTGGGCCGGTTTTGGCGGAATCCTGCTTCGCCCCGGCCCGTCCTTTCCTGCCAAGCGATTCGCAGGCGGCGCGGGACTATGCGGACATCATCCGTGGCGATTTCGAAAACTACATCCAGGATATCCAGAGCTACTTCCGTTGCCTCGACAGCGAACGCGCCCGCGCTTTCGAGGAAGCGCGCGAAGTCAGCGAGGACTATGGCCGATTTCTACAATTGGTAGGGGATTGATGGGCGACCTCGGGAGCATCAGACTTGCAGCCCATGGAAACCAGACGCCGATAACACCCTCATATATCTACTTTTTAGA
The DNA here is from genome assembly GCF_900102075.1 of Salipiger thiooxidans. GTDB lineage: Bacteria > Pseudomonadota > Alphaproteobacteria > Rhodobacterales > Rhodobacteraceae > Salipiger > Salipiger thiooxidans. Next base: position 53,653 of record NZ_FNAV01000019.1, on the reverse strand, counting down.
TAACAGATTTCATCCGCTAGCGACGTCACAAAAGGTATGTGACGCGTGGCAAAGACAATCAGAAGCACGGGACAGTTGGCACTCTGCCAGGCGTTGGTCGACGCCCGAATCAAGGCAGGCCTTGGACAGGCTGAATTGGCGACTAAGCTCAGATGCCACCAATCCCTCATTGCCCGCCTTGAAAGCGGCCAGCGCCGAGTCGACGTCGTCGAACTGGTCGTCCTCGCCCGCGCCATCGGCTTTGACCCCTACGAGGTTCTCGCGATCGTTGAAGCCGCCACGGAGCCCGACCATAGAATTTGAGAAAAATGCAGATTTGGGGCGTACCGCTTTGGATGTCCCTTCGTGAAATCCGCTACCTCAAGGAAGAGCAGTTAGCCAACATCCACCAATTGCGTTATGCTGTGCAGGCGAAGCCTGGGAACACGATGCCGCGATTGCAGCGCCAAAGTGCAGGAAGTCAGTAAACAGTGGACGATGATAATGGTGAAGGCGTCGCGATTGCCAATCTGATCGCGACCGACGGGCGCAGCGTTGTTGGTTGGGTTTATAGCTGGACTACAGGCGCACACGCGGTGATGTGGGACGTCCATGGACCCCAGCCGGTATCGAAAATCCGGCCGGATATAAGTGACGAACAGAAGCAAGAAATCGACTTCGAGGCGCTCATGCGGATCGGAAGAGACGAGGGCGGGTGAGGAGGGCTACCCTGCGGCGTTTGCCGAAATGCCAAACCGCACTGCGATGACTAACGCGCGAGGTGGCATTACACATGTCCAAGAAACCAATCTTACAGTCCGAGCCATTTTGCGTAAGTTCAGTAGTTCACCTGTTCAAAGCCGTAGTTGCCCTCGTAGTCACGCCAGTCGACGAAAACGGATCGATGATAGATACCGGGGCAATTCTGGCCCCATCGTTCGAGACCGGCATGGGCGGCTGGTAGGGCGGTTATGGAGGACCTCTGCCAGGCGAAGTCACCTTGCGTTCCATATGTGCCGAGGACCACGGTGGCACTACGGTTGCAATCGCCGTCGCGTCCGGATTCGTGCTGTCGCGCATACCGGACATCAAAGACGCGGATGGACCGCACGAAGTTGAACTCAGGTCCGCTGATATCAATGTCCGCGCGATCTTGAACGAGCCGGAGGGCCTGCTCGGCGGGAACAAGGTAGTCTGGGGCTTCTGAGGTGCGCCAAGCGGCCGCAATTGGGTCAGCGGTATCGTGCGCTGGAAAGGATTGTCGCGGACCAGTGCCGTTGTACTGGAAGAACGCTTCAAAGATGCGGTCTGAACTGTTTGGTGCTGGAGCGGTCTCAAAGGAAGCGCCCATAGGACAGCGCCAGATTTGAAGCGGAGGTTCCACCGGCCAAGGCGTAATGCGTCGGATGAATTCGGCTCGAGCTCTGGCGCATGGCACGGAAGCAGGCCAGCCGCCAGACAGGCACAGAAGGATCGCGCAATCGATCGGGTACGTCTGCGCGCGGGCGGGCATCGGCAGCCACGTACTTGTCACAGTCAAAGCGACTGCGAACGAGGGGAGGAGCTTCTTGAGTAAATGACGCATGCTGAAGTCCTAATGTGATAGGTCTCAGCATACATACGATAATATACTTTCGCAACACTTAGTATAAATACGCATAATGAAGTTTATGTAATATATTGGCAGTATCAATCAGCTTTCCTTCGCTAATCAGCAATCCAAGCTTGACCTTCCAGTTGCTGGAAGCTCCATCTTAGGAGTCGGCATCATTTTGGAGGGCTAGAGCATGATACAGGTAACAGAACCGCACCCGCGAGAGCGGTCATCCGATCAGGCCAAGGATCCAGTTTGCGGCATGTCCGTCACTATGTCTCCGGAGGCCCGTCAGGCGGATTATGACGGTGAAACCTTCTACTTCTGCTCCGATAAGTGCCAGACCAGGTTCGAGGCCGATCCGATCTACTATGCCTCAGGTACGGCATCGGATCACAGCATGACCCCGAAAGCCGGGACTCAGTACACCTGCCCAATGCACCCCGAGATAGTTCGTGACGAGCCCGGCGCCTGTCCGATCTGCGGCATGGCGCTTGAACCGATGGTGCCGTCGGATGAACCCAGCGAAGAACTGACCGACTTTACCCGCCGAATGTGGATCAGTGCCGCCGCGGCCGTTCCTCTGGTTATCCTGACTATGGGAGAGCTGGTCGGTTTGCCGGTCCGGGACTGGATCGGACATCGGCTGGCGACATACATCGAGTTTGTGTTGGCGACGCCGATCGTGCTGTGGGCGGCGAAGCCGTTTTTCGTGCGGGGTTGGGCGTCGATCGTGAACCGCTCACCCAACATGTGGACGCTGATCGCGATTGGTGTCGGCGCGGCATATCTCTATTCGCTGGTCGCCACGTTCCTTCCTGGTGTGTTTCCGGACGAGTACCGAATGGGCGCGGGTGTCGGCACCTATTTTGAAGCTGCCGTCGTCATCATCACTCTGATTTTCGTCGGGCAGGTTCTGGAATTGCGGGCGCGTGAACGGACCGGCGATGCCATCCGGGCACTGCTCGATCTAACGCCGAAAACCGCGCGGCGTATCCTGCCCGACGGCACCGAATACGACGCACCGCTGGAAAACATCGTGGAGGGAGATCGCTTAAGGGTTCGCCCGGGCGACGCGGTCCCCGTCGACGCCAAGGTCATTGACGGCACGTCTTCCATCGACGAGAGCATGATCACTGGCGAGCCAATGCCAGTCGAAAAAGGCCCCGGCGATACGGTCACCGGCGGCACGATCAACAAGAACGGCTCCCTTGTCATAGAAGCCGCTCGTGTAGGTGCCGACACGATGCTGAGCCAGATCGTCGAGATGGTCGCGAACGCGCGGCGATCCCGCGCACCGATCCAGGGGCTTGCGGACAAGGTTTCTTCCTATTTCGTGCCGACCGTTGTCGTGGTCGCCATCCTTTCCTTCGCCGCTTGGCTCGGCTTCGGGCCCGAACCTGCGCTCGTCTTTGCCATCGCCTCGGCGGTGTCAGTGCTGATCATCGCCTGCCCCTGTGCATTGGGCCTTGCGACGCCGATCTCGATCACGACGGCTGCAGGGCGCGGTGCACAGGCGGGTGTCCTGATCAAGGATGCCGAGGCGCTGGAGCGTATGGCCAAGGTCGATACGCTGATCGTGGACAAGACCGGCACCCTGACCGAGGGCAAGCCGAAGTTGACCGATGTGAATGCTCTGGGCCAGGAGACCGAGGAAACCATTCTGACTCTGGCCGCGGCACTGGAAAAAGGCTCGGAGCACCCGCTGGCAGAGGCCATTGTCGAAGGCGCGAAGCAAAAGGGCATCAAGGTCGGCAATGCCGAAAACTTCGAGGCGGTGACCGGAAAAGGCGTGAGCGGGACCGTCTCGGGCCGGGCCGTCGCGCTTGGGAATACCGCAATGATGCGCGACATGTCCGTCGATACCTCTGCGGCGGAGGAAACAGCAGATGCCCTGCGCGCCGACGGTAAGACTGCGATGTTCGTAGCCATAGACGGAAAACTGTCCGGTATCGTCGCCGTCGCCGACCCGATCAAGAAAACGACGGCCGAGGCCATCAAGGAACTGCACGAGGCTGGCCTGCGGATCATTATGGCAACGGGAGACAATGAACGCACGGCCAAGGCCGTCGCTCAGCGCCTCGGTATCGACGAGGTGCGGGCGGGCGTTCTGCCGGAAGACAAGAAGGCGCTGGTGGACGAGCTTCACGCGACAGGCAAAAAGGTCGCGATGGCAGGTGATGGCGTTAACGACGCCCCGGCTCTGGCCGCAGCAGACGTCGGTCTGGCCATGGGCACGGGTGCAGACGTGGCGGTTGAAAGCGCGGGCATCACGCTCTTGCGCGGCGATCTGAACGGTATCGTCAAGGCACGGACGCTGGCCGTGGCGACGATCCGTAACATACGCCAGAACCTGTTCTGGGCCTTTGCCTACAACACGCTCGGTGTGCCCTTAGCCGCGGGCGTGCTCTACCCGGTATTCGGGCTGTTGATGTCGCCCATGTTCGCCGCCGCCGCAATGAGCCTCTCGTCGGTCTCGGTCATCGCGAACGCGCTCAGACTACGGCGATTGAGGCTTTAGACGATCCGCGTATTGAGCGTGAAGCTGGACGACACTTCTATTTCAGCAAAACGTGTATTGCTGCATGAGGTTGCTGACCTTTGCCACTGGAAGCGTTCACTGAGAAAGCCGGAAAGACGAGCGCAAGGGCGCATGTGCAGATTATCAGGAAATTCATAATGCTCGGCTACCTCCGTAGCGCTTGATTTTATTGCCTCAAAGCGTTGGGGCCGGGCATGTTCGCCTCGGCCCCAAGGTCAGTCTTCACTTCATTTGCGTGACAGTAAGCTTGCCCTTGACCCGGTCGGCAACGAACTCGATGTCCTGTCCTTCTGCCATCTTGGCCATCATCGCTTCGTCCGCGCGGAATACCATCGTCATCGCGGGCATATCGAGGTTGACCAGAGGGCCGTGGATGATTGTGACCTTGCCGGCCTTGGCGTCGATCTTCTTGATGGTCCCGCTCGTGTATTCCACGTCAGCCTGAGCCATCTGGTCCCCCACTGAGACCGCTCGGTGCATGCCGGATTCGTAGTGACCCGGGATCAGGCACGCGGCTTCGAACGTACCAGCATTCGCGAACGTCCAGACGACCTCGCCCGTGGCACCCGGATCAAGACGGATACGGTTCGGGTCGTCGTGTTCCATGTCCATCTTGGCCATTTCGATCTTGTGCTCGGCGTTATTTTCCAGCGTGTCGAGAACAAACTCGTGTTCCAGCTCACCCTTGTTCGTGATGTTGAAGCGTATGGTTTCGCCCTGCTTGATGGTCATCTCCTCACTCTCGATCAGCATTTCGCCTTCGTCGTTTTCAAGCAGGGTTACATCAATCGACCGGTCGACTTTTGCCGTATGGCCGGGCATACCGACGGCCATTTTGGCATGACCAACGTCAGCGAAAGCCCCCGTTGAAGCGAAAAGGACGAGAGAGGTGCTCAGAAGAAGTTTTTTCATTTGGTTTTCCTTTAGGTTTGGTTTGGTTGGAGTCGACGAAGGGCCGTTCAGCCCTTCGAGTTTGGTTTTGGTGTGAGAATGGTCTTGGGACTGTTGTTCGAGGCGAACTCGGGCAATTCGCCAGTCCATTCGTAGGCCATCTCGCCCGGAGGATTTTCGTACCAGCCGGGATCGGAGTAATCGTCCGCGTCGATGCCGTCCCGCACCTTTACGACCGAAAACATGCCGCCCATCTCGATGGGGCCGTAGGGCCCCCAACCCGTCATCATCGGGATCGTGTTGTCAGGCAGCGGCATTTCCATTTTCGCCATGTCCCCCATGCCGGACATGCCCATGGGCATGTATTCCGGCTGGAACTGACGGATCTTCTGGGTCAGCGGCTTCTTGTTGACCCCGATGAATGTCGGCACATCGTGACCCATGGCATTCATGGTGTGGTGCGACTTGTGGCAGTGAATCGCCCAGTCACCCAGATGGTCTGCGACGAACTCATAGGCGCGCATCGCGCCTACAGGGATGTCGATGCTGACCTCCGGCCATTGCGCTTCTGGCGGCACCCAGCCACCATCCGTGCAGGTGACCTTGAAGTCATAGCCGTGCATGTGGATCGGGTGGTTTGTCATCGTGAGGTTGCCGACGCGTACTCGCACCTTGTCGCCCTTGTTCACGACCAGCGGATCGATGTCGGGGAAGATCCGACTGTTCCACGTCCACAGGTTGAAGTCCGTCATCGTCATGATGCGGGGCACGTATGTGCCGGGATCGATGTCAAAGGCATTCAGCATGATCAGAAAATCGCGATCCACCGGCATGAAGGTGGGATCCTTGGGATGGACCACGAACATGCCCATCATCCCCATCGCCATCTGGGTCATTTCGTCGCCATGGGGGTGGTACATGAACGTGCCGGACTTCACCAAGTCGAATTCGTAGACAAACGTTTTTCCTGGCGGGATGCTGGGATGACTCAACCCGGAGACCCCATCCATGCCCGAAGGCAGGATGAGCCCGTGCCAGTGCACTGTCGTGCCTTCCGGCAGCTTGTTAGTGACGTAAATGCGGACCCGGTCGCCTTCGACTGCTTCGATCGTTGGGCCGGTGGACTGGCCGTTGTAACCCCACAAATGCGCGATCATGCCGTCGGCAAGTTCGCGCTCTACCGGTTCGGCGACGAGGTGAAATTCCTTGACCCCGTTGTTCATCCGGTGCGGCAGGGTCCACCCGTTCAGCGTGACCACAGGTGTGTAGTCCGGCCCCGACGACGGACGCGCCGTAATCGCCGTTGCCGCACTGTCCATCTGCGCGGCTTCGGGTAGGCCCATGTTCAGGGTTTGACCCCAGGCTTTTGAAGAGACCAGCGTTGCGCCTGCCGCGCCGGCTCCGAGTAATTGACGTCTGTTCAACATGTCAGTTCCTTTCAGTGTCCTGCACCGCCACCGGCGGCAAGCGTTGCGCCTTCTCCACCAGCACCACCGCCGCCTTCGCCGCCGCCATAGATCGCGGCGGTCAGATCGGCCTGTGCCATGTAGAATTCGCGTTTTGCATTTGCCGCTTCCAGGGATGCGCCAAGTTTCTCGCGCACGTCAGTCAGCAGCTCGAAAGTGTTGGTGATCATGCCGTTGTAAGACAGCAAACCCTCTTCTTCGACGGTCGTGCGTAGCGGCACCAGAACGTCGCGGTAGTGGCGCGCGATTTTATATGCGGCATGATAGGAAGTCTCAGCACCGCGCGCTTCGGACCGGACGTTCACGGCCTTCTCTGCGAGCACGTTGGCCGCTTGTAGATAAGACAATTCCGCCTTGCGCATCCGGGCCTTGCCGGTGTCATAGATCGGGATCGCGAACTCCACTTCCACCTGAGGGGTGGTCACGGTTTCCGTTTCTCCGTCCTCAATTTCCCGCTCCGCCTCGAACCCGGCAATGAACTCAAGATCGCTGACAATGCGGGTCTGATCGGTCAGCCCAAACGCCTTGGCCTGCGCTTCCAGGCCAAGTTTGGCAACACGCAGGTCCACCCGGTTTCTTAGCGCCTTGGCCTCGACGTCGGTCACACGGCCGACGGAGCGCGGCAGCGCAGGAAGGGCATCGGGCACATAATAATCGACTTCGGTGCCCCACAGCCCCATGAGCCTCGTCAGCTGCTCTTTGGACCGGGTAGCATTCAATCGGGCCTGTGCAAGTTGCCCCGCCAGTTCGGCATTGAATGCCTGTTCGCGGGCCTGCCCAGCTTTGTTGAGTGCGCCGGTCTCGCCCAACCTCATCGCCAGTTCAGAGCCGGCGTCAGAGGTCGCTTTCGCGCGCCGCAGATAGCTCACTGCCTCGAAGGCGGCGACTGCATCGACCCATGCCTTTCGCGTCTGATTGGCCAGTGCGAGTGTGTCGTTCACGGCATTGAGCTGAGCCTGCCGGAAGCTTGCATCAGCAATGGCCATACGCTGTTTGCGCGTGGTGGCATCGAGGACGTTCGACCGGATCAGCCCTTCGATCGCCCTGTAGACACCGAGTTCAGGCGCACCGATTCCCAAGACACCAATTGAGACGATCGGGTTTTCCGGCGTCGATTGCTGCCAAGCCTCAGCGGCCGAGAGGCCAACATCGGCGTAAGACGCTTGCAGACCCTTATTGTTCAGCAGCGCAACCTGAACCGCCGTATCGGCCGTGATCGTCTTCTGATGCACCATGCTGTGCACCTGTTTCTTGAGAGCTTCGTTTTCGGCCTGTGTTTCCGCAAAGGCCGTCCGTTTGCCGATGGCCGGTGTGACCTGGCTGGAAATGTTGGCGAAGCCGGCTTTCGGTTCCGTGTAGATACCCGGTACTGCGGTAGCGCAGGCACCCAAGAAAAGTGGAAAGCCAAAAACCAGCGGAATCTTAGATACCCGCATCAGTTGCCCTCCGACTGCTCTTGATTGACAGACCGCCAATCACGGGGGCCGGTCGGACCACGATAGGTGTAGCCAGCCAAGGGATCTTGATAGCTGATCGGAGACGAAACGGTCGCGTTGACGACAGCCTGTTGTGTCGCAACGGAGGGCAAAGGGGTAGGCTCATAGGCGCATGCGCCAAGCCCGAGGGCCGAAGCCCCCATAAATAGATGAATTTTCATGAAGGTAACCTGATTGATGAACGATGTCTCACGCAGAGTCTGCGCAAGGCTCACACCCGGATTGGGCGCCGTTTCAGATCAGGAATCGAGGGGGCCGCAGAAACCCTGATGTTTCGACGGAATGCGTCGGACCGCTCAGGATCATATATTCTTTCGCAGCAATAGGATCCGTGAATACCAAGTCTGCGTCTGGAATGACGACAGAAATGCATATTCCGTTACAACACTGAGTTGATTGATGCTCTGTTTCACCAATGTCGGAGGATATGTCATCCACGTCAACTGTCGCCGGGTGTTTCATGTGGTCGGCGTGGATATCAGTTCCCTGTCCAACTGTCGGTTCGCTGAGAAGAGCGCTGATCGATCCAGAATGCTGACCATCATGCATTCCCGAGGCCGCGTGTGCCGCAGAAGGTGGAGACAGAACCAATGCCAACGCAAAAGCGAAGCAAGTGAGGAATTTCACCCATACCGAAGTGGCGACACGCATTCTCATGAACGGAAACTTGGACGTTTTGACAAATTAGTCAACGCTTACAGCGCGGGAAGGTTTGGCACATTCCAGCGAGGCAGGCGAATTCTCGCTGCGAGCGCTCAAAACTGTTGCGCAATAGATACATAGCAACGTTCACCAGTCAGACAGAAGACGCGAAAATAGTAGTGAGTACTTCAGTAATGACTGGAAGTGCCGGGACTAACTCAGTCTTTGCGATCCGTAGCCCGCATCGTGAATCGCTGCCTTCAGAGCGCTTTCATCCAATGCGCTATCTACCTCGACGGAACGCGCAGTCAGGTCACAGGTGACAGTCGCGTGTGGGTCTATCGTCACAATGGCCTTCTCTATCGACGCGGTGCAATGTCCGCAGTTCATGTCCGGCACGCTGAACCTGATCATCACGATCTCCTTCTTGCTGCTGCCATCTAGGGCGTTGCCCTATGGGAAGGTCAATGCCCGAAAAAATTCCTCGATGCATCTGTTGACCTTCCAGCGAATGGAACCCTTATCTCTCGGAGGACCAGGATCAGGAGTCACCCATGTCGGATTCGCATACCCTTCGACTTTCCCTGCAGAACATGTCCTGCGCCTCTTGCGTCGGGCGGGTGGAGCGTGGGCTTTCCGGCCTGCCGGGTGTCAGCGACGTTCACGTCAACCTCGCTAGCGAGACGGCCCAGGCGCAGTTCGACGCGCCAGGGCGCATTTCGAACATCGTCGAAAAGCTGGAAGAGATCGGCTATCCGGCCCGTACTCAGAGCATTCGCCTGAACGTGGCCTCCATGTCCTGCGCGTCCTGCGTTGGGCGGGTGGACAAGGCGCTGGCGGCGGTGCCGGCCGTGCTGGACGTGAACGTCAATCTGGCATCGGAAACTGCGACGGTAACGTATCTCGAAGGCTCGGTTGCGGTTGCGGACCTGCTGAAGGCGGCGGGTGACGCAGGCTATCCCGCGACCTTGCCGCAGGACAGCGCGCCGGAAGACACGAGTGCCCGCAAGGATGAAGAGGCGCGGATGCTGGCCCGCAGGACCGCCCTGGCGGCGGCCCTCGCCCTGCCGGTGTTCCTGCTGGAAATGGGCGCGCATCTGATCCCCGGCATGCATGGTCTGATCGGCGACACGATCGGCCATCGGGCAAGCTGGCTGATCCAGTTCGTCCTGACCACGGTGGTCCTGCTCTGGCCGGGGCGCAGCTTCTATACGCGCGGGTTTCCCGCGCTGTTCAAGGGTGCGCCGGACATGAACAGCCTTGTTGCGGTCGGCACCTCTGCCGCCTATCTCTATTCTCTCGTCGCACTCTTCGCGCCCGCGCTGCTGCCCGAAGGGTCGCGTGCCGTCTATTTCGAGGCGGCGGCAGTCATCGTCGTGCTGATCCTGCTGGGCCGGTGGCTGGAGGCGCGCGCCAAGGGCCGCACCGGCGCAGCGATCCAGAAGCTGCTGGGCCTTCAGGCCAAGACCGCCCGCGTGCTGGTGGACGGAGAGCCTGAGGACGTGGCCATCGAGCGCATCGCCGCGGGCGACATCCTGCTCGTGCGCCCCGGAGAGCGGATTGCCGTGGACGGTGAAGTGACGGAAGGCAGCGCCCGCGTCGATGAGAGCATGATCACCGGCGAGCCGGTGCCTGTGGCCAAGTCGGTGGGCGATCCCGTCACCGGCGGGACCGTCAACGGTTCCGGTGCCTTCCAGTTCCGTGCGACACGCGTGGGAGCGGATACGACGCTGGCGCAAATCATCCGTATGGTCGAAGAGGCGCAGGGTGCCAAGTTGCCCATCCAGGGTCTGGTGGATCGGATCACCCTGTGGTTCGTGCCCGCGGTCATGGCGCTGGCGCTGCTGACGGTGATAATCTGGCTGCTGGTCGGACCATCGCCCGCCCTGTCCTTTGCGCTGGTCGCCGGCGTTTCGGTGCTGATCATCGCCTGCCCCTGCGCGATGGGGCTGGCCACGCCGACCTCAATCATGGTGGGCACCGGCCGTGCCGCCGAAATGGGTGTGCTGTTCCGCAAGGGCGATGCGCTGCAACAGCTTTCTACCGTCGATGTGATCGCGCTGGACAAGACCGGCACGGTGACCGAAGGACGCCCCGAACTGACCGATCTGGTGCTAACGGAAGGTTTTGACCGGGCCGAAGTGCTGGCTCTGGTCGCGGCCGTAGAGGCGCGGTCGGAACATCCCATCGCCGAGGCCATCCTGCGGGCGGCAGAGGCCGAGGGCGTTGCCCGGCACGACGCCCGAAACTTCGCGTCCGTCACTGGCCACGGTGTCCGGGCAGAGGTCTCGGGCCACGACGTGCTGGTGGGGGCAGACCGCCTGATGGCGCGCGAAGGCCTGGACATCGGCGCGTTGGTCGACGAAGAGCGCCGCCTGGCCGAGCGGGGCCGCACCGCGCTTTACGCCGCCATCGACGGACGCGTTGCCGCCGTTATCGCCGTGGCCGATCCGGTGAAGCCGTCCAGCGCGGCGGCCATCCGGGCGCTGCACGATCTGGGCCTGAAGGTTGCCATGATCACCGGCGACAAGCGCGAGACGGCAGAAGCGATCGCGCGCGAGACCGCCATCGACCATGTGATCGCGGGTGTGCTGCCGGATGGCAAGGTCGCGGCATTGGACGATCTGCGCGGCACGGGCCAGCACATCGCCTTTGTCGGCGACGGCATCAACGATGCACCCGCGCTTGCCCATGCGGACGTGGGCATCGCCATCGGCACCGGCACCGACGTCGCCATCGAATCCGCCGATGTGGTGCTAATGTCGGGCGATTTGCGCGGCGTGGTCAACGCGCTGGAAGTGTCGCGGCGTACGATGCGCAACATCCGCCAGAACCTGTTCTGGGCCTTCGGCTACAACGTGGCCCTCATTCCGGTGGCGGCGGGGCTGCTCTACCCGGTGTCGGGCCTGCTGCTGTCGCCGGTGCTGGCGGCTGGGGCAATGGCGCTCAGCTCGGTCTTCGTACTGACGAACGCGCTGCGCCTGCGCCGCGTCCGCCCGGCGATGGACGAGGCGGCGAAGGCCGCGACCGACCCCCGCATGTCTCCCGTCCCGGCTGAATGAAACAAGGAGAATACGATCATGAATATCGGAGACGTGGCCGACCTGTCCGGCCTTCCCGCCAAGACCATCCGCTACTACGAGGACATCGGGCTGGTCGAGCCGCTGCGCAGTGCCAACGGTTATCGCAGCTTCCGGCAGAGCGACGTCCACAAGCTGGCATTTCTCGGCCGGGCGCGCGCCTTGGGCTTCACCATCGAGGACTGCCGGAGCCTGCTGAAACTCTATGCCGATACCGAACGCGCCAGCGCCGAGGTCAAGCAGATTGCTGAGGAACACCTCGACCGGATCGACCGGAAAATCGCAGAATTGACCGAGATGCGCGCGACCCTGTCGCACCTTGTCGATGCCTGCGCTGGCGATCACAGGCCTGATTGTCCGATTCTCGCAGATCTGGCTATGGAAGAGGATAAGACCCGGACCGCCAGGGCAGCGGATTAAGCGGGCTTAGATATGTTCCGCAGCGGGCAGCGCCACCCATAAGGTGCGACTGACTGTAGTTATTTCGGAACATTCCAGCGCGGGAAAGTTGTTCCACCTCTAGACTTCACGATTTCGAGAGAGGACAACTTCATGTCATATGGCCGCTTTTTCGCGATGATCGCCACATCTACCGTCGTCATGTTCGGTCTGATGTATCTCAATACCTACCTCTGGACGCATGTGTTCTGGTCGGAAACGCGGGCCTACATGGCTCTCCTGATGGGTGCCACCATGGCGATCATCATGCTGGGCTTCATGCTGTCGATGTATTCCAGCAAGATGGCTAACGCCACCATCTTCATCGGTGCCGCTGTGGTCTTTGCCGCCTCGCTTTGGCTGGTCCGCAGCCAGGTGACGGTGGGCGACACCAGCTACATGCGGGCAATGATCCCGCACCACTCGATCGCGATCATGACCTCCAGCCGCGCCGATATCTCGGACCCGCGCGTGCGCAAGCTGGCGGATGAGATCATCTATGCGCAGGACAAGGAAATCGCCGAGATGCGTTATCTGGTGAACGATATCGACGCCAACGGTGACAGTCCGGCACAGTCAGAAAGCGGACCGACGCAGATCATGAGCCTTGACGAGGCGCTATCAACCCCGGAAGTCGCCATTCTCGACCTCGAATTTCTGACTACGGAGGACATTGCGCAGATGTTTCCCGGCGGCGCCGCGTGCACGTTCACCTACACCACCACAAGCAGGCCTGCGCTGGCGGTGGGCCGCATCGACGGTGGGAGTGTAGCTCTCGCCAAGATCAGCGGCGATCTGGTGCGGCTGGAGGCTGGCGACGCCGGAAGCACTTGGGGCACGGAAGGCATGACAGTGGCGTTGAGCGCGCCGAGCGGACCCGGCACATTGGACGCAAATAGTGGCGAAATGCAGGACGCCGATCTCGTTCTCGAACTTGGGTCCGGTCTGCGTTCAGGGTATCGCGGATATTACGGTTGCGGTGCCTGAACCAGAAACTGGAGGAAACACCATGCCGAAAGACGCATCGAAATCAGCCCAACTCTACCGGATGGTCATGCAGGATCATCTTTGCCCCTATGGCCTGAAGTCCAAGGACCTGCTCGAACGCGAAGGGTACGAGGTCGAGGATCATCACCTGACGACACGCGAGGAAACCGATGCCTTTATGGATGAACATGGCGTCGAAACCACTCCGCAGACCTGGATCGGCGACAAGCGGATCGGCGGCTATGACGATCTGCGGGTCCATTTCGGCCTCGACGCACCGGAAAGCGAACGCTCGGACAAATCCTATCAACCGGTGATCGCGATCTTTGCCGTCGCGTTTCTGATGGCGCTCGGCCTGTCGTGGCACAGCTTTGGAACCATCCTCAGCCTGCGCGCGCTGGAATGGTTCATCTCGATCTCGATGTGCTTGCTTGCAGTGCAGAAACTTCAGGACGTCGAAAGCTTTTCGACCATGTTCCTGAATTACGACCTGCTGGCGCGCCGCTGGGTGCGCTACGGCTATCTCTATCCCTTCGGAGAGGCCTTCGCCGGCATCCTTATGGTCGCCGGGGCGCTCACCTGGCTTTCGGCTCCCGTGGCCCTCTTCATCGGAACGGTCGGTGCAGTTTCGGTCTTCAAGGCGGTCTATATCGACAAGCGCGAGTTGAAATGCGCCTGCGTCGGGGGGGACAGCAACGTGCCACTAGGGTTCGTCTCGCTCACCGAGAACCTGATGATGATGGTCATGGGTATCTGGATGCCGATCCGGGTCTACCTGATCGGTTGACGGCCCCGCGACCTCTACAGAGGCGCGGCGTGTACGACCTTTTTGACTGGTGGAGATGATCCCCACTTACCAGCCATCGCGCCAAGAGCTGGTTCGAAGTTCGTCAGCCGATTGTCGCGAGAAAGGGAAACGTCCCCAGCAGCCAATATGCAAACCGTGACAGTTGCCCGGTCATGATGGCAACTCCCATGATGATCATGGCAACACCCGCGCCCTTGTAGAGCCAGCGACCGGCCTTGCCGATCTGCCTTACCCGCGCGGCGATGGCGTCGGTGAACAGCGCAGCCAGCAGGAAAGGCACCCCCAGACCAGCGGAATAGATCGACAGCAGCCAGATGCCGTCCGACATGCCGCCGGAGGTCGAACTGAGTGTCAGGATCGCGCCGAGGATCGGTCCGATGCAAGGTGTCCAGCCAAAGGCGAAGGCCAGTCCCAGCACGTAGGCCCCAAACGGGCGACCGCCGGGAATGTCGAGATTGAAACGGGTATCGCGCGAGAACGCATCCAGACGAAAGATACCCACCATGAACAGTCCGAACAGAATGATGATCCCGCCACCGAAATAATTCAGCTCGGTGCGCCATGTCAGCATCAGCGACCCGAGCGCGCTGGCCCCGGCCCCGAGGGCGACGAAGACCGTCGAAAAGCCCAGCACGAAGCAGGCACTCAATCCGAGCGCCCCGGCACGTGCCCGCAGACCAACCGACCGCGCCGTACGCAGGTCCGGCTGCCCCGCAATGTACGAAACGTAGCCGGGCACCAGTGGCAGTACACAAGGCGACAGGAACGAAATGGCACCCGCAAGGAAGGCCGCGAAAATGCCGATGCCGGAAATATCCATCATGTTTCTCGCTTAGTGTTGAAGGACCACACGGCCCACCAGAACGCGACCAGCGGGACCACGATCCATTGCAAAACAGGTGACAGGCCCGCATCGAGGACCGGAATGATCGGCATCAGGTCCGAATAGGCCCAGGCCGCGCGGATCACGATGTTGAGCCATTCGCTGAACAGCGTGTATCCCAGTCCAAACACCACCGTCAGGACGGTCACAGACCGCCGCGTGGAGGCGACCAGGGGCCAGCCCCGGCCCGACAGCATGAGGGCAAGCATCAGCGCGCTCATGGCGATCAGGATATCACCACCCGTGCAATGGACGGCTGCGAAGACAATCTCACCCCAGGTGCCCTCGTTCCATATCGTGTAGAGCGGCATATGCGCGAACTCCCAGATCAGATTGGCCGGGATGATCACCGAAAAATACCGACGCAGAGCTGTCAGGGAAATTCCGTCTGTCGAGGACAGCCTGACGCCAGTCGCAAAGACACTCATTGAGACACACCTGTCAGCCGGTCCCACAAGCTGGGTTCCCGGCGTCGATGCTGGGCGTTGTTGATCAACTCGCTGACATAGAGGATCAGGTTCACGTTCTTGAAGTTCATGCCATGGAATTTTGCGGCGAACCGTCCGCCGATATCCACGACATGGGTGACCGCTCCATGCATCATCATGTCGCTGTCGGCGGTCATCGTGAACTCCAGCCCATAGTCCCGCGCCAGAAGGCGCGTTGCGTCATCAGACTGATCAGGCTGCGTGGTCAAAATGACCCAGTTGCTCGGATCGAGTCCATGCCGATCTGCGTAATCGCGCAGCACGTCCGGCGTGTCGTTCACTGGATCGGTCGTGATCGAGATGAATTGCACTAAATCCTTCATCGACCCGTCGTTGATCGAGGCCTGTATGGCCGCGATCTTTTGGGAGTGGAGCGGGCAGACATCCGGGCAGTTGGCGTAAATGAAATGCAGGATGACGACCTTGTCGCCGAAGTCCGACAGGCGCACAGGATTCCCCTCGGGATCCTGCAATTCGAAACTCGGAGCCTGCGCTGCATCGATGGCCTGGAAGTAGGGCTCCATCTCGAACATGCGCGCATCCAGGTTTTCCCCCGGATGATTGGCGAAGGCCGGAGACGAAATCGTGGCCGCGAGTATCGCTAAAGCGGCGCGCCGTGTCAGTGCTGTCAATTCTTGTATCCTTACAATAAATGCCTGCCGATCCGTTGACCGACAGGCATTTGGGCAAATCTAGCCGTCAGACTTTTCCGACGGCATCATGCCGCCGTCCATATTCTCGGTCATGGACGCCATCATCTCGGTGCAGGCTTCCATCATGGGTTTCATTTCGGCCATCATCTTCATCATGCCCATCATGTCGCCGTCCATCATGCCGCCTTGCATGGCCCCCTCATTCTGCATCATTTCGCCCGTTTCCGGCGTGGTCTGTTCCTGGGCGCTGACGGCAAATGCACTTGCGGTAAGGGCCGTCGCAACGACGAAAGTTGTAAGTGTTTTTCTCATGGTTTTCTCCTTGGGTTGATCGTGTGGTTATCGAAAGAACTCAGTCGGGAGACGCCCCATCCGGCGAGTTGGAGCATCCCTTTCCAGACCCGCCCTTCATGCACAGACCCAGGCCGCACATCGCGGCACAGGGGGCCAGCGAGACCAGAACAGGCGCGAGCCCGATCGCGGTGAGCCATCCCCAGTTCAGGGCCATGCCGCCCCCCATCACGGTTGCCGCACCGACGAACAGCAATCGTCTGCGCGTCAACCACCGGGGCCAATTTCCTGCGCTTTCGATGTTGGCGGCACCCGCAATGTTGGAAGGTGATATTTCGGTCATCCGGAAAGTCCTTTCGATGATTAAAAGCTAGTCATTCCAGTAACTGGAAGATCAAGGGTGAGCAGTGGACTCTTGCTGGGATTCATTCAATAAAGCTTCGCAAAAAGGACACCATCTCGGGATCATCCCATTCGGCCGGGCCGACCAGTCGCCCGAGCTCCCGCCCCTGCGCGTCGATCAGGATCGTCGTCGGCAGGCCAACGGTGCGCAGCGCGGTCATCGAAAGCATGGTCTGGTCGACATACATATTGAGATTGGTGACACCGATCTCGTCGTAGAAACGCCGAACGATTTGTGATCCGGCCCGGTCGATGGAAAGGGCAACCACTTCGAAGTCGTCGCCGCCAAGTTCCGCCTGAAGCGCATCGAGCGTCGGCATCTCTTCGCGGCAGGGGACGCACCAGGTTGCCCAGACATTCACGAGGATCACTTTGCCGCGAAAATCTTCCATGTCTCCGCGGCTGCCGTCATCTTTCTCGTAGCGCACATTGGCGACAGGCTGCGGGGTGTCGTGAAGTGCAAACCCTTGCGGTGTCGCGAGAGCCGCGCCGACGGACAGTGCCCAGGCGATCAGCGCCGGTTTCAGATTTTTCATGGCGTTTTCTTCTTGGCGGATTGGGTTTTGTGGTCACGGACGATCGGCAGCAGCGTTTCCTGCAGGATTGCTCGTGTGATCGGACCAACATGGCGGTAGGCGATGATGCCGTCGGGCGCGATGACGTAGGTTTCGGGCACGCCATAGACGCCCCATTCGATACCGGCGCGTCCGTTGATGTCGGCCCCGATGCGCGCGTAGGGATCACCCAACTCGTCGAGCCAGGCGCGCGCCTGATCGGGCGGGTCCTTGTAGTTGATTCCGTAGAGCGGCACCTCACCGGTTGCACTCAACTCCATGAACAACGGGTGTTCGGCACGGCAGGGCACACACCACGAGGCGAAGACGTTCACCAGTGACACGTGTCCGATCAGGTCCTGCGTCGAAAGACCTTCTTCTCGGCCGAGCACCGGAAACAGCGCGAAGTCGGGCACGGGTTTGCCGAGAAGTGCCGACGGCAAGTCGTCGCCACCCCTGAAAAGCCCCCAACCGAACAGGACCATGAGGGCAAAAGCTATCAGCGGAACCAGCACGAACCCGGAGATACTGCGTCGCGACACAGGGTCGGCATTTCCCTCGACCTCTTCCGTCATGGCTGCGCCTGCTCATCGGCAAGGGATCGGCTTTCCTGCGACGCGCGGATCCGGTTGGGCCATGTGCTCTTGATGTAGTCAATGATCGCCGTGATCTCATCGTCTGTCAGCACATCCTCATATCCGGGCATGTCGCTTTCGTACCCGTTCCCGACAATCGCCGCCGGTCCGCGTTTCACGATGTCGAGCAATACGCGGTCGGGGTGATGCCAGGTATGGCCGGAGGCGTCGTGCGGCGGGGCAGGCAACCTGCCGTTCGGCAATCGTGTGCGCCAATCTGATTGCCCCTCCAGGTTTACCCCATGGCAACTGGCACAATTCTCTTGATAAAGGCGCTCGCCCATGAGCACGTCGCTCTGCGCCGCTACGGGCAAAACCGTTGTGGCGAGCAGGACAGCCGAGAGCCTAATCGTGTTTTTCACTAAGTTTCCGCCTTCTTGTTACGAGCCACCTACAGAGGACGATTAGTGCCGCGAGCAACGACAGGACAAGCAGGACGCAAAGCGCCCAGACCAATCCCATCGACAACAGGCTGTCGCCGCTGCTGGCACCCTCAATCCGCATTCTGGCACATTTCTATTTTCCGCTGTCCGAGCGGATGTATTTGACCAAGGCGATCGCCGCGAGCACCAGCACACCCACGATCAGCAACCAGACGAGGCCCATCGCAATCATCATGCCGCCGCCCATCATTCCACCGTCCATCATCATGCATTCCATCCTTTGTTTTCCCTTGAAGCCGGTCCGGCACGGGTTCGCACCAGACCGCGCAATTGATCATTCGACCGCATATACGGTCGGGCTCACACCTTCCTCGACGGTGTAAATCTTGAAGGGCTCCTGTTTCGCGCCGCCCATACCCGGCGATCCCAATGGCATGCCGGGAAGAGTCACACCGGCAATTTCCGGGCGCTCTTCCAGCAGCCTGTTGACGACATCAATCGGCACGTGGCCGCTGACGACGTAATCGTCTAAAAAGGCTGTATGGCAGCCTTGGAAGTCATCCTGGATGCCCGCATCGCGGCTGATCTGCGCCAGATCGTGGGTCGGCTTCACCTCCACCGTGAAACCGTTCTCGCGCAGATAGTCCGCGTAACTCTCGCAACATCCGCATTGTGGGTTCTTGTAGAGCGTGACCTCCTGCGCGGCGGCAGGCGCGGCATTCAGGCTCATCGCAAGGACGGCGACGGCACCTGCCGTGCCAAGGCTGGCAAATCCAAGTATCTTGTTCATCGGTTCATTCCTTTCCGTGGCCATTGGGTTGTGAGATTTCAAATTTTGGTCGTGCCGGGATTGATGCGGATGACGCCCATCATGCCTGCCGCCTGGTGTTCCAGAATGTGGCAATGGAACATCCAATCACCGGGATTGTCCGCGGCGAAGGCAATATCGACCCGTTCTTCGGGTGCCATCAGGACGGTGTCCTGCCATTCGCGATACCGAGTCGGTTGTCCGTTGCGGGCGATCACACGGAACGAATGCCCATGAAAATGGATCGGATGGTGCCAGGCGGTGCGATTATCCATCTCGAACACGTGCGACGTGCCCTGCGGCAGGACCAGCAAGGGGTCCATCATATGACCCGTTGCGGCTTCTCCATTGATGAACCACATGTTGCCCTCGCGCATCTGGTCCATCATCGACCCCATGCCGCCGCCCATCATCATCTGCCCCATCATTCCGCCGTTGAAGACGATCTGATGCCGCGCGGCCGACGCCATGTCCGGTTCGGCCAACGGGTTGGGGGGCAGATCCATCGACCAATCCGGCACCGTGTCCCGCAACCTGTCCGGCCCGTAGGCGAGATCGACCAGACGGTATTCAAGTCCCTCGTAGAAGGCATCGATGACGGTTACGGCATCTCCGGGCTTGCCGGTCAAGTCGATGACCAAATCGACACGCATCGCCGGGCCGATCACCACGACCCCGCCGTCAGGGGCATGGGGCGTCACGGGTTGACCGTCCAGCGCGACCACGACCGGAGTAAGACCCCCGAAATCCAGCCCGAATATCCGCGCGTTCGCCGCGTTGACTAGCCGCAAGCGGATGCGTTCGCCGGATCGCACCGCGATGCGTTCGGGTATCTGACCGTTGATGGTCACGGAATTGCCGATACGACCGCCGTGCATGGCGTCGTGGCGGCTGCCGAAGTCACCCGCAATCTGTCCGTGCCGGGTCATGCGCCAGTCGTCCAGCATCCAAGTCAGGTCACGATCCACGCGGATCGGGTCCGCTTCCTCGACAATCAGCGGCCCGTAAAGGCCGCGTCCAACCTGTTCCGAACTGCGCTGGTGCGGATGGTACCAGAACGTGCCCGCATCCAGCGCATCGAACTCGTAGAGAAAATCGCCATCAACCGGGATCGGATCCTGTGTAAGGAACGGCACTCCGTCCATCGCATTGGGCGTGCGGATGCCATGCCAGTGGATTGTGGTTCCTTCATCCAATCCATTCTGAGCCAGAACGCGGAGTCGGTCGCCCTGGCGTACTCGGATTTTAGGGCCGGGGACGGATCCATTATAGCTCCAGACATTAGTCGGGCCGTATGGTGACGGGCGCAGGGCGGCCTGTCCGGATGCCGCGCGTAGGACGAATGGGTCCCCAGTTGGATCGGCCATCGCCATTTGTGCAGGTGACAGAGCGGATAGGGCTGTGAATGCGGCACCTGTGCGAAGCACGTGCCTTCGTGAAATCGGTCTGTGGAGGATCATCGCAACGGCCTTGATCTGAAAAGGTCGCACTCAGCCAGCTTCGGCCAAGGCAACAATCAGGCCTCGCAGCAGGCGAGGCCGGTTTCAGGTTCCGAGAGGCAGTTTGGGAGGGAATGGATCAAGCGACGGATTCGTGCCGAGTGAGATCAGAGGTTCGGCACCCCGGACGGCAGTACCAAAAGGCCTCGTGAGCCGCGCTGACGGCATCTTGGCAAGGAGGCCAGAAGTACCGCTGGGGCCGCAAGGAACAGGACACCCACCTTCACAGGCAGTGCCCTCAGCAAATCCGGTGGGATCGCACCCGCCGCAACGGCCATCCGCGCTTTCGGTGGGTTCCATCTGCGCCATAGCCGTGATTGACATACTGGCCGACGACATATCCGGCGCAGTCACTGCACCGAAGGTCAGCATGAGAATCAAAACAAGGCGAAAAACGCAGGTCATACAGTTACTGCTACAACCTTCCAGCAAGGGGAGGTCAAGTGACATTCTGTAACTTGGACGTGATACCCCTGTAGTGTATCCGCCTCAGACCTTCGTTACTGCCCTTCGCAGCCAGTTGCTCATGCAAAGGTTCATCAGTCCACTTGACGTTGGTCGACGTCAACTTGCCGTCGCAAATGAGGTAATGATGTCCTCATGCTCGGTCAGCTTTTTTCGTGAGTATGAGTTTCCTCCCCATCTCTCGAATTACCGTGACCATAGAGATCGGCGTTCTGATGAGCGCGATCCTCGTGCTCGAATTCGAGGCTGGAATGGCTGATGCCGAATTCTCCCTTCAGCCGCTTCTTAATCGCGCTCTTGATCTCTTCAATCTTCGACCACCCCTCGGCTGCCACGACGACATGGCAGTCGAGCGCAGCCTCGTGCTCTTGCATTTGCCAGAGATGGACGTGGTGGACGTCGGCGACGCCTTCGACTTTCCGCATCGCTTCGACGACGGCCTCGTTGTCGATGTCCGGCGGGCTCCCGAGCATCAGGGTTCGGATTGGGCCGCCTATTTCAGTGAAAGACAGATACAGGATGTAGATGGCGATGCCGATGGTGATGGCAGGATCGACCCAACGCATGTCGTAAAGGATGATCAGCGACCCACCGACGATAACCGCGACTGAAGCAAGCGCGTCCGACAGGTTATGCAGGAAAAGCGCGCGGATGTTCACGCTCCCCTTCTGCATCGAATAGGTCAGCATTGCGGTCAGCGTGTCGACCACAAGCGCAATTCCACCGAGAATGACGACGGTCCACCCCATGACTTCGGGTGGATCAATCATGCGCATGCCACCTTCGTAGATCAGATAGAAGCCGATCACGATGAGGGTGGTGTAGTTAATCAGGGCCGCGACGATTTCGACCCGGCCATAGCCGAAGGTCATGCGCTCATCGGCCGGGCGGCGCGCGATCTTGCGTGCGGCGAAGGCAATGACAAGCGAGGCCATATCGGAAAAGTTGTGCAGCGCATCGGCGATCAGTGCCAGACTGCCCGAGAATATGCCCCCGACGACTTGCGCAACGGTAAGTAGCCCGTTTGCCCAGATGGCGATGGCAACCCGCCGGTCCCCAGAATTCGGATCGATATGCGCGTGCCCGTGGTCATGTGGCATTGGCAGGCTCCGCGTGCGCGTGTGTCGCGCGTCGGTCAGTCTTCAGGCGGCCGCTGCGGAAACCACGTACGCGCGCATTCATCCAGTGGCGTATGATATGACGGTAAAGGGCGCTACGCAGCCATCCAAAGGATTGCTCATGGGACAAATAGAAGGCGTCCGGCGAATCGTACACGCCAAAATCTTGCACAATGCCGGTTTTCTGAATGTAGGTATCTTCTCCGTTCCAGGTGACGGGAGGCGCGCCAAGGCAATCCGTGCCCGCGCCATAACCGCAGAGACTGTCTGTGTTCGAGAAAGACGTTTGAAGGACTTTTAAGAAAGCGTCATCCAGGATGAAGCCTTCAAGGTTGATCCAGGCCCCTTGATATTCGATCTCAACCCATGAGTGGAGAATTTCCCGCGGAGCAAGCGGATACACCAACTCTGGGACAACACCGCGCTGCAAGCCTTTGTGGATCGTGAAGCCATGCAACCGGCAACGAATGCCGATACCACGCAGCAGCGCCATCAAGAGCGTGCCTTTGGTATTGCACTGCCCGTAGCCGTCGGAAAGCACCTCGGATGCGGGGATATCGTCAGCTCGATTGTATCCGAACGCAATTTCATTCCGAACGAAATCATAGACTGCTCCGATCCGTTCGTATTCGGATAAGGCGCGCCAGCTGCGGGTCTCAATTAGATGCGCAAGAGGCGCGGCATCAAAATCCAGTAGTTTGGTGGGTGCAAGTTGGGGGTCGGTCATCTGCAACGGAGTCGCTCCTCGAATCGTCTTGCAACAAGCCTAATTGCTATAGTTACTGTAGCTTCAACCCTTTCCTTCAGAAAGAATCTCCCTCAACTATTTGTCCGTGTGAACCGCTTTGTGGTGTTCGCCATGTGCGTCGCGCAGGATGTCGATACCTCCCCAGGCCGCGATCCCGGCGACAATCACGCCGACGAAGAGGTCCGGCCAGTTGGTTCCCAGCCAGGCGACGAGGCCGCCAGCCAAGACGATTCCGAGGTTCGCGGCGAAATCGTTGTAACTGAAGGTGTTGGCCGCGCGGATGTTGACGTCCGGATTTTTGAGCTTAGCGAGCAGCCAGACGCAGACTGCGTTGATGGCCGCCGCAATCAGGGCCATGGCGATCATGATCGTCCCGAGCGGATCTGACCCGCCGATGTAGCGGCGCCACGCATCGTAGAGGATGCCTGCAGCGAACAGGATCAGCAGCCCACCGGAGATGTTCGCCGCCCCGCGTTTCCATTTGTCGGATCGGGACAAAGCGAAAAGGCTGATCGCGTAGACGAAGCTGTCGGAGAGGTTATCGAGCCCGTTGGCGATCAGGGCACTTGAGTCGCCGAAGGCGCCTGTTGCGAAAAAGGCCACAGCCAAACCGATATTGAGCGCTAGAACGATCCAAAGTGTTCGTCTCTCCATTGAATCTTGTCTAGCGGCCATTTTGTGGTTCCAGCCTGTGTTGTACGACACAATAACTTCCACGGCTGATTTGCGTTCCAGCCGGAATGTTGGCTGAATTCCTTCAGGCCCCGATTTACTCGTGCTCGGTCAAGCATTCCGAATGGTCTCGCAGCACTTCGAGCACCCGGCAATCCGCGGTCCGCCCGCCGCTGCACTCGTGGACCATCCGTTTCAGTTCCGTGCGCAGCGCCTTCAGGCGGGCCATGCGCTGCTCCACCTGTTTGAGCTGGCGACGCGCGATGGCATCTGCCTCGTCGCAGGGGCGGTTGGGATGGTCGCTGAGGTCGAGCAGCTCGCGGATCGCATCGAGCGAGAAACCAAGTTGCCGCGAATGGCGGATGAAGGACAGTCGGTCGAGCTGTGCATTGTCGTAGCGCCTCTGTCCGCCTTCGGTTCTGCCAGGTTCGGGCATGAGTCCGATCTGTTCGTAGTACCGGATGGTCTGCACTTTTGTGCCAGTCTTCTTTGACAGATTACCGATCGTGAGCATTTTAGCCTCCATGAAAAAGATACAGTTTGTGTAGGTTTTGCCGTCGGAATAAACAAGTGTCGGATTCACAGACGCGTGAGTTCAAGCTATACCATGATTTCGTGCTTGAACCTCTAGCGGCTAGAGGATGTATCCGCACATGCAATAAGAATCAAAAACAGGCGAACAGGATTGTCCCTTACATCGGCACAGAAGTTTCTTTGGGTTTTGGCAGGCGTGGCAGCGCTTGCCTTCGTATGGCTTTTGCTCTGGTCCGACTATCGTGCCGACCGCGCCCGAACCGACGCCGAACCGCCTTTTTTCGCTAAATTCGAACTAACGGACCACCAGGGTATGGTTCGAACCGAGGAGGACTTTGCGGGGCGCTGGATGCTGGTGTTTTTCGGCTTCACCAACTGTCCCGACGTCTGCCCGACGACCCTGTCAGAGGTCGCGGCGGTGATGGACGGTCTGGGCGACGATGCCGCCAAGGTCCAGCCGATTTTCATAACAATCGACCCCGAACGGGACACGCCCGCCGCACTCGCCGAATACGTCCCGCTGTTCGATGCGGGCATCATCGGGCTGACGGGCACGCCGGAACAAATCGCCGCCACATCCGAGACGTTTCCGATCTTCTTTGAACGCGTCGAAGAGGCTGCGGCGCCGGATGGTTACACGATGGGCCACACGTCGCATCTGTTCCTCTTCGATCCCGACGCGGGCTTTGCCGACTCCTGGCCCTACGGCACCCCGGCCGAAGAGATTCTCGCCGATCTGGAAGAGAGGATCTGATCGACATGAACCGCATATCCGGAGAAACAGCCCTCGGGCTGGCGTGGATCATCGCGCTTGTCGCCTCGCTTGCCGTGCTTTTCATCGGCGAGGTGCTGGGGCAGACGCCCTGTGTGCTGTGCTGGTTCCAGCGCGCCTTCATGTTTCCCTTGGCCATTGTCCTCGGGCTCGGCCTTTGGTGGCGGGACGGCCGCGTGGGGCGCTACGGCATCGCATTGGCGCTTGGCGGCGGCGCAATCGCCCTCTGGCACATGGGGCTGTACGTCGGTCTTGTTCCCGGACGCATCCAACCCTGCACGGCCACCGGCCCCTCTTGCACCGATGACAACCAACTGGTCTTCGGCATCCCGATCCCGCTGATGGCGCTCGCCGCCTTCGCGCTGATCGGGGCGCTGTCGGCCCTTTCATTGAAGGACACACGAACATGAACCGACGCGGCCTGATCCTGTCCGTTCTCGCCCTCGGCGTCGCCGGTTTCGCCGGAGCCACCTGGTTTGCAAACCGCCCCGGCCCGGTGGCCGAAGCCGAGCCTGTTGCTCCGGAACTTGCGGACGCGATGATCCGCCCCTACTCGCCCATCCTCGGGCCTGCGGATGCGCCCGTCACGATCGTTGAATTTTTCGACCCGGCTTGCGAGGCCTGTCGCGCGTTTCACCCAATCGTCAAAGACATCATGGCGGAACATGGCGACGCGGTTCGCGTCGTGATCCGCTACACGCCCTTCCACGGCGCGGCATCCGAGGAAGCCATCCGCGTGCTCGAGGCGGCGCGCATGCAGGACGTTTACGTGCCGGTGCTCGAGGCCGTTCTGCGGGAACAGCCGAGATGGGCGTCGCACGGTGCCCCGGAGCCTGGCCTGATCCTTCAGATCGCCGCCACGGCCGGACTCGATGCCGAGGCCGCGCGCACGCAAATGCTGGCACCCGATGTCGTGGCGATCCTGAACCAGGATCGTGCTGACGTCGAGACCGTGGGAATTCGCCAGACGCCCACATTCTTCGTGAACGGCAAGCCGCTCGATCCGTTCGGAGAGGCAGAACTGCGGCGATTGGTGGCTGCCGAAGTCGCTGCCGCGCAAAGCTGAATGGAAAGGGCAGAATCAGAACGATGAAAAAGCATACTTTGACCGGCACACTGGCGGCGCTTTTGACCCTTGGAGGGCTCTCGGTGCCCGCGCTGGCCGGACCCGAGGATGTTGTCGTCGTGAACGCGTGGTCCCGCGCCTCCATCGGGATGAACCGTCCCGGGGCCGCTTACATGACGATCCGCAACACTGGCGACGAGCCAGTGACGCTGATCGGCCTTGCAACACCGCTCGCGATGATGCCCGAAATCCACGAGACGAAGACAAATGCCGAAGGTGTGAGTTCCATGAGCCCGGCGGGGGAGATCGCGATCGCCCCGGGCGAGAGCGTCGCGCTCGAACCGGGGGGCCTGCACGCAATGCTGATGCGGCTGCAAGAACCGATGACGGAAGGGGAAACCTTTCCGCTGACCCTGCTTTTCGACGACGGAGGCGAAGTGACGGTCGAGGTGCCGATCCTCGGCATCGCCGCGCGGGGGCCAGAGGACTGATGCGGCGACGGGCGATCCTGGGGTACGGCGCGGCTGGTGTCGGGGCGGTCGCCCTGATGCTCTTCGTCGGTTGGTGGCAGGTCGATGGACCCGGTGCTCCCGCTCCTGTCGGGCAGCGGCCTGTGGCCCTGACCGAGATGGATTTCCGTCTGACGGATCATGAAGACAACGCGGTCGGGCCGGAAACCCTGATCGGTCGCCCGACGATGGCGTTCTTCGGCTTCACCTACTGTCCCGATGTCTGCCCGACCACGCTCTCGGACATTTCGGGATGGCTCGACGATCTGGGAGACGAGGCCGACGAGATGAACGTGGTTTTCATCACGGTCGATCCCGAGCGCGACACTGTCGAAACGATGGCCGAATATGTCGGCTACTTCCATCCTGCGATCCGTGGCTGGACGGGACCGGAAGAGCAGATCGCGCGCGTCGCGGACGGCTTCCGCGCCACCTACGAGCGGGTGCCGACGGGGAGCGGCGATTACACGATGAACCACACCGCGAGCGTCTTCCTGTTCGCAGCCTCTGGGCGGTTCGTCACCATGATCGACTATCACGAACCAAGAGAATTCGCGGTGCCGAAAATTCGCCGCGCGCTGGAAGAAGAAATGGAGGGGGCAACATGAGGCTCAGAACTTTGGCGGCGGTTGTCGCAATTTTGGGGACGGTTTCGGGGGCAGCTATCGTCATCTCCGATGTTCTGTCGAAAGAACCCGTGCCGCCGGAACTTGCCTCGGCAGGTAATTGGATGCCCCAGCGTCCTGACGCCCCCCAGAACGTTGACATCTTCGTGACGCTGCCCGTGACGGTATGGGCAGAAGATGCACCCAACCTAGGCCCCCTGCCCCTTCTGCAGGTCGCGTTTGCCGACAGGCCGGTAAGGGCGATCGAGCCACCGCTGTCGATGTGGTCGCGCGACATTGCACCTGGCGAGACGCTCGATTTCTTGCTGTCCGAAGCTGGACTTGCGGCACCTGACAGAGCCGAAGTTGCCCTCGCGCTTGGCGCGGAATACGATCTGCGACGGCTGCGGCCGGGGCACTCGGTCACTGTCGCTTCGACCGTGGACGGCAGCCCCCGCACCGTCTCACTCGCCGTCGAGGACGGAGTGCGGATCGAGGTGGTTTTCGGCGAGCAGTTGTCCACACAGGTCGTGGCTCCGGATCCGGAGATCGTAACCCTTGCCGGCGAAGCGGTGATCGACAGCTCGATCTTCGCGGCACTCGACGAAGCCGGCATACCCGCCCGTTTTTCCGTGGACCTTGCGCAGATGCTGGGTGGGACCGTGGATTTCCGCCGCGAGATGGCCGGTGGCGAAACACTAAGGCTTCTCTGGCGCGAGGCGCGGGTCGGCGAGGACAGGATCGGACAGCCCGAGCTTGCCTTCGCCGCACTGGAGATCGGCGGTTCGCTTTACGAGATCGTATGGCCGGACGACGGCAGCGGTCAGGCGACGATCTACGTCGATGGCGAGGTGCTGCGCGTCTTCGCACAGCCGGTCGAGGGTGCGCGCCTCAGCTCGGTGTTCGGGCGCCGCACGCATCCGGTCTTTGGCAACGTCCGGATGCACACCGGCGTCGATTTCGCAGCGGCACGTGGGACACCGGTTCAAGCGACGGCACCGGGGCGGGTCAGTTTCATCGGCTGGCGCGGCGGATATGGTCGCGTGGTCGAAATCTCGCACGGCTCCGACACCATGACGCGCTACGCGCATCTGAGCGCCGTGCCGGAAGACTTGGCACAAGGCCAACGCGTTGCGGCGGGAGACGTGATCGGCCGCGTCGGCGCGACTGGTACGGCGACAGGTCCGAACCTGCACTACGAAGTCCTCGTGGATGGGCGCCCGACTGACCCCCTCGCTGACGACCGGCTCGCCGAAGCAGCCGAGAGCGAAGCGGATGATACCGCCGCGCTCTCGCGTCTGGCCGAGGCGCGCGCGCTTCTGAATCAAAACCTCGGCAGCGAGATTGCCGAAACGACAACCGAAAGGCTCTGACCCATGAAACGCATGACCCAAGCTCTTGCAATCACACTTGCCCTGTTACCAGCGGCCCAGGTCCTCGCAGAGGAAACGGCGATCGACGTCCGCAAGACGAACGGATGCGGCTGCTGCCTGTCTTGGATGAACCATCTCGAAGAAAACGGGTTTGCGCCGACGGGCGAGAACATGTTCGGTGGGTCGCTGGTTCGCTTCAAGCTCGACAACGGCGTGCCGCAGCGCATGGTCTCCTGCCACACCGCGCTCATTGATGGCTACGTGATCGAAGGCCATGTCCCGGCCGCTGACATCCGCCGCCTGCTCGAGGAACGCCCGGACGCAGTCGGTCTCGCCGTGCCTGGGATGCCCTATGGCTCGCCCGGCATGGGGCCAGAAGACGACCGCGAGGCCTATGATGTCTTCCTCATCCGCAAGGACGGGTCGACGGAAGTCTTTTCGAGCTACGCCGAAGGATAATCTGGCCCGCCCATGGAAAATCTGTCTCCGATAGTGCTCGGTTTTCTCGGAAGTCTCGCCGCCGGTTCGCTCACGGCAGTCGGAGCAGCTCCCGTGCTGTTCGGGCGCATCCCGTCTCGGGCCACGCGCGATCTGTCGCTCGGCTTCGCTGCCGGTGTCATGCTGTCAGCCTCGTTCTTTTCGCTGATCATCCCGGCATTGGATGCGGCAGAGCCAATGTTCGAAAACGGCGCGATGCCTGCGGCCATCGTATGCGTCTCGATCCTTCTGGGCATGGCGGCTGTCGCCCTGATGAACGAAAAGCTGCCGCACGAGCATTTCAAGACAGGACGCGAAGGGCCCGAAGCGGCGTCTTTGCGGCGGGTCTGGCTGTTCATCATCGCGATCACGATTCACAACTTCCCCGAAGGCCTCGCGGTCGGGGTCGGCTTCGGATCCGGAGGTATGGAGGGCGGTCTGCCGCTTGCTGTCGGCATCGGGCTTCAGAATGCGCCCGAAGGATTGGCCGTCGCTGTATCTCTGCTGGGCGAGGGATATCCGAAGCTGCGCGCCTGGGGCATCGCGGCACTAACGGGCATGGTCGAGCCGATTGGCGGTTTGCTCGGGGCCGGCATCATCACACTTTCGGAACCGCTGCTTCCATGGGGACTGGCCTTTGCCGCGGGCGCAATGCTCTACGTCATCAGCCACGAGATTATCCCCGAAACGCATCGCAGCGGCCATCAGAACAGGGCAACGCTCGGCCTGGCAGTCGGGCTCGTTCTGATGCTGTTTCTCGATGTCTGGTTGGGGTGAAGCAATGTCACTAAGAGTAACTCCGATGATCGGCGTCTTCGCGGCGCTTTCTGCGTTCGCGATCGATCAGATCACCAAAGCCATTGTCATTGCGAATGCCGCCACTTTTAGCACCGGGATCCCCGTGTTTCCGGGATTCAATCTCGTCATTTATCGTAATGACGGCGTGACTTTCGGGATGCTGGGCGGCGCGCCTTGGTGGAGCCTCACTGTTCTCGCTCTTGCCATCTGTGTTTGGCTGGAGGTTATGTTGTTTCGCGCCGAAAATGCGGTCGAAACGCTTGCCTATGGCGCGATCATTGGCGGAGCCCTGGGCAACGTCGTTGATCGTGTGCGGTATCGGGCTGTAACAGACTTTCTCGATTTCTACATTGGCACAACACATTGGCCTGCCTTCAACATGGCCGATGTGTTTGTGGTCAGTGGCGTAGGGCTCTTGCTCGCTGCGCCATGGATCAGCGAGCGGCGTCCGATCAAGTCGTGAAGCCGGAAGTTCTGAACCGCATCGCTCTGCGCAAACGTCTGCTTTCGCGGGTGACGCTTGGTTTCGCCGCCGGGGCGCTGACGGTTCTGACTTTCCCGCCCTTTTCGATTCTCCTACTCGTTCCCGTTGTCTATTCCGCGTTGTTTGTCGGTCTTCGCGGTCTCTCCTTCGGGCGTGCTTTTCTCGTCGGCTGGGCGTTCGGACTCGGCCAATTCGGTTTCGGGATTTCATGGATCGCGGAGAGTTTCTACGTCGAGGCCGAGCGGTTCGGGGCGATGGCGATTCCGGCCGTCGCGGGATTGTCCGCAGGTCTCGCGATTTTCCCGGCCATTGCCGCTGTGCTCTTCGCGGAAATCGCGCGGCGCGGAGCCCTGGGCAGTTTCCTGGCCTGCCTCCTGTTCGCGACCTTCTGGACCGTAGCCGAGTGGTTGCGTGGTCACGTTCTGACAGGGTTTCCCTGGAATCTGGCCGGTTACGCACTTGTAGACTACGCCGCCCTTCGCCAGACCGCCGCCTGGGTCGGAAGCTATGGGCTAAGCTTTCTCACCGTGTTCGTCGCGGTACTCCCTGGCGCGGCTGCTATGGCGTCCGGGCGGCAACGATTGACCGTTTCGCTCATGGCGCTGGCCGGAATCGCGACGATGTGGGCTGTCGGCACGCTGCGCCTCCAGTCGGATGCACAACAGCCACCCGGTGTCGACCTGCGCATCGTCCAGGGCAACATTCCACAAGAGGAGAAATGGGCGCCCGAGAACCGCGAGGCGACCTTCGCGCGCTATCTCGAACTTTCTTCCCGCCCCGGCAATTTCGACGTTCTTCTCTGGCCGGAAACCGCCTTTCCGGGTTTCCTCGATGAGGATAAGAAGGCGCGGGCCCGGATTGCCACTGCGCTACCGGAAGGCAGCGTGCTGCTCACCGGAGTGCCGGACCGTGTACCGAGCGAGGATGGCACCCGATATTTCAACACGGTTCAGGCATTTGACGAGACCGGCGAGATCCTGACCGGATACGCGAAACACCATCTCGTACCCTTCGGCGAATATGTGCCATTCCGCGGCTGGTTGCCGATCGAGCGGCTCACGGCGGGGCTGGGCGACTTTACGCCCGGACCGGGCCCACGAACGCTTGCGCTTCCGGGTGTGCCGCTGGTCGCCCTGGCGATCTGCTATGAGATCATCTTCCCAGGCCATGTGGTCGACGACCTGTTCCGACCCGACTGGATTTTTAACGCGACAAACGATGCCTGGTTCGGCACCAGCATCGGACCCGAGCAGCATCTGGCTTCCGCACGGATGCGCGCCGTAGAGGAAGGCCTTCCTGTCATCCGAGCCGCGAATACGGGCATCTCCGCGGTCATCGACGCGAACGGAGAGATCGTTGCGCGGCTCGATACCGGCGAAACGGGAATCATCAACGCTAGCCTGCCCTCCGCGCGGCCGCCGACACTCTACGCGAGCTTCGGGGACTGGATGCTGTTGGCGCTCATCTTGGCTTCGTGGAGCTGGGCAATGGCGGCAAATGCGACGGCTCGATACCGCCGCATGAGAAAGACCTTCATGCAAAGATGTGGATAGGTGTTCCGTCCTTCACCATTGCATAAATGTCCTCGATCTGCCGATCTGTGACCGCGATGCAGCCAGCTGTCCAGTCGCGGACGTCCCTTGGGTCGATGCCTGGGCGTGGACCACCATGGATGAAGATGTTGCCGCCGGGGGAAAGGCCCTGCGCTTCAGCATAGGCGATGTCGGCCTCATTCGGATAGGAGATTCCAACCGAAAGATGATACGTACTGTCGGGGTTGCGCTTATCGACTACGTAGGCGCCCTCTGGGGTCCGGCCGTCTCCCTCGAATTGCTTGTGACCCTCAGGAGCGAAACCCAGTCCGACCGAATAGGTTTGCAATACGCGATCGGCTCCGTCGAGAACAAGCAGGCGCTGTCCTTTGTAAAGCCGAACACGGGTCACCTCGGGTCCGCCATAGCTGCGGAACTTGCTGGCACAGCCGGACAAGAACGCTGCCAACCCGCCCAACAGGACGGCGCGGCGGGGAAATCGGATGGTTTTCACTGCTCGATGCCTCTTTCGTGAGGTCTGATATGGACATTACGTTACCTTGCAAATGCTGCGTGATCAATGTCCGTGGGCCAGCGCGGCCTTTGCCATCTGTGGACCAACCTGTTCACCGCCGGACGGCGGCGCCTTGGCCACTTGGCTGTTCAGCAGGCGCAAGGCGTTGGCCACCACCAGCAATGACACTCCTACATCGGCTGCAATAGCGCCCCACATCGATGCCACTCCGAAAGCGGTAGCGACAACGAAAACGCCCTTGGTCGCCAAGGAAATACCGATGTTCTGATGGATAATCGACATTGTCCGGCGCGAATGACCGATCAGCCAAGGCACCTTCCCGAGGTCGTCGGTCATCAGGGCAATATCAGCCGTCTCGATTGCCGCGTCCGAACCAACAGCACCCATCGCGATGGCGTAATGCGCACGTGCCATGGCGGGGGCGTCGTTCACCCCGTCGCCGATCATGGCCACCATGTCATGCGTTTCGACCAGTTCTTCGATGGCAGTCACCTTGTCTTCGGGCAGAAGCTCGGCGCGGACCTCGTCGATGCCGACCTCGGCGGCAACGGCGCGCGCTGTCCGCTCGTTGTCGCCCGTCAGCATGACGATGGTCTTCACGCCTTGCGCGTGGAGCTGTGCCACGATGCCCTTGGCGTCGGGGCGGATACGGTCGCGCAATTCCAGGATGCCGGTGACGCCGGTGTCGTCGCCCACGGCAACAAGGGTGCTGCCGGCCCCTTCGATGCGGTCGCGCAGATCCTTCGGAATGGCGTCGCCGAAACCCTTCTCCTCGGCAAACCGGTCGGACCCTAGCCAGATCGACCGGCCGTCTGTGCGTCCTTCAAGTCCCCTACCTGGAACGGTTCGGGTATCTTGCGCGGCGGACACATTGATGCCGTCGGCTTCTGCCCGCGCGAGAATGGCGCGCGCCAAGGGATGCGAGGAACGTGCCTCCAGCCCAGCGGCGAGGGTCATCAGATCTTGCGCCGATGCTTTGCCCAGCGGATGCACCGCCGCCACCTCCGGCTCGCCCATGGTGATCGTGCCGGTCTTGTCCATGGCCAGTGCAGTGGTCTTGCCCGGTGCCTCAACATATGCACCGCCCTTGATCAGCACCCCAGCCCGCGCTGAGGCGGTGAGTGCGGCGACGATGGAGACAGGGGTCGAGATGACCAGAGCACACGGGCAGGCGATCACCAGCAGCACGAGTGCATTGTAGAACCAATAATCCCAGGCCCCACCGAAAATGAGCGGCGGCAGCAGGGCAATTGCAATGGCGAGAGCCATGACGATAGGCGTGTAGATGCGGGCGAACTTCGCCACCCACTGCTCCACCGGCGCGCGGCGGGCATGGGCGTCACCGACCATGCGGATGATCTTGGCCAACACGGTATCCGAGGCGGCCTTCGTGGCGCGCACCGTCAGTGTGCCTTCGCCGTTGATCGTACCGGCATAGACTTCGTCGCCCCGTTCCTTTGGGACCAGCGCACTCTCTCCGGTGATTGGCGCCTGATCGACGGCCCCTGCCCCATCGACAACCTCACCATCCAATGGGATGCGGTCTCCGCCGCGCACGACGAAACGTGCGTTGATAGCAACCGCAGAAGCCGGAACGTCCGCTTCTGAGCCGTCATCATTAAGAACTCTTGCCGTCGGCGGCGCCAGGTCGAGCAGAGCTGAAACCGCATTCCTCGCACGCCCGACGCTCCAGCTTTCGAGGAAAAGCGAGAGCGAGAAGAAGAACGCGACCGTCGCCGCCTCGAAAAATTCGCCGAGGCCAATTGCACCCGCGACTGCGACGACCATCAGCAGGTTCATGTCGGGCGACAGCCTCCGTGCAGACGACCATGCCTTGGGTGCCACGAGCCAGACACCGAACAGGATCGCAACCGCGAATAGCCCTGCCTCGACCAGTGGCATCGGCGCTTCGCCGTGCCCTGCGAAGAGGCCGAGTGCCCCCCCCATGCCGGTCTCGATGATGTGCCACAGAAATCCCGCGGCCCAGAAGCCGCCACTGAGCGACGTAAACAGCCGCTGGCGTGCAAGATGGGCCGCCTGGTCGACCGACGCGTTTTCGGCATCCCAGGGCTTGGCGGTCATGCCGGTGCTTGCGACCAGTTCTGCAATTTCGCCGTCCGATACACTCTTGGCGCTGTCGAGAATAGTCATCCGTCCATTGATCACGTCGAACGCGAGATGCTCGGCCCCGCCGATCTTCGGGCCGACCACCTTGTTCAGGATTGCTACCTCCTCGGCGCAATCGAGGCCGGACACCTGAAAACTGCGCCCGCCCGCTGGCGCGGGCGTCGTTGGAACGATGTCGCCGCACGTTCCGGCGCTCCCGCAGCAGCTGCCGCCGCTTGTCTGGGCATCTTCGGCGTGATCGTGATCGTGACGGTGGGTGTCGGACGGCATGAACGGACCTCTGGATTCGGGTGCTTTACCATGACATAGCCCCTACAGTAGCTAGAGCTTCAAGGGCAAAATACAGTGGTATTTCAGTTTGTTTTATTGCTAGAGGATGCGGTGAACGGCTCTATCACGCCTTTAAGCATGAACAGCCGCTGCAAAAAAAAACAGTCACGAAAGGAAGCTTGATGCGGGTTTTGATGCTGAAGCAAAAAATGATGGTCGCAGTGGCGTTGTCGCTTACGGCCGGGTGCGCAATCCAGCCGACTGGACCGGGCGACGCGGCAGACCAGCGGGACAGCGTTCCCGAAGCCGTGATTGCGATGGCTGGCCCGGATCAGGATGTTGCAACCGCGCGCTTGGTGCCGGAAGACGGCTGCTATTGGTACGAACACAGCGGCCCCGTCGAGACGACCTTGCTGCCGCTGCGCACGGCGAACGGCAATCGTATCTGCACCCCTCGCGAAACTTAATTACGTTTGCCGACCGCTGCTTGGCTTAGCTGCGGGCAGTGACGCTGTCCTCTGCCGAGTAAAGATAGGCCGTAGAGCCGGTTTCGACGTTCGGGTAAAGGTTATTGATATGCGCCATGACCATCCGTACGCAGCCCGAACTTGCGCGGCCACCGATGCT
Organism: Salipiger thiooxidans; assembly: GCF_900102075.1. Taxonomy (GTDB): domain Bacteria; phylum Pseudomonadota; class Alphaproteobacteria; order Rhodobacterales; family Rhodobacteraceae; genus Salipiger; species Salipiger thiooxidans. The sequence goes on along the minus strand of NZ_FNAV01000019.1, from coordinate 18,422 downwards.
TCTGGGGTAGGGTGTGCCGTGGATCCGGAGATAGGTGTCGCGATCCCCGACGTAGAGATAGAGGGCCCGTGATCCGAGAGCGTTTTCAGGCCCTGGTTCCATTCCATCGGCCCATTGTGCGTTCACGGGATCGCGTTCGATCATGTTTTGTGTTGGCGTCCAGTGCGGCCACCTGACCTTGCGCTTGATGGTATAGACACCCGGCTCATAGAGGTTCCCTCGCGCGATCGCCACGCCGTAGCGCATCGCGGTTCCACCCTCTTCAATGTGGTAGAGATATCGCGCGACCGCATCGACATGGATATCTCCCGGCACGAGACCGTCGTTCGCGACTACACGTTGCGGTAGGAACCGCGGGTGCAATCCCCATGGGTTGGAGGTCTCGGGGACATAATTCTGCGGCGTCACCTGTGCGTCCCATTCAGCCTTCTGAGCCTCGGTGGGCCAACTGTCGGCAAAAGCCATGCCGGGACCGGTCACCGAAAATAGCGCCGTTGTTGTCTGAATGAAGTGTCGTCTTGTCAGCATTTCGTACCCTTTCGGTTCCCGCCGGCGATTGATGGCAAGAACGGTATGTGTTCTCGTTGAATAGATAGGCCTTCTAGTGGCTAGAGGTTCAAGGGCATATTTTCGTGAACGCATGCACGCGACCCTGGTAGCACATGCTTGCCTTGCGGTCGGGTTAACGGCCAACTAGGTCAGGTCCGAATTAGCCTGGTAAAGCGGGAGTCTGGGGGCGGAGTAGGACAGATATGTCGAATTGGTCCCCCGGTGGATCGGCTTTCGTCGAAAGATACTATCCTGACACCCTGTCGATCTTCACCCACCCGTGTCATTGGCTGAAACTTCGGCTTGGAACGCACTTTGTCGCTCAGGCCAGGTGCTCTTGATGTAGACGAGGATCGCCTCGATCTCTGCGTCTGTCAGATCCTCTCCGAAGGCCGGCATGTCGCTCTCGTATCCCGGCACGACGGCACCGACCCCGCCTTTAGTGATCTGAAAAAGCATGCGGTCTGAATGGTGCCAAGTGTGGCCTGTGTCATCATGCGGCGGGGCCGGCATTCTTCCGGTGTCAAGACGACGACGCCAATCGGGCTGGCCTTCAAGGTTCGCACCATGGCAACTGGCGCAGTTGTCCGCATAAAGCCGTTGCCCTGCCGTGACCTCGGCTGCAAGCACGGGCTCTCCCAAAAACGTCAGTCCCTCGACATGCGGGTCCACCGGTTCCGATTGGGCCAGCACCACGAGGCCAGTGGTCGCGAGCGTGGACACTAGGCTCCAAACCCAATCAACGTATTGATTTACAGTCATCCGCCTGATTCACTTCGTGTTGGTCACAAGGGAGTTGGGCATGACGGTGGGATTTTGGCTTTCGGATCGGGCCTGGGCGGCGATCGAGCCGCTTTTGCCCAAGAACCAACCTGGCGCTCGGCGGGTGGATGATCGCCGCGTTATCAGCGGTATCATTCATGTGCTGCGGATCGGCTGCCGCTGGGAGGATTGCCCGGCCGCCTATGGCCCGTCGACGACGATCTACAACCGCTTCAACCGATGGAGCCATCGCGGCCTCTGGGGACGCATCTTCGCGACCCTTGCGGCGCAGGCGGAACTGCCGGACGAATTGAGCATCGACAGCACCGCCGTGCGCGCCCACCGCTCCGCCCATGGCGGAAAAGGGGGGCGAAAGTTCAGGCCATCGGGCGCTCGCGTGGGGGGCCAACCACCAAAATCCACGCCCTGACAGACGGTTGCGGGCGGGCCGTGGCATTCACGCTCAGCCCCGGAAACCACGCCGACATATCTGAAGCCCCCGCGCTTCTGGACAAATGCCCCGCGCCAGCCCGGCTTCTGGCCGACAAGGGCTACGACGCCAACAGCCTGCGTGACCGTCTCGCGGCGACCCAAACAGAGGCTGTCATCCCCTCGACCAGATCGCGCAAGGCCCCCATCCCCTACGACACCGAAGCCTACCGCGACAGAAATCTCATCGAGCGCGCCTTCTGCCGCCTCAAGGACTGGAGGCGCATCGCCACACGCTACGACAAGCTCGCCATCAACTTCGAATCCGCAATCGCACTCGCCGCCATCGTCATATGGTGGACCTGATTGAGTCTGAACCCTAGGGCAGCGAGGTGCACTGACCGCCTGACCGTACCCTTCGCCAGTCGGTTTTTCGGCCCCTTATTCATCGGCATAGATTGAGATTCCTTCCGGGCCAAAGGCGTAGGTCCTTAGCGTGCCCGACTTGACCGCAGCCATGCCCGGCGCGTTCGCGGGCATTCCCGGCAAGGTGATACCCGTTATCGCCGGACGGGTTTCCAGCAGCCGCTCGATGATGTCGACGGGGACGAGACCGCTGACATAGTAGCCGTCGATCTCGGCCAAGTGGCAGCCGATGCCCTGGGCGGGCACACCGACTTCGACCGAGCGTTTGTCGAAGTCGCGGTCATCCACACGCGTAACGGTAAAGCCGTGTTCTTCGAGATAATCCCCATAGGTATCACAGCAGCCGCAGCCCGGATCGCGCCAGATGGTGATCTGCCTTTCGCTGCCCGCCAGATCGGACGCCATATCGCCTGTCGCTTGCGCCCAGGCCGATGTGGACAGGCCCACCATTCCGACAATGCCGCTACCAATCAGACCAAGCGCGTTTCTTCTCCGCATCATTTTCTCCATCATTGTTCTCCTGTTTCGATCCAGGTTGCGCCGCCGTCACGGCTGATTTTCAAGATGCCGCCCAACAGGGCAGCGATGTAGGTCTCTTCTCTTTGATGAACCGCAACAGCGGTCGCAGCTTTGCTGGCCCGCTGTTGCCAGATGACTCCGCCGTCCTGCGATGCCCAGAGGCCCGAACGCAGAGCGGCATACATCACTTCCGGCGCCGAGGGGGCACTGGCCAGCGACAGGATCGGTTGACCGCCTGGCAATGGCGCTTCGGAGGGTGGGGCTTCACCCGCAACCAATGCGTCCATCGCGTTGCCTGGCTGCACGTCCTGCCAGCGACAAAAGCAATCGGGCACCCGCGTTAGGCCAACCTCGGTGCCCGCATAGATCCAGATACCGCCCATGCCGGTTTCAAGCTCGACCGAAGCCAGAGCAAGAAGATCGCGCTCTGCGTCGTCGAGCCAGGGGCGGTCCATGGCGAGCGACCAGGTTGCACCGGCGTCCTCGCTCTTCCACAATCCGTCTCCGCGAACCGAGATATAGATCATGTCCGGGTTCCGCGAGGCGATGACGACGGCATTGATCTCTCCGTCAGGCAGCCCAGCGTCGCTGACGCGCCACGAAGCGCCCCCATCTTCGGAAATGCTGACACCGCCCACGGCGAGCCCCGCAACCACACGGCCGGGCCGGTCGCGATGGGTCGCCAGCGACAGCACGTTCCCCGGTGTTTCTGTCGCGGTCCAAGTCCGGCCGCCATTATCACTGACGAACAGCCCTCCTCTCGCCAGCAGGATGGTATCGCCATCAAAGGCAAGAGCCGCTGGATCACCATCGCTCGCCGCGAGTGCGAACCCCGGCAACATCGAAGCGACGCCGATACTGAGTGCCGCGATGAGTACCTTGCGCCGGTTTGGCCGACATCCAATCTCAATCGACTTCAATCTGCATGCTCCCCTGCTCATGCGACGCGGATCACGCCCATCATCCCGGCCGCCTGGTGCTCGAGGATGTGGCAATGGAACATCCAGTCTCCGGGATTGTCGGCGACCAGGGCGATTTCGAGCTGCTCGCGCGGCGCGATCAGCTCGGTGTCCTGCCATTCACGGAATTCGGTCGGCACGCCATCGCGGCTGATGACGCGGAAGGAGTGGCCGTGCAGGTGGATCGGATGGTCGAACGCCGTGGCGTTCGTCATCTGGAGGACATGGCTCGCGTCGCGCTCCAATGTCAGGAAGGGATCGAGCATGTGCCCTTCGGCCGCGACGCCATTGACGAACCACATGCCGCCACCCACAACGCCACCCATCATGCTCCCGGACTGGCTCAGGCCCATCTGGCGCTCGACCATTGCTCCCATCATGCCCCCGGTGAACAGGATTTCGTGACGACGGGCTGCGTTCAGATCAGGTTCGATCAGCGGATTGGCTGGAAGGGCAATCTCCCAATCAGGCGGCGTGGCACGCAGGGGCGTATCGTCAAAGACGACATCCAGCAGGTTGAATTCATTGTCACGATAGGCGCGGTCGATAATTTGAACGATGGTTCCGGGGTCGGCAGGGCAATCGAGCATGATGTCCGCACGCATCGCCGGGCCCAGAACCACGACACCGTCAGGCGCGGCGTGCGGAGTGATCGGCTGGCCGTCGAGCGCAATGATGCGCGCGGAAAGGTCGCCGAAGTCGAGCGCGAAGATGCGGGCGTTGGCGGCATTGATCAGCCGCAACCGGATACGTTCGCCTTGCCGCACCACGAAGACATCGGGAACACGCCCATTTATCGTGACAGTATTGCCCAGACGGCCCGCATGGCTCATGTCCATGGCTGCGCCGAAGTCATCCGCAATCGCCGCGTCCTGCGTCAGCCGCCAGTCGTCAAGCAGCCAGGTGACATCGCGGTCGACCCGCGGCGGGTTGGATTCGTCGATGATGAGCGGTCCGGCCAGCCCACGTCCGACCTGCTCGAAACTGCGCTGGTGGGGGTGATACCAGAAGGTCCCGGCATCGATCGCGTCGAACTCGTAGGTGAAGGTTTCTCCGGGTGCGACCGGCTCCTGCGTCAGGTGTGGAACCCCGTTGTCGCGTTGCCCTTTAATCTGAGACGCGACGCGTTTGGCGACAATTTTTGCCCTTAATTGTGAGATACGGCTGTCATGGGGCCCCTGTTTCTCGCGCACCTTTGCGCGATGTGATTAACCGCGGCAAGCAATCGAGGCTCCTTCTCGAAGGCGCGCAAGAGAGCAACCCTTGCATAGTCGTCGATGCTTTTGCTGACGATGGCTGCCTTAGGGTCAGGACCCATTGATTTCCGTGTAGGGTCGTGATTCACGGTTCGAAAAACGAGCGGTGAACATGTCTGATCTTTTCTGGTTGAGCGATGCGCAGATGGCGCGTCTTGAGCCCTTCTTCCCGAAATCCCACGGCAAACCCCGCGTCGATGACCGGCGTGTGCTGAGTGGAATTATCTTCATCAATCGCAATGGCTTACGGTGGCGCGATGCGCCTGCAGCTTATGGCCCGCACAAGACGCTGTACAATCGCTGGAAGCGGTGGAGCGATATGGGCGTCTTCGCCCGGATGATGGCGGGACTTGCCGCTGAGCACGGCGAACAGAAGACCGTCATGATCGACGCGACCTATCTCAAGGCCCACCGAACAGCGACCAGCATGGGCGTGAAAAAGGGGGGCGTGGACGCCTGATCGGACGCACCAAGGGTGGCATGAACACGAAACTGCACGCCATCTGCGACAGCCAGGGACGCCCGCTGAACCTGTTCGTGACCGCAGGACAGGTCAGCGATTACATCGGTGCCCGTGCATTGGTGAGCAGTTTGCCCAAGGTGGACTGGTTGCTTGGAGATCGTGGCTATGACGCCGATTGGTTTCGAGAAGCGTTGAAAGACAAAGGGATACGCGCATGTATCCCGGGCCGAAAACAGCGGAAGAAAACCGTCAAATACGACAAGCGCAGATACAAACGGCGCAATCGGATCGAGATCATGTTCGGCAGGCTCAAGGATTGGCGGCGTGTGGCAACCCGCTACGACCGCTGCCCGAAGGTCTTCTTGTCGGCAATCGCTCTCGCGGCAATCGTCATGTACTGGCTATGAGTCCTGAGCCTAGCCAAGGGATGAGATCGAGCGGCGGCGATTGCGGCGAGGCAGAACAGCCTAACTTCCGATCTGGGGTTCTGGACAGCGAACGACGGATCCCCGCGGAAGGTTTTGAGTGACATGGCAAAGGTGACTGCGCGCATTGCGCGCCGAAGTTGCTTGGGGCCGCGCGAGCGCGCGGCGCACTCAAGCATCTCTGCCCCGCGGCGCGCTCGGTATATCAGTTTTCCAGATATTTGTTCCTCACGGAGTTTGCCAAGGGTCTGCACAAGTCTCGTCCCGCAAACTTGGCAGTCAAATGCCCAGGCCCGCCTCCAATGCCTGAGCGAAAGACCCTCTCTGGCGCATTGCATGCAATGCTGGAATGGCATCTGAGCCGTCAGCGAGGCTTCTCGTGGCGTCATTGCCGGAAAGGTCAAAGACCGAACAACATCTGGGTTAACCCGTGCGGCGTTGGCAATCTTCGCCGCCGCAGCCGCGTCGACGTTGAAGTCCAAGGCGGTGCCATGCGCGGTATCGATTCTGAGATGAGCCAGTAGTTCCGCATCATCACAGTAGTTGGCCGCCGCCAGCCGAGACAACCAACCTGACAACAACTCGTCTGGCAGCGGCGCGACAGTCTTGGGCAGCGGGTGCGGCTTCACACCCGGGACTTCTGGAGCCGCCGATGGGGGTTCGCATGGCGCGACCAAACCGGCGTCCATTTTGCGATTGCGTCATCGGTGATGCATTCCTCGCCTGTGATAATGGCGTCGATGGAAAGATCCTTGACCAGAGCGAAGATGCGCGAGGTCACCCCACCGGTCAGTGCCAAGACCTGCTTGAGAGATTTGACCTTCAGGTTGGACTTCTTTTCCAGTGGCATGGCAGCAATAAGGGTCTGGATCATGTCCGAGAACTCGGCATCGTCGCGCCAGTTTGGCAGATGATGTTCGTCCAGCCGTCGGGCAAGCTGGATATCACCGCGAATAGCATCGACGGCCTCGCTGACCCCAAGGCAGACCAGTGACACCTCGAGTTCATTGCTGAGATACCGCAGGACATTGAGAAATCGGCGCTGTTCGCGGTGGGTCCCGGCCAAGAGATTGTGGACCTCGTCGATCATGATCATCCGCAGGCCAAGGTCGCGTAAGAGCGCGATGACACGGACTTCGAGGGAAGCCACATTTTGAGCGCGGGCGCTAAGAGCCGTCGCCGGGGCGCCGACGGCGGCCAGGATGTGCAGGTAAAACCGCCGTTCATCAGGTGCGGGCGGCGCTTGCAACAGCAGAAGCGGTGTGCGGGTGATGCCCGACGCCGGATCGTATTCTGGTGCGTACTTGCGCGACAGGTTTCGGGCAATCATCGTCTTTCCGATCCCGGAGGCGCCATGCACAAGAAGCCCAGGCATACGGGTTTGTCGTGGCGCTTCGATCATGCCCTGCAAGCGGTCCAACACCTGTTCCGCCCGAGGAAAGCCGATCCAGATATCCGATTGAATGAGGGCGATCCGGCCGTCTTCTTCAGTTGTCCCTGCCCTCAATTCACCATCTCTCCACCTTGAACAATGGGCGCGATGTATCACCCGTATCGATCGGGCGCAGCCCTTCGGTTGTCGAGACGGCCGAGTTCGTGCCCTTCAATGTCCCTTTTCTTTCACGGGTTCTGCGTTCGGCCTTCGTCAGGCCCCGGCTTTCAGCTTCGATCTGGCGTTGCTGTCGGATCAGCTCAGCCAGCACCAGCTCATTAGACCCGGACTTGCCAAGGGCACGGGCCTTCCTCATCGCTTCGCGATATTCCCAGAGCGAGACGGGCGGAATTTCCAGGTTTCTGTACCGCGCCTCAACATACCGGCCATCGTCCAGTTCGACCCAGATCATTGAGATATCGCGAGGATCGTAGCGAACGACCACCTTTCCATCCCCGCGCCCAATGTGGCCTGCAAGGGCATCGGACCAGTACCTTATCTGGAACAGATGGATGCCGTCACGCCTGATCTTGCGCAGTTCACTCGGCAGGAAGCTCACCTGAAAGGCTTCCATCTCGAAGGGGATGTCGCCTGTCATTTGCTCTGAGAGCGCCTCCCATTTGGCAACGGGCGTGCAGCCAAGACTTGAATGAATGCTGTTGTTGTAACGGCAGATTTCCAGAGCAAACCAGCGATCGAATTCGCTCAACGTCATCGTGGCCTTGCTTTCGGCGTCATAGTCGCCCTTTGCCGCGATCGAGGATTGCGTTGTTCCCGGCAACAGGTGAACGGCCCCCATCATGGTGCCGATCAACCGTTCGATGTGACCACCGAAGTGAGGACTTGCTGGCGGTCGATAGACCAGATCGATCCCCCAATCCGCACAGGCCGACCGAAAGGCGCGCGACCGGAAATCGCGACCGTTATCGACGTGGATGCTGTGCGGTTTGCCCTGTGCCGGCCAAGGAACATCGCACGCCAATTCCGCCAGAAGTTCCGCCTTGGGGGCTACCGCCTGTGTCAGGCAAAGTGCCACTGACAGTCGCGAAGGCGCCTCGAGAGAGGTGTAATATCCCGTTACCAACCGGGTCGCGACGTCGATTGCCAGCGTGACCCACGGTCGGCCAATTGTTTGGCGCTCAAAACTGTCGACAAGAATGATGTCCGCGGACGTGTGATCAATTTGCACGACCTCAAGTGGCTGGCTGGCCTTGTTCTCGCCTGTGACCGGTGCAAATTTCTGGCGGGCCGCCTTTGCGCCCTCTCGTGCCTTCGCAACTTCGCGGGTATCCATCGCATCCAGACGACGCTGAACCGTCCGCCGTGTCGGCGGTTGCAAGCCCTGCTGCCAGCACGCGCTGCGGATCTCAGTCACGACGCGCGAGAGGCTCGAACGCTCCCGGCGCAAGAAATATCGGCGAAGATGCTCTTCGATCACCGATTCAACTTTGCCGGATATCAAAGTTGTACCGGCCGGACGGCCCCGTTTCCGCGGAGCCAGCGCGCTGGTGCGCCCACCCTCTTCCGCCAGCCGCTTTATCCAACGCCAGACCGTCGCCCTGCTGACACCAAGCTCCCAAACGGCGTCATTGATGCCGCTTTCCAGACTGCCAGCCCCATTAAGATATGCCTGAACAAGCGCACGTAGCACGGCGGCCCTGCGCGACTCTTCAGCACCAACTGCAACTGAGGCTTCGCCATCATCATCCATCGATATTTGCCGCACATGTCTGTGAACCCTGTCTCAGGTTTAAGAGCAAGAATATCGGAATTAAAGGCAAAATCTCATATTTAAGGGCAAAGGACTGCCGTTGATTTCATTGGATTTCTCATCTCACAATTAAGGGCTACGCGACACTCAGAGAAGCCCGCGCCGTTGCGGGCAGTCCCGAGCCCTCGTCCGCGACAAGGGCAACCAGGCGCCGGGCATTTGTCGCCCCCTGAGGCACGACCCGGCCGTACTCGGTGAGGTGTCCGCGGAGCGCGTTGATGGCCTGAGTTCGCTGCCGGACGAGCAATTCTCGGACGCGGAAGACGCTGCTCGCCCCTTGCGTTTCCTCACTCTTCACGGGCACGAAGCGCATATTCGGTCTCTGCGCGGCCTCGCAGATCGCCTTGGCGTCAGCCGCATCATTTTTTTGCCGCTTGATGAAGGGCTTCACATAGGCGGGCGGGATGAGCCTGACGTCGTGACCGAGCCTGGACAGTTCCCGTCCCCAGAAATGCGCGCCGCCACAAGCCTCCATCGCCACCAGGCAGGGCGGCAACTTCTCGAAGAACTCGATCACCTGAGCTCTTCTGAGCTTCTTGCGTAAGACAGCATTGCCTTTGCTGTCAGCGCCGTGGACCTGAAACACATTCTTCGCCAGATCCAGTCCAACCGTGATAATCTCCGACATGACCGCCTCCCAATACGGATTGTTGCGATCCCACTTTGGCACATCGATGCCGCCGGGGGGCGGTTACAGCATCAAGGCCCATTGCAGCTAAGGCCGCGTTCAGCCAATGATCAGACCGGGAAAAGCGGCCACCAGTATCAGAACGCCCAGCATTACGCCGACATAGGGCAGGGCGCCGGCAAAGATCGATTCCAGCGATACGTCCCGGTCCCCCAACGTCGAATGTACCGTGAAGATCGAGATCCCGAAGGGCGGTGTAAGCAACCCGACCTCGACCGCTATCACCGTGATGATGCCGAATTGAACTAGGTCGTAGCCAAGGCTCTGCGCGATGGGGGCGGCGATGGGCACAACGATCAGCAGGATCGAGCTGCTGTCCAGGATCATGCCCAGAAGCAGCACCAGCAGCACGTAAACGACGAGGAACCCCACCGCGCCGAAACCGCTGTCGGTGACAAAAGCGCCGATGGCGGCGGGAATGCCCGCGACGGCCAGCATCTGGCTGTAGAACCCGGCGGCCACCAGCAGCGCGAGAATACCGACCGAAATAGTGCCGGTCTGGCTGAGCACCGCCCACGAGCGGCGCAGGTCGAGACTGCGCCGGAAAAGGGCGATGACGAGCGCGGCAAAAGCACCGACGCCGCCAGCCTCGGTGGGGGTGAAGAAACCGGAATATAGCCCGCCGAGAACAAAGGTGACCAGCACGACGATGGGCACGATCTTGAGCAGCAGTTCCGTCGCCACCATGTCGGGATGGGGCTGCGTGTCCGGCTCGACCCCCTCGTCATTGGCGGCGGCAAAGACGAAACGGGGCGCGAATTTCGCCAGCAGTAGAATCCACAGCACGAAGCCTGCCGCCAGCAATGCGCCGGGGACCAGCCCGGCTATGAACATCCGGCCGATGGATTGTTCGGCCAGCACGCCGTAGATGATCAGCAGCAGGCTTGGCGGGATCAGCATGCCCAGCACCGAACTGCCCGCGACGGTGCCGGCTGAGAACGAGGGCTTGTAGCCGTGGCGCGTCATCTCGGGCACCGCGACCTTGGTGAATACGGCCGCCGAGGCGATGGAAACGCCGGTTACGGCGGCAAAGACGGTGTTTGCCGCCACGGTTGCGATGCCCAGCCCGCCAAGCAGGCGGCGCAGCAGCGCCTCGGCCACATCGAACGTGTCCTTGCCGACACTTGAGATGCTGACCAGGTGCCCCATCAGAACAAACAGCGGGATGGTTGCGAACAGGTAGTTGGCAACGCCGTTATAGGCGGCGATGGACATCAGCCGCATCGACAGGTCGAAGCTGTCGCGAATGATCCAGACCCCGGCAAAGGCCACGACCATCAGCGCCACGGCGATGCGCATTCCCAGAAGCACAAGCGCGACGAGTGCGCCGATGAGGATCAGTCCGATGGTGATGCTGCTCATCTCAGGTATCTCCGACAGCGCGCTGTTTCAAAAGGGTTTCAGCCGCCGAGACGGTGAAGGCGAGACTGGTGGCCGAGGCCCCCAGCACCACCAGTAGATGGAACGGGAAGGTCGGCAGGGTCCAGACGCCGCGGACCCCGAAAAACTCAGAACTGACCCAGGCGTCGTGTGTGTCAGGCCAGGCGGCCAGCGCCACCAGGCCAAAGATGACCGCGCCCGCAAGCGCAAACAGCCCGTCGAGCAGCCGCGCCGCGCCGGGCGACAGGCGCTGAAGCCCGCGCATCAGGAAATCCGACCGGATCAGCATCCCGTTCAGCGCGGCGGGCGGCAGCAGCAGGAAGACGATAGCCACGACCGAGCGGGCTGAGATCTCGGCCACGCCAATGATCGGCGTGGCTAGGAAATTGCGGCCGACCACATCGGCCACGATCAGCATCATGATGGCAAAGACCCACAGCGTGCCCACTGCGGCCATCGCGTTCAAAACCAGTTGGAGCCCGCGCCGGAGCGCGGGCAGACCGGTTGACAGGAAACTGGCGCGTTGCATGGGGGCATCCTCTGATGCGCGCTGGATCAGGGCCATAGTGTCAGAGACCCTTGGTCCAGTCGCGGGCCGGCGTGATGTCACGGGCTGCGAGTTCGGCGAAATATGCCTTGACCACCGCCGCCGCCGCCGCACCGTTGGCATCGAGCCAGGGCCTGGCGACATCGGGCAGCGTGGCGGCCCAGCGTTCACGCTCGGCGGTTGCCATCTCGGTGACCTGAAGCCCGGCGGCCTCCATCTCGGTCATCGCCTCGGTGGTGCGTTTGGTGATGTAGTCGCCGTGCGCGCGCGATGTGATCCGCCCGGCTTCTTTTAGCGCCGTCTGCACCGGCTCGGGCAGGTTGTCGAAGAAGCGTTTGTTTACCGCAATCCCGCCGAAATACATCGAGCCGAAGCCGACCCGTGTCAGATGCGGCGCAACCTCGTAGACGCGTGTCGGCTGGATGCCGCTGGCAAAGGACAGGGTGCCTTCGGAAACGCCGGTCTGGATATCGGTGTAATAGGTGGTCAGCGCGCCGTCGACCGGTGTGCAGCCGGTATCGGCCAGCCAATTGGCCGAGGTGCCCGGCGCGTTCAGGCGGCGGTTGCGAATGTCATTGACCGAAGCGATCGGGAATGTGGCATAGACGTCGTAGCTGTCGGTCACCAGCGAGGAAAGATGCACCATGTTCTGGTCGGTCCATCCGGCGCGCAGCTCGGGCAGCTCGTCGGTCAGCTTGTCGAAGATGTCGATGGTGACGTTGTGGTCGGCGTTGGCGAAGGGCGTGAAATAGGTCACGTTCTGCAGCGGCATGGCCGAGCCTTCCCAGACCGTGCCGACCATGCCCACGTCGACGATGCCGTCGCGCACCGCAGCGCGGGTGTCCTTGAACTTGTAGAGCGTGCCGCCGTAGTTCTCGTTCCAGGTCACCGAATACTCGCCGCCTGCGTCCGCCAGCAGCTTGTCCAGCGCCGGTTGCAGCGCGGTCTGCATGGCATAGACCCAGATGTTGTTGGTCGGGTGGCTCGACCCGATCTGCACCGAGATGTTCTCTGCCGCGATGCTGCGCGTGTTCAGAAAAGGCAGCGCCAAGGCTGCCGAGCTTGTGGCCAGAAAGGCCCTGCGCGTGGTGGTCATTGGTATCCTCCTCCCAGGGATGGTGCTTTGTTCTGCGCGCCTTTTTCGCGGCGGAGCCGCATCCGCTGCGCGCCAGCGGGTCAGGCCGACCGGGCCTCTTCGGGCGGGGTCAGCGCATCGGACAGGTTGGCGAAAAAGGCATCGGTCAGTTTCTGCGCCGTGGCGCCGATCAGACGGTTGCCGAGCGAGGCAAGCTTGCCGCCCACCGCGACATCGGCGTCGTAGCAAAGACGCGTGCCGCCCGCCTCGGGCGTCAGTGTCACCTGCGCGGCGCCCTTGGCAAAGCCCGCGATCCCGCCCGAGCCCTTGCCCGAAAGCGTGCAGGACTGGCCGGGCACGATGTCGCTCAGTTCTACGTCGCCCTTGAAGCGCGCTGATACGGGGCCGATCTTGAGCTTGACCACGGCGGCAAACTCGGTTGCGCTGAGCTGGTCGAGGCTTTCGCAGCCGGGGATCGCCCCGGCCAGCACGTCGCGGTCGAAAAGCGCCGTCCAGACGGTCTGCGGGTCGGCGTTCAGAAACTGCTCTCCGTCGAGCTTCATGGATCGGTCCTTTCCTCTCGGGCCGCGTCAAGCGCATCGAGGATGCGCAGCGGAGTCATGGGGGTCTGGGTGAGCCGCGCGCCAAACGGGCGCAGCGCGTCGTTCACCGCGTTCATCGCTGCGGCACCGGCAGCGGCGGTGCCTGCCTCGCCCACGCCCTTGGCGCCAAGGATCGTGTCGCCGGTGGGTGTCTCGATATGGGCAATCTCGATGTCGGGCATCTCGCAGGCCATGGGCACGAGGTAGTCGGCAAGCGAGCCGTTGGTCAGCTGCCCGTCCGCATCGTATTGGCATTCCTCGAAAAAGGCGGGGCCAAGCCCCTGCACGACGCCGCCGCGGATCTGTTCGTCGACCAGAAGCGGGTTGATAATGCGGCCGCAATCCTCGACCACCCAGTGTTTGAGGATCCGCACGAGGCCCGTTTCGACATCGACTTCGACCAGCGATCCCTGGATGCCATTGGTGAAATCGAACGGATAGCCGGTGGGCGCAAAGTGATGCGCCACGGTCAGCGAATGGTCGATCCCGTCAGGCAGGGTGTCGGGCCGGTAGGTGGCGATGCGGCCGATCTCCTCCAGCGTGATCCGGGCCGCCCCGGTGGCATCGACCACCGCGCCGTTCTCGAGCCGCAGGCTCGCCGGGTCGGCCTGCACCAGCGCTCCCGCCAGCGTCAGGATCCGGTCGCGCAGCCTGCGCCCGGCGCGCAGCGCGGTCTCGCCGCCGATGCCTGCACCCCGGCAGGCCCAGGTGGCGCCGCCGCTGGGCGTGGTCGCGGTGTCGCCGGTTGTCACGCTCACGCGCTCGGGCGTGACGCCCAGCTGATCGGCCACAACCTGCGCGATGATCGTCTCGGTGCCCTGTCCCTGTTCGGTGACCGAAATGGCACAGTGAATGTCGCCCGAGGGCATCATCCTCACAACCGCCCCGTCCTGCGCCGAGATCCTGGCACCGCCAACGCCGTAAAAAGCCGCGCCGGGGTTGGTGATCTCGACAAAGGACGCAATGCCGAAGCCGCGATAGATGCCCTGCTTGCGCAGGCTGGCGTGCTCGGCGCGCAGCGCGTCGGGCTCCATCATCTCGTGCAGCTTGGCAAGGCAAGCCTGATGCGACAGCTTTTCGAACTGGTAACCGGTGGCCGAGACATGCGGATAGGCATCGTCGGCGATCAGGTTGCGGGCGCGAATCTCGAACGGATCAAGCCCCGTGGCCTCGGCCGCGCGTTCGACCAGCGCCTCGGTCACGGCGCAGGCGATGGGGTGGCCCACGGCGCGATACTGGCTTGTCTGGACCTTGTTCTGAAACGCGACCGAAAGCCGCCCGCGGTAGTCGGACATGCGGTAGGGCGCACCCATGAGGCGGATCACCTGGTTGCCCTCGGCGGCGCTGGTGCGCGGATAGGCCGAGATCGCGCCGACCTGGGTCAGATCATTGACCTCCATCGCAAGGATCGTGCCCTCGGCATCCAGCGCCATGCGGCCCTGCACGATGTGGTCGCGGGCGTGAATGTCCGACAGGAAGCTTTCCAGCCGGTCGGCGACGTAGCGCACCGGGCGCCCGAGGATCAGGCTGGCCGCGACGGCGCCCATTTCCTCGTTGTAGACATGCAGCTTCATGCCGAAGGAACCGCCCACATCAGGGGCGATGACGCGCACCTTGCCCTCGGGCAGGCCGAAGTGGCGGGAATAGACGTCCTGGAACTGGTAGGGTGTCTGGGTGCCATGATGCACGGTGAGCGCCCCGCTCGACGCATCGAAATCAGCAATCACCGCGCGCGGTTCAAGCGTCACGGCCGTGTGCCGGCCAAAGGTCATGCTGGCCTCGACCACATGCGCGGCACCGGCAAAGGCCGCGTCCACGTCAGCGGTTTCGAGCACGGCCTCGTAACACAGGTTGTCTCGTGCGGCGGGGTTGGCCAGCGGTGCGCCGGGGCGCAGGGCGGCGGCCCCGTCGGTGACAGGCTCGGCGTCCTCGATGTCGAGCATCACGAGCTCGGCGGCGTCTTCCGCCTCGGCGCGGCTGCGGGCCAGCACCATCGCGACCGGGTGGCCGGTCCACAGCACTTCGTCCTCGGCAAGGATGTTCATCGGCGGGCTCTGCATGCCCGCGAAATGGCCAAGCGTGCCGATCCAGGGCGTGCAGCGGGCGTTCAGTTCGGCGGCGGTAAAGATCCGCACGACGCCGGGGCAGGCGCTGGCCTCCGAGGTGTCGATCTCGAAAATCCGGCCGCGCGCCATGGGGCTGCGGACAAAGACCGCGTGCAGCATGCGGGGCAGGGCAAGGTCGCTGACAAAACGGCCGCGCCCGGCAAGGTGACGGCGGGCATTCTCGCGCCGTGCCGCCTGGCCGATATGCATCGTCATTCCGCTGCCTCCGCCTTTGTCTCGGGCAGGGCGGCGCGGTCACTGGCGGTGGCCGCGATGGCATCGACGATAGCCTCATAGCCGGTGCAGCGGCAGTAGTTGCCGGACAGCGCGTCGCGGATCTCGTCACGGCTGGGATCGGGGTTGGCCGCCAGCAGAGCCTGTGCGCTCATCAGCATGCCGTTGGTGCAATAGCCGCATTGCAGCGCGTTGCGGTCGTGGAACCGCGCCTGCAGATCGGCGGCGGCGCCGGTTTCGGTCAGCCCTTCGATGGTCTCGACAGTGCAGCCCTCGGCCTGCACCGCGAGCACCAGGCAGGCGTGGACGGGCGCGCCGTCCATCAGCACGAGGCATGCGCCGCAGGCGCCCATCTCGCAGCCCAGATGCGTGCCTGTCAGGCCCATGTCCTCGCGCAGGAAATCCGCAAGGCTGGTGCGGGGCGAGACCGCCTCCTGCACCTGTTCACCGTTCACGGTCGTGGTCAGCAGATGTTTCATTTCACCGGCTCCATTCGGCTCAGCACCCGGCCCAGAAGAACGCGCGCAAGTTGCAGCCTCCGCTCTGGCGGAAAGCCGGGATCCTCGGGCGGGTCGAGATTCTGCGCAAGCGCCGCCTGCGCGCGGGCGATGCTTTCGGGCGACAGGGGCGCGCCGTCCAGCGCCTGCTCTGCCGCCTTGGCCCTCACGGGGGTAAAGCCCACCGAAAAGAGTGTGACCGACGCATCGGCGATCACGCCACCCGCAACATCCGCCTGCGCCGCAACGCCGACCATGGCGTAATCGCCCCGGCGCCGGGCAATCTCGTCAAAGCCGAAAAGGCGGCTCTCGGGAGGCAGCGGCACGTGGATCGCGGTCAGCAATTCGCCGGGGGCGAGGGCAGTCTCGTATAGGTCGAGAAAGAAGTCGTCGGCTGCGATAAGGCGGCGGCCTTCGGGGCCCGTCGCCTCGATTTCAGCGCGCAGCGCCAGCACGGCGGCCGGGAATTCCGATGCCGGATCGGCCAGCGCGAGGTTGCCGCCGATGGTGCCGCGATTGCGGATCGCGGGGTGCGCTACATGCGGCGCAGCCTGCGAGAGCAAGGGGGCATGGCGCGCGATCAGCGGGTCTGCCAGCACCTCGGCGTGGCGGGTCATCGCACCGATGCGCAGCGTGCCATCAGCAAGCGAAACCCCGCGCAGCTCGGCGATCTGCGAGATGTCGATCAGCCGCGACGGCGCTTGCAACCGCAGCGCCATAGAGGGCACGACGCTGTGCCCGCCGGACAGGTAGACGGCGTCGCCTCCGGCCTCGGAATGCAGCGCCCACGCTTCTTCCATGCTGCGCGCACGCAGGTATTCGAACGATGGTAATTTCACTTTCCCCCCTTCGGTCCGCAGCTCCTCCAGCTGCAAAAGTGACCGTTTGGTAACTTATCTAAATCATCGCGCCGGGAGTCGGTCAAGATAAAATGACCACTTGGTAACTTTTTTGTTTGCCGCTATCCTCGTGTTGGAAAATGACATGAGACGGGCATGACCTCAGACACCGGGACCAAGGCACCGCGCCGCAAGAACATGCGCGCCGAAGAGCGTGAAAAGCTGATCGTGACCGAGGCGGTGCGCTTTTTTGCCGAATCGGGCTTCGAGGGCCAGACCCGAGAGCTGGCCAAGCGCATGGGCGTGTCCCACGCCGTTATATACAGGCATTTCGAAAGCAAGGACGCGCTGATCGAGCGTGTTTACGACCATGTCTACCTCAAGCGTTGGAACCCTGAGTGGGAAAGCCTGGTGCTTGAGCGGAACCGGACGCTGCGGGAACGGCTGACGCAGTTCTATGTCGAATATGCAGAACGGGTGTTCGACTATGACTGGGTCCGAATCTTTGTGTCATCAGGACTAAAGTCGTACGGGCTGACCGAGCGCTATCTTGACATCGTGCGCAACAAGATTATCGAGCCGGCGGCGATGGAACTGCGCCGGGAGCGGGGCGAAGTGAACCCGAGCGCGCCACCCGGTTCGGACGAACTCGAACTGTTTTGGGGGCTGCACGGCGCGGTGTTTTACATCGCGATTCGAAAATTCGTCTACAACATGCCGATTGAAATCGACGTGGAGGAGGCAGTGCGCGCCACGGTGTCGAATTTCTTCGACGGGGCGCTTGATGGCAGGTCAAAGCGTTAGGTCGGCCATCCGCTACCCGTTGGGTGATTAGCGGTAGAGTGTGCATGCGGCGTCGGCACCCCTACGCCCCGGCAAAGGTCAGCTGCGTCAGGTCACGCTTGTCGCCGCGACGACAAGACCGTGCCAGATCGTGTCATGAAAAGCGCATGTTCCTCCACAGCAGAAATGGCGTTCCGAGCGAATAGAGGATACCGCCGATGACCATCTAACGCGTTAATCATCGGTATAATCCACATTTCGACAGCATTCGGCACATAAACCGAAAATGGCGGTACAATCTGATCGAGAGCGCTGGGCCTTAAAATGCAACTAGATCTCGATCCGCCACATCCTAAAGCGCCCCTGCCCTGTCACTTCGCGGATTAAATCTTTGGCCTCCATCCATGCCAGATTGCGCTGAACGGCGGCGCGACTGGCGCCGGTCACTATCTCAGCCATTGGGGCGGAGAGCAGGGGCCATTCCGCGAATATTTTTCTTAAGGCGACTGGCGTGCGGCCAGACAAATGCGCCATGACGTTTTCTGCCCGACCGGTCCACGCTTCAATTTCGTCAAGTGTTCGCATCGTCGCTAGAATCGCGCTGTTCATCCCATCCAACCAGCGGGCCAAACGTTCAGGTGGCAAGCCCGAGGCCCGTAGCCCCCCTGCCCCGCCCATAGC
>NZ_FNAV01000006.1 GCF_900102075.1 Salipiger thiooxidans | reverse complement strand
ATGGCAAAGGAAAAGTTCGAGCGGTCGAAACCGCACTGCAACATCGGCACGATCGGTCACGTTGACCACGGCAAGACCACGCTGACGGCTGCGATCACGAAGTACTTCGGCGAGTTCCGCGCCTACGACCAGATCGACGGCGCGCCGGAAGAAAAGGCCCGCGGCATCACGATCTCGACCGCGCACGTCGAGTACGAGACCGAGAACCGCCACTACGCGCACGTCGACTGCCCCGGCCACGCCGACTACGTGAAGAACATGATCACCGGTGCGGCCCAGATGGACGGCGCGATCCTGGTCGTGAACGCGGCTGACGGCCCGATGCCGCAGACCCGCGAGCACATCCTGCTCGGCCGCCAGGTGGGTATCCCCGCCATGGTCGTGTTCCTGAACAAGGTCGACCAGGTGGACGACGAGGAGCTCCTCGAGCTCGTCGAGATGGAAGTGCGCGAGCTTCTGTCGGCCTACGACTTCCCGGGCGACGACATTCCGATCATCGCAGGCTCGGCTCTGGCCGCGCTCGAAGGCCGTGATCCGGAAATCGGCGAGAACAAGATCCGCGAGCTGATGGCCGCCGTGGACGAGTACATCCCGCAGCCGCCGCGCGCCACCGACCAGCCGTTCCTGATGCCGATCGAAGACGTGTTCTCGATCTCGGGCCGCGGCACTGTGGTGACCGGCCGCGTCGAGCGTGGTGTGGTGAACGTTGGCGACGAACTCGAGATCGTCGGCATCAAGGACACCCAGAAGACCACCTGCACCGGCGTGGAAATGTTCCGCAAGCTGCTCGACCGCGGTGAGGCCGGCGACAACATCGGCGCGCTGCTGCGCGGCATCGACCGTGAAGCGGTCGAGCGCGGCCAGGTGCTCTGCAAGCCGAAGTCGGTGAACCCGCACACCAAGTTCGAGTGCGAGGTCTACATCCTGACCAAGGAAGAGGGTGGCCGTCACACGCCGTTCTTCGCGAACTACCGTCCGCAGTTCTACTTCCGGACCACCGACGTGACCGGCACCGTGACCCTTCCCGAGGGCACCGAGATGGTCATGCCCGGCGACAACCTGAAGTTCACCGTGGAACTGATCGCACCGATCGCCATGGAAGACGGTCTCCGCTTCGCTATCCGCGAAGGCGGCCGCACCGTCGGTTCGGGCGTCGTCTCCAAGATCCTCGCGTAAGCGGGATCGGACCCGGCCGGTTACCCTCGGGCGACCGGCCAGCCCAGAACATTTCCGGTCAGGCGCTGTGAGCTCTTGACTCGCAGGGGCACCCGCTTTAGAGGGCGCGACTGCACGGATTTCCAAAGGTGGGTGCTTCGGCACCCACCGATTTATGGAAGGGGTGCAAATCCTTTCCGACCGGGTTCGAAGAGGGAACAGGGTGGTCCTGGTTCCTCCTCTCAACTCTCACGCCTATGAAAAGGCAGACCGAACATGCAAAGCCAGAACATTCGCATCCGGCTCAAGGCGTTCGATTACCGCGTCCTCGATGCATCGACGCAGGAGATCGTGAACACCGCCAAGCGGACCGGCGCGCAGGTGCGCGGCCCGATCCCGCTGCCGAACAAGATCGAGAAATTCACCGTTCTGCGTGGCCCCCACGTGAACAAGAAATCCCGCGACCAGTTCGAGATCCGCACCCACAAGCGGCTCCTGGACATCGTCGATCCGACCCCGCAGACGGTGGACGCGCTCATGAAGCTCGACCTCGCCGCCGGCGTGGATGTCGAGATCAAGGTGTAAGGAGGACTCCGTAGATGTTGCGCTCTGGAGTTATCGCAAAGAAAGTCGGCATGACCCGGCTGTTCATGGAAGACGGCAAGCAGATCCCTGTGACCGTTCTCCAACTCGACGGATGTCAGGTCGTGGCCCAGCGGACCGCTGACAAGGACGGCTACACCGCCGTTCAGCTCGGCGCCGGTTCGATCAAGGCCAAGAACGTCTCGAATCCGATGCGCGGCCACTTCGCCGTCGCTAAGGTGGAACCGAAGCGGAAGATCGCGGAATTCCGCGTCGACGCCGAGAACCTGATCCGAGTCGGTGAGGAAATCACCGCCGACCACTACTTCGAAGGCCAGTTCGTGGACGTGTCCGGCACGACCATCGGTAAGGGCTTCGCGGGTGCCATGAAGCGGCACAACTTCGGTGGTCTGCGTGCCTCGCACGGTGTGTCGATCTCGCACCGTTCGCACGGTTCGACCGGCCAGTGTCAGGATCCGGGCAAGGTCTTCAAAGGCAAGAAGATGGCAGGCCACATGGGTGCCGTCCGTGTCACCACCCAGAACCTTCAGGTCGTGAAGACCGATGCCGACCGCGGCATCATCATGATCAAGGGCGCCGTCCCGGGTTCGAAGGGTGGCTGGGTCACCATCAAGGACGCCGTCAAGAAGCCGTTCCCCGAGAACGCCATTCTGCCGGCAGCCCTGAAGTCCGCCGCTGAAGAAGCCGCCAAAGCCGCCGAGGAAGCTGCCGCAGCCGCAGCCGCCGAGGAAGCTGCAGCAGCAGCCGCCGCGGCAGCAGAGCAGGCCGCCCAGGAAGAAGCCGCGCTGAAAGCAGCCGAGGCCGAGATCCAGGCCGAGAAGAAGGAAGGCGACGAATGAAACTCGACGTGATCAAACTCGACGGCACCGCCGCGGGCGAAGTCGAGCTGACGGACGAGATCTTCGATCTCGAGCCGCGCGCCGACATCCTGCACCGTGTGGTCCGCTGGCAGCGCAACAAGGCGCAGGCCGGTACCCACAAGGTCAAGACCCGCTCGGAAGTCAGCTACTCGACCAAGAAGATCTACCGCCAGAAGGGCACCGGTGGCGCACGCCACGGCTCCCGCAAGGCGCCGATCTTCCGCAAGGGTGGCATCTACAAGGGCCCGACCCCGCGCAGCCACGCCCATGACCTTCCCAAGAAGGTTCGTGCGCTCGGCCTGAAGATGGCCCTCTCGGCCAAGGCGAAGTCCGGTGCCCTCGTGGTGATCGACACAGCCGATTCGGAAGGCAAGACCAAGGCGCTGGCAGCACAGGTGAAGAGCCTGGGCTGGAAGCGCGCGCTGATCATCGATGGCGCCGCAGTGAACGAGGCATTCGCCAAGGCCGCTGCCAACATCGACGGTCTGGACGTGCTGCCCAGCATGGGTGCGAACGTGTATGACATCCTCAAGCGTGACACTCTGGTGCTCACGAAGGCGGGTGTCGAAGCTCTGGAGGCTCGACTGAAATGAGTGCGAAGCCCGAACATTACGACGTGATCCGCAAGCCGATCATCACCGAGAAGTCGACCATGGCGTCCGAGAACGGCGCGGTTGTCTTCGAGGTGTCGATCGACGCGACGAAACCCCAGGTGAAAGAGGCCGTCGAGGCGCTCTTCGGTGTCAAGGTCAAGGCCGTGAACACCACCATCACCAAGGGCAAGGTCAAGCGTTTCCGGGGCCAGATCGGCCGCCGTAACGACGTGAAGAAGGCCTACGTGACGCTCGAAGAGGGCAACACGATCGACGTGTCGACCGGTCTCTGATCGGCGCCGGGCCTTCGGGTCCGGGTCAAGAATAACGCCCCGGCTGCGCAAGCGGCCGGGGCGTTTTCGTTTCCGGTTGTGAGGCTCTGGCCGGGCTCAGGCAGGGGGCCCGTCGATGGTGGCAAGCAGTCCCGCGAAGAGGCGCCCTCGCTCGGCCAGGCTGTCGACCCAGATGTGTTCCTGAAGCGTGTGATGCATCTGGCCGCGCACGCCCAGCCCGTCGAGCGTCGGCACCCCGAGCGCACCGGTGAAATTGCCGTCCGAACCGCCGCCCGAGACGATGCTCGGAAGGTGGAAGCCCAGATCCCGCGCCAGACCCTCGGCGCGGTCCAGCAGTGCCTTGCAGCCGCTCCCGGGCTGCCACGCGGGGCGGGCGACGCCGGGGGTGATGGCAAAGGTCACGTCGCCTTCCGGCACGGTCAGGGCCTGAAGCCGGGCAAGCGCGTCCTCTCGGGCGGCAGGGTCCTTGAGCTGCAGGATCATCTCGGCCTCGCAGGCCGAGGGCACGCAGTTCGACCATTGCCCGCCCCGGATGATCCCTACGCTGCAGGTGAAGGCGTCGCAGCTCAGCGCCTCGATCTCGAGCAGCTTTCGCGCCATGAGCGCGATGGCCGAGGCGCCTTTCTCGGGGATGTTGCCCGCATGGCTGGGGCGACCGCTGGCCTGCAGGGCAAAGCGCAGGATGGCGTGACGGCCATGCACGACCGATCCGTCGGCGCGAGCGGGCTCGGGCACCAGCACGCAGGCGTGGCGGCGGGCGACGTCCTCGATCAGCCGCGCGCTGGAGGGGCTGCCGATCTCCTCGTCGCCGGTGAACATCACGGTGACGGGCAGGGGCGTCTCGATGCCGGCGCGCTGCAACTGCCCGATGGCCTCGAGTGCGAGGTAGTTGCCGCCTTTCATGTCGTTGATGCCGGGGCCGTAGCAGATGTCCCCCTCGCGCCGCACCGGCAGCACCTCGAGCGTGCCCACCGGGTGCACCGTGTCCATGTGGCCGAGCACCAGGATGCCCGGCAGCTCCGGGCGCGGGTGGGGAAGCGTCGCGATCAGGCTGTCGGAGAGCCCCATCTGCCCGGGCACGCGCTGTACCTCGGCCCCAAGCCGCGCGAGGTCGAAGGCGGCGAGGTCCATCATGCGGTTCACCGCCGCCGCGTCATGGGTGGGGCTCTCGCAGGCTACCCAGCGGGCAAGACCCGCCAGCATCTCGTCCGCATCGAAGGGGAGGGAGGCGAAATCGGTCATGCCTGTACCGCCGGGATCTGCACGTCGATCCCGTCCAGCGACTCGGTCACGGCGATCTCGCAGCAGAGGCGGCTGCCGGGGCCGCGTTCGGTGACGGTCATGTCGAGCATGTCGTCTTCCATGCTATGCGGGGCGCCGGCGAGCGCCCGCCACGGCGCGGCCACGAAGACGTGGCAGGTTGCGCAGGCCAGCCCGCCGCAGCATTCGCCGAGGATCTCCGGCACCGCGGTGCCCACGGCGGCCAGCATGACGCCTTCGCCGGGCGCGGCGGCGACGGTGCGGCTGCGGCCGTCGGGACGGTGGTAGGTCACTCTGGGCATCTTGGTCATCCGGCGGTCATGCGCATCGGCACCGAGGCGTAGCTGCGCAGGTTGTTGTTGAGTTTGCGGGTCGAGGGGCCCGTGGCCTCGAGCGAGCCCACCTGCGTGGCCATCGCGCGCAGCACCGACTCGCCCTCGAGCCGTGCGATCATCTGGCCGACGCACATGTGGACCCCTTGTCCGAGCGCGACGTGCGAGAGTGTCTTGCGGGTGAGGTCGTACTCGTCGGGTCGGTCCCACGCTTCGGGGTCGCGGTTGGCGCAGCCGAGCACGATGTTGACCTTGCGGTCGGCGGGCAGGGTGACGCCGTCGTACTCGACATCCCGCATGGTCAGGCGGCCGACGTTCGGGATTGGCGTCTCGATCCGCATCGCCTCTTCCAGCGCGTTGCGGGCGAGCGACGGATCCTCGCGGAGCTTCGCGAACTGGTCGGGGGCGTTGGCGAGGTGGTGCAGCGCGCAGGAGATGGTCGACGAGGTGGTGTCGACCCCGCCGCGCAGGAACGAGCGCATCAGCAGCGGCGCCAGCTCGGGCTCGATCTCGCCCGCGTCGGCGGCCTTGAAGATGTTCTCGCCGAACCCGCCGGGCACCATGGCCTCGCGCCGCATTTGCGCCTGGTACCAGTCGTCGATGGCATCGGCGCGGGCCTGCGTGGCCTTGTAGCGGGCGTTGTTGGGCCCCTGTCCGTCGAAGTTCAGCTCTCCGAGGATGTAGAGGTTGCGGCGCCGCTCGGGCGAGCGGGCGATGCCGAGCGCATCGGGGAAGGTGGACGAGACATAGGCCTCGGACAGGTCCTGCACGCCGTCGACCTCGCCCTTCTCGAGCAGTTCGGCGACGAGCGCCTGCGCGGCGGCCTCGAAGTCCTCGCGCCATTTGCGGATGACCGCGGGCGAGAGCACTTTCTGGAGGGCGCGGCGCACTTCGGTGTGGCGCGGCGGGTCGACCTCGACGATGGGGCTGGGCGCGCGCCACGCATCGGGGCGGCGGACGTCGGCGATGCCCGAGCCGCCGGTGGACGAGAACGTCTTCCAGTCCTTTAGCGCGGGCACGATGGAGGCGTGGCGGCCCATGACATAGACGTCATGGGCGCTCAGGTAGGCGACATCCCCCGCCTTCAGCAGCAGGTCGTAGTAGGTGCTGGGATCGGCGAGGTGCTCGTCGGCATAGGGGTCTATGTCGATGACCGGCATCTCGCGGGCACTGGTCGGGGTCATGGCTCAGCTCTCGTACTCGTCGGACCACGCCTGCGCCACTTCGGCGCCGGTGGCGAACCAGACATCGGGGAAGCTGCGCATGAAGGCGATCATCTCGCGCAGCAGGGCGATGCGGCTGGGCCGTCCGCTGATCTGCGGGTGCATCACGAGGTTGTAGAGCCCGCCCCAGCGGTAGATCTCGCGAAACTCTTCCTTCCAGAGGCTGCCCACGGCTTCGGTGGACTGGATAGAGCGCGGCGTCTGCAACGAGAACAGCGCGTGTGGCGCGTCATCGAGCGACCAGTGCCACGGCAGCTCGATCACACCGTCGCCGCCGTCATCCATCTTGTGGCGGTAGGGGTTGATGCCGTCCATGAGCGACGAGTTGTAGAGGAAGCCGCGGTCCTTCAGCAGGGTGAAGAGCAGGGGGCTCACCTCGCCCGCGGGCGAGCGGTACCCCTTGGGCACGATGCCCACCTCGCGCTTCAGCGCCTCGAGCCCCTTGTCCATCTCCTCGACCTCGGCCGCGTCGTCATCCGAGGACCAGCGGTGCGAATAGCTGTGGTGGGCGAGCTCGTGCCCCTCCTTGAGGATCATCTCGACCTTGTCGGTGTGGTTCTCGACGGTCCAGCCGGGGGTGAAGAAGGTGGCAGGCACCTGCGCGTCGTGAAGGGTTTCGAGGATCTTCGGCACCCCCATGACCGCGCCGTAGCGGCCCTGGCTCAGGATGCCGGGGCGGCGGACGTTGTCGGGGTTGCGCGAGGTCCAGAGGGTCTCGGCGTCGAAGTCGAAGGTCAGCATGACGGCGACGCGGGCGCCGTGGGGCCATTTGACGGAGGTGTCGAACTTCATGGGGTGTGTCCTTTCGTGATCGGTCAGACGGCGTCGGGCGGCAGGTAGCGGGCGGCGAGATAGCCGCCGTCCACCGGCAGCACGACGCCGGTGACGAAGCTGGCGTCGTCCGAGGCGAGGAAGGCGATGGCCGCCGCCTGTTCCTCGGGCTGGCCGGGGCGTCCGAGCGGCGTCGTGTCCATGTGGAGCGCGCGGTAGCGCGGGTCCTTGAAGTAGTTGGCGGTCATGTCGGTCTGCACCACGCCGGGGGCGATGGCGTTGACCCGCAGGCCGCGCGGGGCGAAATCGCCCGCGAGCTGCCGGGTGAGCTGGCCGATGCCCGCCTTGGCCACGGCATAGGCTGTGGTGCCAGACGCGCCGAGGATGCCGAAGGTCGAGGCGAGGTTGACGATGCTGCCGCCCGGCTGGGTCAGGTGGGGCAGCAGGTCGCGGGTGATGCGCATGGTGGCGGTGAGGTTGACGTCGATGATCCGCGCCATCAGCTCGTCGCTGGACTTCTCCAGCGGACCCGAGCCGCCCATGCCGGCGTTGTTCACCAGCACGTCGATGGTCTGCGTGTGCTCGAGCGCGGCGGCAAGGATACGCTGGCCGGCGTCCGCGTCCGAGATGTCGAGCGCCAGCGAGGGTTGCCCGAGCGCTGCGGCGGTCTCGGCGACCTTGTCCTGCAGGTCCACGAGCAGCACCCTGGCGCCTTCCGCAACCAGCCGCGCGGCAGTGGCGGCGCCGATGCCGCCCGCGGCGCCGGTGACCACGGCGAACTTGCCTTCGAAACGGGTCATGCGAGACGTCCTCCGTCGACCGGCAGCGCTACGCCGGTGGTGAAGCTGGCGGCGTCGCTCAGCAGGTAGAGCGTGGCCTCGGCGACCTCGTTCGGCGTGCCGAAGCGGCCCATCGGGTGGACGGCCAGCAGGCGCTTCATCAGTGCCTCGCGGGCCTCGCCCTCGAAGCGGTCCACGTTCGAGCGGTGCATGGGCGACTCGATGGTGCCGGGGCAGACGCAGTTCACCCGGATGGCCTCGGGGGCGTGGGCGATGGCGAGGCTGCGCATGAGCTGCACCACCGCGCCCTTCGAGGCGGAATAGGCGGGCAGGAAGGGCGAGCCGATCATCCCGGCCGTGGACGAGAACAGCACCATCGAGCCCGCGCCCTTGGCCCGCATCTGCGGGATGAAGGACTTGGCGGTGAGCCAGCAGCCCTTGACGTTGATCGCGAAGAGCCGGTCCCAATCCGCTTCCTCGACGTCGATGGCCGAGCAGGAGGGGCCGATGATCCCCGCCGCGGCCACCACCAGATCGACGCCGCCGAAGCTGTCCTGTGCCACCTGCGCGGCGCGCTGCACGTCGGCGGCCTGCGTGATGTCGCCGGGCACGACCACGGCGCCGGGGCAGAGCGCGGCGGTCTCGGCCAGCGCGTCCTCGCTCAGGTCGAAGAGCACGAGCTGGCCGCCCTCGCGGGCGATGCCCGCGGCGACGGCGCGGCCGAGCGCGCCGCCCGCGCCGGTGATGACGGCGGTCTTGCCGGTGAAACGGTCAGGCATCCTGATGGCCTCCTAGATAGAATTCCTGCAGTTCCGACATGGCGATGCCGTCGCCGACCGCGGTCTCATGGGCGATGCGTCCGCCGCGGATGACGTAGAGCCGGTCGGCGATGTCGAGCGCCATGCCGACGTTCTGCTCGACCAACAGCAAGGTCAGCCCGAGCTCGCGCAGGCCGAGGATGGCCTCGGCGATCTCTTCCACGATCTTGGGCGCCAGCGCCGCCGAGGGCTCGTCGAGCAGCAGCACCGAGGGCCGCGACATCAGCGAGCGCCCGATCGAGAGCATCTGCCGCTCGCCGCCCGAGAGCATCCCCGCGGCCACGCGGCGGCGCTCCTTGAGGCGGGGGAAGCGAGTGTAGACCGCCTCGAGATCGATGGCGATCCCGGCGCGGTCCTTGCGGCGGTGATAGGCGCCCATGCGCAGGTTGTCCTCGACGCTCATGGCGCCGAAGGCCTCCTTGCCCTGCGGCACCAGCGACAGGCCGAGACCCGCGCGCGCCTCGGGGGCGATGCCCGCCATGTCGCGCCCGTCGACGGTGACGGTGCCCGATTGCAGGCCGACCAGCCCCATGATCGCCTTGAGCGTCGTGGACTTGCCGGTGCCGTTGCCGCCCAGCAGCGCCACGAGCCCGCGCTTGGGGATCTCGAGCGAGACGCCGTGCAGGATGCGGGTGTTGCCGTAGCCGGCCTCGATGTTGTCAAGCTTGAGCACGGCGCGACCATCCTTTCCCGATATAGGCCTCGATCACCGCCGGGTCGTTGACCACGGTCTCGGGGTGGCCCTCGGCGATCAGCTCCCCCGAGTCGAGCACCACGACCCGGTCGCAGAGCTCGCGCACGACGCGCATGTCGTGCTCGATGAGCAGGATAGAGATGCCGAACTCGTCGCGCATCCGCTTGATCAGCGCGATGAGCCGGTCGACGTTGGGCGGCGCGAGCCCGGCGGCGGGCTCGTCGAGCAGGAAGAGCTTGGGCCCGCTCAGCACCCCGCGCGCCAGCTCGACCATGCGCTGCTGCCCGATGGACAGCGCCGTGACCGGGCGCCCGGCGAATTGCTCGAGTTCGAACATCGCCAGCAGGTCGCGGGCCCTCGCGCGGACCTCGTCCTCTTCGGCGCGCGCCGAGGGCAGGTTCAAGAGCGAGGACAGCAGCCCGCGCTTCATGTGGATATGCGTCGCGGTCAGCATGTTGTCCTCGACGCTCATCGAGGTGAACATCCGCAGCATCTGGAAGCTGCGCGCGATGCCAAGGCGCGCGCGCCGGTAGGGGGCGACGCCGGTGATGTCCTTGCCGGCAAAGCGGATGGTGCCCTTGTCGGGGGCAAGCTCGCCGGTCAGCAGGTTCACCATCGTCGACTTGCCCGAGCCGTTGGGGCCGATCAGCCCCACGATCTCGCCCTGGCCCACGGTCACGTCGACACCGTCGACGGCGGTGATGCCGCCGAAGCGGCGCACGATCCCGCGCGCCTCGAGCACCGGCCTTGTCATGTTGGTCTCCGTCTCGGTCATGCCCGCCGGGTCCTCGCGTTGCGCACGAGCTGCATGATGCCGCCCGGCAGGAAGGTGATGGTGAGGATCAGCAGCACGCCGAAGAACAGCATCTTGTAGCGCGAGAACTCGCCCAGGCTTTCGGGGATGATGGTCAGGATGAAGGCGCCGACGATGGGGCCGAGGAAGGTGCCCTTGCCGCCGAGGATCATGATCGCGAGGATGATCGACGAGATGAAGATGGTGAAGTCGTCGGGGGCGGCGGTCCGCATCGTGTAGGCGTTGAGCGCACCGGCGGCACCGGCAAAGGCAGCGGACGCCACGAAGGCCGAGAGCTTGGTGGTCGTGGTGTTCACGCCCACCGCCTGCGCCAGCGTCTCGTCATCGCGCACGGCAATCCACTCGCGCCCGAGCCGGGAATGCACCAGCCGCCAGGCGACGACGATGGCCACCGCGGCCAGCGCCAGCGTCAGCCAGTAGTAGGAGTCCAGCGACTGCACGTTGAAGCGGATGATGCCGAGGATGCTGGTCTCGCCCACGCCGGGAACGAGGATGCCGTTCTGGCCTCCGGTGAAGTCGGTCCATTGCACCAGCGTCAGGTAGACCACGGTCTGGAAGGCGATGGTGACGATGGCGAGGAAGTGCCCCTTCACCCGCAGCGCCGGCACCCCGAGCACCAGCCCGAAGAGCCCGGCGATGATGATTCCGGCGGGCAGGTTGATCCAGACCCCGGTGCCCAGATCGCGCGACATGATCGCGGTGGTATAGGCGCCGATGCCGAAGAACGCCGCCTGCGCAAAGGAGAACTGACCGCAATAGCCCGCGACGAGGTTCAGGCCTACCGCCAGCACGAGGTTGGTGAGGGTCAGCGTCATGACGCTGAGCCCGTGCCCGCCCAGCACCACAGGCGCCAGCGCCAGCAGGGCTATGGCAGCGGCGAAGAGTGCGAGATGTTTCATGAGCGCTCCAGTTTCCGGCCGAAGATCCCCTGCGGCCAGGCCAGCAGCACGATGACCACCATCAGGAAGCCCACGATGTCGCGCAGCCCGTTGCCGAGATAGGCCGAGGTCATCGACTCGACGATGCCCAGCATCAGCCCTGCGGCGGCGGCGCCGGTCACGCTGCCCATGCCGCCGAGGATGACCACAGTGAAGGCCTTGAGCACGATCATGTTGCCGATCAGCGGGTGCACCATGAAGACCGAGGACATCAGGAAGCCCGCGACGCCCGCGAAGACGGCACCGGTCATGAAGGTGACGATGGCCACCCGCGACACCCGGATGCCGCACATGCGGGCCACGGTGGGCTGCTGCGCCATGGCGCGCAGGCTCATGCCCACCCAAGTGTAACGCAGCAGGAGATGAAGAGCCCCCACCAGCACGATCATCGCCACGGGGATCAGCGCGCGCTGGAGGGGGAGGTAGACGGGTCCGATTTCCACCGGAACCATCGACAGGTCCGTGCGCAGCAGCATCGGCTGCGGGCCGATCACCAGCAGCGCGGCGTTCTGCAGCACCACGGCGAGGCCGAAGGAGGAGACGATCGAATTGGTCGGGTCCTTGTCCTTCACTTGCCGGTTCAGGATCTGCTCGGCGAGGAAGCCGAGCAGCGCGGCGAACGCCACGACACCGAGCAGCGAGACGATCAGCGGCAGGCCGAGCACCGTGGCCAGCCCGATGCCCGCGAAACCGCCCAGCATGTAGAATTCCCCGTGGGCGAAGTTGACGATGCCGAGGATCCCGAAGATCAGCGTCAGTCCCACGGCGACCAGCACGTAGGAGCTTCCCACGACGATGCCGTTGGCGAGGTATTGAAGGAACAAGTCCATTTCAGATCATCCAGTCCGGATCAGGCCAGGGTGCGTACGCCGTCCTTGATCACGGCGATGAAGTTCGGGAAGTCCACGCTGCCCTTGGCGTCAAAGGCCGCGGTCGCGCCCTCGGGGCCCTGGACGATGGGGAAATCGGCCAAGCCCGTGGCGATCATGTCGCGCACTGCCTTGCTGTCGGTGCCGCCGGTGCGGCGGACCGCCTCGATGCCGATGGAGGTCGAATCGAAGCCCAGCGAGTTCAGCGTGCCCGCCGCTTGGCCGACCTCGGCCTCGAAGCGCTTGCCGAACTCGGCGCCGTAGACGTTGGGGGTCGAGGGCTCGTAGAGCGTTGCCACCGCAAAGCCCTCGGACGCCGGGCCGGCCAGTTCGATGAAGTCGTCGCTGACCATCGAGCCCGAGCCCACGAACTGGGTGCGCAGCCCGACCTCGGTCGCCTGCCGCACGATCATCGCGCCGTCGCCGGCCCAGCCGCCGATATAGACCGCGTCGGGCTTCTCGGAGCGGATGCGGGTCAGCAGCGTGGTGAAGTCCTGCTCACCGGCGTTGTAGGTGTCGCGAGACAGGATCTCGCCGCCGTTGTCCTTGACCACCTGCTCGACCTGGTCGCCGAGCGAGTAGCCGTAGGAGCCCGAGTCGTGGATGATCGCGACGGTCTTGGCGCCGAACCTGCCGGTGATCGCGTTGGCGGTATCGAGGCCCTGGTCGACGCTCGACGGCCAGGAGCGGAAGAACCACGGGTTGCCGGGCTCGTTGGCGTCGGTGGCCGCGACCGAGGTCGAGCCGCCCGAGAGCAGGGGCACGCCGTATTCCTTGGTGATCTGCATCGTGGCGATGACCACGGCCGAGGCGTAGGTGCCGACGATGAACGGCACCTTGTCGGTCTCGATCAGCTTGCGCACCGCGATCACGCCGCGGGTGGTGTTGGCCTCGTCATCCTCGACCATGAGCACGATCTCGCGGTCGAGTGCGCCGCCGGCGGCGTTGGCTTCCTTGACGGCGAATTCGAGCCCCTTGAGCACCTGGTGCCCTTCGATGGCGGCCGGCCCGGAGAGCGGCAGCATGCCTCCGATCTTCAGCTCCGAGGGGGTCTGCGCGCGGATGATTGCGGGGGTGGCGAGCGTCGCGCCGGTGGCGCCGGCAATGAGTCTGAGGGCCTGACGGCGGTGCAGTCTGGTCATGTCGATGATCCCTGTGGTTGCTTCCGAGGTCTGTGTCAGTCTGGCTGCCTCGGGCGATTTTTGATTTGCCCGTATCGCAATGCAATTCATGTTTGCGGCAGGGATTTCGTGGGTCAAGATATTTCTCCGGCGAAAAACCCTTTTGTTAAAAAGATAATCGTGATGCGGCGTCCTTTCGGGCGTCTTCAGAAAATCGCCATATGTGTATTGCAAAACAATACGACAGTGACGCAATCTGCATGAGAATCAGCATCAGGAGCCCGCATGAGCAATCTGGCCAGACCCGCCGCGACCCCCGACGAGACCCGTGCCGGGGCGCCCTCGGCCGAGACCATCCGCGTCGCCGGACTTGCGTCCGAGGCCGAGATTCGCGTCGATCGCTGGGGCGTGCCGCATCTGCGCGCGGGCTCGGCTGCGGACGGCTTCTTCGTGCAGGGCTTCAACGCCGCGAGGGACCGGCTCTGGCAGATCGACCTCTGGCGCAAGCGCGGGCTGGGGCTGCTCTCGGGCGATTTCGGTCCCGGTTACCTTGAACAGGACGCGGCGGCGCGGGCCTTCCTGTTCCGGGGTGACATGGCGGCGGAATGGGTCGCCTACGCCCCCGACACCCGCGACATATGCGAGAGCTTCGTGGCGGGGATCAACGCTTTCATCGCGCTCACCGAAGCGGAGCCTGCGCGCCTGCCCGAGGAATTCGCGCAGATGGGAACCACGCCCGCGCGCTGGCAGGCCGAGGACGTGTTGCGCATCCGCAGCCATGCGCTGACGCGCAACGCGCTTTCCGAGATCATGCGCGCCTGCCTGATGACCGGGATCTCCGCCGAATCTGACCTGCTGCGCAAGAACCTCGAGCCGCTGGTGCGCCCCGGCAACGCGGGCGAGGTCGACCCTGCGGTTTTCACCCCGCGCATCCTCGACGTTTTCCGGCTCGCCACGGCACCGGTCACCTTCTCGCCCGAGCGCCTTGCCGCGACTGTTGCGGAGGCGGGCAAGTGGCGCAAGGTGACGCCGCTCGCAGAGGTCATCGCGGACGCCGACTGGACCGGCTCCAACCATTGGGCCATCGCCGGCAGCCACAGCGCGACCGGCCGCGCGATCATGGCGACCGACCCGCACCGCACCCACGGCCTGCCGTCGCTGCGCTACGCGGTGCACCTGAAGACGCCCGAGTTCGACGTGATCGGGGCAGGGGAGCCCTCGGCGCCGGGAATCTCGCTCGGGCACAACGGCATCATCGCCTTCAGCCAGACCATCTTCAGCGCAGACCAGGAGGACATCTACCTCTACGAGACCGACCCGGCGAATCCCGACCGCTACCTCTGTGACGGCGAATGGACCGACATGGAGCTGGTCGAGGAAAGCTTCCCGCTGCGCGACGGCGCGTCAGAGACGCGGGTGCTGCGCTTCACCAGGCACGGGCCGGTGCTCTGGCAGGATCCTGAGCGCAACCTCGTCTTCGCCCTGCGCTCGGTCTGGTTCGAGCCGGGCTCCGCGGCCTATCTCGCCGGGCTCTCGTCGATGCGGGCAACGACCCTCGACGGGTTCCGCGCTGCGATCGCTCGATTCGGCACGCCGTCCCTGAACCACCTCTACGCCGACACCTCAGGCACCATCGCGTGGATGCCCTATGGCATGATCCCGGTGCGTCACAACTGGGACGGGCTGCTGCCGGTGCCGGGTGACGGGCGGTTCGAGTGGGACGGGTTTGTGCCGCTCGACACCATGCCACTGACGGTGAACCCGACCTGCGGCTACGTCTATTCCGCAAACGAGGCCAACCTGCCCGAGGATTGGGATCACGAGGCCAACCGCGTGGGCTTTGAGTGGCTCGAGGCCAGCCGCGCCCGCCGCATCGCGGACGTGCTGGGCTCGGAAGCGCCCGGCAGCCACGGCATCGCACAGTCCATCGCGTTGCAGACCGACGTCATGACCGAGCCCGGGCTGCGCCTGAGGGCGCTTCTGGCGCCGCTCTCGGCCGAAGGCGCCACCGGGGAGGCGCTGGCGATGATCGCGGGCTGGGACGGCATGGCGGCCGCGGGCTCTGCCGGCGCGGCGCTCTGCGAATACTGGTACGCGCGGCACCTGAAGCCGGCGCTCTTCGCGCTCTTCGTGCCCGACCCCAGGCTGCGCCCGCTGATGGAGCCCGGCGACGTCGAGGGTATCCTGAAGGCGCTGGAAACCCCGGGCGTGGCCTTTGGCCAGGCGCCCGCTGCGGCCCGCGACGCACTGCTTCTCGAGACGCTGGCCTCCGCCCATGCCGCGCTGGCCGCGACACTCGGCGAAGACGCCTCCGAATGGCGCTGGGGCGATCTGCACCACGGTTTCTTCGAGCATCCGCTCGGCCCCGTGGCGGGCGAGGCGTGGCGCAAGAGCCACGACGTCGGGCCGCTCGCCAAGGGCGGCAGCGCCTCGACGGTGATGCACGCCGCCTACCGCACCTCCGACTTCCGCGTGACCATGGGGGCCTCGGTGCGCATCGTCATGGACGTTGGCAACTGGGACGAGAGCGTCTTCATCAATGCGCCCGGGCAATCGGGCGACCGTCGCTCGCCGCATTACGACGATCTCGCGCCGCACTGGGCCAAGGGCGAGTATGTGCCCTTCCTCTATAGTGACGCCGCGGTCGAGGAGGCGACGGCGCAGGTCATCCGCCTGCTGCCCGCCTCCGGCAGCTGAGAGAGGGCCGCATGACCCCGGGGGAGGAGGTGCGCGCCGGGACTTCCAACGGCGCGGCGCGGTTGGTATTCAGGGGAAACCTCTTTCCCGGCCCTTGTCTCGCCGACCCCGGGACCGGCCGCAGTGGATGGTGACAGCTTGGATCAGGACGTGAATCGCCCGCAGGAGACCACGGTCCCGGAAATCGACCGCGCCTTCCCGCGCACCGATACCGAGGTCGACGAGCGTCTCTTCCTCAAGTCCGTGGCGCGGGCCATGGACGTGCTGTCGGTCTTCGCCGAGAACCCCACACCGATGTCGCTGGGCGAGATCGCCGCCATCACCGGCGAGAACAAGAGCTCGGTGCAGCGCATCGCTCAGACCTTCCTCGTGCTGGGCTATCTCGAGAAGACCGAGCAGGGGCGGCTGGTGCCCGGCCGCCGCATCCTCGAGCGCAGCTTCGACTACATGCGCTGCAACCCCCTGATCGAGCGCGCGACGCCGGTGCTCACCGACCTGCGCAAGATCAGCGGCGAGCGGGTGGACCTGAGCCTCTTCGACGCGCGCCACCGGATCAAGCGGCTCGAGGTCATCTACGGCATCCGGATGCAGAGCAAGCGCGAGACCTTCTACGCCACGCTCACCGGGCGGCGGAAGCCGACCTTCCTGACCTCCGGCGGGCGGGCCTGCATGGCGCATCTGCCCGACGCCGAGATCGCCGACATCCTCGAACTTTCGGACCTGACGCCCTCGACGCCGAAGTCGCGCTGCAAGCCCGAGGAGATCTGGGAAATCATCGCCGAGGTCCGGCAGGACGGCTACTGCTTCGCCGCCGAGGAGACGCTGATCGGCGAATTGGCTCTGGCGGCGGCGGTCTGCGACAAGTCGGGCATGCCGGTGGGGGCGGTGCACATCGCCGGATCGCTCGGGGACTGGTCGCCGACCGAGTTCCGCAAGCGCTTTGCCCCGCTCGCGGTCGAGGCCGCGCGCGCGCTCAGCGACTGACCCTCTCAGAGCTTACTCGAAACAGTCCGCCCGCCCGTCGCGGGCGATGGTGGCCGCCCCGTCGCGGATCTGCGACGCACGGCGCTCGACAAAGGCCGAGGGGCGCGAGGCCGAGCGGTCCTTTGGGTCGGGCAGGATGGCCGCCAGCCGCGCCGCCTGCGTGGCGCTGAGGTTCTTCGCGGAGACGCCGAAGTAATGCTCGGCGGCGGCCTCGACGCCGAACACGCCCTCGTCGAACTCGGCGATGTTGAGATAGACCTCGAGGATCCGCTTCTTCGACCAGACCGCCTCGACCAGCGGCGTGACCCCGGCCTCGAGTGCCTTGCGCAGCCAGTTGCGGCCCTGCCAGAGATAGGCGTTCTTCACGGTCTGCTGGCTGATGGTCGAGGCACCGCGGTTGCTGCCCTCGGCGATGGCGGCCCGGATGGCGCGCATGTCGAAGCCCCAGTGGGTGCAGAAGTTCGCGTCCTCGGCCGCCACGACCGAGCGCAGCATCACCGGTGCCATTTCCTCGGCATCTACCCAGTCGTAGTCCACCGGCCCGCCGAGCCGGCGGCCCTCGGACCACATGGTGTAGGTGGTGGGCGGGTTGAGCACCTTGTAGGCCAGCACCAGCACGAAGCCCGCGGCAAGCAGCGCGAGCGCGGCGCGCAGCGCCATGCGGGTCAGCCAGCGCACCGGGTTGGCGCGCCGGAGCGGCTCCGCGACGGCTGTCCGGAGATCCTTGGTCTTGCCCGCTTTTGTCTGCTTCTTCCTGCTCGTGCGTGCCATGTCGTCAGTATTCGCACAGCCCATCGCCGCGGAAAAGAACCTGCGCGCGGGGGAGGGGCGTTCTTGCGGTCCGGGGATCTTCGGGCGGGGCCTTCTGCCGCGGATTTCCTGTGAAACGGCGCCCCGACCTGTGGCGCGGATGCATCGCGTTTGTCGCGCCGGAAGGGGCGGCAAAGAGGTAACCATTTATTAAGGAGTTCCGGCGAATCTCGCTGTTACCGGGACGTTCGCATCGTGTGTACTGGGGTGATGCGACGCCGTGGCCGGGCTTGACGGACGACCGGGCTCCACGATGAGGGGCGCGGAGCCCGGCCATACATCAGACGCACCGCCCGGGCGGGGCGGTGCGTCAATCGATCAAGACGTGAAGTTGGGAAATACCGTCACGTTCGAGAATGTTCTGTGCCTTGCGCTGCATGTAGCGCGTCGTCTGCCGGGCCAGGTAGGACATGATGTGCATGTCCCGCTCTTCCCAGGTCCGGGGGACGGTGTCGCCGACGCAGAGCACGGCGAAGGGCGTGTCGAAGGGGCCGTAGATCGGGTAGCCGAGATAGGCGCGAATCCCGAGTTCGGCAAAGCCGGGGTGATTCTTGTAGCGCGGATCCTCGAGCACGTCCTCGATCACCAGGGGTTCGGGGTAGGTCAGCACGTGGCTGCACACCGACAGGTCAAGCGGCGTTTCGTGCATCTTGTCATAGGGCTCGGCAAGGCCGCGGTCCGCGACAAAGACCTGACGGTCCTTCGCGGTGTCGATGACGGTCACAAGGGCTACGGGAACGCGAAGCAACTGCACGGCGACATCCACGGTCGCCTGCAGCGAATACCTGTCTTCCGATGCCAGCAACGCAAGGTCGCTTAGGCGCAGGATCTCCATATCGAGGTCAACCCTTCTGGGATGATTGAGCCCAATATTCCGGGCAACTATGCCACCAACCACTACCTATAAGTGTATCAACAAGTATAGTTAGCACACTAAAGCTGAGGAAGCTCAACCTCAAACATCATCATCACAGATGCGTGAGCGAGTATCTGCCAAGTAAGTTTCCAAACAGGACGCTCGGCGTTTCCATAACATGGATTTTCGGCAGCGACAAAAGAGAACGCCCGGGATTTTCATCCCGGGCGCCTTGTTTCCTGCGGTTGCCGGCCGGATCACTCGGCGGGCACGGCGATGTCCGACTCGATGCCCAGCGGGTGGGCGAGCTTGTTGAGCATCTCTTTCGGGCAGACCTGCACGAAGTGGCCCTTCTCGAGCTCCCAGTGCTGCAGGATGTCCTGACCCTTGCGGCTCTTGGTCTCGGCGACGTGACGCTCGATCAGGCCCTTCACCTCGTCTTCCCAATGGCCTTCCGACACCGGGCAGCTCACGAGGCTTTCCATGTTCATCATGTCGGTCGCCTCGCCCTTGGGGTCGTAGAGATAGGCCATGCCGCCGGTCATGCCGGCGCCGAAGTTGGCGCCGATCGGGCCGAGGATCACCGCCACGCCGCCGGTCATGTACTCGCACCCGTTCGAGCCGCAGCCCTCGACCACCACCTTGGCGCCCGAGTTCCGCACCGCGAAGCGTTCGCCCGCGCGGCCCGCCGCGAAGAGGTAGCCGTCGGTCGCACCGTAGAGCACGGTGTTGCCGATGATGGTGTTGTCATCGGCCTTGAGCGGCGACATCATCGGCGGCCGCACCACGATCATGCCGCCCGACAGGCCCTTGCCGACGTAGTCGTTGGCATCGCCCGAGACCTCGATCTTGAGGCCCGGTGCCGCGAAGGCGCCCAGCGACTGGCCGGCGCTGCCGGTCAGCTTGACGTGCAGGTGGTCGGGCTGCAGCGCATTGCGCATCCCGAACTTCGACACGATGTGCGACGAGGTCCGCGTGCCCACGGTCCGGTGCGTGTTCTGCACCGCGTAGGAGAGCTGCATCTTCTCGCCGTCCTGCAGAAAGCGGTGACCGTCGCGGACGATCTCGGCGTCGAGCGTGTCGAGCACCGGGTTCCGGTCCTTGTTGCGGTCGTAGACGATGTCGTCGGCCCCATCCACGCGGATCAGAAGCGGGTTGAGGTCGAGGTCGTCCAGATGCTCGGCGCCACGCGAGACCTGGCGCAGCAGGTCGGCGCGGCCGATCACGTCGTTCAGGCTGCGCGCGCCGATGGAGGCGAGGATCTCGCGCACCTCGGTGGCGTAGAAGGTGATGAGGTTCACCACCTTGTCGGCGTTGCCGGTGAACTTGCCGCGCAGCGCCTCGTCCTGGGTGCAGACGCCCACCGGGCAGGTGTTCGACTGGCACTGGCGGACCATGATGCAGCCCATGGCGATCAGCGCGGCGGTGCCGATGCCGAACTCCTCGGCGCCCATCATGGCGGCCATGACGATGTCGCGGCCGGTGCGCAGGCCACCGTCGGTACGAAGCGTGACGCGGTCACGCAGCTTGTTCATCGCCAGCACCTGATGCGCCTCGGTGAGACCCATCTCCCACGGCAGACCTGCGTGCTTGATCGAGGTCGCGGGCGAGGCACCCGTGCCGCCGTTGTGGCCCGAGATCAGGATGATGTCGGCCTTGGCCTTGGCCACGCCCGCCGCGATGGTGCCGACGCCCGAGGACGCCACCAGCTTCACCGTCACCTTGCAGCGCGGGTTGATCTGCTTGAGATCGTAGATCAGCTGCGCAAGGTCCTCGATCGAGTAGATGTCGTGGTGCGGCGGCGGCGAGATCAGCGTCACACCCTTGGTCGAGTGGCGCAGGCGGGCGATCAGGTCGGTGACCTTCATGCCCGGAAGCTGGCCGCCCTCACCGGGCTTGGCGCCCTGTGCGACCTTGATCTCGAGCTCTTCGCAGTGGTTGAGGTACTCGGCGGTGACTCCGAAACGCCCCGAGGCCACCTGCTTGATCTTCGCCGACGGGTTGTCGCCGTTGGGCTCGGGCACGAAATGTGCCGGATCCTCGCCACCCTCGCCGGAGTCCGACTTGGCGCCGATGCGGTTCATCGCGACGTTGAGCGTCTTGTGCGCCTCGGGCGAGAGCGCCCCCAGCGACATGCCCGGCGTGACGAAGCGCTTGCGGATCGAGGTGATCGACTCGACTTCCTCGATGGGGATGGGCTTGCCGATGGGCTTCACGTCCAGCAGGTCGCGCAGGTGGATCGGCGGGTTGGCCCGCATCGCCTTGGAATAGGTCTTCCACAGCTCGTAGGAAGCCTTGTTGCAGGCCGCCTGCATGAGGTGCATGGTCTGCGCGCCCCAGGCATGGGTCTCGCCGGACTTGCGTGCCTTGTAGAAGCCGCCGATCGGCAGCACGTCGCGGCCGCCGCGGAAGCCCAGCTTGTGGATCTCCTCGGCCTTCTGCTGGATGCCGTGCACACCGATGCCGGAGATGCGCGAGAGCATGCCGGGGAAGTACTCGGCACACATGGCGCGCGACAGGCCCACGGCCTCGAAGTTGAGGCCGCCGCGGTAGGACGAGATCACCGAGATTCCCATCTTGGCCATGATCTTCAGCAGACCCTGGTCGATGGCCTCGCGGTAGCGCGTGACGTTCTCGGTGAGCGAGCCCTCGAGCAGGCCGCGGTCGATGCGGTCGGCAAGGCTGTCGAGCGCGAGGTAGGGGTTCACGATGGTCGCGCCGCAGCCCACCAGCACCGCGAAGTAATGCGGGTCGATGCACTCGGCCGAGCGCACGCCGAGCGAGCAGAACGTCCGCAGGCCCTTCTTGGTCAGCCACGAGTGCACGGCGCTGGTCGCGAGGATCATCGGCATGGCGATGCGCTCTTCGGACTGGTGCTGGTCGGTGAGCACGATGTGCCCGCCGCCCGAACGCACGGCGTCCTCGGCCTCGGCCCGGATCCGGGCGAGGCCGTCACGCAGCGCGCCTTCGCCGGCGTCGGTGGGGAAGGTGCAGTCGATCTCGACCAGCTGCGCGTTGAAGTGCTCCACCAGCTCCGCGAACTGCGCGTTGGCCACGAACGGGCTCTCGAGCACGAGGATCTCGGTCTGCGACGAGGATTCGTCGAGCACGTTCTTCAGGTTGCCGAAGCGCGTCTTGAGCGACATCACCCGGTATTCCCGGAGGCTGTCGATCGGCGGGTTGGTCACCTGGCTGAAGTTCTGGCGGAAGAAGTGCGACAGCGGGCGATACTTCTTCGACAGGACCGCCGACGGGGTGTCGTCGCCCATCGAGGCCAGCGCCTCCTTGCCGTCCTCGGCCATCGGCGCGAGCACCTGCTCGAGCTCCTCGATGGTGTAGCCCGCCGCGATCTGGCGCTTGCGCAGCTCACCTGCGGTGAACAGCGGCTTCTCGGTGATGCCGGCCAGCGCCTCGTCGAGATCGGTGATCTTGCCGACCCACTCGCCGAACGGCTGCGAGGCCGCGAGGCGGTTCTTGATGTCGGTGTCGTGGTAGAGCTTGCCCTCTTCCATGTCGACCGCGATGAGCTGGCCCGGTCCGAGCGCGCCCTTTTCGCGCACGGAGCCTTCCTCGACCGGCACCATGCCCGCCTCGGAACCCGCGATCAGCAGGCCGTCGCCGGTGACGACGTAGCGCATCGGGCGCAGGCCGTTGCGGTCGAGCCCGCCGCAGACCCAGCGACCGTCGGTCATGGCAAGTGCTGCGGGGCCGTCCCACGGCTCCATCACCGAGTTCACGTAGGAATACATGTCGCGCCACGCCTGCGGCAGCTCGACCGCCTGCTTGGACCACGATTCGGGGATCAGCATGGTTTTGGCCATGGGCGCGTTGCGGCCGGCGCGGACCAGCACCTCGAACACCGCGTCGAGCGCCGCCGAGTCGGATGCGCCGTTGGCGATGATCGGCTTGATGTCCTCGGCCATCTCACCGAACGTCGACGAGGCCATGCGGATCTCGTGGCTCTTCATCCAGTTGGTGTTGCCCTTCAGCGTGTTGATCTCGCCGTTGTGGGCGAGCATGCGGAACGGCTGCGCCAGCCACCACTGCGGGAAGGTGTTGGTCGAATAGCGCTGGTGGTAGATCGCGAAGGCGGATTCGAAGCGCTCGTCCTGCAGGTCGGGATAGAACTCCGATACCTGCTCGGCCAGCATCATGCCCTTGTAGATGATCGAGCGGCAGGACAGCGAGGCGATGTAGAGCTCGTTGATGCCGGCGGCCGCTGCGGCCTTCTCGATGCGTCGACGGATGACGTAGAGCTCGCGCTCGAAGGTCTCCTCATCGACGCCCTTGGCGTTCGAGATCAGGATCTGCTCGATCTCCGGGCGCGTCGCGTTGGCCTTCTCGCCGAGGCAGTCGACCGAGACGGGCACGTGGCGCCAGCCGTAGATGTAGTGGCCCATGCGAAGCACTTCGGTCTCCACGATGGTCCGGCAGGTCTCCTGCGCGCCGAAGTTGGTGCGGGGCAGGAAGACCTGGCCCACGGCCATCAGCTCGTCCTTGCGCGGCGCGTGGCCGGTGCGGTCGATCTGGTCGTAGAAGAAGGCCACCGGGATCTGCACGTGGATGCCCGCGCCGTCACCGGTCTTGCCGTCGGCGTCCACGGCCCCGCGGTGCCAGATCGCCTTGAGCGCGGTGATGCCAGCGTCGACGACCTTGCGCGACGGCTTGCCGTCGATCGAGACCACGAGGCCCACGCCGCAGGACGAATGCTCATGTTCCTCGCGGAACATGCCGTTCTCGGTCATCCACTTGCGCTTGGCTTCCTCGGCGGCGGCCCAGTTCTCGTCGTACTTGGTCATGGCATTGTACCTCCATGCGGGGTCGCGTCGTGCGACCGGTTGTTCGGATCCGGCGCGGGGCCGGGAATGGGTCGGTCGCGGATCAGGCGCCATCGACCTGGGCGCCGTAGCGCGCCAGTGTCTCGGCGCGGGTCATCCGCGGGTGATCGCCGGTCAGCGCCCAGCAGTCGGGCTTCTGGTCGCTGAAGATCTCGCGTTCGAGTGTCAGCCCGTCGGCGTCGTC
Organism: Salipiger thiooxidans; assembly: GCF_900102075.1. GTDB lineage: Bacteria > Pseudomonadota > Alphaproteobacteria > Rhodobacterales > Rhodobacteraceae > Salipiger > Salipiger thiooxidans. The sequence goes on along the minus strand of NZ_FNAV01000006.1, from coordinate 279,378 downwards.
GAGCAGTCCGATGGTCAGCTCGTAGTCGCCGGCGTCGTCGACGCCCTTGTCGTAACGGTACCAGAGCACCGAGCCGCAGGTGCCGCAGAAGGCGCGGCTGGCCCAGTCCGAGGAGCGGTAGGCGCGGATGGCCTCGGCGCCCTCGATCTCCATGTCAGCGGCCGGGACGGTGACGGCGAACAGCGCCGATCCGGCCCAGCGGCGGCATTGTTCGCAGTGACAGACGCCGAAACCACTCAGCGACTTCGCGGTGAAGCGCACCGCGCCGCACAAACACCCGCCCGTCCGTTCCGGCATGTCCTGTTCCTCTGGCATGGAGCGGCGGACCATCCGGCGCTCCGGCTTGCGGGGCACCCCGGCCGGGATGCTCGCGGGCGTCACTCGGCCGCGATGGCCGCTTGCTTGTCGAAGTCCTGCAGCACGTGCTCGGCGCAGTCGCGGCCGTCACGGATGGCCCAGACCACGAGGCTCGCGCCGCGCACGATGTCGCCCACGGCATAGACGCCGGGCAGGGCGGTGCGGCCCGAGGTGAACTCGGCCTTCACGGTGCCCCAGCGGGTCACTTCCAACTCGGGCGCGCCCCAGAGTGTCGGCAGCTCTTCCGGCTCGAAGCCGAGCGCCTTGATCACCAGGTCGGCGGGCTCTTCATAGTCCGAGCCCTCGATGATCTCGGGGGACTGGCGGCCCGACGCGTCGGCAAGGCCGAGGCGCATCTTCTGTACGATCACGCCCGAGACAGGCTCGCCCTTGAAGCCCTTGGGCGCGGTGAGCCATTCGAACTGCACGCCTTCTTCTTCGGCGTTCTGCACTTCGCGCTGGCTGCCTGGCATGTTGGCGCGGTCGCGACGGTAGAGACACTTCACGCTGTCCGCGCCCTGGCGGATCGCGGTGCGGACGCAGTCCATAGCCGTGTCGCCGCCGCCGATCACCACGACCTTTTTGCCCTTAGCGTTCAGCTCGCCGCTCTCGAACTCGGGGACGCTGTCGCCGAAGTTGGCGGCGCGGTTCGACGCGGTGAGATAGTCGATGGCCTTGACGATGCCGGCGGCGCCCGAGCCCGGGCCCTTGAGGTCGCGCGACTTGTAGACGCCGGTGGCGATGATCAACGCGTCATGCTGGTCGCGGATGTCCTCGAAGGACATGTCGACGCCGACGTCGCAGTTCATCACGAAGCGCACGCCGCCGTCTTCGAGCTGCTGCATGCGGCGCATGACCACGTCCTTTTCGAGCTTGAAGCCCGGGATGCCGTAGGTCAGCAGGCCGCCGCCACGGTCGTAGCGGTCATAGACGGTCACCTGAACGCCGGCGCGGCGCAGCATGTCGGCGGCGGCAAGGCCACCCGGGCCCGCGCCGATGATGCCGACGCTCTCGGCGCGCTCGATGGCGGGCGAGGCGGGGGTCACCCAGCCCTTTTCCCATGCGGTGTCGGTGATGTACTTCTCGACCGAGCCGATGGTCACGGTGCCATGGCCCGACTGCTCGATGACGCAGTTGCCCTCGCAGAGACGGTCCTGCGGGCAGATGCGGCCGCAGATCTCGGGGAAGGTGTTGGTCGCCTGGCTGACCTCGTAGGCCTCCTGCAGGCGGCCGGTCGCGGTCAGGCGCAGCCAGTCCGGGATGTTGTTGTGCAGCGGGCAATGCGACTGGCAGTAGGGCACGCCGCACTGCGAGCAACGGCTCGACTGCTCGGTCGCCTTCGCGTCGGCAAACTCGGCATAGATTTCATCGAAGTCCTTGTTGCGGGTCTCCGCATCGCGCTTCACGGGCATGTCCCGCTCGATCTTCACGAATTTGAGCATCGGCTGTTTCGCCATGTTCCTGGGTCTCCGAACAAGTCCTTGGGTCGAGCCTCAATACTCAAAGCGAAATCGAAATAAAAGTCAGAAGAGTTGACCTATATTCAGATTATTTGCACCGGTCCTGCGACCGTGCAGTCATTTTTTGTGAAATTTAGGTCGTATACCGGACCTATTAGCCGCTTTCGCCTTGCGAACGCTCAGGTTATACGGCTGGTGTCAGGCTAGCTGGAGGTCCGTGAACATGCCAATGCTGCAATTGATCCTGCTGGCCCTGATACAGGGTATTACCGAGTTTCTGCCCATTTCTTCCTCGGGTCACCTGATTCTTCTGCCGAATCTTACCGGCATGGCCGACCAGGGCCAGGCCATCGACGTGGCCGTACACGTCGGCACGCTGGCGGCCGTGGTGCTCTACTTCTGGGCCGACGTGAAGGTTGCGCTCGCGGGGACCGTCGACCTGATCGTCGGGCGCCGCCAGACCCCGGCGGCGCGGCTGGCACTCGGCCTTGCCATCGCGACCATCCCGGTGGTCATCGCGGGCCTCGCCATGAAGCTCACCGGCCTCGACGAGGCGCTGCGCTCGGTTGCCGTCATCGGCTGGACCATGCTCGGCTTCGGCATCGTGCTGTGGTGGGCGGACCAGAAGGGCGCCACCCACAAGACCGAGGCCGACTGGGGGCCGATCGAGGCGCTCAAGATGGGGCTCTGGCAGGCGGTCGCGCTGATCCCCGGCACGTCGCGTTCGGGCATCTGCATCACTGGCGCGCGCTTCATGGGCTACAACCGCCACGACGCCGCCAAGATCTCGATGCTGATGTCGATCCCGACCATCCTCGCCTCGGGCGTGCTGCTCGGGGCCGAAGTCGCCTCCGAGGCAGATGCGCAGGTGGCCATCGACGGGCTCATCGGCGCGGTCTTCGCCTTTGCCGCGGCGCTGGGGGCGCTGGCGCTGATGATGCGGCTTCTGCGTTCGGTCAGCTTCACCCCCTACGTCATCTACCGCGTCATCTTGGGCGCGGGCCTGCTGTGGTACGCCTACGCCTGAGCTTCAGGCGTCGGTCCGGACTTCGTGGGGAAAAGTTCGGCCCCGGAGTTGGGGACTCCGGGGCCTCAGGATGTGCCGGCCTGGGACGCAGTCAGAAAGGACCGCTGGGGACAGGTGACCGACACATTCACGCCTGTCTGATGGCAGCGCGACGGCGTGCTCGAATCTCGGGTAATTCAAGGGTGTTGAGGCTGGCAATCGCGGTTTTCTACCGCGGGCGGAAAGCCGCCTTCGGTTAGTCCGGCCGGGCGGAAAACTGCCGAGGGTTGTGTCCGCCACGCCTCAGGCGCGGTGGTAAGGGCTTCCCGAGAGGATGGACGCCGCGCGGTAAAGCTGCTCGGCGAGCATCACCCGCACCAGCATGTGCGGCCAGACCATCTGACCGAAGGACAGCGCCATGTCGGCCTCGGCCCGCAGCGCGGGGTCGATGCCGTCCGCGCCGCCGATCACGAAGGCCAGGTCCTGGGTGCCGTTGTCGCGCACGCGGCCAAGTTCAGCGGCGAAATCGGGCGATGTCATCAGCCGGCCGCGCTCGTCGAGAATGCAGAGCCGCGCGCCCGAGGGCAGGGCACGGCGCAGCAGGTCGGCCTCGGCCGCCATGCCGCCGCCCTTGCGGTCATCGACCTCGACGATGCGCACGGGACCGAGCCCAAGCGCCCGTCCGGTGCGGTCGAAGCGTTTCAGGTAATCGTCAACAAGCTCGCGCTCCGGGCCCGCCCGAAGGCGTCCCACGACGCAGAGATGGACACGCATGCGTTTTCGTCAGACGGCGTTGGTCGCGGTCTTGCCGATCGGCATCCACATCTTCTCGAGCTGGTAGAACTCGCGGACTTCGGGACGGAAGACGTGGACGACGACGTCGCCCGTGTCGATCAGCACCCAGTCGCCGGTTTCCTGGCCTTCGGATTTCGAAAGCACTCCCAGCTCATGCTTGAGATCCTCGGCGAGCTTGTCGGCAATCGACACCACCTGGCGCGACGACCGGCCCGAACAGATCACCATGTGATCGCAGACGGAGGTCTTGCCGCGCAGGTCGATCTGCACGACGTCTTCCGCCTTGTTGTCATCGAGGATCTTGAGGACCGTTGCGAGAATCTGCTCGCTCGTGACCTTGGAGTGGGGCAGGCCGCTCATGGGCGCCCCCGGCTCAGCGGCACCGGCCGCGTTCGCAGTAAGTGACAGGACATTGTCCTCCTTCTAGACAAGCGCCGAAAGCCACCCCGGCGCCGGGCGTAGGGAAAAGATAGCATCGGTAGTGTGAAATCTCAATGATCGCGGGGCCAGAGGGCCCAACGCCCGGCAGAGAAGAGGCCCGATACGTCCGAAAGCCGAAGAGAGTCAAGCCTGTCGCGACGGGCGGCGACTGGCCTGCCGGGCCTCACAGGGGCGCTCGAGGTTAGGCGCCCCAGGGAATCCACACGGTCTTGACCTCGGTCGCGGCGTCGAGGAACGCGCGCCCCTCGCCGTCGGCGCCCGTCCAGTCGCGGGCCGTGCCGTCGTTGACCCAGCTGCGCTTGAGGTTGCCCGCGGCGTGCCGTTCGACCACCTCCGAGAGCGGCGCGCCCGAGAAGCTCCAGACCGAGTCGACATCCGCGTGGCCCGCCAGCGTCGGCGCCAGCTCGGCGTGGCTGCCGGTCAGGATGTTGACCACGCCGCCGGGCACGTCCGAGGTGTCGAGCACCTGGTAGAACTCGGTGGCGGCCAGCGGGAAGGGCTCGGAGGCCACCAGCACGACGCGGTTGCCCATGGCGATGGCCGGGGCCATCAGCGATACCAGCCCGAGCAGCGGGTGCTGGTCGGGGCAGAGCCCGCCGATGACGCCACAGGGCGCGCGCATCGCCAGCGCCGTGCCGCGCAGGGGCACACCCGCGACGCGGCCGTCGAACTTGTCGCACCAGGCGGCGTAGGTGAAGAGCCGCTCGATCGAGGTCTCGACCTCCTTCGCGCCGTCGCGTCCGCCGGTCAGCCGGTCGAGCAGCGTGGCGAAGCCGTCGCTGCGGGCCGAGAGATTCTCGCCGATGTAGTAAAGCACCTGCGCGCGGTTGTGGGCCGAGGCCCCGGCCCAGCCGGCAGCGCCCCGCGCCGCCTCGACGGCGTTGCGGATATCCTTGCGGCTGGCGAGCGGCGCCTGCCCGATGAGGGCCCCGCGCTTGTCGTGCACGTTGCGGGCATAGCCGCCGTCGGGCCGGGCCTGCTTGCCGCCGATGTAGAGCTTGGCAGTGCGGTCGACCGGCTGCGGCTCGGCCTCGCCGCCGGGGAAGGCGGCGACGGGCTTGCCGGGCTTCGGCTTGCCGGCGGGCCTCGTGTAGGCGGTCAGGCCTTCGGGGCCGCCCTCGCGCCCGAAGCCGCTCTCGCGCAGGCCGCCGAAGGGCGCCGCCGCGTCAAACATGTTCGACCCGTTGATCCAGACCACGCCCGCGGCCAGCTTCGGCGCCACGTCGAGCGCCACGTTGATGTTCTCGGACCAGACCGAGGCGGCAAGCCCGTAGCGGGTGTTGTTGGCCATCTCCACCGCCTCGGAGGGCGTGCGGAAGGTGGCGGAGACCAGCACCGGCCCGAAGATCTCGTCCTGCATCAGCGCCGAGGCGGGGGCGAGGCCGGTGATCAGGGTCGGCGGATAGAAACAGCCCTCGGGGCAGGGGCCCGGCTGGAAGACCTCGCCGTCGCTGGCCGCCACCATCTCGGCGATGCGCTTGTGCTGGACCGGGTCGACGATGGCGCCGACGTCGATGCACTTGTCGAGCGGATCGCCGATGCGCAGTTTCTCCATCCGGGCCTTGAGCTTGGCGTGGAAGCGTCCGGCGACGCCCTCCTGCACCAGCAGCCGGGAGCCCGCGCAGCAGACCTGCCCGCCGTTGAACCAGATGGCATCGACCAGCCCCTCGACGGCGCTGTCGAGATCGGCGTCCTCGAAGACGATGTAGGGCGACTTGCCGCCAAGCTCGAGCGTCAGGGCCTTGCCGCTGCCGGCGGTGGCCTCGCGGATGCGGCGGCCGACTTCGGTCGAGCCGGTGAAGGCGATCTTGTCGACCTCGGACGCGACGATCATCTCGCCCACGGCACCGTCGCCGGTGACGATGTTCACGACGCCTTTGGGCAGCCCGGCCTGGCGGCAGATGTCTGCAAAGAGCAGCGCGGTGAGCGGGGTCCATTCGGCGGGCTTCAGCACCACGGTGTTGCCGGTGGCGAGCGCCGGGGCCACCTTCCACGCCAGCATCAGCAGCGGGAAGTTCCATGGGATGATCTGGCCGCAGACACCCATGGCCACGCGCCCGGGCATCTCGGAGGCCATGAGCTGGGCCGAGCCCGCGTGATAGTAGAAATGCCGCGCGGCGAGGGGCACGTCGATGTCGCGGCTCTCGCGGATTGGCTTGCCGTTGTCGAGCGTCTCGAGCACCGCGAAGAGCCGCGCGTGCTTCTGCAGGAGCCGCGCCAGCGCATAGAGATGCCGCGCCCGGCCCGGACCGCCCAGCTTTTCCCACTTGGGCTGTGCCGCGCGGGCGGCGGCGACGGCGGCATCGACATCCGCCTGCGTTGCCTGTGTCACCTTCGCGAGCAGCGCGCCGGTGGCGGGGTTGCGGCTTTCGAAGGTGTCGCCGGGGGCGGTGAAGGCGCCGTCGATGAACTGGCCGAAGCCGGTCTCCTGCGTGGCGAGCCAGGCCAGCGCTTCGGAGGCGCTTTCGGCGGAGGGACCGTATTCCATGGTCTCGAAGATCTCTTTCACGCTCATGCTCTGGCTCCTTCCTCCCGCGGCAGCGTCTTCGTTAGAGCCGGTCGGCGTGCCGAGGGGAAGTGAAATCCACCCCGGCGCGCCATCGCTCCGACGTCAGCGTCCGCCGAGCAGGTCGTTCAGCAGTTGCTGGATGAAGTTGTCGCGCTGCCGACGCTCGCGCGTGGGCTGGCGCTGCTGCTGCTGGGGCTGCTGTTCGGCCACCTGCGGCGCGGGTTCCGACGGCGGGATCGCGGGCAGCGGGCGCTTCTCAAGCCCCTCGCTGACGCGCGACATGGTCTCGCGCCAGATGTCCGCAGGCAGGCCGCCGCCGGTCACGCCGTTGAGCGGCGAGTTGTCGTCGTTGCCCATCCAGACGCCGACCACGTAATCGGCGGTGAAGCCGATGAACCACGCATCCCGGGCATCGTTCGAGGTGCCGGTCTTGCCCGCCGCCTCGCGCCCGTCGGGCAGCTTGGCGCGGCCGCCGGTGCCGTCGTTGATGACGTGCTGCATCATCCACACCAGCTGGCCCGCGGCCTCCTGCTGGATGACGCGTTCCTGGATGCCCGAGCTCTGGCTCACCAGCGGGGTGTCGTCGCCCTTCACCCGCAGCTCGACCTGGCCGTAGGGCACCACGCGCGAGCCGCCGTTGAGGAAGCCCGCGTAGGCGGCGGTCATCTCGAGCAGCGTCGCCTCGGAGGTGCCGAGCGCCATGGCAGGGGTGTCGTTGAGGTCGGAATGGATGCCGAAACCGGTCGCCACCTTGCGCACGAGATCGCGGCCCACGCCCTCGGAGATCTTGATCGCGGGGATGTTGAGCGACTGCGCCAGCGCCTGCGTGAGCGTCACGCGGCCCTTGTAGTTGCGGGTGTAGTTCTCGGGGCACCACTGGCCGGAGCCGGGGATGTTCATGCAGAAGGGCTCGTCCACGACGGTGTCGTAGGGCGAATGGCCGAGTTCCAGCGCGGTGGCATAGATGAACGGTTTGAACGACGAGCCGGTCTGCCGCTTGGCCTGCGTGGCGCGGTTGAACACGCCCGAGACGCCGGTTTTCTTGCCGCCCACGATGGCGCGCACGGCGCCGTCCGACGACATCACCACGATTGCCGCCTCGACCACCGAGCCGGGCTTGGTGACCTTCTCGGCGTAGACCTTGTTCATCGCGTCCTCGGCAGCGCGTTGCAGGCGCTGGTCGAGGGTGGTGCGCACCACGAGGTCCTCGGAGGTCTTCTTGGTGAAGGCGTTGTCCTCGAGGTCGGACATGATCCAGTCGGCGAAATAGCCTCCGGTCTTCGATTCGGCCTCTTCCGAAAGGGTCGCAGGGTTGGCCATGGCGGTGTCGAACTGCTGGTCGGTCAGGTAGCCCTGATCGTGCATCAGCCGCAGCACGGTCGAGGCGCGGGCCTGCGAGCGTTCGAGGTTGTTGGTGGGCGCAAGCGACGAAGGCGCGGTCAGCAGGCCCGCGAGCATCGCGGACTGCTGCGGGTTCAGCTCGCCCGCGTGTTTGCTGAAGTAGCGCTCGGCCGCGGCCTCGACGCCGTAGGCGCCGCCGCCCCAGTAGGCGCGGTTGAGGTAGATCGAGAGGATCTCGTCCTTGCTGTACTTGGCCTCCATCGCCATGGCGTAGAGCGCCTCCTTGCCCTTCCGGGCCAGCGAGGTCTCGCGGCAGTCGGCGACGTATTCGGCTTCGTTCTTCCACTGGGTCGGGTCGAACTCGACGCCGAGGCAGAGCAGCTTGGCGGTCTGCTGGCTGATCGTCGAGCCGCCGTGGCCCGAGAGCGGGCCGCGGCCTTCCGAGAGGTTGATGCGCACGGCGCTCGCGACACCGCGCGGCGACACGCCGAAGTGCTTGTAGAAGCGCTTGTCCTCGGTGGCGACGACGGCGTTCTTGAGGTGCGGGCTGACGCTGTCGGCGGTCACGGCACCGCCGAACTGGTCGCCGCGCCACGCGAAGATCGAGCCGTTGCGGTCCATCAGCGTGACCGAGCCGCGCGCCCGGCCGTCGAGCATCGCGTCATAGGAGGGCAGGGTGCTGTAGAAATAGGCGACGCCGAGACCCACGAGCAGGGCGACCACCGCGGTGACACGCCAGGTGATCGTCCAGATCAGCCCGAACATCCAGCCGAAGACGCCGAGGATGAACCCGACAACGGGGTTGCGGCGCGGCGCCTTGCGGCTGCGCGCGGTCGATCTCGCGGATTTCTTCGTCGTTGTTTTCGTGGGCTTCTTAGGGCTTTTGCTGGCGTTCTGCGGGCTCTTTCTGCTGTAGCGCCGTTCAGCAACCAGCCGGCCCTTGCCCCGGCCTGAATCACTCATGTCTCTTCTGCCCGGTGTTCTTGTGTTTGCACCGCAGAATAACGGCTTTGACCGGGGATGTAGACCGCGAAACGGTCACAATGACGAGTTTTTAGTGTGCCTATAATTCGTGCATCTGTTCAAAAACAGTACATTTCTTGATCATCCTTGGGGCGCAGCCCCAGCGTTACAAGCCCCGTTTCTTTCAAACCCGAGCCGTGGGCGTCTTCCTGCCACTGCATAGTGCAGGCTGCGGTCTGCGAAATCGAAAGGGACCAAGGTGAAACTGATCATTGCGACGATCAAGCCGTTCAAGCTCGAGGAGGTGCGTGAGGCGCTCACCGGAATCGGCGTGCGCGGCATGATGGTGACGGAAATCAAGGGCTTCGGCTCACAGTCTGGACACACGGAAATCTATCGCGGCGCAGAATACGCGGTGAATTTCGTGCCGAAGATCAAGCTGGAGATCGTGGTTGCGGCTTCCATGGCCGATCAGGTCGTCGAGACGATCACCAAGACCGCCCAGACCGGCAAGATCGGCGACGGCAAGATCTTTGTTCTGGACGTGCAGCAGGCCGTGCGTGTGCGCACCGGCGAAACCGACGCCGACGCGATCTGACCATCATCGGACCGCAGGATAATTAGGGACATCGCAACATGAAACTTCTCAAGACTCTCGCCCCGGTCGCCGCGCTGATCGCGCTGCCGTCGCTGGGCCTCGCGCAGGACGAGGGCCCCGTTCCGGGCGTGAACGCGTCGACTGACACGATCTTCATCCTCAACTCGCTGCTCTTCCTCATCGGCGGTTTCCTCGTGATGTGGATGGCCGCGGGCTTCGCCATGCTCGAGGCCGGCCTCGTCCGGTCCAAGAACGTCGCGATGCAGTGCATGAAGAACGTCGTGCTGTTCTCGCTGGCAGGCATCTTCTACTACCTCATCGGCTACAACCTGATGTACCCGCTCGGCACCTGGTCCATGGACGGCGTGCTGTCCGGCGTCTGGGGCCCGGCCGTTCTCGAAGCCGTCGGCGTGACCGCCGATGCCGCGGACGACTACTCCTACGCCTCGACCGGCTCGGACTTCTTCTTCCAGCTGATGTTCTGCGCAACCACCGCGTCGATCGTCTCCGGCACCCTCGCCGAGCGCATCAAGCTGTGGCCGTTCCTGATCTTCACCATCGTGCTCACCGCGATCATCTACCCGCTGCAGGCTTCCTGGAAGTGGGGCGGCGGCTTCCTCGACGAAGCGGGCTTCCTCGACTTCGCCGGCTCGACCGTCGTGCACTCGGTGGGTGGCTGGGCCGCACTGACCGGCGCCATCATCCTCGGACCGCGTATCGGCAAGTTCAAGGACGGCCGCGTCAACCCGATCCCGGGCTCGAACCTGACCCTCGCGACCCTCGGCACGTTCATCCTGTGGCTCGGCTGGTTCGGCTTCAACGGCGCATCGCAGCTTGCCATGGGCACCGTCGGTGACGTCGCAGACGTGTCGCGCATCTTCGCCAACACCAACATCGCCGCAGCCGGCGGTTCGGTGGCCGCGCTGATCATCACCCAGATCATGTACAAGAAGCCCGACCTCACCATGGTGCTGAACGGCGCCCTCGCAGGCCTCGTCTCGATCACCGCAGAGCCGCTCACCCCGACGCTCGGCGCGGCGCTGATCATCGGCGCAATTGGCGGCATCATCGTGGTCTTCGCGGTTCCGATGATCGACAAGCTCAAGATCGACGACGTCGTGGGCGCCATCCCGGTCCACCTCATCTGTGGCATCTGGGGCACCATCGCCGTGGTCTTCACCAATGCCGACGCATCCTTCGCGACCCAGCTCTACGGCATCGTCGTGGTCGGCATCTTCACCCTCATCTCCTCCGCGGTCGTGTGGTTCATCCTCAAGCTGGTCATGGGCATCCGTGTCTCGGAAGAGGAAGAAATCGCGGGCCTCGACATGGGCGAACTGGGCATGGAGGCCTATCCCGAATTCTCCAAAGGCTGATCTCCTCCTTCCTATCAGCCTTTCGTGACCAACTGCCCGGGCGCTTGCGCCCGGGTTTTTTCTTGCCCGGAGGGTGGTTTGAGATGCCCCCGGACCGCTGTATTGCGGCCTGCTGAAAGAATTTCGTGATCGGCGGGAACCTTCCGAGCCGCACTTCCGTTCCATTGATGAGGGCCAGGTCATGGTCGGTGCCCCTCGTTGCCCGCCTCCCCGCCCTTGCCAAGCGAATAGACATGGAAGGGAGGTCTTCATGACCGCCACTTATGACACGTCCCGTGCCGGCAGCTCTGCGCGCGCCGAACCGCTGACGCACCCCGGCTGGGGAGTGAGGCTGCTCGGCTGGATCTGCGTGCTGTTCGGTCTCGTCATCGCCATCGGCGGCGTCTGGCTGATCGCGCTGGGGGGAAGCTGGTACTACGGGCTGGCCGGGCTCGGGCTGATCGGCACCGGCATCCTGCTCAACCACGGCCGCATGGCGGCGCTCTGGCTCTATCTCGTTGTCTGGATCGGCACCGTCGTCTGGGCCTGGTGGGAGGTCGGCGCCGACTGGTGGGCGCAGGTCCCGCGCATGGTCGCACCGACGGTGATCCTCGTGCTGCTGCTGCTCTGCATCCCCAACATCCGCCGCGTCGTGCGGCGCCCGGCCTACTGACCGGACCCAACTGACTGGACAAGGAGGGCAGGGCGCGCGCGCCGGCTCTCGAGGAGGTCTCATGACATACATTCATTCCCGCAGCCTGTCGGTGCTCGCCCTGACCGCCGCGCTCGCCGCCCCGCTGGCGCCGGCGCTGGCGCAGGACACCGCACCGGCTCCCGACACCGCCACCGGCAGCGAAGAGGGCGCCCCGCCCGAGGCGCAGGACGCCACCCCGGCGGAACCCGCGCCCGAGGCGCCCACCGCCACCGACGAAGACGCCCCCGCACCGGCCGGGGACGACAGCGCGCCGTCCACCGAGGGAGACATCGCCCCGCCCTCCGACAGGGACAGCGCATCGCCCACCGAGGAGGACAGCGCCGCCCCAGCCGAAGAGGCCCCGGCCCCGGCTGACGACACCGCCGCTCCGGCAGAAGAGGGTGCAGCCCCCGCCGAGGAGAGCGCGGCGCCGGCGGAAGACGCCGCCACAGCCCCCGGTGGCGACGGCGCGGCCACGGCGGAGGAACAAACCGCCGCCCCCGCCGAGGACAGCGCCATCCCCGAGCCGGCGGAAGCGCCCGGCAACGACTCCGCCCCCTACGCCGCCGTCACCCCGAGCGATGTCGGCAGCGACTGGCCGTTCTGGGGCGGCGACGAGGCGGCGCAGCGCTATTCGCCGCTCGACCAGATCACCCCCGAGAACGTCGCCGGGCTCGAACGGGCCTGGGTCTATCACACCGGCGACCTGCCGAGCGGCGCGGCCGAGGGCAAGTACTCGCCCGAGAACACCCCGCTCAAGGTCGGAGACGACCTCCTGATGTGCACCGCCATGAACATCCTCGTCTCTGTCGACGCCAGGACCGGCGAGGAGAACTGGCGCTACGATCCCGAAGTGCCGGCCGAGGCCATCCCCTACGGCGCCACCTGCCGCGGCGTCTCGGTCTGGACGGACCCGGCCAAGGCCGAGGGCGACGCCTGTCGCACCCGAGTCATCGAGGGCACCATCGACGCCCGCCTGATCGCTGTCGACGCGGCCACCGGCGAGCCCTGTGCCGAGTTCGGCGAGGCCGGCAACGTCGACCTCTGGGAGGGCATCGGCGACAAGGTCCCCGGCTGGTACGCGGTGACCGCGCCCCCCGCCATCGTGCGAGGCGTCGTCGTCACCGGCGCGCAGGTCAAGGACGGGCAGGCCGAGGACGCCCCCTCGGGCGTGATCCGCGGCTACGACGCCCGCAGCGGCGCGCTGGTCTGGGCGTGGGATCTCGCCGCCCCCGACGAGATGCGCAACGGCCCGCCCGAGGGCGGGACCTACACCCGCGGCACGCCCAACATGTGGACCACCGCGACTGGCGACGAAGAACTCGGCATGGTCTACCTGCCGCTCGGCAACTCGTCGGTGGACTACTGGGGCTCGAACCGCTCGGAGGTCGAGAACGACTACGCCACCTCGCTGGTGGCGCTCGACGCGACCACGGGCGAGGAGCGCTGGAAGTTCCAGACCGTGCGTCACGACGTCTGGGACTACGATCTCGGCAGCCAGGCCTCGCTGCTCGACTACCAGGGACAGAAGGCCATCCTGCTCGCCTCCAAGCAGGGCGACGTCTACATCCTGAACCGCGAGACCGGTGAGCCGCTGACCCCGGTGGGCGAGGTTACCGACCTGCCCGAGTCGCCGGTCGAGCCGGACTACGTCGCCGACAGCCAGCCGGTGTCCGAGTGGTTCGACATCCGCAAGCCGGACCTCACCGAGAAGGACATGTGGGGCTTCACCCCCATCGACCAGCTCTGGTGCCGGATCCGCTTCCGCCAGGCGCGCTATGACGGCTACCTGACGCCCCCGGGCGAGGACTGGTACATCCAGTATCCCGGCTACAACGGCGGCAATGACTGGGGCTCGGTCGCCATCGACCCCGAGCGCAACCTGATGATCATGAACTACAACGACGTGCCGAACTTCAACCGGCTGGTCCCGCGCGAGACCGCGGATGCCGAGGGCTGGAAGCCGATCAACGAGACCGGCAACGGCGGCGGTGCCGGCGCCGAGGGCGCGGGCGACCCGCAGGCCGGCGCGCCCTACGCGATCCAGGTGAACGCCGGCTGGCAGTCCGAACTCACCGGCATGCCCTGCACCCGCCCGCCCTACGGCGGGATCACCGCAGTCAACCTCGAGACCGGCAAACAGGTCTGGGACACGCCCATCGGCACCGCGCGCCGCAACGGGCCGTTCGGCATCCCCTCGATGCTGCCGGTCAAGATCGGCACGCCCAACAACGGCGGCTCGGTGGTCACCAAGGGCGGGCTGATCTTCATCGGCGCCGCCACCGACAACCTGTTCCGCGCCATCGACCTGCAGACCGGCGAGACGCTCTGGTCAGACGTGCTCGACCAGGGCGGGCAGGCGAACCCGATCACCTACGAGGTGGACGGCGAGCAATACGTCGTCATCGGACCGGGCGGTCACCATTTCATGCACACGCCGGTAGGGGACGCGCTGGTGGCCTACAAGCTGCCCTCGGGCTCGTAACCCCACGCCGCGCCATCCCGGCGCGGCGTCCTTCCCGCAGCTCCCCCTTCGCGCCTTCATCTTGCCGGTCAAATTCCCGGCGTAGCGTGCAGGTGGCGCTCGATCTGCGTATCCCCAACCCACCCAGAGACGCCGCACCACCCGAGCTCTCTGCCCTCGCCGCATCTCCCCAGCGCGCCGTCATGTGGTCAGGCACACTCCGGTGGATGACGCCACGTCGGGCCACGAACTGCCAAAGGACCCGTAACCCCACATCCACAAACGCCACGCCACCCCAGGGAAGCGTGCTCCCCACAGCTCCCCCTTGCGCCTTCATCTTGCCAGATAAACTCCGGGGGTGAGGCGCATCGCGCCGAGGGGGCAGCGCCCCCTCTCCAACGCCGCCAGAACATCCGGCGTCCCGACCTCAGCTCCGCGTCTTCACCCGCTCGAGCCTCTGCCGGGCGATGTCCTCGTTGCGCTCCGCCTGCCGGTCGGCGGCGAGCGCGCCTTCCACGTAGGCCAGGTGCGCCTCGACCGCCGCGCGCGAGGCGGCCGGATCGCGGGCCTGCAGCGCGGTGTTGATGGCCCGGTGCTGGTCGAGCAGCGCTTCGCGGGTGGTGCGTTGCTTGAACATGATCGAGCGGTTGTAGAACACCCCCTCGCGCAGCAGCTGGTACATCGAGCGCATCATGTGCAGCATCATGACGTTGTGGCTGGCCTCGATGATCGCAAGGTGGAAATCCGCGTCCAGCCGCGCCTCGTCCGCCGGGTTGCGGCGGCCATGCGCCGCCTCCATCTGGGCGAAGAGCGCGTCGATCACCTTGAGATCGCTCTCGGTGCCGCGGGTGGCGGCGCGCTCGGCGGCGAGCCCCTCCATGTCTCGGCGGAAGTCGAGGTAGTCGAAGACCGCCTCGTCATGGCGCGAGAAGAGCTGCACCAGCGTGTCGGAAAAGGCCGACCCCAGCGCCTCGGTGACGAAGATGCCGGCACCGGCCCGGGCGGTCAGCAGCCCGCGCGCCTGCAGGTCGGCCACCGCCTCGCGCAGGCTCGGGCGCGATACCCCCAGCCGCTCGGACAGCTCCCGCTCGGCGGGCAGCCGTTCGCCGGGGCGCAGGATGCCCCGCAGGATAAGCTCCTCGATCTGGCGCACGACGGCCGAGGCGAGTTTCTCCGGATGCACGGGGCGGAAGGGCATGGGGCAGTCCATCTGGCCTTGAATTGGTAAGATCATATGACCGCAGCCCCTGGCGAGGCAAGGCCGGCCTACCAGCGGTCGAGCGCCGCCTCGTCCTCGTCCCTGGCCGCGACCCACGCGGTGTCGCCGGCGCTGCGTTCCTTCTTCCAGAACGGCGCACGGGACTTCAGGTAGTCCATGAGGAATTCCGCTGCCTCGAAGGCGTCCTGCCGGTGCGGCGAGGCGGTGGCCACCATCATGATGCGCTCGCCCGGCGCCATCGGCCCGTGGCGGTGGATCACCAGCACCTCGCCCAGCGACCAGCGCGCCTGCGCCTCCTCGGCGATCTTGGTGAGCGCCTTCTCGGTCATGCCGGGGTAGTGCTCGATCTCCATGCCCTCGAGCGTGCCGGCGACATCGCGCACCACGCCGGTGAAGGTCACGACGGCGCCCAGATCGTGGCGCCCGGCGGCGAAGCCTTCGGCCTCGGCCCCGAAATCGAAGGGCTCCTGCTGGACGACAACCCGCAGCGCCATGGGCTCAGCCCCCGGTCATCGGCGGGAAGAAGGCAAGCTCGCGCACCCCCGCCAGCGGGGCGTCGAAATCCGCCAGCTCCTGGTCGACCGCCACCCGCAGCGCCGAGAGGTCGGCAAAGGCCGCCTCGTAGCGTTCCTCGCGCGCACGCAGTTCCTCGACCAGCTCGCGGACGGTGGTCGCCTGCGACTCGACCCGCTCCTTCGGCAGGCCGATGCGCTCGCGCACCCATGCGAAGTAGAGCACATCGATCATTTCGGATCCCTCAGGTGCGGCAGTGCCTTGGTGAAGTAGTCCCAGCCGGTGACCAGCGTCAGCGCGGCGGCGACCCAGAGCAGGGTCAGGCCGATGTGACCGGCGTAGAACATCCCCTGTTCCTTCCAGATCAGCCCGTGCGGGTCCGGGACCTCGCGGTCGAGGATGGCACCGACCTGTCCCGGGTCCAGCCCCTCGACGCTGACGGCGAGGTAATGCTCGAACACGCCCTGCGCGAAGAGCACCGCGATGGCGACCATCTGGAACGTCGTCTTCCACTTGGCGAGCTTGGTGACCTTGAGCGTACCGGCGGTGTCGCCGAGATACTCGCGCAGCCCCGAAACGAAGACCTCGCGGAAGAGGATGAAGGTCGCCGGCAGCACCAGCCACGGTGACATCGACGAGTAGCCCACGATCACCATCAGGGCGATCACAACCATCGCCTTGTCGGCGATGGGGTCGAGCATCGCGCCCATCTTCGATTCCAACGACCACGCCCGGGCGATGTAGCCGTCGAACCAGTCGGTGACGGCGGCGCTCACGAAGAGCAGCAGCGCGAACCAGTCGGCCAGCGGGCGCGAGAAATAGAGGAACATCACCGCCAGGCCGGGTGCGGCCAGAAGGCGGAGCGCGGTGAGGGTATTTGGCAGAGTCCAGCGCATGAGGGATACGTAGCGTTCTTTCCCGGGCGAGGGAAGGGACGCTGCGTCGACTTAGTTGACGGAGCGGGCCAGGCGCTCGACGAACTGCGCCCGGGCGGCGGGAAGCGGCCTGTCGCGGAGCTGGTTGGCGAGCCGGTTCTCAAGGAAGTGACCGGTGGTCTTCAGTCCGGCGAGGATCTCGTGATCGGGGGCGGGGCCGCGCCCCAGAAGCACGGGGGGCAGGGGCAGCAGCCGCTCCGCCCAGTCGCCCGCGCCCACCGCCGAGACCGCGCGGCCGGTGCGCGGCGAGACGAAATCCAGCGGCTCGTTGATGCCGGTGACGGCGCAGGCCGAGAGATCGAGCCCGAAACCCATCTCGTCGAGCAGCGCCATTTCCCAGCGCAGGTAGGCCAGCGGCCAGAGCTCGCGCTGGCCCAGGAGGTCGAGCAGGTTCTCGGAGCGCGCATAGAGCGCCGGGTGCGACTCGCGCTCGGGCAGGCAGAAGGCCAGCAGCGCCACCACCGCGTTGAGCCCCGCCAGCGACAGCCGGTCCGCCATCGCCGTCGCCGCGCGCGAGCGCTGCGGCTCGACCGTCCAGGCCCCCATGTGGTCCTCGAGCCGCGCCCGCCACGCCACGTCGAGCTGCGCGCCCGGTTGCAGCGAGGGCGCGATCCTGCGCGACGCCCCGCCGCGCAGCACGCCCATGTGGCGCCCGTGGCCGGCCGTGAAGATCTCGAGGATGGCGGAGGTCTCGCCATGCCTGCGGGCCGAGAGGAGTATGCCGGTGTCGCGCCAGTCCATGCGTCGGACTATCCGACGGCTTGCCCGCCGCCGCAAGTTGCGAGACCGTCGTTGCATGAGCCAGCCCGCCCGTGTCTTCGCCGCCATCATCGCCCTGCTGACCTTTGTCGCGCTGGGTGTGCAGTTCGCTGCCACCGCGCAGGAGAACCCGGACCACAGCGCGTTCGAGACCGCGTGGCGGCTGGCGCGCTTCTACACCATCCTGACCAACCTTCTGGTGGCGGTGACCTTCCTGCGCATCGCTTCTTCGGGGCGCATGGCGCGGCCCGCGTGGCTGGGCGGCGTGACGCTCTGGATCGCGATCACCGGCGTGGTCTACCACCTGCTGCTCGCCAGCCCGTGGGAGGGGCTCGGCCTCTCCGGGATCGCCGATGTCGGCCTGCACACGGTGACGCCGATCCTCGTGGTGCTGTTCTGGCTGGTCGCCGCGCCCAAGCACGGGCTGCGCTTCACCACGGCGCTGAGCTGGCTGCTCTGGCCGCTGGCCTACGTGGCCTACGCGCTGCTGCGCGGCCAGCTCGAGGGCATCTACCCGTATTTCTTCGTCGATCCGACACGGATCGGCTGGGGCGGGGTGCTGCGCTGGTCGGGGATGCTCTGCGCCGGCTTCACCGCTGCGGGCGGGCTGCAGGTCGGCATTGCGCGGCTCTTGCGCTAGGGGGAGCATGGCGGCGTCGCAGGGCGGTTGCGCTGAGTTTGCAGGCCGCCCGCAGCGGTGTTGCGCCGGGAAGGGCAGGCCGCATCGCACGGCTCGAGCGCAAGGAGGAAGCAATCCCTCACCGGGCGGCTCATGCGCTACCTAAGGGGAAACCGCGGCTCGGCGCCCCCGCGCCCTTAACAGCAAACCCTAACCACGCGGGGCTTGCGTCAGGAAGGGCAGTTCAGGCCAGACCTTCCTCGTCGAGCAGGTGGCGGCCCTGCCGGTCCTCGACCTCGATCACCCAGAGATCCGGGTCGAAGCTGCGCTGTTTTGCCACCGACGCATCGACCTCGCGCTCGTCGCCCGAGGTCAGCTCTTCCCAGCGCCGCTCGCCGCTCATCAGGTCGAAGCTGCGGGCAAAGGCCCGTGCCCGGCCATCGAGCGTCGCGAGCTTGACCAGCACCGCCCCGGCGCTGTCGTCGCCATGGGCGGTGACATAGGCGGGGATGTTCTGGAATGACAGCCGCGCCAGGTAGGCGTCGACCCAGAACCGGGTCGTGAGGCGGGCCATCGGCCTAGTTGCCGTCCTTGAAGTCGAGCCCCATCTCGGAATAACGCTCGGCCTCGTCCTGCCAGTTCTCGCGCACCTTCACCTGCAGGAAGAGGTGGATCTTGCGCCCGAGGAATTCCTCGATCTCGGCGCGGGCGGCCTGTCCGATGGCCTTGATCGTCTCGCCCTTGTGGCCCAGCACGATGCCCTTGTGGCCGTCGCGCGAGACATAGATGATCTGGTCGATGCGGGCGCTGCCGTCCTCGCGCTCCTGCCAGTGCTCGGTCTCGACGGTAAGCTGGTAGGGCAGCTCCTGGTGCAGCCGCAGGGTGAGCTTCTCGCGGGTCATCTCGGCCGCGATCATGCGCATCGGCAGGTCGGCGATCTGGTCCTCGGGGTAGAGCCACGGGCTCTCGGGGACCTCTTCGGCCAGCCACTTGCGCAGGTCGGCGACGCCGTAGCCGCGCTCGGCCGAAATCATGAAGGTGTTGGCAAAGGCGTAGCGGTCGTTCAGGTCCTTGGACAACGCCAGCAGCACCGGTGCCTCGACGCGGTCGATCTTGTTGATCGCCAGCGCCACCTTGCGACCGTGCGGCAGCTCGGCCAGCCCGTCGATGATGCGTTCGACGCCTTCGGTGACGCCGCGGTGGGCCTCGATCAGCAGCACGATGATGTCCGCGTCCGCAGCACCGCCCCAGGCGGCGGCGACCATCGCCCGGTCGAGCCGGCGGCGCGGCTTGAAGAGGCCGGGCGTGTCGACGAAGATCAGCTGGCTGTCACCCTCCATTGCCACGCCGCGGATGCGGGCGCGGGTCGTCTGCACCTTGTGCGTCACGATCGAGACCTTCGCCCCGACCATGCGGTTGGTGAGCGTGGATTTGCCCGCGTTGGGCTCTCCGATGAGGGCTATGAAGCCTGCGCGTGTGGTCATTGGGCGATCCGGTTCTGTGATCGGATGCCTTTACCTCATTGCGCCGGTGCGGACCAGTGCCCGCGTCGCCTTCGGTTCTGGCGGGCGACCCGAGTGCGGGCGTTCAGAATCCCGGACACCCGCCCGCTGCCCGCGCGGTACTTAGGTGCAGCCGATGCGGCAGAGGTCGCGCCCGGAGGTCGGGATCACCGAATTGATCTCGGCGCTGAGGTCGCCGTTGGTGTTGATGAGGAAGGCCGTGGACTCCCTGAGATCGACGTCGCTTGCGGTGTCGAGGGCGCTGGCGGGGGTGGCGCCGAGCAGGAACGCGGGGGCGAGAAGGGATCGGAGCCTCCGGAGGTGCTGCAATCTCTGCACTGTGCGTTGGGATCTCGCGCCGATTTCGGGCGAAACTTTTGGAGTGGCAAGGTTTCGGGACGATCGCGCGCGGCGGTTCAGCCTTTGCGGGCGCTGCGGATCAGGGTGTAGAGCCCGCTCGTGACGATCAGCGCGCCACCGGCGAGGGTCCAGAGGTCGGGGCGCTCGCCGAAGAAGAGGAAGGCGAAGAGCAACGCGACCAGCAGACGTGAGTAGCGGAACGGCGCGACCACCGAGACCTCGCCGCTGCGCATCGCGCGGGTGAGCGCGGTATAGGCGGTCACGCCCACGACGCCGGTCAGCAGCAGCCGCCAGAGCTCGCCCGCGTCGGGCAGGCGCGGCGGGGTCGGGTCGAAGGGCAGCATCAGCAGGCCCGCGGTGACGATGACCGCAAAGCCCAGAACGCCCAGCTGGTTGGCCGAGACCGCGGGCGGGCTCGCGCGGGTGAAGAGGTCGCGCATGGCGAATCCGATCATCCCAGCCACCGCCAGCAGCGCGTCGGGGCGGAAGGCGTCCGGGGTGGGGCGCAGGATCATCAGCACGCCGACGAAGCCGATGGCCATGGCGGCCCAGCGCCGGGGGCCCACCGTCTCGTTCAGCAGGAGCGCCGCGCCCGCGGTCACCACGAGCGGTGCCGCCTGAAGGATCGACGAGGTGACCGACAGCGGCGTGTAGGCCAGCGACAGGGCGAAGAACAGCCGCCCGACGATCTCGAAGAAGGTGCGGATCATCAGCGAGGGCCGCAGGATCGCCGGATGCAGCACCGGCTCGCCGGCGCGCAGCGTCATCAGCACGTAGAGCGTGGTGCCTGTCAGGCCGAAGATCAGCGTGGCGACCCCGGGGGGCAGGGCGGGGGTGACGGATTTGAAGAGCGAATCCTCGACCGCGAAGAGTGTCATGGCGATGACCATGAAGAGCGCGCCAAGGGCGTTGCCGCGCGCGCCGGGCCCGCTGCCCGGGCCCGGCCCGACGCCGTCAGCCATTGGTCACCTTGTCGAGAAGCCCCGAGGCGGCCTGCTGTTCGGCCTTGCGCTTGGAGCCGGCGGTGGCACGCGCCGCGGCGCCGTTCTCGAGCCTGGCCTCGATGGTGAAGACTGGTGCGTGGTCCGGCCCCTCGCGGGCGACCTCGGTGTAGCTCGGCGGCACCATGCCGCGCGCCTGAGCCCATTCCTGCAGAGAGGTCTTGGCGTCGCGCGCGTCTTCCTCGACCCGCGCGATGCGGTCGCCCCAGAGCCGCAGCACCAGCGCCTTGGCGGTGCCGAACCCGGCGTCGAGATAGACCGCCGCGATCACCGCCTCCATGGCGTCGCCCAGCAGCGCCATCTTGCGCCGCCCGCCGGACATCATCTCGGAGCGCCCGAGCTTCAGCGCGGCCCCGAGGTCGATTTCGCGGGCGACCTCGGCGCAGGCTTCCTTGCGCACCAGCGCGTTGAAGCGGGGTGCCAGCTGGCCTTCGCTGGCGCCGCGATCTTCGGACAGCAGCGCCTCGGCCATGACAAGGCCCAGCACGCGGTCGCCGAGGAACTCGAGCCGCTGGTTGTCCTCGCGGCCCGGCGCGGACATCGACGAATGGGTGAGCGCGCGGCGCAGCCGCTCCGGGTCGGCGAAGCGGTGGCCGAGACGCTGCTCGAGCGCGGCTATCTCGGCAGAGCGTTTCATTGCAGTTTGTGGAAGAAGCGGTTGGCGCGCCAAGTCCAGAAGTAGAGCATGGAGTTGCCCGCGGACGAGAACACCACGCGATTGGCCTTGCCGATCAGGTTTTCGAAGGGAACGAAGCCGACGCCACCTGCGGCGTTCGGCACGCGGCTGTCGGACGAGTTGTCGCGGTTGTCGCCCATCATGAAATAGTGACCAGCGGGCACGGTGTAGACTCCGGTATTGTCCGATCCCTGCATCGCGATGTTCAGGATGTCATGAGTCTTGCCGTTCGGAAGGGTCTCGGTCCAGCGCGATTTCTCGCAGGTGCCGCCGGTGCCCACCGGGCCGTTCTCGCAGCGCGGGCGTAGCTGCTGCGGGCCCTGCGGCTCGGCGACCTCGGTGAAGGTGCCGTTGCGCTCGACCTGGACGGGCTCATCGTTGATGTAGAGCAGGCCGTTTTTGACCTGGATGCGGTCGCCGGGCAGTCCGATCAGGCGCTTGATGAAGTCGGTGCCGTGGACCGGGTGGCGGAACACCACGATGTCGCCGCGCTCGGGCTCCGAGCCGAAAAGGCGCTCGTTGTCGCCGCCGAGCCATCCGCAGATGTCCTTGGCGTCGATGTCGATGCCGATCTGCGGCAGGCGGATCGAGGGGCAGGAGGCGTAGGAATAGCCGTAGCTCATCTTGTTCACGAACAGGAAGTCGCCGATCAGCAGCGTGTCCTTCATCGAACCCGAGGGAATCCAGAACGGCTGGAAGAACAGGGTGCGGAAAACGCCTGCGATCAGCAGGGCGTAGACGATCGTCTTGACGGTCTCCAGGATCCCGCCCTTTTCCTTCTCTTTCGCCATGAACACTGCCTCTTGTTCCGGTTGCTCCGGTTTCATGGGGGGGAGGCCCCGAAGTGTCAAGGCGGCAGCCGGTCCCGGCCGTCGCGCGCCCCGGGCCGGGCCGCCTGACCCGGCGATCCGAGGCCCGGACCGGTTCGCGGTTTTTCGCAAACCTCGGGCGAGGGGCGGAACATTCGGTGGGGCCATTGGATTGAGTTAGGAAACCCTCGGAAACCGTCGCCCGGCACGATTGCCGGTGACGGGAAAACGAACGAAAACGAAAACCAACGGTTGCGAAACGCGCAATCATGGTCGTATCACTGTGGCGCCGGAACAAGCAGAAGGCAGGGCAACTCATGGAAGAGAGCGACGCGACGGACCTCTTTATCATCGGTGGTGGCATCAACGGCTGCGGCATCGCACGCGACGCCGCGGGCCGCGGCCTCTCGGTCACGCTGGCAGAGATGAACGACCTTGCCTCCGCCACGTCCTCTGCCTCGACCAAGCTCTTCCACGGCGGCCTGCGCTACCTCGAGTACTTCGAATTCCGCCTCGTCCGCGAAGCGCTGATCGAGCGCGAGACCCTGCTGCGCGCGATGCCCCACATCAGCTGGCCGATGCGCTTCGTGCTGCCCTACCACCCTTCGATGCGGTTCGAGAGCGAGACGCCGACCTCGAAGCTTCTTACGACCGTGATGCCGTGGATGAAGGGCCGCCGCCCGGCCTGGCTGATCCGGCTGGGGCTCTTCATGTACGACCATCTCGGTGGCCGGAAGATCCTGCCCGGCACCACCTCGCTGAGCCTGCCCGGCACCCCCGAGGGCGCGCCGATCGACGACCGCTTCGAGACCGCCTACGAATATTCCGACTGCTGGGTGCAGGATTCGCGCCTCGTGGTGCTGAACGCCCGCGATGCCGAGGCGCGCGGCGCGACCATCCTCACCCGCACCAAGGTGCTCTCGGCGGCGCGCGAGTACGGCGTCTGGCGGGTCGAGACCCGTGATACCGAGACCGGCGAGACCGCCGTGCACCGTGCGCGGATGCTGGTGAACGCGGGCGGTCCGTGGGTCGGCGAGATCATCAAGGACACCGTTCATCTCAACGTGAACGAAGGTGTGCGGCTGGTGCGCGGCTCGCACATCGTTACGCGCAAGCTCTACGATCATGACAAGTGCTACTTCTTCCAGGGCACCGACGGGCGGATCATCTTCGCCATTCCCTACGAGCAGGATTTCACCCTGATCGGCACCACCGACGCGGAACACCACGACCCCGACAGCCCGCCGGTCTGTACCCCCGAGGAACGCGATTACCTGATCGCCTTCGCCAACCGCTACTTCAAGCGCGAGATCACGAAGGACGACGTGGTCTGGACCTATTCCGGCGTGCGGCCGCTCTACGATGACGGCGCGACCAGCGCCACGGCGGCGACACGGGACTACACGCTCAAGGTCGAGGGCGCCGGCGGGGCGCCGGTGCTGAACGTGTTCGGCGGCAAGATCACCACCTACCGGCGCCTGGCCGAGGGCGCGATGGCCCGCATCGGAGAGCACATCAGCGGCGTCACCGACCCGTGGACCGCCGGCGCGCCGCTGCCCGGCGGGGATTTCCCGGCGGATGGCGTCGACCGCCAGATCTTCGATCTGCAGAAGGCCTGCCCGTTCCTGTCGGACCGCTGGGCCCGGCGGCTGGTGCGCACCTACGGCACCGAGGCGGTGCAGGCGCTGGGCTCTCCGCGCATCGCCGACGACCTCGGACCGGATTTCGGTGCGACGCTCTGCGGTGCCGAGGTCGACTGGCTGATGACCAAGGAATTCGCCCGCACCGCCGAGGACGTGCTCTGGCGGCGCACAAAGCTGGGCCTGCACCTGTCGGAGCCGCAGGTCGCTGCGCTCGAGGATTACATGGCGGCGCGGCGCCGGCACGAGACCCGGGCCGTGGGCTGAGCGACAGGCAAAATGATCGGGGCGAATTGACATCGCCCGCAAACTGTTGCGGCCTGAGCGCCGCGTGTGACGCAGACTATCGGGGGGAGAGATGGGTTACATTCTAGCGATCGACCAGGGCACCACGTCGAGCCGGGCCATTCTGTTCGACAAGGACCTGAAGATTGCCGCCATCGCGCAGGAGGAGTTCGCCCAGCATTATCCGCATTCGGGCTGGGTCGAGCACGACTGCTCGGACCTGTGGACCACCACCGCCGCGACCTGCCGCGGGGTGATGGAGAAGGCGGGGCTGGGCGCCGCGGACATCGCCGGCATCGGCATCACCAACCAGCGCGAGACGACGCTGGTCTGGGACCGCAACACCGGCCAGCCGGTCTATAACGCCATCGTCTGGCAGGACCGGCGCACCTCGGAGTTCTGCAAGGCGCTGAAGGCCGAGGGCCACGAAGAAACGGTGACCCGCAAGACCGGGCTGTTGCTCGACCCGTATTTCTCGGGCACCAAGGTGGCGTGGATCCTCGACAATGTCGAGGGCGCGCGGGCCCGGGCCGAGGCCGGAGAGCTGGTCTTCGGCACCGTGGACACCTGGCTCATCTGGAAGATGACCGGCGGGCGCGAGCACGTCACCGACGCCACCAACGCCGCCCGCACCATGCTCTACGACATCCGCCACGGGCGCTGGTCCTCGACCATGTGCGAGCTGCTCGGCATCCCCATGTCGATGCTGCCCGAGGTGCGCGATTGCGCCGCCGATTTTGGCATGGCGCGCGCCGATCTCTTTGGCACCGAGATCCCGATCCTCGGCGTCGCGGGCGACCAGCAGGCGGCGACCATCGGGCAGGCCTGCTTCCGGCCGGGGATGCTCAAGTCCACCTACGGCACCGGCTGCTTTGCGCTTCTGAACACCGGCGAGGAGCTGGTGACCTCGCAGAATCGGTTGCTCTCGACCATCGCCTACCAGCTCGACGGCAAGCGGACCTATGCGCTCGAGGGCTCCATCTTCATCGCGGGCGCGGTGATCCAGTGGCTGCGCGACGGGCTCAAGGTGATCCGCGAAGCGCGCGAGAGCCAGCCACTGGCCGAGGCCGCCGATGCCGCGCAGGGGATCGTGCTGGTGCCGGCCTTCACCGGCCTCGGTGCGCCCTACTGGAACGCCGAATGCCGGGGCGCGGTCTTCGGGCTCACCCGCAACAGCGGCCCGGCCGAGCTTGCCCGCGCGGCGCTTGAGAGCGTCGGCTACCAGACCCGAGACCTGCTCGAGGCGATGCACGCCGACTGGACCGGCGCCGATGACACGGCGCTGCGCGTCGACGGCGGCATGAGCGCCAGCGACTGGGCGATGCAGTTCCTCGCCGACATCACCGGCGCATCGGTCGACCGGCCGCAGGTGCTCGAGACCACGGCGATGGGCGCAGCCTGGCTCGCCGGGCAGCGGGCGGGGATCTACCCGGACATGGAGGGCTTCGCCGCGACCTGGGCGCTGGAGCGCAAGTTCGAGGCAGCCATGGACGCGGACCTGCGCGAAGAGAAATACGCCGCGTGGAAGCGCGCGGTGGCCGCGGCGCAGGCGTTCTGAGCGACCGCCTGGGGTAAGCGCTTCTCCGGGGCAGGGCGCCCGGCCGGTTGGTCACCCTGCGGGCAATGCTGGTCCTGGCCTTGGGCATCAGAAGCGGCACCCCTTGACACTGCCCGCGCCCGGGCGCGTTCTGCGCCGGGTGCGGACAGGAGAGCGACGATGACGACCGAACGCGGCGGCAAGACCGTCTTTGGGGCCAACCTGGGCATCCTGATGCTCGAGACGCGGTTCCCGCGCATTCCCGGAGACATCGGCAACGCCGCCACCTGGCCCTTCCCGGTGCAGTTCCGCATCGTGCGCAGCGCGACCCCGGAGAAGGTGGTGCGGCAGGACGCGCGGGTGCTGGTCGATCTTTTCATCGCCGCGGCGCAGGATCTGGTGGCGCATGGCTGCGACGGCATCACCACCAACTGCGGTTTCCTCTCCATCGTGCAGGACCAGATCGCCAGCGCCGTGCCGGTGCCGGTGGCGACCTCGTCGCTGATGCAGGTGCCGATGGTGCAGGCGATGCTGCCGCCGGGCAAGCGCGTGGGCATCCTGACGATCTCGGCCTCGACCCTCACCGACGCCCACCTTGCGGCGGCGAACGTGCCGCTCGACACACCGATCATGAGCACCGAGGCGGGGACCGAGTTTACCCGCGCGATCCTCGGCGACGAGCTCGACATCGACTTCGACGCCTGCCGCCGCGACCTGCTGCAGGCCGGTCGGGCGCTGGTGAGCCAACACCCCGAGGTCGGGGCCATCGTGCTCGAATGCACCAACATGACGCCCTATGCGGCGGACCTGCGCAAGGCGCTGGGGCTGCCGGTCTTCTCGATCTACACCTTCCTGCGCTGGTTCCACCAGTCGCTGGCCCCGGACCGCTTCGCCGCCGGGCTCGACGATCCACGCTACTGACATTTGGGGGCCAAGCCGATGAGCGACCACAAGATCCGAACCCTGCGCGTCCACCGCATCCGCATCCCCGGCAAGGCGGTGCATTCCCACGGCATCGGCGACGTTGCCGATATCCACACGGTGATCCTGGAGCTGGGGACCGACACCGGCCTCACCGGCTGGGGCGAGGCCGCGCCCTGGCCGGTCTTCACCGGCACCGCCGAGGGTGCGGTGGCGGCGCTGCACGTCTACCTGCGCGAACACCTCCTTGGGCGCGACCCGGTGCAGGTCGAGCCGATCATGGCGCTGGTCGAGACGCTGCTCACCGGCCATGCCGAGGCCAAGGCCGCGCTCGAGATGGCGCTGCTGGACCTTGCCGGCAAGATCAGCGGGCTTTCGGTAAGCGAACTGGTCGGCGGGCGGATGCGCGAGGACATGCGGCTCAGCTTCTCGGTCGCCAATCCCGATTTCGGCAAGGATCTAGAGGACGTGGCTGCCATGTGGGAGGACGGCGTGCGGATCTTCAAGATGAAGACCGGCTTCGCGGGCCATGCCTTCGACCTGATGCGGCTCGAGAAGCTGCGCGGCATCTACGGCGCCGAGGCCGACCTGCGCATCGACTACAACCAGGGCCTTCCGACCTATGACGCGGTGCGCTGCATCCGCGATCTCGAGGCCTTCCGCCCGACCTTCGTCGAGCAGCCGGTGAAGATGCACGAGCGCGAGGCGCTGGCCCACATCACCCATGTCATCGACACGCCGATCATGGCCGACGAGTCGGTGTTCGGCGTCCGCGAGGCGCTCTACGGCGCGCAGATCCGCATGGCCGACATCTTCTCGCTGAAGGTGATGAAGTCCGGCGGCATCCGGCGGTCGCTCGAGGTCGGCGCCATCGCGCGGGCGGCGGGGATCGAGGTCTACGGCGGCTGCATGTTCGAGACCGGGCTCGCCCACGCGGCGGGGGCGCACCTGATGGCGGCGCTGCCCGATCTGCGGCTCGACTGCGAGTACTACATGTCCACCTACTACGCCTCCGAGGACATCCTCACCGAGCCTTTCCCGGTGCGGAAGGGGCGGGTACACGTGCCCACCGGGCCGGGGCTCGGGGTCGAGGTGGACCCGGCAATGCTCGAGAAATACGCGGCGGAACCGGCGCTGGGCTGATCCGGGCCGGTAACGCTCAGGCGAAGAAGGCGCGGCGCAGCAGGTTCAGCGCCGCGATCAGCAGCACCCAGAGCGTGATCCGGCGGAAGGTGGTCTGGTCGATGCGGTCGTGGATCCGCATCCCGACCCACATGCCCAGCAGGGCGGGGGCCAGCATCAGCGCCGAGAACTTCACCGTCTGCGCATTGAGCACCCCCGAGAGCGTGTGTGCGGCCACCAGTGCCACCGCGCCAAGGCCGTAGGCCACACCCTGGATGCGGATCTGCTCGCGCTTCTCGGTGTCGATGGCGGTCAGGTAGGCGACCATGGGCGGGCCCCAGACCCCGGACATGCCGCCGAGGAAGCCGGCGACGCTGCCCACCGTGGCCTCGACCAGCGGCGTCTGGCCGTTCTTCAGGTGCGGGCGCCAGCCGGCGATCTGCAGCGCGCAGAACACCGCCACCGGCGCGCCGATCATCGCCAGCAGCACCTCGACCGGGAGCACCCGCACCAGCTGCGACGACAGCAGCAGGAAGGTGAGGCCGCAGCCGAGGAAGATGCGGAACCTGCGCAGCGATCCCAGCGCCGCCCCGGCGCCGTGCTGCAACGCCTGGATGGCATTGGTCGCGAGCGTCGGCAGGATCAGCCCGGCCAGCGCCAGCTCGGGCGACAGGAAGCTGCCGAGCCCGGAAATCAGGATCATCGGCATCGCAAAGCCCACCATGCCCTTCACGAGGCCAGCGAGAAGCGCGACTCCGAAAGAAAGAACCAGCGCGGAAGGGGAAATCAGGGTAAGCAAACTGTCCATGGGCTGCTCATATCATGCTCTTAGGGCAAGTCCCGGCAGAATTTAATGCGCAATAATAAAACCGCGGTAGCGTCTTTGGCGCATTTATGTTGCGCTGCACCTGCAAAGTGACTATCTCCGACCCGACCAGGAGAAGGGAGTGATTCATGGCACATGATGGACAGGACATGGCAATGGGCCAGAGCATCCTGCTCGACGATCTGCTGGCCCTGACCAAGGCGGCCATCGCGCCGGCGGAAGCAGTTCTCGAGATGGCGCGCCAGTCGGTGCGCGACACGGTCGAGGAGGATGGCCGCGTCTCGGGCCGGCTGATCGAGGAAAACCAGTTCGCCGCGCACGGGCTGGCCTGGCTCGCGACCTACGTCGAAAGCCTGCGCCAGATGCAGTACTGGGCCGACAAGCTGACCTCCGAGGGCAGCTTCGGCGAGGTCGAGGCGCTGATCCACCAGATCGCGTTCGGCGAGTACCTGAGCCAGATCGTTGGCGGCATCCAGATGAACCAGGGCGAGATGGTGCGCCTCAAGGACATGGGCCTTGGCCGCGACGCGGTGATGTCGCTCTGCACCGACGCCGTGACCACGCTGATGACCAGGGGCAACACCCAGTCCGCCCGCAGCCGCCTCGTGGAGCTGATGCAGGAGCGTTCGGCCGAGATCACCGTGGGCAAGACCGCGCTCGATGACGAGCTCGAGATGATCCGCGAGCAGTTCCGCCGCTACGCCGTCGACAAGATCGAACCCTTCGCACACGAGTGGCACCTCAAGGACCAGCTGATCCCGATGGAGGTGATCGAGGAGCTGGCCGAGATGGGCGTCTTCGGCCTGACCATCCCCGAGGAATACGGCGGCTTCGGCCTGTCGAAGGCGTCGATGTGCGTGGTCTCCGAGGAGCTGTCGCGCGGCTACATCGGCGTGGGCTCGCTGGGCACCCGGTCCGAGATCGCCGCCGAGCTGATCCTCGCCGGGGGCACCGACGAGCAGAAGCAGAAGTGGCTGCCGGCGCTGGCTTCGGGCGAGAAGCTGCCCACCGCGGTCTTCACCGAGCCCAACACCGGCTCGGACCTCGGCTCGCTGCGCACCCGCGCGGTCAGGGGCGAGGACGGCGACTACACGATCACCGGCAACAAGACCTGGATCACCCACGCCGCCCGTGCCCACGTGATGACGCTGCTGGCGCGGACCGATTCTGCGACCTCGGACTACAAGGGCCTGTCGATGTTCCTGGCCGAGAAGACGCCGGGCACCGACGAGGATCCGTTCCCGACCCCGGGCATGACTGGCGGCGAGATCGAGGTGCTGGGCTACCGCGGCATGAAGGAATACGAGCTCGGCTTCGACGGCTTCAAGGTCCAGGGCGAGAACCTGCTCGGCGGCGAGGAGGGCAAGGGCTTCAAGCAGCTGATGGAGACCTTCGAATCCGCCCGCATCCAGACCGCGGCGCGCGCCATCGGCGTGGCGCAGGCGGCGCTTGACGTGGGCATGCGCTACGCCGAGGAGCGCAAGCAGTTCGGCAAGTCGCTGATCGCCTTCCCGCGCGTGTCCGGCAAGCTTGCGATGATGGCGGTGGAGCTGATGATCGCCCGCCAGCTCACCTATTTCTCG
The DNA here is from genome assembly GCF_900102075.1 of Salipiger thiooxidans. Taxonomy (GTDB): domain Bacteria; phylum Pseudomonadota; class Alphaproteobacteria; order Rhodobacterales; family Rhodobacteraceae; genus Salipiger; species Salipiger thiooxidans. Next base: position 249,088 of record NZ_FNAV01000006.1, on the reverse strand, counting down.
GCGCGGGAAAAGGACGAGGGCATCCGCTGCGATCTCGAAGCCGGCATGGCCAAGCTGCTGGGCGCCCGCGTGGCATGGGCCAACGCCGACAACGCGCTGCAGATCCACGGCGGCAACGGCTTCGCGCTGGAATACACCGTGAGCCGCATCCTCTGCGACGCCCGCATCCTCAACATCTTCGAGGGGGCCGCCGAGATCCAGGCACAGGTGATTGCGCGCCGGTTGCTCGGCTGACGATGTCGGGGACCCTCCGGGGTGCGGTACCGCGGCGGCACGCCGAGATCCAGGCGCAGGTGATTGCCGGCTTGAACACATCAGGGACCGTCCGTCGGGCGGTCCCTTTCCCTTTGCCGGGCAATGGTCCGGTAAAGACCGTCACGCCCCGGCGGGGAACCAAGGCCGAAGGCCGCCGCCCCCCGGGCTTGTGATTGGTCGAGGTCTGCGCGAACTGTCGGGGCCCTTCCGACGCGGCCCGGATATTCCGAGAGGTTCGGGACGCAGATCGCCAAGCCACAGGCAGGCGATGCGCGGCTCCCTCCAAGAGTATTTCCCGACCGGGATGATTTCGATCAAGGATCGGTACGGGCAGAGGTGGTTTGACGGGCTCAAACATATCTCAGGAGTCTGATATGACCTACAAGGACAAGCTGGCCGACACCCGCAACAACCTCCGCAACATGCGCAAGGCGATCCCCGACACCTTCGCCGGCTTCGTGGCGCTCGAGCAGGCGGCCTCGGCCGATGGCGCTCTCGACAAGAAGCAGAAGGAGTTCATCGCGCTGGGCATCGCCGTGGCGCTGCGTTGCGAGGATTGCATCCTCACCCACGTCTCGGCGCTGGTGCGGATCGGCGCCACGCGCGAGGAGATCGGCGAGATCCTCGGCACCTCGATCCAGATGGCCGGTGGCCCGGGGCTGATGTACGCGGCCAAGGCGCTGGCCGTCTTCGACGAACTGTCGGCAGACTAACGCGCCCTTCGGAAAATCTTCTGCGCGGCGACGGAAATCAGCGACGGGAACGGCGGGCTCTGCGTGTCACCGCTGACCTCAAGCAAGAGGCGCTGAGCAGGTGAGACCTTTCGCAAATCTCTCCGCCGCCGCCATCGCCCTCGGCTTCTACGGTGCCGCCAGCGCCCGGGGCGCGACCGGCCCGCGTCTCCTGACGCGCGGGCAGGAGACGCACGAGACCGCCGCACCTGCCAGGGCGCAGGAGCAGATCATGCGAAGCAGACCGCGCCCCGGGCCAGATGAGGGCCGAGACCAAGACCGCCGCAACCGGCAAGGGCGTGGGGAAGAAGGAGGTTCGGCAACAGTCCGAGACCACCCCGGTCGGGAAGACCCGGACCGCAAAGGAGCCCGCAAGGGCCCATGCCGCCGCGAAGGGAGATGCCAAGGCCGGTGCGGGCAAGGACGCCTGCGCACGCAAGACCACTTGACGCGACCGGCTCCGGCCAGAGGATGACACGAAAAGAGGCGCGACCGGGCTGGTCGCGCCTCTTCCGCGTTCCGGGGGAGGGGGGGCTCAGCCGCGCAGCGTGCCGCCGGTGGCCTTGCTGACCTTCTCGACGATCTTCGCGGCGACCGCCTCGATGTCCTTCTCCTTCAGCGTCTCGCCCGAAGGCTGCAGCCGCACGGTGATCGCCAGCGACTTCTTGCCCTCGCCGAGGCTGCCGCCGATGAACTCGTCGAACACCCGCACCTCTTCGATCAGCGCCTTGTCGGCACCGGCAGCGGCGTTCACCAGATCCAGCGCCGCGACATCCGCGTCGACCACGAAGGCGAAGTCACGCTCGACCGCCTGCAGGTCGTTGAGGATCAGCGCCGGACGGCTCGACCCCTTGGAGCGCGGCAGCGGGATCTCGGCCGGGTAGAGCGTGAAGCCCACCGCCGGGCCCTTCACGCCCAGCTCGGACAGCACCTTGGGGTGGATCTCGCCGAAGAGGCCCAGCACCTTCTTGGGGCCGAGGCAGAGCTTGCCGTGACGCCCCGGGTGCCACCAGTCCTCGGCACCGCGCAGGATCTGCATTCTGGCGGGCGCCCCCATGGCCGAGAGCACCGCCTCGGCATCGGCCTTGGCGTCGTAGAGATCGACCGGGCGCGAACCGCCGTGCACGTCCTTGGGACCGGTGCGGCCGACCAGGAGGCCGGTGACCTGCGTGTGCTGCTCGCCGGGCTCGCCGCCCTGGAAGGCCGCGCCCACCTCGAACAGCGCCAGGTCGGCGAAGCCGCGCGCCTGGTTGCGGGCCGCCGCGCGCAGCAGCCCCGGCAGGAGCTGCGGGCGCATGTGGCTCAGCTCCGAGCTGATCGGGTTGGCGAGCATGGTGGCATCGCTGCCGCCGCCGAAGAGCTCGGCCGCCAGCTTGTCGACGAAGCTGTAGGTCACGCACTCGTTGTAGCCGAGCTCGGCCACGGTGCGCCGGGCCACCTGCTCGCGCTTCTGCATCGGCGACAGGATCGGCGCCGGAACGCCGGCCTGCGGGCGCGGCATCGGCTGGCCCTTGAGCTTGGTGAGCGAGGCCACGCGCGCCACTTCCTCGACCAGATCCGCCTCGCCCATGACGTCGGGGCGCCACGAGGGCACCTGCGCCATGTCGCCGTCGAGCGTGAAGCCGAGCGCCTCGAGTGTCGCGCGCTGCTCGGCTGCGGGGATCTCCATGCCGACGAGGCTGATCACCCGGTCGGTGTCGAGCCGGTAGGCCCGCGACACGTCCGGAACCGCGCCCGCAACGACGACCTCGGAGGCCTCGCCGCCGGCGATGTCGAGGATCATCCGGGTCGCCGCCTCGATGCCGGGGGCAGCCGAGGCCGGGTCGATGCCGCGCTCGAAGCGGTAGCGGGCGTCGGAATTGATCTTCAGCCCGCGGCCTGTGTAGGCGGTGCGGATCGTGTCGAAATACGCCGCTTCGAGGAAGACGTTGACGGTCTCGTCGGACACGCCCGTCGGCTCGCCGCCCATGACGCCGCCAAGGCTCTCGGGGCCGGTGTCGTCGGAGATGAGGATCATCCCCGGCTCCAGGGTGTAGGTGCGCTCGTCCAGCGCCTTGAGCGTCTCGCCGCCCGCGGCCGCGTGCACCCGCAGGCCGCCGGTCATCTTGTCGGCGTCGAAGACGTGCAGCGGGCGGTTGCGGTCGAAGGTGAAGAAGTTGGTCACGTCCACGAGGAACGAGATCGGTCGCAGGCCGATGGCCTTCAGGCGGCTCTGCAGCCACGTCGGCGACGGGCCGTTCTTCACGCCGCGGATCAGGCGACCGTAGAACACCGGGCAGCCTTCCGTCGCGCTGTCCTCGATGGTCACGGAGACCGGGCAGGGGAAGGCGCCGGGCACGGTGACCTCGGCCAGCGGCTTCAGCGTGCCGAGGCCGCGCGCCGCGAGATCGCGGGCGATGCCGTGCACACCGAGCGCGTCGGGGCGGTTGGGGGTGATGGCGATCTCGATGACCGGGTCGACCTTGGCGGGGTCGTTCTCGGCGAGCCAATCGACGAAGCGCTGGCCGACCTCGCCCGAGGACAGCTCGATGATGCCGTCATGCTCTTCCGACAGCTCCATCTCGCGCTCCGAGCACATCATGCCGAAGCTCTCGATGCCGCGGATCTTGCCGACCTGGATCGTGGTGTCGATGCCGGGCACATAGGTGCCGGGCTTGGCCACCACCACGGTGATGCCCTCGCGCGCATTGGGCGCGCCGCAGATGATCTGGCTCTCGCCCTCGTCGGTCATCACCGTGCAGACCCGAAGCTTGTCCGCGTCGGGATGCTTCTCGGCCTTCAGGACCTTGCCGATGGTAAAGGCGGACAGGCGGTCGGCGGGGTTCTCGACCCCTTCGACTTCCAGTCCAAGATCGGTCAGGGCCTCGGTGATCTCGTCGACCGAGGCCTGGGTGTCGAGGTGCTCTTTCAGCCAGGAAAGCGTGAATTTCATCGCGATGGCGCCCGGGGTTGGTTTTTGTATCCGCTGCGGCTTACCCCATCGCGGCGCAGGGGGAAAGGGGCGCGGCCCCTTCCCGGCGCCCGAAAAGACCTCTCGCGAAAGCGCAGGCACCACGCCCCCGCGAAATCCCCGCCACCGCCACCGTCAAACGCCGCCGCCTGCGCAGCACCGCCCCCCTCCAAGGCGCACCACCCAGACGCTTCCAACACGCACGTCCCCAGGGCAAACGCGCAACCCGCCCCTTCATCTTGCCGGATAAACTCCCGCCGGAGGCATCCCGCCCTCACCGCCCTTCCGACCGCCGGGCAAGGGCGCCCTCACCGAGGCTCGAAATAATCCAGCGGGATCTTGAGATAGCTGCGGCCGTCGCTCTCGGGGGCGGGCTTGCGTCCGCCGCGGGTGTTGATCTGCAGTGCGGCGAGCATGAGCTTCGGCAGCGGCAGGGTGGCGTCGCGGGCATCGCGGGTGGCGCGGTACTCGGCCTCGGTGGGATCGTCGCGGAAGTGGATGTTGCTGGCCTTGTGCTCGGCCACCGTGGCGCAGCATTCGGCGTCCCGGCCCTCCGGCGCGTAGTCGTGGCCGACGTAGACGCGGGTGTCGTCGGGGAGGGCAAGGATACGCCGGATCGAGGCGTAGAGCTCTGCCGAGGACCCGCCGGGGAAATCCGCGCGCGAGCTGCCGCTGTCGGGCATCATGAGCGTGTCGTGCACGAAGGCCGCATCGCCGGCGACATAGGTGACCGAGGCCAGCGTGTGGCCGGGCGAGAACATCACCGTGACCGGGATCTCGCCCACCTCGAAGCGCGCGCCATCGGCCCAGAGCCGGTCCCATTGAGAGCCGTCGATGGGGAAGTCGTCGCCGAGGTGGTAGATCTCCTTCCAGAGCCTCTGGACCTTCACCACCTTCTCGCCGATGGCGGTTGGGGCTCCGAGCTGCTCCTGCAGGTAGGGCGCCGCCGAGAAGTGGTCGGCGTGGGGGTGGGTGTCGAGGATCCAGACGATCTCGATGCCCGCCTCGCGCACGTAGGCAAGGATCGCATCGGCGTTCCGGGTCGAGGTCGCCGCGGCCAGCGGATCGTAGTCCCAGACCGGATCCACGATGGCGCCCTTCATGGTGGCGGGATCGTGGAAGACGTATTGCCAGCTTCCGGTCGGTTCGTCCCAGAAGCTCTTGACGATGGGGCTGCGGGGCATGTCGCGTCTCTTTCTGCTGTGGTCCTGCCGGGCGCTGCCGGCCATCATGTTCAATATCGTGAATATGAGTTATCTAGGTGGCATCGGGCGCATGAAAAGACCGGTGCGGCAAAAGAAAACGCCGCCCCGGGGCGGGGGCGGCGTCGGAAGCGTCATGGCGCTCGGTCTCAGGCGGTTTCGGCCTTGGCCTTCGCGGCGTTCTCGCGGATCTGCTTGCGGCCGAAGATCCGCATCACCACCACGAAGAACAGCGGCACGAAGATCACGCCCAGCACGGTGCCGGTGATGGTCCCGCCCAGCACCGCTGAACCGACCGCGTTGCGGCCGCCGGCGCCGGCGCCGCTCGACAGCACCAGCGGCACCACGCCGAGGGTGAAGGCGAGCGAGGTCATGATGATCGGGCGGAAGCGCTGGCGCGCCGCCTCCTTCACCGCCGTCAGGATCTCCTCGCCGGCCTCGAACCTTTCCCGGGCGAATTCGACGATGAGGATCGCGTTTTTGCCGGTCAGCCCGATGACGGTGAGCAGGCCCACCTGGAAGAACACGCCGTTGTCGAAGCCGAACCAGTAGGCCGCGCCCATGGTGCCCAGCACGCCGATGGGCATGGCGAGCATCACCGACAGCGGGATCGTCCAGCTCTCGTAGAGCGCCGCGAGGCAGAGGAAGATCGCCGCCAGAGACAGCGCGTAGAGCAGGGGGGCCTGGCCGCCGGAATCGCGTTCCTCGAGCGACAGGCCGGTCCACGCCACCGAGTAGCCCGGCGGCAGCTGCGAGGCGATGCGCTCGATCTCGGCCATGGCCTCGCCGGTGGAGACGCCCTCGGCGGGCGAGCCCTGGATCTGCATCGCCGGCACGCCGTTGTAGCGGGTGAGACCCTGCGGGCCGTAGGTCCAGCTTTCGGAGGTGAAGTTGGCGAAGGGCACGAGATCCCCGTTCGAGTTCCGGACCCGCCACTTCTGCAGGTCCGACGGCGTCGCACGGCTTTCCGGCGAGCCCTGCACGTAGACGCGCTTGATCCGGCCGTTGTCGTTGAAGTCGTTGACGTACGAACCGGCCCAGGCCACCGACAGCAGGTTGCCGACGTTGGTGGGGGACACCCCGATCGCGCCGGCGGCCCGCCAGTCGATGTCGAGGTTGAACTGCGACGCGTCCTCGAGCCCGTTGGGACGGACCGAGCCCAGGATCGGGCTCTGCGCGGCCATGCCCAGCAGCTGGTTGCGGGCTTCCAGCAGTTGCTCATGGGTCTGCCCGGCCTGCGCCTGCAGGTAGAAGTCGAAGCCCGAGACGTTGCCGAGTTCGATCACCGAGGGCGGCACGATCGGGAAGACCATGGCGTCCTGGATGCCCATGAAGGCCGGGAAGGCACGGCCCGCCACCGCCTGCACGCTCTGCGCGGGCGAGGGGCGTTCGTCCCAGTCCTTCATCCGCACGAAGGCGAGGCCCATGTTCTGGCCCTGGCCCGCGAAGGAGAAGCCGACCACGCCGAACACCGAATCGACGCTGTCCTGCTCGTTGGTCGAGAAGTGGTTCTCGACCTGCTTCACCACCTCGAGCGTGCGCTCGGCGGTGGCGCCGGTCGGCGCCTGCACCAGAGTCAAAAGGATGCCCTGGTCCTCGTCCGGCAGGAAGCCGGTGGGGGTGTTGTTGAACAGGAACACCATGCCGTAGCCGAGCGCCGCGTAGAGGATGAGCACGCGGAAGGGGCGGCGGATCAGCCAGCCCACGGTGCCGGCATAGCCGTCGGTGGTCTTGTCGAAGCCCTTGTTGAACCAGCCCGCCGGGCCGCGCTTGGTGTGGTGCGCGTCCTTGGACTTGAGCAGCGTGGCGCAAAGCGCCGGGGTCAGGGTCATCGCCACCAGCACCGACAGCGCCATGGCCGAGACGATGGTGATCGAGAACTGCCGGTAGATCACCCCGGTGGAGCCGGGGAAGAAGGCCATGGGCACGAACACCGCCGACAGCACCAGCGCGATGCCGACGAGGGCGCCGGTGATCTGGCCCATCGACTTGCGGGTCGCCTCGCGCGGGGACAGCCCCTCTTCTTCCATGATCCGCTCGACGTTCTCGACCACCACGATGGCGTCGTCGACGAGCAGGCCGATGGCCAGCACCATGGCGAGCATGGTCAGCGTGTTGATGGTGAAGCCCGCCAGCGCCAGCACCCCGAAGGTGCCGAGGATGACGACCGGGACCGCCAGCGTCGGGATCAGCGTGGCGCGGAAGTTCTGCAGGAACAGCAGCATCACGAAGAACACCAGCACGATGGCTTCGATCAGCGTCTTCTGCACCTCGTGGATCGAGATCGCGATGAAGGGCGTGGTGTCATAGGGGATGACGTAGTTGACCCCCTCGGGGAAGAACTCGGAGAACTCCTCGATGCGTGCCTTGACCCGCTCCGAGGTGTCGAGCGCGTTGGCGCCCGACGCCAGCTGCAGCGCCATGCCCGAGGCGGGCTGGCCGTTGTAGCGGGCGATGGTGGAATAGTTCTCGGCGCCGATCTCGACGTCCGCCACGTCCTGCAGCAGCACGAGGCCGCCGTCGGTCTCGGCCCGCAGCACGATGTTGCGGAAATCCTCGGGGGTCGACAGCAGCGACTGCGCGGTGATCGTGGCGTTGAGCTGCTGGCCATCGGGCGCGGGCAGCGTGCCGAAGGCACCGGCCGAGATCTGGGCGTTCTGCGCCGAGACCGCGCTGACCACGTCCGCCGGGGTCATCTCGAAGGCGGCGAGCTTGGACGGGTGCAGCCAGATCCGCATGGCGTATTGCGCGCCGAAGACCTGCGCGCCACCGACGCCCTCGATCCGGCTGAACTCGTCCACGAGGTTCGAGTTCAGGTAGTCCGAGAGGTCGGCCTGTTCGAGCGTGCCGTCCTCGGAGATCAGGCCGATCACCATGAAGAAGGACGACGAGGATTTCTCGACCGTGACGCCCTGCCGCTGCACGGTCTCGGGCAGCAGCGCGGTTGCCTGTGACAGCTTGTTCTGCACCTGCACCTGCGCCACGTCCGGGTCGGTCCCGGATTCGAAGGTCAGCGTGATCGAGGCGGTGCCGGCCGAGGTCGAGGACGAGGACATGTAGCGCATGCCGTCGAGCCCGGTCATCTGTTGCTCGATGATCTGGGTGACGGTGTTTGCCACGGTCTCGGCCGAGGCCCCGGGGTACTGGGCGCTGACCCGCACCGAGGGCGGCGCGATCTCGGGGTACTGCGCGACCGGGAGGCTCAGGATCGACAGCAGGCCGACCCCCATGATGAGGATCGAAATCACCCAGGCGAAGACCGGACGGTCGATGAAGAAACGGGCCATTGCGGACTCCTGGCGCCTGTGGCGCGGCTTTAGCGGCTTATTCTTTGGCGGGCGCGTCGGCGGCAGGCGCCTGCTCTGCGCCTCCCTCGGTCTCGGCGCTGCGCTCCTGCGGGGTCACGGTCATGCCGACCGAGACCTTCTGCAGACCGGCGACGATGATGCGGTCACCCGCCTCGAGCCCGCCGGTCACGACCCAGTTGGCGCCCTGATCGCTCTGCACGGTCAGCTCGCGGGTCTCGACGACGTTCTCGGCGTTCACCACCATGGCCACCGGGCGGCCGCGGCGGTCGCGGGTCACGCCTTCCTGCGGGGTGAGGATGGCACCGTTGATCTGGCCCTGGGGCACCTCGACCTGCACGTACATGCCGGGCAGCAGCAGCCGCTCGGGGTTCGGGAACTCGAGCCGCAGCACGATCACGCCGGTCAGCTCGTTGACGTGCGGCTCCGCGGCGGCGAGGTAGCCCGCGTGCTCGTAGATCTCGCCATCGGCGAGACGCAGGTGCACCACGGCCGAGGAATCCTCGGCCACCTGCTGGCCCGACCGGCGCCAGCGCAGCACCTCGGCGGCAGACTGGGTCACGTCGACATAGACCGGGTCGAGCTGGCGGATGGTGGTCAGCGCGGTGGTCTGGCCCGAGGTCACGAGCGCGCCCTGCGTTGCCTCCGACAGGCCCGCGACGCCCGAGATGGGGGCGCGGATCGTGGTGCGGTCGAGGTCGATGTTGGCCGACAGCAGGTTGGCCTCGGCGACCTTCACCGACGCGGCGGCCACGTCGCGCGCGGCCAGCGCGTCATCCAGGGTCTGCTGGCTGGCGACGTTTCGCTCGCGCAGTTCGTTCTGACGGGTGGCCTCGCGCTCTGCCGAGGCAAGCTGCGCCTCGGCCTGTGCCAGCGATGCCTCGGCCGCGGCCTTGGCGGCCTCGTAGGTGGCCGAATCGATGCGGTACATCGGGTCGCCACGCGTGACGTCGCGGCCCTCTTCGAAAAGGCGCTCGTCGATGATGCCGCCGACCTGCGGCCGGACCTCGGCCACGCCCGAGGCGGTGACCCGGCCCGGAAGCGCCGAGGTCAGCGTCACGTCGGACGATTCGAGGGTGACGACGGTCACCGGCTGCGGCGGGGCCTCGCCCTGCTGCGCGGCGACGGGAAGGGCGGATGCGGCAGCAAACAGGCCGCCGATCACAAGCTTTTCGCGCAGGGATCGGAAGAATCCTTGGGGCATAATGTCTCTCCGAAGAAGGCAAAGAGCCGCTCATGTGCGGATCGGTCTTGCAACCCGTTATGGAAACCGTCAGGTTTTGTAAAGAGTGCAGCGCGGAGACTCAGACAAATTTCGCGGCAGCGCAGCACAGGAGACGCGATTTGCGAAAACCATCATCGGAGTGCTGCGGCTATATCCAGCGGCGGAGGGGCAGGCCGGTGCAGATCGACCAGTCCACCCGGCAGGACATCGTGCTCGACGCCGTACGCGAGCTGCTGTGCCAGTGCCGGCTGGAAGACGTGAGCATGGCGGCGATCGCGCGCCGGGCGGGAATGTCCAAGCGCACGCTCTACACGCTGTACTCCAGCCGCGAGGAACTGCTGGGCGCCGCCTTCGCCCGGATCGGCGGCACCATCTTCCGGCCGCTCGACGAGGGTGACCGCGCGCTGCCGTTGCCCGACCGGCTGCGCAAGCTGCTGACGGTGAACTTCACCCCCGAGTTCGAGCATGCGCCGCTCGAGCTGATGCGTGCGGTGATCGCCGAGGCGCCGGTCTATCCCGGCATAGCCCGCGAGTTCGACGCCACCGGCCGCGGGGCGCTGATCCGCTACATCTCGGCCGAGCTCGACGCCGCGCTGGAGGAGGGCGAGGTCACCTGCCACGACATGACGCCCGACGAGGCCGCCGAGCTGCTGGTCGACATGGTCATGGGCAATGCGCTGCACGCGCTCATGACCTCGAGCGGCAAACATGTCCCTCTCGAGCAGAAGGCGGTCCGGCGCGACCGTTCGATCAGCATCTTCCTCGACGGCCTGCGCCCGCGCTGAGCCGGGCCCGGGCAGGGGACGCCCTGCAATCCGGACCACAAAAATCCGGGCCTGAAAACGGTACTCAGGGACGGCAAAACCCCCTAGGTTCGGGGCACCCTCCAGGCCGCCGGAGCCGCCCCGATGTTCGACGCCCGTCCTGCCAGCCCCGCCCGTAGCCGCCCGTTCGGCGCCGCCCGCGCCGCAGGCGTGCTCTATCTCGGCATCATCGCACTTGGCCTCACCAGCGAGCTTGCCTTTCGCGGGGCGCTGGTGGTGCCGGGCAACGCGGCTGAGACGGCGGCGCGGATCCTCGCGGGACCGGGGCTTCTGCGGGCGAGCCTCGCTGCGGACACCGTCATGGCGCTCGCCGACGTGGCGCTGGCGGTGCTGCTCTACCAGCTCCTGCGCCCGGTCAGCGCGCCGGTGGCGCTGGCGGCGATGGTCTTCCGTCTGGTGCAGGCCGGGCTGATCGCCGCGTCGCTGCTGTTCCAGGCGGGGGCGCTGCTGACGCTCGAGATGCAGGGCGAGGCAGGGGCCGCGACGGCGCAGCTTGCCATGGCGCTGCAGGCGCACGGCTACGACCTCGGGCTGGTGTTCTTCGGGGTGAACTGCCTGCTTACCGGCTGGCTGCTGGCGCGCGCCGGGGCACGACCGGCGCTCTTGGGCTGGCTGATCGCGGCGTCAGGGCTGGTCTACATCGCGGGCAGCGCGCTGCGCTTCCTCGCGCCCGAGCTCGGCGCCGCCTTCGCGCCTGCCTACCTGCTGCCGATGCTGGCCGAGAGCGGCTTCTGCCTCTGGCTGCTGCTGCGCGCGCCCGGCCTTCACGCGCGCTGACGGTCGCGCCGGAGCAGGGTGGCGAAACTGCTGCAGGCGCGAAGACAAAGCGTCTTCCGCCGCTTGCCAAATTATCGCCGCGCTCGCAAAGTCGCGCCATGCAGATCTACCTCCCCATCGCCGAGGTCTCGGTCAACATCTTCCTGCTCTTCGGCCTTGGCGGGCTGGTGGGAATTCTCTCGGGCATGTTCGGCGTGGGAGGCGGCTTCCTGATCACGCCGCTGCTGTTCTTCATGGGGATCCCGCCCGCGGTGGCGGTCGCCACCGGCGCCAACCAGATCGTCGCCAGCTCGGTCTCGGGGGTGCTCGCGCATCTCAAGCGACGGACGGTTGACCTGCGCATGGGCACGGTGCTGCTCTGCGGCGGTCTCGTGGGGGCGGCTCTGGGGATCTGGATCTTCAACCTTCTCAAGCAATTGGGCCAGGTCGACCTGCTGGTGCGGCTCTGCTACGTCGTCTTCCTCGGCATCATCGGCGGACTGATGTTCATCGAGAGCCTCAACGCCCTGCGCCGCTCGAAGAAGGGCGCGGTGCCCAAGCGCCGCCATCACGGCTGGGTGCACGGGCTGCCCTTCAAGATGCGCTTCCGCACCTCGGGCCTTTATATCTCGGCGATTCCGCCGCTGCTGGTCGGGGTCTCTGTCGGCGTGCTCTCGGCCATCATGGGCGTGGGCGGCGGCTTCATCATGGTGCCCGCGATGATCTACCTGCTGGGGATGCCCACCAAGGTCGTGGTCGGCACCTCGCTCTTCCAGATCATCTTCGTCACCGCCTTCACCACCATGGCTCACGCCATCACCAGCCAGACGGTCGACGTGCTGCTGGCGCTGGTGCTGCTGATCGGCGGTGTCATCGGGGCGCAGTTCGGCACCGCCATCGGCACGCGGCTCAAGGCCGAACAGCTGCGCATTGCGCTGGCCTCGCTGGTGCTGCTGGTCTGCTTCAAGCTGGCGCTGGACCTGTTCCTGACCCCGGCCGACCTCTACGAACTCGGGACGGGGGGCGAATGATGCGGGCGCTGCTTCTCCTTCTGCTGTCGCTGGTCGCGCTGCCGCTCCGGGCCGAGGAAGTGGTCATGGGGCTCAGCAAGGACAGCGTGAACATCACCGCCGATTTCGACGGCTCCGAGATCCTGATCTTCGGTGCCGTCAAGCGCGAGGCCCCGATCCGCTCGGACCCGCCGCTGCAGGTGATTGTCACCGTCGCGGGGCCGGTCACCCCGGCCACCGTCTGGCGCAAGGAGCGGAGGCTCGGCATCTGGGTCAACACCGACGCGGTTGAGATCGACGCCGCGCCCTCGTTCTACGCCGTGGCCACCTCGGCCGCGTGGGGCGACGTGATCTCGGACGTCGAGGATCTGCGCCACCGGGTCTCGGTCGCGCGCGCCATCCGCTCGGTGGGGGCGCCGATGAGCATCGAGGATTCGCAGAGCTTCACCGACGCGCTGATCCGCCTGCGCGAAAGCAAGGGGCTTTACCAGCAGCGCCCGAACACCGTCGAGCTGCGCGACAGCACGCTCTTCGACACCGCGATCTCGATGCCCGCCAACATCGTCGAGGGCGAGTACACCACCCGCGTCTACCTGACCCGCGGCGGCCGCGTCGTCTCGCAGCACGCCTCGGTGATCCAGGTCGGCAAGGTCGGGCTCGAGCGCTGGCTCTACAACCTTTCGCGCAACCAGCCGCCGCTCTACGGACTGCTGTCGCTGGTGATTGCCATCGCCGCGGGCTGGGGCGCCTCGGCCGCCTTCAGGGCGCTGAAATCCGGATGACACGCAGACCCCCGCAACCCCGCTCCGCCTACCATGCCTTCCGCGAGATCCAGACCCGCTGGAAGGACAACGACACCTACGGTCACATCAACAACGTTACCTACCTGTCCTATTTCGACACGGTGGTGAGCCTCTGGCAGATCGAGCAGGGGATGGAGATCGCGCAGGAGGGCGGCCTGCGCTTCCTCGTGGTCGAGAGCGGCGCCACCTACCACGCCGAGGCGCGCTTTCCCGACGTGCTGCACGCGGGCATTCGGGTCGGCAGGCTGGGCACGAGCTCGGTGCGCTTCGAGATCGGCATCTTCCGCAACGACGAGGACATCGCCTGCGTGGAGGGGTTCTTCGTCCACGTGGCCGTGGATCCCGACACCCGGCCGACGCCGATCCCCGACACGGCGCGGGCGCGGCTCGAGGCGATCATGGTGAAGGGCTGAGGCAGGTCTTCGCGCCCGCCTGCCGGGATATGGCCCGTGGCAGAGGTAGGCCTTGCGCCTGCCTGCCGGGATCATGGGGCGTCGGGCGAGTCAAACCTTGCAACTGCCCGCTGGGCTCATGGTGTGAGGCTGAGGCAGACCCTCGCAGCCCGCTACGCCATGCCGCCGAATTTCTCATGATAAATTGACATCGCTCCGACCCGGGCGCAGGCTTGCGGTCAAAGGAGTGCGCCCATGCTGCCCGTCGATCCCGACCGTTTCCTCAAGGACCTGCACGCCCTGCGCCGCTTCGGGGCCTCTGGCGTCGGCAAGGGGGTGTCGCGCCCGGGCTTCTCGGATCCCGACATCGCCGCGCGCGACTGGCTGGCGATGCGCATGTCCGAGGCCGGGCTCAAGCCGCACTACGACCCGGTGGGTTCGCTCTTCGGGCTCGCCGAGGGCCGCTCGCTGCTGATGGGCTCGCATTCCGACAGCCAGCCCGAGGGCGGCTGGCTCGACGGCGCGCTCGGGGTGATCGCGGCGCTCGAGATCTCGCGCGCGGCGCGCGCCGCGGGCGGGCCGCCGGTCTCGGTGGTGTCCTTCGAGGACGAGGAGGGGCGTTTCGGCGTCACCACCGGCAGTTCGGTCTGGGCCGGCAACCAGACGCTCGAGGGCGCCGACGCGCTGCACGATGCCGGGGGCCTGAGCTTTGCCGAGGCCCGCGCCCGCTTCGGCGTGCGGCGCGGCGATTTCGTCGATCCCGGGCGGTTCAGTGGCTACATCGAGATGCACATCGAACAGGGGCCGGTGCTCGACAGCAGCGGCGAGAAGCTGGGGGTGGTCGATGCCATCGTCGGCATCCGCGACATGCACATCACCTTCACCGGCCAGCAGAACCACGCGGGCACCACGCCGATGCACCTGCGCCGCGACGCGTTCCAGGCGCTTGCGGGCTTCAACGCGCGCATCGCCGAGCGTTTCGCCAACGTGATGACGCCGCAGACCGTCTGGACCATCGGCCACGTGGCGGTGCACCCCAACGCGGCCTCCATCGTGCCCGGTCGGGTGCGCTTCTCGATGCAGTGGCGCGACGGTGATGCCGACCGGCTGGCGCGGATGGAAGAGATCATCCGCACCGCCGCCGCCGAGATCGCACAGGAGATGGGGATGGAGCCGGGCTTTGGCCCGATGCTGGGCCTCGACCCGGTGGCGATGGACCCCGGCCTGCGCGGCGCCCTCGAACGGGCCGCGAGCGATGAGGCGCCCGACCGCTGGCGCGTGATGCCCTCGGGCGCGCTGCACGATGCCACCAACGTGGCGCGGCTGATGCCTGTCTCGATGCTCTTCGTGCCCTCGATCGGCGGCATCAGTCACGATTTCGCCGAGGACACCGACGAGGCCGACCTCGTGACCGGGCTCAACACGCTGGCGCGGGCGGTGGCGGCGCTGGGGTAGGGGCCACGGGGGCCACCGGATAAACCCCCGGCACCCCGGCGGGAACCCCTCGCCGCATTGCGGCGTTGGTGCGTGACGCCCCGGTCGGGGACAGCAGCCGAGGACAGACGCCATGAACGATGTTCAGCCGATCAATGCCACCGAGGACCAGCTCGTGACCCTGCAGGACCTGTTGTCCCGCAGCGTCGAGACCCATGCCTGGTTCGAGGAAATGACCGAAAAGGCCGAACCCGAATTCCGCCACATCGCGCTCAAGTTCCGGGGATTGCACCTCGAACAGTGCGACCGCATCTCCGCAACCATCACCGCGCTGGGCGGCGAGCCCGACCGTTCGGGCGGGCTGCGGGCGGCGGTGAACCGCACCTCGGTGTCGCTGCGCTCGATGTTCGAGGACATCGACGGCGACATGATGACCGCCATCGAGGACGCTGAGGCGCAAGTGCTCGCCGATTTCGACGCGGCGCTGAGCATTCTCGGCCCGTCGCGTTACCGCGACGAGCTCGAGCAGATGAAGGGCGAGCTGGTCAAGCTGCTGTCGGAAGAGCCCGAAGCCCCCTGAGCAGCCCCCTGACCGGCCGCGCGTGGCGTCAGCTGCTGGGAACGCCGCCCTCGACGCTGCCCGTCGGCGTCGGGCTGAGCCAGCGGTAGAGCACCCCGCCAAGCGCGCCGCCCATGAGCGGTGCCAGCCAGAACAGCCAGAGCTGCGACAGCGCCCAGCCGCCCACGAAAAGAGCGGGCCCGGTGCTGCGCGCCGGGTTCACCGAGGTATTGGTGACCGGGATGCTGATCAGGTGGATCAGCGTCAGCGCCAACCCGATGGCCAGCGGCGCGAAGCCCACCGGCGCCTGCCCGTGTGTCGTGCCCATGATGATGAAGAGGAACATCATGGTGAGCACCAGTTCGGCCACGAAGGCCGACATCAGCGAATAGCCTCCCGGACTGTGGGCGCCGTAGCCGTTGGCGGCAAAGCCCGAGGCGGCGGCGTCGAAGTCGGGCACGCCGCTGGCGATCACGTAGAGCACCGCCGCCCCGAGCCCCGCGCCCAGCACCTGCGCGATGATGTAGGGCAGCACGTCCGACATCGGGAACCGCCCGCCGACCGCCAGCCCCACGGTCACCGCCGGGTTGAGGTGGCAGCCCGAGACGTGGCCGATGGCATAGGCCATGGTGAGCACCGTCAAACCGAAGGCGAGCGAGACGCCGAGGAGGCCGATTCCGACTTCGGGGAAGGCCGAGGACAGCACCGCCGCGCCGCAGCCGCCAAAGGTCAGCCAGAAGGTGCCGATGAACTCGGCGGCGTATTTTCCGGAATGTTCCATGAAATACCTCTTGCGAGAGTCTATTTTCTGAAATTCAAGCACAGGTATAGTGCCACCGCCTGCCGCTCGCACAAAGCGAAATTGCGTGTGCGAGCGGCAGGTCGCGGGCAGGCGCGATGTGTCTTCGGGGCACCCCGAAATGGCAAAGGCCCCGGGTCGTCAGCCCCGGTGACCCGGGACGTGCCCTAGACCCACTCCACGTCGCCGAGGAAGATGTACCCCGCGCCGTAGATGGTCTTGATCAGACGCGGGTTCTTCGGGTCCTCCCGAAGCTTGGTGCGCAGCCGAGAGATCCGCACGTCCATCGCCCGGTCAAAGCTCTCGCCCGCGGCGCCACCGAGGCTCTCCTGCATCTGCGCCCGGGTGATGAGCCGCTTGGGGCTGTCGAGGAACAGCCGCAGCACCTCGCCCTCGGCATGGCTGAACGGGGTCTCGGCACCGGTCTCGTCCTCGAGCGCGTAGCGGTCGAAATGCGCGGTCCATCCGGCGAAGCGCGCGCTGTCGCCCCCGCGCGGCGCGGCGCGCGGCCCGCGCAGCCGGGCCCGGACGCGGGCCACCACTTCGGCGGGGTCGAAGGGCTTGATGATGTAGTCGTCGGCGCCAAGTTCGAGCCCGGTCACCCGGTCCTGCACCTGCGCGCGCCCCGAGATGATGATCACCGCCGCCCCCTGTTCCAGCGCCAGCCGGTGCACGAGGCTCAGCCCGTCGCGATCCGGCAGCCCGAGATCCACGAGGCACAGGTCCGGCGTCGCCCGCTTCAGCGCTGCCTCGAACTCGGTGGCGCGGGCAAAGGCCATGGTTCGGAACCCGGCCTCGGTCAGCGCCTCCGAGAGGATGGCGCGGATCGTCGGCTCGTCGTCGAGGATCGAGACCAGCGGCGCGGTCATGCGGCGGCTCCCGGATGACCGAGGAACGCCGCCAGCTCTTCCGGCGTGAAGGGCTTTGCCAGCACCGGCGCACGGGCCACCGCCTCGCGCCTGAGCGGGCTGTCCGGCGGCAACGAGGTCATCAGCTGCACCGGCACATCCGGCAACAGCAGCGGCAGCTCGGACCCGGGCAGGGCGCCCTCCAGAGTGATGTCCGACAGCACGAGGTCGATCTCCAGCCGCTCCGCCAGCGTCCGCGCCTCCTCGACCGAGGCCGCCTCGGCGACCTGGTGCCCCATGGCGGTGAGCATCTCGCGCACCTCCGCCCGCAGGTCCGGGTTGTCCTCGACCAGCAGCACCAGCCCGGCGCGCGGCAGCGCCTCGGCCCGGCGCAGCGGCAGGCGCAGGGTCACGCAGGCGCCGGGCGCGCCGTTGGCGAGCTTTACCTCGCCGCCCGCGAGCTTGACCATGTCGTAGACCATCGCCAGCCCCAGCCCCGAGCCCTCGCCGCCCTTGGTGGTGAAGAACGGGTCGAGCCCGTGCTGCAGCGCCTGCGGGCTGAACCCGGGGCCGGTGTCGGAAACCGAGAGCTCGAGCCAGGTGTCGAGGATGGTGCGTGCCGCCACCGTGATCGTGCCTTCCTGGCCGCAGGCGTCCGCCGCGTTCAGGACGAGGTTCAGCGCCGCGTCCTGCAGCATCCCCTCGTCGAGCAGGAAGGTGCCGCGCGCCTCCGCCGCGATGCGCAGCGCCAGCCGTCCGGGCAGCGACGGCGTGGCCAGCGTCTCGAGATCGGCGAGGAAAGCCCCGAGGTCCACCGGCGCCGGCCGCCACGCCCGGTGGCTGGTGATGTCGGCGATGCGGTTCAGCAGCTCGCCGCCGCGCCGCGCCGCCTGCAGCGTGGCCTGTATCAGCGGCTGCGCCTCCGGGGTCCCGTTGATCCGCGCCAGCTTGGACTGCATCCCGAGGATGATGGTCAGCAGGTTCGAGAAATCATGCGCCAGCCCCGAGGTCAGTTGCGCGGCCAGCTCGCGGCGCTTGGTCTGCTGCAGGGCGGCGCGGGACTGCGTCTCCTCGGTGACGTCGTGGCTCAGGATGTAGACCCCGGGCTCCGTCGGGTCGGGGGTGAACACCGCCCGGATCCGCCGCGACGAGCCCTCGTCGGTGAACTCGAAGATGCTCTGGCGCCCGGCCAGCGCCTGCTCCATGTGCGGCCGCACCTTGGCATAGGCTGGCCCCAGTGCCTCGGAGACGTGCAGCCCCACGATCTCCGACGGCCGCCCGGGCATCACGTGCGGCAGCCGCCGGTTCGAGAAGGTGTAGCGCCAGCCGGCATCGACCCGGGCGATATGCGCGGGCATCATCTCGGTGGTGAGACGGGTACGCGCCTCCATCTCGGTGAGCTCGCGCCGCGCCTCCTCGAGCGCCGCGTTGGTGGCGGCCAGCTGCCGGTTGGTGGCCGAAAGCTCCTCGGAGCGGCGCAGCACCTCCTCGGACAAGAGCTCCGAACGGGTGCGCAGCAGGCTCTCCTGCCGCTTCATCGCGGTGATGTCGGTGTAGACGGTGACCCAGCCGCCCTGCGGCAGCGGCGCGCCCTCGACGCTGATGGTGCGGCCGTTGGCGCGGGTGCGCTCCATGTAATGCGGCTCGAAGGCACGGGCCTGCTCCAGCCGCGCCGCCACGAAGCTCTCGGGGTGGTCGACCGGGCCGTATTCGCCGCGCTCCACGAGATAGTGGATGGTGTCCTCGAAGCTCGCCCCCTCCGTGCAGAGCCGCTCCGGCAGGTCGAACAGCTCGGCGAAGCGCCGGTTGCTCACCGCCAGCCGCAGATCGCTGTCGTAGATCGACAGCGCCTGCTGGATCAGGTTGAGCCCCGCCTGTGTCAGCGCGTCCTTGTTCATCCGGCCGTCCTCCCTCGGCCACATGGCTAGCACCGCGCGCCGCCGGTGCAAAGCATGCCCTGCTTCCCGCCGCCAACAAGCGCCCCGGCTTCATCTTGCCCGGTAAACTCCGGGGTGAATTGGCCGCAGGCCAAGAGGGGCAGCGCCCCTGCGACGGTTGTTACAATTCGTTAGAATTGGGCAAACATCACGTAAACATTGACCGTCAGCCTGCAGCTGACCCTTAATGGTGCCTGAATCGCGTGGAGGCGCGATGACCCCTCTGGAGGAGAGGGGGGAGGTCCCGGGGAAGGGGCAAGACGGGAGGAGACAACTTGGCATACATGTCCGAGGGCGCGGAAGGTCTGCGCTCGATTCCGGCTCTGTTGCAGCGCAACGCGGGGACCTTCGGGAGCCGCCCGGCGTATCGCGAGAAGGAGTTCGGCATCTGGCAGAGCTGGACCTGGGCGGAGACCGAGAAGGAGATCGAGGCCTTTGCACTCGGGCTGCTGAACCTCGGCGTCCGCAAGGGCGACCACGTGGCGGTCATCGGCCGCAACCGTCCGACGCTCTACTGGTCCATGGTCGCCGCGCAGATGTGCGGCGCGGTGCCGGTGCCGCTCTACCAGGACGCCGCCGCCGAAGAGATGGAATACGCGCTGCAGCATTGCGGCGCCCGCTTCGTCATCGCCGCCGACCAGGAGCAGGTGGACAAGGTCATCGACATCCAGGACGACCTGCACCAGTTCGAGCACATGATCTACGTCGATCCCCGGGGGATGCGGAAATACGATCATCGCCGCCTGCACGACTATGCCAGCGTCCAGAACCAGGGCCGCGCCGCCCATGACGAGTTCGTCGGCGAGCTGACCGCGCGCCGCGAGAGCCTCGGCTACGACGACACCTGCGTGATGCTCTACACCTCGGGCACCACCGGCAAGCCCAAGGGCGTGGTGCTGTCGAACCGCAACATCATCGAGACCGCCAAGAACTCGGCCGAGTTCGACAAGCTGGGGCCGGGCGAGGAAGTGCTCGCCTACCTGCCGATGGCCTGGGTCGGCGATTTCATCTTCTCGATCGGGCAGGCCTACTGGACCGGCTTCTGCGTGAACTGCCCGGAAAGCGCCGAGACCATGATGACGGACCTGCGCGAGATCGCGCCGTCCTACTACTTCGCGCCGCCGCGGGTGTTCGAGACCCAGCTCACCCAGATCATGATCCGCATGGAGGACGCGGGCGCGTTCAAGCGCGGCATGTTCCACCATTTCATGGACCACGCCCGCACCGTCGGGCCCAGGATCCTCGACGGCAAGCCGGTGGGGCTGCTCGACCGGCTGCGCTACGCGCTGGGCTCGTTCATGGTCTACGGCCCGCTGAAGAACACGCTGGGCTTGAGCAAGGTGCGCGTGGGCTACACCGCGGGCGAGGCCATCGGCCCCGAGATCTTCGATTTCTACCGGGCGCTCGGCATCAACCTCAAGCAGCTCTACGGCCAGACCGAGGCCTCGGTCTTCATCACCCAGCAGCCCGACCACGAGGTCCGGCCCGACACCGTGGGCGTGCCCTCGCCGGGCGTCGAGATCCGCATCGCCGACAACGGCGAGGTGTTCTACCGCTCGCCGGGCGTCTTCGTGGAATACTACAAGAACGCCGAGAGCACCGCCGACACCAAGGATGCCGAGGGCTGGGTCGCGACCGGCGACGCTGGCTTCTTCGAGGAAAGCACCGGCCACCTGCGCATCATCGACCGCGCCAAGGACGTGGGCAAGATGGCCGACGGCGCGCTCTTCGCGCCGAAATACGTGGAGAACAAGCTCAAGTTCTACCCCAACATCCTCGAGGCGGTGGTCTTCGGGGCGGGCCGCGACCGCTGCACCGCCTTCATCAACATCGACCTCACCGCCGTCGGCAACTGGGCCGAGCGCAACAACATCGCCTACGCCTCCTACCAGGAGCTCGCCGGGCATCCGAAGGTGCTCGAGATCATCCGCGGCCACGTCGAAGAGGTGAACCGTTCGGTGGCCGGGGACGAGATGCTCTCGGGCTGCCAGATCCACCGCTTCCTCGTGCTGCACAAGGAGCTCGACGCGGACGACGGCGAGCTGACCCGGACCCGCAAGGTGCGGCGCAAGATCATCGCCGAGAAGTTCGGCGACCTTGTGACCGCGCTCTACGACGGCTCGCCCAGCATCTACACCGAGACCGAGGTGACCTACGAGGACGGCCGCAAGGGCAAGATCAGGGCGACGCTCACCATCATGGACGCGGAGGTGGTGCCGGGCGCATCCCCCGCGATGGCCGCGGAATGACGGGAATGGCGCGTGACGCTCGGCTTCGCCGTCGCGGGGCTCCGCCCGTTCACTCCTCGAACCGTCTCCCGGACGGTTCGCCGCCGCCGGCGGTCCGGAGCGAAACCCACTATCCCGCGGGGCACCGCGCCGGTGCGGAGGGCAGGGCATGATGCACGGATCCGACCAGAGTATTTGGGGAAGCGATGAAAGGCAGGGGGCCGTGAAGGATACCGAAGGCTACGTGACCGCGGACGGGCGGCAGATCGGCGGGGTCCTGATGGAGCTGCGCAACATCACGCTTCGCTTCGGCGGGGTGGTGGCGATCAAGGACATCTCCTTCGACATCCGTGAGGGCGAGATCCGCGCCATCATCGGACCGAACGGGGCCGGAAAGTCGTCGATGCTCAACATCATCTCGGGCTTCTACACCCCCTCCGAGGGCGAGCTCTGGTACAAGGGTGCCAAGCGCCCGCCGATGCGCCCCTACGAGATCGCCCGCATGGGCGTGGCGCGGACCTTCCAGAACATCGCGCTCTTCGAGGGCATGACGGTGCTCGACAACGTCATGACCGGGCGGCTCACCCACATGCACGCGGGCATCGCCAGCCAGGCGCTGTGGTGGGGCAAGGCCCGCAACGAGGAGATCGCCAACCGCGAGGTGGTCGAGAAGGTCATCGACTTCCTCGAGATCCAGTCGATCCGCAAGACCCCGGTGGGGCGGCTGCCCTACGGGCTCAAGAAGCGGGTCGAGCTGGCCCGCGCGCTGGCCGCCGA
Source organism: Salipiger thiooxidans (assembly GCF_900102075.1). Lineage (GTDB taxonomy): Bacteria > Pseudomonadota > Alphaproteobacteria > Rhodobacterales > Rhodobacteraceae > Salipiger > Salipiger thiooxidans. The sequence continues at coordinate 227,053 of NZ_FNAV01000006.1, read as the reverse complement.
GCCGTCGATGCTGCTGCTCGACGAGCCCATGGCTGGCATGAACGTCGAGGAGAAGGAGGACATGAGCCGCTTCATCCTCGACGTGAACGACGAGTTCGGCACCACCATCGTGCTCATCGAGCACGACATGGGCGTGGTGATGGACCTGAGCGACCGGGTGGTGGTCATGGACTACGGCAAGAAGATCGGCGACGGGCCGCCCGACGAGGTGCGCCGCAACCAGGACGTGATCGACGCCTATCTCGGCGTGTCGCATTGAGGAGACCGCAGACATGCTGAACGACATCTTCATCAAGCCCTTCGTGGACATGTTCACCGCGCCGGACTTCCTGCTGCAGGTGCTGTGGGAGGGGCTGGTCTCGGGCATCCTCTACGCGCTGATCGCGCTGGGCTTCGTGCTGATCTACCGCTCGAGCCGGATCTTCAACTTCGCGCAGGGCATCATGGTGGTCTTCGCGGCGCTGACGCTGGTGGGGCTGCACGCCATGGGCGTGCCCGCCTGGATCTGCGTGATCCTGACGCTGGGCGTGATGTTTGTGCTCGCCGTCTCGATCGAGCGGGTGGTGCTGCGCCCGCTGGTCGGCCAGCCGGACATCATCCTCTTCATGGCCACCATCGGCATCACGCTGTTCCTGATCGGCCTCGGCGAGATCATTTTCGGCGGCGAGAACAAGGTGATGATCACCGACGAGCTCGGCATCCCCACGGATTCGCTGGTGCTCGAGCCCTGGGGCGGCCTGCTGATCCTCGAGCAGAAGGACATCACGGCGGTGGTCGTGGCGGCCCTTCTGGTGGTGGCGCTGCTGGCCTTCCTCAACAAGACCCGCATGGGCCGGGCGATCCGGGCGCTGGGCGACGACCACCAGGCGGCGCTGTCGGTGGGCATCTCGCTGCAGCAGATCTGGGTTCTGGTCTGGTTCATCGCCGGCATCATCGCGCTGGTCACGGGCATCGCCTGGGGCGCGCGGGCGGGGGTCAGCTTCGCGCTCGAGGTCATCGCCTACAAGGCGCTGCCGGTGCTGATGCTGGGTGGACTCGAATCGATCACCGGGGCCATCGTGGGTGGCCTGTTGATCGGGATGCTCGAGAAGCTGTTCGAGATCTACTGGGGTCAGCCGCTTCTGGGCGGCAACACCGAGACCTGGTTCGCGTTCGTGCTCGCGCTGATCGTCCTGCTGTTCCGCCCGCAGGGGCTGTTCGGAGAACGCATCATCGAAAGGGTCTAGCGCCGGTCCGCGCCTCTGGCGCGACAGGTCCTCCGGGGGGAGGGTCTGAGGCGCCGGAGGGCGGAGCCCCGTCACGCAGGGGTCCCGGCCAGCCTTCGGGCGAAAGACAGGTGAGACACGGTGCGCACCACGTGCCCGGGATCACCGAAACAGGCGGAGCCCCCTTCTGGGCTCCACGCAAGGAGGTGGGTGGCACCGGAAGGAGAACGGACGCCACCGCGCTAGGGAGAAGAAAGAGATGGCAAAGCTGATCGCGATCCTCAACGTCACCGCCTGGGCCGGCTTCTGGGCCTTCGGCTACCTCGCCCTGACCGCCAGTGGCGGTGCGGGCGGGCAGATGGTGACCGCGGTGATCCTTGCGGCAATCGGCGGGGGACTGGGGCTCTGGGCCTGGTTCTGGCTGGTGCGGCACTCGGAGGTGACGGGCTACGCGCCGGCGCCGAAGCGGGCCTATCCCGACGAGGACCTGCGCCTGCACGAAGGCAGTCTCTGACACCGCGCAAGCGGCTCTTACGAACGCGAATTCGCGGCGGACCCGTCCGACCGCACAGGTGCCTCGCGCGCCATCAGACAAGGAGGAGAGGCCAGATGCTCTACCGCACGGCCGGACAATTCAAGACCAGCTACCAGGCCGACCAGGCGCTGTTTCCCGTCCGGCAGGACGCGGTGCTCCTGGCGGTGATCCTGGCCTTCGCCTGGGTGATCTTTCCGCTGACGGCGAGCGAGTTCACCTTCCAGACGCTGCTGATCCCGATCCTGATCTACTCGCTGGCAGCGCTGGGGCTGAACCTGCTGACCGGCTACGCCGGGCAGCTGTCGCTGGGCACCGCGGCCTTCATGGGGGTGGGCGCCTACGCCTGCTACAAGATGGTCACGCTGATGCCGTGGCTGAACCCGATCGTGGCGATCCTGTTCTCGGGGGTGTTCAGCGCCGGGGTGGGCGTGGCCTTCGGCATCCCCAGCCTGCGGATCAAGGGCTTCTACCTCGCCATCGCGACGCTGGCGGCGCAGTTCTTCCTCGTGTGGCTCTTCGAGAAGTGGGGCTGGCTCTACAACTACAACGCCTCGGGCGCGATCCAGGTGCCGAACCTCGAGATCTTCGGGGTCTACGTCGCCGGCCCGCAGGCCTCGTCCATCGTGCAGTATTTCGTGGTGCTGGGAGTGGTGACGCTGCTCACCGTGGTCTGCATCAACCTCACCCGCGGCAACCTCGGGCGGACGTGGAAGGCGACCCGCGACATGGACATCGCGGCCGAGCTCATCGGCATCAACCTGATGCGCTCGAAGCTGACCGCCTTCGCCGTGTCGTCCTACGTGGTCGGTGTCGCCGGTGCGCTCTTCGTCTTCATGTGGCGCGGCGCGGCCGAGCCCAACCTCTTCGACATCCCGCTGAGCTTCCGCATCCTGTTCATCGCCATCATCGGCGGGCTCGGCTCGGTGCTCGGCAACTACCTTGGCGCGATCCTGATCGTGGGTCTGCCGGTGTTGCTGAACACGCTGCCCGAGGCGCTCGGCATCCCGATCAGCTCGGCCACCGTCGAGCACCTGAACATCATGATCGTGGGCTCGCTCATCGTCTTCTTCCTGATCATCGAACCGCACGGGCTGGCACGGCTCTGGGCGCTGATCCGGGAGAAGCTCATCATCTGGCCCTTCCCGCACTGACGGGACGGGCGAACCGCAGATCATCGGATAAAAAGGGAGGAGACCTTGAAGATGAAACAGTTCAAGAGGCTGGCCGCCGTGGCGGCGCTGGGCGCGCTCATGGGAACCACCGCGATGGCCGAGGGGCTCTCGACGCCGAACCTCGCCTACCGCACCGGGCCGTTCGCCGCGACGGGCATCCCGATCATGAACGGCCAGGCCGACTACATGGCCATGCTCAACGCCCGCGACGGCGGCATCGGCGGCATCGCCATCGACTTCAGCGAGTGCGAGACCGGCTACAACACCGAAAAGGGCGTGGAGTGCTACGAGAAGACCAAGGGCTCGGCGATCGTGACCCAGCCCTGGTCCACCGGCATCACGCTGCAGGTGCTGCCCAAGACCAACGTCGACGAGATCCCGATCCTAGCACCCGGCTACGGCTTCTCGCCGATGGCGGACGGGGCGGTGTTCCAGTGGGCCTTCAACACCCCGCTGAGCTACTGGGACGGGGCCTCGATCATCCTGAAGTACCTCTCGGAAATGGGCGATCTGAACGGCAAGAAGGTTGCCTTCCTGCACCTCGACCACCCGTTCGGCAAGGAGCCGCTGCCCTATCTCGAGATGAAGGCCGAGGCGATGGGCTTCGAACTGCTGCCGATCCCGGTGGGCCTGAAGGAAATGCAGAACCAGTCGGCGCAGTGGCTGCAGATCCGCCGCGAGCGTCCCGACTACGTGGTGCTCTGGGGCTGGGGCGCGATGAACGCCGGCGCCATCACCGAGGCCGCAAAGACCAAGTACCCGATGGAGAACATCCTCGGCGTCTGGTGGGCCGGGCATGACGCCGACCTCAAGCTCGTGGGCGAGGACGGCAAGGGCTACAAGTCCGTCAGCTGGTCTTTCCCGAACCCAGACGCGCCGGTCATGGCCGACGTCAAGAAGTACGTGATCGACGCGGGCAAGTCGCAGACCAACCCCGAGGAGATGGAAGGCGTCTTCTACTCCCGCGGTCTGGTGATCTCGGCGATCCTTGCCGAGGGCATCGTGGTGGCGCAGGAACATGCGGGCAAGCCCGACATCTCTGCCTCCGACCTGCGCTGGGGGCTCGAGAACCTCAACCTCACCGAGGAGCGGCTCGAAGAGCTCGGCCTCACCGGCATGGTGCCGCCGTTCTCGACCTCGTGCTCGAACCACACCGGCCACTCCGGCGGCTGGATCCTCGAGTGGGACGGCGCGAAATTCGTGAAGGCGTCGGACCTCATCATGCCCGACAGCGAGGCCATCTCCGAGCTCGAGATGGCGAAGGCCAAGGAATACGCCGAGGCCAACGCGCCCTGGCCGGTCAACGAAGACTGCCAGATGTGAGCTGACACGACCGGCGGCGGCGCCAGCCGCTGCCGCCGGGCCGTGACCCATAGGAGAAAGATGAAATCATGCTGGACGCCGGGCGCACCGAGACCCTTCTCGAGGTCAACAATATCGAGGTGATCTACAACCACGTCATCCTCGTGCTGAAAGGCGTGTCGCTGTCGGTGCCCAAGGGCGGCATCACGGCGCTGCTGGGCGGCAACGGCGCGGGCAAGACCACGACGCTGAAGGCGATCTCGAACCTGCTGCACTCCGAGCGCGGCGAGGTCACCAAGGGCTCGGTCATGTATCGCGGCGAGCGCGTGCAGGATCTCGACCCGGCGGCGCTGGTGAAGAAGGGCGTGATCCAGGTGATGGAGGGACGCCACTGCTTCGAGCACCTGACCATCGAGGAAAACCTGATGACCGGCGCCTTCACCCGGCGCGACGGCAAGGCCGCGGTCGAGCGCGATCTCGAGATGGTCTACGACTATTTTCCCCGGCTCAGGGAGCGGCGCAAGTCGCAGGCCGGCTACACCTCGGGCGGCGAGCAGCAGATGTGCGCCATCGGGCGGGCGCTGATGTCGCGCCCCGAGACGATCCTGCTGGACGAGCCGTCGATGGGCCTTGCGCCGCAGCTGGTGGAGCAGATCTTCGAGATCGTGAAAGCGGTGAACGAGGGCGAGGGCACGTCGTTCCTGCTGGCCGAACAGAACACCAACGTGGCGCTGCGCTACGCGCATTACGGCTACATCCTCGAAAACGGGCGCGTGGTGATGGACGGGCCCGCGGCGGACCTGCGCGAGAACCCGGACGTCAAGGAATTCTACCTCGGCATGTCGGACGACGGCCGCAAGTCGTTCCGCGATGTGCGCTCCTACCGCCGCCGCAAGCGCTGGCTGGCATGACACGGGGCGATGCGCTGCTTTCTCGGCCTGCCGGTTCCCGAGCCGCTGCTGCCGCTCATGCTCGGGCTGCAGGAGGCGGTTCCGGTGGGGCGGCCGGTGCCCGAGGAAAACCTGCACCTGACGCTGGCCTTCCTCGACGACCAGCCCGAAGCGGTGCTGGACGAGCTGCACATGGCCCTCGACGGCAGTCCGCTGCCGGGCTGCGAGATGGCAGTCGCGGGGCTCACCGCCTTTGGCGGGCGGCGGGTGAAGCTGCTGGCGGCAGAGGTGGCGCGCGCACCGGGGCTCGTGGCGCTGCGCCGCGCGGCGCTGAAGGCGGTGACCGCGGCGGGGATCGAGCTGCCGCGCGAGAGGTTCCGCCCGCACGTGACGCTTTTGCGTTTCGGCGCGGGGCTGGGTCCGGCGGACCGGGCGCGGTTCGAGGAGGCCGTGGCGCACCATGCCGGGGTGCGCTCCGACCCCGCGCCGGTCGAGGTGATGAGATTGGTGGGGTCGGTGCTGACGCCCGCGGGCGCGGTCTACGAGACCCTGGCGGAATACAGGCTGGACGCAGGATCCGGGGAAGACTGAAAGGGAGGCTCGGCTGAGCATGTATTACGACGACCTGGAAACCCGCAGCGCCGACGAGCGCGCCACGGCGCTGGCCGAGGCGCTGCCCACGCAGATCGCGCGAGCCCAGAAGTTGCCGGGCTATGCCACGTCGCTGGCCGGGATCGACGCGGCGTCGGTGACCGACCGCGCGGCGCTTGCCGCGCTGCCGGTGCTGCGCAAGTCGGCGCTGGTCTCGGCGCAGGGGGCGGCGGCGCCCTTCGGTGGCTACGCGGCGCGGCCTGCGCACGGCTTCGCGCATGTCTTCCAGTCGCCGGGCCCGATCTACGAGCCGGGCGGGGCCGAGCACGACTGGTGGCGGCTGGGGCGTTTCCTCAACGCCTGCGGCATCGGGCTGGGCGACATCGTGCAGAACTGCTTCGGCTATCACCTGACCCCCGCCGGCATGATCTTCGAGAACGGCGCGCGGGCCGTGGGCGCCGCCGTGCTGCCCGCCGGCACCGGCCAGACCGAGCTGCAGGCCCGCGCCGCGCATGACGTGGGCGTCACCGCCTACGCGGGCACGCCGGATTACCTGAAGCTGATCCTCGAGAAGGCCGACGAGATGGGGCTCGAGCTCAGGATCGCGCGGGCGGCGGTGTCGGGCGGGGCGCTGTTCCCGTCGCTGCGCCAGTTCTACGCCGACCGCGGCATCTCGTGCCGGCAGTGTTACGCGACGGCGGATCTCGGCATGGTGGCCTACGAGAGCGAGGCGATGGAGGGGATGATCTGCGACGAGCAGGTGATCGTCGAGATCGTGACCCCGGGCACCGGCGACCCGGTGGCCCCGGGCGAGGTCGGCGAGCTGGTGGTGACCACGCTCAACCCGGACTACCCGCTGGTCCGCTTCGCCACCGGCGACATGAGCGCGGTGATGGAGGGCGAGAGCCCCTGCGGCCGCACCAACCTGCGCATCAAGGGCTGGATGGGCCGCGCCGACCAGACCACCAAGATCAAGGGCATGTTCGTGCGTCCCGAGCAGGTCGCCGCGCTGGTGGCCAAACATTCCGAGATCGACCGGGCCCGTGTGGTGGCCAGCCGCGACGGCGAGATGGACGTGATGACCGTGCGCATCGAGACCGTTGCCGAGGATCCGGGCGCCTACGCCGGCACGATCTCGGAGGTGCTGAAGCTCAAGGGCATCGTCGAGCTGGTCAAGCCCGGCGGTCTGCCCCGCGACGGCGTGGTGATCGAGGACACGAGGCAATACGACTGACCGGCGGCGCGCCGCCACCGGCGCGGGGACATTCATCGAGAGGGGGTTGACCGGCCAACGGCGCCCCCCATCTCACGGCTAACGCGGTTCAGCGCGTGTCTTCGGGTGATCCCCCCATCATGAACATCGTTCTTCTCGTCCTGGGCCTTGTCGGACTTGTCCTGGGAGGCGACGCGCTTGTGCGCGGCTCGGTCGCGCTCGCGCGCCGGCTCGGCCTGTCGCCGCTGGTCATCGGCCTGACCCTCGTCGGTTTCGGAACCTCTCTGCCCGAGCTGGTGACCAGCCTTCAGGCGGCCTGGGTCGGCTCGCCGGGCATCGCCGTGGGCAATGTCGTCGGCAGCAACACCGGCAACATCCTCCTGATCCTCGGGATCGCCGCGCTGATGGCGCCGATCGCGGTCGAGCGCGCCGCCTTCCGGCGCGACGGCACGGTGCTTCTGGTTGCCACCGCGCTCTGCCTCGGCTGCACGCTGATGGGCGAGATCGGGCGGGTTGCAGGCGCCGCGCTGGTGCTGGCGCTTCTGGCCTATGTCGGCGGCACGCTGGTGCAGGAACGCCGTCGCGCCACCGCCGCGCAGGCGGTCTTTGAGGCCGAGGCCCAGGTCTTCGACATCCCCGAAGGGCGCCCCTGGCGTGACCTGCTGCTGACCTTCGGCGGGCTCGCGGGGATCATCCTCGCGGCGAAGCTCCTCGTCACGGGCGCGGTGGGGCTGGCCCAGATGGCGGGGATTCCCGAGACGGTGATCGGTCTCACCATCGTTGCCATCGGCACATCGATGCCCGAGCTTGTCACCTCGGTGTTGGCGGTCCGCAAGGGGCAGGGCGACGTGGCATTCGGCAACATCGTCGGCAGCAACATCTTCAACATACTGGGCATTCTCGGCGTCACGGGGCTGGTGCAACCGCTGGCCGTCCCGCCCGAGATCATCCGGCTCGACATCTGGGTGATGCTCGGCGCAACGCTGGCCCTGACGCTCTTCGCGACGACCGGCTGGCGTGTCAGCCGGCGTGAGGGCGCGCTTCTGCTGGCGGCCTACGTGGTCTACGTGGGCTGGCTGGTGGCGACCGCGATCTGAGCGCCTCAGAGCAGCTCGAGCACCCGTTCCGGCGGCCGCCCGATCACCGCGCGGTCGCCGTCTATTGCGAGCGGGCGCTCGATCAGCTTGGGCTCTTCGGACATGGCGCGCAGAAGGGTCTCGTCGTCGCTGTCAGGCGCAAGCCCCAGTGCGCGGAACGCGGGCTCGCTGCGGCGCATCATCTCGATGGCGGGCAGCCCGAGCGCGGCTTGCGCGGCGCGCAGCTCGTCGAGCGAGGGCGCGTCCTCGAGATACTTGCGGATCTCGGGGGCCACGCCGTGCTCCTGCAGCAGCGCCAGTGCTGCGCGGGATTTCGAGCAGCGCGGATTGTGCCAGAGGATCACAGCCAGTCCTCCCGGCCGGTGCCCACCGCCTCGGCCACGTTGGCAAAGCCGTCGCGGGCGAGCAGGGCGTCGAGCCCGGTGACGATCTCGGGCACGAGGCTCATGCCGCCGTAGACCAGCGCAGTGTAGACCTGCACCGCCGAGGCACCCGCGCGGATCTTGGCATAGGCCTGTTCGGCGTTCGAGACCCCGCCCACGCCGATCAGCGGCAGCTTGCCCTCGGTCAGCACCGAGAGCCGCGCCAGCACGCGGGTGGATTTCTCGAAGAGCGGGGCGCCGGAGACCCCGCCGGCCTGATCGCGCAGCGGCGACACGAGCCCTTCGCGCGAGAGGGTGGTGTTGGTGGCGATCACGCCCGAGACGCCCGAGGACAGCGCCACCTCGGCCACGTCCGCAAGGCCCGCCTCGTCGAGATCCGGCGCGATCTTGAGGAAAACCGGAATCGGGTGCGCCAGCGCCGCGCGCGCCTGCATGACCCCCGCCAGCAGGCCCGCCAGCGCGTCCTTGCCCTGCAGGTCGCGCAGCCTCTCGGTGTTGGGCGAGCTCACGTTGACGGTGGCGAAATCGAGCTCCTCGCCGCAGCGGCTCAGAACCTGCGCGAAATCGGCGGCGCGGTCGCTGCTGTCCTTGTTGGCGCCGAGGTTGAGCCCCAGCACCATGTCCCTGGGGCGGCGCATCAGGCGGCCCGCGACCGCCTCCATGCCGTCGTTGTTGAAGCCGAAACGATTGATCGCGGCGCGGTCCTCGGTCAGCCGGAAGAGCCGCGGCTTGGGGTTGCCCGGCTGCGGCCGGGGCGTCACGGCGCCGACCTCGACGAAGCCGAAGCCCGATTGCGACAGCGCCTGCAGAGCCTCGGCGTTCTTGTCGAAGCCCGCGGCAAGACCCACCGGGTTGGACAGCTCCAGCCCCGCGACCGTGCATGCCAGCCGCTCCGAGGTCAGCGTGCCGGCCGAAGGCGCCAGACCCTTGCGCAGCGCCGCGAGGGCGAGGCCGTGGGCGCTTTCGGGATCCATCCGGTGCAGCAGCGCGAGACCTGCGCGTTCGAACAGGCTCATGTCATGTCATCCGGGAACAGGTGGCCGCCGACTTCCAGCGGCAGCGGGCGCGACCAGCGCACGTCCGCCAGCCGCAGCGGGCCGTAGAGATGGGGGAAGAGCGCACCGCCGCGCGAGGGCTCCCACTTCAGCTCGGGGCCGAGAGTGTCGGCCTCGAGCGCCAGCAGGTAGAGACCCTCTATGCCGTCGAAATGCTTGGACGCGGTCTCGCGCACCTGTTCGAGGGTCGAGAAATGCACATAGCCGTCGGCCACGTCGATGGGGGCGCCTGCGGTCTCGTTTTCGGCCTGCAGCGCGGCCCATTCTTCGGATCTGAGGATCTTGTAAATAAGCATGGCATCCAGATGCCGGGGAACGCCCCTCCGGTCAATCCCCGGCGAGGCGCCTTCGCCTCACAGCCAGCGGGCGAAATGCCGGTGGATGCGGGGGATGATCACCCAGATCATCGAGATCACGATGATCGGCACCAGCACGAGATTGCGCTGCCATATCTGCCAGTCGCCGGTCAGCGGCGTGAGCGCGTAGATCAGCCCGGTGACAAGCGGATAGACCATGAAAAAGACCAGGACGGCGAAGCGGGGGCGGGAGGGGGCGCGGGCGGTGCGGGACATGTGCGTCTCCATAATGGAACGGAACGTATCGTTCCTATAGAGGCTGGCCTCCGGCGCTGTAAAGCCGTATGAGGGAAAAAACCTTGGACGATCGCCAGCAATGACCGAAAAACGCGCATCCATCGGCGCCCGACGCAACCCCGCGACCGAATCCGCCGTGCTGGATGCGGCGGTGGAAATCGTCGAGGAGCAGGGCATCGGCGCGCTCACCATGGAGGCGGTGGCCCGGCGCGCGCGGGCGGGCAAGGCGACGCTCTACCGCTGGTGGCCGACCCGCGGGGCGCTGCTGCTGGCGGTCTACCAGCGCCAGAAGACGATCACGAGCTACCCCGACACCGGCACGCTCGAGGGTGACGTGAAGGCCTTTCTGGACACGCTCTTCGCCCACTGGAGCCGCCCTGAAGGCGGCATCTTCCGCCACATCGTCGCGGCCTCGCAGGGCGACGACGATGTGCGCGAGGCGCTCGAGGCCTACCGGCAGGACCGGCTGGACAGCCTGTCGGTGCTGTTCGAACGGGCGGTGCAGCGCGACGAGCTCTCGGACGAGGTGCCGCCGCGGAGCATGGCGCAGGCGATGATGGCGATGGCCTGGCTGCACCTGCTCGTCGACCGGCTCGACGCCGACACCGGCGGCATCGCGCGGACCCTGGTGCGCGGCTGGACCCGGCCATAACCCGATCCGGGCAGGCGTTTTCCGGGCATCGGCGCGCCGCGTCAAGGCAGTGTCGCCGAGCCGGGGCAGGGCAGGGGCAGCGGCGCTTTGACAGCGCCGCAGAAGCGTTGCAACATCCTTGACATAAACGCCTACAGAGAGGTTCTCCCGATGACTTTTCGTCTGCTGAGCAGTGCCGCGGCGCTTGCGATCACCGCTGGCGCGGCAAGCGCCGATTACTCGCTCACCATCCTCCACACCAATGACTTCCACTCGCGCTTCGAGCCGATCAGCAAGTACGATTCGACCTGCTCGGGCGAGGACAACACCGCGGGCGAGTGCTTTGGCGGCTCCGCCCGCCTGGTGACGGCGCTCGAAGAGGCGAAGGCGCGGCTCGACAACTACCTGCTCGTCGACGGCGGCGACCAGTTCCAGGGCACGCTGTTCTACACCTACTACAAGGGCAAGCTCGCCGCCGAGATGATGAACAAGATGGGCTACGACGCGATGACCGTGGGCAACCACGAATTCGACGACGGCCCCGAGGTGCTGCGCGGTTTCGTCGATTCGGTCGATTTCCCGGTGCTGATGTCGAACGCCGACATCTCGGGCGAGCCGCTGCTCTCCGATGCGATCATGAAATCCACGATCATCGAGAAGAACGGCGAGAAGATCGGCCTCATCGGCCTCACCCCGCAGGACACCGACGAGCTCGCCTCGCCGGGTCCGAACATTGTCTTCACGGCCCCCGCCGACGCGGTGCAGGGCGAGGTCGACAAGCTGGCCGAAGAGGGCGTCAACAAGATCATCGTGCTGTCGCACTCGGGCTACAAGGTCGACATCTCGGTGGCCGAGAACACCACCGGCGTCGACGTGATCGTCGGCGGCCACACCAACACCCTCCTGGGCGAGATGGACGGCGCCGAGGGGCCCTATCCGACCATGGTGGGCGACACCGCCATCGTCTCGGCCTATGCCTATGGCAAGTTCCTGGGCGAGCTCAACGTGACCTTCGACGATGACGGCAACGTCGTCTCGGCCGAGGGCGCGCAGCTGATCATGGACGCCTCCGTGGCCGAGGACGCGGCCACCGTCGACCGCATCGCCGAGGCCGCCGCGCCGCTGGACGAGATCCGCAACAAGGTGGTGGCCGAGACCTCGGACGAGATCGTCGGCTCGCGCGAGATGTGCCGCGCCGAGGAATGCCCGATGGGCAACCTCGTGGCCGACGCCATGCTCGACCGGGTCAAGGACCAGGGCATCGACGTCGCCATCTCGAACGGCGGCGGTCTGCGCGCCTCGATCGACGCGGGCGAGGTGACCATGGGCGAGGTGCTGACGGTGCTGCCGTTCCAGAACACGCTCTCGACCTTCCAGGTCAAGGGCAGCACCCTCGTCGAGGCGCTCGAGAACGGCGCCAGCCAGATGGAAGAGGGCGCCGGCCGCTTCCCGCAGGTCTCGGGCATGTCCTTCACCATCGATCCCTCGGCCGAGCCGGGCAGCCGGATCTCCGACGTCAAGGTCGGCGGCTCCGACATCGACCCCGAGAAGGTCTACGGCGTGGTGTCCAACAACTACGTGCGCAACGGCGGCGACGGCTACAAGATGTTCGTGGACGCCGAGAACGCCTACGACTTCGGACCCGACCTTGCCGACGTGACGGCGGAATACCTCGCCGCCAACGCCCCCTACACGCCCTACACCGATGGCCGGATCACCGTGAAGGAGTGATCCCCGCCGCCTGAACGGCTGCAGGACAGGGGAAGGGCGCGCGGACCGGGGTCTGCGCGCCCTTTCTGCATCCCGGGGGCCTTCATCCGGCGGCCTGCATCCGGGGGCCTGTACCCAGCCGGACCTCACGCGCGACGCGGCGCGCGGGCGCGCATCGCCAGACCCGCGGCAAGGTTGCGCCCCAGCAGCACGATGTTCACCGCCCCGGCACAGAGCTCCACCGCCTGCACCGTGGCGTAGGGCCCCGAAAGATCCCCCGCCCGCGCCCGCAGCCCGAGGAACACCGCCGCCGGGATCATCACCAGCAGCCCGTTGACCGCGGCCAGCCGCATCCGCCGCAGCTTGGCCCGCGCGGCGGGGCCGGGCACGCGCCCCGCCAGCCGGGCGCCGCTCGCCCCGGCGGTGGCCAGCGCCAGCACCAGAAGCGGCAGCGCGTAGAGGATGCCCTGCCGCAGCACCACGACGGTGGCCGCAGACGCGCCCAGCTCGCACCAGAGCGCGAGCGACCAGAAACAGGCGACGAGGCCAAGCGCCGCGGCGCCGGAAACCCCATGCAGCGTGACGAGACGGGAACGGGACATTGCGACTCTCCTTTTGAATAGCGAGCTATGTATATGCTGATTGCATAGCGCGCTATGTAAGTATAGGCAAGCCCCATGAGCGATTTCGACAAGCACCGGTCCGCCGGCTATCTGGCCAACCACATGGCGCGGGTCTTCGCCCACGCCCTGGCCGAGCGCATCCGCCCGCTCGGGCTGGCGCCGGGGCAGTTCATGACCCTGATCGAGCTCTGGCGCGAGGACGGGCTCACCCAGCGCGACCTCGTGGCCCGGCTCGACGTTGAACAGGCCACCATGGCCAACACGCTGAAGCGGATGGAACGCGACGGGCTGATCGCCCGCCGCGCCCATGACAGCGATTCCCGCGCCCGCACCATCCACCTGACCGAGCACGCCCGCGCCCTGCAGGGCCCCGCCGAGGCCGCCGCCAACGCGGTCAACGCTCAGGCCATGCGCGGCATGAGCGGCGCCGAGCGTAGCGACTTCATCCGCCTCATGACCCACGCCATCGACTCCTTGAAGCCCTGACCCTTCATCTTGCCGGATAAACTCCGGGGGAGTCCGCGCCAGCGGACGGGGGCAGCGCCCCCGGCTTCCGCGTCGCTTGGCGCAACGCCGGGCCACGTCCCCGACGCATCCGCCGCTGGCCAAACCGCGCGCGGACGGGCATCCTGCGCCGGGAATCCTGGGAGTCACCCATGCAAGGCCACTGCACCTGTGGAGAAATCGCCTACCGTCTCGCCGAGGCGCCGCTCGTCGTGCACTGCTGCCACTGCACGTGGTGCCAGCGCGAGACCGGCTCGGCATTCGCGCTCAACGCGCTGATCGAGACCCGCCACATCAAGCTGCTCTCCGGGCGCCCGGGCGAGCGGCTGGTGCCCTCGGCCAGCGGCAAAGGGCAGACCATGGTCGGCTGCGCGACCTGCGGCTGCACGCTCTGGTCGCATTATTCCGGCGCCGGGCGGGGCTTCGCCTTCGTCCGCGCCGGCACTCTCGTCGACGCCGCCCGCATCACCCCCGATGTGCACATCTACACCACCACCGCGCACCCGTGGATCACCTTCCCCGAGGGCGCGCAGGTCTTCCCCGAGTATTACCGCCGCTCCACCACCTGGCGCCCCGAGGCGCTGGCCCGGCGCGAGGCCGAGCTCGAACGCCTCGCGCAGGAGCAGCAACAGCAGCAGTGAGCCCATGGACCATCCGCTGATCGACCTCATCAACGCGCGCATCCGCAAGGCCGAGGAGGAGGGCGCCTTCGACAACCTCCCCGGTGCGGGCAAGCCGCTGCCGCCCTGCGACGATCCCGAGAACGCGGTCTTCAACCGCATCCTCAAGGACAACGGCGCGGTGCCCGAGTTCGTGTCGCTCTCGAGCGAGCTGGCCAGGCTGCGCGAGACGCTGCTCGAGACCGCCGACCGCAGCGAGCGACGGCGCATCATGCAGGAGGTTTCGCTGCTCGAGGCGCGCATCGAGCTTGCCCGCAAGGCCCGCTGAGGCTTGGACATTCCACGCCGCCCGTGCGAGGGTCCGCGCGGCGCGAAGAGAGCAGGCACATGGTAACGGTCAAGGAACAATACGAGGCTTATCCCTACCCGGAGCGCGATCCGGCCGAGGAGAAGGACAGGCTGATCACGGGCTCGCCGTCGCATCCGCTCGAGATGGACCACTTCCTGTGGTCCGGGCAGCGCGACTGGTCGCGGCCGCTGCGGGTGCTGGTGGCGGGTGGCGGTACCGGCGACGGGGTGATCCAGCTCGCCACGCTGATGGACAAGGCCGGCGCGCCGGCCGAGATCACCTATCTCGATCTCTCCACCGCCTCGCGCGAGATCGCCGAGGCCCGCGCCGCGGCGCGTGGCCTGACCACCATCACCTTCCGCACGGGCAGCCTGCTCGATGCCGCGGCGCTGGGGCCCTTCGACTACATCGACTGCTGCGGCGTGCTGCACCACCTGCCCGAGCCCGAGGCCGGCTTCCGGGCGTTGCGTGCGGCGCTGGCGCCGGGCGGCGGCATGGGCTTCATGGTCTACGCCCCCTACGGCCGCAGCGGCGTCTACCCGCTGCAGGAGGCCTTCGGCGCGCTCTTCGACGGGCTCGCCCCGGCCGAGCGGCTCGACCGCGCCAGGCGCGTCGTGGCGGCGCTGCCCGAGGGGCATCCGTTCCTCGCGAACCGCAACCTCGGCGATCACCACGCCAGCGACGCGGGCTTCTACGACCTGTTGCTGCACGGGCAGGACCGCGCCTATTCGGTGGCCGACCTGCTGGGCACGCTGGGCGCCACCGGCTGGCGGCTGGCCAGCTTCACCACGCCCGCGATCTATGACCTGTCCCGCATCACCAATGTGCCCGAGGGCATGGCGCCCGAGGAGCAGATGGCGGTGGCCGAGAAGCTGCGCGGCACCATCCGCATGCACGTGGCCTATGCCGTTCCCGACGACAGCGCCGCGACCGTGGCCACCGGCAGCAACCGCAGCCTCGTGCCGCACCTGCGCGGCGTGCAGCGCCAGACGCTCGCCCGCGCCGTGGCCCATGGCAAGCCGCTGCCGCTGCGGCTGGGGCAGCTCTCGGCCGAGCTGTCGCTCCCGCGCGAGGCGGCGCCGGTCATCGCTGCCATCGACGGGCAGCGCACGCTGGACGAGATCGCCCGCGCCGCAAGGCTGGATGCGCTGGGCTTCGGACTGCTCTGGACCCGGGTGCAGGAGACCCTCGCGCCGTGGGGCCTGCTGCTCTATAGTGGCCTCCTTCGCAAGGCCGGCCGGGCAGGGCGCTGAGTCCCCCGCGCCGGGACGTTGCGTCGCGAGGAGATTGCCGTAGCGTCCCGTCCCCTTGCGCGGGCGCGGGTTCCTTTCCAGACTATCCGGCGAGGAACACAGATCCCTGCGATGCGCGGGAGATGAGGGAGGAGCACCGTCCATGACCTTTGCGTCCGTGGCCGAAAGAGATGCCATCGAAGCCGAAATGCCGTGGGAGGCGCGTGGCGTGCCCACGACGCTCTATGGCCAGCTCGAGAAGACCGCCAAGGCCCATCCCGACCGCCCTGCGGTCAGCTACCAGCTGCTGTCGGGGCCGGGCGATCCCGCCGAGACCCTGAGCTGGCGCGAGCTGTTCGAGCGCAGCACGCAGGCGGCGAACCTGTTCCGCAGCCTCGGCATCGGCGAGAACGACGTGGTGGCCTACGTGCTGCCCAACTGCACCGAGGCCGTCTGCGCGCTGCTCGGCGGCGCGGTGGCGGGGATCGTCAACCCGATCAACCCGCTGCTCGAGCCCGAGCAGATCGCCGCCATCCTGCGCGAGACCGACGCCAGGATCGTGGTGACGCTGAAGCCGTTCCCCAAGACCGACATCGCCCAGAAGGTGGCCGAGGCCTGCCGCCACGCGCCGCACGTGACCACCGTGCTCGAGGTCGACCTGAACCGCTATCTGAGCCCGCCCAAGTCGTGGATCGTCCCCTTCCTGCGGCCCAAGGTCACCGTGAACCCGCATGCGGACGTGCTCTGCTTCAACCGCGAGATGCGCAAGCAGCCGAAGACTCTGACCTTCCGCGACAGCCAGACCGACCGGGTCGCGGCCTATTTCCATACCGGTGGCACGACGGGCATGCCGAAGGTGGCGCAGCATCTCTACTCGGGGATGCTCTACAACGGCTGGCTGGGGAGCGAGCTGCTCTTCACCGAAGAGGACAACATCATGTGTCCCCTGCCGCTGTTCCACGTCTTCGCGGTGCACGTGATCCTGATGTCGGCGATCTGCTCGGGCGCGCACGTGGTCTTCCCGACGCCTGCGGGCTACCGGGGCGAGGGGGTCTTCGACAACTTCTGGAAGCTGTGCGAGCGCTGGAAGATCAGCTTCGTCATCACCGTGCCGACCGCGGTCTCGGCGCTGATGCAGCGCAAGGTGGACTCGGACATCTCGACCGTGCGCGCGGCCTTCTCGGGGTCGGCGCCGATGCCGCTGGAGCTGTTCAAGCGTTTCGAGGCCGCCTGCGGCGTGACGATCTGCGAGGGCTACGGCCTGACCGAAGCCACCTGCCTCGTGTCGGTGAACCCGCCTGCAGGGGTGAAGAAGGTGGGCTCCATCGGCATTCCCTTCCCCTACACCCATGTGAAGATCATCCAGCAGACCGCCGAGGGTCCGCGCGAATGCGCCATTGACGAGGTGGGCGAGATCTGCGTCGCCAACCCCGGCGTCTTCCCTGGCTCGACCTATACCGAGGTCGACAAGAACCATGACCTCTTCCACGAGGGCATCTACCTGCGCACCGGCGACCTCGGGCGCATGGACGCGGATGGCTACCTCTGGATCACCGGGCGCGCCAAGGACCTGATCATCCGCGGCGGCCACAACATCGACCCCGCCGAGATCGAAGAGGCGCTGCTGGCGCACCCGGCTGTCGCCTTCGCCGGGGCCATCGGCCAGCCCGACGCCCATTCCGGCGAGCTGCCCTGCGCCTTCGTCGAGCTGGTCTCGGGCGCCGAGGTCACCGAGGACGAGCTGATGACGCATGCCCGGCGGCACATCCACGAGCGCGCGGCCTATCCCAAGCACCTGACGATCCTGCCCGAGCTGCCCAAGACGGCAGTGGGCAAGGTCTTCAAGCCGGCGCTGCGGATGCAGGCGATCACCCGCGTCTACAACGGTGCGCTCGAGGCCGGGGAGCTGGCCGCACGGGTGGTGTCGGTTGTGGACGACCGCAAGCGCGGGCTGGTGGCCAAGGTCGAGCGCAACGGCGCCGATGCCGAGGCCGTGGGCCATTGCCTCGGCAGCTTCGTGCGGCCGTGGGACTGGGCCGAGACGGTGCCGGAAACCGCGGCGGAGTGAGGGCCGGAAACAGCCAGCCCGGCGATGGGATGTCGCCGGGCGGGGCTTTGCCGTGAGGCTCTGGGGGGGCTCTCAGGCGCTCAGGGGAGCTGAATGTCGGGCGCTCACTCGGCGCAGAAGATGTCGTAGAGCAGGTTGATGACCCGGCTCGTGTCCTCGGTGGCGAGGCTGTAGAAGATCGTCTTGCCCTCGCGCCGGGTGCTGACCAGCCCCTCTTCGCGCAGGCGCGCCAGCATCTGGCTCACCGCCGCCTGACGGATCCCGAGCAGCGATTCCAGCTCGCCCACCGACCTCTCGCCCGATCCCAGATGGCACAGGATCATCAGCCGGCCCTCGTGGGCCAGCGTCTTGAGGAAGGCCGCGGCGTTGCGCGCGTTGGAGGCCATCACGTCGGGCGGCGGGGACATTTTCTGGTCGTTCACTTTGGGACCTCTTTGCAGTCGCGGCTGATATAACACTTTCCCAAGGGATTGCGAGACGGCTGGCGGGTGCATCCTCCGCGGGCATGACTCGACAGGCAAAACGAACCTCCGGGCCGCTTGGTTCCGCCGGATCATCGCCTTGACCCGGTGGCGTGGGCGCGTCCCGCTCACCGCATTGGCAAAGCGTGGAGCCTCGCCCGGGCAAGGTCCCGCGCACCGCACCGGCAAAGCGCCGCGCCCAATCAGGGGGTTAACCGCCCTGCACCGCACTGGCAAAGCGTCGCGCATCGTCGGTTGCCTCGCCCGGTGACAGCGTCTCTGCCAGCGCCCGTGCGTGGCACAGCGCGGCCCCGCCCGAGAGCATGATCTGGGGCAGCGCCAGCCATTCCTGGAACCGGCCCGCCGCGCCATCGGGCGTCTCCGCGAGGGCGCCCTCGAGCGCCGAAGCGTGGCGGTCGAGCGCCACCAGTGCCGCCTTGGAGACGCCCTGATCCGCGGCCTCCGCGACCCGCCCCGGCACCGCCAGCACGGCGATCAGCCGCGCGGTCCAGCCTGCAATCCGGGCGAGCGGGGCGCGGGTGTCGGGCCAGCCGTCAGCGGGCAGGTGCAGGTTCAGCGCCGCGGCCAGCGACGCGCGCAGGGGCGCGGCACTTTCCGGGGCGCCCTCCATGCGCAGCGCCACCGGCAGCCCGGCGGCGCGCAGCTCTGTCAGCTCGTCGCGCAGCGCCAGAAGCGGCCAGCCACAGGCCTCTATGGACGCCGCATCGCCCGCCGTTGCCAGCGTCTGAAGCAGCCCGGCAAGCTCCGTCTCGCAGAGGCTCAGTGCCTGCCGCAGCCGCAGCATGAGCGCGCAATCCGCCACGTCGGTGGGCGGCACCCCGTGGCAGAGGTGCTGCGCGTGCTCCGGTGCCTGCATCAGGTCGCGGAAGGCCGCCACCAGCGCCGGCACGGGCGTGCCGTCCACCGCTGTCGCGGCGGCAAGCCCGCCCGGGTCGATCTGCAGCTCGAGCGAGGCGCGGTGGATGGCCTGCGCCGAGACCCCGGGGATGAGCCCCGCCGCGCCCTGCACCTTGGCGAGGGTGCCGAGCACGATCATGCCAGCCCGGATCTCGGCGCTGTCCGAGAACAGCCGCCCCAGATCGCCGGGCGAAAAGAGCCTGTGAAGATGGGCGCTGTCGAAAGGGGTGGCGGTCATGCTGTCCTCGTGCTGCGATGGGCGCCCCTCTATAGGCGCAGTCCATCGCGCTGGCCAGCGGCTCAGCGGGTCAGTGCGTCAGCCGCGCGCGAGGCCGTCCAGCAGCGCCGCCAGCGCCCGGGGCTCCGAGAAGAAGGGCGAATGCCCCCACGGCCGCTCGACGACGTGCAGGCCCGAGGCCATCTCGCGCTGCGCGGCGGGCGGAATGGCGCGGTCCCCGGTGCAGAGGATGTAGCTGCGCGCCACGCGCTCGATGCCGCCTTCGAGCCGCACCGGCGCCTCGGTGGGAGCGATGGGCTGCGGCGACATCCGGTCCAGTGCTTCGGCGACGCGTGCTTCGGGGCAGTCGTGGTAGAAGATCTCGGGGGCCAGCGCCGGGTCGAAGCCGAAGCTCAGCCGGTCCGGCGCCACCCGCACCGCCGGGCGCAGCGGGCGCTCGGCCTGCCGCCGCTGGAGCGAGGCGAC
This sequence comes from Salipiger thiooxidans, assembly GCF_900102075.1. Classification (GTDB taxonomy): domain Bacteria; phylum Pseudomonadota; class Alphaproteobacteria; order Rhodobacterales; family Rhodobacteraceae; genus Salipiger; species Salipiger thiooxidans. The sequence goes on along the minus strand of NZ_FNAV01000006.1, from coordinate 207,198 downwards.
GCTGTCGCCGTCGCGGGGCAGGTAGGCGCAGAGATAGACCAGCCGCGCCACGCGGCCGGGCGCGCGGTCGGCGGCGCAGGTGGCGGGCACCCCGGCCATGGAATGCGCCACCAGCACGGTCTCGTCCTCCAGCGCCGCGAGGATCGCCGCCACGTAGGCGTCGAGCGTCACCTCCCCGACCGGCGTCGGGTCGCCGCCGTGCGAGGGCAGGTCGATGGCCACGGCCTCGTGCCCGAGCGCTGCGAGCTCCGCGCTCAGCGCCCGCCAGCACCACGCGCCATGTGCGGCACCATGCACGAGCAGGAACCGCGCCATCAGCCGAGGTGCCCCTGTGCGGTGATGAACTCGGTCAGCAGCGTGGCATAGGCTTCGGGGGCTTCGACGCAGGGCAGGTGGCCGGCGCCGCGGATCAGGCGGAACTGCGCGCCGGGGATCAGCTCGACGGTCTCGCGCACCAGATCCGGCGGTGTCGAGCCGTCCTCGCTGCCCGCGATGCCGAGCGCGGCCAGCCTCAGGCCCGAGGTGGGGGTCATGAAATCGGTGCCCGCGATGGCATGGCAGCAGCCGACATAGCCGCCCCGGTCGGTGCGCTCGAGCATGTGCCGCCACGCGGCAAGCTCCGGCGTCGCGCGGAAACGGGGCGAGAACCAGCGCTGCATGGTGCCCTCGGCCAGCACCTCGACGCCGCCGGCCTCGACCGCGGCGATGCGCTCGGCCCAGATCTCGCGGGTGCCGATCTTGCAGGCGGTGTTCGACAGCACCAGCGCGCGCACGAGATCGAGCCGCTTGGCCGCGAGCCCCTGCGCGATCATGCCGCCGATGGACAGCCCGACATAGACCGCGTCGCGAAAGCCCAGCCGGTCCATCAGGCGCTCGCTGTCACGCACCAGCGTGCCCATCGAGTAGGGCCCCGCGGGCGCGTCCGAGAGCCCGTGCCCGCGCATGTCGTGGCGCAGGATGCGCAGCCCCGGCGGCAGCAGCGCCACCACGCGGTCCCAGACCCGCAGGTCGGTGCCCAGCGCGTGGGCGAAGACCACCGGCGCGCCGTCCTCGGGCCCGTCGATGCGGTAGTGCAGGCGGATGTCGCCCAGATCGGCCATGTGCATGGGAAATCCCCTCCGCGTCCTCTGCCCGCTCTAGCGCGTTTGCCCCGCCGCGCGGAAGCGGCAATCACGCACGGGGGGCCACAAGCAGAAAGGGCGCCCCGACGGCGCCCCTCCCTTCATCTTGCCAGATAAACTCCCGCCGGAGGCGCCCCGACCGCGCGGCCGGGTGCTCCGCTCGGGGAGTCCCGACTCAGGCGATCTCGACCAGCTCGATGGCGAAGGTCAGGTCCTTGCCGGCGAGCGGGTGGTTCGCGTCGAGCGTCACGACCTCTTCGGTCACCTCGGCCACAACGACCTGCACGGTCTGGCCGGTGGGCGTCTGCACCTGCAGCTGGGTGCCGAGGTCGAGCGGAATGTGGTCGGGAATCTCGGTCCGGGGCACCTGCTGGCGCGCTTCCGGGTGGACCGGGCCATAGGCTTCGTCGGGGGCGATTTCCACGGTCTTGCGGTCGCCCACGGTCATGCCGGGGATGGCCTGGTCGAGGCCGGGGATGATCTGGCCCGAGCCCACGGTGAATTCCAGCGGATCGCGGCCCGCGCTGGAATCGAAGGTGGTGCCGTCGGAAAGGGTGCCGGTGTAATGGATGCGGACGGTGTCGCCGGTCTTGACCTGCGTCATGGGATCTCCGTTCGTTCTGGATAAGTTGGGAAGGGTGAGGGCGCGTGTGCGGCCCGGGTGAATGGACGAGGCCGCGCTGGGCGGGTGCTCGTATTGCTGCCCCAATGCTAGCGATCCTGCCCGCGGATTGCAAACAGACGCCTGTTTTTGCCTTTTCCCCCGCCACGGTGCGTGCCACCCTCCGCCGCAGGAGGACCCGGCCCATGACGATAACCCACTGCATCTTCGACGCTTATGGCACGCTCTTCGACGTGGCGGCGGCTGCGCGAGACGCCGCGCGCGAGCCGGGACAGGATGCGCTGGCCGGTGTCTGGCAGGCACTGGCCGAGGACTGGCGGCGCAAGCAGCTGGAATATTCCTGGCTGCGGGCGATCACCGGCGATCACGTGGGATTCTGGCAGGTGACGCAGGATGCGCTCGACTGGGCGATGGCGCGCCACGGCCTCTCCGAGCCCGCGCTCCGTGCCCGGCTGCTGGCGCTTTACTGGGAACTCGCCGCCTTTCCCGAGGTGCCCGAACTCCTGACCCGGCTCAAGGGAATGGGCAAGACCTGCGCCATCCTCTCGAACGGCTCACCCGACATGCTCGAGGGTGCGGTGGCCAGCGCCGGGCTCGGCGACCGCCTCGACGCGGTGATCTCGGTCGAGGAGGTGCACGTCTTCAAGCCCGCCCGCGCGGTCTATGACCTCGTGGGCACGCATTTCGGCACGGACCCGGCCGAGGTGCTCTTCGTGTCTTCCAACGGCTGGGACGCTGCCGCTGCCGCTGCCTACGGGTTCGCCACCGCTTGGGTGAACCGCGCGGGCCTGCCGCAGGACCGCCTGCCCGGCGTGCCCACGCACGTCCTCACCGACCTCTCCTCGATTCCGGAGCTTCTCTGATGCCACGTTTCACCACTTCCGACGGCCTGTCGCTGCACTACACCGACGAGGGCGAGGGGCTGCCGCTGCTCTGCCTCGCCGGGCTGACCCGCGACGGCCGCGACTTCGACTACGTCGCGCCCCATCTCAAGGGCGTGCGGCTGATCCGCCTCGACTACCGCGGGCGCGGCCAGTCGGACTGGGGCGATCACGCGACCTACACCATCCCCGTCGAGGGCCGCGACGCGGTCGAGCTGCTTGACCATCTGGGCATCGACCGGGCGGCCATCCTCGGGACCTCGCGCGGGGGGCTCATCGCCATGGTGCTGGCGGCCACCGTCAAGGACCGGCTGACGGGGGTCGCGCTCAACGACATCGGCCCCGAGATCGCGCCGGCGGGGCTCGATGTCATCAAGGGCTATCTCGGTCGCAACCCGGCCTGGAAGACCCATGACGAGGCGGTCGCCAAGCGCGCCGCCGCCATGACCGCCTTCGAGAACGTGCCCGAGAGCCGCTGGCGCGAGGAGGTGGAGAAGTTCTACCGCGAGACGCCGGAGGGGCTGGTCATCACCTACGACCCCCGGCTGCGCGATGCGGTGCTGGGCGACGGCGCCCAGCCCGCCGCCGACCTCTGGCCGCTCTTCGACGCGCTGAAGGGCCTGCCGCTCTGCTGCATCCGGGGCAAGAACTCGGATCTGCTGTCGGACGAAACCTATGCCGAGATGTGCACCCGCCGCCCGGACATGGTCGCGGTCGAGGTGCCGGGGCGCGGCCACGTGCCCTTCCTCGACGAGCCCGAATCGCTCGACGCGCTGCGTCGCTGGCTCGGCATGCTGCGCTGAGCGCCCGCGACGTCGCATGGCCCGGCGTCGCCCGCCGGGCCGGACGCGGGCTTACTCGGGCGCGGGCTCGACGAAGACCCGGTTCGGGTGCAGCTCGCCGGCCTTGAAGATGCCCACCGCGACGGCGCGACCGTCGAGCGAGGCCCAGGCCTCGTCGCCGTATTCGACGTCGCCGGGAATCACCATGCCGGGGTTGCCGTTACGCAGCCGCACCGCGCCCTCGGGGGTGCAGCGCAGCTCGGGCAGGTCCGCAAGCCCGACTTCCAGCGGCAGCAGCCTGGCGTCGAGTTCGGGCGTCTTGGCGAGCGCGTCGATCTGCTCCACGGTGATGCCGTCCTCGGCATCGAAGGGCCCCGACCAGATCCGGCGCAGCTTCTGCACGTGGCCGTGGCAGCCCAGCGTTTCGCCGAGGTCGCGGGCGATGGCGCGCACGTAGCCGCCCTTGCCGCAGGTCATTTCGAGCTCGACGTGGTCGGCGTCGGGGCGTCCGGTCAGCACCAGTTCCTCGACCCAGAGCGGGCGGGCCTCGATCTCCATGGTCTCGCCGTCGCGGGCGCGCTTGTAGGCGCGTTCGCCGTCGATCTTCACCGCCGAAAACTGCGGCGGCACCTGCCGGATCTCGCCCACGAAGCCATGCAGCGCTTCCTTGATCTCGTCATCCGAGGGGCGCGCATCGGACGAGGCGATGACCTCGCCCTCGGCATCGTCGGTGTTGGTCCGCTGCCCCAGCCGCACGGTGAAGCGGTAGGCCTTGAGCGCATCGGTGATGAAGGGCACGGTCTTGGTGGCCTCTCCCAGCGCCACGGCAAGCACGCCGGTCGCCTCGGGGTCGAGCGTGCCCGCGTGGCCGGCCTTCTTGGCCGCAAGCGCCCAGCGGACCTTGTTGACCACGGAGGTCGAAGTCATGCCTGCCGGCTTGTCGACGATCAGCCAGCCGGAAATATCGCGGCCCTTCTTGCGTGCCATGGTCTGCCCTCTGTGTGGTGAGGCGCGCGAGGTAGCAAGCCCGCGCATCGCTTGTCAATCGTGCAGGGCAGGGGCGCGGCCCCCGCCGCGTGTCTCCGCCGAGGATGGGGCTGGCCGTACAACGCCCGGGCGACATGCCCTGTCATCCAGTGGCCCCAAATATCCCCGCCGGAGGCATCCGGCCGTCCCGCCCGCGACGGGGCCGGGACGGGGTCGGATCAGTCCCGCTTGCCGGCGAAGCGCTGTTGCCAGTCCTCGCGCTCCTCGTCGGTGATCTTGCGGAAGGTCACCTCGGGCACCACGAAGGCATGGCCCGCGGGCAGGGTGGCGAGCGCCGCCGCCACGTCGTCGGGCCAGCTGTCGTCGGTGGTATTGAGCGCGGTCAGCAGCTGGGCCGAGGCATCGGGGATGAAGGGCTGCGAGATCACCGCGTAGAGCCGGATCACGTTGAGCGCGAGGCGGATCTGCGCGGCGGCGGCCTCGGGGTCGGTCTTGAAGGTCGACCAGGGCGCGGCTTCCTGCAGGTACTCGTTGCCGAGCACCCAGGCCGCCCGCAGCGCGGCGGCGGACTTGCGCACCTCGGCGTGGGCCATGTGCTCTTCGTACTCGCGCACCTTCGCGGTCAGGTCGGCGATGAGCTGTTCCTCGCGCGCCCCCGGCGTGCCGCCGTCGGGGACGACCTCGCCGAACTTCGAGCGGCAGAACTTGGTGACGCGGCTGGCGAAGTTGCCGAGCACGTCGGCAAGGTCCTTGTTGACCGAGGTCTGGAAGTTCTCCCAGGTGAATTCGGCGTCCGAGCTCTCGGGCGCGTGGCTGAGCAGCCACCAGCGCCAGTAATCCGCCGGCAGGATCTCGAGTGCTTGGTCCATGAACACGCCGCGCCCGCGCGAGGTCGAGAACTGGCCGCCGTCATAATTCAGGTAGTTGAAGGACTTGATGTAGTCGACGAGCTTCCACGGCTCGCCGGAGCCCAGGATCGTGGCCGGGAAGGTGAGGGTGTGGAAGGGCACGTTGTCCTTGCCCATGAACTGGGTATAGGTCACGTCCTCCGCGCCCTTGTCGGTGCGCCACCAGCGTTCCCAGTCGTCACCCTTGCCGGCATCGACCCATTCCTGGCTGCAGGCGATGTATTCGATCGGCGCGTCGAACCAGACGTAGAAGACCTTGCCTTCCATGCCCGGCCAGTCCTCGGCACCCTTCTTCACCGGGATGCCCCAGTCGAGGTCGCGGGTGATGCCGCGGTCCTGCAGGCCGTCGCCGTCCTGCAGCCACTTCTTGGCGATCGAGGTGGTCAGCACCGGCCAGTCGCTCTTGCTGTCGATCCAGTCCTCGATCTCGGTCTTGATCTGGCTCTGGCACAGGAAGAGGTGCTTGGTCTCGCGCATCTCGAGGTCGGTCGCGCCCGAGATCACCGAGCGCGGGTTGATCAGGTCCACCGGGTCGAGCTGCTTGGTGCAGTTGTCGCACTGGTCGCCGCGGGCATCCTCGAAGCCGCAGTTGGGGCAGGTGCCCTCGATGTAGCGGTCGGGCAGGAAGCGGCCGTCGGTGGGCGAGTACATCTGCCGCTCCGAGACCTCGCGGATCAGCCCGCGCTCGGCGAGCACGCCGGCGAAATGCTGGGTCAGCGCGTGGTTCTGCGGGCTGGACGAGCGCCCGAAGTGGTCGAAGGACAAACGGAAGCCCTCGGCGATGCGCGCCTGCACCTCGTGCATCTCGGCGCAGTATTCGGCCACCGGCTTGCCCGCCTTGGCGGCGGCCAGTTCGGCCGGGGTGCCGTGCTCGTCGGTGGCGCAGAGGAACAGCACCTCGTTGCCGCGCGCGCGCTGGTAGCGGGCGTAGAGGTCGGCCGGCAGCTGCGAGCCCACGAGGTTTCCGAGGTGCTTGATCCCGTTGATGTAGGGGATCGCCGAGGTGATGAGGTGCCGTGCCATGGATCGCCTGTCTATTGGTCCGGTTTCGGGCTGCTTTAACGGATGTGGCCGGAGGTGGAAAGATCCGGCGTTTGCGGGCTTGGCTTTGGCGTGTCGCTGCGTAGGTTGGCGCCTGACAAGACGCAGGAGACGAACGATGAAGATGAATCCGCTGGGCCGCACGGGCATGATGGTCTCGGAGCTGTGCCTCGGCACGATGACCTTCGGCAACCAGACCGCCCCGGAAGACGGGCACGCGCAGATCGAGCGGGCCTTCGACGCCGGCATCAATTTCATGGACACCGCCGAGATGTACCCGGTGAACCCGGTGCTGGCCGAGACCGTGGGCCGCACCGAGGAGATCATCGGCGACTGGTTCGCCAGCACCGGGCGGCGCAGCGACTGGATCCTCGCCACCAAGCACACCGGGGATTCGAAGCTGGTGCGCGACGGCGCGCCGATCAGCAGCGCCACCATCCCGGGCGCCGTCGAGGGCTCGCTCAAGCGGCTCAAGACCGACGTGATCGACCTCTACCAGTTCCACTGGCCGAACCGGGGCAGCTATCACTTCCGCCAGAACTGGCGTTTCGATCCGTCCTCTCAGGACCGGCTGTCGACCGTGCAGCACATGCACGACGCGCTGGGGGCCCTGCAGCGCGAGGTCGAGCGCGGCACGATCCGCGCCTTCGGCCTGTCGAACGAGAGCGCCTGGGGCACCGCCATGTGGCTGCGCATCGCCGAGGAGGCGGGCGGTCCGCGGGTGGCCTCGATCCAGAACGAGTACTCGCTGCTCTGCCGCCTGGCGGACACCGATCTGGCCGAGCTGATGGTGAACGAGGACGTGGGCCTGTTGCCCTTCTCGCCGCTGGGCGCGGGGCTGCTGACCGGCAAGTACCAGGGCGGCGCGGTGCCCGAGGGCTCGCGCATGGCGCTGAACGGCAATCTCGGCGGGCGCAAGTCCGAGCGGGTGTTCGGGGCGGTGGATGCCTACCTCGAGGTGGCGCAGCGCTTCGGGATCGACCCGGTGCACATGGCGCTGGCGTGGACGGCGCAGCGGCCCTTCGTGGCCTCCTCGATCTTCGGCGCGACGACCATGGCGCAGCTCGAGCACCTGCTCGCGGCGTCCGAGCTGACGCTCTCTTCCGAGCTGCTCGAGGCGCTGGACGACGCCCACAAGGCGCATCCGATGCCCTACTGAAGACAGGGCCGGGCCCCCGGGCCCGGCTTTGCACGGTGGGGGCGGGGCCTTGACCGGGTTCAGGCCTGCGGATGTCTGCCAATAGGCTTGCCGGTGGGGCCATTGCCCTGCTGCCGGTTCCGTGGACAGCCGGCCCAAAAGATTGGTCTTGCCGTGCGACTGTCCGCGCCGACGCGTTGATCAAGCCGGGGTGTGACCTGCGACGCCCTTCTGGCCGAAGCTATGTTCGCCCGAGACCTTGCTCCGCATGGCCCTTGCGCCTCCTGACCCTCCCTCACCCTCAGCTATACTCCGGCTGAACCCTGCCCCGCGCGGAACAAGGCCGAAGGCCGCCGCGCATCGCCGGCCCGCCCCCCGGGCTGGCGATCTGGCCGGGCTTGGTGCGACGTGTCGGGGTCTTTCGGATTTGGCCGGGGTAAATCGAGAGGTTCGAAGGGCAGGCCGCCATCCCGCGGGCCGGCGACGCGCGGCTCTCCCGAGCCTCGGACTGGCTTGACTGCGGCTGGAAATCGAAGCTCTGTCGCTCTGTCGCTCTGTCGCTCTGTCGCTCTGTCGCTCTGTCGCTCTGAGGCTTCGCGCCTCCGCCGACCGGCGATGCGGGCCGGCCGCGTGGCCGGTCCTTCGCGGCTGCCGCTGTGCCCTTACGTCATCGAGCCGGTTTCCACGAAGCGCTGGTGCCAGGACAGCGCCTCGGACAGCACGTTGGGGGCGTGGCGGCCGTAGGAGCTGGCCATCGCCCGCGCGTAGTAGTCGCGCAGGGCGGGCCGGTAGTCGGGGTGGGCGCAGGTTTCGATGATCAGCTCGGCGCGTTGCTTGGGGGCGAGGCCGCGCAGGTCGGCGAGGCCCTGCTCGGTGACGATCACGTGCACGTCCTGCGCGATGTGATCCACGTGGGACGCCATCGGCACGATGGCCGAGATCTTGCCGCCCTTCGCGGTCGAGGGCGTCATGAAGATCGAGACATAGGCGTTGCGGGCGAAATCCCCCGAGCCGCCGATGCCGTTCTGGATCCGCGAGCCCATGACATGGGTCGAGTTCACGTTGCCGTAGATATCCGCCTCGATCAGCCCGTTCATCGCGATGCAGCCCAGACGGCGCACCAGCTCGGGGTGGTTCGAGATCTCCTGCGGGCGCAGGATCATCTTGTCGCGGAACCGCGCCGCCTCGGTGTTGAAGCGCTCGGCCGCATCGGGCGAGAGCGAGAAAGCGGTGGCCGAGGCCATGCGCAGCTTACCCGCGTCGAGCAGGTCGAGCATGCCGTCCTGAATCACCTCGGTATAGGCGGTCATGCCCGTGTAGGGCGCCTCCATCAGCCCCGACAGAACCGCGTTGGTGACGTTGCCGACACCGGATTGCAGGGGCAGCAGGTTGGCGGGCAGGCGGCCGCGCCCGACCTCGTGGGCGAAGAACTCGAGCAGGTGCCCGGCGATCGCCTCGGCCACGGCGTCGGGCCTGGCGAAGGGCAGGTTGCGGTCGGGGGCGTCGGTCTCGACGATGGCCACGATCTTGGCGGGATCGACGCGGAAATGCGGCTGGCCGATGCGGTCGTCAGGCTTCACCAGCGGGATCGGCACGCGGTTGGGCGGCAGGGCGGTGCCGTAGTAGATGTCGTGCATCCCGTTCAGCGCGTCGCTCTGCCAGCGGTTCAGCTCGAGGATCACCTTGTCGGCCACGTCGAGCCAGGTCTTGTTGTTGCCGATCGACGAGGAGGGGATCAGCGCGCCGTCCTCGGTGATGCCGGAAATCTCGATCACCGCCACGTCAAGCTTGCCGAGGAAGCCCTGCCACGCCATCGGCGCGACCTGGCTCAGGTGCATGTCGAAGTAGTTCATCTCGCCCGTGTTGATCTTCTCGCGCGCGATCGGGTCGGAGTTGTAGGGCAGGCGCAACTCGATGCCGTCGGCCTTGGCGAGCGCCCCGTCGAGCTCGGGCCCGGTCGAGGCGCCGGTCCAGACCTTGACCCGGAACGGGTTGCCGGCGGCGTGTTCGGCCTCGATGCGGGCGGCGAGCGCCATCGGCACGGCTTTGGGATAGCCCGACCCGGTGAAGCCGCTCATGCCGACGGTCATGCCGTCCTCGATCAGCGCGGCGGCGTCCTCGGCGCTCATCATGCGGGAGGACAGGTTCGGGTGGGCGATACGGGGATGCAGGGTCACGTGGGTCTCCTCGGCGCGGCCGGGGCGGGCGGGAAATATCCGTGCCCGGATGGCCAGCGTCACGTTCTAATGTTTCACGATATCTATGCTGGCCACGGCCGGCCGAACCAGATGGAGAAATGCTCCGCAGAACGGGTATTCCTGTATTGCATATCTATCTATTGAATCGTTGCGCTGTGTGCATGGCTTCCTGGGGGACGTCGCGCCGCTTGCCGGGCAAGAGCACCGGTCGCTTGCGCCGCCCGCATGTGTTTCGCGGCTGCAGCATGTCCCGGCGCGGTCAGGGGTGCGCGACCTCGCGGGCGCTTGCGTCCGCGCGCAGGTGACCGGCCCCCCAGGCGCTGAGCGCGACCATGGCGGCGGCGGTCCCGAGGCAGAGCGGCAGCCCGCCAAGCTGGTAGCTCGCGCCCGACAGCACCGTCCCGAGCAGCCGCCCGGCGGCATTGGCCATGTAGTAGAACCCCACGTCCATGGTCACCCGGCTGTCCTCGGTGAAGGCGAGGATCAGGTAGGAATGCAGCGATGAGTTCACCGCGAAGATGGCGCCGAAGACCAGCAGCCCCGCGACCAGCGCGGTCGTGAGCCACGGCGACGGCGCTCCGGCAATCGCCACGGTGGCGGCAAGTAGCGCGGGCACCACGAAAAGCGCCAGCGCCCAGCCGCGGGCGGCGGGGACCATGGCGGCGGCGCCCCGGGATTTCGCCCGCAGCAGCCGCGGCGCGGCGGCCTGAACCGCGCCGTAGAGGATGATCCAGACCGCCATGAAGCTGCCGATGACGAAGAAGGCCATGCGGTTGCCGGCCTCGGTGCCGTCCGAGAGCACGGCGTAGAAGTAGATCGGGATGCCGACCACGAACCACACGTCGCGCGCCCCGAAGAGGAAGACGCGGGCGAAGCTCAGCCAGTTCACGTTGCGGTTCCTGGAAAAGACCTCACGGAACCTGGCGTCCTTGCGGCCTGCGGGCAGGCCCGCGGGCATGCGCAGCACGATGGCCACGAGGATCACCGCCAGCACCGCCGCCATTCCGAGCACCGAGGGCACGAAGCCCGCGAGCCCCAGCAGCGCCGCGCCGAGCAGGAAGCCCAGCCCCTTCACCGCATTCTTCGAGCCGGTGAGCAGGGCGACCCAGCGGAAGAGCCCGTCCTCGCCCTCGGGCGCGAGCAGCTTGACCGCCGATTTAGACGACATCTTGGCAAGGTCCTTGGCGACGCCGCTCGCCCCTTGCACCAGCATGACGAAGGCCACCGAGACACCGACCGCCCAGGACGGGTCGAGCTGCGCCAGCGCCAGCAGCGCCACGACCTGCAGCGAGAGCCCCGCGTAGAGCGTCGAGGCCAGCCCGAAGCGCGCGGCGATCCAGCCCGCCGATAGGTTGGTGACCACGCCCGCGATCTCGTAGAGCACGAACAGATAGGCCAGCTGCACCGGCGAGAAGCCGAGGCTGTGGAAGTGCAGCAGCACCAGCATCCGCAGCGCGCCGTCGGTGAGCATGAAGGCCCAGTAGGCGGCGGTCACGGCGACATAGGCGGCGAGGCCGTTTTCGCGGTCGGCGGTCATGCGGTCTCTCTCATGTGCGGGAGCCTGTCAGGGATCGGTGTCGTACGGATGACGGATCAGAGGCTTGCGCCCACCATCAGCGCCACATCGGCGAGCCGGTTGGCGTAGCCCCATTCGTTGTCATACCAGGCGTAGACCTTGAGCTGGGTGCCGTTGGTGACCATGGTCGAGGGTGCGTCGATGACCGAGGAGCGCGGGTCGTTGGTGTAGTCGGTGCTGACCAGCGGGCGCTCCTCGTAGCCGAGGATGCCCTGCAGCGGACCTTCGGCGGCGGCCTTGAAGAGCGCGTTGACCTCTTCCGCCGTGGTCTCGCGCTCCAGCTCGAAGACGCAATCGGTGAGCGAGGCGTTGAGCAGCGGCACGCGCACGGCGTGGCCGTTCAGCTTGCCGGTGAGCTCGGGGTAGATCAGCGTAATCGCGCTGGCGCTGCCGGTGGTGGTGGGGATCAGCGAATTGAGCGCCGAACGGGCGCGACGCAGGTCCTTGGCGGGACGGTCCACGATGGTCTGGGTGTTGGTCACGTCGTGGATCGTGGTGATCATGCCATGCCGGATGCCGATGTTTTCGTGGATGACCTTCACGACTGGCGCGAGGCAGTTGGTCGTGCAGCTGGCGGCAGTGACGATGGTGTGGGCGGCGGGGTCGTAGGCGTCGTTGTTGACGCCGTGGACGATGTTGACCGTGGGGCCGTCCTTGACCGGCGCCGAGACCACGACCTTCTTTACTCCGGCGGCGAAATAGGGGGCGAGCTTCGCCTCGGTCTTGAAGACGCCGGTGCAGTCGATGACCACGTCCACGCCCTCGAGCGGCAGGTCCTCGATGCGTTTCTCGCAATGCACCGGCAGGCGCGTGCCGTCGATGCTGAGGCTCTCGGCGTCATGCGAGAACGTCGCCGGCCAGCGGCCGTGCACCGTGTCGAACTCGAGCAGATGGGCGTGCATCTTCGGGTCGCCGACCGCGTCGTTGATCCAGGCGATCTTCGCGCCCTTCCCGAGCAGCGGACGGAGTGCGAGCTTGCCCATGCGGCCAAGCCCGTTCAGGGCATAGGTGGTCATCCGGTGTGGTCCTCGGTTTCGGACATGCCGATGCGGTCGATGGCATATTGCAGGGAGATCCGGTCGAGCGTGCCGAGGGGCAGCGCCGTGAAGGCGGAGAGCCGGTGCTTCAGCATGCCGTAGACCTGCTGGAAGGCGAGCCGGCGCTCGGCCTCGGTGCCGGTGGCGGCGACCGGGTCGGGCAGGCCCCAGTGGGCGCTGATCGGCTGGCCCGCCCAGGCCGGGCAGTCCTCGTTGGCGGCGCGGTCGCAGACGGTGAAGACGAAATCGAGCGGCGGTGCGTCCGGGCCCCGGAACTCCGAGATGGTCTTGGCCCGGAGCCGCGCGGTGTCGAGGCCCTTGTCCTCGAGCATCGAGACCGCGATCGGGTTCAGCTCGGAGTAGGGCCGGGTGCCGGCGGAATAAGCCTCGAACCGGTCACCGCCAAGGGCGCGGAGCAGCGACTCCGCCATGATCGACCGGGCGGAGTTGCCGGTGCAGATGAAGAGCACGTTGTACTTGCGTCGGGCCATGGCCTGTCCTCCTGTCGCCGAAGCGGGCGCCGTGGGCGGGCAAAGATCGGGCCGTCCGCGGCAGCAGTCGCTGAACAGGAACCCCATCAGCCCCTGAACCGCCGTCACATCCGCGCGGTAGAGCAGCGAGCGCCCCTCGCGCGTCTGGGTAATCAGCCCGGCCTCGCGCAGCGCCGCGAGGTAGACCGAGGCCGTGCTGGGCTTGAGCCCCAGCGCGCCGACGATCTCCCCCGCCGGAACCGCGTCCGGGTAGCGCCGCATGAGCAGGCGGAAGAGGTCCATCCGCTGTGGGTGGCTGAGGGTGCCAAGCTGTTCGAGTCTTATTGATTCCATATTTCATGAATTATGGAATTATATGGATGAGCGCAAGTGGGGATGTGGGGCTTTGCCTTGGGTCTGCGCACATGGAGGGGGCGGGAGCCTCCGGCGGGAGTTTACCTGGCAAGATGAAGGAGGGCCGCGGCGCGCTTGTTCGGGGGAGGAGGCCGGTGGAGGGAGTGGGAGCCTCCGGCGGGAGTTTACCTGGCAAGATGAAGGGAGGGCGCGGCGCGATTGTCGGGGCGTGGAGTGGGTGGAGTGTTTGTATTGGGGGCGGTGGAAGGAGTGGGGGCCTCCGGCGGGGGCGTTCGGCAGGATGGAGCCGCTGGCGCCGCGCGGGTGACTGGGCGCGGCGCCCTTGGCTCAGGCGGCGTGGCCGGAGACCCTTGCATGGTGCAGGGCGGCGACGGCGCAGGAGGCGAGGCGGCTCATGTCGTCGTCGGCGCGACTGTTGAGGATGATCGGCACCCGCGCGCCCAGCACCAGACCCGCGGCCTCGGCGTGGGAGATGTAGGTGAGCTGTTTCGCAAGCATGTTGCCGGCGTCGAGGTTCGGCACCACGAGGATGTCTGCCTGGCCGGCCACCGCCGAGGTGATGCCCTTGGTGCGGGCGGCGGCGATGTCGACGGCGTTGTCCATGGCCAGCGGGCCGTCCACCAGCCCGCCGGTGATCTGGCCGCGGTCGGCCATCTTCGACAGCAGCGCCGCGTCGATCGAGGAGGGGATGTCGGGGTTCACCGTCTCGGTGGCCGAGAGCACGCCGACCTTGGGCTGTTCCACGCCGATCGAAATGGCGAGGTCGATGGCGTTCTGGGTGATGTCGACCTTGGTCTTCAGGTCCGGTGCGATGTTGATGGCGGCATCGGTCACCAGCAGCGGCTGCGGGTGGCCCGGCACGTCCATCACGAAGATATGGGTGAAGCGCCGCCCCATGCGCAGGCCGGTCTGCTTGTCGAGGATCGGGCGCAGCAGCATGTCGGTGTGCAGGTGGCCCTTCATGATCGCCTGCGCGCGGCCCTCGTGTACCAGCTCCACCGCCTTGCGTGCGGCGTTGCGGTGCAGCGGTTCCTCGATGATCTCGATGCCGTCGAGGGTGACGCCCATCGCCGTCGCGACCTCGACGATCTTGGCGGTGGAGCCGATCAGGATCGGGTCGATCAGGGTGTGGGCACGGGCCTTGAGCGCGCCGCCGAGCGAGTTCGGCTCCTCGGGGCAGACCACGGCGGTGCGCAGTGCCTTCAGCGGCTCGGCCTTGCGCAGGAGCTTCTCGAAGTGGCGGTGGCGCTGCACGATCAGCCCGGGCAGGTCGTGGCTGTTGTATTCGATCTTGCGCCGCGGGGCGAGCACCTCGGCCACGCCGGAAAGCACCAGCGCGTCGTCGCCGATGCGCCGGACCTCGGTCGCGAGCGTCACCGTGGTGTCGCGCTCGTTCTTGTCGGTGACGGTGACGCGCATGACGATCTCGTCGTCGGCGAAGATGCGGGCGTGGAACACCCAGCTCTGGGCGCGGTAGAGCGTGCCGGCGCCGGGCAGGACGTTGCCCAGCACCGCGCCGACCAGGGCCGAGACGTAGGAGCCGGGCGCCATGGCCTCGGGGCGGCCGTCGCCATCGCCGTCTTGATCGTAGAGGTGCAGCGGGTTGTGGTTGCCCGAGACGTTGGCATAGGCCAGCAGGTCGTCGGCGGTCACGAGACGGCGCAGCTCGGCGCTGTCCCCCACCTTGAGTTCGTCGAAGGTGCGGTTCTCGATATGCATGCGGTTCTCCGGTCTTCGGCCCGGACCGCGGAAAGGCGCGGCCGGGCGTCGTCCCGCACAGCTATACGCCCCCTCGAAGAGGTTTCCATGACCCGTCGCCGCGTCCGCTTGCCGCAGTGCAGCAGGCACCGTCATTCGGCGCCCTTCCCGGGGCGGTGCGGTCAAAAACCGGGCAGTGTCTGGTCAGCCGAGCAGGTCGCGCAGTTGCGGCACCAGCGCCTCGGCGGTTTCCTCATGCGCGATAGGACCGAGCAGCTCGGCCGCGGCGCTGGCCTCGAAGTCGTTGTAGACCATGCCGGGCGCCCCGCGCTGCCTTGCCTTGTCCGAGACCGGCATCTCGAGATAGCCGGCGGCGCGGGGGCGCAGGGTCTCGATCATGCCGCGGTGGATGAAGAGCGGCTCGTGCTCGATCGTGTCCACGGGCTTTTCCGGCGGCAGCCGGTCGGAGATCCAGAGCAGCAGCACCCGGCCGCGCAGCAGCGTCAGCAGGTGCTTCATCCGCGCCACCCAGGCGAGGCGCAGCTCGCCTGTCACTTCGGAGAAGCGCTCGGGCGAGAGGTCGTGCAGCCGGCCCAGCATGTGGCGGTTGAAGTGGAACTCGGTGAAATCGACCTCGGGGTAGAGATCCTGCAGGCGGTCGGAGGCGCGCAGGAAGCGGTCGTTGCGGCGCGGATGCACGCTGTAATAGCGGTTCGACATGTTCTGCGCGCCCATGATCTGCAGCACCGTGACCGAGGCGCGCTCGGCCACGTGCAGCGCGCCGGGGTCGTTGAGGTAGAGGTCGAGCCCCGCGTTGATCACCCCGAAATTGACGCAGGGAATGTCGAGCGCCGCTTCGCAGAGCGCGGGGAAGGGCGTCTCGATGAAGCGGCCATAGGTGTCGGTGCCGCCAAGGAAGCCGACATAGGGACCGTCGAGCGGACGTCGCGGCCCGCGGAACAGCACCCGCGAGCGCCCGTAGCGACACGCGAAATAATCCAGCGCACCTTGCGCCGTTGCAGCATAGGTCATCACACCCACCTTCGTTCGTACTCACCCGTGCCCAACCTCCGTCAATCATCTTGCCAATTTGCTAACGCGAAAAAGCGTGACAAATCTTGGGAACCCGGCTTGCGGCGGGTCCCGGCGCGTGACTATGGTTGGCGCGAAATTCGAGGGAAGCGGGCGATGGATATCAGGACGATCGGAGTTGTAGGCGCCGGGCAGATGGGCAATGGCATTGCCCATGTGATGGCGCTGGCGGGCTACGAGGTTCGGCTTTCGGACGTGAGCCAGGAAGCGCTCGACAAGGCGATCACGCTTATTGGTCGCAATCTGGACCGCCAGGTCAGCCGCGAGAAGATCAGCCAGGACGAACGCGACCAGGCGCTGGGCAGAATCAGCGTGACGCTCGACATCGCCGCGGTGGGGCAGACCGATCTGGTGATCGAGGCCGCGACCGAGCAGGAGACCGTCAAGCAGAAGATCTTCGACAGCCTCGCGCCGCACCTGCTGCCGAACACCATCCTGACCTCGAATACCTCGTCGATCTCGATCACCCGGCTTGCCTCGCGCACCGACCGGCCCGAGAAGTTCCTCGGGTTCCACTTCATGAACCCGGTGCCGCTGATGCAGCTGGTCGAGCTGATCCGGGGCATCGCCACCGACAAGGAAACCTACGAGACCTGTCTCGGGGTGGTGGAACGGCTCGGCAAGACTGCCGCCAGCGCCGAGGATTTCCCGGCCTTCATCGTGAACCGGATCCTGGTGCCGATGATCAACGAGGCGGTCTACACGCTGTACGAGGGCGTCGGGAACGTGCGCTCCATCGACATGGCGATGAAGCTCGGCGCCAACCACCCGATGGGGCCGCTGGAGCTGGCGGATTTCATCGGGCTCGACACCTGCCTTGCGATCATGAACGTGCTGCACGACGGGCTTGCGGACACCAAGTACCGCCCGTGCCCGCTGCTGACCAAGTATGTCGAGGCCGGCTGGCTGGGGCGCAAGACCAAGCGCGGATTCTACGACTACCGCGGCGACGAGCCGGTACCCACCCGCTGAGGCGTGCCTTCAGGGCGCCAGTTCAGGACCCGCCTCTGTAGGAGTGCGGGCTCTTTTGGGCATGTCTGGAAAGCCGCTTGTGCGGCTGGGGTGGCACGTGCCCGGGGCACGTCCGGAGAGCTGCGCGTGACGGTGGGGCGGCAGATTCAGATCATGTCCGGCACGTCGCCAATGCCATGAAAAGGCGGCGGTTTCGCAGCCAAGTCGGCAATAGGTTGAAGGACGCGGAGCCGCTTACCTGTCGTGGCGTAGGCCGAGGGTCTTCTCGCGCAGCCAGGCGACGAATTCGCGCGGCTTGCCCCCCCAGTTGCGGACCTCGTCGGGCGAGATCGGCTCGCCCACGACGGGGCGCTGCGGGCGGCCGCAGGCGTGCATCACCTCGTGGATCAGCAGCCCCTGCCGCAGCGTCGGCGAGATGCGGTTGGCCATCTGGTAGGCGCGGCTGTTCTGGCCGGGGAAGTAGATCGGCACCACGGTGGCGCCGGAGCGCTGGATCATCTTCGCGGTGAAGGGGTTCCAGCCGGCCTCGATGGCCGGGCCGAAGAGCGTCTGGGACGCCGCCACCACGCCCGACGGGAACAGCGCCACGACGCCACCCTTCTTGAGGTGATCCATGGCGCGGGCGCGCATCTCGAGGCTTTGTTCCCGCGCCGATTCCTCGTGCGGGAAGGGGACCGGGATCATGAAATCCTCGATCTCCTTCACCCCGGTCAGCAGGGCGCGGGTGAGGATCTTGTAGTCGGTGCGGACGCGGCCGATCAGCTCGCCGAGGATCATGCCGTCGACCAGCCCGTGCGGATGGTTCGCGACCACCACGACCGGGCCCTTCTCGGGGATGCGGCGGATCTGCTCTTCGGGCGTGTCGAGCCGGATGTCCATGTGGGCCAGCGCGTGGGGCCAGAATTCCTGTCCGTCGGGCACACCGGCGCGCTCGACACGGCGCACGAGGCGGATCAGAGGCAGCTTGCCCGTCATCCATTCCAGCGCGCGGATGGTGTTGGCCTTCCAGGGATTGGTGAAAGTGTTGGCGTAGCTCAGCCTGCGCTTGTCGTACGGAGCGTGCCCGGGGCGCGTGACGGAACCGCCCGTTGCACCGGCCGTGGCCTGATAGCTGTCAACCATGTGCCCGCCCTGTTCCGTCTTGCAGCGTCCGGGGGTGTTTCCCGGGGTCAGTTGTCTTCGCCGAAGCGGTTCGCGACCAATGCTTCCAACGCATCGGCCAGCGCAGACGCGTCCGGTCCCGAAGTCTCGACTTCAATAGAGCTTCCTTTGGAAGCTGCCAACATCAAAAGCCCCATGATGCTGTCTCCCCCGGCGCTCATCCCGTCCTTGGAGACCTCGGCCCGCGCGTCGAATCCCTCGACCACCTCGACCAGTTTGGCGGAGGCGCGGGCGTGCAGGCCCTTCTCGTTGACGATCTTCAGCACACGGTGCTCGGTCTTGCTCATGCGGTCTTTTCCTTGGGCGCGGGGCCTGTCCTAGAGGGGATCGGGTTTGACGTTGATACTGTCAATGTATTTACGACCCGCCTCGAGGGCGCCTTTTACCGCATCCGGCACTGGCATCTGCCTGCTTTTGGCCAGCTTGATGAGCATCGGCAGGTTCATGCCGTAAAGAATGCGACGGTTCTCGGGCTGGCAGGCCAGCAGCGAGAGGTTGGATGGCGAGCCGCCATAGAGATCGGTGACAACCACCACGCCGTCGCCGGTGTCGACATCGTCGGCGGCGGTGCAGATCTCGGCCTGCTTCGTGCGGCGGTCGTGCACGGCTTCGATCGACACGGCGACGACGCCGGGCTGTGCGCCCACCACATGCTCGACCGCCGCGAGATACTCCCGCGCCAATCCGCCATGGGCCACGATCACGATGCCGATCACGCCTGCCGTCCTCCGCTGGCTTCACCTTGTCCGGCGCGGACAGACATGCCCCGCCGCTCCAGCTCGCGGTGTCTAGTTGACACCTGCCAGCCGCGCTCTGCAAGAGCACGCGCCACCGTTTCCGTCACAGTAACCGAACGGTGTTGCCCGCCGGTACACCCGAAGCCGAAGGTGAGATGGGCCTTGCCCTCTTCCTTGCAGGCGGGAAGCACGAATTCCGCCAGATCCACGAGCTTTTCGATGAACGGGGCAAAGCGCGCGTCCCTGGCCACATGCTCGGTCACCGCCGCGTCGAGCCCGGTCAGCGCGCGCAGCGCCGGCTCCCAGTGGGGGTTGTCGAGGAAGCGGCAGTCGAAGGCCCAGTCGAGCCCGTGCGGCAGGCCGCGCTTGTAGGAGAAGCTGTGCAGCGAGACCGCCAGCATCTGGCCGCTGTCATCGCCGAAACCGCGCTCGATCTGGGCGCGCAGGTCGTGCGGCGACAACTCGGAGGTGTCGATGAGCACGTCCGCCGCATCGCGCGCGTCGCGCAGGAGCTCGGTCTCGCGGGCGATGCCCTGCGTGTAGCTTTCTTCGGGGGCCATGGGATGGCGGCGGCGGGTCTCGGAATAGCGCCGCGCCAGCACCTCGGACGAACAGTCGAGGAACAGCAGCTGCGCCTCGATCCCCGCCTCGCTGCCGAGGCGGCGGTGCAGGTCCAGAAGACCCTGGACCGAGAAGTCGCGGTTGCGGATGTCCACGCCAAGCGCCACCGGCCGGGCCAGCGCGCCGCCGTCGAGCAGGCGCGGGATCAGGCTCAGCGGGATGTTGTCGATGGCCTCGAAGCCGATATCTTCCAGGACGTTGATCGCAGTGGACCGCCCGGCGCCCGAAGGCCCGGTGACGAGGACAACACGTTGGCTTCCCGTCGGCTGATCCTGCATGTCTCCGTGATCCCTTCGGCCACTCGTTAGATATTGAACGAGCGCTGCGGGGAAACTGGTATGCACGGAGTTGTGAAGCAAGGGGATTCTTTGCCCCTGCAGCATGATTTCGCGGCACTGCGGCAAGCGGTCGGTCTCGGGTTCGTCGAGATCGAGCACCGCGACCAGCCGGACGGGGCCGCGCGCGGGCGTGGCCCGCAGCAGCCCGAGCCCACGCGCCTCGATCAGTCCGGCGATGGGGGAGGGGGCCGAGAGCCAGAGCGCGCCGTCGCGGGCGGTGACGATGACCCGGTCGTCCGCCACCAGCGCCGCGCCGCGGACCATCATCTCGAGCGCAAGGCCCGACTTGCCGCTGCCCGAGGCGCCCCGGATCAGCAGCCCGTTGCCGGCCACGGCCACCGCGGTGGCGTGGAGGACGGAGGTGTCGGTGCGGGACATGGCAGGGTCAGCGGGTCAGATCGGAAGGCCCACGACGAACCGGGCGCCGAGCGGCTCCGAGGTCACGTCGGCTTCGGTCGGGCGGATGTTCTCGGCCCAGATCACGCCGCCATGCGCCTCGACGATCTGCTTTGAGATCGCGAGGCCAAGGCCGGAGTTGTTGCCGAAGTCGTTCTCGGGACGGTGCGAGTAGAAGCGCTTGAAGATCTTGGTCAGTGCCTCTTCGGGGATGCCGGGGCCGGTGTCCTCGACCACCACCAGCACGCGGTTGTCGCGGCGGCGGGCCCAGACGCGGATGGCATCGCCATCCTCGCAGAAGGACACGGCGTTGGTGATGAGGTTCACGAAGACCTGCGCCAGCCGCGGCTCGAGCCCGTTGATCGGGATCGGGTTGGCGGGCAGGTCGGTGATGAACTCGACCCCCTTGCGGCGCGCGTCCTCGCCAAGGAACTGGGTCAGGTTGCCGAGCATCTCGAGCAGGTCGAATTCCTGCTCCTCTTCCTTGACCAGCTCGGAATCGAGCCGCGAGGCGTTGGAGATGTCGCTGACCAGACGATCAAGGCGGCGCACGTCGTGCTCGATGACGTTGAGCAGCTTGTCGCGATGCTCTTCCTTGCGGACGATGCGCAGCGAGCCGATGGCAGAGCGCAGGCTCGCCAGCGGGTTCTTGATCTCGTGCGCGACGTCGGCGGCGAATTGCTCGTTGCTGTCGATGCGGTCGTAGAGCGCCGCGACCATGCCGCGCAGCGCGCCCGAGAGCCGCCCGATCTCGTCGGGGCGGGCGGTCAGGTCGGGGATGCGGATGCGCCGCGACGAGCCGCGGTTGCGGTTGCTGCGGTCGAGGCCGATCTCGGCGGCGTCGGCGAGGTCGGAGATCGGGTTGGCGATGGTCGAGGCCAGCACGAGGCTGAGCCCGATGGAGACCAGCGTCGCGATAACGAACATCTGCAGCACGCGCTCGCGCTCGGCGCTGACGGCGGCGTCGATCTCGGTGGCGGCCGAGACCAGTGCCACGGTGCCGATGATGGCGTCGCCCTGCCGGATCGGGCTGAGCACGGTGAACACGGTCCGGCCCGAGGCGTCGACCTCGGACATCACCCGGGTCAGGGCCGGATCGCTGGTCTCGATGGTGCGGCGCAGCCGGTCCTCTTCGTCGAGCACGGGCGCGTCCTCGAAATACGAGAACAGCCCGGCGATGAGATGCCAGACCCTGTCGAGGAAATCCGAGATCAGCGTGGTGCGGTACTCGCCGCGCGGGTCTGCGGGCAGGGTCTGGGGCTGGGTGCCCTCGGTCTGGGCGACGAGGAAGTTGCCGGCGTCGAAGATCATCACCCCGACCCCCTGCCGCAGGTCGAGCGCCGCGAGGGTACGGCCGAGGTCGAAGCCCGGATCGGTCCCCAGCGCCACGATGGGCGCCTCGGGCAGACTTGCCTCGAACACGTCGGCGATCAGCTCGGCGCCGGCGCCGAGCGAATTGCCACGCTGCAGCACCAGCGTGTCGCGCGAGGAGTTCATCCACAGGATGCCCGCCACCAGCACGTTCAGCGCAATCAGGTTGAACGTGATGATCTTGCGGGTCAGCGGTGAGCGGTTGAGCGAGAACAGGCTCCGGCGCGCGCGGCTGTCGCGCAGCTCCTTCTCGACGATGCTGTCGGGAGCTATGAAATCGTCGCCCAGCATGACATCCGCATCCTGCCTCTCACCCGATTGGTCGTCGCGCATCGGGATCCTTTCGGCGAAGGCCATCGCTTACTCTTCGTTGTACCGATAGCCGATGCCATACAGGGTTTCGATTGCGGAGAAGTCCGGGTCCACCGTCCGCATCTTCTTGCGCAGGCGCTTGATGTGGCTGTCGATGGTGCGGTCGTCGACATAGACCTGGTCGTCGTAGGCGACGTCCATGAGCTGGTCGCGGGATTTCACGAAGCCGGGGCGCTGGGCCAGCGCCTGCAGCAGCAGGAATTCGGTCACGGTGAGCGAGACGTCCTGCCCCTTCCATGTCACCGAATGGCGCAGGGGGTCCATAGTAAGCGAGCCGCGGGTCATCAGCTTCGTTTCCTCGGTGTCGCCGACCATGTCGGTGGCGACGGCCTCCTGGCGGCGCAGCAGGGCGCGGATGCGCTCGACCAGCAGGCGCTGCGAGAAGGGTTTCTTGACGTAGTCGTCGGCGCCCATGCGCAGGCCGAGCACCTCGTCGATCTCGTCGTCCTTGGAGGTCAGGAAGATCACGGGCATCTTGGACTTCTGGCGGACGCGCTGCAGCAGGTCCATGCCGTCCATCCGGGGCATCTTGATGTCGAAGACGGCCATGTCGGGCATCTTCTTGCTGAACGCATCGAGGGCGGACTGGCCGTCGTTGTAAGTTTCGACCTCGAACCCCTCTGCCTCGAGTGTCATCGCCACGGAGGTCAGGATGTTCCTGTCGTCATCCACAAGAGCGATCTTCGACATACGCAAGTTCCTTGTTATCTGCTCTTCTTACGCGACTTTTTTCAGCAGTATGCGGGATACCGCATTTTTCAACAATGCCAAACTGCGAATCACGTCGTTGAGCGCGTTCATTGCAGATGAAATTCTGTAAGAAATGGCTAAAATGTCCGAGCGTTTGGCGGGTGTCTCGGCAGCGTCGCGCCGGTGCTAACGCTAAACCAAACTTGGTTGCGCTAACTTTGATTTGCGTCCTGTTCCAGTGCCAATTCACCGTGCTAAGGCACTGATGCCGGGGGTGGGAACTTCCGGCGGACGGGGGAGGCTTTCCGTCGTTTCCGTCCTGAATGACGACCGCCGCGGCACGTAGCGGCTACAGGAGCTTGGCAGATGACATTTGGACGGGTGAACCCGCAATTCCGGCTTGAAGATCAAGGGATCGAAGGGCTGGGCAATGTCTATTACAATCTTATGGAGCCGGCGCTGATCGAGGCCGCCCTGAAACGCGGCGAGGGCACGCTCGGCAAGGGCGGCTCCTTCTACGTCACCACCGGCAAGTTCACCGGCCGTTCCCCGCAGGACAAGCATGTGGTCAAGACCCCGTCGGTCGAGGACAACATCTGGTGGGAGAACAACCGCGCGATGACGCCCGAGGGCTTCGACGCGCTGCACGCCGACATGCTCGAGCACATGAAGGGTAAGGACTACTTCGTGCAGGACCTGACCGGCGGCGCCGATCCGGCCTACTCGATCAAGGTCCGCATGGTGACCGAACTCGCGTGGCACGGCCTCTTCATCCGCCACATGCTGCGCCGCCCCGACCGCGACGCGCTCGACGAGTTCGTCGCCGATTTCACCGTCATCAACTGCCCGAGCTTCAAGGCCGATCCGGCCAAGCACAACTGCCGCAGCGACACGGTGATCGCGCTGAACTTCGACAAGAAGACCATCCTCATCGGCGGCACCGAATACGCCGGCGAGAACAAGAAGTCGGTCTTCACGCTGCTCAACTACATGCTGCCGCTCAAGGGCATCATGGCGATGCACTGCTCGGCCAACCACGCGCCGAACAACCCGGTCGACACCGCCGTCTTCTTCGGCCTCTCGGGCACCGGCAAGACCACGCTCTCGGCCGATCCCGAGCGCGTCCTGATCGGTGACGACGAGCACGGCTGGTCGGACCGCGGCACCTTCAACTTCGAGGGTGGCTGCTACGCCAAGACCATCTCGCTGTCGCCCGAGGCAGAGCCCGAGATCTTCGCCACGACCTCCAAGTTCGGCACCGTGATCGAGAACATGATCTACGATCCCGAGACCTTCGAGCTCGACTTCGAGGACGACTCGCTCACCGCCAACATGCGCTGCGCCTACCCGCTCGAGTACATCTCGAACGCGTCTTCGACCGCGCTCGGCGGACACCCGAAGAACATCATCATGCTGACCTGCGACGCCTTCGGCGTGCTGCCGCCGATCGCGCGGCTGACCCCGGCGCAGGCGATGTACCACTTCCTGTCGGGCTTCACCTCGAAGGTGGCGGGCACCGAGCGTGGCGTGACCGAGCCGCAGCCGACCTTCTCGACCTGCTTCGGCGCCCCCTTCATGCCGCTGCGCCCCGAGGCCTACGGCAACCTGCTGCGCGACAAGATCGCCAAGCACGGCGCGACCTGCTGGCTGGTCAACACCGGCTGGACCGGCGGCGCCTACGGCACCGGCCACCGTATGCCGATCAAGGCCACTCGTGCGCTGCTGCACTCGGCCCTGAACGGTTCGCTGAACAAGGTCGAGTTCCGCAAGGATCCGAACTTCGGCTTCGAGGTTCCGGTCGCGGTCGAGGGCGTGCCCGAGCTGCTGCTGGATCCGCGCCGCACCTGGTCCGACAAGGACGCCTTCGACGCACAGGCCGAGAAGCTGGTGAAGATGTTCGCCGACAACTTCGAGCAGTACGTGCCCTACATCGACGAGGACGTGAAGGCCGCCGCCATCGGCTGAGCCCCGCCCCGGAGTGCCTGATCGACGCCCGCCCAACCGGCGGGCGTCTTTCTTTGCGGGGGTGTTTGCGGGGGCAGGGGTTTCCCTGCGCGGCCCCGCAGGCTATCCCGGCAGCGCATCCACACGTTTTCGGAGAGTGCCGTGCCCGTGCTGCGACCGACCGCCCTTGCCGCCTGCCTGCTCGCATGGCCCTGCCTCGCCGTCGCGGCGCCGGCCCAATCCTATGCGCACGAGCCGGTGGTGATGATCGACCACGGCATCATCTGCCAGGTGACGCCCGAGGGCTCGCGCGAGGCGCCCGACACGATCATGGGCGCGATCAACCTCGTCGGCCAGAACCGCGAAATGGACATCACCACCCGCGTCGTCCCGGCCAAGACGGGCATCAGCTTCGGCGTCAAGTTCACCCTGCTGCCGGGGGCGGGCGACCGCGACGTGACGGTGATCGTCACCCACCCGCCGATGGGCCCCGAGGGCATCACCCGCGAGACCTGGGTCGCGCCGCTGGCCGAGGGGCGCAACAGCCTCAACCTCTTCACCTTCGAATACCCCTACGAGCTGGTCACCGGCGAGTGGATCATGGCGATCGAGGAGGGCGGCGAGCGGCTCATGGAGCAGCGCTTCGAAGTGGTCTCGGAACTGGCGGCACCGGCGGTGCTCTCTGTCTGCTACGGGCAGGATTTCGTGTCCTGAGCCGCGGCCCGCGGCTTCTCCACATGTCCACAGCCTGTCCACATCTCCACAGGCGTCATCTTGGGCGCAGCCCTCAGGAGTCCACAACTTATTGCGTTGTCCACAAATATTTCGCTTTACAGAAGATGCCCCCCACAGGCACGATATATGGTAAGGGGAGGGGAACAACTCCCAGCCCCTAGAGCAGTCAGCTAGCGCTTGGGGCGTTGCCTTTTCCCCGGCGCTACGAGCACAAGAGGTGGCGCATGGCACTGTCCGAAGAGTTTCTGAGCGACGAAATTCACCCCATCGACATCGTCGAAGGGCTGGCCGAACACCATGAGTGGGATTTCGACCGCGTGGCCGAGGACCAGATCGCCATGGCGGTCGAGGGCCAGTGGCGCACCTATTCCATCACCCTCGCATGGTCGCCCTATGACGAGACCCTGCGCCTGATCTGCACCTTCGAGATGGAGCCCCCCGAGGACGCCATGCCCCAGCTCTACGAGGGCATCAACACGGTCAACGACCAGTGCTGGGCGGGCGCGTTCAGCTACTGGGGAGAGCACAAGCTCATGGTCTACCGCTACGGCCTCGTGTTGTCGGGCGGGCAGGTCGCCAGCCCCGAGCAGATCGACACGATGATCTCCGCCGCCGTCGCCGCCTCCGAGCGCTACTACCCGGCATTCCAGCTCATCGCATGGGCCGGGAAAAGCCCGAAGGAGGCGCTGCAGATCGCCATCGCCGAGGCCTACGGCCGGGCCTGAGCGGCCTCCGCGCCGGGTGACCACGGGTCAGGCAAGTCCGCACTTGCCTGGCTGAGGAAACGGCGCGATCCTCCCCTCCAGGGACAACTCAGGGAGGAATATATGAAACAGCATGTATCGGCCATGGCGCTCGCCATGGCCGCAGCCGTTCCGGCCTATGCGCAGCAGTCCGACGGGGCCTGCACGGCGCTCCGCGACACGGTGATGGATGCCGCGTTGGTGACCTCGGCGCGGGTGATGCCCGCCGCCGACACGCTGCCCGCCTACTGCGAGGTGCGGGTGACCGCGCGCCCGGCGATCTCGATCGAGGTGCGCCTGCCGATGCAGGATTGGAACGGCAAGTACTACCAGTCGGGCTGCGGCGGCTTCTGCGGCATCCTCGGCCGGGCCGATGCCGGCGGCGGCTGGGTCAACGCCATGCGCCCGGGGCTCGAGCGCGGCTACGCCACCGCCACGTCCGACAGCGGCCACCACGCGCTGTCGGTGACCGAGGGCAGCTGGGCGATGAACAACCCCAACGCCGAGCGCGACTGGGGCTGGCGCTCGATCGGCGAGACCCACCGCGTGGCGCAGGCGCTGATCGGGGCGTTCTACGACGGCGCCTCCGAGCAGGCGATCTTCCAGGGCTGCTCCACTGGCGGGCGCATGGCCCATGTCGCCGCGCAGCGCTACCCCGAGATGTTCGACGGCATCATCTCCGGCGCGCCGGCGATGGATTATACCGGCCTCGTGGCCACCAAGATGGCGTGGCTCGTACAGGCCAACACCGCCGCCGACGGCAGCCAGATCATCGGCCCGGACGAGGCCACGCTGATCGGCGACGAGGTGATGACGCAATGCGACGGCGCCGACGGCACCGAGGACGGCCTCATCGCTGACCCGCGCGCCTGCAGCGTCGATCTCGCCGCGCTGGCCTGCACCGGCGAGGACAGCGCCAGCTGCCTCGGCGAGGCCGAGCTTGCAACCGTCGCCAAGTGGCGCGAGGGGCCGCACAACGCCGCCGGAGAGCAGCTCTACCCGGGCGGCATCCCCGAGGGCTCCGAGCCGTTCTGGTGGCTCTGGCTCACCGGCAACGACAAGGGCGCCGGGCGGAGCATCCCCGCCTTCGTCGAGAACTTCGGCCGCTACATGGCCTTCGCCACCGATCCCGGCCCGGAATGGACCCCGCTCGACTTCGACTTCGAGACCGACCCGGCCCGACTCGAGACCATGTCCACGGTCTACAACGGCGACAATCCGGACCTGTCCGAGTTCCGCGCCGCGGGCGGCAAGATGATCGTCTGGCACGGCTGGGCCGATGCCATCGTTACGCCCTACAAGACCATCGAATGGTATGACCAGGCGGCGGAACTGGCCGGCGGCGAGGACACGCTCAAGGAGAACGTGGCGCTCTTCATGGTGCCCGGGCTCGATCACTGCGGCATCCTGCCCGGACCGGGCGGCATCAGCGCCGCCTCGCTCGACCCGATGTCCCCGATGGAGGCGTGGCTGAACGACGGCACCCGGCCCGCCTCGATCCTGGCCGAATAGGCTGGCGCTCCCCCGGGTCGCAGGCGAAGCCCCGTGGCTTCCAGTGGCCTGAAATATCCCGGGGGAGTCGCGCAAGGCGCGACGGGGGCAGCGCCCCCTCTGGCGCCCCACTGGCGGTCCCGGCGGCGCGCCCCGGCTTGCAACCGGCCCGGCGCCGGGACAGATTGGCCCCGAATGCTGGAGAGAGACGACTATGCAGAACGGAGAAATCGCGCGTCGCGGCCTGGTGCTGCTCGGCTGCGGCAAGATGGGATCGGCAATGCTCGAGGGCTGGCTGGCGCGCGGGCTGCCCAGCACATCGGTCTGGGTGATGGACCCACACCCCTCGGACTGGCTGCAGGCGCAGGGCGTGCACCTGAACGAGGAGCTGCCGCAGGATCCCGCCATCGTGCTGGTGGCGGTGAAGCCGCAGATGATGACCGAGGCGCTGCCCACCCTCGTGACCTATGGCAACGGCAGCACGCTCTTCGTCTCGGTGGCGGCGGGCACGCTGATCGCCACCTACGAGGCGATGCTGGGCGACCGCACCCCGGTGGTGCGCGCCATGCCCAACACGCCCGCTGCCGTGGGGCAGGGCATCACCGCGATCGTCGGCAACGACCACGCCAGCGCGACGCAGATCGACCAGGCCGAAGAACTGCTCTCTGCGGTGGGCGGCGTGGTGCGACTCGAGACCGAGGCGCAGATGGACGCGGTGACCGGGGTCAGCGGCTCGGGCCCGGCCTATGTCTTCCACATGATCGAATGCCTCGCCGCCGCGGGTGAGGCGCAGGGGCTCGACCCGGCGCTCGCCATGACGCTGGCCAAGGCCACCGTGGCCGGGGCCGGAGCGCTGGCGATGCAGGCCTCCGAGGATCCCGCCCAACTGCGCCGCAACGTGACCTCGCCCAACGGCACCACGCAGGCGGGGCTCGAGGTGCTGATGGACAGCGAAAACGGCCTGCCGCCGCTGGTCGCCGCCACCGTCGCCGCCGCCACCAACCGCTCACGGGAGCTTGCCAATGGCTGAGATCACCTTCGACGACTTCCTCAAGGTCGACATCCGCGTGGGCGAGGTCATCCGCGCCGAACCCTTCCCCGAGGCGCGCAAGCCCGCGATCAAGCTCTGGATCGACTTCGGCCCCGAGATCGGCACCAAGAAATCCTCGGCGCAGATCACCGTGCATTACGACCCCGAGTCCATTGTCGGGCGGAAGGTGATGGCGGTGGTGAACTTCCCGCCGCGCCAGATCGGGCCGTTCATGTCGGAATGCCTGACGCTCGGCTTCGCGGACGAGGATGGCGCCATCGTGCTGGCGGAACCCGGTGGCCCGGTCCCTGTCGGGGCGCGGTTGCATTGAGCCGGGTCCTGATCGGGCGGAACCTGCCGGAGAGCGTGGTCGAGACCGCGCGCGGGCACTTCGACGTCAGCTACCGCGACAGCCCCCATCCGCTGAGCCGTGACGAGATGGTCACGGCGTTGCAGGACTACGATGGGGTGCTGATGACGCTGGGCGACCGCTACGACGCCGGCGTCTTCGAGGCCGCGGGCACGCCCCGGGCGAAGATCCTTGCCAACTTCGGGGTGGGCTTCAACCACATCGACGTGGCCGCTGCCGAGGCCGCGGGGCTCGTGGTCACCAACACCCCCGGCGCGGTCACCGACGCCACCGCCGATGTCGCCATGACGCTGCTGCTGATGACCTGCCGCCGCGCCGGCGAGGGCGAGCGGCTGGTGCGCTCCGGCGCGTGGGAGGGCTGGCACCCGGTGCAGATGCTGGGGCTTCACGTCAGCGGCAAGCGGGTCGGCATCCTCGGGATGGGGCGGATCGGGCAGGCCATCGCGCGGCGCTGCCATTTCGGCTTCGGCATGTCCGTGGCCTATGCCAGCCGCTCGGAGAAGGAACTCGACTTCCCCGCCACGCGCTACACCACAGCCGAGGCGCTTGCGGCCGAGGTTGACATTCTCGTGGTGGCGCTGCCTGCAAGCCCCGCGACCCACCACATGGTGAACGCGGGCGTGCTGGCGGCGATGAAGCCCACGGCGCATCTCGTGAACATCGCGCGCGGCGACATCGTCGACGAGGCGGCGCTGATCGCGGCGCTCGAGAAGGCCGAGATCGCGGGGGCGGGGCTCGACGTCTACGAGTTCGAGCCCGAGCTGCCCGAGGCGTTGCGCCGGCTCGAGAATGCCGTGCTGCTGCCGCATCTCGGCACCGCGACTCTTGAGGTGCGCGAAGACATGGGCGCCATGGCGGTCGAGAACCTGCGTGCCTTCTTCGCGGGCGAAGAGGTGCCGAACCGCGTCACGGTGTGACGTCGCGCCAAGGAATTGCCTGTCGCCGCCCCTGCGGTCGGCGGCGGGCTACAGGTCCTGCGCTCAGGCGTCTGTGTCGAGCCAGATCGTCACCGGTCCGTCGTTGACCAGCGCCACCTGCATGTCGGCGCCGAAGCGGCCGGTGGCGACGGGCACGCCCTCGCCCTGCAGCTTCGCCGCGAAGAGCTCGTAGAGACGCCGGCCCTCGTCGGGGGCGGCGGCGGTCGAAAAGCCGGGGCGGTTGCCGCGGGTCTCGGCGGCCAGCGTGAACTGGCTCACCACCAGCGCGGCCCCGTCCACGTCCCGCACCGAGCGGTTCATGCGGCCCTCGTCGTCCTTGAAGATGCGCAGCTTCGCGACCTTGGCGGCCAGCTTCCCGGCCTGCGCGTCGCCATCGCCCTGCATGGCGCAGACCAGCACCAGAAGCCCGGGCCCGACCTCTCCCAGGACCGCGCCGCCGACCGACACCCGCGCCTCCGTGACGCGCTGGATCAGCGCCCTCACTGGCCGTCCTCGGCAAGCTCGGTGTCCCACGGCGGGTTGGCCCCGGCACGGCTGACGGTGACGGCGGCGGCCTTGGCCCCGAGCGCGATCGCCGGTTGCAGCGCCTCGAGCGGAGCGGCACGCAGCGAGGCGCGCGACAGCACTCCGTCGCGCCAGAGCCCGGCAAGGAAGCCCGCGTTGAAGGTGTCGCCGGCGCCCACGGTATCGACCACGGTGGCCTTCCCGGCGGCCACCGCAAGCTCGCCCCCGGCGCTCACCGCGAGCACGCCCGCGGCGCCGCGGGTCTCGAGCACCAGTGCCGCGCCGCCGGCGATCAGCTCGGCGGGGGTGGTGCCGAGCCAGGCCATGTCCTCGTCCGAGATCTTGACCACGTCGGCCCGCGCCAGCATCTGCGCCAGCCGGGCGCGGTAACGCTCGGGGTCGGTGATGAAGCTCGGGCGGATGTTGGGATCCATCATCACCAGCCGCTCGCCAGCCTGCGCGCAGAGCGCGGCATAGGTGTCGGCCGCCGGTTCCGACACGAGGCTGATGCCGCCGAAGAACAGCGCCTCGGTCTCGTCGCCGAGGTGCGGCAGGTCGGCCTCGGTCAGGCTGCGCCCGGCGGTGTTCTCGTCGTAGAACGCGTATTGCGCGTGCCCGTCGGTGAGCGTCACGAAGGCCAGTGTCGTGGGCCGCTGCGACCGGACCGAGAGCGTGAAGTCCACCCGCGAGGCGGTCAGCGCCGTCTCGAGCACCGCGCCGAAGAGATCGGTGGACAGCCCGCCGAAATACCCGGCCGGGGCGCCGAGCCGCCCGAGGGCGATGGCGGTGTTGAAGACCGCACCGCCCGCGACGGGCGCAAAGGCGGGTTCGCCGGTCGAGGCGGTTCTCGGCAGCATGTCGATCAGCGATTCGCCGCAGCACAGGATCATGTCGGTCCTCCCATCTGTTAGCGCCGCAAGTTGCCCCGGGACGCGGCGGGGCACAAGGGCGGGATTTGTTCAGGATCATGGCGCAGGACCCGGTTTCATGCGACACTTCCGGCAAGAGGAAGGAGGTCGTTCGCATGGGCGAGGCGCCTCGGACCGGGCCTTGACCGTCTCTCTGCGCCCCGCTTCGAGGTCTCGGGGCCGGGTTGCCCGGGCGGCTGGCGACGGCATTGGACGCCCCCTTGGACGACGGCACCTGACGATTCGCGGTGGTGATGCCGGGCATGCCGGAAGAGGTGATCTCGCACAGTGTGCCCGAGAGCGTCACCATGCCCACCCGCGACAAGACGTGCCGCAAGGCGCAGGGTGAGACTTGGCTCGCCAGTGATACGCACGACGGCGCATTCCGCGGGTTATCCCGGTTGCCGCCCGTCACCGATGCCACGTCGGCAAGCGCCCGAATGAAGGACGGCGTTCTTTGGACCACGCCGCGACGGGCCGAAAACGCCCTGCGCGGCCAGAGGTTCACGGTCGGCAGGGGCCAGGCAATTCTGGACGGTGATCCCCGTCCCGTCCTCCCCGAGTCTGGTTCCTGTCGTCCGTGACGGGGGTGGGCAGCGATGCCTGCCCCCATTTCTCATACCGCCGCGCGAGGCTGTTACTGGCTCTGTGCCATGACGTAGCCTATGGCGCCCGCCACGACCAGCCCGACAATCACCGCCAGCGCGATCTTCCACGTAGACCACGGCCGCTCGCCCTGCACACGGCCGGTGGTGCCGTTGACCACGAACCGGTAGGTCTCGCCCCGGTACTTGTAAGCAGCAAGCCACACCGGCAGCAGGATGTGCTTGAAGGTGACCTCCGAGACTTGCGTATCGACCCGGTGGATGCGCTGCCGGTCGCCGCCGATGTCGAACTTCACGTCGCGCTCGATCTGGCGGTCCATGAGCTGGCGCGCCTCGACGAACCCGTCGGCCAGATCGACCTGGTAGCCCTCGGCCCGGAACCCTGCGAGGAACTCGGGCTGGTAGGGCTCGAGCCGCGACAGGTCCCAGGGCTCGAGCGCGTCGGTGAAGCGCTTCGGCAGCGAGCGCGAGGCCAGCACCAGCACGTCGTCGAAGAACCGCGCCACCCGGCCCGAAACGCCCCGCCAGCGCACTTTGGCCACCCGCACGGTCTGCATCTTGCCGTCGCGCATCACCTGTCGCGTCTCGTAGTACACCGTGCCGCGCTCGCCGCTGTAATCCGAGCGGGTGCGGGCGTCGAAGGTCCAGTAGGGCACGTAGATGCCCTGCATCTTGCGGCCCTTGCGGGCATATTCCTTCAGCCCGTTCGGCGCGAACCAGAGCCGCCCGAGCCAGCCGTTCATGGCGTCGTGGGCGGCCTTCTCGTCGAGCGCGAAGGGCAGCAGCCCGCGCGGCTTGATCTGCCGGTGCGCGCCGGTGCCGGTGACCACCGGGGTGGCGCAGAACGGGCATTCGGTGGCATGGGTGTCGGGCTCGAACTCGACCTCGGCGCCGCAGTTGGGGCACTTGCTGACCTGCAGCTCTTCCATCTCCTGCAGCGGCAGGAGGTTGTCGACGGCGGCGCGGTAATCCAGCTCGCGGATGTCCGCCTTCCATGGCCCGGGATCGGTGATCGCCCGGACGTCGCCGCAGTGATCGCAGACGAGCTCGGCCCTGGCAGGATCGTAGCGGTAATCCGCACCGCACTGTTCGCAGGGAAAGCGGTGTTCCTCGGTCATCGGGGCCCCCTTGGTTCCGGCAGCGCGACCCTAGGTCGGTTGCGGGCGGGATGGAACCCGGTTTTGCCCAGCCCCGTGGGATGCCGCGGGCGCGGTCGCGGAAAAGCGATTCAGGGTCCCGGCGAAAGCCGTTAGGGTGTCGGCGAATGCGGGGGACACGAGGTCGTGCGAATGAGAGCGAGACGCATGAAAAACGTGGTGCGGGCAGGGGTTGCGGCCTTCGGGCTGACGCTGGCAGGCAGCGCGGCGACGGCGGAGAACGTCAGCTACCGGTTCGAATGGCAGGGCGCGGGCGGCTATTCCATGCGCGGCGGCATGTCCTTCGACGCGGGCTTTCTCGGGCGCAGCGAGGTCGGCGCGCAGGATCTCAGCTGCTTCTTCATCGAGGGCCGCCGCGATGGCGCGCCGGGGGGCCGCTGGGCGCTGTCGATGCTCGACGAAGAGACCAGCTGGGTTCTCACCTTCCGGCCGCAGGAGCAGGCCTTCGCGGTCTGGGGCCCCGACCAGCCGATGCCGCAGGCGTGGAACATGGACGGCTTCGGCACCAACTGCGGCGAGGGCGGTTTCGGGTTCAACATCGGCAACGCGGCGCAGGATCTGTGCATCGACGGCCGGCTGGTGGTGCTTTCGCAGGTGGCGCCCGATAGGAGCTTCCCAGTGACGCGGGACGATGCCATGACTTTTCCCGCCGATGCCTGCATGGGGCCGATGCTGATGAGCGGGTTGTCCGGGCAGGCAGGCTGGAACTTGAACGCAAAGGACGACCCCCGTGTGCAAAGACACCTGCAATGAAGCCGCCGCCACGACCCTCATCTCGGACGACAAGACCCGCGTGACGCGGTTCGACTTCGCGCCCGGCGCCGAGACCGGCTGGCACGTGCACGAATATGACTACGTGATCGTGGCGCTGACCGATCTCACCATGCGGCTGCAGCTTCCCGGCGGCGAGGTGCGCGACGTGACCACGCCCGCAGGACAGGCCTATCGCCGCGACGCGGGCACCGAGCACAACGTCATCAACGGCGGCGACACGCCGATGAGCTTCGTCGAGATCGAATTCGTGGCCTGAGCCCCGCTCAGGCGCCCGGCGGGGGCGGGGGCATCACGGTGAAGAGCTGCGCAAGCTCTGCCACGTCCTCGGCCCGCTTCCAGCCGTCCTGACCCTGCGTCCAGACAAAGGTGTCGCGGGTCAGGCCTCCCTCGGTGACCATCCGCCCGAGCCGCGCCTTCGAGAAGGGGCCACTGGTGGCGCCGTTCTCGGCGAGGTGCCAGACATGCTCGACCGGCGGCGGAGGCGGCGGGGCCGAGGCGGCGGGGCGGGCGCCCCACGGGCCGGCCTGGCCACCACCCTGCGCGGCGCTCATCTGCGCGCCCATCGACATG
The DNA here is from genome assembly GCF_900102075.1 of Salipiger thiooxidans. GTDB lineage: Bacteria > Pseudomonadota > Alphaproteobacteria > Rhodobacterales > Rhodobacteraceae > Salipiger > Salipiger thiooxidans. The sequence goes on along the minus strand of NZ_FNAV01000006.1, from coordinate 172,845 downwards.
CCGAGCCCGGCGCCGAAGCCCGTGCCCATGGCCTGCCCGGCGGCTGAGCCCTCCTGTCCCAGCGCCTCGGCTGCCTGGAACTTGGTGTAGGCGTCGAGGTTGCCGATCACCCCCATCGAGGTGCGCTTGTCGAGCGCCTTCTCGACCGCCGGCGGCAGCGAGATGTTCTCGATGTAGAGCTCGGGCAGGGACAGCCCGTACTCGGCAATGGTGGAGGTGATGCCGTCCGCCAGCATCTTGCCCAGCTCCTGCGTGTTCGCCGCCATGTCGAGCACCGGGATCCCCGAGCCCGCGATCAGGCGCGAGAACTCCTGCACGATGATGTTGCGGATCTGGAAGCTGATCTCGTCCGAGGTGAACTCGCCGTCGGTGCCGACGATCTCTGTCAGGAAGCGCGCCGGGTCGCTCACCCGCACGGAATAGGTGCCGAAGGCGCGCAGGCGGACCGGGCCGAACTCTGGGTCGCGGCAGATGATCGGGTTCTTGGTGCCCCACTTGAGCCCGTTGAACCGCGTCGTGTTGACGAAGTAGATCTCGGACTTGAAGGGCGAGCGGAAGCCGTGATCCCAGTGCTGCAGCGAGGTCATGATCGGCATGTTGTTGGTCTCGAGCATGTAGAGACCGGGGCTGAACACGTCGGCGAGCTGGCCCTCGTGGACAAAGACCGCAGACTGCCCCTCACGCACGGTGAGCTTGGCGCCATACTTGATCTCGTGGCCGTAGCGCTCGAACCGCCAGACCATGGTGTCGCGGGTATTGTCCACCCAGTGAATGACGTCGATGAACTGGCCGGAGAGGAAATCCAGAATGCCCATGGCTGCTACTCCCGCGTTGCTGCTTCTGAGAGCAATTTAACCCCGGAAGGTCGCGACACAAGCGGGCAGGGGGCATTTGTTCCGAAGGGTCCCGGGCGCGGTGGGCGTGAGAATGCGGGTCGGGCGGTGGGGCGTGCCTGATCCGGGTTTTCGGTGTCAGGGGCGCAGGGCGTGGTGGTCGGCGCCGTTTGAGCAGGGGCGGTTCCATCAGGACAGCGGTCGATGCTGTCCGGGCAGCCGGTGGGATCGCTTGGGCAGCGGCGGCCCGCGCTCTTTGGGGGTGGGGCTGTGGGCCCCGCAGCGTTGCTGCTGACAGCGAGACGTGTGCCTGCGTTGATCAGGTGTCGGGCGCCGCTACCCTTGCCAGAGTACCACCGCCTGCATCGTCGAGCCCGATGTCATGCCACGTTCCGACCTCGAAGCGCCTCAGAGGGGGCGCATGTGCCGCCGATGCCTCCGACCGGCCCCGCCCAACTCCTATCGCCCCCGAAACAGGCCCCCCCGAAACAGGCGCCGCCAGTCACGCGGCGGGCGGCGCCTTGGGCGTGGCGGCGCGGGCGCCGGTGATCATCAGGTCGCTCACGTAGTCGATGAGCTGCGCCCAGGCGTCGTGATCGGCCTCGGACCAGTCGGCGATGTGATCGGCCAGCGTCGCGAGCAGGATCTCGGCGACCAGCGGGTACTGGTCGTCGGTCACGCCGTAGTCCACGTGGCGCGCGCCGAGCGCCTCGATCTCGGTCACCAGCATCTGCAGGTGGTCGAGCGACTGCACCAGCACCAGCACCATGTCGAAGAGCTTGTCCGCCTGCACCCCCATGTCCTCGGGGAACATGATGCGGATGCCGGGGGAGGCAGCGAAGAGCCGCTCGTAGAAATCACGCGTCAGCGCGCTGCTGGCGGTGCGCAGCCGCAGGGCGCTTGAAAGAACCTGATCCTTGAGCTTGTCGTCAAACATCGTCCCGTCCCGTCGTCCGTCGCGACGGGAGTAGAGGCTCCGGGTGAACATCCGCTTAAGCCGCGGAGGGCTTCAGGACTCGCCCCCGAGCAGGGCGCCGGCGATCTGGGTGACGACGGGGCGCACGGTGTCGGCGTCCATGCCGGGCGAGATGCGCGGGTCGTAGAGGATCTTCAGCAGCATCTCGTCATGGGTGGTCAGCAGCGCGAACTCGTCGTCGTCGTTGAAGATCGACGGCCGGGCGCTGGGCGAGTCGTTGCCCAGCCCCATGCCCTGCGCCATCTCCTCGTGGATACAGGAGCGGCGCAGCAGATCGGGATGCTCGGAGCGGATCACCGCGATCGCCTCGCCATAGGCATAGCCGCCGGGATCCTCGGAGAAGGCCAGCACGAGGCAATGGATCGAGCGTGGCAGCCGGTCGAAGAGCTCGAGCGCCGAAGGGCTGACGTTTGGCACGAGCTGGCGGATGCGGGGGGCGATCTCGGCCTTGTCGTCCTCGGACATGAACAGCACGTGGAAATTCGCGTTGTCGGCATTCATCGACATCGGATGCCCGGTGATCCGCGACAGGCGGTTGACGTACTGGGTCACCATGTTGGTGTCGGGAACGCGCTGGTCCTCGGGCACGAGCGCGCCGAACTCGATCGTCACGCGCACCGGCTGGAGCCACTTCTTTACCCTGCTGAGCTCGCCGCGCGAGGGGCGCAGGCCGGCGCCGCGCTCGTATTCCTCGGCCAGCGCGATGCGTTCGAAGTTGCGCACCAGCATGGTGTCGGTGAAGGGCGTGTCGGGGCCGCCGCCATCGGTGCGCAGCAGCCCCTGCGTGAGGAGGTCGGCCTGCACGCGGGAATAGTAGGTCTCGAGATCCTTGCTTGCCAGCGACCGGCGACGCGGCGGGGCCTCTGCGGAGGGGACGGGCTTCAGTCCGTCGGGGCGGGCATGGGGCGGTACCCCGGTCTCGCGGGGCGCAAGCTGCGAGGTTTCGCAGGCCGCGAGGCCCGCGAGCACTCCAAGGGCAAAGCCGATGCGGCGCAGGCCCGCACGCATTCGGTCAGGCGCCCTTCGGCACAGAGGTGCCCGCGTTGTCGCCGATCCCATCACGGCGCGCCTTGGCCGAGGCCAGCGTGTCGCGCAATTCGTGCTCCATCTTCTTGAGCTCCTCCTCGGCGGCGGCACGGCGCGCCTTGCCCTCGTCGGCGATCTGCAGGCTTTCCTGGATCGTCGCGATCAGGTCGGAATTGGCCTGCTTGACGGCCTCGATGTCGAAGACGCCGCGCTCCATCTCCTGCCGGATGACCTTGTTGCTGTCGCGCAGGTTGGCGGCATTGGCGGTGAGCAGCTCGTTGGTCAGGTCCGTCGCCTCGCGCACGGCGCCCGCGGCTTCGGCCGAGCGCTGGATGGTGACCGCCTGCGCGAGCTGCGTCTCCCACAGCGGCACGGTGTTCACGAGGGTCGAGTTGATCTTGGTGACAAGCGACTTGTCGTTCTCCTGCACCAGGCGGATCGAGGGCAGGGATTGCATCGTCACCTGGCGGGTGAGCTTGAGGTCGTGAACCCGCCGCTCGAGATCGTCGCGGGAAGCCCGCAGGTCGCGCAGCTCCTGCGCCTTCATCACCTGGTCGTTCTCGGCGGCGGCCTGAACCTCGGCCTCCTTGGCGGGGATGGTGACGGTGTCGAGCTCCCGCAGCTTTTCCTCGCCGGCGGCGATGTAGAGTGCCAGCTCGTCGTAGAAGTTCAGGGTCTTGTCGTAGAGCAGGTCGAGCGACTTGATGTCCTTCAGCAGCACGTGCTCGTGCTTCAGCAGGTTGTCGGTGATGCGGTCGATCTGGCCCTGCACTTCCTCGTAGCGGGCGGTGAACTTGGCGAAGGGTGCGGTACGGCCGAGCAGCTTTTCCCACCAGCTGCGATCGCGGCGCACGTCGAGCTCGGAGACCGAGAAGCCGCGGATGGTGGTGACGATGTCGCGCAGCCCGTCGCCGGCGGGGCCCACGTCCTTGTTGCGGACGCCGTCGAGCATCGCCTGGCTGATTTCCTGCAGCTCGGTCTGGGCACCGGCGCCGAAGGAGACGATGGAATTGGTGTCGCCCATGTCGATCTCGGCCATGCGAGAGCGGATCTCCTCGCTGACCTCGGGCGTGGCGTCCTGAAGCGAGATCACCGCCCGCGCGTCACCGGGCTCGGGCAGGACCACCGCGTTCACTTCCTCGACCATGGCCTCGGTCATCGTGGCCTCTGCTTTCACTTTTTCAGACATCGGACATTCCCTGACTTGCGTGGCGTTCCGCCCCGGGGCTCAACTCGGTCGAACGCCTTCGCGTTGCAACCGATCCCGGAGAACTTCGATTTCGACCGAGAGGTCGGCATTGTTGTCCAGCAGAAGCTTCTCAGTTTTTTGACCGAAACTCTCCTCGAGGTCGGTCAGAAGCATCATGAAATCGCTCTTTGCCCCACGATCCTGCGTCCGGCTGTAGATGTCGGCGAATTTGACGGCAGCATCGCGTGCGCCCATCAGGTAGACGCCGAGGTAACGGCGGGCGGCGGTGAGGTCGCGGGGGTCTTCCTCGACCGTGCGGATCAGTTCCGACACCTTGGCATGGAATCGCTCCACCCGTGCCTCGACCTGGCGGTCTCCGGCGCGGCGGACGGCGTCCTCCATCTCGGTCAGGTAGGTCTCGGCCTCCTGCACGGCGCGGGCGACGCGGTCCTGCTGGAAGGTGTCGACGCCCTCCATGCCCTTGCTCCGGAGCGGGTCGATGCCGAAGGCGGCAAGATGCAGCGCGGCGGCGCTGAGCCCGTAGAGCAGGGGGGCGGCGAATTGCATGGAATCGGTCTTGCTCACGACCGCGATGGCGACGCCGAGCCCGGCGAGCCCGGCCGCGAAGATCTTGCGCGGAATCGCCGGACGGCGCGCCACGCGGCGTTCCGCGAAGGCGGCCTCGGCCCGCAGCCCCTCGCGCAGGAGCCACGCGCCCAGAAGCAGCACACCGGCGCCGGCCAGGCCGGTGGCGAGCTGCGCCGCGCCGCCGCCGAGCGAGGTTGCGGCCAGCACGATGGGCGGCGCGAAGAGCACGTTGGAACGGGCGCCGACCGGATCGACCCGCGCGCCCTTGTAGTGGCTGGGGCGGATGCGTTCTACCGCCTCGGGGGCGTCGCCCTCGGGGGAGTCGGGGCTGTACTTGCCGCCGTAGCGCTGCGCCATGTCAGAGCCCTCCGAGCCATCCCGAAGTGACCCCGAAAAGGAGCACGATCAGAAGAACATAAGCCGTTCTCTGCAGTGCAGAACCAGACATGCCGCCTCCAGTATTTCCGCGGTTCGTGGAAAACTTAGGGGCAAAGGCGGGAACTTGCTAGGGGAGTCGGCGCGGTTTCGCTCAGGCAGCGCGGTTGTGTGCCATGCGGTTCCACAGGAGGTCGGCCTCCAGTTCGAAGGCGTCACGCCCGGTCCTTGCACCGGCCTTGCGGGCGCGGTCCTCGAAGGTGTCACCCAGCGCGGTGACGCGGGCGACGTAGCGCCGGCGCGCCCGGACGCGGTCGACCGTATCCCAGGCCGCGACGAGCTGGTCGTTCTCGCGGCGGAACAGTTCCACGAAGCGGACAACGGGCCTGCGCAGGCGCCTGATCCCGCCCGGATCCTCGCCCAGCGTGCGGATCAGCCCCATGATGCCGTTCTTCAGCGCCTCGACCTGGCGGGTCAGCTCGGTATCGCCGAGGTTGGCGACCTCGTAGACCATCTCGTCGAGCTTGGCATTGATCCGCTCCAGCGCCTCGAGCGCCAGGGGATCGGGGCCGGTCGTGTCTTCCTCGCAGGCGTTCCCGGTGCCGCAAATGCAGCCCTTGGGCGTCAGCGGGTCGAAGCCGAAGGCGGCGAGGCTGAGCCCGGTGGCGACGATGCCGAAGACCAGCGGCACGAGGAGGTTGGCGAAGTGATGCCCGGCAAGGATCAGCACCATCAGCCCGATCACCAACGCGCCCGCGATCTTGCGCGGAAAGCGGGGCGCGCGGGCGGTGGTCGCGGCGTCATAGGCGTTCTGGATCTGCTGGCCGCGGTGGATCAGCCGCAGCGCGGACAGCAGCATTGCCAGCTGTAAGACCGCGGCAAAGGCCGAGCTCGCGTGGCCCTGGAACAGCAGCAGGATCAGCGGGAAGGCCGCGAGGAACAGCAGCCCGAGACCCGAGTCGAGCGGGCCCATGCCGTTGTCCGCGCCGCGTGTCTCAGTGGTCTTGGCCATGTCGATGTCCCCCCGGTTCCATCGGTCACAGAAGGTAGCTGAGGGCGAAAATCAGGACCCAGAGCGCCGCAAAGGCGAGCTTCGCGCCCGGGTTGCCGCTGTGGCGCAGCCGGAGCACCGCCGAGGACAGCGCTTCGAACGTGTCATGCGCGACCGTGCGCAGGTTCCCGAGAACCAGCAGCGTTGTCACCAGGAGAATCGCAAAGGCCAGGATCGTCGTCATCATGAAACCTGAGATGACGGCGAAACCGGGCGAAAAAGCGGCATATCGCGGGAAAATCCACGATTATTTCACGAAGGTTAACAGGGGGTTATCGCCTTTTTGGCGATTCCTTGGCGCCGTCCGGCGCCGGCTTGCGGCGGCGCGTCGGCTGCGGGCGGTTGGATTTCGCGCCCTCGAGCCCCAGCTGGTCGCGCACGACCCTGCTGCGCACTTCCTGCACCTCGCCCTGCTTGAGCTGGCCAAGCTGGAAGGGCCCGTAGGAGACACGGATCAGCCGGTTCACCGTGAGCCCGATGTCGGTCATGGCGCGGCGGATCTCGCGGTTCTTGCCCTCGCGCAGGCCGATGGTGAGCCAGGCGTTGGCGCCCTGCTGGCGGTCGAGCGTGACCTCCATCGGCTGGAAGGCCTGCCCATCGATGACGATGCCGGCGCGCAGGGGGGCCAGCATGTCGTCGCTGGGCTTGCCGTTCACCCGCACCCGGTACTTGCGCAGCCAGCCGGTCGAGGGCAGCTCGAGCCTGCGCTTGATGCCGCCGTCGTTGGTGAGCAGCAGCAGCCCCTCGGAATTGAGGTCGAGCCGGCCAACGCTCATCACCCGGGGGAGTTCCTCGGGAAGGTCGTCGTAGATCGTCGGGCGGCCCTGCTCGTCCTTGGTCGTGGTCACCAGCCCGGCGGGCTTGTGGTAGAGCCAGATGCGCGGATCCTCGGGGGCGTCGACGGGCTTGCCGTCGACGGTGACCTTGTCCTTGTCGGTCACGTTGAGCGCGGCGCGGGTGATGATCTCGCCGTTGACCGCCACGCGGCCCATCTCGATCATCTTCTCCGCCTCGCGACGGCTGGCGACGCCGGCGCGGGCAAGCACCTTGGCGATGCGGTCGCCGGCAGGCGTGCCGGCGGGCGCGCCCGATGGCGCCCCGGACGGGGTGCCGGGCTTGGCACCGGCTTTTGCTCCGGGCTTGGCGCCGGTCTTCGGTCCCGACTTGGGACCGGCGGCAGGAGAGGGGCGTGCCGGGCTGCGGCGGGCGGGCGGTTTTGTCATGCGCCTGCCATACAGCAGGACCGCGCCCGGGGGAAGCGCCTCGCCAAAGCCGCGGCGACCGGATATGAGCCTGCCCCATGAGCTTTCGCAGTCACATGGCACAGGCGCTGACCGAGGCGCGGGCCGCCGCCGCGCGCGGCGAGGTGCCCGTGGGGGCCGTCGTGGTCGCCCCCGACGGCCGCGTCGTGGCGGCGGCGGGCAACCGCACGCGCGAGCTCAACGATCCGACCGCCCATGCCGAGATCCTCGCCCTGCGCGCCGCCTGCGCCGATGCGGGCTCCGAGCGCCTGCCGGGGCACGATCTCTACGTCACGCTCGAGCCCTGTCCGATGTGCGCCGCGGCGATCTCCTTCGCCCGCGTCGCCCGGCTCTACTACGGTGCCGCCGACCCCAAGTCCGGCGGTGTCGCGCAGGGCGCGCGGGTCTACGCGCACCCGCAGTGCCACCACGTGCCCGAGGTCTACGATGGCATCGCCGCGGCGGAGGCCGAGACCCTCCTGCGCGGTTTTTTCGCGGAGCGCCGCTGACATGCTGATCCTGCTCAACAAGCCCTACGGGGTGCTGTCGCAATTCACCGACAAGGGCAACGCCGACAGCCCGCGGGCGACGCTCTCGGATTATGTCGAGGTGCCGCGGGTGTATCCCGCGGGGCGGCTCGACCGGGACAGCGAGGGCCTGCTGCTGCTCACCGACGACGGTGCGCTGCAGGCCCGCATCGCGCATCCGAAGTTCCGCAAGCCCAAGACCTACCTCGTGCAGGTCGAGGGCGACCCGACCGACGACCAGCTCGCGCAGCTGCGCCGCGGCGTCACCCTCAATGACGGCCCGACCCGACCCGCCACGGTGCGCCGCCTGCCGCCGCCCGATCTCTGGCCGCGGGTGCCGCCGGTCAGGTTCCGCAAGTCGGTGCCCGATGCCTGGCTCGAGCTCACCATCACCGAAGGCCGCAACCGCCAGGTGCGCCGGATGACCGCCCATGTCGGCCTGCCCTGCCTGCGGCTGGTGCGCTGGTCGATCGGCGACTGGTCGGTGGCAGGGCTCGCGCCGGGCGAATGGCGGGCGCTCTGATCCCGGCCCCCGCGCCGGCGACACCGGCAGGAGCCTCCGGCGGGGATATTTGAAGCCAGAGGAAACACGCGGCCCGGCGCTCCCGGTTTCCATTGGCCAGAAATATCCCGGGGGAGTCTCCGCAGGAGACGGGGGCAGCGCCCCCATCCGACCGCGACGCAGGTACGGAGTTCGAGCGCGCGCGCATCCTATCCCCTTGCGGTGCCAAGCGATCTGGTCATTCGCCGCAAAGCCCGTCATAGCTTGCGCCCATGGACCTCTGGATCGCCGTCACCCTCTCTGCCGCCTTCTTTCAGACCCTGCGCTTCATGCTCCACAAGGTGCTGAGCATGGGGGCGCTGACGTCGACCGGCTCGACCTTTGCGCGCTTCGCCTATGCGCTGCCGCCGGCGCTGCTGTTCACCGGGATCTACCTCTGGTCCACGGGGCAGGGCTGGCCGCAACTCGACTGGGCGTTCTGGATTTACGCCTGGATCGGCGCGCTGGGGCAGATCCTTGCCACCATCTGCGTCGTGGCGATCTTCCGGCAGCGCAATTTCGCGGTGGGCATCACCTTCAAGAAGACCGAGGTCATCCAGACCGCGATTCTCGGCGCCGTCGTGCTGGGCGAGGTGATCTCGCGCGCCGGCTGGGCGGCGATCCTGATCGGGCTCGTGGGCGTGCTGCTGCTGTCCGACACGCCCGGTCTCTCGGGCGGCCTGATGCGGCGGGTGGCGAACCGGGCGGTGGCGCTGGGCCTCGCCTCGGGCTTCTTCTTCGCCTTCTCGGCGGTGGGCTATCGCGCCGCCTCGCTCGAGATCGCCGGCGACGACCCGGTGCTGCGCGCCTCGGTGACCTATGTCTGCGTCGTCGTGAGCCAGGTCATCGCCATGTCGCTCTGGCTGCGCGTGGCCGAGCCCGGCCAGATCGCGGCGGTCTGGAACGCTCGGAAGGTCGCAGTGTGGCTCGGGCTGACCTCGATGGCGGGCAGCCTCTCGTGGTTCATCGCCTTCACCCTGCAGACCGCGGCCTACGTCCAGGCGCTGGGGCAGGTGGAGCTGCTGTTCTCGCTCATGGCCTCGGTGCTGTTCTTCAAGGAGAGCGTCAGCCGGCGCGAGCTGGCCGGCATCGGTTTCCTCGGGCTATCGATCCTCGTCCTCGTGCTGGTGCTCTGAGCCCCGGTACCGGGAGGCCACGGGCGGGGTTGCGCCCGGCCCCGCCCGGTGCGACGTTCCCCGCGCCCATGCCCACCCGGCCCATGCCCAACCGGCACGTGACCGCCCAACCCGTGACCGCCTCAGGAGACCGCAATGTCCTTCACGCTCGCCACCTGGAACATCAATTCCGTCCGCCTGCGCGAGTCGCTGGTCTGCCAGCTCCTGACTGAGGAGGCGCCGGACGTGCTTTGTCTGCAGGAGTGCAAGAGCCCGGTCGAGAAGATCCCGCTCGAGGCATTCCGGGCGCTGGGCTACGGCCATATCGTGGCGCGGGGCCAGAAGGGCTATAACGGAGTCGCCATCCTGTCGAAGCTGCCAATCCGGGACGTGGGTGACCGCGATTTCGCGCAGCTGGGCCACGCCCGCCACGTCGCAGCCGAGCTCGAGAACGGCGTGACCGTGCACAATTTCTACGTCCCCGCCGGTGGCGACATCCCCGACCGCGAGCTCAACGAGAAGTTCGGGCAGAAGCTCGATTACCTCGCCGAGATGCGCGACTGGTTCCGGGCCGAGCGTTTCGGCAAGTCGATCCTCGTGGGCGATCTCAACATCGCCCCGCGCGAGGATGACGTCTGGTCCCATAAGGCGCTGCTGAAGGTGGTCTCGCACACGCCGGTCGAGGTCGCGGCGCTGGCCGAGACGCAGGAGGCGGGCAACTGGGTCGACATCACCCGCAAGGACATCCCCGAGGGCCAGCTCTATTCGTGGTGGTCCTACCGGGCGCGGGACTGGGACACGGCCGACAAGGGCCGCCGTCTCGACCACGTCTGGGCGACGCCTGACATCGCGGGCGCCGGCCATTCGAGCCGCATCCTGCGCGCCGCTCGCGGCTGGGAAAAGCCCTCGGACCATGCGCCGGTGCTGGCGACCTTCGACCTCTGAACGGCGCTGCCGGGGTGCGCGCCACGCCGGACGACGTGCCGGTGAACAGGGTGGCGGGAAGGGGGTGCGACGGGCGGGCCGGAAACCTCGCCGGGGAACTCTTCGCCCCTGTCAGGGTTAAGAAATTCCCTGTAGAAGTGATCCCATGATCGTCAGCGACCTGCGTATCCTGATCTCCGTCATCTTCGCCGTCCTGCTGCCCCTTGCCGTGGGGCTGGCCATCTGGCGGGTGCTCAGCCATGCGCGCACGCCGCAGGGCACCGTGGCCTGGGTGGTGTTCCTGCTTGCGGCGCCGTGGTTCGCGCTGCCCTCCTACCTGATTTTCGGGCACCACAAGCTGCACGGCTACACCCGGCACCGCAAGGTCAGCCACGCGCTGATCCGAAAGCTCGGCGCCTATGCGCGCTCGGTGGCGCCGCGGCAGCGCAAGCCGGCGTTCCGCGCCTTCGAGACGCTGGCCGAGATGCCGGTCGCCGGGGGCAACGCGCTGAACCTGCTGGTCGACGGCGACGACACCTTCGCGGCGATCTTCGCAGAGATCGACAAGGCGCAGCGTTACGTGCTGGTGCAGTACTACATCATTGACGACGACGGCACCGGACGGACCTTCGCCGACCACCTCATCGCCGCCGCCGCGCGCGGTGTCGAGGTGCGGATGATCTTCGACGGCGTCGGCTGCTACGGGCTGCCCGCGTCCTACCGCGAGCGACTGGTCGCCGCCGGGGTGAAGGTGCTGAACCCGCGCGACGTGCGCGGCCCGACCTCGCGGCTGCAGATCAACTTCCGCAACCACCGCAAGACGGTGATCGTGGACGGCGAGACCGCGTTCATGGGGGGGCTCAACATGTCCGACACCTACCGCGGGCTGAACCCGGCCTTCGGGCAGTGGCGCGACACACACCTGAAGCTCGCCGGGCCCGCCGTGGCGCAGTTGCAGCTCACCTATGTCGAGGACTGGCACTGGGCGACCGACGAGGCGCTCGGCACCGAGCTTTTCTGGACGCCCGAGCCCGATCCCGACGGTGCCGACGCGCTGGTCGTGCCCTGCGGGCCGGTGGACACGCTCGACACCGGCGCGCTGTTCTTCTTCAATGCGATCACGGAGGCGCGCGAGCGGGTGTGGATTGCCACGCCCTATTTCGTGCCCGACGGCGATATCCTGACCGCGCTGAAGATGGCCGCGCTCCGGGGCTGCGACGTGCGGGTGCTGCTGCCCGAGGGGCGCGACCACTGGACGACGTGGCTGGCCGCCTTCTCGTATTTCGACGAGGTGCGCGAGGCCGGCGTGCAGATCTGGCGCTACAAGCCCGGCTTCCTGCACCAGAAGGTCATCCTTACCGACGGCGATTTCGTGGGCATCGGCACCGCCAACCTCGACAACCGCTCGTTCCGTCTGAACTTCGAGACCATGGCCGCGGTGTTCGACGAGCCCTTCGCCGCCCGTGTCGAGGCGATGCTCCAGACCGATTTCGCCAATGCCGAGCCGCTCGGCCAGTCGCTGGACCAGCAGCCGCTCTGGCTGCGGATCGGGGCGCGGGTGACGCGCCTGATCGCGCCGGTGCTATAGGAGCGGGTCGATGCGTCTGAAGGTTGCAAGCTACAACATCCGCAAGGCGATGGGTCTCGACCGCCGTCGCGATCCAGCGCGGATCCTCAAGGTGCTGAACAGGATCGGCGCTGACGTGGTCATGCTGCAGGAGGCCGACCTGCGGCTCGGCCCGCGGCCGACGGCGATCCCGCGCTTCCTCATCGAGCAGGAGACGGATTACGAGGTGGCCGACGTCTCGGTCAACGACGTCAGCATCGGCTGGCACGGCAACGCAATGCTGGTGCGCAAGGGGCTGCAGCGCGGCGGCGTGCGGCGGCTCGAGTTGCCGGGGCTGGAGCCGCGCGGCGCGGTGCTGGTCGAGGTCGAGGGCATCAGCTTCGTGGGCGCCCACCTCGGGCTGATGCGACGCTTCCGGCTGTTGCAGATGACCGCCATCCGGGAGCACCTGAGCGGCATCGAGAGCACGGCCTTCATCGCGGGCGATTTCAACGAATGGTCCGACGTGCGCGGCTACGAGCCGTGGGAGAACGACTTCAAGCTGGTGCTGCCCGGGCGCAGCTACCACGCGGCGCGGCCGGTGGCGGCGCTGGACGGCTTCGCCTATGGCAACGCGCTGCGCATCGAGCGGATGGGCGTGATGCGCGAAGGGCCGGCGCGCGTGGCCTCGGACCACCTGCCGATCTGGGCCGAGCTGGACCTCGACTGAGCCGGCCTCGGGCCCCGCGACGGGGGCTGCGGATGTTACAGTGCCGGCCACGGGCCTTGCATCATTGCGGACCATGCGCCATCTGTCAGCAGGACAGAACCGCAAGCAGCGGAGGAAAAGATGCTGGAACTGGGTAGCAAGCCGGAGGCGCCGCAGGGCGACCTTATCAAGGATGTCTCCGAAGCCGACTTCATGGCCGAGGTCGTGGACCGCTCGCAGGAGGTCCCCGTCATCGTCGACTTCTGGGCGCCGTGGTGCGGCCCCTGCAAGCAGCTTGGACCGGCGCTCGAGGCGGCTGTGACGGCCGCGCGCGGTGCCGTGGTGATGGCCAAGGTGAACGTGGACGAGGCACAGATGATCGCCTCGCAGCTGCGTATCCAGTCGATCCCGACGGTCTATGCCTTCTACAAGGGCCAGCCGGTGGACGGCTTTCAGGGCGCGCTGCCGGCTTCCGAGCTCAAGGCCTTCATCGACCGTGTCGTGCAGGTTTCGGGCGGCGACGCGAGCGGCGGGCTCGACGAGGCGGTGGCCGCCGCCGAGGAGATGCTCGAGCAGGGGGCCGCGACAGATGCGGCGCAGACCTTTGCCGCGATCCTCGAGGAAGACCCGGTCAATGCTGCGGCCTACGGTGGTTTCGTGCGGGCGCATATCGCGATGGACGATCTCGACCAGGCCGAGGCGATCCTGAACGGCGCGCCGATGGAGATCTCGAAATCCGCCGAGCTCGAGGCGGCCCACGCCCAGCTCGCGCTGGCGCGCCAGGCCGAGAATGCCGGCCCGGTGGCCGACCTCACCGCGCAGGTCGAGGCCGACCCGGCCGATCACCAGGCCCGGTTCGACCTTGCTCAGGCGCTTTATGCCAAGGGCGATGCCGCCGGTGCCGTCGATCAGCTTCTCGAGCTTTTCCGCCGCGATCGCGAGTGGAACGAGGGCGCGGCCAAGACCCAGCTCTTCACCATCTTCGAGGCGCTCAAGGCCAATGATCCGGTGGTGCTGAACGGCCGGAGAAAACTCAGCTCGATGATATTTGCCTGATGGCCCGAGCGGACTAGCTCGGTGTCCATGTCCAGACGCATCGATCTTCCGGGCACGGTCCCGATCTTTCCCCTGCCGGGTGCGTTGCTGCTGCCGCGCTCCCGGCTTCCCCTGCACATCTTCGAGCCGCGTTACCTCGCGATGCTGGATGACGCGCTGAAGACGGACTCTCGGGTGATCGGCATGATTCAGCCCGACCGGCTTGCGGCCCGCGAAGGCGGCTGCGGGCTGCACCGGATCGGCTGTGCCGGGCGCATCACCCAGTTCTCCGAGACCGAGGACGGGCGTTACATGATCACGCTCTTCGGGCTGTCGCGGTTCCGCGTGCTGCACGAGGTGGACGGGTTCACGCCTTACCGTCGCTGCGACGTGAGCTGGGACGGGTTCGAGCGTGATCTCGGCGGCACCGAGGCGGACGAGGCCTTCAACCGCAAGCGCTTCCTCGACACGCTCGACCGCTATTTCGAGGCGCGCGGGTTGTCGGCGGACTGGGCCACGCTCAAGGACGCGGATGACGAGCTGCTGATCAACTCGCTCTCGATGCTCCTTGAGTTCGAGCCCGAGGACAAGCAGGCGCTGCTTGAGGCGCCGTCTCTCGAGACCCGGCGCGAGACGCTGGTGACCCTCATCGAATACGCGCTGCGCGGCGGCGGCGGAGAAGGAACGATGCAATGAACGACGCAGTGACGGCAGGGGTGGCAGGCCCCGCAAGCACCCCCTTCGACCGGCGGATGCTCGAGGCGCTGGTCTGCCCGGCGACCCACGCGACGCTGGAATACGACCCCGAGCGGCAGGAACTGGTGAGCAAGAACGCCCGGATCGCCTACCCGATCCGCGACGGCATCCCGGTCATGCTCTTCGACGAGGCCCGGCGGCTCGACGACTGAGCCTGCCGGACCTGCGCATCGCTCAGAACGTGGTGTCGAGCGCCCGGCGGAAGACGTCGGGGTCGACGTTGCCGCCAGAGACGGTGCAGATCACCGCGTCGCCCTCGATCTCGGAGCCACGGTACAGCGCCGCGGCCAGCGCCACGGCGCCGCCGGGCTCGGCCACGATCTTCAGGTGACGGAAGGCCGCGTGCATGGCGCGCAGGGCCTCTTCCTCTGTGACCACCAGACCCGGGCCGCAGAGCCGCTTCATGATCGGGAAGGTGATGTTGCCGGGACGCGGCGTGATGATCGCGTCGCAGATATTGCCGGACAGCTGCGCATTGCTCTCGATCTCGCCCGAGGCGAGCGAGCGGGTCACGTCGTCGAAGCCCTCGGGCTCGGCGGGCCGCACCCGCATCCCCGGCGCCCGCGCCTCGAGCGCCAGCGCGATGCCCGAGGTCAGCCCGCCACCGCCACAGCAGACGATGACATCGGCCTCGGTGACACCGGCCTCGGCGGCCTGTTCGGCGATTTCGAGCCCGCAGGTGCCCTGTCCGGCGATCACCTCGGGCTCGTCGAAGGGCTTGACCAGCGTCAGCCCGCGCTCGGCGGCGAGACGGGCACCGATCTCGTCGCGGTCCTCGGTGGCGCGGTCATAGGGCACCACCTCGGCGCCGAGGCCGCGGGTGCCGGCAACCTTCGCGGCGGGCGCGTCCGAGGGCATCACGATCACGGCGGGCACGCCATGCATCTTCGCCGCGGCGGCAATGCCCTGCGCGTGATTGCCCGAGGAGAAGGCGATGATGCCCGCCGCGCGTTCCTCGGGAGTGAGTTTCGAGATCGCCGACCACGCCCCACGGAACTTGAAGCTGCCGGTGTGCTGCAGGCACTCGGCCTTGACCAGCACGCGGCGGCCCGCGATCTCGTCGAGGAAGGGAGAGGAAAGCAGCGGCGTGCGGCGTGCGTGGCCCGCCAGCCGTGCGGCGGCGGCGTCGATCCGGTCGATGTCCATGGAATGTCCCGTCTTGATGTGTCGTGGCGAACGTGCGCCGCGGGTCCGGGGGTGTCAACGGGGCGCGTGGAGGGGCTTGCGGAGCGCTCGCCGCGGCGGCAGTCTCCGGCGCCATGATCGAACGTTGCCATGAGGCCGACGGCGTCGCGTCGCGCGCCGTCTACTCCCCCTGCGAGCGCTACCGCTACGGGCTTGAACGGCGCTGGGGCACCGGGCGCCCGCTGCTCTACGTGATGCTCAACCCCTCGACCGCCGACGAGCTGCGGAACGACCCCACCATCGAGCGCTGCCAGCGCCGCGCGGTGCTGCTCGGCTTCGGGGCGATGCGCATCGCGAACCTCTTTGCGTGGCGGGCGACCCGCCCGGCGGACCTGCGGCGTGCGGCGGAGCCGGTGGGCGAGGAGAACGACGGGCTGCTGCTGGCGTGGCACGGCGAGGCGGGAATGACGCTGGGGGCGTGGGGCGTGCACGGCGCGCATCTGGGGCGCGGGCCCGGGATCGCGGCTGCCCTTGAGGGCGAGCTGCATCACCTCGGCCTGACCCGCGACGGCCACCCCCGCCATCCGCTCTACGTCTCTTACGAGGTGGCGCCGACACCATGGCCCGCCGAGGCGCGCTACGCGGTGCGTCCGGCTGCATCCTGAGATCTTTCCGCGTCGATTAACCCTGTGAGGCGAATGGCTTTGAAAAGGAAGATCCGATCGCGGAATATCCGGCCTCGCCCTTGCGTGAGGTTCGCGGATGCTCTGGTTGGCCGGATTGATGGGGATGATGGTGCTGGGCTCGTTGGCGGTCTTCGGCACCCATGACAGCGCCTCGGACGACGCGGGCGACGATGTCCGGCCCGAAGACACCGAGGAGGTCGCCGACGAGGTCAGCTCTGCCTTCGGCCTGCCGGGCATGGAGTTCGGCGACGACGGTACGCCCGAGGACTGGACCGAGGACAGTGCCGCAGAGGATGGCGCCGCGGGGCAGGGGCTCATCTTCACGGGCAGCGATGGCGACGACCTGATCGCGGGCACCGATGCCACGGATGTCATCGGCGGCGGCGCGGGTGACGACTTGATCGACGGGCTCGGCGGGGACGACGAGCTCGTGGGCGGCGAAGGGGCCGACACGCTGATCGGTGACGACGGCAACGACAGCCTTCATGGCGACAGCGGCGGCGATACCCTTCTCGGGCTCCGAGGCGACGACCTCCTCTATGCCCATGATGGCGGCGGCACGCTCGACGGCGGTGACGACGCGGACGAGCTGCAAGGCGGGCTCGGCGCCGATACTCTGCTGGGCGGCGCGGGTAACGACGCGCTGCACGGGCGTGAAGGTGCCGACACGCTGATCGGCGGCGCGGGCGAGGACACGCTCTTCGGCGGCGGGGGCAACGATCTGCTCTCGGGCGTGCTGCGCGACGGCGTCGGCACCGACACCGACGCGCTCGACTATCTCAACGGCAGCGACGGCGACGACACGCTCGAGATCGGGGCGGGCGACGTCGCGACCGGCGGCAGCGGCGCCGACCTCTTCGCGCTTGGCGACTGGATCGACGAGGCCGAGGCCGCGCAGCTCATGGACTTTGACGCCTCCGAGGACCAGATGCTGGTGATCTACGACGACAGCGACGACGAGGCCGAGCCGGAGCTCGAGCTGCGCGACAGCGACACGGTCGAGGGCATGGTCGAGATCGTGCTCGACGGCGAGGTGCTGGCGACCATGCCGCTCGCGGATGCGCCGCCGCTGGCCAGCATCGTGCTGGTGGGCGAAAGCGCCATGCCGGCGCTGGGCGGGCTCTGACCGCGCCGGTCGGGGCGCCCGCGGAATCGCCTTTCCAAACCGCGCGAATTGCCCTATACGCGCGCATCCGCTCCACGAGGGGGCGGGTATCTCCACGGGCCCTGCTGGACGACATCCCGGCTTGCGCCATTCACACCAACCCAAAGGAGACCCCGATGTCGATCACCGTCGAAGAGAAAAACCGCCTGATGAAGGAATTCGCCACCAAGGAAGGCGATACCGGTTCGCCGGAAGTTCAGGTGGCCATCCTCACCAGCCGCATCACCACCCTGACCGAGCACTTCAAGACCCACAAGAAGGACAACCACTCGCGTCGTGGCCTTCTGAAGCTCGTGGCTCAGCGCCGCAAGTTGCTGGACTACCTGAAGGGCAAGGAAGAGGCTCGTTATCTCGACCTCATCCAGCGCCTCGGCATCCGCCGCTAAGGCATTCGCGGACGGCTTTGCCGCCCGACCGGATTCGAACGCCCGTTCCGTCAGGAGCGGGCGTTTTCGTTTGCGCGGCGCTCACGGGTGGTCGGTCAGCAGCCGGTTGTCGATGAGGAAATCCAGCCCGCGCTTCCACGCGATGTCGGTGTTGCCGCGAATGTCGGTCTGGTAGAGCGCGACGATCTCGCCGGTATCGCTGTCGCGCTCGCGCAGGATCACCGTCTGGACCAGCACCGACATCTTCTGCACCGCG
Organism: Salipiger thiooxidans; assembly: GCF_900102075.1. Classification (GTDB taxonomy): domain Bacteria; phylum Pseudomonadota; class Alphaproteobacteria; order Rhodobacterales; family Rhodobacteraceae; genus Salipiger; species Salipiger thiooxidans. Next base: position 154,795 of record NZ_FNAV01000006.1, on the reverse strand, counting down.
CCGGTGATCGACAGGCCCGCGCCAAGCTTGCGGGCCAGCGCCGCCTCGCAATGGTTGCAGGTGAAGGCGTCGCCGTGCATTGCGAGCTCGGCGCTCACCGGGGCGGGGTCGACGACCCGGAACCTGCCGCTCTCGTCCAGCCGCTCGCGCAGGTGCTGGTTGAGCATGGCGATGCGCGCGTGCTCGGCCTCGTTGGTGGCGCCGTAGTCGACTTCCTGGCTGAAGTTGATGAAGCTCATGTCGAAGACCGCGACCGGCGTCGGATCGGCGTGAAGGGGCGCGGACGCGAGCCATGCGAGGCCGGTCAGCGTGACGGAAAGGGCAGAACGTGGCATGGGTACCTCCGGGGTGGGGTGACGCCAGTCTAGCGCCAAGGGGCGTTCCGGTCCGCACAGCCGATGGTCTCGGTATCGAGCGGGCGTCCGGAACCCGCGCGGGTGGTTCCGCGTAGAAAGGCCATGAGCCATGATCTGCAGCCAGCCGAGACCCTCCTCCTGACCTTCAAGGACAAGGAGGCCTTCGTTTCCGTGGACGACCCGATCCACAAGGACCTCTCCACCGTCACGGTGCACGGAGAGACCCTGTTCCTGTCCTGCGACGAGACCGCCGGCATCGACCGGCTGACCCCGGACAAGTCGGGTTACGGCAACCACGTCCACTTCAACCTGGGCGAGCTGGTCGAGCTTCCCGACGGCCCCGATGGAGAAATGGACATCGAGGGTCTGGCGGTGGACGGCGACTGGATCTGGATCTGCGGTTCGCAATCGCTCAAGCGCGAGAAGCCCGACGATGACGACGACCCCAAGACCGCGCTCGACCGCATGGCGGACATCGACTGGGACGAGAACCGCGCCTTTCTCGGGCGCCTGCCGCTGGTGATGGAAGACGGGGCGCCGCGCCCGGTCGCCCGGGATGGCGCGCGCCGGATGGCCCACGTGAAACAGGGCAAGAAGAGCGCGCTGAAGAAATGGCTGAAGGGCGACCCGCACCTCGACCGCTTCCTCTCGATCCCGAGCAAGGAGAACGGGCTCGACATCGAGGGCATCGCGGTCAAGGGGTTGCGGGTCTGGCTGGGGCTGCGTGGCCCGGTGCTGCGCGGCCGCGCGGTGATCCTCGACATGGAGATGAGGGTGACCAAGAACGGCCACCTGAAGCCGCGCCGGCTGGCCGACGGGATGCGCTACCGCAAGCACCTGATCAACACCACCGGGCAGGGCGTCCGAGACCTCAGCTTCGATGGCGACGACCTGATTGTTCTGACGGGCACGGCGCTGGCGGGTGACGGGCCCTCCGAGGTGCTGCGCTGGCGCGACGCGGTGGCGGACGTGACCTCGGGCCTCGTGGAGCCCGCCAAGGTCGAGACGCTGGCCGAGCTGCCCTATCGCGGTGCGGTGGATCACCCCGAGGGCATCGTGCCGTGGCTGAAGCCCGGCGAATGGCTGGCGGTCTACGACAGCCCGGCGCCGGAGCGGGTCAAGGAAAGGCCCGCGCGGGTGCTCGCCGATATCTGGACCTTCTGAGCCGTTCCCGCGACTGGGGCCGCGAGGCAGGGCGCCCGGAATGCCCTATTCATAGGCGTCCCGGCGCCCTTGCGCATGTATTTTCCTTTCCCTGTTGGCCAAACTCTTGTATGGCCCCTCCCATCTGAGACGTGACGCCTTCAGCCCCCGGGCGCGTGCAAGAGGATAAGGGGGCGGCGGCAATGGGGCCGCCACGCAAACGGGAGACGCAGGAGGGCCTGCGAGCGCTCCCTTACAGGATACGACCATGTTCAACATTTCGAAGAAAAGCATGCAGTGGGGCGAAGAGACCCTCACTCTTGAGACGGGCAAGGTTGCCCGTCAGGCCGACGGCTCGGTCATCGCCACGCTTGGCGAAACCAGCGTCATGGCCAACGTGACCTTCGCAAAAGAGCCGAAGCCGGGTCAGGACTTCTTTCCGCTGACCGTCCACTACCAGGAAAAATACTATGCCGCGGGCAAGGTGCCCGGCGGCTTCTTCAAGCGCGAGGCGCGGCCGACCGAAAAGGAAACGCTGACCGCCCGCCTGATCGACCGCCCGATCCGTCCGCTGTTCGTCCCCGGCTTCAAGCATGAAGTGCTGGTGATGTGCACCGTGCTCAGCCACGACCTCGTCAACGATCCCGACATCGTCGCGATGATCGCCGCCTCCGCCGCCCTGACCATCTCGGGCGTGCCGTTCATGGGCCCGATCGCCGGTGCCCGCGTCGGCTTCGAGGATGGCGAATACGTGCTGAACCCGACCGTCGACGACATGCAGGGGCTGCGCAACAACCCCGAGCAGCGTCTCGACCTCGTCGTCGCCGGCACCAAGGACGCCGTGATGATGGTGGAATCGGAAGCCTACGAGCTGACCGAGGACGAGATGCTGGGCGCCGTGACCTTCGCGCACGAGCAGATCCAGCCGGTCATCGACCTCATCATCTCGCTGGCCGAAGAAGCCGCGAAAGAGCCGTTCGACTTCCAGGCGCCGGATTACTCCGAGCTCTTCGAAGTGGTGAAGGGCTTCGGTGAAGAGAAGATGCGCGCGGCCTACGCGATCTCCGACAAGCAGGAACGCGTTGCCGCCGTTTCCGCCGTCAAGGAAGAGATCAAGGGCCAGCTCAGCGAAGAGCAGCTCGAGGACGCGAACCTCGGCTCCGCGCTGAAGAAGCTCGAGTCCAACGTGCTCCGTGCTGACGTGGTGAAGAACAAGCGCCGCATCGACGGCCGCGCGCTCGACCAGGTCCGCCCGATCGTTTCGGAAACCTCGGTGCTGCCGCGGACCCACGGGTCGTCGCTGTTCACCCGTGGCGAAACCCAGGCGCTGGTCGTGACCACGCTGGGCACCGGCGACGACGAGCAGATCATCGACGCCCTGCATGGCAACTTCCGTTCGAACTTCCTGCTGCACTACAACTTCCCGCCGTACTCGGTCGGTGAGGTTGGCCGCGTGGGTTCGCCCGGTCGTCGCGAAATCGGCCACGGCAAGCTGGCATGGCGCGCGCTTCAGGCCGTGCTGCCCGCCCCGACCGACTTCCCCTACACCATCCGCGTGGTCTCCGAGATCACCGAGTCCAACGGCTCGTCCTCGATGGCATCCGTCTGCGGCGGCTCGCTGTCGATGATGGACGCGGGCGTTCCGCTCAAGGCGCCGGTGGCCGGTGTGGCCATGGGCCTCGTGCTGGAAGACGGCGGTGAGTATGCGGTCCTGACCGACATCCTTGGCGACGAGGATCACCTCGGCGACATGGACTTCAAGGTCGCAGGCACCGAGAACGGCATCACCTCGCTGCAGATGGACATCAAGGTCGCGGGCATCACCCCCGAGATCATGAAGCAGGCCCTGGCACAGGCCAAGGCAGGCCGTCTGCACATCCTCGCCGAGATGGCCAAGGCGCTCACCGAAGCCGGCGAGTTCTCGGTCCACGCACCGCGCATCGAGACCATGCAGATCCCGACCGACAAGATCCGTGAAGTGATCGGCTCGGGCGGCAAGGTGATCCGCGAGATCGTCGAAGTGTCCGGCGCCAAGGTCGACATCAACGACGATGGCGTGATCAAGATCGCTTCCGCCAACGGCGAGGCCATCCAGAAGGCCTACGACATGATCTACTCGATCGTCGCAGAGCCCGAGGAAGGCCACGTCTACAAGGGCAAGGTCGTGAAGATCGTCGACTTCGGCGCCTTCGTGAACTTCTTCGGCAAGCGTGACGGCCTCGTGCACGTCAGCCAGATCGAGAACCGCCGCCTGAACCATCCCTCGGACGTTCTGAAGGAAGGCCAGGAAGTCTACGTCAAGCTGCTTGGCTTCGACGACCGCGGCAAGGTCCGCCTGGCGATGAAGATGGTCGACCAGGAAACCGGTGAAGAGCTGCCGGAAGAGAAGAAATCGAAGAAGGAAGAGGCAGCCGACTGAGGCTGCCCACCCTCTGGAAAATGAAACGCCCCGGTCATCGTGCCGGGGCGTTTTCTTTTGGGCGGGCTTTCCGGCCGGATTGAGGCGCGGTCAGTTGCGGCGCGAGGCCGGTATTGCGTCCTCGGGGGCGAAGACCAGCGACGGCGTGTCGGCGCTGGCCCAGAAGCCCTCGAAGAAGCGGGCAGGGTCGGCCTGCCGGCGGCGCTCGTCGGTGAGCGCGAGCAGCCCCGCCACGTCGTCGTAGCCCCAGCTCAGCAGCATCCCCGGCGCCGCGACGGCCGCGAGCTTCTCGCCGGGCAGCACGGTGGCCGGGTTGTCGCGCGAGAAGGACTCGGTGGCGCAGCTGCGCGAGGCCTCGCGCCATTCGCTCCACAGCACCACACCGTCGAGCCCCAGCGCCTCGAGATAGCGCCCGAGCGCGGGCTCCATCACTGCGGGGAGCAGGTCCTCCTCGGGCGTGTAGAGGCCGGTTAGGGCGCAGTACTCCGCCAGCCCGGCGGCGATCTCGGCATCGTCCTCGGAAATCTCGCCCGCGATAACCTGAAGCCAGACGATGCGGGCGAAGCGTTCGAAGTCGGAGATGCCGAGCGCCATCGCGACCTCGGACCAGGGCACGGCGGTGCCGGTCTGCTTGATCAGGTCCTCGAACCCCTCGGGCGCGGGGTTGGCCGGTTCCGGCAGTTCGCCCTCCTCGATGCGGTCGACCAGCATCTCGGGGTCGAAGGGCAGGCGCACGGGCCCGTAGCTCGCGGTCTCCGGGGTGTAGCCCGGAACGCGGAAGAACGGGTTCAGGACCACGAAGACATGATCGTAGTCGTACTTCCACCAGTCGAGGACGGGGACATTGTCATAGGGGTGTTCAAGCCGGCGCGGCACGTCGGCCTGCAGCTTCTCGGAAAAGACGTCATTCATCGCATCGCCCATATCATGTGCGTATGGCGGTCCACAACGCGGGTGGAAATCGCATTGCATCACGCCTTGTTCGTAACGGAGGGAAAATTACGACTTTGTTAATCTTCTTATGGTGGAGTAATGCTAGATAGGATCTGCAAGCTCCACTCACGGACGGCCGCAGACAGGTGGGCTTCAGGCGGGGATTCCTGAAGCCCACCACGTTATCTGGGACACTTCCAGTGATGCCGGATTTTGTATTTGTTTCCCTATGGTTTCCTGGCGATGTTGTGCCTGTTTTGTCCGATATCCGGACGCCGGTGAGGGTCCGATTTCAGGAAACGCCCTATTTCCCTTGTATGCTGATCTTTCATGAAATCCCGTGCGCAAGCCTTTTGCACAGCCGGGGCGTTCACGAATTCCGAAAAAATGACTCCAAACTTACCTCTGCGACGGTCCATCGCCCCCTCTGACGCTGCGTCCGAAGCGGTCTTCGACCCGGGGCGCGCACCGAATCAGCCGGGCGGCGGACAAAAAAAGGCCGGGCAAAAAGCCCGGCCAGGTCCAACAGGGAGGTGCATGTGATTGCCCGCACATGCAACGGGACGTTTCGAATATAGGAGTTAGCCCTGTTCTGACAATGCGTCTCTGATCTGCCTCAAGTGCAACGCCGGTTTTCCGCTGATGGGGCAGGGAGGCTGCGAGAGCTCCCGCATGACGTGTGTCGGAACGAATGGTGCTCCCGTTCGTTCCACCACAATGCCGCGGACAGCTTCCGGTCTGCGCCACACCACGCCAACCCTTTCACGCCAGACAGCTCGCCAGAGAGAAAGCGAAGGACCCATGGCAGAGAAGCCGACACTCACCTCCACCTCCGGAGCGCCGTCCCCGACGAACCGCACCTCGCAGACCGCCGGCGGTCGCGGCCCAGTGCTGATGCAGGACCACCATCTCCTTGAAAAGCTGGCACATCAGAACCGCGAGCGGATCCCCGAGCGCGTCGTGCACGCCAAGGGATGGGGGCTGCAGGGCACCTTCACCGTGACCCACGACATCACGAGATACACCTGCGCCAACCTGTTTTCCCAGATCGGCAAGACCACCGAGGTGCTCTCGCGCTGGTCCACCGTGGCGGGCGAACGCGGCGCCGCCGATGCCGAGCGGGACGTGCGCGGTTTCGCCCTCAAGTTCTACACGGATGACGGCAACTGGGACATGGTCGGCAACAACACGCCGGTTTTCTTCGTCCGGGATGCCTTCAAATTTCCGGATTTCATCCGCACACAAAAGCGGCATCCGAAGACCAACATGCGGTCTCCGGAGGCAATGTTCGACTTCTGGGCGAGTCAGCCCGAATCAATTCACCAGGTCACCATCCTCATGTCGGATCGCGGCATCCCGCGCTCTCCGGCCCACATGAATGGCTATGGCTCGCACACGTTCTCGATGTGGAACGCCGCCGGCGAGCGCCACTGGGTCAAGTTCCACTTCCATACCCGTCAGGGCCACGAGTGGCTTTCGGATGCGAAGGCCGCCGAGATCATCGGCCAGACCCGCGAGAGCTACCAGGAAGAGCTCTGGAACATGGTGACCGAGGGGCGCTTCCCGAAATGGACCATGTTCATCCAGGTGATGACCGAGGAGCAGGCGCTTAAGACGCCGTTCAACCCGTTCGACCTGACCAAGGTCTGGCCGCACGCGGACTACCCGCTGATCGAGGTGGGCGAGCTCGAGATGCACACCATCCCCGAGAACTACTTCCAGATGGTCGAGAACGCCGCCTACAACGTCAACAACGTGGTGCCCGGCATCGGCTTCTCGCCGGACAAGATGCTGCAGGCGCGGATCTTCTCCTACGCCGACGCGCACCGCTACCGGCTTGGCACCCATTACGAGGCGCTGCCGGCGAACGCCCCCAGGAACGGCCGGGTGAACCACTACCACAAAGACGGCGCGATGCGGTTCTTCACCAACGACTTCGGCAATCCCGACGCCTATTACGAGCCCAACCAGTATGATGGGCCGGTGGCGGACGAGAGCGTGCAGGAGCCGCCGATGCGCATCGACCCAGAGGCTGTTGCCGCGCGCTTCGATCAGGTCGAGGACGACATCGACTACATCCAGCCCCGCGCGCTTTACGCCGACGTGCTGAACGATGAGGAGCGCGACCGGCTGCACCGCAACATGGCCGGCGGCATGGCGCCCTGCACCGACGGGGTCAAGGAGCGCTGGCTGGCGGTTCTGAAGAAGGTGCACCCGGAGTACGAGGCCGGGGTGCGCCGCGCGCTCGAGACCGGCGAGCACGGCGATCCGTCGCTGCCGGTGACCGACGACACGCCGATCCGCGCCGCCGAGTAACCCTGAGCCTCAGGAAAAAGCGAAGGGCCGCCCTAATCCCCGGGGCGGCCCTTTGTGATTTCTGTCGAAGGGGGCGCTGCCCCCGTCCGCGTGCCGCGGACTCCCCCGGAGTTTAAGAGCAAGATGAAGCCGGGGCCGCGGCGCCCTGTCTTCATCTTGCCGGATAAACTCCCGCCGGAGGCAGGCCGGATATTGCGGCCGGGCGCTCTGCCGCTCAGGCCACCAGACGGTAGCCGCCCGACTCGGTGACGAGGATGCGGGCGTTCGAGGGATCGGGCTCGATCTTCTGGCGCAGGCGGTAGATGTGGGTTTCCAGCGTGTGGGTGGTGACGCCGGCGTTGTAGCCCCAGACCTCGTGCAGCAGCACGTCACGCGGAACCACGCCCTCGGTCGAGCGGTAGAGGAACTTGAGGATGTTCGTCTCCTTCTCGGTCAGGCGGATCTTGCGCTCGTCATCGGTGACCAGCAGCTTCATCGCGGGCTTGAACGTGTAGGGGCCCACTGTGAAGACGGCGTCCTCGGACTGCTCGTGCTGGCGCAGCTGGGCGCGGATGCGGGCCAGCAGCACGGGGAACTTGAAGGGCTTGGTCACGTAGTCGTTGGCGCCGGCGTCGAGCCCGAGGATGGTGTCCGCGTCGGTGTCGTGGCCGGTCAGCATGATGATCGGTGCCTTGACGCCCTGCTTGCGCATCAGCCGGCAGAGCTCGCGCCCGTCGGTGTCGGGCAGGCCCACGTCGAGGATGATGAGCTCGTAGTTCTGCTCCTTGACCCGCGCCATGGCGGCGGCGCCGTTCTCGGCTTCGAAGACCTCGAAATCCTCGGTCATCACGAGCTGCTCTGCCAGCGCCTCGCGCAGGTCGTCGTCGTCGTCCACAAGCAGGATATTCTTGATCTGCGCCATGGGCTTGTCTCCTTGTCGTTTCGACATCACATGGAAACACCGTTGCGTGTGGGCAAGTTTTGCTGCACCAGTCTCACGCCCTCGTGTTGACGGAGGGCTTTTGTTACAGGATCGCAGCTGCTTTGTTTCAGCGCGCTTGCCCGGAAGGTCCCACATGCCCCTCTCGCCGAACCTGATGGAGATCCTCGCGCGGGCCCGCGCCGACCTGCGCATGGGCGTGCCGGTGGTGCTCGCGGGGGCGGACGGGGCGGGGATGATGATGCTGGCCGCCGAGACGGTATCGCAGGACCGGCTGGCGCTGTTCCATGACGCCGGGGGCGAGGGCGATCTCGTGCTGACGGCGCGGCGGGCGGCGACGCTGAAGGCGCGGGTCTATGACGGCGACCTGGCGCGGGTGGCGGTGCCGGCGGATGCCGGGCTCGACTGGGTGCGCAGCATCGCCGATCCCGCGGACGATCTGTCGATGCCGATGAAGGGCCCGCTGAAGGAGCGCCGCGGCGGCGACGTCTCGCTGCAGCGGCTGGCGCTCACGCTTGCCAAGTCGGCGCGGCTGCTGCCCGCGGCCCTGCTGCTGCCGGTCGAGGCGGCGCGGGCGGTGGCGCTGCGCGAGAACCTGACACTGGTGGACGGGGTGGCCGCCGCGCCGTCGATGCTGCTGCTCGCCAATCTCGATCACGTGGTCTCGGCGCGGGTGCCGCTGTCGCGGGCCGAGAACGCGCGGCTGCATATCTTCCGGCCGCAGGACGGCTCGGAGGAGCACTATGCCATCGAGGTCGGGCGGCCCGACCGCAGCGCCCCGGTGCTGGCGCGGCTGCATTCGGCCTGTTTCACCGGCGACGTGCTGGGCTCGCTCAAGTGCGATTGCGGCCCGCAGCTGCACGCGGCGCTCGGGCGCATGGGCGAGGAGGGGGCAGGGGTGCTGCTCTACCTCAACCAGGAGGGCCGGGGCATCGGGCTTGCCAACAAGATGCGGGCCTATGCGCTGCAGGACCAGGGGTTCGACACCGTCGAGGCCAACCACCGGCTGGGGTTCGAGGACGACGAGCGCGATTTCCGGCTCGGGGCCGAGATCCTGCGCCGGATGGGGTTCGGTTCGGTGCGGCTGCTGACCAACAACCCCAACAAGCTGGCGATGATGGAGCGCTGCGGCCTCGCGGTGACCGAGCGGGTGCCGCTGAAGGTCGGCAGGACCGCGTTCAACGCGCATTACCTTGCCACCAAGGCAGCGAAATCCGGGCATCTGCTGTAGGACTTCGGGAAGGAGAGCACGATGGAGATGGTTCTGACGACCATGGGGCTGCGCTTTGCCGGGCGGATCTGGCCCTGTTCCGTGGGACGCGGCGGGGTGAAGGCTGCCAAGCGCGAGGGCGACGGGGCGACGCCGGTGGGCGAGCACATGATCGTGGGAACGCTCTACCGGCCCGACCGGGTGCCGCGTCCGGCGCCCTGGGCCGCGCCGATCCTGCCGGGGGACCTGTGGTCCGACGACATGGGCGACGAGGCCTACAACCAGATGGTGCGCGCGCCTTACGCTGCGAGCCACGAGCGGATGCGCCGGGCCGATCCGCTCTATGACATCGTGCTGCTGACCGACTGGAACTGGCCCGAGGCGGTGCCGGGCTGGGGCTCGGCGATCTTCCTCCATCAGTGGCGGCGGCCGGGCTATGCGACCGAGGGCTGCATCGCCTTCCGCCGTGACCATCTCCGGCTTATCGCGGCATTGGCAGCGCCGGGCACGCGGTTGCTGGTGCCGGAGGGATTGGCGGGGTCGCGTCGGGGCGTGCGATTCTGATGTGCCACGTGGGGTGATGGGATCGGAGGGGGCTCTGCCCCCGTCGCGTGCCGCGACTCCCCCGGAGTTTATTCGGCAAGATGAAGGGTGGGGTCAGCGCGTCCTTCGGGTGGTGTTCATCGGGATTTGGGTGTGGCCGGGGTGACGTCCAGGCGGCATGCGTTGTGGTCCGGGTCTGTCTGGACTGCGCGTCGGGATGGGGCGGCGAGGGTGCAGGCGGGCACCGCCCGCGTCGCGTGCAGCGGCTCTCCCGGAGTTTATCCCGGCAAGATGGACGGCGGGGTCAGCGTGCCATGCGGGTGACGCTCATCGCGATGTGGGTGCGGCGGATGGCGGCGGCGGCCTGGGTGTCGCCGGTGGCGAGCGCGGCGGCGGTGTCCTGCATCTCGGAGAGGAAGATCGCGCATTCCGAGGCGAGGTCCATGCGCGGGATCGATTGCAGCCAGATCCGGGCGGTGAGGAAATAGAGCCGTTCGGCGGTGGAGCGCAGCGGCAGATTGTCGGTGAGCGACAGGCCGAAGCCGTGGTAGTCCATGTTGAGCTGCGCGAAGCTGCGGGCGTCGGGGCTGGCGACAAGTGCCGTGCCGCGGGCGACGTAGCCGGCGATGCCGGCCAGCACCTCGGCGGTGACCGGGGCCGGGTCGAGGTGGCCGACGAGCTCGGCGAGGTGCAGGCGCAGGCCGTAGACCTGTTCCATGCGCGCGAGATCGACGTCCGTCACCAGCGTGCCGACGCCGTGGCGGCTTTCGACGAGGCCCTCGTCCTCGAGCCGGGCCAGCACCCGGCGCAGCGGCGTGCGCGAGGTGCCGAACTCGTCCGCCAGCGCGGTCTCGGAAAGGCGGGTGCCCGGCGGGTAGTCGAGCAGGCAGATCCGGCTGCGCAGTTCCGCGTGCAGGCGCTGGTGGCGCGCTGCGGCGGTGCTCACGCGGCGATGCTTTTCGCGATGCCCTCGAGCATGGTCAGGCATTGCGAGAGCTGGTCGCGCGAGACGTATTCGTCGGGCTTGTGGGCCTGCGCGATCGAGCCCGGGCCGCAGACCACCACGGACATGCCCATCTCCTGGAACAGGCCGGCCTCGGTGCCGAAGGGCACGACGCCGGTGTCGTGGTTGCCGGTGAGCTGCGCCACGAGATCGCGGGCGGCGTTCTCGGGCATCGGCTCGAGTCCCGCGACCTCGCCGATCACCTGCGTGTCGATGCGGGCGGCGGGGTTGACCTTGCGCATGGCGGGCAGGAGCTCGGTCTCGACATAGGCCTGCAGCGCGTCCTTGACGAAGGCGGCGTCGCCCTGCTGGGCCGGGCGCATCTCCCAGTCGAGCTCGGCGAGGCCGGGGATCACGTTGTGCGCCACACCGCCCTGCAGGCGGCCGACGTTGATCGTGGTCCAGGGCGGGTCGAAGCGCGAATTGGCCGGCGTGCGTGTCTTCAGCGTCTCGGCGAGGCTCATCAGCCGGGTGACGTAGCGCACCGCGTATTCCACCGCGTTGACGCCGCGCTCTGGGGCGGAGCCGTGGCCCTCGAGCCCGTGGAAGCGGCAGGTGTACTCGCAGCAGCCCTTGTGGCCCTCGATGATGCGCATGTCGGTGGGCTCGCCCACGATGGCCATGCGCGGGCGGTAGCCGCGGCGCTGCAGCTCGGGCACCAGCGCGCGGGCGCCCATGCATCCGATTTCCTCGTCATGGGTGAAGCACAGGTGCACCGGCCGCTTCAGTGGCGTCTCGCAGAGCGGCGAGGCCATGGCCAGCGCGGCGGCAATGAAGCCCTTCATGTCGCAGGCGCCACGGCCGTGCAGCAGGTCGTTGCGCTCGGTGAGGGCGAAGGGGCTCGAATGCCAGACCTGGTCGGTGACCGGCACCACGTCGGAATGGCCCGAGAGCACCACGCCGCCCGGCACGTCCGGGCCAATGGTGGCGAACATGTTGGCCTTGGCGCCGGAGGAATCGGCGAAGAGCTCGACCTTGGCGCCGTGGTGTTCGAGCCGGTCCGCCATCCAGCCCATCATGTCGAGGTTGCTGTCGCTCGAGACGGTGGGAAAGGAGATGAGTTCGGCGAGGATCGTTTCGGTGGCTTGCAGCATCGGGTCAGTCCTTCACGAACATCTTGCGGGGGCGGTCGCAGAAGCATTCTGCCGGGCCGTCTTCGGTGATCAGGATGGATTCGGTGATCTCGAGCCCCCAGTCGGACATCCACAGGCCGGGCATGAAGTGGAAGGTCATGCCGGGTTGCAGCTCGGTCTCGTCCTCGGCACGCAGCGAGATGGTGCGCTCGCCCCAGTCGGGCGGGTAGCTGAGGCCGATGGGGTAGCCGCAGCGGGCGCCGCGCTCGATGCCGGCGCGCTCCAGAGGGGCGGCCAGCGCGTTGGCAATGTCGCAGGCGCGGTTGCCGGCGCGGGCGGCCTCGATCCCGGCCTCGAGCCCTTCGACGAGGGCGGCCTCGGCGGCAAGAAAGAGGTCGGGCGGCTCGCCGAGGAAGATCGTGCGGCAGAACGGCGTGTGGTAGCGGCGGTAGCAGCCGGCGATCTCGAAGAAGGTCGCCTCGCCCTTGTTGAAGGGCCTGCCGTCCCAGGTCAGGTGCGGGGCGGCGGCGTCCGAGCCCGAGGGCAGCAGCGGCACGATGGCGGCGTAGTCGCCCCAGTCGTCGCCGACGCCGAGGATGGCGTCGCGCTGGATCTCGGCCACCACCGCGTTCTTGGCCACGCCGGGCTCGACGCGCTCGAGCAGGCCGTCGACGATCTTTTCCGAGATCTTCGCGGCCTTGCGCATGAAGGCGATCTCTTCCGCGGACTTGATGCCGCGCTGCCAGTTCACCAGCGCCGTGGCGTCGATGAGCTTGGCCTGCGGCAGGCTGGCGGCGAGCGACATGTAGGCCTTGGCGGAGAAGTAGTAATTGTCCATCTCGACGCCGAGGCGCGCGCCCTCGTGGCCCATGCCGATCAGGCGCTGGGCGAGGTCCTCCATCGGGTGACGCTCGGTCGACTGCACGTAGTTGTCGGCGTAGCCGATGACGCGGTCGTCGCCCATCCATACCGTGCGCACCGCGCCGTTGGTGTCCTGGTTGCGGCCCCACCACACCGGGTCGGCGTCCTGGAACACCAGGACGCCCTGGTGCACGTAGAAGGACCAGCCGTCATAGGCGGTGAGCCAGGCCATGTTCGAGGGGTCGGTGACCAGCAGTACCTCGATGCCCGCGCGCTCCATGGCAGCACGGGTCAGCGCGAGACGTCGTTCGTATTCCGCCTCGGAGAAGGGAAGATCCTTCTGGAATCGGTGCTGGCGCATGGGAAACTCCGGTCTTGGGTCTCTGTCCAGCTAGACTGTTGTGTACAACTCTGACTGCCATAAACCGACATCCGGTGTCGCAAGCAGGGCATTCTGACGAAAATGGCCGCGACTGCCGAAAAATCATGCAAACGCAGACTCGAAACTGCGTGATTTCAAGGGGTCAGGCCGGGTTCAAGGCCTTCGTGACCGCCCGACGCCCCGAAGAGTTTCCCAAGGGGAAGCGCCGATTTTCCCGATGAGCGGCGGTCCTATGGCGCTTTTCGCCTGCGGAGTGCCGCTTTTCTGCCCGGGCTTCCCGTCTTCGCCGGGCTAGCCTTTGTTTCGCGCCTATCCGGTTGCAAGACTTCGCCGGACGCGGTTTAGTTTGGGGCAAGACAGCGGAAACAATCCGCGAGACATAAACGGGGAGCCGGATTTGCCAGATACCGGAGTAAACGACGCATTCGTCGCCTTCGAACGTGTTCAGAAAAGCTATGACGGCGAGACACTCGTCGTCAAAGACCTGAACCTCTCTTTGCCCAAGGGCGAGTTCCTGACCATGCTCGGGCCGTCCGGATCGGGCAAGACCACCTGCCTGATGATGCTGGCGGGGTTCGAAACAGCCACCCATGGCGAGATCAAGCTCGACGGGGTCAGCATCAACAACATCCCGCCTCACAAGCGCGGCATCGGGATGGTCTTCCAGAACTACGCGCTCTTCCCCCACATGACCGTCGCAGAGAACCTCAGCTTCCCGCTCGAGGTGCGCAAGATCGGCAAGTCCGAGCGCGAGCAGAAGGTCAAGCGGGCGCTCGACATGGTCGAGATGGGCGCCTTTGGCGGCCGCCGTCCGGCGCAGCTTTCGGGTGGTCAGCAGCAGCGGATCGCCCTAGCCCGCGCGCTGGTGTTCGAGCCGGAGCTGGTGCTGATGGACGAACCGCTCGGCGCGCTCGACAAGCAGCTGCGCGAGAAGATGCAGTTCGAGATCACCAGCCTCGCGCACCAGCTTGGCATCACCACGGTCTACGTGACGCACGACCAGACCGAGGCGCTGACCATGTCGGACCGCGTGGCGGTGTTCAACGACGGCCGGATCCAGCAGCTCGCGCCGCCGGACGAGCTTTACGAGGCGCCGCAGAACAGCTTCGTGGCGCAGTTCATCGGCGAGAACAACACGCTGGAAGGTGTGGTGAAGGAGATCAGCGGAGACCGCTGCACCGTGCAGCTGGACGGGGGCGAGATGATCGACGCCCGCCCCGTCAACGTGAGCAAGGTCGGCGACCGCACCCGCGTGTCGATCCGGCCCGAACGGGTCGAGCTTGACCCGCAGCTTGGCGATGAGTCCCATACCCTGAAGGCCACGGTAAAGGAATTCATCTACATGGGTGATATCTTCCGCACCCGGCTTTCGGTGGCAGGCAACGACGAGTTCGTCATCAAGACGCGTAACCGTCCTGACCAGCGCCGCCTGCGCCCGGGCGAAGAGATCACCATCGGCTGGTTGCCGGAGGATTGTCGCGCGCTCGACGCCGACTGACGCTCGCGCCGGCGCCTTGCGCCGGCCGGGTTGCAGTACATCGGAAGGGGCGGGCGATCCCGCCTCCCGCCGGACAGGACCGTCGCGTAGACCCGTCGTGCGGTTCGTACATAGTGAACGGGTTGAAATGGGAGCCAATAGTATGAAATTCAGCAAAACCCTTCTGGCAACGACGGCGCTGACGGTCGCCGCGGGTGCAGTGGCGGCGCAGGAAATGTCCGACAGCATGACCATCGTGTCGTGGGGCGGCGCCTACCAGAACAGCCAGATCAAGGCCTATTCCGAGCCTTACCTTGAGATGCACCCCGAGCTTCAGATCTCGTGGGACGAATCCTCGAACGAGGCGGTGGCCAAGCTGCGCGCCATGAACGAGGCCGGCAACATCACCTGGGATCTCGTTGACGTGGAAGCGGCCGACGCAATCCGCCTGTGCGACGAAGGCCTTGCGATGGAGGTCGACCACGACGAGATCCTGGCGGCAGGCGAAGACGGCTCGTCCGCCACGGACGACTTCGGCGATTCCATCGTGTCCGACTGCTTCATCCCGCAGATCGTGTTCTCGACCACCGTGGGCTACCGTACCGATCTCGTGGGCGACACCCCGCCCAGCGACATCTGCGCGATCTTCGATCTGGAAACCTATCCGGGCAAGCGGTCGCTGAACAAGCGTCCCATCGGCAACGTCGAATGGGCCCTGCTCTGCGACGGCGTCCCCAAGGACGAGATCTACGACGTGCTGGCGACCCCCGAAGGGCAGGACCAGGCGCTGGCCAAGCTCGACAGCATCAAGGACCAGGTGGTCTGGTGGTCGGCCGGTGCCGATACGCCGCAGCTGCTGGCCGATGGCGAAGTGATCATGGGATCGACCTACAACGGTCGCCTGTTCTCGGCCATCGCCGAGCAGGATCAGCCCATCGGCATGCTGTGGGACGCACAGATGCTCGACTTCGACGGCTGGATCATCCCCGAAGGTCTGCCCGAGGACCGTCTGGCCCGCGTGAAGGACTTCCTGCTCTTCGCCACCGACACCCAGCGCCTGGCCGATCAGGCCGCCTACATCTCCTACGGCCCGGCCCGTGCCTCGTCCGCGCCGCTGGTCGGCAAGCACGCCGAGCTCGGCATCGAGATGGCGCCGCACATGCCGACCGATCCGGCCAACGCCACCAATGTCTTCGTGACCCAGTACGAATTCTGGGCTGACTATCGCGACGACATCGACGCGAAATTCCAGGCCTGGCTGGCCAAGTAAGTCAGCGTGGGGGCGGACCAGGCGTCCGCCCCCGCCGCGACGGGCACCTGCCCGCAACAGTGCATCCGCAAGAGACCGCACGGAAATAACATGACAACGGGGACCCCCATGACCGATGCAAGCGCAGAGGACAAAGCCTCCGGCCCGATGCTGGCCGCCGATGGCACGCCGCTGAAGAAAAGCCTGGCACGGGCGCTGCGGATGGAAAAGATCCGGGCATCGATGCTGATCGCACCGCTGCTGCTTTTCGTGCTCGTTACCTTCATCGCGCCGATCGCGGACATGCTGTTCCGCTCGGTCGAGAACGAGATCGTCTCGGACACCATGCCGCTGACCACCGAGGCGCTCGAGGATTGGGACGGCGAAGGGCTTCCCGGCGACGCCGCGTTCGAGGCCGCCTACTACGATATCTTCCTCGCCGCCGAGCAGAAGAATCACACCCGCCTCGGGACCCGCCTCAATTACGAGATGACCGGCGCCTCGTCGCTGTTCCGCAAGTCGGGCCGCGGGCTCGACGACATCGGCGAGGTCTACCAGGACCAGTTCGAGGACCTGAACAAGGACTGGGACGAGGCCGCTACATGGGTCGAGCTTCTGGGCGACCCCGACTGGCTCGCCGAGCAGAAGGAGTGGGCCGCGAGCGAAGAGGGCCGCCAGCCCCGCTTCAAGCTCCGCGAGGGCATGGACGAGCTGCTGCCCGTCACCTCGCGTGAATACGCGACCTTCGCCAGGTACCAGCAACGCGAAGAAAGGAAGAACCTGCTCGAGGAAGAGCCCTGGTCCGCGGTGCACACCGCGCTCTACGAGGATCTCGCCGCGGGGGATATGTCGTCCTACAACGGGCCCCGCGCCGACATGCTCAAGGCCGCGGACGAGCTCGTCGCAGGTGCGGACTTCGAGACCGTGACCTTCCGGGACGGCTTCGAGGAGATCGACCGCGACTGGGTGAAGCCCGAGATCTGGCGTACCATCAAGCTCTACAGCCCGAACTACACCTCCGGCTACTTCCTGAACTCGGTCGACATGCAGCTGACCCCCGATGGGGTAGAGGCCCGGCCCGAGAACCAGCGCATCTACATCATGCTGTTCCAGCGTACCCTGTTCATGTCGATGGTCATCACCTTCAGCTGCATCCTGCTCGGCTACCCTGTGGCCTACATCCTGTCGAACCTGCCGTCGCGGACCGCCAACCTGCTGATGATCCTCGTGCTGCTGCCGTTCTGGACCTCGCTGCTGGTGCGTACCAGCGCGTGGAAGGTGATGCTGCAGCAACAGGGCGTCATCAACGACGTGCTCGTCTGGATCGGCCTCGTCTCCGACGGCGACCGGCTGGTGATGATCAACAACCAGTTCGGCACCATCGTCGCCATGACGCACATCCTGCTGCCGTTCATGATACTGCCGATGTACTCGGTGATGTCGACGATCCCGCCATCCTACGTGCGCGCTGCCAAGTCGCTGGGGGCGACCAACTGGACGACCTTCTGGCGGGTCTACTTCCCGCAGTCGGTGCCGGGCATCGGGGCGGGCTCGATCCTCGTCTTCATCCTGTCGATCGGCTACTACATCACCCCCGAGATCGTCGGCGGCACCACCGGTACCTTCATCTCGAACCGGATCGCCTACCACATCTCGTCCTCGCTCAACTGGGGCCTCGCGGCCGCGCTGGGCACGATCCTGCTAGCGGTGGTCCTGCTCCTCTACTGGGCCTACGACCGCATCGTCGGCATCGACAACGTGAAGCTGGGGTAAGGCCATGAACGACGTCATCCTCACGCCCGCGGGCAAGAAACCCCTGTCCTTCACCCTGCCGGTGGTCGCTGCCGCAGGTGCCTTCGCCGGGATCTTCATCGGCGCCGCCAACGGCTCGGTGCTGCTCGGGCTGGTCGCCGGGGCGATCCTGCTCGCCATCATCGGGCTGGTCTTCGTCTCGGTGCTCGGCAAGGGCGCCGAGCGCGCCGCCCGCTGGGGGCTGGTCGCGGTCTTCGCCATCGCCGGCTTCCTGCTCGGAGGCATCCCCGGCGCGGTGATCGGGGCGCTCTTCGGCTGGTTCTTCGGCTGGTTCGTCTACTGGATCGGCTACGGCCGCTACCGGGTCCGCCTCGTGCCCTACCTGACCCCGGGGCAGGTGCTCTGGCACTACACGTTCCGGGTGATCTGCGGGGCAATCTTCGTCTTCCTGATCACGCCGATCCTCGTGGTCATGCCGCTGTCGTTCAACGCGCAGGACTTCTTCACCTTCACCCCGGAGATGCTGCGTTTCGACCCCGCCGGCTACTCGCTGAAGCACTACCGCGACTTCCTGACCAACCCGGAATGGACCCGGGCGGTGAAGAACTCGCTGCTGATCGCTCCGGTGGCGACGTTGATCTCGGTGTCGCTGGGCACGCTGGCGGCCATCGGTCTGTCGCAGTCGCACGTGCCGGGCAAGCGCACGATCATGGCGATCCTGATCTCGCCGATGATCGTGCCGCTGATCATCTCGGCCACCGGCATGTACTTCTTCTACTCGAAGATCGGCATCGTCGGCACCTACTGGGGCGTCGTGCTGGCCCACGCCGTGCTGGGCATCCCCTTCGTGATCATCACCGTGACCGCGACGCTGGTGGGCTTCGACCGCTCGCTGACCCGGGCGGCGGCGAACATGGGCGCGAACCCGGTGACCACCTTCTTCCGGGTGCAGATGCCGCTGATCCTGCCGGGCGTGATCTCGGGCGGCCTCTTCGCCTTCATCACCTCCTTCGACGAGGTGGTGGTGGTGCTCTTCATCGGCTCGGCCGAACTGCAGACGCTGCCCTGGCAGATGTTCACCGGCCTGCGCGAGCAGATCTCGCCGACCATCCTCGCCGCGGCGACGATCCTCGTCGGCATCTCGATCCTGCTGCTGGCCTCGGTGGAGATGCTGCGTCGCCGGTCCGAGCGCCTGCGGGGCATGAGCCCCGGCTGATCCGGGCGGGACCTGTCGCAAGGTCATGAGCGCGGGCGGAAATCTCCGCCCGCGTTCACGTTCTGGAAAGGCGCTTCGTGCAATCTCCGGGCCAATGCCGCCCTGATTGCGCGAGGTCCTGATGTCGCAACATGATTCCCAGCTCGTTTCCCAGACCCGCAGCAGCGGCGTGGGGGAGGTGCCGTTCGAGCCGGGGGGGATGTTCTATTCCCGCACCGATGAACGCGGCGTGATCATCGAAGGCAACAGCGTCTTCCGACGCATCTCGGGCTACATGTGGGAAGAGCTGAAGGGCGCGCCGCACAAGCTCGTGCGCCACCCGGACATGCCCAAGGGGGTCTTCAACCTGTTCTGGGAGCGGCTGAAGAACCGGCAGGAGGTGTCGGCCTACGTCAAGAACCGCACCAAGGACGGGCGCTTCTACTGGGTGCTCGCGGTGGCCTGGCCCATCAAGGACGGGTACCTGTCGGTGCGGATCAAGCCGCATACGCCGCTCTTCCACGAGGTGCAGGCGCTCTATGCAGAGCTGCGCAAGGCCGAGCTCGAAGAGAACGTCAGCCCCGCGCGCAGCACCGAAGCGCTGCTCGAGGCGCTGCAGGCCAAGGGGTTCGAGGATTACGACGCCTTCATGTCCGCCGCGCTGTCGCTGGAACTGGAGGAGCGGTCGAAGCGCACCAACGTGCCGCTCGACCCGCGTCAGCTGCGCTTCCTCACCATGTCGCGGACCATCGCCCAGATCCGGGACGAGACCGACGAGATGACCGAGATCATCAAGGCGATCCGAACCGTGCCGATGAACATGCGGATCCTCGCCTCGCGGCTCGAGAACGCGGGCGGCCCGATCAGCGCGATCTCGGTGAACTACGGTTCGATGCTCGACGAGATGGCCAGCTGGGTGCGCGACTTCATGGACGGCAAGGACAGCACTTATGTCCGCATGCGCGAGACCATCGAGCGCGGCCAGTTCCTCGTCGGCGCCGCGATCATGCAGCGCGAGATGTCGCTGCTCTTCGAAGAGGATCTCAAGGGCGCGCCGGACACCACCGCGCTCAGCGAGGACAAGGCGACGCTGCAGCTCGAGGCGGACAATTTCCGCAAGCTCGCCCAGGAATCGCTGAAGGTGGTCGAGGCCGAGGCCACGCGGCTCGGCCGCAGCGTGCTCGACATGAAGCGCTACGTCACCGGTCTCAGCTCGACCCGGATGATGTGCAAGATCGAGAGCGCGGCGCTGAACGGCTCCGGCGACTCGCTCTCGGGCATCGTCGACCAGCTCGACGCGGGGCAGGACGAGATCGAGGCCCGGCTGGCGCGGATCGTGGAACTCAACACGATCATCCAGTCGAACACAGCCATGCTGCGGGCGGTGACCTGAGGTCGGGTTATCGTTGCGGGTGTCGCGGCTCGGCCCGGGGCTGGTAGGGGAGGGCGCGCTGCGGACTTCCTTGCCGCCCGGCGTGACGCTGGCTTAGGCGGGCGGATCTGAGAGCACCGTAGCCCTTTGGTTCGCCATCGGGTCAACAGCCCCGTCGCTCGCGATCGTTCCAACAGCCCTTTTGGCCGCCAGCCGGCCGAAACGCCATCCATGGCGCCAGCCATCGAGACCGGTGACGCGAGCGCGTGCTCTCGGATTGAAGGCTCGGCGCGGCCTCGGACCCAAGCCTCCGGCAGGACGCGACGGAGAATCAAACGTCGCCCGCGCTCGGGATCGAGCCGTGCCGGAACGACCGCCTCAGCCCGGTCGCAGCCCGGTCTCGACCAGCATACCGCGGCGCTTGGCCTCGTAGTAGTAGCCCCGCGCATACCAGCCGATGGCGCTGTCCTGGCTGCCGTTGGACAGAAGCCACGCGCCCCGCAGGTACTTCACCCCGAACCGGAGGTTGGTGTCCGCGTTGAGCAGATCGCGTGCCTCACCCTGGAATCCCATGGTCCGCGCGGTCTGCGGCAGGATCTGGAGCAGCCCGTAGTAGGGACCGTTGCGCGCTGTCGGGGTGTGGGTGCTCTCGCGGATCGCCAGACGGTGCACGAGCGGGCGCGGCACCTCGTAGTGATCGGACCACTTGTTGATGAGCTGGCGCAGCTCGGGCGTTTCGTTGGGGTAGAGCGGCGGATCATGCCGCCCGGGCTTGGCCTCTTCGCGAGCAGGCCCACTGCTGCAGGCGGCAAGCGCTCCAAGAATGAGCAGGAGCCCCGTACGGCGCGAGTAGCTGGTCATCATCGAATCCCTGGCAACGACGTCGCGGATTTCTAGCCCAACATCGCAAATCTGCCTATCCCGCAGGGCCGCGCGGTCCAGCGCATGGGCGCTTCGCCGCCGAAACCGCACCCGCTTGCAAATCGCCGCGGCAGAACCCAGTTTGCGTGCATGACATCCACGCTTCTTTCGCTCGGCCACGGCTACTCCGCGCGCGCGCTGGCGCGCCGCCTCCTTCCGCAGGGCTGGACCGTGCTCGGCACCACCCGCGATCCTGGGAAGGCAGACGCGCTGCGCGCCGAGGGCGTCGAGCCCATCGCCTGGGACCGTGCCGCCGTCGCCGAGGCACTGGGGCGCGCCACCCACCTGTTGGTCTCCGCCGGTCCCGACGCCGACGGCGACCCGTCGCTGCGGCTCTGCCGCGACGCCATCGCCGCGCGGGCCCCAGCTCTGGACTGGGCGGGGTACCTCTCGACCACCGGGGTCTACGGCGATCACGGCGGCGATTGGGTCGACGAGGACACGCCGCTCACCCCCGGCACACGCCGCGGCCAGTGGCGTCTGCAGGCCGAGACCGACTGGCGCGCCGTTCCGGGGCTGCCGCTGCACATCTTCCGGCTGGCGGGGATCTACGGCCCGGGCCGCGGCCCCTTCGAGAAGGTCCGCAACGGCACCGCCCGGCGCATCGTCAAGCCGGGGCAGGTGTTCTCGCGCATCCATGTCGAGGACATCGCGCAGGTGCTCGAGGCCTCGATCCGGAAGCCCGCGCCCGGCAGCGCCTACAACCTCTGCGATGACGACCCGGCGCCGCCGCAGGACGTGCTGCTGCACGCGGCCGAGCTGCTGGACGTGGCGCCGCCGCCGGAGATCGCCTTCGACGCGGCCGAGATAAGCCCGATGGCGCGCAGCTTCTACGCCGAGAACAAGCGCGTCTCGAATCGGCGCATCAAGGATGAGCTGGGGGTGCAGCTGCGCTACCCGGACTACCGTGCCGGCCTGCGCGCGCTGCTGGACGAAGAACAGGGCTGAGGCGGGGCGCCTGCGCCGCCCTGCTCAGGCTTTCCGCGAGAGCACGTCGACGCCGAGGGTGGTGAGCACCTTTTCCTCGATGTGGCGTGCGTCGAGACCGGCAGCCTCGTACATGTCGTTGGGGCTGGCGTGGTCAATGAAGGTGTCGGGCAGCACCATCGAGCGGAATTTCAGCCCGTGATCCAGCGCGCCCTCGTCGGTCAGAAGTTGCACCACTTGGCTGCCGAAACCGCCCACCGAGCCTTCCTCGATCGTGATCAGCGCCTCGTGTTCGGCGGCAAGCTTCAGGATCAACTCGCGGTCGAGGGGCTTGGCAAAGCGCGCGTCAGCCACGGTGGGCGAGATACCCCGCGCCGAGAGCCGTTCGCAGGCCTTCATCACCTCGGAGAGCCGCGTGCCGAAGCTGAGGATCGCCAGACGGGCGCCCTCGCGCACGAGGCGGCCACGGCCGATCTCGAGCGGCTCGCCCTTCTCGGGCATCTCGACGCCGCTGCCTTCGCCGCGCGGGTAACGGAAGGCGATGGGCCCCTCGTCATGGGCGGCGGCGGTCGCGACCATGTGCATGAGCTCGGCCTCGTCGGCGGCGGCCATGACGACCATTCCCGGCAGGTTGGCCATGAAGGCGATGTCGAAGGCGCCGGCATGGGTCGCGCCATCGGCGCCCACGAGCCCCGCGCGGTCGATGGCGAAGCGCACCGGAAGGCGCTGGATCGCCACGTCGTGCACGACCTGGTCGTAGCCGCGTTGCAGGAAGGTGGAATACATCGCGCAGAACGGCTTCAGCCCACCTGCCGCGAGCCCGGCGGAGAAGGTGACGCCGTGCTGCTCGGCGATGCCCACGTCGAAGACCCTGCTCGGGTAGCGCTCGGCCATGAGGTCGAGCCCGGTGCCGTCGGGCATGGCCGCGGTCACCGCGCAGATACGGCTGTCCTCGGCGGCAAGCCGGGTGAGCTCGCGCGCGAAGATCTTGGTGTAGGACGGAGCATTCGAGGGCGACTTCTTCTGCTCGCCGGTCACCAGGTCGAACTTGGCGCGGGCGTGGCCGCGGTCGGCGGCGCCCTCGGCGGGAGCGTAGCCCTTGCCCTTCTTGGTGAGCACGTGCAGCAGGATCGGGCCGGTGGCGCGCGCCTTGACGGTGCGCAGGATCGGCAGCAGCTGGTGCAGGTCGTGGCCATCGAGCGGGCCGATGTAGTCGAAGCCCAGCTCCTCGAAGAGGGTGCCGCCGACGGTCATCGTCTTTAGCACTTCCTTGGCGCGCTTGGCGCCCTCGCGGAATGGCCCGGGCAGCAGCGAGACCGCGCCCTTGGCGGCGGCCTTGAGGTCCTGGAACGGCGCCTCGGCGTAGAGTCTCGAGAGGTACGAGGACATGGCGCCGGTGGGCGGCGCGATCGACATCTCGTTGTCGTTGAGGATCACGATCAGCCGCTTGCCGAGATGGCCGGCGTTGTTCATCGCCTCGTAGGCCATGCCCGCGGACATGGCGCCGTCGCCGATCACCGCGATGGCGTCGCCCGAGCCGGTGTCGCAGACCCCGCCCAGATCGCGGGCCACTGCGAAGCCGAGCGCGGCACTGATCGAGGTCGAGGAGTGGCCGGCACCGAACGGGTCGAAGGGCGATTCCGAGCGCTTGGTGAAGCCCGACAGCCCGTCCTTCATGCGCAGCGTGCGGATGCGGTCGCGGCGACCGGTGAGGATCTTGTGCGGGTAGGCCTGGTGCGAGACGTCCCAGATGATCTTGTCGCGCGGTGCATCGAACACCGCGTGCAGGGCGACGGTCAGTTCGACCACGCCGAGGCCGGCGCCCAGGTGGCCGCCGGTCTGCGACACGGCCGCGATGGTCTCGGCACGCAGCTCGTGGGCGAGCTGTTCCAGCTCGGCATCGGACAGGCGCTTGAGATCGGCTGGCGTGATGACGCGGTCGAGCAGCGGCGTTTCCGGGCTATGGGTCATGGCGTCCCTCGGCACTCAATTCCGGCGGGAGATAACGAAGCGGGCGGCCTCCCGCAAGGTATCGGCCCGCTCTCCATAGGGAGATAGAGCGTCGCAGGCCTCGGTCACAAGGGTTTCCGCGCGGGTTTTCGCTTGGTCGAGCCCCAGCAGTGAAACAAACGTGGCCTTTCCGCGGCCCGCGTCCTTACCGACGGCCTTGCCGACGGTCTCTGCGTCGCCCTCGACGTCGAGAATGTCGTCGGCGATCTGGAAGGCGAGGCCGAGCCGGTGGGCATAGGAGGTGAACGGGCCCGGATCGGCCTGCGCCAGCCGCGCGCCAGCCTCGGCGGACCAGGTGATCAGCGCCCCGGTCTTGCCCGCCTGCAGCGCGGTGATCTCGTCGAGGGTGAGCGGCGTGTCGGCGGTCTCGGCCGCCATGTCGAGCGCCTGTCCCAGCACCATGCCACGGGCCCCCGCCGCGCGGGCGAGGCTCAGCGTCAGGTCGGCGCGCACGCCGGCGTCCGGGTGACAGCGCGGGTCCGCGACCAGCTCGAAGCCAAGCGCCTGCAGCGCGTCGCCCGCCAGAACGGCGGTGGCCTCGTCCCACTTGCGATGCACCGTGGGCAGGCCGCGGCGCAGGTCGTCGTCGTCCATGCAGGGCAGGTCGTCATGCACGAGGCTGTAGGCGTGGATCGCCTCGATGGCGCAGGCGGGCCACAGCGCCTGTGCCTGCGGCACGCCGTGCAGCCGCGCGCCCTCGAGCACCAGCCAGCCGCGCAGGCCCTTGCCGCCGACGGTGGCGTAGCGCATCGCCTCGGTCACCGGCAGCGTGGCAAGCGCACCGATGACATGGTCGAAATGGGCGGCGACGGCGCTGGCGCCGGCCGCAAGGCTGTCACGGAACATGGAAGGTCAGAGCCCCTCGACGGTCTTCAGTCCGGCGGGCTCGCCATTGGCGTCGAGGGTGATCGCGGCGACCTTCTCCTCGGCGTCCTTGAGCTTCTTCTCGCAGCGCGCCTTGAGCTTGGCGCCGCGCTCGTAGAGGGCGATCGACTGGTCCAGCGGCACCTCGCCGCGTTCGAGCTGGCCCACAACCTGCTCGAGCTCGGCCATGGCCTGCTCGAAACTCATCTCCTCGACCGGCGTATCGCTGCTCATTTTCCTGCCTCGATCAGTTCTTCCACATGTGCCCGTCCGGATGCGGCGAGGGCAGCGAGATCATATCCGCCTTCCAGCACCGAGACCACCCGTCGCCTGCAATGGGTGGTGGCGATGCGGCAGAGCTCGTGGGTGAGCCAGCGGAAATCCTCGGCCTGCCACGCGAGTTGCGCCAGCGGGTCGTCGTGATGTGCATCGAACCCGGCCGAGATGATCATCATCTGCGGCTCAAAGGCCTCGAGCCGCGGGAAGGCGCCGCCGCGGTAGGCGTCGCGCATCTCGGAGCCGCCGCTGCCGGGACGCAGCGGCAGGTTCACCACGTTGTCGTGGGCGCCGGTTTCGGTGGCGGCGCCGGTGCCGGGCCAGAGCGGGAACTGCTGGGACGAGACGAAGAGGATTCGCTCCTCGTCCCAGAGCAGGTCCTGCGTGCCGTTGCCATGGTGCACGTCGAAATCCACCACCGCGACGCGCTCCAGCCCGTGGTGGTCGAGCGCGTACTTGGCCGCGAGCGCGGCGTTGCCGAAGAGGCAGAAGCCCATGGGCGTCTCGCGTTCGGCGTGGTGGCCGGGCGGACGGGTGGCGCAGAAGGCGTTCGTCGCCTCGCGCGACATCACCGCGTCGACGGCGCGAATCGCGGCGCCCGCGCCGCGGCGCGCGGCCTGCATGGAACCCGGCGACACCCATGTGTCGGAATCGAGCGCCACCTGTCCCTGCTCGGGCGCGGCGCGCTTGATGCGGTCGATGTAGCGCTGCGGGTGGACCCTTGCGATATCGGCGTCGCTCGCGGCGGGGGCGGCGAGGCGCAGCAGGTCGAGCGGTGCCAGCGCGTGCAGCAGGTGGTCGAGCCGGGCCACCCGCTCGGGGTGGCCGTCCGGGGTGATGTGGTCGTGGCAGTCGGCGTGCGTGATGAGTGCGGTCGTCATGACGGTCCTCCCCCTGACGTCAATGCGCGACAGGATTCCGTACCTGCCGCCAGTGGGCAACCCGCGATTTCCTGCAATTGTTACGAGCCGGCAGAAACCGGCAGGAGGGATCAGTCGGGTGCCAGCATGTAGCCCGCGCCGCGCACCGTCTGCAGGTAGCGCGGCTGCTTCGGGTCGCTCTCGATCTTGCGCCGAAGCCGGGTGATCTGCACGTCGACCGCGCGTTCCTGCGCCTGCCCCTTGTCGCGGCCGAGCTCCTCGACCAGCTTGGTGCGGCTCAGCGCCTCGCCGGGCTTGGCCGAGAAGATCCGCATGAGCTGGCTCTCGGTGGCGGTGAGCCGGACAAGCTCTTCGCCCCGCCACATCTCGCCGCGCTCGATGTCGTAGCGGATCGGGCCGAGGGTCAGCAGCTTCGGCGCGGCCTCCTCGGCGCGGGTGTCGGGCACCCGGCGCAGGATCGCGTTGATGCGCAGCAGCAGCTCCTTGGGCTCGAAGGGCTTGGCGAGATAGTCGTCGGCCCCCGCCTCGAGCCCCTTGATCCGGTCCTCGGTCTCGCCCCGCGCGGTCAGCAGCATGATCGGCGTCCGGGAGCCGCGCTCGCGGATGGCGCGGGTGAGGCTGACGCCGTCCTCGCCGGGCATCATCACGTCGAGCACGATCATGTCGAACTCGAGCCCTTCGAGCAGGCGGCGGGCGTGCGCCGCGTCGCGTGCGGCGCTGACCAGAAAACCATGCCGTATGAGGAACTTCTGCAGCAGTCCCCGGATCCGCTCGTCGTCGTCGACGATCAGGATATGCGCGTCCGGGTCGGTCATCCGCGCACCTCGCGCAGGCCGGAGTAGTGGCGGCGCATTTCGGGATCCATCATCGCCTCGAGCACCTTGCGGAATCCGGCCACGGCCTCGGGTCCGACCTGCCGGTAGGCGGCGCGCATGCGGGCGCGCTGCGCGTCCGAGAGCCGGTGTTCGAGTTCCTTGCCCGCTTCGGTCAGGAACAGGTGCCGCTCGCGCTTGTCGGCGCGGCCGACTCGGCTTTCGACCAGACCGTCCTCGATCAGGGTGCGCAGGACACGATTGAGCGACTGTTTGGTGACGCCGAGGATCGACAGCAGGTTGTTCACCGTGGTGCCGGGCACGATGTTGATGAAGTGCACCGCGCGGTGATGAGCGCGCCCGTAGTCGAGCCCCTGCAGGATGCGGTCGGGATCGGCGGTAAACGCCCGATAAGCAAAGTACATTGCCTCGATACCCTGCCGGAGCTGTTCGTCCGTAAGGTAGAGGAGTGCCTCCCCAACATGTGCCTGCGTGCCAGGACCGTCCGCCATGCTCATGTCCCCCTCTGTCTCCCAAGTTTTGGGCACTTTAAGTCAGCGTTGTTGACATTCCAATACTGAACTGTTAGCGAGTCGCAGTTTTTCCGCAATATTATGTCCGCGTCGGACGTAAATAGCGCAACAAATGAAAAGCTAAGTCAAACTGAACTGCATGCGCGCCAGAAGGAGAATGGTTATGGAAGGTGCATATGACGACCGCGACGGTAAGATCTGGCTGGACGGCAAGCTGGTGGAGTGGCGGGACGCGCAGGTGCACGTACTGACCCACGCGCTGCACTACGCCAGCTCGGTCTTCGAAGGCGAGCGGGCCTACAACGGCAAGATCTTCCTCGGCCACGAGCACTCGAAGCGGCTGATCTTCTCGGCCGGCGAGCTCGGCTTCGAGATCCCCTACACCGCCGAAGAGATCGACGCGGCCAAGGACGAGGTCCTCAAGGCCAACGGTTTCACCAACGCCTATGTCCGCGCGATCGCGTGGCGTGGTGCGGGCATGGACATGGGCGTCGCCTCGTCGCGCAACCCGGTCCACCTCGGCATCGCGACATGGGAGTGGGGCAACTACTACGGCGACGCCAAGACCAAGGGCGCCAAGCTCGACATCGCGCGCTGGAAGCGCCCGAGCCCCGAGACCATCCCCGTGAACGCAAAGGCCGCGGGTCTCTACATGATCTGCACCATCTCCAAGCACGAGGCCGAGGCCAAGGGCTGCTCGGATGCGCTGTTCATGGATTACCGCGGCTACGTGGCCGAGGCGACCGGCGCCAACATCTTCTTCGTGAAGGATGGTGAGGTTCACACCCCGCTGGCGGACTGCTTCCTCAACGGCCTGACCCGTCAGACCGTCATCAAGATGATGAAGGAGAAGGGCATCACCGTGCATGAGCGCCACATCATGCCCGAGGAACTCTCGAACTTCGAGGGCTGCTTCCTGACCGGCACCGCCGCCGAGGTCACCCCGGTTGGCCAGATCGGCGACTACACCTTCACCGTCGGCAACCTGGTGCTGGACATCGCCGCCTCCTACGAGGCGCTGGTCCGGGCCTGATCGCGCCACAAGGCGAATTGACGAACGCCCCGCGACACCGGTCGCGGGGCGTTTCGCGTTTCGGGGGGCGGTCGGGGTGCCGGTCCGGGGCACGGCGAGTGCAGGGCGAGGGCAGGGCGGTTTTCGCCCCTGGGATGTGCCGTGACGCAGCGGTTTCATGGTTAACGGTCACACTGCCGCTTGAACGCCCCTCTCCTTGATGCCAGTTTGCCGGGAAACAGGCCGAAAGAGAGGCAAGCATGCAGGACTCGTACGCCCCACTGGAGATCGTCAGCCCGGAGGCTCCGGAGCCCGAACTCTTCTCCGATGCGGGGGCCGCGGTGGATCGTCTCTGCGAGCTCTACGACCTGTCCGCGGGCTTCCTGCACGACCGGTTCCTCGCGGCGATGAGCGACGGGCACCCCGGGGTGCGCATCCGCGCCTTCTATCCCGAGGTGCGCATCACCACCACGAGCCACGCCAAGGTCGACAGCCGCCTGAGCTTTGGCCACGTGCCCGCGCCCGGCACCCACGCCACCAGCATCACCCGCCCGGACCTGTTCCGGCACTACCTCAAGCAGCAGATCCGCCTGCTGCTCGAGAACCACGGGGTGCCGGTGCAGGTGGGGCTCTCGACGACGCCGATGCCGGTGCATTTCGCCGTCGCCAACTATCCCGAGCTCACGGTGCCGCAGGAGGGGGCGGGGCGCTTCGTGCTGCGCGACGTCTTCGACGTGCCCGACCTGAGCGTGACCAACGACGACATCGTGAACGGTGTCGCCAAGCCCGCCGAGGATGGCGCCGGGCCGCTCGCGCCGTTCACCGCGCAGCGGGTCGACTACTCTCTGGCGCGGCTCGCGCATTACACCGCGACCGATCCCAGGCACTTCCAGAACCACGTGCTGTTCACCAACTACCAGTTCTACGTCAGCGAGTTCGAGGCCTATGCCCGCCAGCAGCTCGCCGATCCGGACAGCGGCTACACCAGCTTCGTCTCGACCGGCAACGCCGAGATCACCGATGCCGAGGCCGCGCTGCCTCTCAGCCCCAAGATGCCGCAGATGCCGACCTACCACCTCAAGCGCCCGCACGGCGCGGGCATCACGCTGGTGAACATCGGGGTGGGGCCCTCGAACGCCAAGACCGCCACCGACCACATCGCCGTGCTGCGCCCGCATGCCTGGCTGATGGTGGGGCACTGCGCCGGGCTGCGCAGTTCGCAGTCGCTGGGCGACTTCGTGCTGGCCCACGCCTACTTGCGCGAGGACAAGGTGCTCGACGACGACCTGCCCGTCTGGGTGCCGATCCCAGCGCTGGCCGAGATCCAGGTCGCGCTCGAGACCGCCGTGGCCGAGGAGACCCAGCTCGACGGCTACGACCTCAAGCGGGTGATGCGGACCGGCACCGTGGCCTCGGTCGACAACCGCAACTGGGAGCTGCGCGATCAGTCCGGCCCGGTGCAGCGGCTGTCGCAATCCCGGGCCGTGGCGCTCGACATGGAAAGCGCGACGATCGCCGCCAACGGCTTCCGCTTCCGGGTGCCCTACGGCACGCTGCTCTGTGTCAGCGACAAACCGCTGCACGGCGAATTGAAGCTTCCCGGCATGGCCAGCGACTTCTACAAGACGCAGGTCGCGCGGCACCTGATGATCGGCATTCGCGCGATGGAACGGCTTCGCGGAATGCCGCTCGAGAGGCTGCATAGCCGGAAGCTGCGTAGCTTTGAGGAAACAGCTTTCCTCTGAAGTGGAGGAACACCGCCGAAACACCGCAATATGCGCAGTTTTCCCTTGCAAACACCCACTATTCGTTGTGTTTGAACTCCATATAATGTTACGCTTACGCGACGAGGCCCATTACTTCGGGCAGTTAAGGAGACCATGAAATGGCGAAACCGATGACCAAAACCCAGCTTGTGGCCGCACTGGCCGAGGAGATGGGCGCAGACAAAAAAACCGCGTCCGCCGCGCTGGACGCGATCACCGGCATCATCACCAAGGAAGTCGCCGACGGTGGTGCAGTGACCCTTCCTGGCGTCGGCAAGATCTATTGCCGCGAGCGCCCGGAGCGCATGGTCCGCAACCCCGCGACCGGCGAGCAGTTCAAGAAAGAGGCCGACAAGCAGGTCAAGATGACCATCGCCAAGGCCCTCAAGGACAGCGTCAACGGCTGATCCTTTCGGAAGCTCCTTCGGGAGGCTTCGGATTCCAAGGACCGCTTCGGCGGTCCTTTCTTTTTGCCTTCAGCACCTGGCGTGCATTACCCCGGTGCGCGCGACCCGCCTGCAGGTGCGGGCGCGCGGGAGAGGGGGCTTCAGAGGACGACGATCTCGACCTCGATGTTGCCCTTGGTGGCGTTCGAGTAGGGGCAGATGAAGTGGCCGCGCTCGGCGATCTTCTCGGCCACGTCGCGCTCCAGCCCCGGCAGGGAGACCTCGAGCGTGACCTTCAGGCCGAAACCGCCGTCGCTGCGCGGGCCGATCCCCACATGGGCGTTCACCGAGGCATCATCGGGCACGGTGCCGAGCTTCTCGCTCTGCGCCGCGAAGCGCATCGCGCTGAGGTAGCAGGCCGCGTAGCCAAGCGCGAAGAGCTCTTCGGGGTTGTGGCCCTTGCCGTCGCCGCCAAGCTCCTTGGGGCTCGACATGGTGACGGTCAGCATTCCGCTGGCCAGTTTCGCGTGACCGTTGCGGCCGCCGCCAAACGCGGTGGCTTCGGCCCAGTACTTGGGATCGACGGACATGAGGTTTTCCATTCGTTTGCGATTATATCGTGTGCGATATAAATAGGGGGCGAGCCACCGCGAGTCAACTCCCTTGCGATCCTGTCGCGTGCGATCTATTTTCCGGAAATGCAGCTGACACCTCCCGACATGATCTGTTTCGCGCTCTACTCGGCGCAGCACGCGATGCAGCAGGCCTATGCCGACCTGCTCGACGACATCGGCCTGACCTATCCGCAGTATCTGGTGATGACGGCGCTCTGGGCCGAGGACGGGCGCACGGTGGGGGCGCTCGGGCGCGAGCTGCGGCTGGAATCGAACACGCTCACGCCGCTGCTCAAGCGGCTCGAGGCACAGGGCCAGATCCTGCGCAGCCGCGACCCCGAGGACGAGCGGCGGGTGCTGATCCGCCTCACCGAGGCGGGACGGGCGCTGCAGGCGCGGGCGGCTCATGTGCCGGGCTGTCTGGCGGAACGGATCGGGCTGCCGGTCGAGGACCTCGTGCGTCTGCGCGACGAGATCCACGGCCTCAGCGACCGCCTGCGGCAGGCGCGGCAGGCGGCGTCGGAGCGCTGAGGCTCAGGCCTCGGACAGCGGCAGGATCTGCCGGCCGTCGGCGTCGAAGTTGGACGGATCCAGCCACGCCTGGAAGCGCGCCCGAAGCGAGGGCCATTCGCCGTCGATGATCGAGAACCACGCGGTGTCGCGGTTGCGGCCCTTGACGATCACCGCCTGCCGGAAGGTGCCCTCGTAGCTGAACCCGAGCCGCTGGGCGGCGCGGCGCGACGGCATGTTGAGCGCGTCGCATTTCCACTCGTAGCGGCGATAGCCGAGCTCGTCGAAGGCGCGGGCCATCATCAGGAACATGGCCTCGGTGGCGGCGGCGGTGCGCTGCAGGCGCGGGGACAGGTGGATGAAGCCCACCTCGATCACGCCGTTGGCCGGGTCGATCCGCAGGTAGGAGCAGAACCCCAGCGGGGTGCCATCGGGCGCGCAGATGGCGAAGTAGAGCGGGTCCCGGCTCTGCTCGGCGGTGGCGGCCCAGGCTTCGGCATCGGCGAGGTCGGTGAAGGGCCCGCGCGGCAGGTATGTCCAGCCACGGCCGCCCGCGTCCTCGGCGAAGGCCCCGAAGAGCCCCGCGGCATGGGCCACGGTCAGCGGTTCGAGCCGCACGAAACGGCCCTCGTTGGGGCTGCGCGGGGGCAGGGGGCGCGGGAAGTCTCCGCCGACCGGCTGGCCGACCGGTTGGCCGTGATCGTTGGTCTTCGTCTCGTCCATCGTGTTCATCGTGTCAGGCGAAGACCTTCGCCAGGCTCTTGTCGACGGCACCGACGATCTGGTCGATGTCGTCCTTTGTGGCGATCAGCGCGGGCGCGAAGCAGAGCACGTTGTTGAGCCCCGGCACCGAGCGGTTGGTGGCGCCGATGATGACGCCCTCGGTGGCACAGCCCGCCACCACGGCGCCGATCTGCGCCTCGGTCACCGGGGTCCTGGCGTCGCGGTCGCTGACCAGCTCGGCCCCGAGGAACAGGCCCTTGCCGCGCACGTCGCCGATGACGGCGTGCTTGTCCATGAGCTCGCCCAGCCGGTCGAGCATGTAGTCGCCCATCCTGGTGGTGTTCTCGAGCAGGTTCTCGTCCTCGATGATGCGCATGTTCTCGAGCGCCGCGGCGGGGCCTGCGGTGCAGCCGCCGAAGGTCGAGATGTCGCGGAAGTAGTTCATCGGATCGCTGGCATCGTCCTTGAAGAGGTCGAAGACCCGCTCGGAGGTCACGCAGCAGGCGATGGCGGCGTAGCCCGAGGCGACGCCCTTGGCCATGGTCACGAAGTCGGGCTCGATGCCGTAATGCTGGTAGCCGAACCAGTGCGTGCCGGTGCGGCCCACGCCGCAGACCACCTCGTCGATGTGCAGCAGAATGTCGTACTTGCGGCAGATCTCCTGCACGCGTTCCCAGTAACCCGGGGGCGGGACGATGACGCCACCACCGGCGGTCACCGGCTCGAGGCAGAGCGCGCCCACGGTGTCGGGGCCCTCGCGCAGGATGACTTCCTCGATGGCATCGGCGGCACGCTGGCCATAGGCCTCGCCCGTCAGGTCCCACTGGGCGCGGTATTCAAGGCAATGCGGCACCTCGACGAAGCCCGGCGCGAAGGGGCCGTACTGAATGTTGCGCTCGACCTGGCCGCCGCAGGACATCGCCCCGATGGTCGAGCCGTGGTAGTCGCGCTCGCGGTAGAGGATCTTGTGCTTCTTGCCGCCATAGCGCTTGTGGGCGATCTGGCGGACCATCTTGAAGGCCTTCTCGTTCGCCTCGGAACCGGAGTTCGTGTAATAGACCCGGCTCATCCCCGGCATCTTCGAGATCAGCTTCTCGGCAAACAGCGCGCCGGGCACCGAGCCCGCGGCGCCGGCGAAATAGTTCAGCTTCATCAGCTGCTCGGACATGGCGTCGACGATGCTCTTGCGGCCGTAGCCCACGTTCACCGTCCAGACGGCGCCCGAGACGGCGTCGATGTGCTCGCGTCCGTGCTGGTCCCAGACACGCATGCCCTTGCCCTCGACGATGATGCGCGGGTCCGAGGTCTCGAAGGCCTTGTGCTGCACGAGATGGTGCCAGACGTGGCGCTTGTCGGCCTCGACGACGTGGCTGAGATCGTTCTGGGTGGTGGTGCCGTCCATTTCGTGACTCCCGGTCTGCAAGGGAACGGCGCGCGGGCCGTGTTGCAGCGAATGTTAGCACACACATGGTCAGCCTAGGCAACACCCCAACCACCGGGGGCAGCAGGGATCGCTGCGCCGCCGCATGGAAATCGAGCGCCGCGGCGCGGCCGGGGCATCGGCCCGTTCACTGGGCAACCCGACGATCTTTCCGGCAGAATTCTCCGGAAAAACATTGATCGGGTGCCGGTTTTCCGATGGGAATGGTGCGGGGGGCCGGGTCGGAGGACAGGCCCGCGAAAAAAAGCGCGGCCGTGATGAGCCGGGCAACAGAACAGGGGAGTCTCCATATGACCAGATTCAAGGGCCTGATGGCTGGCGCCGCAGCCGCTGCGCTGCTCGCCGGTGCGGCACATGCCGAGACCGTCACCGTGGGCTATTTCCTCGAGTGGCCGATGCCGTTCGAATACGCCAAGGCCGAGGGCCTCTACGACGAGGCCATGGGCGTCGACATCAACTGGGTGAGCTTCGACACCGGCACCGCCATGTCGGCGGCGATGGCCTCGGGCGACGTTCAGCTCTCGGTGAGCCAGGGCGTGCCGCCCTTCGTCGTGGCCGTCAGCGCCGGGCAGGACCTGCAGGTGCTCGACGTGGCGGTGAGCTACGCCGACAACGACAACTGCGTCGTGGCCGAGGCGCTCGAGATCGACAAGGACTCGGCAAGCGAGCTGGCCGGCAAGAAGGTCGCCGTGCCGCTGGGCACCGCCGCCCACTACGGTTTCCTCAAGCAGATGGACCACTTCGGCGTCCCGCTCGACAGCCTCGAGATCGTCGACATGGCGCCGCCGGACGGCGCCGCCGCGATCGCGCAGGCCTCGGTCGACATGGCCTGCGGCTGGGGCGGCTCGCTGCGCCGCATGAAGGAGCACGGCAACGTGCTGCTGACCGGCGCCGAGAAGGAAGAGCTGGGCATCCTCGTATTCGACGTGACCTCGGGCCCGGCGGGCTGGGTCGCCGAGAACTCGGACCTCGTCTCGAAGTTCCTGATGGTCACCCGCGACGCCAACGAGATGTGGGCGGACGAGGCCAACCACGAGAAGATGCTGCCGGTTATCGCCAAGGACGCCGGCATGGATCTCGAGGCCACCCGGGAGACCATCGGCACCTTCGTGTTCCCGAGCGTCGAGGAGCAGCTCACCGAGAAGTGGCTGGGCGGCGGCGCGCAGGAGTTCATGAAGGGCGTGGCGGATGTCTTCGTGGCCGCCGGCTCCATCGACGCGGCGCTCGACAGCTACGCCGACGCGGTCAACACCGGCCCGCTCGAGGCGGCTTCGGGAATGTGATGCGGCGCGCGGGGCGGCCTGTCGTCCGGCCCGCGCAGAATCTTGCACGAGATTTTTGCAGGGGCGCCCTTGCCGGCCCCCTGCGGCCCCGGCACCTGACATCGTGAAGGACGGGAATGAACGGACTTTCCATCGACCAGATCTCCATGCGCTTCGACCTGCCCAACGGCAGCTCGGTGCAGGCGCTCAAGGACGTGACGCTCGAGCTCGGCGCGGGCGAACTGCTCTCGGTGCTGGGCCCCTCGGGCTGCGGCAAGACCACGCTTCTCAACATCGTGGCGGGCTTCCTTGCGCCCACCTCGGGCGAGATCCGGCTGAACGGCCACCGCGTCACCGGCCCCGCCGCCGAGCGCGGCATGGTGTTCCAGCAGGGCGCGCTCTTCGAGTGGATGAACGTGCGCGACAACGTGAGCTTCGGGCCCCGCATGGCCGGG
This sequence comes from Salipiger thiooxidans, assembly GCF_900102075.1. Taxonomy (GTDB): domain Bacteria; phylum Pseudomonadota; class Alphaproteobacteria; order Rhodobacterales; family Rhodobacteraceae; genus Salipiger; species Salipiger thiooxidans. Next base: position 119,199 of record NZ_FNAV01000006.1, on the reverse strand, counting down.
CGGCGCGAGCGTGACTGGGGCGCCAACGTCGACCACCTGCTCGAGGTGGTCGGACTGCGCGACTTCAAGGAAAAGGCGGTCTACGAGCTGTCCGGCGGCATGCAGCAGCGCGTGGCACTGGCCCGCTGCCTTGCCAATGAGCCCGACGTGATCCTCATGGACGAACCGCTGGGCGCGCTCGACGCGCTGACCCGCGAGAAGATGCAAAGCCTCGTGCTGAAGCTCTGGAAGGAGACCGGCAAGACCATCATCCTCATCACCCACTCGGTGGAAGAGGCGCTGCTTCTCGGCGAGCGCCTGCTGGTGATGGCGCCGCGTCCCGGGCGCATCCACCGCGAGTACCGTCTGCCCTTCGCCGACATCGGCGTGGGCGAGGACCTGCGCGCGGTGAAGAAGCACCCAGAGTTCGCCCGCACCCGCGAGGAGATCCTCGGGATGATCTGGGACATGGAGGAAGAGATCATGGGCCGCGCCGAAGTGACCGGGGGGGCCGCGACATGATCGTCTTCCTGATTTACGTGGCGATCTTCGTGGGCTCCTTCCTGCTGGTGAAGCTGCTGGTGCATCGCACCACCGGCGATTTCACCGCCCGCAAGACCGTCACCTTCGGCGACGAAAGCGCGGTGCGGCCCAACCGCATCGCCAGCGTCGTCTCGGTGCTGACCATCTTCCTGCTCTGGGGCGCCTTCACCGGGTCGAACTGGGTGCCGGGCTTCCTGCACGCGCCGGGGCCCTTCGTGGGCGACGCCACCTTCACCTACACCGCCGAGGCGGAGGGCGTTGCGCCCGACGACGCCACCGTCACCATCCGGGTCTTCCCGGTGGGCGAGGAGGTGGATGCGCCCGAGGTCGACCCGGGCGAGGGCTGGGCCAGGAACGACTCCGCCACCGTGGGCGCCTGGCGCTCGGGTCTGGTGCGGGTGGACCAGAACGACGAGCACGGCCGCGACGAGGGACACACCGTGGTGGCCGTCAACGGCGAGCCCATCGCGCCGGGCGGCGAGGTCATCACCGAGTACGGCCGCGTCGGCATGTCGCCCAAGGGCACGCTCAACTTCGAGCCCGCCAAGGGCTGGCAGATGGAGCCGATCTGGCTGCCGCCGCCCGAGGCGGTGATGGCGCGGCTGGGCGAGATCGCCCGCGAGGGCTATCGCGGCAGCACCCTTTGGGAGCACCTCGGCTGGTCGCTGTTCCGGGTCATCGCGGGCTTCTTCTTCGGCGCTATGATCGGCATTCCGCTGGGCTACGCCATGGGGCTCAGCGACTGGTTCCGCGGCTGGTTCGACCCCATCGTCGAGTTCATGCGCCCGGTGCCGCCGCTGGCGCTGATCCCGCTGGTGATCATCTGGGCGGGCATCGGCGAGCTGGGCAAGATCATCCTGCTGTTCCTCGCCGCGCTCTGGATCATGGCCATCGCCGCGCGCTCGGGCGTCTCGGGCGTGAGTATCTCGAAGGTTCACGCCGCCTATTCGCTGGGCGCGAGCAAGTGGCAGATCATGCGCCACGTCATCGTGCCGAACTCGCTGCCGGACATCTTCACCGGCGCGCGGGTGGCGATGGGCGTGTGCTGGGGCACCGTCGTGGCCGCCGAACTGGTGGCGGCCGAGAAGGGCGCGGGCATGATGATCATGGTGGCGTCGAAGTTCCAGCTTACCGACATCGTGATCATGGGGATCATCCTGATCGGCGTCATCGGCTTCGGCATCGACATCCTGATGCGGCTTGCCGAAAAGGCGCTGGTGCCGTGGAAGGGGCGGGGCTGAGCGCCCCGCCATTGCGCGCTCACTCGGCGGGCGCGTCTCCGAACATCTGCACAATCGCGGTCACCTGGCCGTCGAGCCAGAGTCGCAGCGCGTCGATCTTGGCGACATAGGCGGTCAGGAAGGGTTCGGCACCGGGGAACATCCCGGCGATCCTGGGCGCCAGCAGGTAGAGCGCGATCGCGATGATCACGATGGCCAGAACCAGCCGGAAGCCGTTGGCAAAGCCGCTGCGCTCGGTTTTTTCCTCGTCCTCGAGCACGGCGCGGCCCTGCGGCGTCTCCATGCCGCGGCGCTCGGTGGCGCGCAGGGTCTGGTTGATTTCCTCGATGTCCGGCAGCAACTCTCGGCGGGTGCTGGCAGCGGTGGTGGCGGAGGCGGCCGCTGCGGCCGTGCTCTCGTCGCCGACCAGCGAGGCCGTGGTGTCCTCGCTCCGGAGCGCCGACATGCGCTCGCGCGCCGCGTGCGCACGGCGGGCCGCGTCGTCCTCGTCGGGGGGCTGCAGGCCGAGCTCGGGCTGGGTCTCGAGCGTGTCGGCCGCGCGGTTGCGGGCCTCGCGCTCGGCTTCGGCACGCAGCACCTCGGCCACGGAGGGATCAAGGCTGCGCGGCTTGCGCGGGCGCGGGGCCACGGGCAACGGCTCGGGTTCTTCCTCGGGGTCAGGCTCGGGGATGGTCTCGGGGTCCGGCTCCGCCTCGGGCTCCGGGGCGGGGGTCTCGGGCGGAAGGTCGGCCTTCCAGTCGTCGTCGGGAAGCCCGTGGCCAAGCTCGCCCGTCAGATCGGCGTCGTCATCGGGATGGGCCTGGAACCAGGTGTGGCCGCAGTTCGAGCATTGCACATCGCGCCCGCCCTCGGGGATGACGTTCGTTGGCACCTCGTATTGCGCGCCGCAATTCGGGCAAATCAGCCGCATCTCGTCCCCATGATCAACTGCACCGTTCACGCCTCGTTCCTTTGCCGACAATAGGTTACCGACCCCTATGGGAAAAGCCCATTTTCCCGGGGCGGCGCGGATTGCATATGCGGCGCGGCTCATGCACAACAGGCCGAGTTTTTCCGGGGATGGAACGGGCGTGATCGAACTGGACAACGTGGCGTACAGCTATGGCGGCGGCGAGCTTCTGAGCGAGCTGTCCCTGCAGTTGGCGCCGGGGTCGTTTCACTTCCTCACCGGCCCGTCCGGGGCGGGCAAGACCACCCTTCTCAAGCTCTGTTACGGCGCGCTGCGTCCCACCGCTGGCGTCGCGCGTCTGTTCGGGCAGGATGTCCGGCAGATGGACCGCGACGACATCGCCATGAGCCGCCGCCGCATCGGCGTGGTGCATCAGGATTGCCAGTTCCTGGACCACCTCTCGGTGGCCGAGAACGTCGCGCTGCCGATGGCCGTCGCGGGGCAGGCGATGCCCGAGCAGGACGACAACCTGCGCGAGCTGATGGCCTGGGTCGGGCTGACCGAGCGCGCCGGCGCGCTGCCCCCCGAGCTTTCCGGCGGCGAGCGTCAGCGCGCGGCGCTGGCCCGCGCCGTCATCATGTCGCCCGAGGTGGTGCTGGCGGACGAACCCACCGGCAACGTCGACTGGGAGATGTCGCAGCGGCTGCTGCGCCTGCTGATCGAGCTCAACCGCATGGGCGTCACGGTGCTGATCGCGACCCACGACCTGCAGCTCATCCGGGCCGCCAAGTCGCAGGTGCAGGCGCGGGTGCTGCGCATCGCCAACCGCAGGCTGAACGCGGCGGGGGTCGATCTGTGAAGGCAACGCTGCAAACGCTGTTCGCGCTCGGCCGCGGCGACAAGGCTGCCGACCGGGTCGTGCCGCCCACCGGTTTCACCGCGCGGCTGACGCTCTTCGCCGCTGCCGCCATGGCCTTTCTCGCGGTCTTCGCGCTGGCGCTGTCGCTGGCGGCGGCACGGCTGGCCACGAGCTGGGGCGACGAGCTTGCAAGGGCCTCGACGGTGCGGATCTCGGCGCCCGACGGGCAGATGGCGGAGCAGACCGCCACCGCGCTGCGGCTGCTGCAGCAGACCCCCGGTGTCGCCTCGGCCCGCGCCCTGAGCGAGGCCGAGCAGCAGGCGCTGCTCGAGCCGTGGTTCGGGCCGGACCTGCCGGTGGCGCAACTGCCCGTGCCGCAGCTCATCGAGGTGCTGGAAACGCCCGAGGGCTACGACCCCGACGGGCTCCGCCTGCGGCTGCAGGCCGAGGTGCCCGGCGCGGTGCTCGACGACCACGCGCGCTGGCGCAAGCCGCTGATCGCGGCGGCCTCGCGGCTGCGGTTGCTGGGCTGGGCCTCGGCGCTGATGATCGCCGCCACCGTGGGCGCCATGGTGACGCTGGCCGCCAACGCGGCGCTGGCGGCCAACGCGCAGGTGATCGCGGTGCTGCGCCTCGTGGGGGCCACCGACGCCTACATCGCCCGCGCCTTCGTGCGGCGCTTCACCCTGCGGGCGCTTTCGGGCGCCGCGGCGGGGACGGTGCTGGGCATCGGGGCGGTGCTGCTGATGCCCCCGGCGGGCGAAACCGCGAGCTTCCTGACCGGGCTCGGCTTCCGGGGCTGGCACTGGGTGGTGCCGCTTCTGGTCCCGCCGCTGGCCGCGGCGGTGGCCTTCGTCGCAACCGCGGTGGCCGCGCGCCGCGTACTCGGAGGATTGAGCTGATGGGTTACGCGATCCAGTGGCTGCGCTCGCTGGTTTTTCTCGTCGCGATGTACGGTGGCATGGCGGTGATCGGCATCCTGTTCTTCCCGTGGGCGATGCTGTCGACCCACGGAGCGCGGGTCGCCTGTGTCTCCTGGAGCCGCTGGACGCGCTGGTGCGCCGCCTGGATGGTGGGACTGCGGACCGAGGTCCGGGGCACGCCGCCGACGGAGGAGGTGATCGTCGCCTCCAAGCACCAGAGCTTCCTCGACATCATCATGATCTTCAGCGCGGTGCCCGCAGCAAAGTTCATCATGAAGCGCGAGCTGCTCTGGGCGCCGGTCCTCGGCCAGTACGCGCTGCGGATCGGATGCGTGCCGGTCAACCGCGGCAAGCGCGGGGCGGCCATCGCCAAGATGCTCAGGGACGTGTCGCAGGGCGCCGCCGCGCCCGGACAGCTGATCATCTACCCGCAGGGAACACGCGTCGCCCCGCAGGTGAAGATGCCCTACAAGGTGGGCGCGGCGCTGCTATACCGCCAGTCCGGACAGCCCTGTGTGCCCGCCGCCACCAACGTCGGCGTGTTCTGGCCGCGCAAGGGCATCTACCGCAAGCCGGGGCTCGCCGTGGTCGAGTTCCTGCCCGTGATCGAACCCGGCCTGTCGAAGGACGCGTTCCTCGGTCAGCTGGAACAGGAGGTCGAAACCGCCAGCGACCGGCTCTACGAGGAGGCCATGCAGTATGCGAAGGATTGAGGACATCGCGGCGCTCGAGGCGCTGTACGGGACGCCGTCCGAGGCGTCGCTGCGCAAGGTCGCGGGGCGGCTCACGCCCGCCTATCGCAAGTGGATCGCCGCCTCGCGCTTCTGCGTCGTCTCGACCGTGGGCCCGAACGGCACCGACGGCACGCCGCGCGGCGACGACGGCCCGGTGGTACTCGAGCTCGACCCCGGCACGCTGGCGCTGCCCGACTGGCGCGGCAACAACCGGCTCGACAGCCTGCGCAACCTCGTCACTGACGGGCGCATCTCGCTGATGTTCATGGTGCCCGGCGACAACTCGGTGGTGCGGGTGAACGGCAAGGCGTGGCTGACCGACGACGAGGCGCTGCGCGGCCGCTTCGCGCGCAAGAGCATGCTGCCCGCCACGGTCGCGGTGATCGAGATCGCCGAGGTCTACGCGCAATGCCCCAAGGCGTTGCTGCGCTCGGGCCTCTGGGGCCGCGACGACAGCGCCGAGACCCCGTCTCTGGGCGAGATCCTCGACGAGATGACCAGCGGCGAGATCGAGGCAGGGGCCTGGGACCGCACCTACCCCGAGCGGGCCAGGCAGACGCTCTGGTGACCCTCTCGACGCCGTGATCGGTTCCGGAAACGGAACCGCCGGCCGGACGGGCGGAACTCCTGACGTCAAGGAACTCAGGAGACATCATGCCCAAGGACCCCGTCCTCACCACCCGCCGCGCTCTGTTCGCCGGGTTCGCCGCCTCTCCCGTGTGTGCCGCCGGTGTCGGCGCCTTCCCGCGGGCGCGCGCGTAGGCGCAATCGGCAGGGTTGCTGACGCCGACCGTGCGCGTGGGGATGCCCGAGGGCCCTTACTAGGTCGACGACAGGACCGTCCCGACCAGCCAGATCGTCTTCCCCGATGCGCTGAACCAGTACCCGTCCCTGAGCGTGGCGCCCTACAACGACCGAAGCGGCGAGCGCGACACCCGTGAATGGCAACGACTGGATCGCGAGCGAGGCGGGCGTGATCGCCGAAACGAAGAGGGCCCCCGCAGCGCGCGGGGGCCCCTTTTTTGCCGGTCCCTCCGGCCGCGAGAGCCGGGAGCGTCGGGATCAGGAGTGGATCGGGCCGTCGCCGCAGGCCAGAGCCGCCTCGCGCACCGCTTCCGAGAAGGTCGGGTGGGCGTGGCAGGTCAGCGCCAGGTCTTCGGCCGAGCCGCCGTATTCCATCGCCACGCAGACCTCGTGGATCAGGTCGCCGGCCGACGGGCCGATGATGTGGCAGCCGAGGATGCGGTCGGTTTCCTTGTCCGCGAGGATCTTCACGAAGCCTTCACCCGCGAAGACCGCCTTCGCGCGGCCGTTGCCCATGAACGAGAACTTGCCGACCTTGTAGGCGCGGCCCTCGTTCTTGAGCTCCTGCTCGGTGGCGCCGACCGAGGCGACCTCGGGCCAAGTATAGATCACGCCGGGGATGACGCCATAGTTCACGTGGCCATGCTTGCCGGCGATGACCTCGGCGCAGGCCATGCCCTCGTCCTCGGCCTTGTGGGCCAGCATCGGGCCGGTGATCGCGTCGCCGATGGCGTAGATGCCCTTGACGCTGGTCTGCCAGTGGCCGTCGGTCTTGATCTGACCGCGGTCGGTGGTGGCGATGCCGAGCGCGTCGAGGCCCAGCCCGTCGGTGTAGGGCTTGCGACCGGTCGCGACGAGCACCACGTCGGCCTCGGCCGACTGCTCGCTGTCGTCCTTGCGCAGCTTGTAGGTGACCGTGGCCTTGCCGCCCTTGGTCTCGACCTTCGACACGGCGGCGCCGAGGGTGAACTTGAGGCCCTGCTTCGACAGCAGCTTCTGCAGGCTGCGCTGCACCTCGGCGTCCATGCCGGGGGTGATGGCGTCGAGATACTCGATCACCTCGACCTCGGCGCCGAGACGCGCGTAGACCGAGCCCATCTCGAGCCCGATGACGCCGGCACCGATGACGATCATCTTCTTCGGCACCTTGGGCAGCTCGAGCGCGCCGGTCGAGGTCACCACGACCTTCTCGTCGATCTCGACGTCGGCACCGGGCACCGACGCGGGCACAGAGCCCGAGGCGATGATGATGTTCTTGGCGTCGTGGGTCTCGTCACCGACCTTGACCTTGCCGGCCTCGGGGATGCTGGCCCAGCCCTTGATCCAGTCGATCTTGTTCTTCTTGAAGAGGAACTCGATGCCCTTGGTGTTCTGGCCGATGACGTCGTCCTTGTAGGAGAGCATCTGCTTCCAGTCGACGGTGGGCGCCTTGCCCTTGAGGCCCATGGCCGCGAAGTTGTGCTCGGCCTCGTGCAGCTGGTGGCTGGCGTGCAGCAGCGCCTTGGAGGGGATGCAGCCCACGTTCAGGCAGGTTCCGCCGAGGGTCTCGCGGCCCTCGACGCAGGCGGTCTTGAGTCCGAGCTGGGCGCAGCGGATGGCGGCGACGTAGCCGCCGGGGCCCGCGCCGATGACGATGACGTCGTATTGTGCCATTTCGTTTGTCCTTTCTGTTGTCGGTTCGGAGGGGGAGGGGGCGCTGCCCCCTCGGCGCGTGCCGCGCCTCACCCCCGGAGTTTATCTGGCAAGATGAAGGTCACAGGAGCGCCGCCACCAGCATGACGACGGTCGAGAACAGCCCGACCGCCCAGATCAGCGAGCGCCACGGCGCCCAGCCGAGCAGATAGGCGGGGATGTAGAGCACGCGGGCGCCGAGGTAGAGCAGCGCCGGGATCACGGTGAGCGCGCTGCTTTTGTCGGCGTAGGTCACCACCATGGTGGCGATGCCGAACAGGATCAGCCCTTCGAAGTGGTTGTTCATCGCCCGTTGCGCACGGCCGGCGAGGCCGGTGAGCTCGCGGCTGCTGTCGCGCGGGGAGGCGGCGTACTTGCTGCCCACCTGCTTCTGCGCGAGGATCGAGAACAGCATCATCTGCAGGACCTGCAGGAGCGCGGCGAGGGTGAGGGCGGTGAGTTCAGGGGTCATGGTCAGAGCAGGCTCGCGAGGATCATGACGAAGCAGGAGACGAGGCCCGCCGAGAAGATCAGCGACCGCCACGGTACCCAGCCGAAGGCGTAGGCGGGCAGGTAGAGGGCGCGGGCGGCGACGAAGACCCAGGCGGCGATGGCGGTGAGCCAGCCGTTGCTCTGGGTGAACTGCACCAGCGCCACGGCGATGATGAAGAGGCCGATGTTCTCGGTGTGGTTGGCCAGCGCGCGGCGCAGGCGGAGCGTGTGCGCGGAGAGGCGGGCCTCGACGCCGTCGCGGGGGCCGGTGTTGCCGTCGCGCCCCACATCGGCCTCGAGCGCCCGCTGCGACCAGAGCACGGCGGCGAGGTGGATGAAGGCCGTGGCGGCGAGGGCTGCGAGTTCCGGGGTCATGCGGTCCTCAGGAAATGGGCCTCGGCGGGCGCGTGGCCCAGCGAGTCGGCCTGGCTCAGCCAGGACCTGGCCTTGTCGGCATCGTTGATGCTGAAGAGCAGCCAGGTGGCGGCGCCGTCGGTCTCCTGCCAGCGTTGCAGCAGGGTGAGCCCGGCGTTGCCGCGGTTCTCGGCGTCGCCGTCGAATTGGCCGGCGTCGAAGCTGGTGTAGCGGAGAAGGAGCTGGTTCATGCGGTGGTCTCCGATCTGGACTGGGTGCAAAGGGTTCTCTTTAGTCCGCGGCACACGCCGGAGAGTGTGAAATCCGACCCGACAGCTCCAATGAGATGTCCTATGCAACCGAGTAGTTTGGACACTCTATGTTTGCCCATGGGTGGTATCTGACTTTTCGAGGTCGGAGTAGCGGACGTAGAGCTGATGAAACCTGCTAACTTCTTGTGCTGAGGCTAACCTGCAGGAGAGTACGGTAAGCGCCAATATGATGAACGAAAAGAGGTGCATCGGCCAGCCGTTGAGTGGGGCAGCGCTTGTGAGCAGGGGGGCCAACGCGGAAAATACTAGAAGCAACAGCATCGCAACTGCCGTTCCAAGCATGCCATGGAAAAACCCTATGCGCCGTTCCGCCATCGCCATGCAATGCCATAGGCTTTCGTTCCGGCTAAGTGAGACTCTTGCAACGATCTCTTCGTCGAAACGACTGACCAAGCCACCGTATTCGGCGAGCAGTTTCCCCAACGCGGCGACTGAACGACCAGCAATGTAAGACACAAATACTGCGATGGCAGCGCATGCAGCGCCTAGCCACGCAGGGATTCGTTCCACGAACTCATACACTTCGGCGAATGGTTGCAATTGGCTCCTGTAGTAGAAGCCAATTGCAATTAAGGTTACCGCCCCAAATCCGAACGCCTCAGAGAAGTCGGAGGAACCGAGTTTGGAGTAGTCTTGGATCATCAGAGATCCATCAGCAGGCGGCGCGGATCCTCGAGCGCTTCCTTGACGCGGACGAGGAAGGTCACGGCGCCCTTGCCGTCGACGATGCGGTGATCGTAGCTCAGCGCGAGGTACATCATCGGGCGGATCTCGATCTTGCCGTTCACGACCATCGGACGGTCCTGAATCTTGTGCATGCCGAGGATGCCCGACTGCGGGGGGTTCAGGATCGGCGAGGACATCAGCGAGCCGTAGACACCACCGTTGGAGATGGTGAAGGTGCCGCCCTGCATCTCGGCCATCGAGAGCTTGCCGTCACGGGCGCGCTTGCCCTTCTCGGCGATCTCGCCCTCGATCTCGGCGAAGGACTTGTTGTCCACGTCGCGGATGACCGGAACCACGAGGCCCTGGGGCGTGCCGGCGGCGATGCCCATGTGCACGAAGTTCTTGTAGACCACGTCGGTGCCGTCGATCTCGGCGTTGACCTCGGGGACTTCCTTCAGCGCGTGCACGCAGGCCTTGGTGAAGAAGGACATGAAGCCGAGACGCACGCCGTGCTTCTTCTCGAACAGCTCCTTGTACTGGCTGCGCAGGGCCATGGTCTCGGTCATGTCCACCTCGTTGTAGGTGGTGAGCATGGCCGCGGTGTTCTGCGCGTCCTTCAGGCGGCGCGCGATGGTCTGGCGCAGGCGGGTCATCTTGACCCGCTCCTCGCGGGCGGCGTCCTCGGCCGGGCTCGGCGCGCGGGGGGCCGCTGCCGGGGCGCTGGCCGCTGCGGGCGCGGACTTGGCGGCGGCGATCGCGGCGGTCACGTCTTCCTTCATGACGCGGCCGTCCTTGCCGGTGCCCTGCACGGATTTCGGGTCGAGCCCGGCTTCCGCCATGGCCTTCTTGGCCGAGGGGGCGTCTTCCGCGTCCTTGCTGCCCGAGGAGGCGGCAGGTGCGGCAGCGGCGGGGGCCGCGGCCGGGGCGGCGGCGCCGGAACCGCTCGAGAGCACGGCGAGCTTGCCGCCGGCTTCCACGGTCGAGCCCTCGGGGGCGAGGATCTCGGTCAGCGTGCCGGAGGCGGGCGCGGGAACCTCGACCGAGACCTTGTCGGTCTCGAGCTCGCAGAGCATCTCGTCCTGCTGGACGCTGTCGCCGACCTTCTTGAACCAGGTCGAGACGGTGGCCTCGGTCACCGATTCACCCAGCGTCGGCACCATCACGTCGACCGGGGCCGCGTCGCCCGAGGGGGCGGCGGGCTTGGCGGCCGAGGGGCGCTCTTCGACGGTGGTCGAGCCGGCTTCGCCAGCGGGCGCGATATTGGCCAGCAGCGCGTCCACGCCCACGGTATCGCCTTCCTTCGCGACGATGTCCTCGAGGACGCCTTCCACGGGGGAGGGCACCTCGACGGTCACCTTGTCGGTCTCAAGCTCGCACAGCATCTCGTCCACGGCCACGGCGTCGCCCGGTTTCTTGAACCAGGTGGCCACCGTTGCCTCGGTCACGGATTCCCCGAGCGTGGGGACGCGCACTTCGGTCGTCATTGTGTCAGTTCCCTTCGATGGTCAGCGCCTCGTTCACGAGCGCCTCTTGTTGTGCCTTGTGTTGGCTGGCCAGACCCGTCGCGGGCGAGGCCGAGGTGGCGCGGCCGACGTAGCGCGGCCGCTGGTGGGTCGCGTCGATGCGGCCCAGCACCCATTCGATGTTGGGTTCGATGAAGGTCCAGGCACCCTGGTTCTTGGGCTCTTCCTGGCACCAGATCATCTCGGCGCCCTTGAAGCGTTCCAGCTCCTTCACCAGCGACAGCGCCGGGAACGGGTAGAACTGCTCGACCCGCAGCAGGTAGACGTCGTCCAGCCCGCGCGCATCGCGCTCTTCCAGCAGGTCGTAGTAGACCTTGCCCGAGCACATCACCACGCGCTTGATCTCGGCGTCGGGCTTCAGCTGGGTCTGGCTCTCGCCGGATTGCGCGCTGTCCCACAGGACGCGGTGGAAGCTCGACCCGGTGGTGAAGTCCGCCGCCGTCGAGACCGCCAGCTTGTGACGCAGAAGCGACTTCGGCGTCATCATGATGAGCGGCTTGCGGTAGCTGCGATGCAACTGCCGGCGCAGGATGTGGAAGTAGTTCGCCGGGGTCGAGCAGTTGGCGACGATCCAGTTGTCCTGACCGCACATCTGCAGGAAGCGCTCCAGGCGGGCAGAGGAGTGCTCCGGCCCCTGGCCCTCGTAGCCGTGCGGCAGCAGGCAGACGAGGCCCGACATCCGCAGCCACTTGGATTCACCCGAAGAGATGAACTGGTCGAACATGATCTGCGCGCCGTTGGCGAAGTCGCCGAACTGGGCTTCCCAGAGCGTCAGCGCATTGGGCTCGGCCAGCGAGTAGCCGTATTCGAAACCGCAGACCGCGTATTCCGACAGCGCCGAGTCGATGACCTCGTAGCGGGCCTGACCGTCGCGGATGTGGTTGAGCGGGTAGTAGCGCTCTTCGTCATCCTGGTTCACGAGGCCGGAGTGGCGCTGCGAGAAGGTGCCGCGGGTCGAGTCCTGGCCCGCGAGACGCACCGGGTAGCCCTCGGTCAGCAGCGAGCCGAAGGCAAGTGCCTCGCCCGTCGCCCAGTCGAAGCCCTGGCCGGTCTCGAACATCTTGGTCCGCGCGTCGAGGAAGCGGCCGATGGTCTTGTGCAGCGGGAAGCCGTCGGGCGTGGTGGTCAGCCCCTTGCCGATCTCGGCCATGGTCTCGGGCTTGATCGCCGTTTCGCCGCGCTGGTAGTTGCCTTCCTTCTGCGCGTCGAGATGCGACCAGCGGCCGTCGAGCCAGTCTGCCTTGTTCGGCTTGTAGGTCTTGCCGGCCTCGAACTCTTCGTTGAGGTGGGCCTGGAACGCCGCCTTCATGTCCTCGATCTCGCCCTCGGGGATCAGGCCGTCCTTGACGAGACGGTCCGTGTAGAGCGTGAGCGTGGTCTTGTGGCTCTTGATCTGCTTGTACATCACCGGGTTGGTGAACATCGGCTCGTCACCTTCGTTGTGACCGAAGCGACGATAGCAGAACATGTCGATGACCACGTCCTTGCCGAACTTCTGGCGGAACTCGGTCGCGACCTTGGCGGCGTGGACCACGGCCTCGGGGTCGTCCCCGTTGACGTGGAAGATCGGCGCCTCGACCACCAGAGCGTTGTCGGTGGGGTAGGGCGACGAGCGCGAGAAGTGCGGCGCGGTGGTGAAGCCGATCTGGTTGTTCACCACGATGTGGATGGTGCCGCCGGTGCGGTGGCCGCGCAGGCCGGAGAGCGCGAAGCACTCGGCCACGACGCCCTGGCCCGCGAAGGCCGCGTCGCCGTGCAGCAGGATCGGAAGCACCTGCCGGCGCTCGACGTCATTGAGCTGGTCCTGCTTGGCGCGGACCTTGCCGAGCACCACCGGGTTCACCGCCTCGAGGTGCGAGGGGTTGGCGGTCAGCGACAGGTGCACCTTGTTGCCGTCGAACTCGCGGTCCGAGGAGGCGCCGAGGTGGTATTTCACGTCGCCGGAGCCGTCCACGTCCTCGGGCTTGAACGAGCCGCCCTGGAATTCGTTGAAGATCGCGCGGTAGGGCTTTTGCAGCACGTTGGCGAGCACCGACAGGCGGCCACGGTGCGGCATCCCGAAGACGATCTCCTTGATGCCGAGGCTGCCGCCGCGCTTGATGATCTGCTCCATGGCCGGGATCAGCGATTCACCGCCGTCGAGGCCGAAGCGCTTGGTGCCCATGTACTTCACATGGAGGAACTTCTCGAAGCCCTCGGCCTCGACCATCTTGTTGAGGATGGCGCGGCGTCCCTCGCGGGTGAACTTCACCTCCTTGCCGTAGCCCTCGATGCGCTCCTTGAGCCATGCCGACTGCTCGGGGTCCGAGATGTGCATGTACTGGAGGGCGAAGGTGCCGCAATAGGTGCGCTTGAGCACGCCCATGATCTCGCGCAGCGACGCGACCTGCAGGCCGAGCACGTTGTCGATGAAGATCGGGCGGTCCATGTCGGCTTCGGTGAAGCCGTAGGCCTTGGGGTCGAGCTCGGGGTGCGCGTCGCGGCCGTGCAGGCCCAGCGGGTCGAGATCGGCGGCAAGGTGGCCGCGGATGCGGTGCGCGCGGATGATCATCAGCGCGCGGATCGAGTCGAGCACGGCGCGCTTGACCTGATCGTCGGTCACCGAGACGCCCTTTTCGGCGGCCTTGGCGGCGATCTTCTTGCCGGCGCCCTTGGCTTCGGCGGGCATCGCGGGCATCGGCCACTCGCCGGTGAGGGCGGCGGTCAGATCATCCTGCGGAGCGGGCGGCCAGTCGGCACGATCCCACGAGGCGCCCTGCGCCTCTTTCTTGACGCTGGTCTCGTCGTCGCCGAGAGCCTTGAAGAATTCGGCCCACGCCTCGTCGACCGCATTCGGGTCGTTGGCGTAGCGGGCGTACATCTGTTCAAGATATTCCGCGTTCGCCCCCTGCATGAAGCTGGAGGCGTGGAACTGGTCGTTGGGGCTTTGATCCGTCATCGCGCGTCTTCCTTTCTGACCGATCGGTGAAGCAGCAGGAAAGGGACCTCGTCGGCAGGGTCCCTTTCGTGATGCTCCTCTTCCGTGTCACAGCGGGCAAGGCAAGTCCCGGCCCATCAACGATTTCGTGTCCGCGGCGGACGGGACTGCCCGCCGCGGACGAAGATAGCTCAGCCCTTGATCGCGGCCATCACGGCCTCGCCGAGGGTGGCGGGGCTGTCGGCAACCACGATGCCCGCGGACTTCATGGCTTCGATCTTGGATTCCGCGTCGCCCTTGCCACCGGCGACGATGGCGCCGGCGTGGCCCATGCGGCGGCCCGGAGGGGCGGTGCGGCCGGCGATGAAGCCTGCGATGGGCTTCCAGCGGCCCTTCTTCTTCTGCTCGGCGATGAAGGCCGCGGCCTCTTCCTCGGCGGAGCCGCCGATTTCGCCGATCATGATGATCGCTTCGGTTTCCGGATCGTCGAGGAACATGTCGAGCACGTCGATGTGCTCGGTGCCCTTGATCGGGTCACCGCCGATGCCGACGGCCGAGGACTGGCCGAGGCCGAGGTCGGTGGTCTGCTTCACGGCTTCATAGGTCAGCGTGCCCGAGCGGGACACGACGCCCACCTTGCCGCGCTTGTGGATGTGGCCGGGCATGATGCCGATCTTGCAGGCGTCCGGGGTGATGACGCCCGGGCAGTTCGGGCCGATCAGGCGCGAGGAGCTGTCGATCAGGGCGCGCTTGACCTTCATCATGTCGAGAACCGGGATGCCCTCGGTGATGCAGACGATCAGCGGGATCTCGGCGTCGATGGCCTCGAGGATCGAGTCGGCCGCGAAGGGCGGCGGCACGTAGATGACCGAAGCATTGGCGCCGGTCACGTGCACGGCCTCGTGGACCGAGTTGAAGACGGGCAGGCCGAGGTGGTCTTGGCCACCCTTGCCCGGGGTCACGCCGCCGACCATCTTGGTGCCGTAGGCGATGGCCTGCTCGGAGTGGAAGGTGCCCTGCGAGCCGGTGAAGCCCTGACAGATGACTTTGGTATTTGCGTCGACGAGGACTGCCATGGTTGGCGTTCTCCCTAGTTGGCCGCGGAAGCGCGGCGCGCGTTTTGAGACGGCGCCGCGGGACGCGGGCCGGTGATACGGAAAGACAGCACACGGCCCAAGGGCGCGCGCTGTCCGCTCTGTTCGGTGAAGGGAAGGGGGGCCGTTACTGCCCGTCGCGTCCCGCGATCTCGTCCAGCGCCCGCGCCAGCAGGAGCGCAACGCCCCCCAGCATGAGCGAACGCCCGATGGAGTCCGTCACGTTGGCCGGCGCGAAGGTCTGCACGCCATCCCGACCGCGCTGCGCGGCACGGCGCCAGCGGCTGAGCCGCGGTCCGTCCCCCATGCGGTTGGGCTGCGGAACATGCCCGAACTTCGGCTTGGCGACCAGCAGAGCCGCTCCGATCGCGAGCATCCCGCCGGCATAGGCCACCGGCAAAAGCCGGTCGCGACGTGCCGGAAGCGGCTTCGCGGAGACGGTGGGCAGGGTGTTGCGGCCGGGCAGCTTGATCGACATGACGGAGTCCTCCTTTGCGGGGGGAACACGCCACGCGCGCGGAACGTTCCACGCCGTCGGTGATATGCTGCATCGACCGCACCCGGATCAGCCCTTCACGGCCTTCACGATCTTCTCGGCGCCATCGCTGAGGTTGTCGGCGGCGATCACGTTCAGACCGGAGTTCGCGATGATCTCCTTGCCGAGATCCACGTTGGTGCCTTCGAGACGCACGACCAGCGGAACCTGCAGACCGACTTCCTTCACCGCGGCGAGCACACCCTCTGCGATCACGTCGCAGCGCATGATGCCACCGAAGATGTTCACCAGGATGCCCTTCACGTTCGGGTCCGAGGTGATGATCTTGAAGGCTTCGGTCACCTTCTCCTTGGTTGCGCCGCCGCCCACGTCAAGGAAGTTGGCGGGCTCTGCACCGTAGAGCTTGATGATGTCCATGGTTGCCATGGCAAGGCCTGCGCCGTTCACCATGCAGCCGATCTCACCGTCGAGCGCGATGTAGTTCAGGTCGTGCTGCGAGGCGGCGAGTTCCTTGGGGTCTTCCTCGGTCTCGTCGCGCAGGCCGACGATGTCGGGGTGGCGGTAGAGCGCGTTGCCGTCGAAGCCGGCCTTGCAGTCGAGGCACTTGAGATCACCGTCGGTGGTGACGATCAGCGGGTTGATCTCGAGCATCTCCATGTCCTTCTCGACGAACATCCGGTAGAGGTTCGAGAGGAGGTTGGTGCACTGGCGGATCTGCTTGCCGGACAGCCCGAGGGCGAAGGCGACGCGACGGCCGTGGAAGCCCTGGTAGCCGACGGCGGGGTCGATGGAGAACGACAGGATCTTCTCGGGGGTCGAGGCTGCCACTTCCTCGATGTCCATGCCGCCCTCGGTCGAGCAGACGATGGACACGCGCGAGGTGACGCGGTCGACGAGCAGGGCGAGGTAGAATTCGGAGGTGATGTCCGAGCCGTCCTCGATGTAGATGCGGTTGACCTGCTTGCCTGCCGGACCGGTCTGGTGCGTCACCAGCGTGTGGCCGAGCATCCGGTTGGCTTCCTCGGCGGCCTCTTCGACCGACTTGGCAAGGCGCACGCCGCCCTTTTCGCCAGCCTCGGATTCCTTGAAGGAGCCCTTGCCGCGACCACCTGCGTGGATCTGCGCCTTGACCACCCAGAGCGGCCCGTCGAGCTCGCCCGCGGCGGTCTTGGCGTCGTTGGCAGTCAGCACGATACGGCCGTCGGAGACCGGGCAGCCATAGTCGCGCAGAAGCGCCTTCGCCTGATATTCATGGATGTTCATGAAAGAATCTTCCCGTCTTGCTGCGATTTCGGTGCCGGTATACCCATGCATATCGGCCTGCGTCAGTCGAAATATTGCCGGACCCCGCGAATTGCGAGCAATTTTTTCGCTTTGTGATCACACGTTTTGGGGCTGTGATCACAAATACCGGCGGACCCCGCCGATGTTAGCGCGTGACGGGCAGAATCACGCCGAACTGCCTGTCCGGTTGGCGATTGTGAGCTCGGGCCGGTCGCGGTATCGAGGAGGAAACCGCGACGAACGGAGGCCCGGGACGTGCAGAGACTGGTGAGATACGGCGAGGACCGGCACGATTCAACGGCGCTTCCGGTGGTCGCGCTGGCCCATAACGAGGTCAACATCCTCGCCGACTTCCTCGACCACTACCGCCGGATCTGCCGCCCGACCTTCCTCATCGTCGACGACCGTTCGACCGACGGCACCTCCGAGTTCCTCGCGGCCCAGCCCGACGTCACGGTGTTCCATCCGAAGCCGGACTCGCATTTCGGCACCGACAAGGCGGAGTGGCGCGGCGAGATCATGGACACGCTGTGCACCGGCCGCTGGAGTCTCGTGCCGGATCTCGACGAGCATTTCGTCTACCCGGGGATGCAGGGGCGCGAGATCGGGTCGTACCTCTCCGAGCTCGATGCCGAAGGCGCCGAGGTGGTGCTCACGCTGATGATCGACATGTATGGCGACCTGCCGCTGTCCGAGCACGTCTATCCCGATGGCAGCGGCCGCAGCCTCGCCGAGTGTTTCCCGTTCTTCGATGCACCTGCAGGCTTTCCCGAGGGCTACATCATGCGCCCGGTCACGCCCAAGGTGCTGGCCAAACACCCGTCGCCGCCGGTCATCTTCAACGGCGGCGCGCGGCACCGGCTGTTCTACCCCAAGCCCAAGGGGGCGGGGCCGCTCGCGACCTGGGTGGTGCGCAACCGCTTCGGGCTCGACCGGCCGGTGAACGCCGATGCGGGCTGGCTCGGGCGGAAGGTGTCGCGCAAGCTCTTCAGCGGTTCGCTCAACTGCACCAAGCTCGGACTGCTGCGCTGGAAGCGGGGGATGCGGTTTGCCGGCGGCCCGCACAAGGCCGACACCGCGCTGCGCTGTTCCGAGAGCATCGCCGCCTTCCTGCATTACCCGCTCACGCGCGGGCGCAAGGGGGTCGAGTACATCGCGCAGCGGGGACAGCACGCGGATGGCTCGGAGCATTACAAGCGGCTTCTGAAGGGGGGGACGCTGGAGCAGTCGCCGGTGTTTGGCGGCTCGAAGCGCTATACCGGTCCCGAGGACCTTGCCGGACTGATCCGGGGGGTGCCGGGGCGCTGAACCACGCCCCGGCGGGTGTCTTACGCGAGCGAGCTGTCGATGTCCTTGCACGCCTCGACGAGGCCCTTCACGGCCTTCACCGAGGTGTCGAACATCTCTTGCTCTTCCTTGTTGAGCTTGATGTTCATGATCTTCTCGATGCCACCGGCGCCGATCACGGTGGGCACGCCCACGTACATGTCGGACACGCCGAGGTCGCCGTCGCAGTAGGCGGCGCAGGGCAGGACGCGCTTCTGGTCCTTGAGATAGGCTTCCGCCATTTCGATGGCCGAGGTTGCGGGCGCGTAGAAGGCCGAGCCGGTCTTCAGCAGGCCAACGATCTCGGCGCCGCCGTCACGGGTGCGCTGCACGATGGCGTCCAGCTTCTCTTGCGTGGTCCAGCCCATCTCGACGAGGTCCGGCAGCGGAACGCCGGCGACGGTCGAGTAACGGACCGACGGCACCATGGTGTCGCCGTGGCCGCCGAGCACGAAGGCGGTGACGTCCTTCATCGACACGTTGAACTCGGTCGCGAGGAAGTGACGGAAGCGGGCCGAGTCGAGCACGCCTGCCATGCCGCAGACCTTGTTCGCGGGCAGCCCCGAGAACTTCTGCAGGGCCCAGACCATCGCGTCGAGCGGGTTGGTGATGCAGATGACAAAGGCATCCGGAGCGTTGTCGCGGATGCCTTCACCGACGGATTTCATGACCTTGAGGTTGATGCCGAGCAGGTCGTCGCGGCTCATGCCGGGCTTGCGCGCCACACCGGCCGTCACGATGCAGACGTCGGCGCCGGCGATGTCGGCGTAGTCTTGCGTGCCCTTCAGCGTGGCGTCGAAGCCTTCCGAGGGGCCGGACTCGGCGATGTCGAGCGCCTTGCCCTCGGGGGTGCCTTCGGCGATGTCGAAGAGAACGACGTCACCCAGTTCCTTCAGGGCTGCGAGGTGCGCAAGCGTGCCGCCGATCTGTCCCGCGCCGATGAGGGCGATCTTGGGTCTGGCCATGGATCTAATCTCCGCTCCATTTGACAATTCCGCCGCTTGCGTAAGGGTTTGCCTGCACAGGTGCAAGGGTGCTGCGGGAGGCCCGGGCGGCGCATGGCGCGGAGCGATTCTGAAATGATGGCGCTAAAGACAAGGAAAACGATAGGTTAGCATACGAACGGTCGCGCCCGCCCAGAGTGTGTAAATCACCACGTGAGGGGGCCGTGATTGCCGTCAAAAATGGCACTCGGGCGCGAGACCTTCGATTCTCGGACGGATCGTGCGGCCGTGCGTCACGCGTCGCTTTCCGGCTTCGGCAGCGCCTCGGCGAGGGTTTCGAACGCCTGTCCGCTGGCGACGAGACAGGTGACGCCCGCGGCGGAGGTCACGGTGATCGTCCAGGTGCCGGTCTCGCCCGAGGCGAACACCTCCATCATCGCGTTGTTGCTGCCGAGCCCGATGCTCCGGCGGGTCTCGCCGTATTTCGTGGCAAGCTTCTCGACGACCTGATCGCGCGGGGCGCAGGCGGGGTTCTGAGCGTGGGCCGTTCCGGCGGAGACCGCCGCGATCACGGCCGCCACGACTGTCGTAACTGCTTTCGTCGCATTCATCGCTTTGCCCTTTCGGCTGTGGCGCCGGGCCGAGCGGCTCTTTGTCCGCGTCCCGCGCCTGTCTTGCCCTCGGCTTCGGTTGGCTTCGCTCCCGCGGCGGGGACCGTTTCCGCCGCCTGTTCCGAGCCTGCGGAACAATGTCCAAGGAAAGGTTAACGGACCCGCGCGTTACCCCCTGCCAGGGCGCAACAGCTCAAATGCGGTGCTTTTTTCTGCGTCGCGGCACAAAGTCTCTTGCACTTTTCGCAAAAAACTGGCCTCTACCACGCAACATTATTTCTTCGAGAGGGAGGAGAAACATGGACCTCACGATGCGCCCCTACCGCTCGGTGCTCTATATTCCGGGCTCCAAGGACCGTGCTCTGGACAAGGCCCGGACGCTTCCGGTCGATGCGATCATCTTCGATCTCGAGGACGCGGTGTCGCCCGGAGAAAAGGAGGCCGCGCGCGAGACCCTCGCCGCGGCGCTGCGCCAGGGCGGTTTCGGCAAGCGCACGAAGATCGTGCGGATCAACGGGCTCGACACCCGCTGGGGCAAGGACGATGCGGTCGCCGCCAACGACATGGATTGCGATGCCATCCTGCTGCCCAAGGTCGAGAGCCCCGAACAGCTCGACGCGCTCGCGAAACTCACCGACAAGCCGCTCTGGGCGATGATGGAAACGCCGCGCGGCATCCTCAACGCCGCCGCCATCGGCGCGCACGAGCAGCTCTGGGGCATGGTCATGGGCACCAACGACCTCGCCAAGGAACTGAACTCGCGCTTCCGCGCCGACCGGCTGCCGATGCAGAGCTCGCTCGGGCTCTGCCTGCTGGCCGCCAAGGCCACGGGCTGCGTCATCGTCGACGGCGTCTACAACGCCTTCAAGGACGACGAGGGACTCAAGGCGGAATGCGACCAGGGCCGCGACATGGGCTTCGACGGCAAGACCCTGATCCACCCCGCGCAGGTCGCGATCGCCAACGACGCCTTCGCCCCGACCGAGGCCGAGATCGACCTTGCCAAGCGCCAGATCGAGGCCTTCGAGGCCGCCGGGAAGGCGGGGCAGGGGGTTGCGGTCGTCGATGGCAAGATCGTCGAGAACCTGCACGTGGCCACCGCGCAAAGCATCCTCGCGAAAGCGGATGCCATTGCTGCCATGACAGAATAATCGCACTGTGCCGGGAATTAGGTAAGACCAAAGGAGACACCCATGGTCCTTCTCATTCTCGGCGTCGCCCTGTGGTGGGCCGCGCACCTGTTCAAGCGACTCGCCCCGGCGCAGCGGGCGGCGATGGGCGACAAGGGCAAGGGGGCGATCGCGCTCGCCCTGCTGGTGTCGGTCCTGCTGATGATCTTCGGTTACCGCATGGCGGACGGCGCCTTCTTCTGGGGGCGGCATCCGGCGACGGTCGGGATCAACAACCTGCTGATGCTGGCGGCGCTCTATTTCACCTCGCCGGGCCCGAAGAAGGGCGCGCTCTTCTACAAGATGCGTCACCCGATGCTGACGGGCTTCCTGCTCTGGGCGGTGGCGCACCTGCTGGTGAACGGCGACGTGCCCTCCTTCGTGCTGTTCGGCGGGCTGGGCCTCTGGGCCATCGTCGAGATCATGGTCATCAACCGGACCGAGCCCGGCTGGACCCCGCCCGCGAAGGGCAGCATCGGCAAGGACGCGATGTTCGCGGCGATCAGCGTGCTGCTGCTCTTCGTGATCGGCTACATCCACACCTGGCTCGGCTACCCGACCTTCGGCTAACCTGTTGGAGCAAAGAATGAAGATCTACCGCTTTCTCTCCGAGGACGACACTTCCGCCTTCTGTCACAAGGTGACATCGGCGCTGAACAAGGGTTGGGAGCTCTACGGTCAGCCCACCTACGCCTTCGACGCCGCCAATGGTGTGATGCGCTGCGGTCAGGCCGTGGTGAAGGAGGCTGAGGGCGACTACACCCCCGACCTCAAGCTGGGAGAGCTCTGATGGCCAAGACCAACCCGGGCAGGTTCTTCGAGGATTACAGCATCGGCCAGGTGATCGAGCACGCCGTGCCGCGCACCGTCTCGGGCGGGGAGCGGGCGCTCTATCATGCGCTCTACCCGGCGCGGCATGCTCTTTATTCCTCGGACGAATTCGCCCGGGCCTGCGGTCTGCCGGCCTCGCCGCTCGACGATCTGGCGGCGTTCCACGTGGTCTTCGGCAAGACCGTGCCGGACGTGTCGCTGAACGCGGTGGCAAACCTCGGCTATGCCGAGGGGCGCTGGCTGAAACCCGTCTATGCCGGTGACACGCTGCGATCCTCCTCCGAGGTGATCGGGCTCAAGCAGAACTCGAACGGCAAGACCGGGGTGGTCTACGTGCGCACCACCGGCACCAATCAGAACGGCGAGACCGTGATGGAGTATTGCCGCTGGGTGATGGTGCGGAAGAAGGATCTCGACGCTCCGGCGCCCGAGACGGTGATGCCGGAGCTGAAGTCGGTGCTGGCGCCCGAGGATCTGGTGATCCCCGAGGGCCTGGATTTCTCGGCCTACGATTTCACCCTCGCGGGGGAGCCGCACCGTTGGGGCGATTACGAGCCGGGCGAGACCATCGACCACGTCGACGGCGTCACCATCGAGGAGGCCGAGCACATGATGGCGACGCGGCTCTGGCAGAACACCGCCAAGGTGCATTTCGACGCCACCTTCCGGCCCGACGGCCAGCGCCTGATCTACGGCGGTCACGTGATCTCGATGGCCCGCGCCCTGAGCTTCAACGGGCTTGCCAACGCGCAGATGATCGTGGGGCTGAACGGCGGCGCCCACGCCAACCCGTGCTTCTCGGGCGATACCGTCAAGGCCTGGACCGAAGTGCTCGACAAAGCCGACACGCCGGCGCCGGGCGTGGGCGCGATCCGGCTGCGGCTGGTGGCCACCAAGGGCGGGGAGTCCTTCACGCTTCGGGGCGAGGACGGCAAGTATCTGCCCGAGGTTCTGCTCGATCTCGATTACTGGGCGCTCATGCCGCAATAAGCTGCGGGGGAACATTTACTAAATCTTAGCGTTAGTGTTTCCCGATCTTTACAATCGAAGTGGTGAAAGAGAATACAATCGAAGTGGTGAAAGAGAATCGTCCTTTTTGCAGAAGAGGTTCCCCGATGTCTGGCACTCCGCTCCCAAGCGGCACGAGCGACGTTCTGGCGATGCCGGCGAGCAAGATCCCCGAAGCCATCGACGCGTTGGTCAAGCGCCGCAAGTTCAGCGGGCTCGTGTCCCGCATTCACCGGGATCTGAACTCGGCGGATCCCGCCCGCCGCAGCATGGGCGCCCTCGCGCTCAAGCGGCTGGGTTTCCCCGAGTGAGCCCTGGGTCCGCACCGTGCGGGCCTGCACAGAATCAAGTCCCCGCCCGGTTTTCCGCGACGCAGAATGTTAGCGTCGAGAATGTGATCACAGCTTTTTGGGTGTGATCACATATCCTGCCTATTTTTTCCAAAAGCGGGCAAAAAACGCGCTCGCTGCGCGTGCAGTCTGGTGACAGAGGGGGAGAAAACCCGCTAGAACCCGAGCACAAGGGAACCGAAAGGACTAGCCATGGCCGAAGCGAAACGGATCGAGCGCCCGCTCTCCCCCTTCATGTTCGTTCAATACTACCGCCTCCAGCTCACCGCAGTGACCTCTGTGATGATCAGGATCACCGGCAACGCGATGATGGTCGCGGTGCTCCTGCTGATCTGGTGGCTTCTCGCGCTCGCCGCGGGACCCGAATACTTCGAAACCGCCGAATGGTGGATCACCTCCTTCGTCGGCGACCTGATCATGTTCGGCTCGCTCTGGGCGATCTGGTACCATTACCTCGGCGGCCTCCGTCACCTCGTCTTCGACGCGGGCAAGGGGCTTGACATCGAAACCGCCGAAAAACTCGGCTGGATCTGCGTTTACGGGTCGGTCGTGCTGACGATCCTGACCGTGATCATCATCTGGCTCTGAGGGGGACGTCACGATGCGTTACATCACCGACCGCAAGCGCGCCGTTGGCAAGGGCTCGGCCCACACCGGCGCAGAGCATCACTGGTTCATGATCGTGTCCTCGGTCGCGCTGGCCTTCATGATGCCGGCCTGGATCTTCATCTTCGGCAACGCGCTCGGCTCCGGCTACGACGCGGCGCTGGCCACCATGTCGCGGCCCTTCCCCGCGATCCTCACCGCGCTCGTGCTGATCGTCGGCATGATGCACTTCCACAAGGGTGGGCGTGTGATGATCGAGGATTACACCGCCGGCACCACCCGCAAGGTTCTGATCATGGCCTACGTCGCCTTCAGCTACGTCATGATCGCCTGCGGGCTTTTCGCGCTCGTCAAGATCGCGCTCTGAGACAGGAAGACCAGGAAAATGGCTGCATACGAATACGAGACGCATACCTATGACGTCGTGGTCGTGGGGGCCGGCGGCGCCGGCCTGCGCGCCACGCTGGGCATGGCGGAGCAGGGCCTGCGCACCGCCTGCGTGACCAAGGTCTTCCCGACCCGCTCGCACACCGTCGCCGCACAGGGCGGCATCGCCGCGTCGCTGTCCAACATGGGCCCCGACAACTGGCAGTGGCACATGTACGACACCGTCAAGGGCTCGGACTGGCTCGGCGATACCGACGCGATGGAATACCTCGCGCGTTCGGCTCCCGCCGCGGTCTACGAGCTCGAGCACTACGGCGTGCCGTTCTCGCGCACCGAGGAAGGCAAGATCTACCAGCGGCCCTTCGGCGGCCACACCACCGAGTTCGGTGAAGGCCCGCCCGTGCAGCGCACCTGCGCCGCGGCCGACCGTACCGGCCACGCCATCCTGCACACGCTCTACGGCCAGTCGCTGAAGAACAACGCCGAGTTCTACATCGAGTACTTCGCCATCGACCTCATCATGAGCGATGACGGCGTCTGCCAGGGCGTGGTCTGCTGGAAGCTCGACGACGGCACCTTCCACATCTTCAACGCCAAGATGGTCGTTCTGGCCACCGGCGGCTACGGCCGGGCCTACTTCTCGGCCACCTCGGCGCACACCTGCACCGGCGACGGCGGCGGCATGGTGGCCCGTGCGGGCCTCGCGCTGCAGGACATGGAATTCGTGCAGTTCCACCCCACCGGCATCTACGGCTCGGGCTGCCTCATCACCGAGGGCGCACGGGGCGAGGGCGGTTACCTCACCAACTCCGAGGGCGAGCGTTTCATGGAGCGCTACGCACCGACCTACAAGGACCTCGCGCCGCGTGACTACGTCTCGCGCTCGATGACCATGGAGATCCGCGAAGGCCGCGGTGTGGGCGAACATGGCGACCACATCCACCTGAACCTGTCTCACCTGCCGGCCGAGGCGCTGGCCGAGCGGCTTCCGGGCATCTCGGAATCGGCGAAGATCTTCGCCGGCGTCGACGTGACCAAGGAGCCGATCCCGGTGCTGCCGACCGTGCACTACAACATGGGCGGCATTCCGACCAACTACTGGGGCGAGGTTCTGAACCCGACCGCGGACAACCCGAATGCCGTCGTTCCGGGCCTGATGGCCGTGGGCGAGGCGGGCTGCGCCTCGGTGCACGGTGCCAACCGTCTCGGGTCCAACTCGCTGATCGACCTCGTGGTCTTCGGCCGCGCTGCCGCGATCCGCGCCGGCGAGGTGGTCGACCGCGCCGCGTCCAAGCACGCGCTGAACCAGGTCTCGGTGGACAAGGCCTTCGACCGCTTCGACAGCATCCGCAACGCGGACGGCGATACGCCGACCGCCGAGCTGCGCCTCGAAATGCAGCGCACCATGCAGGCCGACGCGGCGGTGTTCCGGACCGACAAGACCCTCAAGGAGGGTGTCGAGAAGATGACCGCGATCGCCGGCAAGATGGGCGATCTCAAGGTCACTGACCGGACGCTGATCTGGAACTCGGACCTGATGGAATCGCTGGAACTCACCAACCTCATGCCCAACGCGCTCGCGACCATCGTCGGCGCCGAGGCGCGCAAGGAGAGCCGCGGGGCGCACGCCCATGAGGACTATCCGAACCGCGACGACGAGAACTGGCGGGTCCACACCATCAGCCGCGTCGAGGGCAACACGGTGACGCTGAGCCAGCGCCCGGTGGTTGTCGATCCGCTGACCACCGAAGCCGAGGGCGGCATCAGCCTGGCCAAGATCGCACCGAAAGCCCGGACGTTCTGATGAAGCCCGTGCTTTTCGCTGCCATTCTCACTCTTGCAGCCTTCGGGCCGAGCCCGGAAGCCCAGGCTCGGTTCCAGGCGCAGAGGGCAGCGATCTGGCAATGTGCGGGGCTGGAGGGGGCGACCCAGCCGCTTGCCATCGCGCAGAAATACCGCTCGGCGAATGGCGTGACCGCCAATTCCTACGTCGTGCTTGCCAGCCGGTCGACGCCGCCCGAGCTTGCGGGGCAGATCAATGCCTGCATGTTCGACGCGGTGGGCCGGCCCCCGCTCACCCCGATGCCGGCCCGGTCCTACGGGAACCAGGTCTACCCGGCAGCGACCCCGGCGGATCTGGGCAAGGCTCTCGATCCGTTGGACTCGGCGGCCTACCTGCGCCGGCTCGAAGGTGACGCGGGCGTCGCGGGCCCGATCATTGCGCAACCCGCGATGCGGAGCCTGCCGGCGACGGTGAAACGCGGAGCGGTCCCGGCCGGGGCGGTTCCGTTCCAGGCAAGCGCGTCCTGCCCTTCGGGCGTGCGCGGCATGTACCGGGGAAGGCTGCTATGCAAAGGCTGAGCGGCGTCCTCCTGGTGCTGGCGGTGTCCGGCTGCTCGCTGCTGTCCCCGGTCGAGGAGAACTCCCTCGCCCGCGAGACCGCGGCGCAGGCGGTGGCGCCGGTGCTGGCGCGCATGGCGCCCGGGGTGCCGACCGAGCGGGCCGTGGCCTGCACGCTCGACTTCGCGAGCCGTGGCCAGATCGAGGCGCTGGCGATGAACAGCGCCCTGGCCCAGAACGAACTGACCGACGATATCGTGACCGATATCCTCTACAAGCGGGGCACCCGCGACTGCATGCGTGGTGGCCCGTTCTACTGGCTGCTCTACTAGGAGACGTTTCTTGCGCAAGATTCTGCTACCGATCCTCTTCCTTGCCGCCTGCTCCGCGGAAAGCCAGGACGAGATTGCGCGCTCCGCGGCCCGGTCGACCACGTCCAAGATCGTGGTCGAGCAATTCCCGGGCGTTCCGGTGCAGCCGGCCCTCGACTGCATCATCAACAATGCCACCGCGACGCAGATCTACGCGCTTGCGGCGGACAGCGTGACCGGTCCGACGGAAAGCACCGTGCAGATCGTCCGAGAGATCGTCTCGAAGCCCGAGACACTAACCTGCCTGGCGGCCGAGGGGCTGCCGGCCCTCATCCGATAGGAGAGCGACATGGTTCAATTCACACTCCCCAAGAACTCGAAGATCCGGACCGGCAAGACCTGGCCCAAGCCACAGGGCGCGACCAACGTCCGGGCCTTCAAGATCTATCGCTGGAACCCGGAGGACGGCGAGAACCCGCGCGTCGATACCTATTTCCTCGACATGGACAAGTGCGGCCCGATGGTTCTGGACGCGCTTATCAAGATCAAGAACGAGATCGACCCGACGCTGACCTTCCGCCGCTCCTGCCGTGAAGGCATCTGCGGCTCCTGCGCGATGAACATCGACGGCATCAACACGCTCGCCTGCATCTACGGTCTCGACGAGATCAAGGGCGACGTGAAGATCTACCCGCTGCCGCACATGCCCGTGGTCAAGGACCTGATCCCCGACCTGACGCATTTCTACGCGCAGCACGCCTCGATCATGCCGTGGCTCGAGACCAAGACCAACCGTCCCGAGAAGGAGTGGAAGCAGTCCATCGAGGACCGCAAGAAGCTCGACGGTCTCTATGAGTGCGTGATGTGCGCTTCGTGCTCGACCTCGTGCCCGAGCTACTGGTGGAACTCCGACCGCTATCTCGGCCCGGCTGCGCTGCTTCACGCCTACCGCTGGATCATCGACAGCCGCGACGAGGCCACGGGCGAGCGTCTCGACGCGCTCGAGGACCCGTTCAAGCTTTACCGCTGCCACACCATCATGAACTGCACCAAGACCTGCCCGAAAGGTCTGAACCCGGCGAAATCCATCGCCGAGATCAAGCGCATGATGCTGAACCGGCACGTCTGAGACGGACCGTCCAACGACATCTCGACGCCGCGCTTTCCGCAAGCGCGGCGTCTTGCGTTTCGAAAGTGTCCTGCCAGCGGGGTGGGGGGGCGATGACCCTGCGGAACCATGCAGGAGCTGCAAAGCCCTGTTGCAGCATCGGGGGGTGTGCTGCGCTGCAGCAAAGGCTATCTAGACGTCCGAGGGGGGAAAGACGGACCGATACCGAAGGACCACCCGATGCAAGAGCAGACCAAATCGCAAATCGACGCCGCCGAGGCGCTTGCCATTCTCGAACAGGCCTATGCCTACTACCAGCCCGAACCCGTTCTCGTGCACGACACCGCCCGCGATGCGGACGAAGAGCCCGGCACCTGCGCCTACTACCAGGCCGCCTGAGGGCGTCCGGGGCGGAGCATCCGCCCTGCCGGCTGATCCCATGACACAGCGACCGATTTCCCGAGGCCGGCAATGATCTTTGCCGTCGGCCTCGTCGTCGCGTTCGTGATCCTGCTGCTCTACAACAGGAAACACCGGGACCGCAGGCTCTGCCGCTGGCGGGAATACCGCCAGGGCGATGTCTCGCGCTGGACCTGCATCCATTGCGGGGCCGAGACCGAAGGCAAGCGCGGCGAGCCGCCGCAACTGTGCCTGCGCGAACACGGCTGAGGCCGTCGCGCGAAAATTCTCCGAACCGCCCCGAAACGATCTTGATTGCGTGGTACTCCGGCGCCATATGCGCGTTCATAGACGCCAACGCACGCGCCTCTGTCGAGGTGGGGATCCTTCCCACGCGGTTACGTAGCGACGGTAACGTCTCCCTTGGAACTGAGCGGTCTGCGCCGGGAAACCGGAATGGCCGGGTCTGATTGGAGATGACCATGAACGCATACGTGACCGGGCTCGCTGCCCGTCAAACCCCTGTCTTTGCCGCCCCCGACCCGGAGACCGCACCGGAGCGCTCGCTCAGCCGCGCCGAGGCCTACGTGCGTGCGCACCGGTTCGAGCGCCCGACGCTGGTGATCGACACCCAGACGGTGGCGCGCCACTACGCCGCGCTGGCGCAGGGGCTCGGCCGTGCCCGCATCCACTACGCGGTCAAGGCGAACCCGGCGCCCGAGATCCTGCGCACGCTCACCCGCCTCGGCTCGAACTTCGACGCCGCCTCGCGCACCGAGATCGCCATGTGCCTCGCTGCCGGTGCCACGGCCGACCGGATCTCCTTCGGCAACACCGTCAAGAAGGTGTCAGACGTCGCCTGGGCCCATGCCCAAGGTGTGACCCTCTTTGCCGCGGACGCCGAGCAGGAGCTCGAGAAGATCGCCGAGCACGCGCCCGGCGCGCGCGTCTACATCCGCGTGATCGTCGAGAACACCGAGGCCGACTGGCCGCTCACCCGCAAGTTCGGCTGCTCGCGCGACAAGGTCCTGCACCTCTTCACCGTGGCGCGTCAGCTCGGCCTCGCGCCGGTGGGCCTGTCGTTCCACGTGGGCTCGCAGACCCGCCGCGCCCAGATGTGGGCGCCGGTGCTCGACCAGGTCGCAGCCATCTGGCACGCCGCCCGCGACGCCGGCCATGAGATGTCGCTGCTCAACATCGGCGGCGGTTTCCCGGCCTTCTACGGCGAGGCGATCGACGCGCCGGCCTGCTACGCGGCAGACGTCATGACCCTTGTGCACGAGCGCTTCGGCGACGTTCCCGAGGTGATGGCCGAGCCCGGCCGTGGCCTCGTGGCCGAGGCGGGCGCCATTGCCGCCGAGGTGCTGCTGGTCTCGAAGAAGTCCGACAACGACCTGCACCGCTGGGTCTACCTCGACATCGGCAAGTTCTCGGGCCTTGCCGAGACCATCGAAGAGGCGATCCGCTACCAGTTCCTCACCGACCGGGATCACGAGGACACCGGCGCCTGCATCCTCGCGGGGCCGTCCTGCGACAGCGCCGACGTGCTCTACGAGAAGCGCCCGGTCGAGCTGCCGCTGGGGCTGCGCGCCGGCGACCGCATCGTGATCCGCAACTGCGGCGCCTACACCTCGACCTATGCCTCGGTCGGCTTCAACGGCTTCCCGCCGCTCGACGTGGTCGCGATCTGAGACACCGACCGTCCAACCCTCACGGACAGGGCCGGGCCTTTGCGCCCGGCCTTTTTTGTGGCGCCCCTGCGGCGGGGCATGGCATGGGAAAGGTCCTGCATGGACATCGCTCGCATTTCCGTTAACCCTTGCGCGGCACGCCGGGCGGAGATCCGGCAGGGGGAACGAGAACAGGGAGTTTCGCAATGTCCATCAGAACGCTGCTCGCCGCCGCGAGCCTGGCGGCACTTGCCGCGAGCGCACAGGCCGAGGTGAAGGTCGGCATGATCACCACGCTGTCCGGCGGCGGTGCCAGCCTCGGCATCGACACCCGTGACGGCTTTCTGCTGGCGATGCAGAAGGCCGGGCGCGACGACGTCGAGGTGATCGTCGAGGACGACCAGCAGAAGCCCGACGTGGCGGTGCAGATCGCCGACAAGATGATCCAGTCCGAGAAGGTCGACATCCTGACCGGCATCGTGTGGTCGAACCTTGCCATGGCCGTGGTGCCCGCCGCCACCGCGCAGGGCAAGTTCTACCTCTCGACCAACGCCGCGCCGGCGCAGCTGGCGGGCAAGGGCTGCAATCCGAACTACTTCGCGGTCAGCTATCAGAACGACAACCTGCACGAGGCCGCCGGTGCCTATGCCAAGTCCGAGGGCTTCACCAAGCCCTTCATCATGGCGCCGAACTACCCGGCTGGGCAGGACAGCCTCAACGGCTTCAAGCGCTTCTACGGCGGCGAGCTGGCGGGCGAGGTCTACACCAAGCTCGGCCAGACCGACTACGCCTCCGAGATCGCGCAGATCCGCGCCTCGGGCGCCGACAGCATCTTCTTCTTCCTGCCCGGCGGCATGGGGATCTCGTTCCTCAAGCAGTTTGCCGACAGTGGCGTCGACCTGCCGGTGATGGGCCCGGCGTTCTCGTTCGACCAGAACATCCTTCAGGCCGTGGGCGACGCGGCGCTCGGGGTGAAGAACGGCTCGAACTGGTCCAAGGATCTCGACAACGAGGCTAACGCGGCCTTTGTCAGCGGCTTCGAGGAGGCCTACGGCCGCCTGCCGTCGCTCTATGCGGCCTATGGGTACGACACCGCGAACCTGCTGCTCTCGGCGCTGGACAAGGCCGAGCCTTCGGACGCCGAAGCCTTCCGCGCGGCGCTGAAGGAGGCCGCCTTCGACAGCGTGCGCGGCGAATTCTCCTTCGACACCAACCAGCACCCGATCCAGGACATCTACATCCGCGAGGTCATCCAGGAAGGCGACGTCTTCACCAACAAGATCGTCGCCACCGCGCTCGAGGACCGCTCGAGCGCCTATGTCGAAGAGTGCTCGATGAAGTGATCCTGCGGGGGCCCGCCGAGGCGGGCCCCCGACACGGCAAAGGCCTGAGATGTCCCCGATCCTGCTTGCAGAACAGGTCCTGAACGGCCTGCAGTCCGGCGTGATGCTGTTCCTGATGGCCGCCGGGCTGACGCTGATCTTCGGCGTCATGGGGCTCATCAACCTCGCCCACGGGGCGCTCTACATGGTGGGCGCCTTCGCCGCCGCGACCGTGGCGGGGCTCACCGGGTCGTTCCTGCTGGCGCTGGTCGCGGCGCTGGCCGCCGCCGCCGCCGCGGGTGCGCTGGTCGAGACGCTGGTGATCCGCAGGCTCTACGCCCGGGACCACCTTGACCAGGTGCTCGCGACCTTCGCGCTGATCCTGATCTTCTCCGAGGGCACGCGCTGGGTCTTCGGCTCCTTCCCGCTCTACCTCGACGTGCCGGACGCGCTCTCGGGCACGGTGACGCTGCCCGGCGGCATCGCCTATCCGCTCTACCGCCTCGCGCTGATCGTGATCGGCATCGCCGTGGCGCTGGGGCTCTGGTGGCTCAACAGCCGCACGCGGCTCGGCATCCGCATCCGCGCGGGCGAGAACGACCGCGAGATGATCGCGGCGCTGGGTGTCGACATCTCGAAGCTCTACACCCTGGTTTTCGCGCTCGGCGCGGGGCTGGCCGGGCTCGCAGGGGCGCTCGTCGGCGCCATCCAGTCGGTGCAGGTGGGCATGGGCGAGCCGGTGCTGATCCTTGCCTTCGTGGTCATCGTGATCGGTGGCATCGGCTCGATCCGGGGCGCGCTCATCGGCGCGCTGCTGGTCGGGCTTACCGACACGCTGGGCGGCGTGCTGTTGCCCGAACTTTTCAGGCTATTCATCGACCCGGCGAGTGCTGCGACCGCGGGCTCGGCCTTTGCGTCCATGGCGATCTACGTGCTGATGGCGGCGGTGCTGGTCTGGCGGCCGACCGGCCTGTTCGGAGGCCGGGCATGAGCCGCGAGGGGCTGGTCAACGCCGCCCTGCTGCTGGCGCTCGTGGCAGTGCCCGGCTGGGCGCTCTGGGCGGACGCGCCCTTCACCATCACGCTGGCCACCCGTGCGGTGATCTTCGCGCTGGCGGCGGTGGGGCTGAACATCGCGCTCGGCATGGGCGGGCTGGTGAGCCTCGGCCACGCGGTGTTCTTCGGCATCGGCGGCTACGCCATGGGCATCCTCGCGAGCCACGCGCAGAACTACACGCCGCTGATGGAATGGCCCTTCGAGATCGCCGGCACCAAGTCGATGCCGGTGATCTGGCTGGTGGCGGTGCTGGCCTCGGGGCTGGCGGCGCTGCTCATTGGACTTCTGAGCCTGCGTACCTCGGGCGTCTATTTCATCATGATCACGCTGGCCTTCGGGCAGATGATGTATTTCTTCGCCATCTCCTGGCCCGCCTATGGCGGCGAGGACGGGCTCTCGATCTACGTCCGCAACGGCTTCCCGGGGCTGAACACGCTGGACCCAATCCAGTTCTACGGGCTCTGCTTCGGGCTGTTGTGCCTCGTGCTGGTCCTGCACGCGCGGCTGATGCGCTCGCCCTTCGGCCTGGCGCTCAACGCGGCCCGGCAGGTGCCCGAGCGGGTGCGGGCGGTGGGGCTCGACCCGGTGCGGCTGCAGCTTGTCGCGCTGGTGATCTCGGGCGCCATCACCGGGCTTGCCGGGGCGCTCTTCGCGGACCTCAACCGCTTCGTGTCGCCCACCATGCTGAGCTGGCAGATGTCGGGCGAGATCATGGTCTTCGTCATCATCGGTGGCGTGGCACGGCTGTTCGGGCCGGTGGCGGGGGCGGGGTTCTACGTGCTGCTCGAGCACCTTCTGGGTGGGGTGAGCGAGTACTGGCAGATCTTTCTCGGCCTGTTCCTGCTGCTGGTGGTGCTCTTCGGCAAGGGCGGCCTCGTCGGCGTTCTGGCGGGAAGGGCGCGGCATGACTGAGCCGGTGCTGGCCACTCATGGGCTGCGCAAGGCCTACGGCGCGCTGCAGGCCAGCGACGGCATCACGCTCGACCTGAGGCCGGGCGAGATCCACGCCATCATCGGGCCGAACGGTGCGGGCAAATCCACCCTGATCGCCCAGATCTGCGGTGCGCTGACGCCGGACGAGGGGCGGGTGGAACTGCTCGGGCAGGATGTCACCGCCGAGACCACGCAGGCGCGCGCGGCGCGCGGGCTGGCGCGGACCTTCCAGATCTCGGCGCTGGCGATGCAGGACACGGTGCTCCAGAACGTTCTGCTGGGGGCGCTCGGCGCCAGCGGCCGGCCCTGGCGCTTCCTGTCGCGGGTGTCGAAGGACCGCGACCTGCGTGCCACTGCCGAGGCCGCGCTCGAGGCGGTGGGGCTGGCCGATCTCGCCGCGCTGCGCACCGCAGAGCTCAGCCACGGCCAGCGCCGGCAGCTCGAGGTGGCGGTCGCCCTGACCCTGCGCCCGCGCGCCTTCGTCATGGACGAGCCCATGGCCGGGCTGGGGCAGGAGGGCTCGCAGCGGCTGACCGTTTTCCTCGACGGGCTGCGGCAGCAGGCGCCGATCCTGCTGGTCGAGCACGACATGGACGCGGTCTTCGCGCTTGCCGACCGGATCAGCGTGCTGGTCTACGGACGGGTGATCGCCACCGGCACCGTGGACGAAATCCGCCGCGACCCGCTGGTGCGCGACGCCTACCTCGGAGACGGCGCATGACCCTGCTGTCCGTGACGCAGCTCACGGCCTCCTACGGCGCCAGCCAGGCGCTGTTCGGCGTGGACCTCGAGATCGCAGAGGGCGAGGCGCTGGCCATGCTCGGCCGCAACGGCATGGGCAAGAGCACCACGGTGCGCTGCATCTGCCGGATGATGCCGGCGCAGGGCACGCTGGTCTTCGACGGGCAGGACCTGTCGCGGCTGCCGAGCCACCGGGCGGCGCGGCTGGGCATCGGGCTGGTGCCCGAGGGGCGGCGCTGCTTCCGCGACCTCACCGTGGCCGAGAACCTCTTGGCGGCGGCCCGGTCCGGGCATTGGGACATGGGCCGCGTGGCGGCGCTCTTTCCCCGGCTGGGCGAGCGCCGGACCCAGCGCGCCGCGTCCCTGTCGGGCGGCGAGCAGCAGATGCTGGCCATCGGTCGGGCGCTGATGACGAACCCTCGGCTGCTGATCCTCGACGAGGCCACCGAGGGGCTCGCCCCCACCGTTCGGGCCGAGATCCGGGCCGCGATCAACACGCTCAAGCGCGAGAGCGGCATGGCAATGCTGGTGATCGACAAGTCGCTGAAGGAGCTGCGTATCGCCTGCGACCGGGCGGTGATCCTCGAGCGCGGGCGCAGCGTCTGGAGTGGCGAGATGGCGGCGCTCTCCCACGAGACGACCGAACGTCATCTGGGGATCTGAGCCCCGCGCGTCCTTGCGCGTGGCCGGCCATTGCGCTTCAGTCCGGGACGCGCCACAGAAGGGAGACCCGCCATGACAATCGCTCCACCCGACGCCGAGACCCGCCGCGCCATCGCGCCGGTGATCTGCTATCCGAACGACAGCCTGCCGCAGCCCGACCTCGGGCTCTACACGCAGGGGCTGGCCGGGGCGGAGCTGGTCGAAACGGTCATCGCCGCACCCCGCGACGCCTGCTCCTTTCGCGTGGCCGCCGGGCAGTTCTTTCGCATCGTGAGCGTCGACGGCCCGCAGGTGGGTGACCTCAACCTGTGGAACGCTGCCGATCTCTCGGAGCGGTTCTACTCCGGCAAGACCCGCGCCCTGCACGGCACCCACGTGACGACCGGCGAGCGGCTCTGGTCGGCCTTCCCGCACCTGCGCCCGATGGCGACCATCGTGGACGACACGCTGGACTGGTACGGCATCGACGCCTTTGGCGGCTCGGTCCACGACGTGATCGGCACCCGCTGCGACCCCTACACCGGCAACCTGCTTTCCGGCACGCAGTACCACCATTGCTGCCACTCGAACCTGACCCGCGCCCTTGCCGACGCCACCGGCCTGCCGCTGCGCGAGGCCGAGGCGCATGTGCATGACGTGCTGAACGTCTTCATGTGCACCGGCTTCACCCGCGACACCGGCCAGTACTTCATGAAGGCGAGCCCGGTGCGTCCCGGCGACAGCCTGACGTTCTTCGCCGAGATCGACCTCTTGGGCGCGCTGAGCGCTTGCCCGGGCGGAGACTGCTCATCCGAGCACAGCTCGGACACCGCCGTCTGCCATCCGCTGAAGGTCGAGATCCTCACCCCCGCGGCGGGCGCGCTCGGCGACTGGCAACAGCCCGCACGAAACGGCTACGACCGCAGCCACGGCCGCTAGGAGAGGGGCATCGCCATCCGCGTTGCCTCCCGCGAGGGAGTCCGTGGAAAGCGACGCCGTGTTTTTCGTGTAGTCCGTTCGTGACGTTCGATGGGCGGCCCGAGATGGCCCCGCGATCAGCCGGCGAAGGCCGCCTCGAGTGCGATCTGCACCATGTCGCCGAACGAGCTCTGGCGGTCCTCGGAGGGCAGTGCCTCGTGGCGCAGGAGGTGGTCGGAGACGGTCAGCACCGCCAGCGCCCGGACCCCGTGCCGCGCGGCGAGGTTGTAGAGCTCCGCCGCTTCCATTTCGACGCCCAGAATTCCATGACGCGTCATGATCTCATTGAGATCGGGACGCTCGTCATAGAAAACGTCCGCGGAATATATTCCGCCCACGTGATATATTGCGCCCATTGCTTTCGCCGATGCGACTGCAGCATTCAGCAATTCGAAATCCGCACAGGGTGCGAAATTGAGTTCGCGGAATATGCCGACGGACGGCGTGGACAGGGACGAGGCGGTCATCGCGAGGATGACGTCACGCAATTTCACCTTGTCCTGCATGGCGCCGGCCGAGCCGATCCGGATGAGGGTCTTGGCCCCGTACTCGCGGATCAGCTCGTTGGCGTAGATCGACAGGCTCGGCATCCCCATGCCCGATCCGTGGATCGTGACCGGGTGCCCTTGCCAGGTGCCCGTGAATCCGAGCATCCCGCGAACGCGGTTCACGCAGACGGGATTGTCGAGGAAGGTGTTGGCAGCCCATTCGGCCCGCAGGGGATCCCCGGGCATCAGGACCGTTTCAGCGATCTGGCCCGGCTGCGCGCCGATATGAACTGTCATCAGATTGCCAGATCGTCCAGAGACTTGCCGGACTCGAGTGCGGCCACCACCCAGTTGGGTTTGCGTCCACGACCGGTCCAGGTCTGGTCCGGATCAGCGGGATTGGCGTATTTCGGTGCGCCTTTCGAGCCTTTCGGTCCGGCGGCGGTGAGGATTTCCTCGAGCGAGAAACCGTATTCCTTGGCGGCTTGTTCAACCGCGCGCTTTGCGTCCGCCTTGCGGCGTGCATCAATCGTTTTCAGGGCTTTCTCGACGTCTGCCTTGAGCTGTTTCAGCTGGTCTTTCGACAGGGTGTCCAGATCAATGTCCATGCGTTTCTCCATTTTCGTGGAGAGCTTACTTCCCCATCTGAAATGTAAGCTCAAGATCCAGATTTGTGTCATCGCAAAGATTTGTCAAAAAATATGCAATCCGCTCACCGTTGAGGTGAGCGGGGAATTGCCAGTTCTATTTATGGGCGCGTCCGAAATTAAGACTTATTTCACTTTTACGTCATGTCGAAATTTTGCGATGCCCGCTCAGGTAGAGGAATCGCCACGCATTCCGAGACAAAAGCGCCATTTTGTCTATTCCGCTGCAACAGCCTTGGAATCGACCAGAGCCACAATATCCATCATGATGGTGTTCAGGACGAAATCCTTGGGGGTGTAGACCTTCGCCACGCCCATTGCACGCAGCCTCCGGGCGTCCTCGTCGGGGATGATTCCGCCGACCACGACCGGCACATTGCCAAGCCCCTCGGCCCGCATTCTTTCCATCAGGTCCTCGACGAGGGGAATATGGCTGCCGGACAGGATCGAAAGCCCGACCACGTGGGCACCGTTCTTTGCTGCCTCGACGATTTGTTCAGGCGTCAGGCGAATGCCCTCGTAATCGATCTCCATTCCGCAATCGCGGGCGCGGAAGGCGATCTGCTCGGCGCCGTTGGAATGGCCGTCGAGCCCGGGCTTGCCCACAAGGAAACGCAGGCGGCGTCCGAGACGGTCGCTGACCGCATCGACGGCGTCGCGGATGTCGTCGAGCCCCTCGGTCTTGTTGCTGACCGATCGCGAGACGCCGGTGGGGCCCCGGTATTCGCCGTGGACGACGCGCATCTGCTGGGCCCATTCCCCGGTGGTGACGCCGGCCTTGGCCGCGGCGATCGAGGCAGGCATGACGTTGCGCCCCTCCTTTGCCGCCGCACGAAGCTCGGCCAGTGCCGCGGCGACGGCCGCGTCGTCGCGTTCTGCCCGCCAGGCGTTGAGCCGCGCGATCTGCTCCTGCTCGACGGCCGGGTCGACGACCATGATGCCGCCGTCCTCGCCCACCAGCGGCGAGGCCTCGCCCTCGGTCCACTTGTTGACGCCCACGACGATGGTCTCGTTGCGCTCGATGCGGTTCAGCCGCTCGGCATTGGCGTCGACGAGCCGGCCCTTCATGTAGTCGATGGCCTCGATCGCGCCGCCCATGGCCCCGATGTTGGAAAGCTCGGCACGTGCCCCGTCGGCCAGCGCCGCGACCTTGGTCTCGACCGCCGGGTTGCCGTCGAAGAGATCGCCGTATTCCAGCAGATCGGTCTCGTAGGCGAGGATCTGCTGCATCCGCATCGACCATTGCTGGTCCCACGGGCGGGGCAGGCCGAGCGCCTCGTTCCACGCCGGCAGCTGCACGGCGCGGGCGCGGGCGTTCTTGGAGAGCGTTACCGCGAGTATCTCGATCAGGATGCGGTAGACGTTGTTTTCGGGTTGCTGCTCGGTGAGGCCCAGCGAGTTCACCTGCACGCCGTAGCGGAAGCGGCGGAACTTCGGGTCCTGCACGCCGTAGCGCGTCTCGAGGATCTCGTCCCAGAGCATCACGAAGGCACGCATCTTGCACATCTCGGTGACGAAGCGGATGCCCGCGTTGACGAAGAACGAGATCCGGCCGCAGAGCGCCGGGAAATCCTCGGGGGCGACGCGCGGCTTGAGCTCGTCGAGAACCGCGATGGCGGTGGCGAGCGCAAAGGCCAGTTCCTGCTCGGGCGTCGCGCCGGCCTCTTGCAGGTGGTAGGAGCAGACGTTCATCGGGTTCCACTTGGGAACGTTGGTGTAGCAGTATTCGGCCACGTCCCCGATCATCTTCAGCGAGGGCTTGGGCGGACAGATGTAGGTGCCGCGCGACAGGTATTCCTTGATGAGGTCGTTCTGCACGGTGCCTTGCAGCTTAGAGACGTCCGCGCCCTGCTCCTCGGCCACCGCGATATAGAGCGACAGCAGCCACGGCGCCGTGGCGTTGATCGTCATCGAGGTGTTCATCTGCTCCAGCGGGATCTGGTCGAAGAGCGTGCGCATGTCGCCCAGATGGCAGACGGGCACGCCAACCTTGCCGACCTCGCCCCGGCTCAGCACGTGGTCGCTGTCGTAGCCGGTCTGGGTCGGCAGATCGAAGGCGACCGAGAGCCCGGTCTGCCCCTTGGCGAGGTTGTTGCGGTAGAGCGCATTCGAGGCTTTGGCCGTCGAGTGTCCGGCATAGGTCCGGATCAGCCACGGCCGGTCTGCCTGGCGGGGGGCGTCACTCGGCTGGCGGTCTTTCTGAACGTCCGTCATGTCGGTCTCCGTGGAGCTGACCAGAATCTTGCTGGCAAGGTTGTTGCGTCCGTGGGTGAATATTCGAAATATTATGTCTCGTCAATTCGCCGCGCTGCGGCGCGGTTCTGCCTGTGCGAGCAACCCTTCAGCGAAACCCTGCATTTGAAGCGCCGCATCTCGCGAAAATAGCGGATTTTGCCGCAAATAGGCTACTCTAAAGCGTCTGAGAGCGCTGCGAAGGCTGCTTCCTCACCGGGCGCCTGGTGAGGCTGCTGGAAGTTTCTGCGTTTGCTCGGTCATAAAATTACAAAATGCACCTTGGTCGTTGTTGCATTGTTGCGCGGCCACCGCTATCTCATCTGTTCAAAGCCCGTCGATTCTGCACTGCGGCGCGGGCTTGGAGTGAAGGGAAACATGGCCGGCCGGCATGGTGCCGGCCAAATGGAAGGAGGACCCGATGGCTCTGGACACGCAAACCGGGATCGCGCCCTACGAGGCACCGGAGAAAGACCTCTACGAGATCGGCGAGATGCCGCCCCTCGGCTACGTGCCGAAGAAGATGTACGCGTGGGCGATCCGGCGCGAGCGTCATGGTGAGCCCGACCAGTCGTTCCAGAAGGAAGTCGTCGACACCTGGCAGATCGACAGCCACGAAGTGCTGGTTCTCGTCATGGCGGCGGGCGTCAACTATAACGGTGTCTGGGCCGGTCTCGGCATTCCGATCTCGCCCTTCGATGTCCACAATCAGGACTTCCACATCGCGGGCTCCGACGCCTCGGGCATCGTCTGGGCGGTCGGAGACAAGGTCAGCCAGTGGAAGGTCGGCGACGAGGTCGTCATTCACTGCAACCAGGACAACGGTGACGACGAGGAGTGCAACGGCGGCGACCCGATGTTCTCGCCCACGCAGCGGATCTGGGGCTACGAGACCGGCGACGGCTCATTCAGCCAGTTCACCCGTGTGCAGGCGCAGCAGCTTATGCCGCGTCCCAAGCACCTGACCTGGGAAGAGAGCGCCTGTTACACGCTGACGCTGGCCACCGCCTACCGGATGCTCTTCGGGCACCATCCGCACGAACTCAAGCCGGGCCAGAACGTCCTGGTCTGGGGCGCCTCGGGCGGCCTCGGCTCCTATGCGATCCAGCTGATCAACACCGCCGGCGCCAATGCCATCGGAGTGATCTCGGAGGAAGACAAGCGCGACTTCGTTCTCGGGCTCGGTGCCAAGGGCGTCATCAACCGCAAGGACTTCAAGTGCTGGGGGCAGCTGCCCACGGTCAACACGCCGGAATATAACGAGTGGCTCAAGGAGGCGCGCAAGTTCGGCAAGGCGATCTGGGAGATCACCGGCAAGGGCGTGAGCGTCGACATGGTCTTCGAGCACCCGGGCGAGGCGACCTTCCCGGTCTCGACGCTGGTCTGCAAGAAGGGCGGCATGGTGGTGATCTGCGCCGGCACCACCGGCTTCAACTGCACCTTCGACGTCCGCTACATGTGGATGCACCAGAAGCGCCTGCAGGGCTCGCACTTCGCCCACCTCAAGCAGGCTGCCTCGGCCAACCGCCTGATGATCGAGCGGCGGCTGGATCCCTGCATGTCCGAGGTCTTCGGCTGGGAGCAGATCCCCGACGCCCACGTCAAGATGCGCAAGAACGAGCACAAACCCGGCAACATGGCCGTTCTGGTGCAGTCGCCCAAGACCGGGCTGCGCACCTTCGAAGAGGCACTAGCGGCCCGGGGTTAACCCGGCATTGAGCCCGCAACCGCAATACGCGCCCGCGAATCGTGTCGACGGTTCGCGGGCGTTTCGTTTGCGGGGGCCTGCAGGTCCAATGCGGTCAGGGGCTTCGAAATCGGCGCCTCACCATTTCTGGGGAGTTGGAATGCGCGAATTTTCAGGCGGTAATAGGGGGTGCTATAGTTATGTTAATCTTTTGTTAAGACTCTGCGGGGAAGGCTGACCATGCGACATGATTGGATCATAGACGTACTGACAGACCTGAAATCCTTTGCGCGCGCGAATGCGCTCGACGCATTGGCCGAACAACTCGACGAGGCGCAACTCGTCGCCCAGGTCGAAATCGCGTCTGGTGCCGAGGGGGCGGGCATTGGGATCTGCGGAGGGGATTCCCGTAACGGGAGGGTTTCTGGAACAGCTTGAGCTGGCCGAGCGGCGCGAGGATCTTCAATCCGTAGCCGAGGCGTTGCGTGACCGGTTCAAGGTGGACCACCTCGTCTATCACTGGGTCAGTGCCAATGGTGAACAATATGGCTGCGGCACCTACGATCCGGTCTGGGTCGAGCGCTACCTCGAAAAGGGGTACCTTCGAATAGATCCGGTCATTCAGGGGTGTTTTCAACGGTTTCACCCCGTCGACTGGAAACGGCTCGACTGGTCGTCCAAGGCGGCGCGGGCCTTTCAGTGGGATGCCATTGCCCATGGCGTCGGAAACCAGGGCTATTCCATTCCGATCCGGGGGCCGAACGGCCAGTTCGCGCTCTTCACCGTCAACCACAGCTGCGATGACGAGGCCTGGGCAGAGTTCACCGCGCTCACTCGCAGGGACATGATCCTCATCGCGCATTACTTCAACCAGAAGGCGCTGGAGCTCGAGCCGGGACGCCGGCCCGAACCCGCCCAGCCGCTCAGCCCTCGCGAGATCGAGGCAATGACCCTTCTTGCGGTCGGCTACAGCCGCGCGCAGGTGGCCGAGACGCTGAGCATCTCGGAGCACACGCTGCGGGTCTACATCGAAAGCGCCCGCTTCAAGCTGGGCGCGATGAACACCACCCATGCGGTGGCGCGGGCACTGTCCCGTGGGCTCATCGTCGTCTGACGCGGCCCGTCAGGGGCGCAGGTTCGGGGCGGGCTCCGGCCCGCCGGCCGGGAGGCGTGTCCGGCCCATCCGTTAACCATATCTGAGCGCACCGCGCATGGCGATGTCGGGTCCTTAACCCTGTCTGCGCAGCTTCTTCCCATCGGACTTTGCGAGGGAGAAGACGCCATGATCCGCTACATCTACGCAGACCAGCTCGACGCGTTCCCGCTGCTCAAGCGCAGCATGTTCACCGATCGCGCGGACCAGTTCCGCACCCGGCTCGGCTGGGACGTTGCGGTCGACGCACAGGGTGAGGAGCGCGACGAATATGACGGAATGAACCCGCTCTACGTGATCTGGGAGCGCCCGGACGGCCGTCACGGCGGCTCGATGCGGCTGCTGCCCACGGTGGGGCGCTGCATGGTGAACGACCATTTCCTGCATCTCACCGGCGGCGTCCGGATCGAGAGCCCGCTGATCTGGGAATGCACCCGCTTCTGTCTCTCGCGCGAGACCGGTCCGGGCGCCGCTGCCGCCCTGATGCTGGCGGGCGGCGAGGTCATGCAGGCCTTCGGCGTCGCGCATTACGTCGGGGTGTTCGACGCCCGCATGGTGCGGATCTACAAGCGCATCGGCGCCTCGCCCGAGGTGCTGGGCAGCCAGGGCGAGGGCCGCGAGCGCGTCTCGGTCGGCCTCTGGGAATTCAGCGCCGGGGCGCATGCGCGGGTCTCCTCCAGCGCCGGCATCTCCGCCGCCATGTCGCGCGGCTGGTTCGAAGCCGCCTTCGGGGCGGGCGAGGTCCGGGTGCCGGTGGCCGCCTGAGGACCGCGGGGCAGGGGGCGCTTCGCGGCGCGCGCGGGTGTCCGCCTCACGAGGGGCCGATCGCGCGGCCCGTCGCATGAGCGTTGCCCTGCCAGAGGCGATGCCGAAATCCCACCAGTCCCGAGGAAATAATCCACAGGTTGCATCTGCGTCGAGCTAGTTGTGCTATGCATGTATCGAGGATCGTCTGGCAGGAGATTTCCCCGATGCTGAATGCACTCCGTCTCACCATGGCCCTTGCCGTCCTTCTGGCCCTCTCGGCGCCCTTCCCGGCCCGGGCGGCGTCGGAGGGCGGGGGCATCCCGTCCTGGCTTCAGGCGCATGTGGGGCTCGGCGAGGGCCAGATCGCCCCCGTCGTCCTGCAGAGGGCCCGCGAGCTCTACCTGAAGAACCGGGCCAGCGGCGAGGTGCGCAACCCCTGCTACCTCGCCATGGACGCGACGCGGCCGAGCACGGCGCCGAACGGCGATCCCGGGCGGCGGTTCTACGTCATCTGCGAGCCTTCGCGGTCGTTTCGCGCGGTGTCGTCGGGCTATGGCAACGGACGCAAGCTGCAGCGGGCGGATTTCTCCAACGGCCGGCAATGCGCCAGGAATTTCAGCAATGCCGAGGGGTCGAAGCTGACCATGGGCGGGCCCTACCTGACCGCCGAGACCCGAACGTCCTTCAAGGGTTACTACAGCCAGTCCGGCAAGCGCACACCGCTCTACCGCACCTTCCTGCTGTTCGACGGCAAGGGCGATACGGCGAACGCGCGGGAGCGGGCCATCGGAGGGCACCCGGCGGTCTTCGTCAAATGGCAGTGCCGTTTCAGGGACCCGCGGAACCCGCACGCGGACGAGGAAGGCTACGTGCCCTACGGGAGCCTCGTGAACTACACCGGTGGCCGCAGCAACGGCTGCACCACGTGGTCGCCCGCCGTCTCGCGGGACATCCTCGCGCAGGTAGAGGGCAACCCGACGACGCTCTACATCTATCCCGAAGGCCGCGATGTCGATGCGGTCGCCAATGCGGTGAAGGCCGGGACCGCGCCGTCGCGCGCGGGGCTCTACTGGAACGCCGCCTGTCTTCAGGCCATCGGAGCCCCGAAATTCTGGTCG
The DNA here is from genome assembly GCF_900102075.1 of Salipiger thiooxidans. Classification (GTDB taxonomy): domain Bacteria; phylum Pseudomonadota; class Alphaproteobacteria; order Rhodobacterales; family Rhodobacteraceae; genus Salipiger; species Salipiger thiooxidans. Next base: position 75,594 of record NZ_FNAV01000006.1, on the reverse strand, counting down.
AAGCGGACGCTGCAGCCGGTGATCGACAGCTGGCGGGACTCGCTGCCGGAGCAGCCGCAGCGGGCGTTGCCGATCTGCAAATAAGTTCTGGCGGGGTGGGGCCGTGGCCGGGACGCTGCTGCGGTTTTCCGTCCTGTGATGGGGGTGGGAGGTGGGTTCGGAGCGGTCTTCGGTTGGTGTCGTTGTCTCGTGCGGGGGCAGGTCGTGCGGCGATGCCTTGCCTGCAGCGAGGATTGACCACCTGCGGTCGCGGTACCCGTGAGGGAAGAGGGGGCGCTGCCCCCGTCCGCTTTCCGCGGACTCCCCCGGAGTTTATCGGGCAAGATGAAGGTGCGGGCGCCGTGCTCTCTGGCGTCTTCCGGCGCGGGACAGTAGGGTCCGCCGCATGGATCTTCCCGCGCTGACATTCTCCGACGACCAGGCCGAGGCCTGGGACCGCGTGGCGGAGATGCTGCGCGGTGCCGGCGTCGATCTCGACGACGGCGTGGTGCTGCCCGCCAAGGACGGCGCGGCCCGGGTGATGGCGGTCATGGGCAAGGCGGGCTCGGGCAAGACGCTGCTGCTCTCCGAGCTCTGCAAGGCGGTCGAGGCCGCGGGGGCCGAGCTTGTGTCGGGCGATTTCGAGAGCCGCAAGCGTCGCGAGAAGCGCAGCTTCGCTGTGCTGGCGCCCACCAACAAGGCGGCGAGCGTGTTGCGGATGCGCGGCGTGCCCGCGACCACCATTCACCGCATCATCTATACGCCGGTCTACGATCCCGAATACGAGCGCATCGCCGAATGGCTCACAGACCAGGCCGAGAAGCCCGAGATCGAGGCGCTGACCGAGGACGCGCTCGACCGCGCCTATGCCGCCTTCCAGGGCCACAAGTCGGTGCCGGCGGCGCTGGCGGCGGCGGGGCTCAGGGGCAGCGATTTCATCACCGGCTGGAAGCGCCGCGAGGAGCCGCTGGACATCGGCTTCGTCGACGAGGCCTCGATGCTCGACGACCGCCAGTTCGAGGACCTGCAGGAGATTTTCCCCAACCTCGTGCTGTTCGGCGATCCGGCGCAGCTCGCGCCGGTGAACCAGTCCGGCAAGATGGTCTTCGACGAGGTGCCCGAGGAGCGCAAGCTCGAGCTGCACCGCATCCACCGGCAGCAGGCCGACAACCCGATCCTCGATCTCGCCCATGCGCTGGCCGATCCCTCGCTCGAGTTCCACCATTTCGAGCGCATGGTCGAGGAGAAGGCGGCGCAGGATGACCGCGTGGTCTGGGCGGGCCGGGTCGAGGTCGACCTGATGGCGCGCTCGCCGGTGCTGGTCTGGCGCAATGCCACGCGGATCCGTCTGATCAATGCCTTCCGCGCCGTGCATGGCGCGCCGGAGACCGAGCTTCTGCCCGGCGAGCCGCTGATCTGCGACGGCATCGAGCTGCCGCTGAAACACCGCAAGAAGCGGCTGGACCTCGAGGCGCGCGGGCTCATCAAGGGTGCGCAGGTGATCTACCTCGGACCGGGCCGCAAGCCTGGTTTCTCGCGGTTGCACGTGATGGGCGCGCCCGATCCGCAGGTCTCGGCGGCCTCGATCGTGAAGATCGAGAAGCCCGACGAGGAAGAGCCCTTCATCCCCTACGCGGCCCGCATGGGCGCGGCCTTCCTGCACGGGGCGGCGGTGACCATCCACAAGGCGCAGGGGTCGCAATGGGAGAACGTGCAGGTGTTCGCGCCGGATCTCTTTGCCGCGGCGCGCATGGGCCGGGTCGAGGCCGGGCAGCCGCTGTGGAAGCGGCTCGCCTACGTGGCGATCACCCGGGCGTCGGACCGGCTTTACTGGGTGGTGCGCAACCGGCTGGCGCGGCCCACGGGGCCGCTCGGCACCGATGATCTAAAGGCGCCCGCGGTGGCGCTGACGCTGGAACAGGAAGAGGCAGAGACAGGCCCGGCATGAACGACATCACCGATCCCCCCAGCCCCTTCGCGCAGCACCTCGGCTACGAGCTGGTCGCGTGGCGCGAAGACTATGCCCGCTACGAGATGCCCATCCGTCCGTTTCTCGAGAACCGGCAGGGCATCCCGCATGGCGGCGCGATCGCGACGCTGCTCGACTCGACCATGGGTCTGTGCGGGCTCTGGTCCGGCGATGCCGCGGAGCGGCGCATGGGGCTGACGCTGTCGCTCAACGTCCAGTACATCGGTCAGGCGAAGGGCACGAAGCTGATCTGCGAGGCCCGCAAGACCGGCGGCGGCAGGACCACCTTCTTTGCCGAGGGCGAGATCACCGACGACACCGGGCAGCTCGTGGCCAAGGGCACCGGGGTCTTCCGTCACCGCCGCAGCTGAGGTCGCGACCGTGGTGCGGGTTCAGTAGCCCGCCGCGCGGTCCACCAGGTGGAGGAGGGGCTCGCCGGCCTCGCCCCGCCGGATGTTCTCGGCGATGACGCGGGAGGCGCTGGGCACGCGGGTGTCGGCGGCCACGTGGGGCGTGATCGTCACGCCGGGATGCGCCCAGAACGGATGATCCTGCGGCAGCGGCTCCCTGCGGAAGACGTCGAGCGTCGCGTGCCCGACCTGGCCCTGGTCGAGCGCCTCGACCAGCGCCGCGTCGTCGATCAGCGGGCCGCGCCCGGGGTTCACGATGCAGGCGCCGCGGGGCAGGAGCGCCAGCGTCTCCCTGTTCATCAGGTCCTGCGTCGCGGGCGTGTCCGGCAGCAGCAGCACGAGGATCTCGGCCCCCGCCAGCGCCTTCGTCAGGCCGTCCGGGCCGTGGTGGCAGGTGATGCCCTCGACCTCGCGCGGGGTGCGCGACCAGCCCGAGACCGGGAAGCCGAGCCCGGCAAGCGCACCCGCGCAGGCGGTGCCCAGCGTGCCGAGCCCCAGCACCGTCACCGGCCGCTCGGAGGCGAGCGGCGGCACCACCGGGTCCCAGCGATGGTCGGGGTTCATGATGTAGCGATCCATCCCGAGGTGGTGCCGCAGCACATGCCCGGTGACGTATTCCAGCATGCCCTGTGTCAGGCCTTCCTCGTCGACCATGCGCGCGAGAGGCACGGTCAGGGTCTTGTTCCCGGTGATCCGCTCGACCCCGGCCCAGAGGTTCAGCACCGCCTTGAGGCGGGTGTAGGGGGTGAAGTCCCGGACCTCGGAATCCGGCGCATAGACGATGTAGTCAACGGTTTCCGGTTCCGCCTCGCACCTCAGCGCGTAGTCGAGGCCGAAGCCGTCGAGCGCAGCGCGCAGCGGCGCCTCGTAGACGGCCCAGCGGTCGGGGCCGGCGGCAAAGAGAATGTTCGTCATGTCAGCGGGGCCTGTGGATCTGTGCGCTCTGGACCATTCCGAAGGCGATCATCAGCACCATCATTGCCGAGCCACCGTAGCTCACCAGCGGCAGCGGCACGCCGACCACCGGGGCGAGGCCCATGACCATCGACATGTTCACGGCAAAGAACAGGAAGAAAGTCAGGCCGATGCCCAGCGTCAGCAGCGAGGAATAGCGGTCGCGGTTCTGCATGGCGGCGATGATGCAGAACACGAGGACGAGCACGTAGAGGATGAGAAGGGAGATGCCGCCGACGAAGCCGAATTCCTCGGCCAGCGTGTTGAAGATGAAGTCGGTATGCTTCTCGGGCAGGAAGTTCAGCCGGGACTGGGTGCCCTGCATGAAGCCGCGCCCGGTCCAGCCGCCCGAGCCCATGGCGATCTTGGCCTGGGTGATGTGGTAGCCGGCGCCCAGCGGATCGGTCGAGGGGTCGAGGAAGGTGTCGATGCGGCGGAACTGGTAGTCCTGCAGCAGTTGCCAGCTGGTGCCGCGCGACAGGAAGACGGTGTAGACCGCGCCCACGCCTCCGGCGGCCACCACGGCGAAGTAGAGCCAGTGCACGCCCGCGAGGAACATCATCAGCGCGCCCGCGATCAGCAGCAGGAGCGCGGTGCCGAGGTCGGGCTGGATCAGCGTCAGCCCGGTCGGCAGCAGGATCAGCAGGATCGGCGCCAGCACCCAGATCGGGTGCGACACCCGTTTCATCGGCAGCCAGTCGTAATAGGCCGCCAGCACCATCACCAGCGCGATCTTCATCAGCTCGGACGGCTGCAGCTGCATGAAGCCGATGTCGATCCAGCGTTGCGCACCCATGCCGACGGTGCCGAAGAGTTCCACCCCCACCAGCAGCGCCAGCGCCAGCATGTAGATCAGCGCCGAGAGGTTGCGCCAGAGCCAGATCGGCACCATCGCCACGAGGAACATCGCCGCAAGGCCAAGCGCGTAGCGTTCCATCTGCGGCTCGGCCCAGCGTTCGATGGAGCCGCCCGCGACCGAGTAGAGCATCAGGAAGCCGACGCAGGCGACCGCTGTCAGCAGGATCACCAGCGGCCAGTTCAGGTAGAGCACCTTGCGCCACCCGGTCGGGACCGTCTTGACCGTGTATTCGAGATAGCTCATGCCCGGCTCCCCGCGGCGGCGGCGGCGGCCCGTTCGCGGCGGATCCGTTCGATCTCCTGTTGCTGCGCCTCGATGCGGCCGCGGTCCGAGGAAGGGTAGGCGTCGAGCGGCGGGGTGCCGCCGAAGAGCGCCTGCAGGGTGATGTCGCGCGCGATGGGCGCCGCGGTCGAGGACCCGCCGCCACCGTGCTCGACGACCACCGAGACCGCGATGCGCGGCGCGTCATAGGGCGCGAAGTTCACGAAGAGCGCGTGGTCGCGATGCTCCCACGGCACTTCCTTGCTGTTCACGACGCGGTTCAGCACCTGGCTGGTGCCGGTCTTGCCCGCCATCAGCATGTGGTCGAGAGCGATGCGCGACCGGTAGGCGGTGCCCCGGCGGCTGTTCATCACCGAGAACATGCCCTTGCGGATGTACTTGAGATGCGTCGGGTCGATGTCCAGCGTGCCGCCGCCCCGCGACGGCGTCTCGACGCCGCCGACGCTGCGCACCAGCCGCGGCTCGATGGCGCGCCCCGTGGCAACCCGCGCCACCATCACCGCCTGCTGCAGCGGCGAGGTCAGCACGTAGCCCTGTCCGATCGAGGCGTTCACCGTGTCGCCGATGCGCCACTCGGCGCCGCGCTCGCGCCGCTTCCAGTCCTTGTCGGGAATCAGCCCGTCGGTAACCGCCGACATCGGCACGTCCGGCGCGGTGCCGAGCCCGAGCCTGCGGCCCATGTCGGCGATCTTCTCGATGCCCACCTTCAGCGCGAGGTCGTAGTAGAACACGTCGCAACTGTCGCGGAGGCTGTTCTCGAGGTTGACCCGGCCGTGACCAGAGCGCTTCCAGCAGTGGAAGCGCCGCGAACCGATCTCCATATGACCGGGGCAGTAGACCGTGTCGTCGGGCCCGATGACCCCGGCCTCGAGGCCCGCCAGCGCGGTCACCAGCTTGAAGGTCGAGCCGGGCGGGTAGGCGTCCTGCACGGTCTTCGAGGCCAGCGGCCGGTGGTTGTTCTCGCGCAGCACGTTGTAGTCGGCGACCGAGATGCCGCGGACGAACTTGTTCGGGTCGTAGGAGGGGGCCGAGGCGATGGCCAGCACGTCGCCGTTCTCGACGTCGATCACCACCGCCGAGGCGCTTTCCTCGCCGAGGCGCGCCTTGATGTAATCCTGCAGGTCGCTGTCGACGGTAAGCTGCATGTCGGCACCGGTCGCGCCCTCGCGCCGGTCGAGCTCGCGCATGACGCGGCCGACGGCGTTGACCTCGACGCGCTTGGCACCGGCCTTGCCGCGGAGCTGCTCCTCGAACTTCGCCTCGATGCCGACCTTGCCGATCTGGAAGCGCGGGATGCGCAGCACCGGCTCGGGGTCCTCGTAGCGGGCGAGATCGCGCTCGGAGACCGGGCCCACGTAGCCCACCACGTGGGCGAAGTTCTCGTGCTGCGGGTAGACGCGGCTCAGGCCTACCTCGGGTGTGACGCCGGGCAGGGCGGGGGCGTTCACCGCGACGCGGCTGATCGACTCCCAGCTCACGCGGTCGGCGACGGTCACCTGCAGGAACGGCGGTGAGGTCCGCATCTCCTCGATGGCGCGCTTGACCTCGGCCGGGTCGAGTTCGACCAGCACCGAGAGGCGGCGGATGACGTCGTCGATGTCACCGGCATCCTCGCGCCGCATGGTGATGCGGTAGGTGTTCTCGTTCTCGGCGATCACCCGGCCGTTGCGGTCGAAGATGCGGCCGCGCGACGGCGGAATCAGGTGGATGTTGATGCGGTTCTCTTCGGCCAGCAGGCGGAACTCGTCAGCCTGCTCCACCTGCATGTAGCGCATGCGCATCGCCAGCGTGCCGGCAAAGGCCACCTGGGCGGCGCCCAGCATGAGCCCGCGTCGGGTGATCTTGCGGCTGCTCTCGGCGGTATCGCGGGGCGTGCGTCTCACAGGCTCCTCCCGGCGTGGTCGAAATCGCCCGGGGCAAGGCGTCGGACCCCGAGCAGGTACTGCGAGACCATCACCACCAGCGGGTAGCAGATCACGGTCATCGCGAAGCGCATCAGCGACAGGAAAGACGGTCCGGCCGGAACGATCAAGAGCCCGAGGGCAAGGCGAAACACAATCGTGATGACTGCGAGCACCGTCGCGACAGCGATCCACTCCATGACGAAGGTGCTCTCGCGGTCGCGCCGGTCGCGCGACTTGAGGAACTCGGTCGCCATCAGCACCAGCGCCGACCAGAGCCCCGGCGGGCGCTGGAAGAGGATGTCCGCGAGCAGCATCACCGCCGCGACCGAAAGTGCGGGCACGTAGTCGGGACGGCGTAGCGCCCATGCGAAGCAGAGCGCCACCAGAAGGTCGGGCCCGGCATAGCGCGGCGGTAGCAGGTCGAGCGGCAGCAGGTGATAGAACATCACCAGAAGCGACAGTCCGACAAAGGCCGCACGCATGATCCAGATGCGGGCGGGGCGGGATTCAGCCATCGGGCTGCTCCGGTGCCTGCGCGGTGTTGCTGCCCGTGCCCGGCGGCAGCTCGGGCAGGATCAGCGCCGAGGGCGAGCTCACGCGCCGGGCGCCGTGGTCGCGCAGGACGCGCAGGAACTCGAGCCGCTCGTAGTCGGCGGCAAGCCGGACCCGCAGTCGGCCGCCCGGATCCTCGGCCACCTGTCCGATCAGCAGCCCCGGCGGGAAGACCTCGCCGTCGCCGCTGGTCACGATGCGGTCGCCGGGGCGCACCTGGTCGGGATCCTCGAGGAAGTCGATGGGCGGCGCGGCGGAGTTGTCACCGGTCACCAGCGCGCGCTGTCCCGAAGGCTGGATCACCGCGGGAATGCGGCTGGTGGTGTCGGTAAGCAGGATCACCCGGCTGGTGTTGGCGCCGACCCCCGAGACCCGCCCGACGAGGCCGATGCCGTCCATGGTCGCCCAGCCGTCGACGATGCCGTCGCGCGATCCCACGTTGATCAGCACCGACTGGCGGAAGGGTGAGCCACTGTCGGCCAGCACCACGCCGGTGATGTAGGTGAGCCGGGGATCAAGGCGCACGTTGTTGAGATCGCGCAGGCGCGCGTTCTCCTGCTCGAGCTGCAGGGCGGCCTCTTTCCAGGCGGTCATCTGGCGCAGCTCGCGGCGCAGTTCCTGGTTCTGCTCGTGGATGCGCTGGTAGCTCTGGAAATCCCGCAGGATGTTCACCGTACCCGTGACCGGCGCCATGGCCCAGTCGAAGCCGGGCAGCACGGCGTCGATCACCTGCGCGCGGAAACGCTCCACCCGCGGACTGTCGATCCGCCAGAACAGGAAGAGCCCGAAGAGGCACAGGACCAGTACCGCCAGAAGCAGACGCTTCAGCGGGCGGGAATAGTCCTCGGAATTGGTTCCGTGCTTCGCCATTCAACCCCTTATAACAGGCTTGGGGCCGCGATCATTCAACGCGTGTCAGGAGTCGTAGTCGATGGCGTGGCGCAGCTGCTTCTCGTACTCGAGCGCCTTGCCGGTGCCGAGCGCCACGCAGTTGAGGCTCTCGTCCGCGATCGAGACGGCAAGACCGGTCTGCTCGCGCAGGGCCAGGTCGAGATCGCCCAGCAGCGCGCCGCCACCGGTGAGCATGACGCCCCGGTCGACGATGTCTGCGGCAAGATCCGGCGGGGTGGCTTCGAGCGCGGTCATCACCGCCTCGCAGATCTGCTGCACCGGCTCGGCCAGTGCCTCGGCGACCTGCGCCTGGCTGATCTCGGTTTCCTTCGGTACGCCGTTCAGCAGGTCGCGGCCGCGGATCTGCATCGACGAACCGCGCCCGTCGTCGGGCATGCGGGCGGTGCCGATGGAGGTCTTGATGCGCTCGGCGGTGGATTCGCCCACGAGCAGGTTCTGCTGGCGGCGCAGATAGTTGACGATGGCCTCGTCCATGCGATCGCCGCCGACGCGGATCGAGCGGGCGTAGACGATGTCACCCAGCGACAGAACGGCCACCTCGGTGGTGCCGCCGCCGATGTCCACGACCATGTTGCCGGTCGGATCGGTGATCGGCATGCCGGCCCCGATGGCCGCCGCGATGGGCTCGGCGATGAGGCCGGCCTTGCGGGCTCCTGCGCTCAGCACCGACTGGCGGATGGCGCGCTTCTCGACCGGGGTGGCGCCGTGCGGCACGCAGACGATGATCTTGGGCTTCGAGAAGGTCGAGCGCCTGTGCACCTTGCGGATGAAGTGCTTGATCATCTCTTCGGCGGTGTCGAAGTCGGCGATCACGCCCTCGCGCATCGGCCGGATGGCCTCGATCGAGCCGGGTGTCCGGCCCAGCATCAGCTTGGCGTCCTCGCCCACGGCGAGCACTTTCTTCACCCCGTCCTTGATGTGGTAGGCGACCACTGAAGGCTCGGACAGGACAATCCCGCGTCCCTTGACGTAGACCAGCGTGTTCGCGGTCCCGAGGTCGATTGCCATGTCCGCCGAAAAGGCGCCCATGAGTCTATCCAGTCCAAACATTCTGTGCCCTGCCCCGAATACTAAATTTGGCCCGCGACTCTGCCCGAGTCCAAGCCGGAGGTCTTATAGGACCGCTTGTCCGTTGGCGAAAGGGGCTGGGCGCTGCAATTCGGCGTGAAACCGCCGCAGCCGGAGCGCCTGCCCGGAAACCGGCAGGTCACCTTTCCCGAGGGGCCCGGCAAGGGGCGCGGGTTTGTCTTGCGCCCAAGCCAGCATATGTCAGGAACAGGTCGGACACCGCATAAGGAGGGAATGAGGACATGGGGCTGAACGTCTATCTGTCGGGGGAAATCCACAGCGACTGGCGCGACCGGATCATCGAGGGCGCGCAGGGGCTCGACGTCACGTTTTCGTCACCGGTGACCGATCATGCCGCGAGCGACGATTGCGGGGTGACGATCCTCGGCGCCGAGGAGAGCAAGTTCTGGCACGACCGCAAGGGCGCCCAGATGAACGCGATCCGAACCCGCAAGGGCATCGCCGACGCGGACGTCGTGGTGGTGCGCTTCGGCGACAAGTACAAGCAGTGGAACGCCGCCTTCGACGCGGGCTATGCCGCGGCTCTCGGCAAGTCGCTGATCATCCTGCAGCCGCCCGAGCATGACCACGCGCTCAAGGAGGTCGACGCCGCCGCGCTCGCGGTCGCCCGCGAGCCGGAGGAGGTGGTCGAGATCTTCCGCTACGTGCTCACCGGCACCCTGCCGGGCTGAGTTCTTCAAACGACGCAGGTCCCCTTGAGTAGCGGGGGCCGTGCGTCACGCAAGCCGCGCTCAGTCCCGCGGCGGGGTGACCATGCCGATCTTTACCGCGGGCCGTTCTAGGAACCGTTCCACGTAGGCCCGGCAGTTCGGCAGCTCCGGCCAGCCCACCACGTCCGTCGCGCCGTAGAACCCGAGCGCGTTGAGCCAGGGCGCGATGGCCATGTCGGCGATGGAGTAGTCGCCGGCGATCCACTCTCGCCCTTCGAGCTGCCGCTCGACCACGCCGAGCAGGCGGCGCGCCTCGGAGACGTAGCGCTCGCGCGGGCGGGGATCCTCGATCTCGGAGCCCGCGAATTTCCAGAAGAAGCCGAGCTGCCCGAACATCGGCCCGATGCCGCCCATCTGGAACATCAGCCACTGCAGCACCTCGTAACGCGCCGCGGGCGTGCTGCCGATGAAGCGTCCGGTCTTGTCGGCCAGATAGATCAGGATGGCGCCGCTCTCGAAGATGCCGACGGGGCTGCCATCGGGGCCGTCGGGGTCGATGATCGCGGGGATCTTGCCGTTGGGGTTGAGCGAGGTGAACTCGGCGCTCTTCACGAACGCGTCGCCCAGCGGCACCTTGTGAGCCTCGTAGGGCAGGCCCATTTCCTCGAGCGCGATCGACACCTTGACCCCGTTGGGGGTCGGGAAGGCATAGAGCTGGATGCGGTCGGGATGGGTCGCGGGCCAGCGGGCGGTGATCGGGAAATCGGAAAGAGTGGTCATTCTGCGCTCCTGCAAATGCGCCGGACCAGAGGCGGGCGGTTTGCCGTTTCCGCGCGGGCCCGGCTATGCCAGTGTTTCCCCAAGCCTTGCCCGCAGAGGACCGGGCGATCAATCGCTGCGACGCAGCCGAGGACAGCAAGGAACACAAAAGTGATTCAGGAATTCAAGGATTTCATCGCCAAGGGCAACGTCATGGACATGGCGGTCGGCATCATCATCGGCGCCGCCTTCACCGCCATCGTGCAATCGCTGGTCAACGACATGATCAATCCCATCGTCGGTCTCTTCACCGGCGGCATCGATTTCACCAACCTGTTCTGGGTCTACGGAGACGGCAGCTATGCCAGCCTCGAGGCCGCGCGCGAGGCCGGGGCCACGGTCTTTGCCTACGGTGCCTTCCTCACCGCCGTGATCAACTTCTTCATCATCGCCTTCGTCGTCTTCATGCTGGTGAAGACCGTCAACCGGGTGAAATCGGCGGCCGAGAAGCCTGACGAGGTGGCGCCCGAAGTGAAGACCGGCCCCTCGGAACTCGACATCCTGATCGAGATCCGCGACTCGCTGAAGCGCTAGGCCGAACCGGCGTGCGGGCGGGGATAGGCGGCATCCTGAAGCCCCTGAAAGCCATGCGCGCGCGGCATGGCGGTGGTCGGTTGCGCGATGCGGGACGCTTCGCTATCAGGCGCGCACACGCAAAGAGGGCGACCATGAGCCAGGTCCTGAAAATCGCCTGCGGCAGTGTTGCCGTGGGCCTCGCTGTTCTCGCGATCAAGACCATCGCTTGGTGGCTGACCGGCTCCGTCGCGCTTTTGTCCGACGCGCTCGAGAGCATCGTCAACGTCGCGACGGCGCTGGCCGCGGTGGTGGCGCTGCGCATCGCCGCTCAGCCCGCCGATTCCCGCCATCCGTTCGGCCATCACAAGGCCGAGTATTTCAGCGCCGTGCTCGAGGGCGTTCTGATCGTCGTCGCGGCGATCCTGATCCTGCGCGAGGCCTGGTCGGCGTGGCAGGACCCACGCATCATCGAGGCGCCCTGGCTCGGGCTCGGGATCAACTGCGTCGCGAGCCTGATCAACGCGGCCTGGTGCTGGAAGCTGATCCGCACCGGGCGGCGCATGCACTCTCCCGCGCTCGAGGCCGACGGCAGGCACCTGCTGACCGATGTGGTTTCGTCCATCGGGGTCACGGCGGGCGTGGTGGCCGCGGTGCTCACCGGCTGGGCGTGGCTCGACCCGGCGCTGGCCGCGCTGGTGGCGCTCAACATCCTGTGGTCGGGCTGGCAGGTGGTGCGCGGCTCGGTCGGCGGGCTGATGGACGTCTCCGCCCCCGAGGAAGAGCTGGAGCAGATGCGTGCGCTGATCTCGGCCAATGCCGAGGGCGCCGTCGAGGCCCACGACCTGCGCTCGCGCCGCGCCGGCAGTGCGGTCTTCGTCGAGTTCCACCTCGTGGTGCCCGGCGACATGACCGTGGACGCCGCCCACGACATCTGCGACCGGGTCGAGGGGGCGCTGCACAAGGCCTTCGAGGGCAGCCGCGTGATCATCCACGTCGAGCCCGAGCACAAGGCCAAGCACAGCGGCATCGTGGTGCTCTGAGCCGCGGCCTTTCGTCCATTCGCTGATACGCCGATATCCGCCCGGCACCTTGCCGATCAGCGAGCGCCCGTTCAGCCCGGATTCTTCGGCAGTGCGCGGGTTGTTGATGGAGTAGAGGTAGCCCATCGGGATGTGGTTCCAGTGGTCGTTGTCGCGACCGCCGGCCTCGAGCAACAGCCCGCGGCGCCCCGCCTCGGCCAGACGCTTGGCCAGCACGCAACCCGCGCGGCTTGCTCCGGCGATGACGTGATCCCGGGACATTGGCCCTCCCCTTCCGCATCGCCGCTCACTTGTCGGACATTTGATATGTCAAACAATTGTGGGTGCCGCAGCCGGCGATGGTCGTGGCGTCATTTGGTTGCAGCCTGTGCGTGCCGGGGTGCCCTCAGACGGGCAGGGCGGTGGTCTTGAACACCGTGCGCAGGGCGAAGCTCGACTGCATCTGCGCGACGCCGGGCAGGCGGGTCAGGTACTGGCGGTGGATGCGGGCGAAGTCCTCGGTGTCTTCGGCTACGACCTTGAGGATGTAGTCGGCGGTGCCGGCCATCAGGTGACATTCCAGCACGTCGGGAATGCGCGAGACCGCTTTCTCGAAGGCTTCCAGCACCTCGTCGGCCTGCGCGCTCAGGGTGATCTCGACGAAGACCGTGGTGGGCATGTTCATCTTGCGCGCATCGAGCAGCGCCACGTAGCCGCGGATGAAGCCCTCGGTCTCGAGCCGCTGTACCCGGCGGTGGCAGGCGGAGGGCGAGAGATGAACCTGATCCGACAGGTCTGCGTTGGACATGCGGCCCTGTTTCTGAAGGACGCGCAGGATGCGGCGGTCGGTGTCGTCCAGATCCATGGTGATTTCTTTCGTGAAAGGGGCCGTTTGTCGAAGCTTCTACGCGGAGGGCGCCGCGCAACGCACCAAATCCGCGCGGAAATTGCAAGCCACGCTTGGCAGGATTCAAATATAATCGACAGGGAGGAGTCGCAGATGAAACTTGGATGCCCCGCAGAGGTCAAGGCGCAGGAATACCGCGTCGGCCTGACCCCCAACGCCGCCCGCGAAGCGGTCGCGAGCGGACACACCGTCCTGATCCAGCAGGGCGCCGGTCTCGGCGCCGGCTTCGAGGACGCGGACTACGTCGCGGCGGGCGCCCGCATCGTCGGCAGCGCCCCCGAGGTCTTTGCCGAGGCCGACATGATCGTGAAGGTGAAGGAGCCACAGCCGGCCGAGCGGGCGATGCTGCGCGAGGGGCAGATCCTCTTCACCTATCTCCACCTCGCGCCCGATCCCGAGCAGACCGAGGACCTGCTCGCCTCCGGGGCCACCTGCATCGCCTACGAGACGGTGACCGATGACCGCGGCGGGCTGCCGCTTCTGGCGCCGATGTCCGAGGTCGCGGGACGCCTCGCGCCGCAGATGGGGGCGTGGACGCTGCAGAAGGCGAATGGCGGGCGCGGCGTGCTTCTGGGCGGTGTGCCCGGCGTCGGCCCGGCCCGGGTCGTGGTGATCGGCGGGGGCACTGTCGGCACCCACGCGGCGCGGGTCGCCGCGGGCATGGGCGCCGAGGTCAGCGTGCTCGACCGGTCGCTGCCGCGGCTGCGCTACCTCGACGACGTGTTCGGCGGCACGTTCCGCAACCGCTACTCGACCGAGGGTGCGCTGACCGAGCTGCTGGCCGAGGCGGACATGGTGATCGGCGCGGTGCTGATCCCCGGCGCCGCCGCGCCGAAGGTGGTGAGCCGCGCGATGCTCGGGGGTATGAAGCATGGCGCGGTGCTGGTGGACGTGGCCATCGATCAGGGCGGCTGCTTCGAGACCTCGCGGGCGACCACCCATGACGACCCGATCTACGAGGTCGACGGCATCCAGCACTACTGCGTCGCGAACATGCCCGGCGCCGTGCCGCGCACCTCGACCATCGCGCTGGGCAACGCCACGCTGCCCTTCGTCATCGCGCTCGCCAACAAGGGCTGGCGCGCCGCCTGCGCCGAGGACCGCCACCTGCTGGCCGGTCTCAACGTTCACGCGGGGCAGCTCACCAACGCCGCCGTGGGCGAGGCGCTGGGCCGCGAGGCGATCACCCCCGAGGCCGCTCTGGAAGGGAGTGACCAGGCCGGGCTGAGCCGGGCCGTCTGATCCGAACCGGGGAATTCCGGCGTCGCAGCGGGCGGCGCCGGGAGGCCTCCGGCAAGGATTTCTCCGGGGAAACGCAAACGCGCTCGTCCGGCGTCAGTCCTGCTTGGGCTTGTCGTCGTACTGGCCCGAGAGGATGCGCGCGGCGTTGCCCTCGGGGTCATCGTACTGCCTGGTACGCACGGTGATGACGAAGAACAGAAGCCCCATCCCGCCGAGAAACAGCGAGATCGGGATCAGGTAGAGCAGGATGTTCATGGGGTGAGCCTCCGGGAAGCGCGCCGCGGGCTCATTTCAGCCGCAGCGCGTTGAGCGACACCGTAATCGACGAGGCCGACATCGCCAATGCGGCAATCAGCGGCGAACACAGCCCCGCGATCGCCAGCGGCACCGCGATGAGGTTGTACCACGAGGCGATGGCAAAGTTCTCGCGGATGCGCCTGGTCGCGCGCCGGGCGGTACCGAGCGCGCCGGGCAGGGGGGCGAGCGAGCGGCCGAGCAGCACGATGTCCGAGGCCACCCGCGCCGCGTCCAGCGCCGAGGCGGGCGAGATCGACACATGCGCCGCGGCCAGCGCCGCGGTGTCGTTGAGCCCGTCGCCCACCATCAGCACCTTGTGACCCTCGTCCGACAGCGCCCGCACCCGGGCCGCCTTGTCCTGCGGCAGCGCCTCGGCGATCCACTGCGGGATACCCAGCCGGGCGGCCAGCGTCTCGACCGCGCGGGGGGTGTCGCCGGACATCAGGATCACGCGCTTGCCGCTCTCGAGCAGGTCACGCACCGCCTCTTCGGCCCCGTCGCGCAGGGTGTCGGCGAAGGTGAAGACCTGCGCCGGGCCCTCGCCGACGCGGAGCCAGGTCGAGGTGACGTCGCTCTGGCCGCCCCCGACCCATGCCGAGCGCCCGAGTCGCACGGTCTGCCCGCGCCAGAGCGCCTCGGTGCCGTGGCCCGGCAGCTCGGTGATCCCGGTCAGCTCGGCGGGCGGGATGCCCATGCCGCGCAGCTCTGCGGTCAGCGACTGCGACAGCGGGTGGGCCGAGCCCTCGGCCAGTGCCAGCGCAATCTCGAGGTCGTTGCGGGTGAAATCGCCGGTGTTGGTCACCTCGGGGGTGCCCGAGGTCAGCGTGCCGGTCTTGTCAAAGACCACTGTGTCGACCCCGGCCAGCCGTTCGAGCGCGGTGCCGTCCTTGATCAGCAGCCCCTTGCGGAACAGCCTGCCCGAGGCGGCGGTGGTGACGGCGGGCACGGCGAGCCCCAGCGCGCAGGGGCAGGTGATGATGAGCACCGCCGCCGCGATGTTGAGCGCGACGCGGAAGTCGAAGGTCCAGAGATACCAGCCGGCGAAGGCGAGCGCGGAGAGGATGTGCACCCCCGGCGCGTAGAGCCTGGCGGCCTTGTCGGCGAGCGGCGTGTAGTTGGCGCGGCCCGCTTCGGCCACAGCGACCAGATCCGCCATGCGGTGCAGCGAGGTCTCGCGCCCGACCGCGGTGGCGCGGATCACCAAGGGGCCGGTCAGGTTGACCTCGCCCGCGCTCACGCTTGTGCCGGGGGCGGCATAGACCGGGCGGGTCTCGCCGGTCAACAGCGAGCGGTCGAGCTCGGACTGGCCATCGGTGATCTCGCCATCGACCGGCATCCGCCCGCCGGGGCGCACCCGCAGCAGGTCGCCCACCGCAAGCTCGGAGACCGCGATCTGTTCCTCGCCCTCCGCGGTCAGGCGCCACGCCCGCGGCACCTCGAGCGCCGCCAGCTCCTCGGCGGCGGAGCGGGCGATGGAGCGGGTGCGGTGGTCGAGATAGCGGCCGGTGAGCAGGAAGAAGGTCAGCGCGATGGCGGCGTCGAAATAGGCGTGCTCGCCCGAGAGCGAGGTCTCCCAGAGCGAGGTCACCACGGCCAGCAGGATCGCCAGCGAGATCGGCACGTCCATGTTGAGCCGCCCGGCCCGCAGCGCCGTCCACGCGTTGCGGAAGAAGATCTGGCCGGAGAAGGCAATGGTCGGCAGGGTGATCGCGGCCGAGATCCAGTGGAACATATCGCGGGTCGGGCCCTCGGCCCCGGACCAAACAGAGATCGACAGCAGCATGACGTTCATCATCGCGAAGCCCGCCACCGCGAGCCGCATCAGCAGGTCGCGCCCGGCGCGGTCGGTCTGGGTCGCGGACAGTGCGCCGCTGTCGAGCTCGTGCACCTCGTAACCCGCGCTCTCGACCAGCGGGATGAAATCCTCGGCCGTGAGCCCGTTGTCAGCATCGATGGCGACGCGCTTCATGGTCAGGTTGACGCGGGCCGAGCGCACCCCCGGCGCCGCGTTCAGGACCTCTTCGACCGTGCGGATGCAGTTGGCGCAGTGGATGGTCGGCAGCGACAGCATCACGTGGGCGTTCTGCGGCTCGGCGCGGGCGGCGAGGGCCTCGGCGGCGGGGGCGGCGGAGCAGGCGGGGCAGGCCGAGACCTGCGGGCGCATCGCGGCGGTCATGAGGTCATTCCCCGACGTAGAGTTCCAGGCGCTGTTCGAAGGCGGTGCCGTCCTGCGCCTGTGCGGTCAGCCAGATGTTCCAGTAGCCCGGCGCCAGCGCGTCCTCGGCCACGAAGGCGCGGCCGTCGAAGCGGAAGTCGGGGGTGTGGTCATCACGCTCGGTGGTGGTGCGGCCGACCTTGGCCTCGAGATGCGCGGGCTGGACGGGGTAGCCCTTGGCGTCGGTGATGGCGAGCTCGAGCAGGCCGTCGTCGTGGCTGGTCTCGACGGCCCAGCCAAGCGCCTCCTGCGCCTCGCGGCGGACGTCGAAGGTCTGGCTGGCGATGTAGGAGTTGTCGACCTGCAGGCCCGGGAAGGTCTTCACCGCGTTCCACGCCAGCGCGACGTTGACCCCGATGATGATGCCGAAGGCACCGACGAAGATGGCCAGAACGTGCCAGCCGGTGAGCTTGAATTGATTGGTCATCCGTCAGTTGTCCCGTCCGTTGAAGACCGTTTCCTTCTCGGCCACGTGGCCGGTGGTGGTGTCCTCGAGCCGCAGCACGAACTCTGTGCGCTCGGCCTGTGCCTCGGGCGTGCCGCCCGGGGCGGTCACGTAGACACGCTGAAGATACGTCTCGTTGGCGGGCACGTCGACCACCAGATCGTCTTCTCCCTCGAGCGTGATGACGAGGTTGGCGTTGTCCTCGACCGCAAGCGCATAGGGGCGGTCCTCGCCGTGCTTGTTGCGCAGGCGCACGTCATAGGTGTTGCGGATCGAGCCGTCGGACAGGACCACGAAGGTCGGGTTGCGCACCGGGGCCACGGTCATCTCGACGTCGGGACGCAGCAGCAGGGCGAAGACCAGGCCGACGCCCACCAGCGACCAGAGCGCGGTATAGAGGATGACCCGGGGCCGGAACACGTGCTTCCACACGGCGCGGGGCTGTGCGCCGGCGCGTTCGCGGGTCTCGTCCGAGAGTGCGAGGTAGTCGATCAGGCCGCGCGGCTTG
Source organism: Salipiger thiooxidans (assembly GCF_900102075.1). GTDB lineage: Bacteria > Pseudomonadota > Alphaproteobacteria > Rhodobacterales > Rhodobacteraceae > Salipiger > Salipiger thiooxidans. The sequence continues at coordinate 58,066 of NZ_FNAV01000006.1, read as the reverse complement.
CCGATCTTCTCCATGACGTCGTCGCAGGCGTCGATGCAGAGCGCGCAGGTGATGCAGGCCAGCTGCTGGCCGTCGCGGATGTCGATGCCCATGGGGCAGACGTTGACGCAGGCGTGGCAGTCGATGCAGTCGCCGAGCGCCTCGGCGCCGGGGCCCTTGCGGTGCTTGCCGCGGGGCTCGCCGCGCCAGTCGCGGTAGCCGACGGTCAGGGTGTCCTCGTCCATCATCGCGGCCTGGATGCGCGGCCACGGGCAGGCATAGATGCAGATCTGCTCGCGTGCGAAGCCGCCGAAGGCGAAGGTGGTGCCGGTGAGGACCAGCATGGTGGTGTAGGCCACCGGGTGGGCCTGCCCGGTCACCAGGTCGACCGCCAGCGTCGGCGCGTCGGTGAAGTAGAAGATCCACGCGCCGCCGGTGGCCAGTGCGATCAGGAACCAGACCAGCCACTTGGTGACCCGGAGCCGCAGCTTCCGGACGTCCCACTTCTTCTGCCGGTGCAGCCGCAGGCGGGCGTTGCGGTCGCCCTCGATCCAGCGCTCGACGAGGATGAAGAGGTCGGTCCAGACCGTCTGCGGGCAGGCGTAGCCGCACCACACCCGGCCGAGCGCCGAGGTGAAGAGGAAGAGCCCGAGCCCGGCCATCACCAGAAGCCCCGCCACGAAGTAGAACTCGTGCGGCCATATCTCGATGAAGAAGAAGAAGAACCGGCGACCGGCGAGGTCGAGCAGCACGGCCTGGTCGGGAAGCTCCGGCCCGCGGTCCCAGCGCAGCCATGGGGTGATGTAGTAGATGCCCAGCATCACCGCCATGAGCCACCATTTCAGGTTGCGGAACTTCCCGCTCACCCGCCTCGGGAAGATCGGCTCCCGTGCTTCGTAGAGAGAGGGGGCGGTTTGATTGGTATCAGCCACGGTGAATCGCTCCGGAGTGATTTTGCCTGTCGGAGGCCCTTCTCGCGCCGGGTTGTCCCCTCAGCCTTGATATGCATCAAATATTACATCTTCGATGAAGCTTTCGCAGCCTCTCTGCGCAGCCACGATACGAAGTGTCGCAGGGGCGGACGGGCGATTCCGGGTCGCGTGACCAGCCAGTAGCCCTTGTCCCGGCTGTCCTCGAAGAGCAGCCGCAGGCGGCCGGCCTGCACGTCGGGTTCGACGAAGAGCCGCGCGGTGATGGCGATGCCCTGACCCTGCCGGGCGGCCTCGATCATCAGGTTGCCGGGCAGGGCGGTCATGCCGCGGCTGCGGTCGTGGTCGACGCCGTGCTCGGTCAGCCAGTCGGTGGCCTCGTTGGTGCCAAACTCCTGCAACCACGGGAAGGTCCTCAGGTCGGCGGCGTCCCTGATCTCGACATCTCCCACCAGCGACGAGGCTGCGACCACGACGATGGGCGAACGCACCAGAAGCTGGCTGTCGAGCCCGTGCCACGCGCCGTCGCCGTAGCGGATTGCCACGTCGAGCCCACCGGGGGACAGGGTCCGGATGTTGGCCGAGGGGTCGATGGTCAGGCTGATCTCGGGATGATCGGCGCGGAACTCGGGCAGGCGCGGCATCAGCCACGTGGCCGCGAAACCGGGCGTGGCCGAGATTTCCAGCGGCCGGTCGGCATCGCGACCTGTCAGTTCCTCCACCATATGGACCATCATGCCGAAGCCCTCTGACAGGGCCCCCGCGAGGCGCTCGCCCTCGGTGGTGAGACGCATCCGGCGTCCGGTACGGTCAAGCAGACTGACACCCAGATGGGTTTCGAGGTTGCGGATCTGCTGGCTTATTGCGGCGTGGCTGACGTTCAGTGCGCGGCCTGCGTCGGTGACGGACTTACGATCAGCGTAGGCGGAAAAGGCTCTAAGCGCCGAAAGTGGGGGCAGGGTAGACCAGTCCAATGTAACCTCGTCTTACATATAATTAAAATTACTGACTCGCGTGAACAAGTCGCTTGGTCAAAATGAGCGGTGATAAAACAGACCGCCGGAGTAGAGCAATGCTGGGAATATACGCGAGAACTTTCATGACCGCCAGTCGCTTGGACACTGGCAACGCACGATGGGCCGGAACTGCGGCCTCGGAGCGTGAAAGCTGGGCCCCGCGACATCAACCTTCGCCTTATGGGCGAGTGCGCCATCGCGGGTCGGCGTAAGCGGTACTTCCGCCGGCAGGGTCGGGAAAAGGTGAATTTGGTGCCCATGTTTTCGCAGGGAGCCCTTGATCCGGGGCGCGTCCGCGACATACCCTGAGCCGCCTCTTGGGCGTGGCTCTTGCGAGAGCCTCAAATAAGAACGCCGGTGCCCCTGGAAACGCGCGAACAGGATGGGGCACCGGCGCCGGCCTCCGGGCCTTGCGGCCCGAAGGTGTTCTGTCTGACGGGTCTACTCTTCCGAAGCTTCCCCGCCGCCGAGCCCGTGGACATAGGTCGCCACGGCCCGGATTTCGGCTTCGTTCAGATCGGCGCCGCCCATCGGGGGCATGACGCCGAAGCGGGCGTTGAACACGGTTTCGTGGATCGTGTCGTAGTCGCCGCCGTAGAGCCAGATCGCGTCGGTCAGGTTCGGCGCGCCCTGGAAGCGGTCGCCGGTGCCGTCCTCGCCGTGGCAGGACGAGCAGTTGAAGTCGAAGACCTCGGCGCCGGCCTCGACCAGATCGGGCGAGGGCGGGGTTTCTCCCGACAGGGTCATCACGAAGTTCGCCACCTGCGCGATCTCCTCGCGGCTGAGAAGCTCGTCACGACCGAAGGCGGGCATCTCCGAGTAGCGGGCATCGGCGTCCTGTTCGTTCCGGATGCCGTGTGACACGGTGTAATGGATGTCCTCCATGGTGCCGCCCCAGAGCCAGTCGTCGTCCAGCAGGTTGGGATAGCCGGTGGCGCCAGCCGCGCCCGAGCCGTGGCACTGGGCGCACCAGGTGCGGAACACCGCGGCGCCGGCGTTCTGCGCGTAGGTGTTGAGCTCGGGATCGTCGGCGATCGCGGTCAGTTCGACTGAGGCCAGCCGCTCGTTGATCGGGGCCAGCGAGGCCTCGTGGTTCTGGATGTCCTGTTCCACGTTGGCGCGGGTCGACCAGCCCAGAAGGCCGGCGGTCGCCGTCTTCACGCCCGGCCATGCGGGGTAGGCGATGGTATAGCCGATGCCCCAGACGATGCAGGCGTAGAAGATCATCAGCCACCACTTGGGAAGCGGCTTGTTGTATTCCTCGATGCCGTCCCAGGAATGGCCCGTCGTCTCGTAGTCGAGATCGTCTCGCTTTTCGTTGTTGTCACTCATGTCCCGTGTCCTCAGTCCTGGGCCGGCTTGTCTTCATTGCGAAACAGGACGGTTGCGGCGTCCTGGTGCGTCTTCCGGCTGCCCGGGCGCAGGGCCCAGACGATCACGCCGATGAAGAAGACGAACATGGCCAGCAGACCCCAGCTGTCCGCGAAGTGCCGAAGCGCGTTGTAGGTTTCGTGTCCCATCACAGTCTCCTCAGCGGCTTGCGTCGGGTTCGAAGGTCGAGAAGTCGACCAGCGTGCCCAGCATCTGCAGGTAGGCGACCAGCGCATCGAGTTCCGAGATCCCCGGTTCGCCGTCGAAGTTGCGCACGTTGACCGCCTCGCCGTAGCGCTCGAGCAGCCCGTCGTAGTCGCTGTCGGGGTTGGCCTGGGACAGGAAGTCCACGCGGCCGTTCTCGATCATCTCCTCGGTGTAGGGCACGCCCACCAGACGGTGCGTCGACATCAGGTCCTGGATGTGCTCGCCGTCGATCAGCTTGGCCTGGAGGAAGCCGTACTTGGGCATGACCGACTCGGGCACCACCGACTGCGGGTTGCTCAGGTGGTCGACGTGCCACTCGTCCGAGTAGCGGCCGCCAACGCGGGCGAGATCGGGCCCCGTCCGCTTGGAGCCCCACTGGAACGGGTGGTCGTACTGCGATTCCGCCGCGAGGCTGTAGTGGCCGTAGCGTTCGACCTCGTCGCGCATCGGGCGGATCATCTGGCTGTGGCAGACGTAGCAGCCCTCGCGGATGTAGACGTCGCGCCCCGCCAGCTCGAGCGGCGTGTAGGGGCGCATGCCTTCGACGTCCTCGATGGTGTTCTCGAGGTAGAAGAGCGGCACGATCTGGACGAGGCCCCCGATGGTCACCACGAGGAAGGCGAAGATGGCCAGCAGCGTGACGTTCTTTTCGAGGATACCGTGTTTGTCGAGAATGCTCATGATCTCGGCCCTCCCTTATTCGGCCGGCGTGGCATGAGCCGCAGCGGCGCTGGCTTCGAGAGCCGGCGAACGCTTCACGGTCATCCAGAGGTTGTAGCACATGATGATCGCACCGGTGATGTAGAGGCCACCGCCGAGGGCGCGGACCACGTACATCGGGAACTTGGCGGACACGGTGTCGGCGAAGCTGTTGACGAGGAAGCCGTTGGCGTCGACCTCGCGCCACATCAGGCCTTCCATGATTCCGGTCACCCACATCGAGGCGGCGTAGAGAACGATGCCGATGGTGGCGAGCCAGAAGTGCCAGCTGACGAGGCTGAGCGAGTAGATCCGCTCACGGTTCCACAGTTTCGGCGTCAGGAAGTAGAGCGCGCCGAAGGTGATCATGCCGTTCCAGCCGAGTGCACCCGAGTGCACGTGGCCGATGGTCCAGTCGGTGTAGTGCGACAGCGAGTTGACCGCGCGGATCGACATCATCGGGCCTTCGAAGGTGGACATGCCGTAGAAGCCGACCGAGATCACCAGCATCCGCATGATGGGGTCGGTGCGCAGCTTGTCCCAGGCGCCCGAGAGCGTCATCAGGCCGTTGATCATGCCGCCCCAGCTGGGCATCCACAGGATGATCGAGAACACCATGCCGAGGGTCGAGGCCCAGTCAGGCAGGGCGGTGTAGTGCAGGTGGTGCGGACCGGCCCAGATGTAGATGAAAATCAGCGCCCAGAAGTGCACGATCGACAGCTTGTAGGAGAACACCGGGCGCTCGGCCTGCTTCGGCACGAAGTAGTACATCATGCCCAGGAAGCCCGCGGTGAGGAAGAAGCCCACGGCGTTGTGGCCGTACCACCATTGCGTCATGGCGTCCTGCACGCCCGAGAAAACCTGCACCGACTTGGAGCCCCAGATCGACACGGGAATGCTCAGGTTGTTGAACACGTGCAGCAGGGCGACGGTGATGATGAAGCTCAGGTAGAACCAGTTGGCCACGTAGATGTGGGGTTCCTTGCGCTTCACGATCGTGCCGACGAAGACCGCGAGGTAAACCAGCCAGACGATGGTCAGCCACAGGTCGACGTGCCACTCCGGTTCGGCGTATTCCTTCGACTGGGTACCACCCAGGAGGTAGCCGGTCGCGGCGAGGACGATGAAGAGGTTGTAGCCCCAGAACACGAACCACGCGGCGTTGCCGCCCCAGAGGCGCGCGGCCGAGGTGCGCTGGACGACGTAGAAGGACGTAGCGATCAGGGCGTTGCCCCCGAAGGCGAAGATCACCGCCGAGGTGTGGAGCGGCCGCAGGCGGCCGAAGTTCATGTAGCCCTGTGCCCAGTCGAAGTTCAGCACCGGAAAGGCGAGCTGCGCTGCGATGAAGGTGCCGGCCGCGAAACCGACGACACCCCAGAACGCGGTTGCGATCACGCCGGCCCTGACGACCCCGTCCATGTAGGAGGTCTCGAGCACCTTGGCGGGCACGGGCTCGTCGGTGCTGCGGAGGGTCCACAGGAACAGTCCGGCTGTCACCAGGAATATGATGATGGCGTGAACCATGTAAGCTGCATCTCGTGCGTAGTTGGCAGCGACCAGCGCGAAGACCGCGACCACGCCAAGCACGATCAGCTTGATATAGTTGATCATTGTTCGTCCCTTCGTCTGACCCGCACGATTCGACTGCCGCGCGAGCGGTTTATAGACTGAGCGGTTAATGAGGTCTCGCGCCCCTCCGCTCTTTGATCTGTATCAAGGCTTTGATGAACTGCCATTGACCATGGTCAAAGTGCGTCCATTCGCGCAAGCATAGACTGCCGAATGTCGGAGAGATAAACCCTGAGGAGATCAGACATGGGCTACAAAACGATACTGACAGTGGTCACCGACGAGGCGCTTGCCCAGTCGACGATCGACCACGCCGCCGCCGTTGCCTCAGCCTGGGACGCGCATCTCGACGTGCTCTGCTTCGGCGTCGACCGAACCCAGACGGGTTATTACTACGCCGGCGCCAACGCCATGATCCTGCAGGAAACCATCAGCCGCGCCACCGCCGATGCGGCGCAGCTCGCCGGCGTGGTGCGCGGGATCCTCGGCCAGACCAGCGTGCGCTGGGCCGTTGAGGAAGGCGTCGCGCAGCTTGCGGACATCGGCCGCCACGTGGCCGGCCGGGCGCGCTTTGCCGACCTCGTCGTGATGCCGAAACCCTATGGCAAGGAGCGCGGAGTGGAGCTCGAGCCGGTGACCGAGGGCGCGCTCTTCGAGGGCCAGACCCCGGTGCTGGTGGTGCCTGATACCTCGCCCGCCGGAACCGCGCCGTCGCGGGTTGTGATCGGCTGGAACGAGAGCAACGAGGCGCTGCGCTCGGTCCGGGCGGCGATGCCGCTGCTGCAGAGCGCCGAGCACGTCCATGTGGTGGTGATCGACCCGCCGCAGCATGGCCCGAACCGCTCGGACCCGGGCGGCGCGCTGTCGCAGTTTCTCGCCCGCCACGGCGTGAAGCCCGAGATCGACGTGCTGTCCAAGACCATGCCCCGCGTCTCCGACGTGCTGCGCCGCCATGTGCTGGACGTCAACGCCGACATGGTGGTGATGGGCGCCTACGGGCACTCGCGCTTCCGCGAGGCGATTCTTGGCGGGGCCACCCGCAACATGCTCGAACAGGCCGAGGTTCCGGTCTTCCTCGCGCATTGACGGGCTGACGAACGACACGGCTGCGGCAACGACCGCGGCCGGAAACCGGGACAGTGAGGCGGCAGGAGTGCCGCGAGGCGGGCCTTCGGGCCCGCCTCAGGTTTCGGCGAGACCCGCCAGCGCCATCCGCAGCGCCGCGAGGTCGGCGGGGGCGAGCGCCGCGTCGAGTGCGTCGTGCTCCTGCCGCCAGACCGGTACCGCGCGTTTCAGCAGCGCCCGGCCGTCGTCGCTGAGCCGCAGCCGCCGGTTGCGGCGGTCTGACGGGTCGGCGAGGCTGTCCACCAGCCCGCGCCGCTCGAGCACCTTGAAGGCGGCGGTGAGCGTGGTGCGGTCCATGGCGAGGAAGGGGGCGAGGTCCGAGATCCGCGGCGGCTCGGGCCGGTTGAGCGACATCAGGATCGAGAATTGCCCGTTGGTCAGTCCGAAGGGTTTCAGCGCCGTGTCGAAGCGGCGGGCGAGGTTGCGGGCAGCGCGCTGGACGCGCAGGCACAGACAGCGGTCACGCACCTCCAGCGTGGTCTCGATCGGCAGTTCGGGGTCCATCGTCTCATTCATGTTGATATCAACATAGTATCTCCTGTAACCTGCAAAGGTGCAACAGGGAGATATCAGAAATGTCCTATGTATCCGGTTTCCTCACCCCGGTGCCCGGCAAGAACAAGGACGCCTACCTCGCGTCCGCGCAGAAGAGCTGGCCACTGTTCAAGGAGTATGGCGCCACGGCGATGCGCGAGTGCTGGGAGGCCGATGTGCCGGACGGCGAAATTACCTCGTTTCCCATGGCGGTAAAGCGCGAGGACGGAGAGGCGGTGGTGTTCTCATGGATCCTCTGGCCGGACAAGGCGACCGCCGATGCCTGCTGGGCGTCGATGGAAACCGATCCGCGCTGGCGCGAGATGGATATGCCCTTCGACGGCAAGCGCATGATCTTCGGCAATTTCGAGACGCTTTTCGAAGCGTGACCGATGCCTGCTCCCCGGTCGTGCGGTCACGGCCGGGTCCGCAGGGCAGGGGCGTCAGGCGAAGACGCCCCCGTCGGAATCGTCGCCCGCCTCGTCGAGCAGGCGCTGCATGTCGGGCACCGTCACGTGGCGCTTGCCCTCGAGCGAGATTACCCCGTCCTTGCGCAGCGCCGAGATCTGGCGGCTCACCGTCTCGAGCGTCAGCCCGAGGTAATCGGCCATGGCCTCGCGGGTAAGCGGCAGGTCGAAGACGATGCTGCCGGTGACGTTGCGCATGTTGATCGAGGCATCGCGGCGCGCGATGATCGACAGCAGCGAGGCGATTTTCTCGCGTGCGGTCTTGCGGCCGAGCACCAGCATCCATTCCCGCGCGGCGTCGAGCTCGTCGAGCGTCATCTCGAGCAGGCGCTGGGCGATGTGCGGGGTCTGCCGCATCTGTTCCTCGAACGGCGCCTTGCGGAAGCAGCACATCACGAGATCGGTGGTCGCCACCACGTCATAGGCGGCATTGGCCCGGCCCGGACGCCCGACGAAGTCGCTGGGCAGCAGCAGGCCCACCATCTGGGTGCGGCCGTCCTCCATGGTCTGGGTCAGCGTCGCGATCCCCGAGACCACCGAGCCCACGAAATCCATCCGGTCGCCGGACCAGATCACCGTCTGCCCCGCTTCGAACTTGCGGTAGTACTTGATCTCTTCCAGCCGCTCCAACTCGTCCGACTCGCACCGCGCGCACACGGCACGGTGGCGGATCGGGCATTCCGTACAATCCACAGGGATAGAGAGGCTGCGTTCATTCAGCATTGGTTTCACAGTCCTGTTAACGGCCTCCCGGATCGAGGTGCCAATCCGGGCCGTCTTGATCTGGGTCAAAGTTTGGCCTCGCGCGCAATCCTAAGTGTAGGCGCATGAAAACGCGAACACAACTCTCCCGCCTCGGCCTTTTCGATGCAAAGGTCCCTCGTTACACGAGCTACCCGACGGCACCGCATTTTTCTCAAGCGGTTGGCGCGGGCGATTTCGAGTCCTGGATCGAGGCGATCCCGGAAAATGGCACGGTTTCACTCTACCTGCACGTGCCTTTCTGTCGCAGGTTGTGCTGGTTCTGCGCCTGTCGGACGCAGGGCACCTCGACGCTGTCGCCGGTCCAGGCCTATGTCGATACGCTGGTTTCCGAGCTCGAGATGCTGAAGGCGCGGCTGCCGCGCGGGGTGAAGCTGTCGCGGCTGCACTGGGGCGGGGGGACGCCCACGCTGCTGACGCCGGACCTGATGAAGCGGCTGGTCGACAAGGTGCGCGACGTCGCGGAGTTTACCGATCACGCCGAGTTCTCGGTCGAGATCGATCCCAACGAGATCGACGGTGAGCGGCTCGACGTGCTGGCCGCCGGCGGCATGAACCGCGCCTCGATCGGGGTGCAGGATTTCGACGAGCAGATCCAGCAGACCATCGGCCGGCCGCAGGGCTATGACGTGACCCGCGCCGCCGTGGAGATGATCCGCGAGCGCGGCGTCGCGAGCCTCAATGCCGACATCCTCTACGGGCTGCCGCACCAGAGCCGGGCGCGGATCACCGAGACGGTGCAGAAGCTTCTGTCCTTCGCCCCCGACCGGGTGGCGCTTTACGGCTATGCCCACGTGCCGTGGATGGCCAAGCGTCAGCAGATGATTCCCTCGGACGCGCTGCCGACGCCGGAAGAGCGGCTCGACCTCTTCGACACCGCCCGCAGGCTCTTTGTCTGGGACGGCTACGCCGAGATCGGCATCGACCATTTCGGGGCGCCGGACGACGGGCTCGCCATTGCGCAGAAGACCGGCAAACTGCGGCGCAATTTCCAGGGCTATACCGACGACACCTCCGAGGTGCTGATCGGGCTCGGGGCGTCGTCGATCTCGAGATTCCCGCAGGGCTACGCCCAGAACGCCCCGGCCACCGGTGCCTATACGGCGGCGATCCGCGAGGGGCGCTTCGCCACCAGCCGCGGCCACGCCTTCCGGGGCGAGGACCGGCTGCGGGCGCGGATGATCGAGATGCTGATGTGCGACTTCCGCATCGACAAGGCCGAGCTGGTCCGGGACTTCGGTGCCGACGCCTCGGTTCTGGCCGAAATGTTCCGGCGCACCAGCCAGATCTTCGAGGGGCTCGTGCAGATCACCGAGGACGGGCTCTTCCTGCCCTCCGAGGTGCGCCCGCTCACCCGCATGGTGGCGCGCTGCTTCGACGCCTACGACCTGTCGAAGGCCGGGCACAGCTCAGCGATCTGAGCCGTCCTCGCGTTCGAACCCGGCCAGCCATTTGCCGAGCAGGGCGTCCAGCGCCCTGCGGTCGCCCGCGTCGAGCGTGGCCACCAGCCGGTGCTGGTTCGCCACGTGATCGGTGACCGCGGCGTCGATGGTCCGGTGCCCCAGCGGCGTCAGCGCGACCACAAAGCCGCGCCCGTCCGAGGGGTTCGGCCGCCGCTCCACCAGCCCCGCCTTCTCGAGCCGGTCGAGCCGGTTGGTCATCGTGCCCGAGGTCACCATGGTCGAGGCGAGCAGCGCCTTGACCTCGAGCGCGTGCGGCGGTCCGGCGCGGCGCAGGGTGGCCAGCACGTCGAAGCCCGCGGCGCTGAGCCCGTGGGCGGCGAACACCCTCTCGTGTTCCTGTTCCAACCGCTTGCGCAGCCGCGCGAGCCTGCCGATCAGTCCCATGGGCGTCACGTCGAGGTCCGGGCGCGCGTCGTGCCACTGGGCGAGAATGCGGTCGACATCATCCATGGCGCCACATTGCGGGAAAACATCTTGACGTCAAGATTTGACTATTTATCTTGATATCAAGATAGTGATCTCGACATCAAGATAAAGGCTGCGCCATGTCCCGCCTGACCGACATCGCCCTGACCGCCACCGCGCCCGTCGTCTGGGGCACCACCTACATCGTGAGCACCGAGTTCCTGCCCGGCGCACCGCCGCTGATGGTGGCTGCCCTGCGCGCGCTGCCCGCGGGCCTGCTGCTGCTGGTGCTGACGCGGCAGCTGCCACCGCGCGCCTGGCTCGGGCGGGTGGCGGTGCTGGGGGCGCTGAACTTCGCAATCTTCTGGGCGGCGCTCTTCGTCGCGGCCTATCGCCTGCCGGGCGGGGTGGCGGCGACGCTGGGCGCGATGCAGCCGCTGATCGTGCTGGTTCTGGCACGGCTCTGGCTCGGGACCGCGATGCGCTGGCAATCGGTGGTGGCGGCGCTGGCGGGGCTCGCCGGGGTGGCGCTGCTCATCCTCGGGCCCGGGGCGCAGCTCGACGCGCTGGGGGTCGGTGCGGCGCTGGTGGGGGCTGTGTCGATGGCGGCAGGGACGGTGCTCAGTCGTCGCTGGCAGCCGCCGGTGCCGCCGCTGAGCTTCGCCGCGTGGCAGCTCACCGCCGGCGGCCTTTTGCTGCTGCCGGTGGCGCTGCTGGTTGACCCGCGCCTGCCGCAGCTGACGCCCGCCACCCTCGGCGCGCTGGCGTGGCTGGGCCTTGTCGGCGGGGCGGCGACCTACTGGGCCTTCTTCCGCGGCATCGCCCGGCTCGGGCCGGCGGCGGTCTCGGGGCTGGGTTTCCTCAGCCCGCTCTCGGCGGTGCTGCTGGGCTGGCTGGTGCTTGGGCAGGCGCTGTCGCCGCTGCAGAGCCTCGGTGCGGTGACGGTGCTGGCCTCGGTCTGGCTCGGCCAGCAGGCGGCGCGGGCCGCGGCTCAGCCCGCGAGGTCGAAGGCGGCGGCGAAGAGCCTGCGGGTGTAATCGGACTCGGGCCGGGCAAAGACCTGCTCGGCCTCGCCCATCTCGACCACGTCGCCCTGCTTCATCACGATGATCTTGTGGCTCATCGCCCGCACCACCTTGAGGTCGTGCGAGATGAACAGGTAGGCGAGGTCGTACTTCCGCTGCAGGTCGCGCAGCAGGTCGACGATCTGCACCTGCACCGTCATGTCGAGCGCCGAGGTCGGCTCGTCGAGCACCACCAGCCGGGGCCGCAGCACCATGGCCCGCGCGATGGCGATGCGCTGGCGCTGGCCGCCCGAGAACTCGTGTGGGTAGCGGTGCTTGGTGGCGGGGTCGAGCCCGACCTCGCGCATCACCTCTTCCACCGCCTCGGAGGTGGGCTTGCCGTCGGGCGAGCCGTGCACCCCCAGCCCCTCGGCGATGATCTGTTCGCAGGTCATCCGGGGCGAGAGCGACCCGAACGGGTCCTGGAAGACGATCTGCATCTCCGAGCGCAGCCGCCGCAGCTGCCGCGTCGACCAGCCGCGCACGTCCTGCCCGCGATAGGTGATGCCGCCCTCGGAGTGGATCAGCCGCATGACCGCAAGCGCCAGCGTCGTCTTGCCAGAGCCGGATTCGCCCACGATGCCCACGGTCTCGCCGGCGCGGACGGCGAAGCTCGCGTCGTTCACCGCCTTCACGTAGCCGACGGTCTTCTTGAGAAAGCCCTTGTGGATCGGGAACCAGATCTTGAGGTTGTCGACCCGCGCGATCTCTTCGGCGCCAGGCTGGACCGGGTCGGGGCGACCGGTGCTTTCGGCCGAGATCAGCATCCTCGTGTAGGGGTGCTGCGGGTTGCCGAAGATCTCGGCGGTGCGGCCGTGCTCGACGATCTCGCCGTTCTTCATCACGCAGACCCGGTCGGCGAACTTGCGCACGATGTTGAGGTCGTGGGTGATGAAGAGCAGGCTCATGTCCTCGGCCTCCTTGAGCTCGGCGAGAAGCTCGAGGATCTGTGCCTGGATCGTCACGTCGAGTGCGGTGGTCGGCTCGTCGGCGATCAGCAGGTCGGGGCCGTTGGCAAGCGCCATTGCGATCATCACCCGCTGCCGCTGCCCGCCCGAAAGCTGGTGCGGATAGGCCGAGAGCCGGCTCTCGGGGTCGCGGATGCCCACCTTGTTGAGCAGGTCGATGATCCGCGCCCGCGCCGCGTCACCGACGAGGCCCTGGTGCAGCGCGATGCTTTCGCCCAGCTGCTTTTCCAGCGTGTGCAGCGGGTTGAGCGAGGTCATCGGCTCCTGGAAGATGAAGCTGATGTCGTTGCCGCGCACCTTGCGCAGCAGCGTGTCCGGGGCGCCGATCATCTCCTGCCCCTTGTAGGTGACCGAGCCCTCGACCCGCGCGGCGTCGCCCAGCAGCGACACCGTGGACAGCGCGGTCACCGACTTGCCCGAGCCGGATTCGCCCACCAGCGCCACCGTCTCGCCCTTTTTCAGATCGAAGGAGACGCCCTTGACCGCGCGGGTGTCCTTGCCGTCCTGGCGGAAGGTCACCGCAAGGTTCTTCACCTCGAGAATCGTGGTCATGAGAAGGTCTTCCTCGGGTCGAAGGCATCGCGCACGCCTTCGAAGATGAAGACCAGCAGGGAGAGCATCAGCGCGAAGACGGTGAAGGCGGTAAAGGCCAGCCATGGCGCCTGCAGGTTCTGCTTGGCCTGCAGCGTGAGCTCGCCCAGCGACGGCGCCGAGGAGGGCAGGCCGAAACCGAGGAAGTCGAGGCCGGCCAGCGTCGAGATCGTGCCGGTCACGATGAAGGGCAACATGGTCAGCGTCGCCACCATGGCGTTGGGCAGCATGTGGCGGAACATGATAGTCACGTTGCCCACCCCCAGTGCCTTGGCGGCGCGCACGTATTCGAGGTTCCGGGCGCGCAGGAACTCGGCCCGCACCACGCCCACCAGCGCTGTCCAGCCGAAGGCCACGGTGAGGATCACCAGAAGCCAGAAACTTCGGCCGAGAATCGCGAAGAGGATGATGATCACGTAGAGCGCGGGCGTGGCCGACCAGATCTCGATCACGCGCTGGAAGATGAGGTCGAGCCAGCCGCCGAAATAGCCCTGCAGGGCGCCTGCCACGATGCCGATGAGCGAGGCGCAGACGGTAACGATCAGGGTGAAGAGGATCGACAGGCGGAAGCCGTAGAGCACCCGCGCCGCCACGTCGCGCTTGGTGTCGTCGGTGCCCAGCCAGTTCTGGCCGTTGGGCGGCAGCGGCGCCGCGCCGGGACGGTCAACGGGGGTGTTGAAGCTGTAGGGGATCGGCGGCCAGATCATCCAGCCCTTCTGGAAGTCGCCGCCGAGCTCTTCGCCCGCGTCCACCGCCTCGATCAGGCCTTCGGGGTCGTCGAAACACTCCTCGAGCCCGCCGGTCTTCACGAGGCACTGAACCTCGGGGTCGCGGTAGACCGCCTCGGTGCGGAAGTCGCCGCCATAGGCGGTTTCCGGGTAGAACGAGAAGATCGGCATCCGGTACTCGCCGCGGTAGTTGACGAGGATCGGCTTGTCGTTGGCGATGAACTCGGCGAACAGCGACAGGGTGAAGAGCACGGTGAAGATCACCAGCGACCAGTAGGCCCTGCCGTTGCGGCGGAAGTTGCGCCAGCGCCGCCGGTTCAGCGGCGACAGGGCGAAGCGGCCGGGTTTCGGCTGCGGCACCACCGCGACGCCCGGTTCGGGCTGGGGGCGGGGGACTGCGGGCATCTCGCGCCCGTCATCGCTCCGGGCGGGATCGGGTTCGTAGCTCATCGCTCAGCCCTCCCGCTTTTCGAAGTCGATGCGCGGATCGACCAGCACGTACATCAGGTCCGAGATGATCCCGACCACGAGCCCGATCAGGCCGAAGATGAAGAGCGTCCCGAAGATCACCGGGTAATCGCGCGCCACCGCCGCCTCGAAGCCGAGCCGTCCCAGCCCGTCGAGCGAGAAGATGGTCTCGATGATCAGGCTCCCCGAGAAGAACACGCCGATGAACACCGCCGGGAAGCCCGCGATGACGATCAGCATGGCGTTGCGGAAGATGTGGCCATAGAGGACGCGGGCCTCGGTCAGGCCCTTGGCGCGGGCGGTCATCACGTAGTGCTTCTTGATCTCGTCGAGGAAGCTGTTCTTGGTGAGCAGCGTCAGCGTCGCGAAGGCCGAGATGGTCGAGGCGAGGACGGGCAGGGCGATGTGCCAGAAGTAGTCGGCGATCTTCATCGGCCAGGACAGCTGCGCCCAGTTGTCAGAGGTCAGCCCCCTGAGCGGGAAGATCTGCCAGTAGGAGCCACCGGCGAAGAGCACCAGCAGCAGGATGGCGAAGAGGAAGCCCGGGATCGCATAGGCCACGATGATGGCGCCGCTGGTCCAGGTGTCGAAGGCGGAGCCGTCCTTGACCGCCTTGCGGATGCCGAGCGGGATCGAGATCACATAGGCGATCAGCGTCGACCACAGCCCGAGCGAGATCGACACCGGCATCTTCTCCATCACCAGGTCGATGACGCTGATCGAGCGGAAGTAGCTCTCGCCGAAGTCGAGCCGCATGTAGTTCCAGAGCATGTTGAGGAAGCGTTCCAGCGGCGGCTTGTCGAAGCCGAACTCGCGCTCGAGCTCCGCGATGAAGTCGGGCGGCAGGCCGCGCGCACCGGCATACTGGTCGCTGCCGCCACCGCTGCCCGAGGCGGCCTCGCCGCCGCCGCCCGCGAAGCCCTCGAACACGTCGCCCTGGCCCTGGACCTGGGCAATGATCTGCTCGATCGGCCCGCCGGGCACGAATTGCACGAGTGCGAAGTTGATGACCATGATCCCCAGCAGCGTGGGAATGATGAGCAGCAGTCGTCTTAGGATATAGGCGCCCATGGAGGCTTACAGCGCTCCCTTGGCGCGGAGGGCTTCGGCCTTCTCCTCGTCCCACCACCAGATCGACATCTCGCCGAGCCCGTAGGGCGGCGGGGTGTCGGTGTAGGGACGGTCATAGACGTCGATGAAGGCGATGTGGTGCACGCCCTTGTACCATTGCGGCACCCAGATGTGCATGGCGCGAAGCACCCGGTCGAGCGCGTGCACGGCGGTGGTCAGTTCCTCGCGGCTCTTGGCATTGGCGATCTTGTCGATCAGCGTGTCGACGCCCTCGTTGCTGAGGCCCGCGATATTGGCGGATCCGGGCACCTCGGCGGTGTCCGAGCCGAAGATCGAGCGCAGCTCGTCGCCCGGCGTCTGGCTCATGGCGAAGCGTTGCGTCACCACGTCGTACTCGAAGTTCTTCTCGCGCTCCTGCGCCTCGGCGGCGTCGACGCGGTTGGCGCTTGCCTCGATCCCGAGCCGCTTCAGGTTCTCGATGTAGGGATTGATGATCCGGTCGAAGGAGGGGCTGTCGTTCAGCACCTCGACGGTCAGGCGCTTGCCGTCCTTGTAGCGGTAGCCGTCGTCGCCGACCTCCCAGCCGGCGTCGGACAGCAGCCGCCCGGCGCTGCGCAGCGAGCGGCGGTCGGCAAGCTCGGTCGGGCTCGATTCCGCGGGCACGAAGGCCTCTTCGGTGAACACGGTCTCGGGAATGAACTCGCGGATCGGCTCGAGCAGCTCGAGCTCGGCCTCGGAGGGCATGCCGCTGGCCTGCAGGGTCTCGGAGTTTTCCCAGAAGCTGTCGGTGCGGTCGTAGAGGCCGTAGAACAGGCTCTCGTTTGACCATTGGAAGTTGAAGGCCATGCCGATGGCCTCGCGGACGCGCGGGTCCTGGAACTTGTCACGGCGCAGGTTGAACCAGAAGCCCTGGGTTCCGGCGGGGCGGCCGTCGGACAGGGTCTCGACCTTCACGGTGCCTTCCTCGATT
This sequence comes from Salipiger thiooxidans, assembly GCF_900102075.1. Taxonomy (GTDB): domain Bacteria; phylum Pseudomonadota; class Alphaproteobacteria; order Rhodobacterales; family Rhodobacteraceae; genus Salipiger; species Salipiger thiooxidans. The sequence continues at coordinate 41,680 of NZ_FNAV01000006.1, read as the reverse complement.
GCAGGAAAATTGTAACTCGTGGCCCAGATGCGCGACTGGTATTCCTCGCGGTAAGTGTAGGCACCGCCTTTGAAAGCCTCGAAGGCGGTGCTGTAGTCGGCGAAGTACTCGATGCGCAGAATGTCGAAATTGTTCTTGCCGACATTCACCGGAAGATCCTTTGCCCAGTAGTCGTCGCGGCGCTTGTAGGCCACCGAGCGGCCCGGTTTGACCGACAGCAGCTCGTAGGCGCCCGAGCCCATCGGCGGCTCGAGGCTGCTCTCGGCAAAGTCACGGGACTCGTAATAGGCCTTTGAAAACACGGGCAGACCGCCCGCCGTCATCAGCAGCTCGCGCAGCGGCCCGTCCGGGTTGAAGGTGAACTTCACCGTGTGCTCGTCGAGCGCCTCGGCCTTCTGGATGTCGTTGAACTGCACCCGCAGTGCCGGCAAACCCTTTTCCACCAGCACGTTGAACGAGAAAACGACATCTTCCGCGGTGACCGGCGAGCCGTCGCGGAAGGTGGCCTCGGGGCGCATGTGGAAGATGATCCACTCGCGGTTCTCGGGGTACTCGACGCTTTCGGCCAGCAGGCCGTACATGGCGTCGGGCTCGTCCAGCGTGCCGGTCAGCAGGCTGTCGTAGAACACCGAGGACAGGGCCGCGGCGTTGCCCTTGAGGATGTAGGGGGTGAGGCTGTCGAAGGTGCCGAAGGCCCAGGTCGACATCTCGCCGCCCTTGGGCGCATCCGGGTTCACGTAGTCGAAATGGGTGAAGCCGGCGGGGTACTTGAGCTCGCCGAAGGACGAGACCCCGTGCGAGGTGATGATGCTGTCGCCGTCCTGCGCAAGGCCGGGAGAGGCGAGGGCGAGACTGAGAGCGAGGAACGCTGATCCGAGGAAGCGGGCAGGTCGGGATGTGGCGGCGCACGTCGTCGTCCGGATCATGAGGTCTCCCCTGTGTGGCGGCTCTGGTGGCTCTTTTCGCCTGGTGCCTTAAGCTAAGGTCGCGCGGGCGACACATTCAAGCGAAGTTTGCTAGAGTTTACGTGAGCGCCCCGCGATCCTCAGAGATATGGCCGCCGCCGGAATCGAAAAGGGCCACGGTTGCCCGCGGCCCTGCACTCTGGTCCCCAACGGCGGTCAGCCGCCGAGGCTGTCCAGATAGGCGATCAGGTTCACCCGGTCCTGGGGCTTTTTCAGGCCGGCAAAGCTCATGGCCGTGCCCGGCGCGGCGCCCTTGGGATTCTCGAGGAAGTGGAACAGGTTCTCGGGCGTCCACACGTCGCCGACCTGCTCGAGCGCACCCGAGTAGTTGAAGCCGGAAACCGAGTCGATGTCGCGACCCACGACGCCGTCGAGATGCGGGCCGGTGGCGTTCGAGCCGTCGACCTTGTGGCAGGCGCGGCACTTGCCGAACACCTTCTCGCCTGCACCCGCGTCGGCAGACGCCATCAGCGTCTCGAAGTCCATTTCTGGTTCTTCGCCGCCGCCGCCGGATTCCTCGACCTCGATGACATAGGCCGCCGCGTGCTCTTCGCCGTGGCCGCCGCCCATGCTGTAGAGGCCGTCCCCGACCCAGCTGCCCAGAAGGTAGACCAGCAGTGCTCCGCAACCGCCGCCGACCGCCTTGGTAATCGTCATGGTGTCCAGCATGTAAGCCGTTTCCCCCTGATATCCCTCGAACTCCGTCGCCCGGATTTCTACGGCTTCCAATGCTTTCTGGCAAGGTATAGAAGCCGCGACCAAACGCGCATACCCCGTTGTCGCCCAAAATAATGAATGGAATTGCCAATGACCAACCGCATCGCTTTCCAGGGGGAACTGGGTGCCTATTCGCACGAAGCCTGCCGCGACGCGCGTCCGGACATGGAGGCACTTCCCTGCAACACCTTCGAGCAGGTCATCGAGGCAGTGCGCTCGGGTGAGGCCCAGCTGGCGATGCTGCCGGTCGAGAACACCACCTACGGGCGCGTCGCCGACATCCACCGGCTGCTGCCGGCGAGCGGTCTGCGCATCGTGGACGAGGCCTTCGTGCGGGTGCACATCAGCCTGATGGCGCTGCCCGGCGTGGCGCTCGAGGATCTGCGCAAGGTGCGGGCGCACCTGGTGCTGATCCCGCAGGCGGCGAGCTTTCTTGCGAAATACGGCATCAAGGGCGAGGCGGCCGCCGACAGCGCGGGTGCCGCGGCCGAGCTGTCGCGGATGCAGCAGCGCGAGGTGGGGGTGCTGGCGTCGGATCTCGCCGCAGAGACCTACGGGCTCAATATCCTCGCACGGCACATCGAGGACCACGCGCACAACACAACGCGATTCCTCATCATGGGTGAGGAGCCCGATCTCAGCCGACGCGGCGAACACGGCATGATGACGACCTTCATCTTCCAGGTCCGCAACATCCCGGCGGCGCTCTACAAGGCGATGGGCGGGTTTGCCACCAACGGTGTCAACATGACCAAGCTGGAAAGCTACATGGTCGGCGGCTCGTTCACGGCGACGCAGTTCTACGCCGACATCGAGGGCCACCCGGATGACGCACCGGTGCAGCGCGCGCTGGAAGAGCTCGATTACTTCACCGAAAAGCTTGAGATACTGGGCGTCTACCCGCGCGATCCGCGACGGGACTGACGCCCGCGGAGGGGCAGGAATGGACGAAAGCAGGATCATCGCGCGGGTCAGCGCAACCGGCGCGCGCCGTGTCGTCGGCGTCGGGACCTTGGCGGTTCTCGGGCTGCTGCTGCTCTGGCTGCTGGTGGCCGAGCCGCCGGCCGAGCTTGCGTGGCAGGGCTTCCTGCTGGTGATGGGCGTGGGCGCGCTGTGGATGGCGCAGATGATGTGGCGCTCGACCGGGCGCGAACTCTGGCTGACCGAGGACGCGCTGATGGACAGCACCGGCACGGTGCTGGCGCGGATCGAGGACATCGCCAAGGTCGACCGCTCGATGTTCGCGATGAAACCCTCGAACGGCTTCCTCGTGCAGCTCAAGGAGCCCGGCGCCCGGGCGTGGCAGCCGGGGCTCTGGTGGCGCATGGGGCGCCGCGTTGCCGTCGGCGGGGTCACCGCCGGGCGCGACACCAAGCCGATGGCCGATGCGCTGGCGATGCTGGTCGCCCGCCGAGACGGGATGGGCCTGCCGGAATGACGAAAGGGCCGCGCTGAACTGCGCGGCCGCTTTGCTTTGCCGGTTTTTGATTTCCCAGTTTTGCTTTCCCGGGGCGTCGGGCCTCAGCCCTTGCTCTTCGACTTGCCGTTCGGCTCCACGTTGTTCGAGCCATCCTCGTTGGTGCAATCCGTGGCGTTTTCGGCGTTGTTGGTGCAGAGCGAGCTGCCCGGCGCGTCCTGGTCGCCGTTGCCCCAGCCGTTGTTTTCGCCCATCGCCCCTGCATAGAGCACCTGCGGCGCGTAGCGTGGGTGGGTGAAGCTGTAGGTGCGGATCTCGAGCGGGGCGAGCCCGACGCGGAACACCGGATTGTAGTCCTCCCACGTCTCCACGAGGATCAGCTCGGCGCCATTCGCGATGTTCGGCAGGCGCTCGGTGTAGTTGTTGAGGTCCTGCGTCTCGAGCGCGGGGTAGTCGCCACGCGCCACTGACCACTCGACGTCGAACTTGTCGTTCGCCTCCTTGTAGGACACCACCGTGATGCGCAGGTCGGCGGGGAAGAGCCCGGTAAGCTCGTACGGCAGGACCGGGTTGCGGGTCAGCACGCCGAGCAACTTGAAGGTGTTGTCGAAATACTCGTCCTCGAGCACCTCGGTCTCGCGCGAGACCATGTCGCCGATGGCGTAGTTGGCCTTCTGGTTCACCGTCTGTTGGCGGAACACGTCGAAATAGACCCAGGCCGCGCCGAAGAGCACGAAGAGAATCGGGATCATGATCGCCACTTCGAGCGTGGCGTAGCCGTCGGTCTCGGTGCGGAACCGGTGCAGGCGGGTCTTGATGGCTGAGAGCGTCATGTCAGGTCCCTCCCGTCACAGCGGTTCGTGGACAAAGGCCGAGGTGGACACCAGCGCGGTATAGCCCTGCGTGTCCTTCTTGAGGCTGCCGGCCAGATACGAGGTCGGGCTGATCGGCTTGTACCTGTAGCAGGCGCGCAGCAGCATGGTCTCGTGCTGCTTGCCGTGCACGAAGCTGCGCTGCGGCGTCACGTCCATCGCGGTGTCGACGCAATCCGCCTGCGACGAGGGCGGTTCCCAGTCGCGCATGTCGAGACCGATCATCTCGAGATGCAGCATCTCCTCGCAGCTGCCGAGCACGGGCGCCTGGTCGCAGATCTTCAGCTTCAGTTCCTCGTGCGAGTAGCTGACACCGGTCCCGAGCTTGACCTCGCGGACGGTCTGGTCGAGCGCGCGTTCGAGCGCGGTCTGGCGGACGGTGAGGGCGCCCATCTCGATGGCCGACAGGGCCATGCCGACCATGAGCGGGGTCCAGAGGGCGAAGGGAATGACCGCCGAGCCCTCGTCGTCGTCGCGGAAGCGACGCAGGGCGTTCTTGAGGAAACCGATCATTGGGTGAGCCTCAGCTGGTTGAGCGTGTGGGCGATGGTCGAGAAGGCCTCGGTGATCTCGACCCCTTCCACCCGGAAGAAATGCGCGGGGGAGGAGGCGCAGCTTTCCATCACGTCCGCGCCGTGGTCCTCGACCTCGAAGCCGACGGACCAGATGATGATGCCCTGCGCCTTGGCGGCGTTGCAGATGCTGCCGAGCAGCGCGTCGCCGAGGTCGGCGTCGTACTTCCGGTAGTAGAAACTGCTGCGCTCGTAGGAGTTCACGTAGCGGCTCAGGTAATACCAGAGGTTGTAGCGGTTCCAGTGCGCGTATTCGGACTCGGAATTGTAGGCCCAGTCCTGGATCCGGTAGGAGCGGTCGTGCTGGCCATCGGTCATCAGCACCACGGTCTTGAGCACGTCGGTGTCGTCATAGGCCACCGGGCGGCCCTCGAACACCTGGTCCACCGAGCCGCGCGCGATCATGCCGCTGGCGATGGGGCGGGTCGACGGGTCGAGCAGCGCGGTGCCCCACTTCATGCCCATGAAGATCGAGGTGCCGGCCCGCGGCTGAAGCTGGTTGACCTGCGCCTTCAGCGCGCTCGCGTCATGGCTCCAGGCCTGGATCCGCTCGTAGCCGTAGCGCGGGCAGACCGTGTCGCTCAGCGTGTTGTTGTAGCCGTCGTAGTTCCACTGGTAGTGCTGCATCTGCTCGTAGGTGCGTGAGAAATCGAGCGCAGCCGATCCGAAGACGCTGTTCGGCATCTCGATGCAGTGCGAATAGCCGTGCTTCCAGTTCACGCTGAGATAGCTCAGGATCTCGGGACCGGCGTTGACCTGCTCGGAGTAGGGCACCAGCGAGATCGACACGAGGTCCTCGTTGCCCTCCGCGAGCAGGGTGTCGATGAACGTGCCCGCCGCGTCCTGCATGTTCGCAAGCTTGTCGTTGTCGTCCATCGAGCCCGAGATATCGAGCACGAGCGAGACCTCGACCTTGTTGATGCGCTCGGTCGCCTCGGCGAGCCCGTAGGCCTGCAGGTTGTCGACGCCCAGAACCTGCATGAAGTTCGATGGCATGGTCTTGTAGCCCTCGGCGACGACGGTGCGGTAGTTCAACCCCTCGTCCACGTCGACCGAGATCAGCGCATCGGCGAGCGCCATCTTGTCCATGTAGTCCTCGACCACGCCCTGCGCCTCGAGCTCGTTGTCGAGGTCGGCGGCGGCCAGAACAGCGCGGTCGAGCGTGTTCTGGACCTTGGTGCGCTGCAGCTCGGCATAGATCATGTCGATGCCGAGGCCGCCGAAGATCATCATCATCATCGACAGCACGACCGCCATGTAGGTCATGCTGCCGCTCTCGTCCCCGGCGAAGCGGCGGGCACGGGTCGCCAGCGCGGTGGCGCTGGTGGCGGGCCGCGGGAAGCTGCCGCTCCAGAATGCAGAACGTTCTCGTCTCATCCCGATTCCTTCCTTCCCGGGGGTGCGCCCGGAAATCCCCACCGATACACGTTGCGATGGGCATGATATGCCGATCCAAGATGGCCAGATTAGGGCGGATTTGACGGAAAATTATTAAACGTCAGTAAGTTATGTGGGACAAAGCTGGCGTTCCGGGCTGCTCTGTTTCGCGCCGGGGGACAATTGGGGGCGGTATTCCTAACGAAGCCTTTTTCTATCCGGGCAAATCTGGCGAAAAAGGGATTTCGCCATGGAATCTGCCGGTCTAGGGTTAACGCGAAAGGCCCGGCACATCGCCCCGAAGAGGGCAGGCCGGTCCGCCATGGTAGGAGGAGAGAGACCATGTGCGCAGCCCCGCTCAACGAACCGACGTTCCGGCAGAGCGTCGATCTGATGTTCAACCGCGCCGCGGCGCTGATGGATCTGCCGCCCGGTCTCGAACAGAAGATCCGGGTCTGCAACGCCACCTACACCGTGCGGTTCGGGGTGCGTCTGCGCGGCCAGATCCACACCTTCACCGGCTACCGCGCCGTGCATTCCGAGCATATGGAGCCGGTCAAGGGCGGCATCCGCTACTCGGCGGCAGTCGACCAGGACGAGGTCGAGGCGCTGGCCGCGCTGATGACCTACAAGTGCGCGCTGGTCGAGGCGCCGTTCGGCGGCTCCAAGGGCGGGCTCTGCATCGACCCGCGCGAGTACGACGAGCACGAGCTCGAGCTCATCACCCGGCGTTTCGCCTACGAGCTCATCAAGCGCGACCTGATCAACCCCAGCCAGAACGTGCCGGCCCCCGACATGGGCACCGGCGAGCGCGAGATGGCGTGGATCGCCGATCAGTTCGCCCGCATGAACACCACCGACATCAACGCCCGCGCCTGCGTCACCGGCAAGCCGCTCAACGCGGGCGGCATCGCCGGGCGGGTCGAGGCCACCGGGCGCGGCGTGCAATACGCGCTGCGCGAGTTCTTCCGCCACCCCGAGGACGTGGCGAAGGCCGAGCTTTCGGGCGGGCTCGACGGCAAGCGGGTGATCGTGCAGGGGCTCGGCAACGTGGGCTACCACGCGGCGCGGTTCCTGTCGGAAGAGGATGGCGCGCTGATCACCGGCATCATCGAGCGCGACGGCGCGCTCTACGATCCCAAGGGGCTCGACGTCGGGCGGGTGCACGAATGGCTGGTGCGCCACGGCGGCATCACCGGCTATCCCGACGCCAACAGCGTCGCGGACGGTGCGGCGGTGCTGGCGGCGGAATGCGACATCCTCATCCCCGCCGCGCTCGAGGGGGTGATCAACCTCTCCAACGCCCACGACATCCAGGCCAAGCTGATCCTAGAGGCCGCCAACGGCCCGATCACGGCGGGCGCGGACGACATCCTGCGGACGCGTGGCAAGGTCATCATCCCCGACCTCTATGCCAACGCGGGCGGCGTCACGGTCAGCTACTTCGAGTGGGTCAAGAACCTCAGCCACATCCGCTTCGGCCGGATGCAGCGACGGCAGGAAGAGGCGCGGCACCAGCTCGTGGTCGACGAGCTGCAGCGGCTCGACCTCATGCTGGGAGATGCCTGGAGCCTGACGCCGAGCTTCAAGGAGAAGTACCTGCGCGGCGCGGACGAGCTCGAGCTCGTCCGCTCGGGGCTCGATGACACCATGCGCATCGCCTACCAGTCGATGCGCGAGGTCTGGCACGGGCGCGACGACGTCACCGACCTGCGCACCGCAGGGTTCATCGTGGCGATCGACCGGGTGGCGCGGTCGTACCGGGCCAAGGGCTTGTGATCCCGACAGCCCCCGGCATGGCGTGACATCCGTGCCGGGGGCGGCTAGGTCAGGGAAAACACGCAGCCCAATACAGGAGCAACGCCCATGCGTCTGACCGGACTGGTTCTGGCCCTGGGTCTTGCGGCAGGCCCCCTGGCCGCGCAGGACGCCGCGAAGGAAGCGCAGTGCACCAAGAGCGCCGCCGTGGTGATGGAGGCCGTCGCCGCCCGCAAGGCCGGTGCGCCCAAGGAACAGGCGCGCCGGATGCTGCGCGAAAAGCTCGACCACACCGCCGGCGACATGCTCTCGGACTGGATCTACGACCTGCCCGAGGACCAGCTCACCGATGCGCTGGGCACCGCCTGGAAGGCGCAGTGCCTCGCTGCCAAGTGACGGCGTGACCGACATGGCGGGACCGCCCCCCGGAGGCGGTCCCGACCGCCGGCGCCGCGCAGCGCCTTTGCAGAGTTCGCAAGAGACCTTCTGGACTCGGGGCGCGGCCTCGCGGATATTTGGCGCATGAGTCTGCCCCCCGGTTTCCTCGACGAACTGCGCAACCGCACGAGCCTGTCACAGGTCGTGGGGCGCAAGGTCATGTGGGACAACCGCAAGTCCAACCAGGCCAAGGGCGACATGTGGGCGCCGTGCCCGTTCCACCAGGAAAAGTCGGCCTCGTTCCACGTCGATGACCGCAAGGGATTCTACTACTGCTTCGGCTGCCAGGCGAAGGGCGACGCCATCTCCTTCATCCGCGAGAGCGAAAACGTCGAGTTCATGGAGGCGGTCGAGATCCTCGCCCGCGAGGCCGGGATGCCGATGCCCGCCCGCGATCCGCAGGCGGCGAAGCAGGCCGACCGGCGCAGCCAGCTCTCCGAGGTGATGGAGCAGGCGGTGCGCTGGTTCCGGATGCAGCTGCGCAGCGGCGGCGCCACGGCGGCGCGCGCCTATCTCGACCGGCGCGGGCTCGACGAGTCGGTGCGCGACCGCTTCGAGCTCGGCTTCGCGCCCGAGGGCTGGCAGAACCTCTGGGATCACCTGCGCGGGCAGGGCGTGGCCGAGGAGCTGATCCTGGGCGCGGGGCTCGCCAAGCCGTCGGACCGGGGCCGGGCGCCCTATGACGTCTTCCGCAACCGCATCATGTTCCCGATCCGAGACGGGCGGGGCCGGGCCATCGCCTTTGGCGGCCGCGCCATGGATCCCAAAGACAACGCGAAATACCTGAACTCGCCCGAGACCGAGCTCTTCGACAAGGGCCGCAACCTCTACAACCACGCGCCGGCGCGCGAGGCGGCGGGCAAGGGCCAGCCGCTGATCGTGGCCGAGGGCTACATGGATGTCATCGCGCTTTCCGAGGCCGGGTTCGGCGCCTCGGTGGCGCCGCTCGGCACCGCGGTGACCGAGACCCAGCTGCAGCTGCTGTGGCGGATCTCGGACGAGCCCATCGTGGCGCTCGACGGCGACAAGGCGGGCCTGCGCGCCGCCTACCGCGTCATCGACCTTGCGCTGCCGCTTCTGCAGGCGGGCAAGTCGCTGCGTTTCGCGCTGATGCCCGAGGGCAAGGACCCCGACGACCTGCTGCGCGCCGAGGGGCCCGCCGCCGTGGCGCGGGTGCTCGAGCAGGCGATGCCGATGGTGCAGCTGCTCTGGCGGCGCGAGACCGAGGGCAAATCCTTCGACAGCCCCGAACGCAAGGCGGCGCTGGATGCGCGGCTGCGCGAGGTGATCAAGACCGTGCAGGATCAGGGCCTGCGCCGCCACTACGGCGACGAGATCAAGGACCTGCGCTGGCAGCTCTTCCGTGCGCAGCGCCAGCCCCGCGGCGGCAGCGGCAAGGGCGCGGCGAAGCGGGCGTGGAACGCACCGGCGCCGCCAAGCGCCAGCGTGCGCTCTTCGCTGCTGGTGTCGGTGGGCGAGGCGGGCGAGACCCGGCTGCGCGAGGCGGTGATCCTCGCGGTGCTGCTGTCCTACCCGTCGTTCCTCACCGAGTTCGAGCACCGGATCGAGGCGATGGCCTGTGCTGACGCGGACCACGCCATGCTGCGCAACGCGCTGCTGCGCTGCATGGATGCAGAGCCCGAGCGTGTCCGGGACATGGTCGCCGACGCCATAGGCCCCGAAGCCCTTGAATCTTTTCTCGCAGCGCGCCATCTGATGATCGTGCCGTGCCTGCGCCGCCAGGATCCCGAATTTGCCCGCATGACCATCATCGACTACCTCGACCGGATCGAGGCCGCCGCCGGACGCAGTCTTGAAATCCACGAGGCGGAGGCCGATATGCATGAATTGGCCGACGAGGTGGTGACCGAACGGCTGAAGCTGGCAAACGAGACATACGACAGGGTGCAACGCGGAAGCGCCGAGGACAGAACTGAGTTCCATATCGCCCCCAATGGCGTGGAGCTCGACAAGGAGGAGATGGAGCGTGCCGCGGCGCTCATGCAACAGATTCGCTTTTCCAAGCACGGGAACTAGCTGTGCATTTACGGGAAACTGGAGAAAACAGGTGGCAACGGGTGGCCGAATCAGTTGATTCCCCCCATGATTCGCGGCAACGAATCACAACACCCGCGCGACCGCCGGCCCTCTGGGCCGCCTCCCTCTGACGGAGCATTTCATGGCAGCCAAAGACAACGACGACGCCAAGCCCGACTCTCAGGACGATGGCCACAGCCTCGACATGAGCCAGGCGGCGGTCAAGAAGATGATCGCCGAGGCGCGCGAGCGTGGCTACATCACCTACGACCAGCTCAACCAGGTCCTCCCGCCCGATCAGGTCTCGTCCGACCAGATCGAGGACGTGATGTCGATGCTCTCGGAAATGGGCATCCAGGTCACCGAGGATGACGAAGAGGGCGAGTCCGACGACGACAAGGACAACAAAGGCTCGACCGAACTGGTCGACGCCTCGCGTGGTCGTGACGTCGCGCTCTCTTCGGGGCAGAACGAGAAGCTTGATCGCACCGACGACCCGGTGCGCATGTACCTGCGCGAGATGGGCTCGGTCGAGCTGCTCTCGCGCGAGGGCGAGATCGCCATCGCCAAGCGCATCGAGGCCGGCCGCAACACGATGATCGCTGGCCTCTGCGAGAGCCCGCTGACCTTCCAGGCCATCACCATCTGGCACCAGGAACTTCTCGAGGAAGAGATCCTGCTGCGCGACGTGATCGACCTCGAGACCACCTTCGGCAACCAGATGGACGAGGAGGGCGACCTCGAGGGCACCGTGGTCGACACCGGCTCCGGCTCCGGCTCCGTCTCCGGCTCCGAGAAGCCGCGCCGCGACGAGCCCGAGCTCGATGCCGACGGCAATCCTATCGCCCGCGAGGACGACGAGGACGACGACGAGCAGGCCAACATGTCGCTCGCCGCGATGGAAACCGCGCTGAAGCCGCGCGTGCTCGAGACGCTTGAGCGGATCTCGCGCGACTACGAGGAACTGGCAGAGATGCAGGACGCCCGGATCAGCGCGACGCTGAACGAGGACGGCTCCTTCTCGCAGAGCGACGAGGCGCTCTACCAGAAGCTCCGCTCCGAGATCGTCGAGCTCGTGAACGGCCTGCACCTGCACAACAACCGTATCGAGGCGCTGATCGACCAGCTCTACGGCATCAACCGCCGCATCATGTCGATCGACTCGAGCATGGTGAAGCTCGCCGACCAGGCCCGCATCAACCGTCGCGAGTTCGTGGACGAGTACCGTGGCAACGAGCTCGATCCGAACTGGATGGAGCGGATGAACGAGAAGTCCGGCCGTGGCTGGCAGATGTTCATCGAGCGCTTCAGCGACAAGGTCGAAGAGCTGCGCGCCGACATGGCGCAGGTCGGCCAGTACGTCGGTCTCGACATCTCGGAATTCCGCCGCATCGTGAACCAGGTGCAGAAGGGCGAGAAGGAAGCGCGGCAGGCCAAGAAGGAAATGGTCGAGGCCAACCTGCGTCTCGTGATCTCCATCGCCAAGAAGTACACCAACCGCGGCCTGCAGTTCCTGGATCTCATCCAGGAAGGCAACATCGGCCTGATGAAGGCGGTCGACAAGTTCGAATACCGCCGCGGCTACAAGTTCTCGACCTACGCCACGTGGTGGATCCGTCAGGCGATCACCCGGTCCATCGCGGACCAGGCCCGCACCATCCGGATCCCGGTCCACATGATCGAGACCATCAACAAGCTGGTCCGCACCGGTCGCCAGATGCTGCACGAGATCGGCCGCGAGCCGACGCCGGAAGAGCTGGCAGAAAAGCTGCAGATGCCGCTCGAGAAGGTCCGCAAGGTGATGAAGATCGCCAAGGAGCCGATCTCGCTCGAGACGCCCATCGGCGACGAGGAAGACAGCCAGCTCGGCGACTTCATCGAGGACAAGAACGCGATCCTGCCGCTGGATTCCGCCATTCAGGAGAACCTGAAGGAAACCACGACCCGCGTTCTGTCGTCGCTCACCCCGCGCGAGGAGCGGGTTCTGCGGATGCGTTTCGGCATCGGGATGAACACCGACCACACGCTGGAAGAGGTCGGCCAGCAGTTCTCGGTGACGCGCGAGCGGATCCGTCAGATCGAGGCCAAGGCGCTTCGCAAGCTCAAGCACCCGTCGCGGTCGCGCAAGCTGCGCAGCTTCTTGGACCAGTAAGCCATGTCGTTCCTGAAGCGTCTCTTCGGTGGTGGCGGCGGTGCCGCCGCCGACACGGGCCCCAAGGCCGATCCGGTCGAGTACAAGGGCTTCCTGATCACGCCCGATCCGATCTCGGCCGACGGCCAGTACCGGATCTCGGCGCATATCGAGGCCGAGATCGACGGCGAGACCAAGACCCACCACCTGATCCGCGCCGACGTCATGCGCGAGCGGGACGATGCGGTCGAGGCCTCGCTGCGCAAGGCCCGCCAAATGATCGACGAACAGGGCGCGCGGCTCTTCGGCTGAGCCCGACCGCCATGATGCGATCAGTGGCCGTGCCGCTCCCGCCCGGGAGCGGCTTTTTCCTTGCCGCCGTCGGTGCCGGCATGGCCGCCCATGGGTGGGGAATGCCGGACTATGCCGGGCGCCCCGGCCTGGGCATCCTTGGGACAGTCCCCGGAGGAACGGCCATGCGGATCATCCTGACCGTCGTCGCCATCGCGCTCGGTTTCCTTTCCACCGCGCTGCGGGCGCAGCCGGTGGACCAGGTCTATGTCTCGTCCGGGGGCCACGAATACGCGCTGACCTGCAACGCGGACGGCTACGTACTGACCTCGCTGGCGCCGGTCTCGCGGGTCCGGGGGCGGGGGACCGACACGGAGGTGACGAAGCGCACCGAGGTGCTCTACCTCGGCCAGAGCTGCGACTCCCTCCTCGACGAGGCCGGGACGGGCAGCTGGGGCTGGGGCAACGGCGGCTTCGGGGCCGAGTTCGACACCGGCCTGCGGGTGATGTTCCCGCGACAGGAGCTGGTCTGCGCGCCCGAACGCTCCTATGTCGGCAATTGCCGCTGGTAACCCGTTCAGGAAGGACCATTCGCCATGAAGCCTCTGCTTGTCTCGCTTTTCATCGGGCTGCCCGCCATGGCGCAGGCCGGCTGTTTCGGCTCGGGCGAGCCGCTCTTTCACTGCACGCTGAACGGCGGCACCAAGGCGCTCGACATCTGCCTTCAGGGCGAGGTCGCACTCTACCGCTTCGGGCCCGCGCAGGGCACCGCCGAGCTGCTGCTGGCCCGCCCGGTGACCGGCGTCGCGATGACGCCGTGGAACGGCATCGGGCGCCACCTGTGGGAGGAGGTGACCTTCCACAACGGCAGTCACGACTACCTCGTGTCCTACTCCGTCGACCGGCTCGCGACGGGCGATGCGCCGGTGACCGAGGGGCGTGTCATCGTGGCCGAGGGCGACAGCGAGGTGGCGGATCTGGCCTGCGACGCGGGCTCGGTGACCGAGGCGGATTTCTACCCGCTCTTCGAGGCCAAGCTCGCCGCGGGCGAGCTCTGGTGCCCCGAGACGCAGAGCTGGGGCGGCGCCTGCAACTGACCGGGGTTTGCCCTCAAACCGCTCCGGACAGGCTAAATCCACTGAAATACGGAACATTCTCGCGTCTTGCCGCGTTCCATTGTCGAACCAAAGGAGAGCCACATGACCCGCCTGATCGTTCTGACCGTCGTCGCCACTTGCGCATCCGTCGCCGCTTTCGCCGCCACCGAGGCGATGATGTCGGAGGAGGCCGAAGTGATCAAGATCGAGGTGTCACCGGACGAGCTTGCGGAGTGTCGTCAGTCGCTGCGCGAGATCGGCCAGATGCCCGCGGTGACGGATTCCGGCTCGCCCATCCTGTTCGACGACACCAACGACATGCCGGGCGTCGCGTGCGTGGTGACCGAGGCGTGATCGCGGCGCTTCCCGTCGCGGCCCCGCTGCGCTAGGCAGGGGCAAAAGGGATTGCGATGCAGACAAGCTTCTCGGTCCAGACCCGCGGTGCGGGGCTCTACGAGATCACCCGCGACGTCACGCGCTGGGTCCACGGCTGCGGCCGCGACATCGGGCTGCTGACGCTCTTCGTGAAGCACACCTCGGCGTCGCTCGTCATTCAGGAGAATGCCGACCCGGAGGTCCGTACCGACCTCGCCGCCTTCTTCCACCGGCTGGTGCCACCCTCTGACCACCCGGCGATGAGCTATCTCACCCACACGTACGAAGGCCCCGACGACATGCCCGCCCACATCAAGGCGGCGCTGCTTCCGGTCAGCCTCTCGATCCCGGTCACCGACGGGCAGCTCGCGCTTGGCACGTGGCAGGGGATCTATCTCTTCGAGCACCGCGCGGCGCCGCACCGCCGCCAGATCGTCGCGCATCTGGGCGGCTGAACCCACCGCAGGAGAAAACGCGGGCAGATTTCGCCGCTGTTTTCTCTCACGATCTTGTTGCTGAAATTCTGCTCTACCCAATGTTTGGCAGCTCCCCTATAGTGGCTGTGGATAAGTGGGGCCAACCCACGACCGTGGCAGAAAGATCAAGTGAGGGGGACGGCGATGCGCTGCCCGTTTTGCGGACACATCGATACGCAAGTGAAAGATTCCCGGCCCGCGGAAGAGCATGTCTCGATCCGTCGCCGCCGTTTCTGCCCGGCCTGCGGTGGCCGGTTCACCACCTACGAGCGCGTGCAGCTGCGCGATCTCGTGGTGATCAAGTCGAACGGACGACGCGAGGATTTCGACCGCGGCAAGCTCGAACGCTCGATCCGCATCGCGCTGCAGAAGCGGCCGATAGAGCCCGAACGCATCGACCAGATGATCTCGGGCATCGTGCGGCGCCTTGAGAGCCTCGGCGAGACCGACATCGCCTCCAAGCAAATCGGCGAGATCGTGATGGAGACCCTGGCCCGGATCGACACCGTGGCCTACGTCCGCTTCGCCAGCGTCTACAAGAATTTCCAGGCCGCCGACGACTTCGACAAGTTCGTCAGTGAACTGCGCCCCGAGGCTGCCCAGGCAGATAAGTGACACAGGACATCCGGCACATGGCCCATGCCCTCCGGCTGGGTCGCAGGCGCATGGGCCAATGCTGGCCGAACCCCGCGGTGGGCTGCGTCATCGTCAAGGACGGCCGGGTGATCGGACGCGGCGCGACCGCGCCGGGCGGACGCCCCCATGCCGAGCCGCAGGCGCTGGCACAGGCCGGGGCTGCGGCCCGCGGCGCCACCGTCTACGTGACGCTGGAACCCTGCGCCCATCACGGCAAGACCCCGCCCTGCGCCGAGGCGCTGGTCAAGGCCGGGGTCGCACGGGTCGTGGCGCCCCTCGCTGACAGCGACCCGCGGGTCTCGGGCAAGGGGTTCGAGCACCTGCGCCGCCACGGCATCGAGGTCACCACCGGTGTACTGGCAGAAGAGGCCGCCCGCGATCATGCCGGGTTCTTCCTGAAGGTGGGGGAGGGGCGGCCGCTGGTCACCCTCAAGCTTGCCAACAGTTTCGACGGCCGCATCGCCACCGCCACCGGCGAGAGCCAGTGGATCACCGGGCCCGAGGCGCGTCGCGTCGTCCATGGCCTGCGCGCAGCGCATGACGCGGTGATGGTGGGCGCGGGCACCGCACGTTCCGACGACCCCGCTCTGACCGTGCGCGGCTGGGGCGAGGTGCGCCAGCCGGTCCGCGTGGTGGTCTCGCGCCTGATCGACGTGCCGCTGATGAGCAAGCTCGCCAGCACCGCGCGGCAGGTTCCGGTGTGGCTGGCGCATGGCTCCGACGCCGCCCCCGCGACGCGCAAGGCGTGGCAGAGCTGCGGTGCCAAGCTGATCCCCTGCGAGATCCGCGCCGGGCGCGTCGATCCGCACGGGCTGCTGCGGGAACTGGGAGAGCAGGGCCTGACCCGGGTGTTCTGCGAAGGCGGCGGGCAGCTTGCCGCGTCGCTGCTGTCGGCGGATCTGGTGGACGAGCTGGTGGGCTTCACCGCCGGCCTCGCGCTTGGCGCCGAGGGGCGGCCGGGCATCGGGGCGATGGGGGTCGACAGGCTTTCGGAGGCGCCGCGCTTCGTTCTGGATGAGGTCCGCGCCGTGGGCCCGGACGTCATGCACCGCTGGCGGCGCGCCTGATCATTCGCGAAATGTCGGGGGGACAGGGCTTGGCGTCGCGGCGGCACCCGGGCCACCGCGACGCGAAAGCGTCAGTGCACCGTCACCGGTGCCAGGTCGTTCTGGCGGGCGAGGATGAAGGCAAGCTTGCGGTCCTTGACCAGCGCCAGCCGTTCACCGTCGGAATTGTGCACCGCGTAGAGCGTCTCGAGCCCGCCGAGCTGGCTCTGCATCTCTTCTGGGAGATCCTGGGCAGCCACGGGGCGCACGTAGACGATGCGGTCTTCACCCGGAAGTCTGAAGTCGAACCTGGTATTCATGGCTTACCCCTTCTTGATCTGGATTGTCTGAACGACCGTCTCGGGACGGGAGAGCGTGAGGTCCACGTGCAGCAGACCGTTCTCCATCACAGCCTCACCCACCTCGACACCATCGGCCAAGACGAAACTGCGCTGGAATTGCCGTGCGGCAATGCCCCGATGCAAAAAGATGCGCTGGGCCCCATCTTCGCGTTGCCGGCCACGGATCACGAGCTGACGGTCCTCGACGGTGATCGCGAGGTCCTCTTCCGAGAATCCGGCCACGGCAAGCGTGATGCGATAGGAAAAATCGGAGGTCTGCTCGATATTGAACGGCGGGTAGCCTTCGCTCGACTTGGCGGTTCGCTCGAGCAGCCGCTCGAGTTGCTCAAAGCCGAGCATGTGGGGATAAGATCCCAAGGTCAGTTTACTCATCGACACGTCCTTTGCAGAAAGCGACCGTCCGCCGGGTCCCGCGCTTCGGCAACCCTTGCCAAATGAATATGGGAACGCGCCGGATTGTGCGCAAGGGCTTTGCCAAGGGGGAGAAGGTTGCTATTCTAAACCCCTGCACCGCAAGGAGTTTGCCAGCATGGACGCACCGCAAGACATCTCGATGAAAACCGAGGACGTGTTGCGTGTGGAGCTGGAGGTCTTCAAGCGCGAACACCGCGATCTCGATGAAGCGATCCGAGCCCTTCACGAGCGCGGCGTGGCCGATCAGCTGACGCTGCAACGTCTCAAGAAGAAGAAGCTTTTCCTCAAGGACAAGATCGCGCTGATCGAGGATCGTCTGACCCCCGACATCATCGCCTGAGTCTGAGCGGCCCGCGTTCGCGTGTCAGCGGCGCCTGTCCGGCGCGCCTCAGACAAGCTGCGACGCGGTCTCCTTGAGCAGCTCCGCCGAGCGTTTCAGGGCGGCGGCCTCGTCCGCCGCGAGCTCGGGCATCAGCGTGGCCACCACGCCATCCCGGCCCACCACGCGCGGTAGGCTCAGCGCCACGTCCGAGACGCCTTCGACCCCGGGCGTGACGATGGACACCGACAGCACCGCGCGCTGGTCGTCGCGCACCGCCTGCACGATCCGCGCGAGCCCGGCGCCGATGCCGTACCACGTGGCTCCCTTGCCCTCGATGATGCGGTAGGCGGCGCGGCGCACGCCTTCGTCGATGCGGGCCCGAACCTCGTCGGTCAGGGCCGCGCCCACCTGCGCGGCGAAGCGCGCGACGGGCTCCGATCCGGCGCGGGCCGAGGCCCACGCCAGCACCTCGGAATCGCCGTGTTCTCCCAGCACGTAGGCGTGGACCGACTGCGGAGCGATGCCGAGATGACCGGCGATCAGGCTGCGGAACCGCGCCGTATCGAGGATGGTGCCCGAGCCGATCACCCGCGCGGCGGGCAACCCCGAAGCGCGGAGCGCGATTTCGGTCATCACGTCCACCGGGTTCGAGGCGACCAGCAGCATTGCATCCGGCGCGGCCTTCTGCACGCCTTCGATCACCTGCGCAAAGACCTCGGCATTGCGCGACAGAAGGCTCAGGCGGCTTTCGCCCGGCTTTTGCGCGACCCCCGCGGCGAGGATGACCAGGCCCGCGCCCTCGAGCGCGGCGTAGTCTCCCGCCTCGACCCGGCAGGGGTGGGCGAAGGGCACCGCGTGGGCGATGTCCTCGGCCTGCGCTGCGGCCAGTGCCGCGCTGCGATCGACCAGCACCACGTGGCTGGCGCCGCCACGAAGCGCCAGTGCGTAGCCCGCGGCCGAGCCCACCATGCCTGCTCCGACGATTCCGACCTTCATGAGCTGTCCTCCTGTGCCGCCTGCGCATTTCGGGAGGACCCGAAATGCCCTCTCGAGCCGAGACTTGCACGGCAGGGCGCGGGGAAACAGGAAAGAATGGCTCAACCCGCTGCAGAGACCGCGGGCTGCCCGTTCGGCGACCGGAACCGGGGCTGGGGGGTCAGACGTGCAGCTTGGCCGAGAGCGTGCGCAGCGCCAGACGATCGGCCTCGTTCAGGCGCGGGGCCCGGCTGCGGAACAGCGTGGCCTGGCTGCGCAGCACCGGCTCTTCCTCAAGCACCTTGAGGTGGTTCGCGCGCAGCGTCTCGCCGGTCGAGGTGATGTCGGCGACAGCCTCGGCCGTGAGGTTCTTCACCGTGCCCTCGGTCGCGCCCTGGCTGTCGACGAGCTGGTAATCGGCCACCCCGCCGCGCCGCAGGTACTCGCGGATCAGCCGGTGGTATTTGGTGGCGATGCGCATGCGGAAGCCGTGACGTTCGCGGAAGGCGGCGGCGGCGGCGTCGAGGTCGTCGAGGGTGTTCACGTCGGTCCAGCAGGCCGGCACCGCGACGATCAGGTCCGCCTGGCCGAAACCGAGTTCGGCCAGCGGCTCGACCTTCTGGTCCCACTGCACCAGCTTCTCGCGGATCAGGTCGGTGCCGGTCACGCCAAGGTGGATGCGGCCTGCAGCCAGCTCGCGCGGGATCTCACCCGCCGAGAGCAGTACGAGGTCGACACCCTCGACGCCGTCCACCGCGCCGGAATACTCGCGCTCGGACCCGGTACGGGTCAGCCGCACGCCGCGGGCACCGAACCAGTCGAAGGTCTTTTCCATCAGCCGCCCCTTGGACGGCACGCCCAGCTTGATGCTCATGCCCGGCTCCCGAGTTGCAGCAGAAGTCCGGGCCGGATCACCCCGCCCACGGCGGGGGCGGCGCGGCCCTGGCCCAGACGCGCGGTCAGCGCGTCATATCGCCCGCCGGTGGCGACCGGCGGCAGGTCGGGCCGCTGCGCCGGCAGGAAGCCGAACACGAACCCGTCGTAATACTCCATCGAGGTCCGGCCGTAGCTTGCCTCGAACTCCAGCGCCGCGACGTCGACGCCGCGCGCGGCCAGCGCCTCGCAGCGGCGTTCGAAAAGCTCGACCGCGGGCAGCATGCCGGGCAGGTCGACGGCGATGTCATGCAGCTGCTCGAGCGCGAAGCTGCAGGTCTCGCGCACGGCGAGCAGCGAGTCGATGAGCTGGACCTGGCTGCGGCAGAGCGGGCCCTCGGCGGCATCCTCGCGCAGCGCGGCGATGCGGGCGGCGATCTCTTCCTCGGAGCGCAGGCCAATCATCGGCCCGGCCGAGGCCATGGGATCGGCGGCTTCGAGCAGCGCCTTGCGCGAGGGCGGCACCGGGCTGCGACCGGAGTAGCGGTCGAGCAGCGCCCGGAACCTGCGCGGGCGCCAGATGTGGCGCATCAGCGCGGCGCGGCGGCGTTCGGAGATCTGCAGCGCCTGCACCGCCGAGGCGAGGATGCCGATGTCGCCGGTCACCGCGCGCAGCCCGTGCGGCGCGAGGGTCTCGGCGAAGAGCGCGAAGACCTCGGCATCGGCGCGGGCGGGATCGTCGTCTGCGAAGAGCTCGTAGCCCACCTGGAAATACTCGGAGGCGCGCTCGGGGTGTTCTTCCTGCCGCCGGAAGACCTCGCCGCAATAGGTGTAGCGCGAGGGCGCGGCGCCGCTTTCCATGTGCATCTGCACGACGGGGATGGTGAAGTCCGGGCGCAGCATGACCTCGCCCCGCGACGGGTCGTGGGTCACGTAGGCGCGGGCGCGGATGTCCTCGCCGTAGAGGTCGAGCAGGGTCTCGGCGGGCTGGAGGATGGCGCAGTCGACGTTCTGCGCCCCGGCCTCCAAGAAGCGCGCGCGCAGCCGGACGGCCTCGGCGCGCTGCTCTGCGATGGTCACGCCCATTGCTCGAGGATCTCTCTGACCTTGGCCACCATCTCGGCGCGCGGCACCTCGTATTGCGAGGGCCGTTCCTTCCATTCCTCGAGGCTGGCGTTCTGGGCGAGCCTGGCGCCAAGGACCAGGTCTTTGATCTGCAGCACGCCGCGCGCCTTCTCGTCGCCGCCCTCGATGACGGCCACGGGCGAGTTGCGCTTGTCCGCGTACTTGAGCTGATTGCCGAGGTTCTTGTGGTTGCCGAGGTAGACCTCGGCCCGGATGCCGGCGTTGCGCAGCTCGGACACCATGGCCTGGTAGTCGGCCATGCGCTCGCGGTCCATGACGGTGACCACCACGGGGCCCTGCGCGGTCGAGCCGATGCGGCCCTTCTCGCGCAGCGCGGCCAGCAGCCGGTCGACGCCGATGGAGACGCCGGTCGCAGGCACCGCCTGACCGGTAAAGCGCTTGACGAGGTCGTCGTAGCGCCCGCCGCCCGCGACCGAGCCGAACTGGCGCTTGCGGCCCTTCTCGTCGAGGATCTCGAAGGTGAGCTCGGCCTCGAAGACCGGGCCGGTGTAGTAGCCGAGGCCGCGTACCACCGAGGGGTCGATCTCGATGCGGTCCGAGCCGTAGCCCTGAGCGGCGAGCAGCGCGCCGATTTCCTCAAGCTCGTCCACGCCCTCGGCGCCGATCTGGCTGCTGCCGATCGCCGCGCGCAGGTTCGCCACGGTGGCGCCGGCGTCGGCGCCCTTGGAGGTCAGGAAGGCCAGCACCGGATCCGCCTGCGCGTCCGACAGGCCCACGCCGTCGATATAGGCGCCCGAGGCGTCGAGCCGGCCCTTGCCGAGCAGCTCGCGGACGCCGGACTCGCCGACCTTGTCGAACTTGTCGATTGTGCGCAGCACCGCGTCGCGCTGCGCGTTGTCGTCGAGACCCATGGCCTCGAGCACGCCGTTCAGGACCTTGCGGTTGTTGACCCGCACCAGGTAGTCGCCGCGCGGGATGCCGACCACTTCCAGCGTGTCCGACAGCATGGCGCAGATCTCGGCATCCGCCGCGACGCTGGCCGCGCCAACGGTATCCGCATCGCACTGGTAGAACTGGCGGAAGCGGCCGGGGCCGGGCTTCTCGTTGCGCCAGACGGGACCCATGGCATAGCGCCGGTAGGGCAGGGGAAGATCGTTGCGGTGCTGGGCGTAGACCCGCGCCAGCGGCGCGGTCAGGTCGTAGCGCAGCGCCATCCACGACTCGTCCTCGTCCTGCCAGGCGAAGACGCCCTCGTTCGGACGGTCGACGTCGGGAAGGAACTTGCCGAGCGCCTCGACGGTCTCGACCGCGCTCGATTCCAGCGCCTCGAAGCCGTAGCGATGATACACCCCGGCGATGGCGTGCAGCATCTCGGCACGCTCGGTCACTTCGGAACCGAAGTAGTCGCGGAATCCCTTCGGCGTCTGCGCCTTGGGACGGGGGGCTTTCTTCTCTTTGGCCATGCCGGGCTCCGGGCTCGTGCAGATTGCGCGCCTCCCTTAGCCGCTTGCGCGTGCGGGGGCAAGCGACGGGCGGCGCGCGCAACGGCCATATGCCGCGGCGAAGGCTTGTGCCGGATGCCTCCGGCGGGGATATTTGGGGCCAGAGGAAGACAGGGGGAGCGCCACCGCCGGCCCGGGTTTCCTGTGGCGAGCGTCGCGGGGGAGGTCGCCCGGCCGCGGTCCGCCGACCCCGGCGGCCTTTCCATCCCGCGCGGCGGCGCCTATCACGCGGCCAAAAGGAGCCCGAGACCATGCCCAGTGAGACCGCCCCCTTCGAAGAACGCATCGCCCATCTCGAACGGACGCTCGACGACCTTTCGGACACCGTCGCCCGGCAGGACCGCGAGATCGCGCTGCTGACCCGGCGGGTCGAGATGCTGCTGCTCCGCGAGGCCGAGCGCCAGAGCGAGGGCACCGGCGGCGTCGTCATGGGCGACGAGCGCCCGCCGCATTACTGAGGCAGGGGTTCGGGCCGGGGCGCGGGCGGAGGGTCAGAAGTCCTCGACCGCCAGCACCCCGTCGAGGGATTTCACCGCGCCCTTGATCTCGGGCGTCACCGGGAATTCCTGCCGCAGGTCCATCTCGACCTCGCCCGGCAGACCCGCCGCCGAAAGGCACAGCCGCACCGGGCCGCGCCCGGCCTTGGGCATCTGCTCGGCGGCGCGGCTCAGCACCGAGGCGACCTGCGCCACCGTGCCCGGGTCCTCGATGAAGATCCGGAGCCCCGAGGCGCCGGCATCTGCCACCACGGTCTCGACCGGGCCGAAGCTGCGCGCGAGCAGCTTGAGCTGGTCGGATTCCATCGTCGCCTCGACCGTCACGACGACCTTGGAACCGGTCTCGAGCAGGTCGCGCGATTTCTCCAGCGTGTCCGAGAAGATCGTCACCTCGTAGGCGCCCGACGGATCCGAGAGCTGGGCAAAGGCGAAGCGGTTGCCCTTGGCCGACTTGCGCTCCTGCCGGCCGGCGACCACGCCCGCGAGCTTCACGAGGCAGGTGCCGCCGCGCGCCTTGTTCTCGGCATCGTCCAGCAGCATCACGTCGCGCCGTTTCAGCGCGGGCATGTAGTCGTCGAGCGGGTGGCCGGAGAGGTAGAAGCCGATGGCCTTGAACTCTTCCGAAAGGCGCTCGGCGGGCAGCCAGTCCGGAACCGGCGAGAGCCGCGGCTCGGGCAGATCGTCGCCGGCCTCGCCGAAGAGCGACACCTGTGCCGAGTGCTTCTGCTCGTGCACCGCGGCCGAGTAGGCGACCAGCGCGTCGAGCGATTCGAAGATCCGGCGGCGGTTGCGGTCGAGCTGGTCGAAGCATCCGGCGCGGGCCAGCATCTCGAGCGGCCGCTTGCCGACGCGCTTGAGGTCCACCCGGCGGGCGAAGTCGAAGACGTTGACGAAGGGCTTGTCGGGGCTCTTCGGATCCTCGGGCACCGAGCGCCGCCCCTCGACCACCAGCCGCATCGCGTCAAGGCCGACGTTCTTGAGCGCGCCGAGCGCGTAGACCAGCTTGCCCTTGTCCACGTCGAAGGTGGCCTGGCTGCGGTTCACGCAGGGCGGGACGTAATCGAGCTTCAGCCCCTTCTTGGCCTCGTAGAAATAGGTGGCGAGCTTGTCGGTCAGGTGGATATCGCAGTTCATGACGCCTGCCATGAACTCCACCGGGTGGTTCGCCTTGAGCCAGGCGGTCTGGTAGCTCACCACCGCGTAGGCGGCGGCGTGGGACTTGTTGAAGCCGTAGTTGGCGAATTTCTCGAGAAGGTCGAAGACCTCGGTGGCCTTCTTCTTGTCGACGCCGTTCTCGGCGGCGCCCTTCTCGAACTTGGGACGCTCGGCGTCCATCGCCTCCTTGATCTTCTTGCCCATGGCGCGGCGCAGCAGGTCGGCGCCGCCGAGCGAGTAGCCCGCCATGACCTGCGCGATCTGCATCACCTGTTCCTGGTAGACGATGATGCCCTGCGTCTCGGCAAGGATGTGGTCGATGGAGGGGTGCACCGAGGTGATCTCGCGCAGGCCGTTCTTGACCTCGCAATAGACCGGGATGTTCTCCATCGGGCCGGGGCGGTAGAGCGCCACGAGCGCGACGATGTCCTCGATGCAGGTGGGCTTCATGCGCTTGAGCGCATCCATCATGCCCGAGCTCTCCACCTGGAACACCGCGACCGTCTTGGCGTCGGCGTAGAGCCTGTAGGTCCGTTCGTCATCCAGCGGGATGAGGTTCATCTGGTTCTCGCCACCCTCGGCCGGCTCGTAGAGCTGGGTGCCGTCGGCGGCGACGTGGATCGGGCGCCCGCCCTTGAGGATCAGGTTCACCGCGTTCTGGATCACGGTCAGCGTCTTCAGGCCGAGGAAGTCGAACTTCACGAGGCCGGCCTGTTCCACCCATTTCATGTTGAACTGGGTCGCCGGCATCTCGGAGCGCGGATCCTGGTAGAGCGGCACCAGCTCGTCGGTGGGGCGGTCGGCGATCACCACGCCGGCGGCGTGGGTGCCGGCCGAGCGCAGCAGCCCCTCGATCTGCTGGCCGTAGGTGAGCAGGCGGTCGACGACCTCCTCGTTCCGGGCTTCCTCGCGCAGGCGCGGTTCGTCCTGCAGCGCCTTCTCGATCGAGACCGGCTTCACGCCCTCGACCGGGATCATCTTGGACAGGCGGTCGACCTGGCCGTAGGGCATCTGCAGCACCCGGCCGACGTCGCGCACCGCCATCTTCGACAGCAGCGCGCCGAAGGTGATGATCTGCGCCACCTTGTCGTGGCCGTATTTCTCCTGAACGTAACGGATCACCTCTTCGCGGCGGTCCATGCAGAAGTCGATGTCGAAGTCGGGCATCGAGACCCGTTCGGGGTTCAGGAAGCGTTCGAACAGCAGCGAATAGCGCAGCGGGTCGAGGTCGGTGATGGTCAGCGCGTAGGCCACCAGCGAGCCTGCACCCGAGCCCCGGCCCGGGCCGACGGGGATGTCGTGGTCCTTGGCCCACTGGATGAAGTCGGCCACGATCAGGAAGTAGCCGGGGAAGCCCATGCCCTCGATGATGCCGAGCTCGAAATCGAGCCGTTCCTGGTATTGCTCGACGGTCACCGCGTGCGGGATCACCGCGAGCCGGCGTTGCAGGCCCTCGTTCGCCATGCGGCGCAGTTCGGCGACCTCGTCGTCGGCGAATTTCGGCAGGATCGGGTCGCGCCGATAGGCCATGAAGGCGCAGCGGCGGGCGATCTCGACGGTGTTCTCGATGGCCTCGGGAAGGTCGGCAAAGAGCGTGACCATCTCCTGCGGCGTCTTCAGGTAATGCTGCGGGGTCAGCCGGCGGCGCGGCTGCTGCTGGTCGACATAGGCGCCCTCGGCGATGCAGATCATTGCGTCATGGGCCTCGTACATCGCGGGCTTGGGGAAGTAGACGTCGTTGGTGGCGACCAGCGGCAGGCCCATCTCGTAGGCCATCTCCACGTGGCCGCGCTCCGACAGCCGCTCGGCCTCGGGCAGGCCGTCCTCGCCGGGGTGGCGCTGCAGCTCGACGTAGAGCCTGTCGCCGAAGATCTGGTGCAGCCGCGTCAGCAGGACCTGCGCGGCGGCACGGTGGTTCTCGCGCAGGAGCCGGCCCACCGGCCCGTCGGGGCCGCCGGAGAGGCAGATCAGCCCGTCGGACAGGGTTTCGAGCTCGTCCAGCAGCACATGCGGGAACTCGCCGTCATGGCGCATGTAGAGCCGCGAGTTGAGCTTCATCAGGTTCTCGTACCCGCGCTCGTTCTGCGCCAGAAGCACCACCGGTGCGGGCGGCTTCGGGCGCTCGCCCGGGGCGGAGTTGAGATAGCGCAGGTCGACCTGGCAGCCGATGATGGGCTGCACGCCGGCACCGCTCGCGGTCACGGAAAATTCCAGCGCCGAGAACAGGTTGTTGGTGTCCGTCACGGCGACGGCTGGCATCTCCATGGCCTCGCAGAGGCCGGGCAGCTTCTTCAGCCGGACGGCGCCTTCGAGCAGGGAGTATTCGGTGTGAACGCGGAGATGGATGAATCGGGGATCGGCCATGCGGCCCACATTAGGCGCCGCCCGCTCCGGGCGGAAGCCCCGATCCGGGGCGGCGGTGCGGGTCGGTCGCGCCTTGGTTGAGACATGCTGGCGGGCGGCAACAGGGGAATTTCAATTGTCGACCGATCCTGCCCTAATTTTGCTCTGGTTTGCGGAGCATAAGGACTGCCGAGCCCATGTGGTGCGAAGCCCGGCGCGCCGCAAGAAAATCCTTCCGATCAACCCGCCGGGGCCGGCGTGGCCAATGACATTATGACCAAGCACATGAAAACGCCGGATCTCCAGTTCGCGCGCCTGGCGCTGGCGAAGGCGCGTGCCGGAACGGTCTCGTCGCCGGCTCCGCTCGTGCCGCTGCGTGCGCGCCTCGTGCCGTGGCTGAGGAGCGCCCGTCGCGCGGTCCTGCAGGGTGCGGCGACCGTGGCCCCCGGGCTCACGGCGCGGCTGCTCGCGCGGCGCTACCTCGCGGTCGGGACATGGGTCGATACCGCGCGGATCGAGGCGCGCGGAATTGCGCAGTTCAAGCCACTGGGCGGGGATACCGGGATCCTGCGCCACGCGGCGTACGGCGAGACCGTCGCGCGCCGGGTGCTGCTGGTCCATGGCCATGAAGGGCACGTCCGGCAGTTCGCCCGCCTGATCCGCGCGCTGCGGCAGGACGGTGCCGAGGTCGATGCGCTGATCCTTCCCGGCCACCTGAAGCTGGGGCGGGGCCATTGCTCGATGGCCGGGATCGTCGCGGCGATCACCCGCGCCGCGCAGGAGCAGGGGCCCTACGATGCGGTCATCGCCCATTGCGTCGGCGCCAGCGGACTGCTCTTCGCGCTCGATGGCGGGCTCGGTTGCGCGCGGGTGGTGCTGGTCTCGGCCCCGCTCGAGGTGGCACGGCTGGTGCGCTACGGCGGCACCCAGTACGGCATCGGCGGCCGCTGCCTCGACGCCTTCGTGCAGGAGGTGAACCGCGCGGGCGCGCCCTATGCGCTCGAGACTCCGTGGCGGCCGATGGCGGAGCACCGGCGCGAGGCCTGCCTCGTCGTCCATGCCCGCGACGACTACGCCGCGCCGGTCTCCGAGGTCGAGGCGCTGCCCGGGGTCTGGCCGGCGGCGCGGGCGGCGATCTTCGACGAGGGCGACCACAACGGCATCATCGCCATGGCGCCCGCGATTGCCGAGATCACGGCCTTCGTCGCGGCCGAGCCCGAAGCGGACGCGTCCCGATAGGCCGTCCAGGGCGGCGCCGACCGGCTCTGCCTGCTTCTCGACCGGAAACCGGGCGTGTGCCTGTCCGATAGGCATTTTCCTCTTGCAAAGCCGTCGAGCACGCCCCTAGCCTTGGCAGGAAACAGGGAAAGTCCGCGCGCCTTCTACGCCGCATCGGGGGCGCGCAAGAACCGGACAAGGGTAAGGCGGCGGGTCATTACACATGGACATCTCCTTTCTTCTGAACGGGGAAAGAGTGGATCTGCGCGGGGTGTCGTCCACGCGGACCGCACTCGACTGGCTGCGCGAAGAGCGCGGGCTGACCGGCACCAAGGAAGGCTGCAACGAGGGCGACTGCGGCGCCTGCACCGTCATGGTGACCGACGGGCAGGGCGTGCGCGCGGTCAACGCCTGCATCCTCTTCCTGCCGCAGCTGCACGGCAAGGCGCTGCGCACGGTGGAAGGCCTCGCCGGGCCCGACGGCAGCCTGCACCCGGTGCAGCAGGCGATGGTCGAATACCACGGCTCGCAATGCGGCTTCTGCACGCCGGGCTTCGTGGTCTCGATGGCCAGGGCCCACACGACCGGCGACAGCGGCTATGACGATGCGCTGGCGGGCAATCTCTGCCGCTGCACCGGCTACGCGCCCATCGTGCGCGCCGCCGAGGCCGCGGCCTCCGAGCCGGTGCCCGCGTGGATGGACGAGGGCGCGCTGCCGGACGTGGCGGGCAAGCTGTCCTCGACCGACATGACGGCGCACGCCCCCGAGACCGCCGACGAACTGGCCGAGCTGGCTGCCCGGCACCCCTCGGCGACGCTGGTCGCGGGGGCGACGGACGTGGGACTCTGGGTCACCAAGCAGCTGCGCGAGCTGCCCGAGGTGATCTTCCTCAACCGCTGCCGCGACCTGCAGGAGATCGAGGTCACCGGGGACGAAATCCGCATCGGCGCCGGCGTCACGATGGACCGGGTGCTCGACCTGATGCGCGACCATTTCCCGAGCTACGCCGAGATGCTGCGCCGCTACGGCTCGGCGCAGGTGCGGGCGGCGGCGACCATCGGCGGCAACATCGCCAACGGCTCGCCGATCGGGGACAACCCGCCGCCGCTGATCGCGCTGGGCGCGCGGCTGCACCTGCGTTACCGCGACACGCGGCGCGAGATGGCGCTCGAGAACTTCTTCCTCGAATACGGCAAGCAGGACCGCTACCCGGGCGAGTTCGTCGAAGGCGTCACCATCCCCCGGCAGGACGACCGGCTGCGGGTCTACAAGCTGTCGAAACGCTTCGATCAGGACATCTCGGCGGTCTGCGGCGCCTTCTCGGTGCGGATCGACGAGGGCCGGGTCGCGAAGGCGCGCATCGCCTTCGGCGGCATGGCGGGCACCCCCAAGCGCGCCGCGGCGGTCGAGGCGGCGCTGACCGGCAAGCCGTGGACCGACCAGGCGGTGGTCGCGGCATGGGAGGCGTGGGAAGAGGATTTCGCGCCGATGTCGGACATGCGGGCGTCGTCGGAATACCGGATGGCGGCGGCGCGCAACATGCTGACGCGCTACCTGCTCGAGGATCTGGGCGCGGCCACCGACGTGCGGAGGGTGCGGGCATGAGCGTCGCGAAACCCCTGCCGCATGACGCGGCGCCGCTGCATGTCACGGGCCGCGCGCGCTACATCGACGACATCCCGGTGCCGCCGGGCTGCCTGCACCTTGCCTTCGGCCTGTCGGAGATCGCCGCGGGGCGGATCTCGGAGATCGACCTTTCCGAGGTGCGCCGGGCGCCGGGGGTGGTGCGGGTCTGGGAGGCGAAGGACCTGCCCTCGGACTGCGACTGCTCGCCCTCGCTGGGCGACGAGCCGATGCTCTCTGGCGGCACGGTGCATTACGTGGGCCAGCCGGTGTTCCTTGTCGCCGCGACCTCGCATCTGGCCGCGCGCAAGGCGGTGCGCAAGGCGGTGATCCGCTACCAGGAGCGCGATCCGGTGTTCACCGTCGACGAGGCGATGGCGGCGGATGCGCGTTTCGAGGAAGGCCCCCGGATCTGGGAGAAGGGCGACGCCGCCCGGGCGATGGAGACGGCGCCGCATGTGGTGACCGGCACGCTCGAGATGGGCGGGCAGGAGCATTTCTACCTCGAGGGACAGGCGGCGCTGGTCTTCCCGCAGGAGAACGGCGACCTGCTGGTGCACAGCTCGACCCAGCACCCGACCGAGATCCAGCACAAGGTGGCCCACGCGCTGCACAAGCCCATGCACGCGGTGCGGGTCGAGACCCGGCGCATGGGTGGCGGCTTCGGTGGCAAGGAAAGCCAGGGCAACGCGCTGGCGGTGGCCTGTGCGGTGGCGGCGGACGCGACCGGACGGCCGGCCAAGATGCGCTACGACCGCGACGACGACATGACGATCACCGGCAAGCGCCACGATTTCCGCATCACCTACGAGGCGGGCTTCGACGAGACCGGGCGGCTGCTGGCGGTGGATTTCGTGCATTACACCCGCTGCGGCTGGGCGCAGGACCTGTCGCTGCCGGTGGCGGACCGGGCGATGCTGCATTCGGACAACGCCTATGACGTCCCCAGCTTGCGGGTCGAGAGCCACAGGCTCAGGACCAACACCCAGAGCGCGACGGCCTATCGCGGCTTCGGCGGCCCCCAGGGGATGCTGGGGATCGAGCGGGTGCTCGATCATGTGGCCCATGCGCTGGGCCGCGATCCGCTCGAGGTGCGACGGGTGAACTACTACGCCGACATGGCGGGTGACGGGCCCGCGGAGGGGCCGGACGGGGGGCTGTCTGCCCCCCGCGCGCCTGCGGCGCGTCCCCCCGAGGATATTTCCGGCCACTGGAAGGGGGCTGCCGCGGACGAGGATCTGACCTCGCGCGGGGCAGAGGATGCGGTGGTGCCGGGCGATCCCCCGGTGGCGCCCGCGGGGGTGCAGAGCACCCATTACGGTCAGCCGGTGGAGGATTTCATCCTCGGGGCGCTGACCGACCGGCTGGCAGAGAGCTGCGATTACGCGGCGCGGCGCGAGGCGGTGGCGGCGTGGAACGCCGAGACGCCTCTGCTGAAGCGCGGCCTCGCGCTGACGCCGGTGAAGTTCGGGATCTCCTTCACGCTCACCCATCTCAACCAGGCGGGGGCGCTGGTACATGTCTACCAGGACGGTTCGGTGGCGCTGAACCATGGCGGCACCGAGATGGGGCAAGGGCTGTTCCAGAAGGTGGCGCAGGTGGCGGCGGCGCGGTTCGGCATCCCGCTCGAGCGGGTGCGCATCACCGCCACCGACACCGCCAAGGTGCCCAACACCTCGGCCACCGCGGCCTCGTCCGGGTCGGACCTCAACGGCATGGCGGTGCAGGCCGCCTGCGACACGCTGCGCGGGCGCATGGCCGAGCACCTGGCCGGGCTCTACCAGGCGAAACCTTCGGAGGTGGTCTTTGCCGACGGCGCCGTGCAGGTGGGCGACGAGCGGCTCAGCTTCGAGGACGCGGCCAAGCTCTGCTACGAGGGGCGCGTCAGCCTGTCGGCCACCGGGTTCTACAAGACGCCCAAGGTCGACTGGGACCGCATCCGCGGGCAGGGGCGGCCTTTCTTCTATTTCGCCTATGGGGCCGCCTGCACCGAGGTGGTGCTCGACACGCTGACCGGCGAATATCGCATCCTGCGCACCGACATCCTCCACGATTGCGGCGCCTCGCTGAACCCGGCGCTCGACATCGGCCAGATCGAGGGCGGCTACGTGCAGGGCGCGGGCTGGCTGACCACCGAGGAGCTGGTCTGGGACGACAAGGGGCGGCTGCGCACCCACGCGCCCTCGACCTACAAGATCCCCGCCTGTTCCGACCGGCCCGAGGTCTTCAACGTGGCGCTCTGGGACGGGCGCAACGCCGAGGAGACGATCTACCGCTCCAAGGCGGTGGGCGAGCCGCCGTTCATGCTGGGGATCTCGGCCTTCCTCGCGCTCTCGGACGCGGTCGCCGCCTGCGGCGAGGCCTATCCCGAGCTCGATGCGCCGGCGACGCCCGAGCGGCTGCTGATGGCGATCCGGAAGGTGCAGGATGGGGTTTGACGTCGTTGCCCTGCGCGCGGCCGTCGCCCGGCACGGCCGGGTGGCGCGCGTCGTCGTGGCCGAGGTCGCAGGCTCGGCCCCGCGAGAGGTCGGCACGTCGATGCTGGTCTGGTCCGAGGACGGCCGGACCTGCCAGTCGGGCACCATCGGAGGCGGGGCGCTGGAGCTCACCGCGTCCGAGGCGGCGCTGACGCGCGAGGGGCCGAGCCGCCACCCGCTGGGGCCGTCGCTGGGGCAGTGCTGCGGCGGGTCGGTCACCCTGTTCACCGAGATCTACGATGCCGCGGCGGTCGATGCGCTTGACGGGCAGGACGTGGTGGCGCGCGGGCCGGGAGAGATGCCGCTGGCGGTGAAGCGGCTGCTCGACCGGGCGCGGGCCCGGGGCGAGCGGCCGGAGGCGCAGTTCCTGCAGGGCTGGATGGTCGAGCCGGTGGCGGCGCCCGACCGCGAGCTCTGGATCTGGGGCGCGGGCCATGTGGGCCGGGCGCTCGTGAGGGTGCTGGCGCCGCTGCCGGGGCTGGCGTTGACCTGGGTCGACACCGGGCCCGCGCGCTTCCCGGCTGAGGTGCCCGAGGGTGTCACGGTGCTGCCCGCGGCAGAGCCCGTGCGGCTGGTGCCGCATGCGCCGCAGGAGGCGTGGCACCTCGTGCTCACCTACAGCCACGAGCTCGATCTCGGGCTCTGCCATGCGCTGCTTGGCCATGGCTTCCGCTTCGCGGGGCTCATCGGGTCCGAGACCAAGTGGGCGCGCTTCCGGTCGCGTCTGGCGGCGCTGGGGCATGCGGATGCACAGATTGCGCGCATATGCTGTCCGATCGGGCACAAAGCCTTTGGCCGCGATCCGCAGGCCATTGCCATCGGGGTCGCGGCGCAGCTACTCGGGGAAAAGACAGGGGACAGGCAGGCGTGTCAGACACACTTCTCAGCATCCGGGGCCTGACCAAGGCCTATCCCGGCGTCGTGGCCAATGACGACGTTTCCTTCGACATCGGCAAGGGCGAGATTCACGCGCTGCTGGGCGAGAACGGCGCCGGCAAGTCGACGCTGGTCAAGATGATCTTCGGCCTCGTGAAGCCCGACCGCGGCGAGATGCTGCTCGACGGCGCGGCCTATGCGCCGGGCAAGCCTTCGGACGCGCGGCTTTCGGGCGTGGCGATGGTGTTCCAGCATTTCTCGCTCTTCGACGCGCTCGACGTGGCCGAGAACGTGGCGCTGGGCATGGAGACGCCGCCGCCGATGCGCGATCTCGCGCGCCAGATCCGCGAGGTGTCCGAGACCTACGGGCTGCCGCTCGATCCGTCGCGCATCGTGGGCACGCTGTCGGCGGGGGAACGGCAGCGGGTCGAGATCATCCGTTGCCTGCTGCAGAACCCGCGGCTGCTGATCATGGACGAGCCGACCTCGGTGCTGACGCCGCAGGAGGTCGAGATCCTGTTCCAGACGCTGATGAAGCTGAAGGCCGAGGGCACCTCGATCCTCTACATCTCGCACAAGCTGGAAGAGATCCGCACGCTCTGCGACGAGGCCACGATCCTGCGGCTGGGCAAGAACGTCGGCACCTGCACCCCGCGCGAGGTGACCGCGCGGCAGATGGCCGAGATGATGGTGGGCTCGAGCTTTGCCACGCCCGAGGCCCGCGCGACCGAGAAGGGCGAGGTGCTGCTGCGCTGCGACAAGCTCTCGCTGCCGGCGCCCGGGGCCTTTGGCACGCCGCTGCGGGAGATCTCGCTCGAGGTGCGCAGCGGCGAGGTGCTGGGCATCGGCGGGGTGGCGGGCAACGGGCAGGACGAGCTGCTGGCGGCGCTCTCGGGCGAGCGGCTGGCGCCGAAGGGTTCGATCTGGTTCCGCGGCGCGGACATCAGCCGCGCGGGCCCGATCCGCCGCCGCGATGCCGGGCTGCTGTCGGGGCCGGAAGAGCGGCTCGGCCATGCCGCTGCGCCCAACATGAGCCTGACCGAGAACGCCGTGCTGACCGGTGCCCGCCGCAAGGGGCTGGTGCGCAACGGATTCATCGACTGGGGCAAGGCGAAGGGCTTCGCCGAGGAAGTGATCGCGCGGTTCGACGTGCGCACGCCGGGGCCGGGCGTGGCGGCGCGGGCGCTCTCGGGCGGCAACCTGCAGAAATACGTGGTGGGCCGCGAGATCCTGCAGGCGCCCGAGGTCTTCGTGGTCAACCAGCCCACATGGGGCGTCGATGCCGCCGCCGCCGCCGCCATCCGGCAGGCGCTGCTGGACCTCGCGGGGCAGGGGGCGGCGATCATCTGCATCAGCCAGGATCTCGACGAGCTGATGGAGATCTCGGACCGCTTCGGCGCGCTGAACGAGGGGCGGCTGTCGCCGACCCGGCCGGTGAGTGAGCTCGACGTCGAGAAGATCGGCCTGATGATGGGCGGCGCCCATGACATGGAGGTGGCGCATGTCGATGGCTGAGATGGCCGCGGTGCGGAGCGAAGAGGGTGGCATGGGGGCTGTCTGGACGATGAGCGACGAAGGGGCCGGCCGGCTGTCCCCTGTCCGTGACGGCGCAACGCCGGAAGGTTTCCGTTCCGCCGGTGCATTCGGGGCGGGGAGGGGCGCGCGATGATCCGACTGGAACGACGCCCGCAGCCGTCGCGGCTCTGGACCGGGCTGACGCCGATCCTCGCAGTGGTGCTGACGATGATCGTCGGCGGCATCATGTTCGCGGCGCTCGGCAAGCCGCCGCTCGAGGCCATCCGCACGATCTTCTGGGACCCGCTTTTCCATCCTCAGTTCGCCGGCTACTCACGCCCGCAGCTGCTGGTGAAGGCGGGGCCCCTGATCCTGATTGCCATCGGGCTGTCCATCGGCTTCCGGGCCGGGATCTGGAACATCGGGGCCGAGGGGCAGTACATCATGGGCGCCGTCACCGGTGCCGCGGTGGGGCTGGCCTTCTACCCTTCCGACAGCGTGTTGCTGTTCCCGCTCATGGTGGTGGCGGGTGCGCTCGGCGGCTGGCTCTGGGGGATGATCCCGGCGGTGCTCAAGACGAAGTTCGGCACCAACGAGATCCTCGTCTCGCTGATGCTGGTCTACGTGGCCGAGAACATCCTCGCGTCGGCCTCGTCGGGCTGGCTGCGCAATCCCGAGGGGCAGGGCTTTCCCGGCTCGCGGAACTTCAAGCAGTGGCCTGCGGTGTTCAACGACGAGCTCGTCGCCAACACCGGCATGCACTGGGGCGTGCTCGTGGCCTTCGTCGCGGTGATCGGCGCCTACGTGCTGATGGCTCGGCACATTCAGGGCTTCAACGTGCGGCTCACCGGCGAGGCGCCGCGGGCGGCGCGGTTCTCGGGCGTGAGCCCCGCGCGCATCGTCTTCCTCTGCCTCGGCATCTCGGGGGCGCTCGCCGGCATGGCGGGGCTTTTCGAGGTCACCGGGCCCGCGGGCCAGATCAGCATCGACTTCGGCTCGGGCTACGGCTTCACGGCGATCATCGTGGCCTTCCTCGGGCGGCTGAACCCCTTTGGCATCCTTGCCGCGGGGCTGCTGATGGCGCTGACCTACATCGGCGGCGAGCTGGCGCAGCTCATGCTCGGGTTGCCGGGCGCGTCGATCCAGCTGTTCCAGGGGATGCTGCTGTTCTTCCTGCTGGCCACCGACGTCTTCACGAACTACCGCGTCCGTTTCGCGCGCAAGGAGGTGGCCTGATGGATCCAGTGCTGCTTGTCGTCTCGATCATGGTCTCGGCCACGCCGATCCTGCTGGCCGCCATCGGCGAGCTGGTGACCGAAAAGGCCGGGGTGCTGAACCTCGGCGTCGAGGGTATGATGATCACCGGCGCGGTCATGGGTTTTGCCATCGCCGTCACCACCGGGTCGCCGACGCTGGGCTTTCTCGGCGCGGCGGTGGCCTCGGCGGTGCTGTCGCTGAGCTTCGGCATCCTGACGCAGTACCTGCTGTCGAACCAGGTGGCGACGGGCCTCGGGCTCACGCTGGTGGGGCTGGGGCTGTCGGCGCTGATCGGCTCGAACTACGAGGGCCAGCGGGCGCCGAGCCTGCCCAAGCTCGACATTCCGCTGCTGGGCGACATCCCGGTGGCGGGTCGGATGCTGTTCTCGCATGACTTCGTCGTCTACCTGAGCCTCGCGCTCGTGGTCGCGGTCTGGGCGTTCCTCAAGTTCACCCGGGCCGGGCTGATCCTGCGCGCGGTGGGCGAGGACCACGAGAGCGCCCACGCGCTCGGCTACAAGGTGGTACGGGTGCGGATGGCGGCGATCGCTTTCGGCGGCGCCTGCGCGGGCCTTGGCGGCGCCTACGTGAGCCTCGTGCGGGTGCCGCAATGGACCGAGGGCATGACCGCCGGCGCCGGCTGGATCGCGCTTGCCATCGTGGTCTTCGCAAGCTGGCGGCCGCTCGGTGTGCTGATCGGCGCCTACCTCTTCGGCGGGGTGACGGTGATCCAGCTCAACCTGCAGGCGGCGGGCACCACGGTGCCGGTCGAGCTGCTGTCGATGTCGCCTTACCTCATCACCATCATCGTGCTGGTGATCATCTCCGCCCGTGGTAGTCATGGGGCGCCCGGATCGCTGGGCAGGCCGTTCCACGCGGCCTCCTGATGAGCGCTCGGTGGGGGAGGAACGGTGTTCGGAGTGAGCAGGGAGCGGATGCGCGCGGCGCTGGACGGGCAGGACCCGCGCTACGGCGCGCGGATCGCATGGGCCTTCCACGGGCTCATCTTCATCTCGGCGCTGATCATCCTGCTCGAGGGCGCGGAGTGGCTGCCGCAGGTGGTGCGGCACATGATGACCGTGGCCGAGTTCCTGCTGCTCTGGGGCTTCGCGGCGGAGTACCTGCTGCGGCTCTGGGCGGCGCCGTCGCGCTGGCGCTACGCGATCAGCTTCTGGGGCATCGTCGACCTGCTGGCGGTGCTGCCGGGGCTGCTGCTGTTGCAGCCGCACACCCAGAGCCTGCGCGTGCTGCGGCTGATGCGGGCCTTCCGGCTGCTGAAGCTCCTGCGGCTGCGACGGGCGTCGCGGCGGCTGGAGCTGGCGCTCGAGGCCTCGCGGGACGAACTGATCCTGTTCACCGCGGTGGCGGTTCTGGTGCTGTTCATCGCCTCGGTGGGCATCCATTTCTTCGAACACGTGGCGCAGCCGGACAAGTTCGGCTCGGTGCCGCAGTCCATGTGGTGGGCGCTCGCGACGCTGAGCACGGTCGGGTACGGCGACGTCTATCCGATCACCACCGGCGGGCGGATCTTCACCGGTCTGACCGTCCTGATCGGGGTGGGGATCGTCGCCATTCCGGCGGGCATCATCACCTCGCAACTTCTCAGGCTCAAGGCGCACCCGGAGGGTGACGGCGCCGACGGGCCCGACAACATGACCAAGAAACCCATGGGAGACCAGGAATGATCAAACGCAGAACGCTTCTCGCCACTTCCGCCGCGCTGGGCCTCGCCCTGGCCGGTGGCGCCGCCCTTGCCCAGGACACGCCGAAGGTCGGCTTCGTCTACGTCGGGCCGGTGAACGACGGCGGCTGGTCGCAGCACCACCACGAGGCGGCGATGAAGATGAAGGAGCATTTCGGCGACGCGGTCGAGGTGATCGAGCAGGAGAGCGTGCCCGAGGGCGCCGACGCCGAGCGCGTGCTGACCCAGATGGCGCTGTCGGGCGCGGACCTGATCTTCACCACCTCCTTCGGCTACATGGATCCGACCATCAACGTCGCGGCCAAGTTCCCGGACGTGAAGTTCGAGCACGCCACCGGCTACAAGACCGCCGACAATGTCTCGGCCTATTCCGCGCGCTTCTACGAGGGCCGCGCCATCACCGGCTACCTCGCCGGAGCGATGACCAAGACCAACAAGATCGGCTACATCGGCTCCTTCCCGATCCCGGAAGTGATCCGCGGCATCAACTCGTCCTACCTGCACGCCGCCAAGGCCAACCCCGACGTCGAGATCGCGGTGGTCTGGCTCAACACCTGGTTCGACCCGGCCAAGGAAGCGGACGCGACGCAGGCGCTGCTCGACCAGGGCGCGGACGTGGTGCTTGCCCACACCGACTCGACCGCGCCGCTGGCGGTGCTCGAGAAGGCAGGTGCCTACGGCTTCGGCCAGGCCGCCGACATGGCCGAGTACAAGCCCGAACCGCGGCTCTCGTCGATCATCGACGAATGGGCGCCCTATTACATCGACCGGGTGCAGGCGGTCATCGACGGTACCTGGACCAGCCACAACACCTGGCAGGGCATCGGTGACGGCATGGTCGGCATCGGCGAGTTCACCGGCCCGATCCCCGAGGACGCGCTGGCGACAGTCACCAAGATGAAGGAGGACATCGCGTCGGGCGCGTATCACCCCTTCACCGGCCCGATCAACAAGCAGGACGGCTCGGCTTGGCTTGCCGAGGGCGAGGTCGCGGATGACGGCACGCTCGCCGGCATGGACTTCTACGTCGAGGGCGTGACCGGCGACATCCCGAACTGATCGGGATCGCCGGATGGCTTGCACCGCCGGGGCCCATGCTCCGGCGGTGTTTTCATGTGGAGGGGGCAGGATGCCTCCGGCGGGAGTTTATCTGGCAAGATGAAGAGCGGACGCGAGGACCTGCCGGTGGCGCTGGTGCTGGGGGCGGCGGTCTGGCCGGGAGGCGAGGCGTCCCCGACGCTGCGGCGCCGGGCGCTGGAGGGCGCGCGGCTCTGGCACGCGGGCGCGGTGCGCGCGGTGGTGGGCTGCGGCGGGGTCGGCGTGCATCCGCCGGCGGAGGCGGCGCTGATCGTGGAGATCTGCGGGCAGGCCGGGGTGCCGGCGCGCGACCTGTACCGCGAGGCGCGCTCGACCACTACCGAAGAGAACATCCGCTTCGCACTGCCCATCCTCGAGCGGCTTGCGGTGCGCGAGGTGGTGGTGGTGAGCGAGCGCTATCACCTGCCGCGGGCGCTGCTGGTGGCGCGCCGGGCCGGGCTGGTGGCGCGAGGGGCGGCGCCGTCGTTCAGGGGCGCCGATCCCGCGGGCCAGCTGCGCGCCGCGGCGCGCGAGGTGGTGGCCTACGGTTGGTACGCACTGCGCGGCAGGGGCCGCTGAGGCGGTTCAGAGCACACCGATCTCGGCCAGAGCGCCAGCCAGTTCCGGCGGCAGTTCCTGCTCGCGCTGGCGGGTCTTCGACAGATCCGGCGGCGCGTCGGACGGCGCGAGGTAGCGCCAGCCTTGGAACGGGCGGCGCGGGGCAGGGGCGACGCGGATCAGCCCCGGTTGCAGCACGATGGCGCAGCGTTCGATGCCGTCCGAGCCGGTCACCCGGTCGAGCCGCAGGATCGGCTGCCGGCATTGCACCAGGCCCTGGAAGACCCAGTAGATGCTGCCGCCGGCGAGAATCTCGGCCTCGCGCTTCGGCCACATCCGGGTGACGTGGCAGGGCAGGCCGTCCGTGGTCTGGGCGGCGCCGCTGTCCTGCCAGGCGCTCAGGCTCTCGACGCTGTCGGTTCCGACGCTGAGCTTGATGAGATGGGTGAATTTATCCACAGAGTCCTCCGGGAGGTGCACACCATATTGTATTCTGTCACGGAGCGGTTTCAAGCTTTGGTAGGAATCGTGACTTTACGTGCTAAGATGGTGGCTGCTATCAGGCACGTCTGCCAAAGAGGATTCACGCTGCCATGAGCCGTTTCGCCGCCCCCATCGCCGAACAGATCTGGGACATGAAGTACCGCTTCAAGGAAGCGGACGGGTCCCCCATCGACGTCACCGTCGAGGACAGCTGGCGCCGCATCGCGCGCTCGCTCGCCTCGGTCGAGACCGACGCCGAGGGCTGGGAACAGCGGTTCTACGAGGCGCTCGAGGACTTCAAATACCTGCCCGCCGGGCGGATCACCGCCGGGGCCGGCACGGCGCGGTCGGTGACGCTGTTCAACTGCTTCGTCATGGGCACGATCCCCGACAGCATGGCGGGGATCTTCGACATGCTGAAGGAGGCCGCGCTGACCATGCAGCAGGGCGGGGGGATCGGCTACGATTTCTCGACCATCCGGCCCAAGGGCGCGCCGGTCGCGGGTGTCGCGGCCGATGCCTCGGGGCCGCTGTCGTTCATGGATGTCTGGGATGCCATGTGCCGCACCATCATGTCGGCGGGCTCGCGCCGCGGCGCGATGATGGCCACCATGCGTTGCGACCACCCGGACATCGAGCAGTTCATCGGCGCCAAGGCGGATTCGGCGCGGCTGCGCATGTTCAACCTCAGCGTGCTGGTGACCGACGCCTTCATGGAGGCGGTCAAGGC
The DNA here is from genome assembly GCF_900102075.1 of Salipiger thiooxidans. Lineage (GTDB taxonomy): Bacteria > Pseudomonadota > Alphaproteobacteria > Rhodobacterales > Rhodobacteraceae > Salipiger > Salipiger thiooxidans. The sequence continues at coordinate 2,429 of NZ_FNAV01000006.1, read as the reverse complement.
GGACGGGTCGTGGGAGCTGGTCTACGGCGACAAGGTCTACCGGACCGTCAAGGCGGGGGACCTGTGGAACCGGATCATGCGGGCGACCTACGATTACGCCGAGCCGGGCGTGATCTTCATCGACCGCATCAACAAGGCCAACAACCTCTCCTACGTCGAGCAGATCGCCGCCACCAACCCCTGTGGCGAGCAGCCGCTGCCGCCCTACGGGGCCTGCCTGCTGGGGTCGATCAACCTCGCGCGGCTGGTGAAGCAGCCCTTCGAGGCGGAAGCGCATCTTGACGAGGCCGAGCTCGAGGCGCTCGTGGCCACCGCGGTGCGGATGATGGACAACGTCGTCGACGCCTCGCGCTTCCCGCTGCCGCAACAGCTCGAGGAGGCGCAGAACAAGCGCCGCATCGGGCTCGGGGTCACCGGGCTTGCGGATGCGCTGCTGATGAAGGGGCTGCGCTACGGCTCTAAGGAGGCGGCGGCACAGACCGAGGCCTGGCTGCGGCTCATCGCCCGCGCCTCCTATCTCGCTTCGGTGGAGCTGGCGAAGGAGAAGGGCGCCTTCCCGCTCTTCGACGCCGAGAAGTACCTCGCCACGGGCAACATGCTCAACATGGATGACGACGTCCGTGACGCCATCCGCGAGCATGGCATCCGCAACGCGCTGCTGACCTCTATCGCGCCCACGGGGACGATCTCGCTCTACGCGGGCAACGTGTCCTCGGGGATCGAGCCGGTCTTCGCCTATGCCTACACCCGCAAGGTGCTGCAGAAGGACGGCACCCGTACCGAGGAGGAGGTCGTGGACTACGCCGTGCAGATGTGGCGCGACCTGAAGGGCGATGCCGAGCTGCCGGAGTATTTCGTCAACGCACAGACCCTCGATCCTCAGGCCCACGTGCGCATGCAGGCGGCGGCGCAGAAGTGGATCGACAGCTCGATCTCGAAGACGATCAACTGCCCCGAGGACATCTCCTTCGAAGCATTCAAGGACGTCTACATGCAGGCCTACGAGACCGGCTGCAAGGGCTGCACCACCTACCGCCCGAACGACGTGACGGGCTCGGTCCTGTCGGTCTCGGAGAGCGCCGAGAAGACGCCCGCCGACACCCCGGAACTGGCCGAGGAGGCCGCGGGCGGCGACGTGATCTACATGTCCGAGCCGCTCGACCGCCCACAGGCGCTCGAGGGGGCGACCTACAAGCTGAAGTGGCCGGACAGCGAGCACGCGATCTACCTGACGATCAACGACATCATCGTTGGCGGCCACCGGAGGCCGTTCGAGGTGTTCATCAACTCGAAGAACATGGAGCACTACGCCTGGACGGTGGCGCTGACCCGGATGATCTCGGCGGTGTTCCGACGCGGCGGCGACGTGAGTTTCGTGGTCGAGGAGCTGAAGGCGGTGTTCGATCCGCGCGGCGGCGCCTGGGTTCAGGGCAAGTACATCCCCTCCATCCTCGCGGCCATCGGCGGCGTGATCGAGCGCCACATGGTCTCGATCGGCTTCCTCGAGGGCGAGGGCAAGGGCCTGAAATCCGACCCGCAGGCCAAGGTCGTCGGCCTCGACGCCCCCCGCGGCAAGGCCTGCCCGTCCTGCGGCCAGTACTCGATGATGATGGTCGAAGGCTGCATGACCTGCTCCTCCTGCGGCCATTCGAAGTGCGGGTGAGGAGCGTTGGGCTGAAGTTGTTGTGGTGTGTCACACGACATGACCTAAACGGCTCAAAGGGTCATTTTGGCTGAGAAGATGAAAAAAACGGCCTCGGAGCAATCCGAGGCCGTTTGCGTATGTGGTGGGGAGTGGCGAACGGCGAAAGGGCTCGACTTGAGAGGCCGGAGAGTATCGACGCGAGGGCCGGATTGTGTTGAAAAACTCTCATGCAGCGCTTTGAGGTCAAATTTGGTAGAACAATATTCCGAATTATTCAGATTCTAGCAGCATCACGGGGTGCAATCAGCTCGTCGAGGAATCGCTTCCCACATTTCCGAAATTTGCAAATGCAGCAAAGAGTTTTTCAACGGAATGGGCGGCGAGCGGCCATTCGCTGCGTTTGCCAAACGGCATGCTGCTGGTCGGCTCTGTTGCACAAATCGGCTGAACGCCGAGGTTCCCCTTTCCCCGGACGGACTTATCCTACTGCTTCCGTGACGGGTATGCCGAGCGCGGTGTAGCCGTTCAGGACGACGATGCGGACTTGGAGCTCGGCGACCTGTCGGTCGAAGTCCCGTGCCATGAGCCGCTGGCCCAGCAGTTTCACACAATGCATCTTGGTCTCGACGCGGCTCCTGCGGTGGTATCCGCTCCATCGTCGCCAGAGGGCCCGGCCGAGGTATTTCGCGGCGCGCAGGGCCTCGTTTCGGGCGGCCGCGCCAGCTGTTGATCACCTTCCACGGCTTGGCGTTCCTGCGGGGTGGAATAACGGCGTGAGCGCCGC
>NZ_FNAV01000031.1 GCF_900102075.1 Salipiger thiooxidans | reverse complement strand
AGCGCTCACGGATCAGCGTCAGCGCAAACTCACGCACCGCGGGATCGATCCGGTTGTTGGACGGACGTCCGCGGGCCTTGTGCCGGATCGCTGCCGGACCATCGGCCTGGAACGTCTTCAGAAGCCGGTGAACCTGCCTTCGGCTCAGGCCCAAGACCGAGGCTGCCGCCACCGCAGACATCCGGCCTTGCACCACATCACTCAGGACTTCGATCCGGTTCAGCTCGCGCTCGCTCATGACCACCAATCCCACGGCCGCACTCCAATCCTGCCCATTCAGGGGAGTGTGACACTTCAGCTTTGCTCATGTGGGACATTCTAACTTGGCGCTTACATTAAATGTAGCGCATAATGGAAATTATGTATCATTTTACAGAAGTTCCGCCGTGACGCATCTTGCGAGTGCGCGATCAAGCGTCTCCTCTATCCCACGGGATGCACCGGGTCTCTACATTTTCACCAAGAACAGGCTCCGCGTGTCGTCACCGCTCTGGATCCGGACCGCGCGTGCACGTCCACTCGCAGCCGGGCGCAGGAGGCGGCGGCGTTGCTCGGCCATGCCGGAGCCGAGCCGATCTCCGCCCTGCGCCAGCAGGCGCTCGGCGATTGGGAGGGGCGGAAGATCAGATGGATTCAGCATGAAACTTGGCTATCCGCCGATCGTGCGGTCTGCAAACTGACAGTGCCCCGGCTACCCCTACGGAGCAGAGTTCAACGTGGTGACCTGCCTCCCTTGCCGCATGGTCTGGCGTTTCGGGCAGCGGGGCGAATCCGGGCGGGTCGCCGGGCGGACCGCGCCGGGTGCCCCGACTTTAGGTCTGCGCCTTTTCCAAGGCGTCAAAATCGAACTCCGGCGCGCGGGCCGCGTCGAGCACCAGCGCCTCGGTCTGCTGCATCTTGCGGAGGTCGGCCCTTAAACTGGCGAGCACATCGGCGGGAATGACAGCGGCGCCATGTCGGGCGGCATGGATCAGGTCTCCGGGATGGATGCCGCCACCGTCTGATCCGACCCACCATGATACAGCCGAGCCCCGCAGCCTCGAAGCGGGCGGCGAGGAGCGGGCAGCATCCTCGTCGTCCGGATTTCTCAAACGTGGCGCGGCTGTAACGCCCGAAGGCCGGACCACAACATCAGTAGCGCGGTCGCGCCCAGTACGGTGGCGCTTATCGGCTCGGTGAAGAAGGTGGTCAGATCTCCCCGAGACATCAACAAGGCACGGCGCATGTTCTCCTCCAGCATCGGCCCCAGTATGAAGCCCATCAACAACGGCGCCCCGCTCATGTTCACCAGTCGCATTCCATAACCCAGCAGCCCGATGCCCAGCACGATCATAATATCGAGGCTGGTCAGTTTGACGCTGTAGACGCCGACGCAGATCAGGCAGATGATTCCCGGATAGAGCAAGCGATATGGGATCGACAGGAACCGGATCCAGATTCCTACCAGAGGTATGTTCAGAACCAGCAAAAGCACGTTGCCGATCCAGAAACTCGCGACCAACGCCCAGAACGTGTCTCCATGGTCTGTGATCAGCCGAGGTCCGGCTGGTATACCGTGAATGAGCAGCGCACCAAGGATCAGCGCCATCGTTGCGCTGCCCGGAATGCCCAAGGTCAGCGTGGGAACGAAGGCGGTCTGCGCCGCAGCACTGTTGGCCGCTTCCGGGGCCGTCACACCTTCGATGATTCCTGTGCCAAAAGCTTCTGGGTGGCGGCTCACACGCTTTTCAAGTGTGTAGGCCAGGAAGGAGGCGATGGTCGGCCCGGTGGCAGGCAGGGCTCCCAGAAGCGAACCGAGCAACCCTCCACGCAGGATCGGCATGGCGCTGCGTCGTCGATCATCCCGCGTGGGCAGCATGTCTCGCAGGCGCACATTGGCTTTTACCGACATGTGATCATTGCCCATCACCGTTGCCAGAATCTCCGCGATGCCGAACACACCCATTGCGATGATGATGATGCTGATGCCGTCGAACAACTCCATCGTGCCGAAGGTGAAGCGCTGCACACCGGTGTTTATGTCAGTGCCGATGGTGCCGAACATCACCCCGAGGATTACCGACGCGCAGCTTTTCAAAACCGCGCCTTGGGTCATCGTGGTCGATGCCAGAAGGCCCAGCACCATGATCGAAAAGTAATCGGCCGGGCCGAAGCGCAACGACAGGTCAGCAAGGATCGGCGCGAACGCCGTCAGCAGAACGATACCGATGGTGCCGCCTAGGAAGGATGCCATGGCAGTGATGAATAGCGCCACGGGCGCCCTGCCCTGCCGCGTCATCTGGTAGCCCTCGATACTGGTCACCGCGCTTGACGCAGAGCCTGGCAGATTGATGAGGATCGACGAGATCGACCCGCCATATTCTCCGCCGTAGTAGATGCCGGCAAGCATCACCAGCGCGGCTTCGGGTGACAGGTAGAAGGTCATGGGCAGCAGAATCGAGATTCCGATCATGGAGCCTATGCCCGGTAATACGCCGACGAAGGTGCCCACCGTCACGCCGATGAAACAATAGAGCAGGTTTTCCGGAGACAGCGCGCTGGCGAAGCCTCCTATCAGGTTGGCGAGGATATCCATCAGTCAGAAACCTGCCCAGACGCGGATCGGCATGGACAACAGCACGACGAAGAGAAGCCAGATCGCGACGGCAAGTCCCACCGACAGCATCAGCGCCTCACGCCACGTGGTCGAGGGCGTGGCTTTCGCCGCAATGAAGCCGCAGATCACGATCGCCGGGATAAGGCCCAGCCAGTCGATGGTCAGGCTGAAGGCGATGAAGGCCGCCGAAATGTACAGCAGCGGCCGGAGCGCAGGCATGCGCGGAACCTCTCCCTGCCGGACAAGCCCCATGGTGATCAGCGCAGTGCCCAGCAGCGTTCCGATCACTCCCAGGACGAGCGGGAAAAAGCCCGCCTGCATCCGGGCAAGGCTGCCGATGTCGTAGGAAAGCGCCCCGATGCCGAAGCCCAGACTCAGGGCGACAATCCCGACTCCAGCGAGCACGTCCGAAGACGCAAGACGGTGGGTATTGGCGGTCATATGTCGACTACCTCTCTGTTTTCGATGTTGTTTTAGGTTTGGCCCCGGCTCTTCAGCGGCCGGCTACAGTTGTCCTGCGTCGTGGAAGCGACGCTTGACAAGATAAATTGATGGTCGCATCCTTTAAAAATAATTACAACAATTGCTATGCAATACAGGGAAATATCATGATCAAATCTTTCCTCCGGGTGCTTGCCGCCTCGGCCGCTCTTGCCGCACCCGCGCTGGCGCAGGACTTTCCGAACCAGCCCGTGCGCGTCGTCGTGCCCTACAACGCTGGCGGAACCGTCGATTACGTCGGCCGCGTCACTGCCGCCGAAATGGGCAAGTTGATGGGCGAGAACTTCGTGGTCGAGAACCGGCCCGGCGCTTCGGCCAGCATCGGCAACCAGTTCGTCGCCAATGCCGCGCCTGACGGCTACACGCTGCTGATGACCTCGGTGACGAGCAACGCGATCACGACCGGGCTCACCCCCGAGACGGCGGGTTACGCGCTCAAGGACGATTTCACCCCGGTCGGTGCCGTGGGTCGCGTCCCGCTGATGCTGGTGGCAGCGAACAATGTGCCGGCAGACACCATCGAGGAGCTGATCGAGTACGCGAAGGCAGAGGACCTGCCGCTGACCTATGCCTCGTCCGGCATCGGCTCCACCGAGCATCTTGGCGCCATGGTCTTCGCCGATGCCGCAGGTCTCGAACTCGAACATATTCCCTACACCGGTGGCGCCCCGGCGATGGCCGACCTCGTGGCGGGCCGCGTGTCGCTGATGGTCGCGACCGTCTCGACCGCGCTGCCGCAGGTTGAAGCCAATGCAATCAAGCCGATGGTCGTGGCCATGCCCGACCGGATCGACATGCTTCCCGATGTCCCCAGCGCTTCTGACGCCGGCCTCGACGGCTTCAACGTCGCCTCGGTATATGGATTGCTGGCACCGGTGGGGATCGACGAGGCGGCGCTGACCGCGCTCAGGGCCGCCCTGCAGGAGACGGTGGCCGGCGAGGCCTTCGTCACGCAGATGGGTGACCGCGGCATCGTGCCTTCGACCGACGCACCCGAGGACGCCGCCACGATCTACGAGGCCGAGATCGATACCTGGGCCGAGCGCATCCTCGCGGTCGACTTCGACTGACGTGACACCTGGCATCGCCCCTTGGGACGTTGCCAGACACTGATCCGCGCCCCGGCCGCTCCCACGTTGCGATCGGGGCGCCTCCTTCCGGGCAGCCCGCCCCGGCAAGATTACCAAGGAAAGAACCCCAATGTCCCAGAATGTAGAGATGGACCCGGTCGACGACGTCCTGTTCAAGGACCTGCTGGCTCAGCGCGCCGCAACCGACCCGGATCGGGTCTTCCTGAAATTCAAGGATGACGTATACACCGTAGCGGACATCAACCGTGCCGCGAACAGGGTGGCGAACGCGCTGCTCTCTTCGGGCCTGGCGCCCGGAGACCGGGTGGGAATCATGCTGCCTAGCCACCCCGACCACGTGATCGCGATCTTCGCTTCGATGAAGGCAGGCCTCGTGCGGGTGCCGGTGAACGTGCATGCCAGGGGCGACTCCCTCGAACATTATTTCACCTCCTACGACATGAGCGCGCTAATCGCCGATGCAGGCTATGCAGAGGCGCTCGATGCCGCCTTCGAAACCGCGCCCCGCCCGGCGATGTTCTGGCGCGGTCAGGAGGTCGCTACGCCTGACAGCTACGAGGCACAGGTCGCCGCCGCCTCCGACGCCGAACCCGATGTGGATTTCGGACCGGACGACGTGCTCGCGCTGACGCCCAGCTCTGGCACCACCGGCGCACCCAAGGGCGTTCTGAAATCCGACCGCACCCTGCGCGGCGGACCGATGGCGGTTCTCAACATCACCGACGCGAAGAAAGGCGACGTGTTCCTTCTTTGGGAGGCCCTGCATCACGGTGCGGGCGTCGCGGTGATCATCTCGGCGGTGATCGGCGGTGTGACGCTGGCGATGGTCGAACGCTTCAGCGCCTCGGGCTTCTGGGATGACGTGCGCCGGCACGGCGTGACGCATATCCATTACCTCGGCGGAGTGCTTCCGCTGCTGCTCAAGCAGAAGCCTTCGGATCTGGACCGTGATCACAAGGTGCGCATTGCCTGGGGCGGCGGCTGCCCGCCCGAGATCTGGAAAGACGTCGAGCAGCGTTTCGGTGTGGAGCTGCGCGAGGGCTACGGCCTGTCGGAGCTGATCACCTTCGTGACGCTGAACAAGGATGGGCGGGTCGGCTCCTGCGGGCGACCGCTGTCGCTATTCGACATCATGATCGCGGATGACGACGGGAACGAGGTTCCACGCGGCGAGACCGGCGAGATCGTCGCCCGCGGCACTCAGGAAGGGCTTGGCTTCCTGGGGTATTTCCGTAATGAGCAAACCAGCCGCGACACCCAGCGCGAAGGATGGCTGCTCACTGGCGACCTGGGCCGGATGGACGAAGACGGTTACATCTTCTACGCCGGTCGCAAGAAGGAGATGCTGCGCCGCCGGGGGATCAACATCTCGGCCTGGGAGGTCGAGCAGGTTGTGAACAAGCACCCCGCCGTGGCCGAAAGCGCGCTGGTCGGCGTGCCGAGCGAGCTGGGCGAGGACGAGCTGAAGATCTTCGTGAAACTGGTCGATGGCGTCGCGTTCGACCCCATGGAGCTGGTGTCCTTCTGCGAAACGCGGATGGCCTACTATCAGGTGCCGCGCTACGTCGCCGAGATTAACGAGTTCCCCAAGACCCCGACGCAGCGCATTCGCAAGAAAGAGCTGTCGCGGAGCGCCGAGGGCGTCTGGGACCTTGAGGCAACTGGCTACAAGCTGGGCCGGAAGTCCGCCTGAGCTGTCGCGAAAGGACGCTGCCATGAGCCAGATCATCACCGTGTCGCGCCCCGCTCCGGGCATTGGAGTGATCTCCATCAATCGCCCCGAAAAGCGTAATGCGCTGAACGAGTCTGCCTGGGACGCGCTGGCGCGCGGCTTTAGCGAGCTGACCGACGACCGGGAGGTGCGAGTGATCGTGCTGACTGGCGTTCCCGGCGCCTTTTGCGCCGGTGACGACATTGGTGCCTTTGCCGAGGCCAGTAAGGATCCGGTGACGCGGGAGCGTTACTGGAACACGATCACGCGCTGCTACGCCGCGCTGTCCGATGCGTCGGTGCCGGTCATCGCCGCCATCGACGGACCCTGCGTGGGCGGCGGCATGACCCTGGCCCTGCGCGCCGATTTCCGGCTGGTGGGGCGGCGCGCTTTGTTCTCCGTTCCGCCGGCGAAGCTGGGACTGGTTTATCCGGCCGACAGCACAGCGCGTCTGGCGGCGCTGGTGGGTGCTCAGGCCGCCCGTTACATGATCTATACCGCCGCATCGCTTGACGCGGCAGAGGCGGTGGCGACGGGTCTTGCCTGGGGGGACATTGCGGAGGATCCGGTGGCTGAGGCACTGTCGCTTGCGGCAAAAATCGCCGACAAGGCGCCTTTGACCGTTACGGCGGCGCGAACGGTGCTCAACCGCCTTGCCACGCAGTTGCCCGAGGGGCTGGCGGATGAGATTGCCGCTCTCACCCGCAAGGCGGAGGACAGCGACGACTATGTCGAGGGCGTTTCCGCATTCAAAGCCAAGCGCGCTCCGGTCTTCACGGGGCGGTAATAAACGGGCTCTCTTGTCGCGAGCGGTTTTTCCCGGCACACACGCCGTCGCGCGGGCACGCCGCACGCGAAACGCTCATCAGTGAAGAGAGAACGACATGGAGCATCCGGAGCGCAAGGAGGACATAACTGTCGATACCCGGCTTTTCGTCGGCTCCGTGCGCAAGGCGATGGCGGTCATGGAAGCCTTTGACGAAACCGAACCCGCGATGTCTCTGACCCGGATCGCTGCAAAGACGGCGCTTGGGCGCAGCGCAGCGCAGCGCTTCGTCTACACGCTGGAGACACTGGGCTATCTGCGCCGGGATGCCGCGACGCTCGAATACCGGCTCTCGAACCGAGCATTGCTCTTTGCCCGCAGTATCCTGACGTCTCACGCGGCCATCGAACGTGCCTTGCCGTCCATGGTCAATCTTGCAGAGACCTTTGGTGAAACCGTGTCCTGGCTGGAATACGACGCCGGGCAGGTCGTCGTTCTGAGTTCTGCACCCAGCCCGCACCGCGCGGCGGTGGTTCTGCCCATCGGTGCCCGCTTCGATGCCCTGACCTCCTCGTCGGGACACCTGTTTCTGGCGGATATGCGACCCGAAATCGTGGTCGACCTCTTCCAGAACGCCAGCCCCTCCATACGGGCACGGCTCGGAGACCTCGATGCCCACAGCTACGTTGATCTCATCCGCAGCGAGGCCGCGCGAGGGTACGCGTTCACCGAGAAAGACATGGACCCCGGCTCCATGTCGCTCTCGGTTCCGGTGCGCGACCTGCAGAACCAGGTTGTGGCTGCCATCAACGTTTCGGTCCTCCGCGCGCGCACCGGACCGGAAAAGCTGCAGTCAGAGATCGTCCCAGCCTTGCACGCGTTGGTTCAAACGCTGGACGCGGACCTTTTCAGAGGGCGTTGACCCCGACTGCTGCCTGGTGTTCTAGGATTTTTGCCACCCGTGCTGCCGCTGCTTGAATCGGCGCTCCCAGTTGCTCCGAGATGCGTGTGTGAGGCACTCTGCTTTCTAGCGCAGAGACGTTGAGCGCCCCAAGAACCACCCCCGATGACGACAGTACCGGTGCCGAGATCGAGACGCTAAACAGGTCTTCTTCCTTGGCGGTAGTGGCAACGCCCTGCGCCCGGATCTCCGCGAAGCGCGCAGCCATCTCTGCCGCGTCGGCAAAGGCGATCCGCGTGCGCAACGCAGGACCGGCCGCAGCCAGCAGGCTCTCCGCGACCTTCGGGTCGCCCTTGGCAAGGATCGCCTGCCCCGATGACGAGGGCAAGGCGGCGAAGCGCTGCCCCGGAGCAAAGCTTACGTGGCCGAGGTGCTTGCTGCGCACGGTCTGCTGAATGACGATTTCGTCGCCGTCGAGTTTGACCCAGCTTGAGGTTTCGCCAGTCTCGTCGGCCAGGTCCTGCAGGACGGGTTGGATCAGCCGCATCAGGCTTCCGGTGCTGGTCAGTCCGCTGGACAGGTCCAGGATTTTGAGCGTCAGCCGATAGTGTCGTTGGTCTGCCTCCCTCTCGAGGTAACCCAGTTTTTCGAGGGTGTAGACGATCCGCTGCACAGCGCTGCGGCCCAAATCGAGCTGCTTGGCAATGTCGGCGAGGGTCCTGGAGCCGAGCCCGTTGTCAAAGGCCGCCAAGATGCGCATCGTGCGCTCGACCGAAGCCATGTAAAGTCGTGTGTCGAGCTCGTCCTGCGAGGGAGCGTTGCGCGTGGTCATGGGACAGCAGAGCCTTACGGGTGTCGGACCCGGAAGCTCTATCATAGTCCTTTCGAAAACACAGGCTACATCTGGCCCTGGGCGGCAGAAGGATCAGCGGCGCCTCCCGCATCTGGCATGGTTGCCGGACAAATAGCTACGCCTGGACCGGAACGCTGCCGGCGGGGCAATCCGGATCGGAGAGCGCTGCGGGATCGTCAGCTTGTGGACGTAGAGCCCGTCCTGCGAATGGTTGAAGGCGAGGCAGCGCAACCTCCCAGGCAGGCATCAAAGCGACAAGCCCTCTTTTCTGTTCAAGTGGCTGGCCAGTCGGCAGGACCGGACGCTGCGATCCCACCGCCTACCCAGATCGTGGCGAAGACGGTTCTGTCGTGCCAGGCCGCAAAGAACTTTGAAGAAAATGGCATGGGCTCCGCATCTGGCCGGAAAGTCCCCGAAAGCCACGCCTCTCCGAAACCGATTTTTGCGGAAGAGATGAACTGACCGTCTCACAGCCAGACGACCAGAAGAGCAGAGCTTTCAGCCTCAGGCCAGAGGCCGGAAAGACACGGCTGCGATCATCCAGTCGCGGAAATCACGGGCGGCATCTGCCCGGTCTTCGGGGGTGGCGATGTAATAGGCATTGTCCGTCGATAGCGGGATGTCGAGCGGAATCTGCAACTCTCCGCGCGCAAGCTCGCTCTCGATCAGGTAGCGCGGGAGAAGCCCATAGCCGAGCCCAGACCGGACCGCTTCGATGGTCAGGCTGAACTGCTCGAACCAGTGTCCCTCGTTCGGCGAAGACAGCTCTACCTCGGCGCGCTTGAACCAGTCGGCCCAGAGATGGGGGCGCTCAGTCTGGTGTATCTTGGGGGCCTCGGCCAGATCGCGGGCATCGCGCACCACCGTGTTCAGCAAGGCCCCGCCGGCGACCGGCACGACCAGTTCGCTGCATAGGTAAGTGCAGACCGCACCGGGCCAGATCGGCTGGCCGAAATGGATTGCCAGGTCGCATTGCGTGGTCGTGAAATCGAACACGTCGCGGCGCGTCGAGATGTCGAAGCGCGTTTGCGGATGGTGCTTGAGATACCCCGACAGGCGCGGCACCAGCCAGCGCGCGGCAAAGGTGGGCGGCGCGTTCACCGCGAGGATCCGCTCGCCCTGGCCGCCCGCCGTTACGTGGCGCATGGTGCTGTTGGCCATGTCGAGCAGGGCCTCGACCTCAGCAAGGAATGCGCGCCCGGTCTGCGTGGTGACGACCCGCCCGCGCACTCTTTCGAACAGGGGCTTGCCGATCTGCGTCTCGAGATCGCGGATCTGCCGGCTGACGGCGCTCTGCGTGAGGGCAAGCTCCTCGCCGGCGCGGGTGAAGTTGCCGTGCCGCGCGGCGCATTCGAAGGTCAGCAGCATTCGCATGTCGGGCAGATATCGGCGTTGCAGTGTCATTCGATTGGCCTTTCCGTTGGCTGCGTCGAGGGCTTTACCATGCATGTAACCCGGGCTTGGCCGGCAACTCCATGCGTTTTCGGAATGGGGTAATCGCAAGACGTTGCTGGGCATGTGTGCACCGACCCGGTTACCATTCTCATACATCATGATTACGAATGGAGCGGGCCCATGGCACCGGAACACGCAAACCCCCATCAGATCCGCGCGCTGTTCTCTCGCGCAATGTCGGCGATGTATCGTGAAGAGGTGCCCGCCTACGGCACGCTGATGGAACTGGTGCGCGACGTGAACAGCGAAGTGCTCTCGGGAGCGCCCGAAGAACGTGCCCGCCTCGAGGAGCTTGGCGAACTCGAGCGCATCGACGAAGAGCGCCATGGCGCGATCCGCCTCGGCACCCCGCGCGAACTGTTCACCATGCGCCGCCTCTTCGCCGTGATGGGGATGCACCCGGTCGGCTACTACGACCTGTCGGTTGCCGGCGTGCCGGTGCATTCCACCGCGTTCCGTCCGCTCGAAGAGGCCGCGCTGCGCCGCAACCCGTTCCGCGTCTTCACCTCGCTGCTGCGGCTGGACCTGCTCGATGACGCCGAACTGCGCGCCGCTGCCGCCGAGGTGCTGGACACGCGCGAGATCTACACGACCGGTTGTCTCGAGCTGATCGACAAGGCCGAGGCCGACGGCGGTCTGAGCGAAGCCGACGCCGAACGTTTCGTGGCCGAGGCCGTCGAGACCTTCCGCTGGCACGCCGAGGCCAACGTTCCCCATGCGCTCTACCAGCGCCTGCACGACGCGCACCGGCTGGTGGCGGACGTGGTGGCCTTCAAGGGGCCGCACATCAACCACCTCACGCCGCGCACGCTCGACATCGATCGCGTGCAGGAGATGATGCCGGAGCGTGGCATCGCGCCCAAGGCCGTCGTCGAAGGCCCGCCGACCCGCACGGTGCCGATCCTGCTGCGGCAGACCTCGTTCAAGGCGCTGGATGAGCCGGTGAGCTTCCCCCCGTCCGCCACGAACGGCGAGACGGCCATCACCGGCCGCCACACCGCCCGCTTCGGCGAGATCGAGCAGCGCGGCATCGCGCTGACACCCGCCGGGCAGGGTCTCTACGACCGGCTGCTGGCCGAAACCCGCAGCCGCATCACCCCGGCCGCCGACGGCTCGAACGCCGACGCGTACCGCGCCACGCTTGCCGAGGTCTTCACCGCCTTCCCGGACGACCTCGCGACACTGCGCAAGGACGGGCTGGGCTACTTCCGCTACTCGGCGACCGGCAAGCCCTGCAACGATCCCTCGCGCGGGGTCGATGCCCTGATCGCGGAGGGCTGCCTGCGCGCCGATCCCATCATCTACGAGGATTTCCTGCCGGTTTCGGCTGCGGGAATCTTCCAGTCGAACCTCGGCGACGGCGCCGCGCAGGCCTTTGTCGCCAATCCCAACCGCGCCCGTTTCGAGGAAGATCTCGGCGCGCCCGTGCACGATCTCTTCCACCGCTATGCCGAGACCGAGGCGCGCTCGCTCGCCGAATCCCGTGTCGCGCTGAGCCGGACACTCCAGAAGGCCTGATCCGGCCCCGGCGCAACACCACCCGCCAAGAAGACTGACAAGCAAGGACCTCAACCATGAGCACTCCCCTCAAACAGATTACTTCTAAAACCATGGTCGCCTGCGGCGTCACCGCAGATCTCACCGTCGACGGCGGCATGACCGTCATCTCGCCCGTCACCGGCGAGCCCGTGGCCAGCCTTGCCGAACATTCCGTCGCCGACACCGAAGCGGCCATCGCGCTGGCGAACAAGGCGTTCCGTACCTGGCGCTTGGTGCCCGGCCCGCGTCGCGGCGAACTGGTGCGCCTCTTCGCCGAAGAACTGCGCAAGTCCAAGGAAGACCTCGGCCGCATGGTGTCGATCGAGGCGGGCAAATCCCCGTCTGAAGGCCTCGGCGAAGTTCAGGAGATGATCGACATCTGCGATTTTGCCGTCGGCCTCTCGCGCCAGCTCTACGGCCTGACCATCGCCACCGAACGCCCCGGCCACCGCATGATGGAAACCTGGCACCCGCTGGGCGTGGTGGGCATCATCACCGCCTTCAACTTCCCCTGCGCGCCCTGGTGCTGGAACGCGGCGCTGGCGCTGGTCTGCGGCGACCCGGTGATCTGGAAGCCCTCCGAGAAGACCCCGCTTACCGCCCTCGCCTGCCAGGCAGTGTTCGAGCGTGCCCTCGCCCGTTTCGGTGACGACGCCCCCGCCGGGCTCAGCCAGGTGCTGGTCGGTGGGCCCGCCGTTGGTGAGGCGCTGGTCGAAAGCGAGAAGGTCTCGCTGATCTCGGCCACCGGCTCGACCCGTATGGGCCGGATCGTGGGCCCCAAGGTCGCGGCGCGCTTTGGCAAGTGCATCCTCGAGCTGGGAGGCAACAACGCCGGCATCGTCTGCCCCTCGGCCGACATGGACATGACCCTGCGCGCCGTCGCCTTCGGCGCGATGGGCACTGCCGGGCAACGCTGCACCACCACCCGCCGCCTGTTCGTGCACGAAAGTGTCTATGACCAGATCGTGCCCGCGCTGAAGAAAGCCTATGCCTCGGTTTCGGTCGGCAACCCGCTGGAAACCCAGGCGCTGGTCGGCCCGCTGATCGACAAGACGGCCTATGACTCGATGGTTGCGGCCTTGGCCGAAGCCGGTGAGATGGGCGGCGTCGTGCATGGCGGCGAGCGTCAGGAGGTCGGTCCGGACACCGCCTATTACGTAAAGCCCGCCATTGTCGAGATGCCTGCCCATGACGGCCCGGTCCTGCGCGAGACCTTCGCCCCGATCCTCTACGTCATGAAGTACTCCGACTTCGACGACGTGCTCGAGCAGCACAACGCCGTCGGTGGCGGTCTCAGCTCGTCGATTTTCACCACCGACCTGCGCGAGATGGAGACCTTCCTGTCGGCCAAGGGCTCGGACTGCGGTATCGCCAACGTCAACATCGGCACCTCGGGCGCCGAGATCGGTGGCGCCTTCGGTGGTGAGAAAGAGACCGGCGGCGGCCGTGAAAGCGGCTCTGACGCATGGCGCGCCTACATGCGCCGGGCGACCAACACGATCAACTACTCGACCGAGCTGCCCCTCGCGCAGGGCGTGGTCTTCGACATCGACTGATCATGAAGGACGTCGACGCAACCGACTTCCGGCCCGCCGAGCGCATCGAGCAGCTCGGCGTGTCCGAAATCCTCGCGATCGGGGCGCGTGCCGCAGAGCTGCGCGCCTCGGGTCGCGACATTATAACGCTCGGGGCGGGTGAGCCCGATTTCGACACGCCCGACCACATCAAGCAGGCCGCGTGGGAGGCCATGCAGCGCGGTGAGACCAAGTACACCGCGCTGACCGGCACCGCCGCGCTGAAAAAGGCGATCGCCGGCAAGTTCGCCCGCGAGAACGGTCTCGACTACCGTCCATCAGAGATCATCGCCTGCGCCGGCGCCAAGCAGGTGATCTTCAACGCGATGATGGCAACGCTGAACCCGGGGGACGAAGTGATCATCCCGACCCCCTACTGGGTCACCTACTCCGACATCGTCGAGCTTTGCGGCGGCACGCCGGTGCTGGTGCCCTGCGCCGCCGACCAGGGCTTTCGCCTGAGCGCCGCGCAGCTGCGCGAGGCGATCACCCCGCGCACCCGCTGGCTGATGCTCAACTCGCCCTCGAACCCCTCGGGCGCCGCCTACGCGGCCGAGCACCTGCGCCCGCTGATCGATGTGCTGCTCGAGGCGCCGGACGTCTGGCTCATGGTCGATGACATGTACGAGCATATCGTCTACGACGGCTTCCGCCATGCCACGCCGGCAGCGATGGAGCCCGCGATCAGGCCGCGTACCCTGACGATCAACGGCGTGTCCAAAGCCTATGCCATGACCGGCTGGAGGCTGGGCTACGGCGGCGGTCCGGAGGCGCTGATCAAGGCCATGTCGGTGATCCAGAGCCAGTCGACCTCGGCCGCCTGCTCGATCAGCCAGGCGGCGACGATCGCCGCGCTGGAGGGGCCGCAGGAGTTCCTTGCAGAGCGTGCCGAAGCCTTCCGCGCCCGCCGCGATCTTGTTGTCGCAGCGCTCGAGGCCGTGCCCGGGCTGGCCTGCCGGACCCCCGAGGGGGCCTTCTACGCCTTCGCCGAGTGCGGCGGGGTGCTGGGCAGGCAGACACCGGACGGCCGGCGCCTCGAAAGCGACCGAGAGTTCTGCGCATGGCTGATGGAAACGGCGGATGTCGCCGTGGTGCCGGGCACCGCCTTCGGCCTGCCCGGGTATTTCCGGGTATCGTATGCCACCGACGTGGAGACCCTGCGGACGGCAATGGCACGCATCGCCGACGCCTGCGCGACGCTCGCCTGACACCCCTCGGGCGGCACCGCTGCCACATGCGGTGCCGCCCCGAGACGCAGGCCGACGGCCTGCCCCCGATACCATGCGCCATCGCCGGTTCCCACGGGCGGTGATCAAGGCAGCAAGAAGAACGGATGGGTTGACGGCGCGTCCCTGCGCCGTGGCCCGTGCTGGAGCCCACGAATGACCGACAGCCAGGCACCCGAAACGCTACAAGACCCCGGCCTTCTCTACATGTCATCCGTGGACGTGGAGGCCCTCGGTCTCACGCCTGCCGACCTTCGCGGTGCCATCGGGGACGCGGTACGGAGGCGCTCGCAGGACATCAGGGGCGGTCTGAAGACCCGCGTGCAGGTGGACGAGACCCGCTTCTTCATGTCCATGTCCGACGCCGATACCGTGCTCGGGCTGGGAGTGACCAAGTGGATCGGCTATTCTGCGGCCAACGCGCAGCGCGGTCTGCCGGCGATCAGCGCACAGATCATCCTCAGCGACGCCGACACCGCCCGGCCCGTGGCCATCATGGACGGCAGCTGGATCACCACCCATCGCACCGCCGCGCTGTCCGCGCTGGCGGCGCAGGCGCTCGCCCGGCCGGGGGCGTCGACGCTTGGTGTGCTTGGCTGCGGCGTGCAGGCGCACAGCAACCTGGCCGCCCTTGCGGACGTGCTGCCGGGGCTGCGCAAGGTGCGGGCGTTCTCACGCAGCACCGCCTCCGCCGAGGCGCTGGCTGACCGGGCCCGGGACATGGGCTTCGAGGCCGAGGTGATGCAGGACCCCGAAGCTCTTGCCGGGACCAGCGACGTGGTGGTCAGCTGCCTGCCAAGCATCGACGGCATCACGCCGATCGTGCGTTCGCAGGCGCTGAAGCCCGGAGCGCTTGCCATCGGGGTGGACCTTGGCAGGGCATGGCAGCGTGACGGGCTTTCGGATCACGTGGACGGCTTCTTCACCGACGATCTTGCCGCACTCGAGCGCAATGGCGGCAACCCGTCGCTGGCCCATCAG
Source organism: Salipiger thiooxidans (assembly GCF_900102075.1). Classification (GTDB taxonomy): domain Bacteria; phylum Pseudomonadota; class Alphaproteobacteria; order Rhodobacterales; family Rhodobacteraceae; genus Salipiger; species Salipiger thiooxidans. The sequence continues at coordinate 15,436 of NZ_FNAV01000031.1, read as the reverse complement.
GGACGCTATGATGGTGACCTCTATGCGATGCTGAGCGGGGCGCACCCCGGGCGCGAAAGCGACACGCAACGCCTGATGTTCCTCTTCCCCGGAATGCCGCTGGCCGATCTCGCGGTGGCCCGGCTGGTGATGACCCGGGCTGCCGAGCGTGGTCTCGGCACGAGCCTCATGCGCTGAGATGGCCCGGATCGCGGTCATAGGCGCCGGCATCATCGGCAGCAGCATCACCGCCGTGCTCCGGCGCGAAGGACACGCCGTCACCTGTTTCGATCCCCGCGGACCGGGACAGGCGGCCTCCTTCGGCAATGGCGGCAGCATCGCCCCCGGCTCCATCGCGGGCACCTCGGGCCCAGGCATACTCGGCGACGCCATCCGCTGGAGCCTCGCCGGGGACGGGCCGCTGCGCCTGCACTGGCCGCGCTTGCCGGTGGCGGCCCCCTGGCTGCGCCGCTTCGCCCGCGCCGGCCGGCCGGCCGGGCTGCAGGGCACCGCCGCCGCGCTGCACCAGCTGCACCGCAGCGCTCTGACCGATTACGCCCAGCTGCTCGGGCCGGGGCGCGCCGACCTTCTGCGCACCAGCGGTCAGCTCTACGTCTACGACAGCGACAAGGCCTACGAGAAGGACGCGCCGGGCCGCGCCCTGCGCCGTGATCACGGGGTACGGATGACCGAGCTGACCGCCGACGAGGCGCTTGAGATGGAGCCGTCGCTTCGCCCCGGGCTGGCACGGGCGCTGCATCTTCCCGATTTCGGCCAAACCCCGAACCCGGGCGCGCTGGTGCGGGCCATCGCCGAGGACGCCGTACGTGACGGGGCGCGCCTCGTCACGACCTGCATCCACAAGTTGTTGCCGGTGCCCGGAGGGCGCGGTATGGGCCTGCTCAGCGACCACGGAGAAGAGGTCTTCGACACGGTGGTCGTGGCCGCAGGGATCTGGTCCAACCGCCTGCTGAAACCGCTGGGCGCGGCGGTACCGCTGGAAAGCCTGCGCGGCTACCACGCCACGCTCGAGCTGCCCCGGATGCCGGGCCAGCCGATCTATCCCATCGCCGAAAAGATCATGGCGACCCCGATGGAGGACGGTCTGCGCGTGGTGGGCGTCGTGGAGGTCGCGGGCACCCGAAAGCCGCCCGAGTTCTCCAACATCGACCGGCTGACCGGTGCCGCGCGGCGGATCTTCCGGGACGTCGGTGAGGCACGCTCGGTCTGGATGGGGCATCGTCCCGCCACGCCAGACTCGGTGCCGGTGATCTGCCGCGCCCCCGGCCATCCCGATCTGGTGCTGGCCCTCGGCCACGGGCAGACGGGCATGTGCGGCGCCCCGGGGACCGCCAACCTCGTCTCGGACCTGCTGGCAGGGCGGCAGGGCCGCATCGAGCCCCATCACTTTGACATCGCCCGCTTCCGCTGAAGCCGGTCAGCCAGCGCGGACCTCAAGGCAACGGGTTATATCGCTGCGGTCCCGACATGAAAGGGGCGCCAAAACCCGGCGCCCCGCTCCGCGTATCATGTGTCCGGTCACGGGCCGTTATCGGCGCCGCTCCCCCGTCGCGTGTCACGCCGGTTCCGACATCAGCCGGTCCCGCAGGCCGAGCATGTCGGCGCACACGGCCTCCAGGTCGGCGACATCGAAACCGTCCGCATGGGCGAACCCCTCGGCGCGCAGCAACTCGGCAAGCCGTCCGTTATAGCTGGCCCGGCTGCCGGACACGGTGAGACCGCCCGCATGCTCGAAGGCGTCGTTCCAGGCAACGGCCTCGGCCTCGGTCACGCTGGCCGGCAGGTCGAGGCTCATGACCCCCGCCTCGGACAGAGTCACCGGGTAGCCGCCGGGCAAGCCGCACGGTCCGGGCACATGGCCGCTCCACGGCGTCCCCGCCGCGAGGGCGAGGATCAGGGTGACGCCGCTGGCGCCGGAAATCTCGATCGCGGGTTCGGGGGTCAGCTTGCACTCGGCGAAGGTCGCGAAGGGATCGGCAACCTCGGTATCGTCGGCAAAGATGCGCGGCGCGGGGCCGGTACGCTCTGTCGCCGGCTGCCGCCAGGGCTTCAGGCACTGATAATGCGCCAGCACCCGCAAGGTGCCCTCGGGACGGGCGGGAGCGCCCCGGAAGACGTTGGACAGGATGGCCACGTTGCCGGTGCCGCACAGCACGTCATGGCCCATCGCGGTGATCATGACGTTGACCACGTCCGGGAAGGAGCAGTTGATCAGCGGGGTCTTCGGGCAGAGCTTCGTGATCGCCGCCGCCATGCGCGAGGACATCAGCGCCTGAAAGACCGCCGTGGCGCTCAGGCCGCCCTCCGCCACCAGCTGCGTCCAGCGCGAGCCCTGGTCCGAGATCACCGACGAGGTCTGGATCGAGGCTGCCTGAACTACGATACGCGGCTTCAGTTCGGACAGCAGCGCCTCGCTCGCGCCCTCCTCGAGCAGGTCGATCCGGTGCGCGCGGAAGGTGGCAGGGGTGCCGAACATGGCCGCCCGGGCATTGCCGGCGGTCTGCAGCCATTGCAGCCGGTCGACGTTCCGCCCGGCGATAACGACGGAAACGGGCTCCTTCGCGGTGGCAGCAATGTCGAGCGCGATACGACCGGCGAACATGCCGGTGCCGGTGATCAGGACGTCAGTGGTCATACGGTGGAGGCCTTTCGGGTGGTCGCGCGCTCCCAGCGGTCGGGAGCTTTGGGCAGCAGGTGCTTGCGGATCCGCTGGCTGGGGGTCTTGGGGAACTCGTCGATGAAGGCGATGAACCGCGGCTGCTGGTAGGGTGCCAGCTTGTCCCGCAGCCAGATGCTGATCGCCTCGGCATCGGGCGTGCTGCCCGGGGTGGGCCTCACGAAGAGCTGGATGTCGTACTCCCCGATCTCGGCGGGCACACCAACCATCGCAGATTCCTCGATCTGCGGGTGCCGGTTGGCGACGCTCTCAACCTCGTGGGCCGAGACGTTCTCGCCCTTGCAGCGCACGCTGTCGCCGACGCGGCCGTGGAAGCGCAGCATCCCGTCCTCACCCCAGGACCCCGTGTCGCCGGTGTGGAACCCGTCGGCCTGCAGGGCTTTGGCCGTGGCCTCGGGAGCATTGTGGTAGCCGGCGAAGATCGCGCCCTCGATCGTCGAGGTGATCACGATCTCGCCGCGTCCGTCCCCGGGCCCAAGGATGCGTCCCGCCTCGTCCTTCACCTTGAAGTCGAACCAGGGCAGCGGGCGGCCGATGGCCCCGACGATCCCCTCGGAGTTGGCGCAGCTGATCGAGGACGCCTCGGTCTGGCCGTAGCATTCGGTGATGGTGATGCCGAACCGGTCCTCGAAATCGCGCCAGGCCGAAGCCGGGCAGCCGCCGCCCCAGGCGATGCGCACGCCGTGGCTCCGGTCGAGATCCGACGGCGGTTGCTTGAGCAGGATCTGCAGAATGCCGCCGAGGTGGTGAATGTGGGTGCAGCCCGCCTCAGACACCTCACGCCAGAAGCGGCTGGCCGAGAACTTTTCGGCGATGGTCAGGCTGACATCGCGCAGGATCGGCAAAACCATCACCTGCGCGCCGCCGACATGGTAGATCGGTTCCCACATGAAGAGGTTGTCACCATCCTGAAGGCGGCCGACCTCCTCGACACCGCGGGCGGCGATCTCGAGCATGGTCTGTGTGACGCGCACGCCCTTGGCCGGGCCGGTGGTGCCAGAGGTGAACATGATCGAGGCAAGCCCGGTCGGCTCGGCCACCTCGAAGGCGGGGCGCATCGCCGGGGCGGCGGGAAGGTCGCGGCTGTGCAGCACGAGGATACCCTCGCGCGGCTGCGCCTCGCATGCGGCAAGCGTGGCCTCGAGCTCGGGGTCGCAGACCGCGATGGCGGCATCCACGAGCCGGATGGCGTGAACCAGCCCGTCGCCGACGAGCGCGGGGTTCACCGGCACCCAGATCATGCCCGACCGGAGCAGCCCGTGAACGAGGGCCAGCGTGGCGGGGCTGTTGCGTGTCATGACGGCCACTGTGTCGCCTGGGCGCACGCCGTGTTCGGCAAGCCATGCGATCATGGCGTCCGCCGCATCGGACAGCGCCCGGAAGCTGAGGACGGTGCCGTCGGTGGTGCGGGCAAAGACCCGGTCAGGCGTCTTTTGGGCCTGTTCGATGAAGGTCTTTGCCAAGCCTTGGATGTTCATGGTCTTCCTCGAAATGGATCAGAGCGCCGCGCCACGGAAAGGTGGCGCGGCGAGGGAGAGGGCGTCAGGATTTCTGCACACGCTGCGCCAGCAGCAGGATCACCGTGACGATCACCAGCACCACGACGGACACGGCGGCCAGTGTCGGGTTCAGCTGAAGGTACATGTCGTCCCACATCTGCTTGGGCAGGGTCGATTTCAGACCGCCCGAGATGAACAGCGCGATGGTCAGCTCGTCGAAGCTCGTCACGAAGGCAAAGAGTGCAGCCGAGATGATACCGCCCCGCAGCAGCGGCAGGGTGATCAGCCTCAGAACCTTGATCCGCCCCGCGCCGAGCGTGGCTGCCGCTTGGTCAAGACGCCAGTCGTAGCCCTTGAGCACCGCGCCGATGGCGATGAAGGTGAAGGGGATCGCCAGCAGCGTGTGGCCGATGATCAGGCCGATGTTGGAGGCCACCAGCCCGATCTGTGCCATCAGGTAGAACAGCCCCACCGCGATGACGATGCGCGGCACGATCATCGGCGCCAGCATCAGGCCGAAGACGGCCTTGCCCCACTTGCTGTCCGAGCGCGCCAGTGCCAGAGCCGCCATGCCGCCCAGCAGCGTGGCCAGGATGGCGGTGGCGAAGGCGACGCCGAAGCTGCGCAGGGTTGCCGAGATCCAGATCTGCGAGCCGAAGTACTCGGAGAACCAGCGCGTCGAGTAGGACGGCGGCGGGAAGGTCAGCGCCTGCTCGGCGGTGAAGGCCAGCGGCAGGACGATGATCGCCGGGGCCAGAAGGAACAGGAACAGAACCCCCAGATAGGCTGCCCGGACGGGCTTGGGACCATCGTCACCACGGTCCCCGAGCCGGTTGAAGGGCGAGCAGATCCAAGCAAGCCCGGCCAGGACCTTCTGCCCGGCACCGCGCAGCCACTGCGCCCCCGTCTTGGACCCCTTCGCCCCGGTGGAGCTGGCCTGTGTCAGCGACGAAAGGCCGAAGAACTGGTCGTAGATCCAGATTGCCACGAGGGCAGCGGCGACGAGCATGACCGACAGCACGGCGGCAAAGGCCCAGTTCACGAGCTCCTGCACCTGCATGATGATGATCTGCGCCAGCATCGTCTGGCCCCGGCCACCAAGGTAGGCCGGCACGATGAAGAAGCCGAGCGAGGTGATGAAGGTCAGCAGGCCACCGGCGGCCACGCCGGGCATCGCCAGCGGGAACTCGATCAGCCAGAAGCGCTGCGCGCGCTTGGCACCGAGGCTGCCCGCCGCCAGCGGCAGGCGCTGGTCGATGCCGGTCATCACGGGCACCATCGTCAGGATCGCCAGCGGCATCATCGCGTGGACCATGCCCACCAGCACGCCGAACTCGTTGTACATCAGGTCCAGTGAGCCGTCGGTGACGCCGGTCCCGGTGAGGATCGAATTGAACAGGCCCCGGTCACCCAGCATGATCATCCAGGCGAAGGTCTTGACCAGGTAAGATGTCCAGAAGGGCAGCAGCACCAGGAACAGCCACTTGTTGCGGCGGCTGTCCGGAAGGCGCGCCAGCCAGGCGGCTACCGGATAACCCAGCAGCACCGAGAAGAAAGCCGTCAGGATCGAGATCCGGAAGGTGATCCACAGGATCCGCATGTAGATCGGTGTGTCTGCGAGGTGCTGGTAATGCTCCAGTGAAACGCCGGCGGTCTCCTCGCCAGAGAAACTCAGGCCGATCAGCCGCAGCATCGGCAGCAGGAGGAACACCGCGACAAATGCCAGTGCCGGCGCGGCGAGCCAGAGCGGCCCGAGCTTGAGACGCGACAGCGCGCCACCCCGGGCGGAGATGTTCGAGGTCACGCTGCTCATGACACCACCCGGCCTGCCTCGATGGGCCAATGAACAGTGATCTCTTGGCCGATCTCGGCGCCGATGTCGGCACCGGGATCGCGCCGCAGGGTGAATTCCGTGCCGTCGGGCAGGTCGAGCAGCAGCCGGTTGTCCGAGCCGATGTAGACCACGTCGCGCAGCGTGGCGCGCAGCTCGTTCATGCCTGGGCCGGTGGCCGCGCCGAGCGACACCCGCTCGGGGCGCACGATCAGGGCGTGAGCCCCGGCATCGGCGTCACGGGCGCCCATGCGGCCCGCGAAGGTCCCGGCAGCGGTCCGGATCAGCGTGTTGCCCTGGTCATCGGTGCCGGCAAGCGTGCCTTGCAGCAGGTTCGAGTGACCGATGAAGGTCGCGGCAAAGATCGTCTCGGGATCCGAGTAGATCTGGCTCGGGGTGCCCAGCTGCTCGACCTTGGCGTGGTTCATCACGCAGATCCGGTCAGACATCACCAGGGCCTCTTCCTGGTCGTGGGTGACATAGATCAGCGTGGTGCCGAACTCGCGGTGCAGGCGGCGGATCTCCAGCTGCATGGTCTCGCGCAGGGCCTTGTCGAGCGCGCCCAGGGGCTCGTCCATGAGGATGATCTCGGGGCGGAAAACAAAGCAGCGGGCCAGGGCCACGCGCTGCTGCTGGCCACCCGAGAGCTCGCGGGGGAAGCGGTGCGCGAACTTGTCGAGCTGCACCTTCTCCAGCGTCTCGGCCACTGCCGCCCTGATCTGGTCGGCGGGTTGGTTCCGCATCTTCAGCGGGAAGGCGACGTTCTCTTCGACGGTCATGTGCGGGAACAGCGCGTAATGCTGGAACACCAGCCCCATGCCGCGCTCGTGCACGGGCCGGTCGGTCCAGTTCTCGCCGTCGATCGAAAGCCGCCCCGAGGTCGCGGGGGTGAGCCCCGAGACCATTTGCAGCAGCGTTGTCTTGCCCGATCCCGAGGGGCCGAGCAGCGTGAGGAATTCACCCCGCTGAACGTCCAGTGTCGTGGGTTCGAGGGCGGTGAACGTGCCGTATGTCTTGGACAGGCCGTCGATCCTGATCTTTGCGGCAGGAGAGGCCGTGGCGGCGGAAGGGGTGGAAATGTTCATGAAGGGGATGCCTCTGTCGGAGCGTGCCGGGCACTTGGTCTTTATCGGCGACGGGCCTTGCCCGGGGCCCGAGCGTAACGGGCCGGTCGCCGCGCGGAGCGGACGTCTTGACGTGTGTCGCGAAGAGTTTGGGGACCTGCCAGCGACCTCCGCTAAGGGGCCGCTGGCAGGAGTCGTATCACATCAGGAGCCAGAGATTGAACCGCTCGGTCATCTCGGCGCGGTTCGCCTCCCACCAGCTCTCGTCCGCCAGCACCATGCCCTCAAGGTTTGCCGGCGCGGTCGTGAGCACCTTGGCGCGCTCTTCGGAGATGTGCTCGTAGGCCGACAGGTTCGTCGGGCCGTAGGACAGGTCGTCGGTGAACAACGCCTGCTGCTCGGGACGGGCGCAGAAGGCCAGGAACTGGCGCGCGGCGTCGACGTTCGGGCCACCCTTGGGCAGGCCCCAGCCCTCGATAGAGTAAAGACCTTGGTTCCAGACCAGCTCAGCCGGGGTGCCGGTGTCGATGGCCGATTGCAGGCGGGCGTTCCATCCAGCCAGCATATCGACCTCACCACTTTGCAGCAGCTGCGTCGACTGCGCGCCGCCGGTCCACCACACGTCGATGTGGTCCTTGATTTCGTCAAGCTTGGCAAAGGCGCGGTCCACGTCGAGCGGGTACAGGTCCTCGGGCGCGACACCGTCAGCCATCAGCGCCTGTTCCAGCGTGTCGATCGGGTTGCGGCGCAGGGCGCGGCGGCCGGGGAACGCGTCGGTGTCCCAGAAATCAGCCCAGCTCGACGGACCGTTCTCCATGTTCTGCGTGTTGAAGGCCGAGATCGTCGCGTAAACGTCGGTGCCCAGGAAGTTCGAATGTACCGAGCCCGGCATCATGTTCTCGGCCAGCGCCGGGTCAAGCTGGATGTCGTCGAGCAGGTCCTCCTTCTCCAGGATCAGGCGCGCCGACAGGGTCAGGGTACAGACATCCCAGATGTAACTGCCGGTTTCGACGATCGACTTGAACTGCGCGGTCGGCTCGGCGTCGCGGGCGACGGGCACGATCTCGATGCCGGTTTCGGCGGTGAAGGGCTCGTAGAAAGCCTTGCTGAAGCCGGCGTTGAACGGGCCGCCCGGGTCAGCGACGGTCAGCGAGGTGGTCTGTGCATTCGCCCTGCGGCCCAGCATCGGGGTCGCGAGGGCGGCCGTGCCGATGGCCAGCATGCTGCGGCGGCTCAGGCGCGATCTGTCGGTCTTGGTCATGGGGGGTACCTCTGTTGGAAGGTTGGCTTGGTTTATTGTTGATCTGATTGAGCGACGCCCGCCGCCGGGGCGGAAGCCGCGGTCTTTCGGGAAGATCACCGCGTGCCGGTCAGGCCTTTGCACGCTTGGCGAAGAACTCTTCCATCATCCGTTGGGGCTCGCCGGTGGCATAGGCCTCGAGCTGGATGCGGACGCCTGCCTGCATGGCATCTTCGTAGCCTTCCTGGGTGACTTCCTTGATGCGCTGACGGTTCAGGCGCATCGCCACCGGGGGCTTGGCCGCCAGGTCCCGTGCCAGTTCCATCGACGCGGACATAACCTTGTCCTGGTCGACCAGGCGGCTGATCAGGCCCCACTCATACGCTTCCTTGGCGTCGAGCATCCGTCCCGTGAAGGTCAGGTCGATGGTGCGGGCAATGCCGATCATGTCGCGCATCACCCAGTTGCCGGTGACGGTCGGAATGCCCGAAAGGATCTCGGGCTGGCCCATGCGCACGCCGGAGTGCGCCACGCGCAGGTCGCACAGCAGCGCCACCTGGAAAGCAGAGCCCGCAGCCACGCCGTTGAGCGCCGCGACGATGGGTTTGGAGCTGTCGCGCAGGCAGGCGTAGAGCTTTTTCCACTCGCCCATCCAGCTTTCGGTGCGGTCCGCGTCGAAGGTCTTGCTCTCGCTCAGGTCCTGTCCGGCGCCGAAGGCCCGGTCGCCCGCACCCGTCAGGATGATGGCGCGGACCTCGTCATCCGCCTCTGCGGTTTCGAACGCCTCAATGAGCATGTCACGCATGGACGCGTTCCAGGCATTCATCTTCTCAGGACGGTTCAACGTGATGGTCAACACGTTGTCGGTTTTCTCGGTCAGGATGAAGTTGTCCATAGTATCCATTGCATTGTGATAGTTCTTATTGGATAAAAATGATTGAACGCGGGTTTGTCAATCGTCTTGAGCCTGTCGGTTGAAATTCGACCCGTGTTACAGAAAGAAACGCAGTGCCGACGCAGGTGCATGGTGCGTGTCGTAGCCGGGATCGAGGAACGAAGTGGTGGCAGAAGAAAAGAAGAAGCCGGCAAAGCGGGCGGACCCGCTGATGGTGCAATCGGTGGCCAAGGCGTTCCGCGTCCTCGAGGCCTTTAACGGGCAGCATCCGCAAATGACCCTTTCGGACATCGCGGAGCAGACCGGCATGGACCTCAGCGGTGCGCAACGCTTTGCACACACGCTGGAAAGCCTGGGGTATCTCGAGAAGGACACGCGCACGCGGCAGTTCCAGCTGTCAGTCAAGACATTGGATCTCGCGCATCATTTCACCCGGACATCGCGACTCGTGGACCGGGCGATGCCGGTGCTGCAATACCTGAGCAAGGAAACCGAGGAGACCGTGAACCTGACCGTTCTGGATGGCACCGAGATTGTCTTCATCTCGCGCTTCTTGAGCCGGCACGTGCTCCATACGGACGTGACAATCGGCACCCGTCTACCCGCCTACTGCATGGCCCCCGGCCGTGCGATGCTGTCGCGCCTGCCTCCCGAAGAGATCGCCTCGATTCTCGAAGCCTCGGAGATTCGGGCCCACACGCAGAACACCGTGACCGACATCAGCAGGCTTAAGGAGATCATCGAGGAGGCAAGGCTCAAGGGCTATGCCACCGCCTTCGAAGAAATCTACCACGCCGATGCCTCCATTGCGGCGCCGATCCTGGGCGCGCAGGGACAGATGATCGGGGCGGTCTCGCTGGCGCTCTCGACCCTGCGCTACACGCGCGAACAGCTCGAAGCCTCTTTCGCGCCAATGATCCTCGCGGCGGCACGGTCCATCTCCTTCTCCTGACGCGGACCAAAGGCCGCCGCGAACGTGGAGGCTTGACGAAGGAGCAATTGTGATTTCTCATACTGCCATAGTAGATATTGCATGGTAATACCTATGGCGCACCATCTCTTTCATCCCATCGACCCCGGCGCCCCGCGCCCGCTGCGCTTCGAATTCGACGGCGAAGAAATTACCGCACGGCCCAATGACACGCTGCTGGCGGCAGTGCTGGCCTCGCGGGAGCGCTGCGGCGTCAACGAGTTCGACGGAGGCGGTCGCGCCGGGTTCTGCCTGATGGGCAGTTGCCAGGAATGCACCATGTGGGACGAGGACGGCAGGCGCCTGCGCGGATGCATGACCGAGGCCCGCGACGGCCTGCGCCTGCGCTCACGCCCCCACGGCGGGTCCGACTGAGATGCAGACCGACACGAGGATCGTCATCGTCGGCGCAGGACCTGCCGGTCTTGCCGCAGCGCGCACGCTGGTCGAGGCGGGGCTGCGGCCCATCGTGCTGGAGGAAAGCCCGCTGGCAGGCGGCCAGGGCACCCGGCGCCTGTCGCCGATGACCGCCCCGCATCGTCCGGCGCTGTTCGGCGCCTCGGCCGAGGCCATCGCCCGCCGAGAAGACGCCGAGGACGCGGTGTTGCAGCAGTGCGATTTTCGCACGGGTACGCTGGCCTGGGCCTGCCACGACAACCGGCTGGAGCTGCTTGGCCCGGACGGGTTCGACAGCCTGACCTATACCCATCTCGTCATCGCCGTCGGCGCGACCGACCGGCTCATGCCCATGCCGGGCTGGACCCTGCCGGGTGTGTTCACGCTGGGTGGTGCGCAGGTGGCACTGAAACGGCATGCCAGCTTCATCGGTCAGAAGGTGGTGTTCGCCGGGTCCTCGCCACTGCTCTACCTCGCGGCGGCGCAGTACCTGCGGCTCGGGCATCGCGACCTGACCGTGCTCGACACAACCCCTGCCAGCGGCAAGGCCCGGGCCTTTCCCGCGATGCTGCGCCACGAGCCCCGCACCGCTCTTCAGGGCCTGTCGCTGATCGCCGAGCTCAGGCGGGGCGGGGTCACGCTGCGCTCGGGCGTTCGGCTGGACCGGATCGAGGGGGACAGCCGCGTGCAACGGCTGCGCTACACCACAGCCCGCGGGCGCGACATGACCGCCGAGGCGGATGCGGTGGCGCTGGGACACGGGCTGCGGGCGGAGACACAGCTGGCCGAGCTGGCTGGCGCGACCTTCGCGTTCGATCCAGACTTCCGGCAGTGGTTTCCCCGCACCGACGACATGGGACGCGCAGGCGAACGGCTCTGGCTTGCGGGAGATAGCGCGCGCATCGGCGGTGCCGATGCGGCGGATGCCGCCGGGCGCCTCGCGGCGCAGAGCCTGCTGGAAAGCCTCGGGCGGGCCGCCGACGCACGCCAAGTCCAGCGCAACACGCGGCGCCTGCGCAAGCAGCACGGGTTCCAGCGGGCGATGACTGACGCCTTCCGCTGGCCTGCCAAGCAGGCCGCCTCCCTCGCCGACGATGTCCTGATCTGCCGCTGCGAGCGGGTCACGGCAGGCGAGATCCGCGCTGCGCTCGACACGCCCTCCGGCCCGATCGAGGTGAACCGCGTTAAGTCCATCACCCGCTGCGGCATGGGGCGCTGCCAGGGCCGTTTCTGCGGGCCCGCGCTTGGCGAGATCGTGGCCTCGGCCACCGGTGAACCGCCCGGCCGTCTGCGGACACAGGCACCGATCCGGCCCATCCCACTGGTCTTCGATGCCGGCCCCATCGCAGCAGAAGGGGAAGACACATGAGCCCGGCCCTGCAAAGCGATGTGCTCGTGATCGGCGGAGGGCTGTTCGGCACCTTCACCGGGCTGTTTCTGGCGCGGGCGGGTCTGAGGGTGACGCTCCTCGAGAAGGGGCAGATCGGGGCACAGGCCTCGGCCACCAACTTCGGCAACCTCCGCCTGCATGGACGCTCGGCACGGCAATACCCCCTGTCGATCCGCGCGCAGGAGCTCTGGGAGAATTATGGTAGCCTGACGGGTGAGGACTGCGAGATCGACCGCACCGGGCATCTCTATTTCGCTGGCGGCGAGCGGGGCGAGACCCAGCTGCGCAAGGATGTCGAAACCGCCACGCGGTTCGGAGTCGAGTCGCAGCTTCTCGAGGGCGCGCTCCTGCGCGAGCGGTTTGGCTTCCTATCGGACCGCATTCGCCTTGCCGCCTTCAGCCCGCGCAGCGCCGTCGCCAATCCCCGGCTCAGCACGCCGCCCGTCGCCCGGGCGATGGTCCGCGCCGGTGGCACGGTGATCGAGGGCTGCGAGATGGCCGGCTTCGACGTCACCTCCGGAGGCTTTGCCGTCACGAGTACCGACGGCCGCCGCTTCGAGGCGCCAAAGCTGGTGAACGCCGCCGGAGCCTGGTCTGGGGCGCTGGCCGAGAAGGCCGGCGAGCCCGTGCCGATGTTCAGCGCCGGCCCGCCGCAATTCGTCACCGAACCCCTGCCGCACCGGTTGCACCCTTCGGTGCACATGGTCGAGGGCGATGTCATCGTGCGGCAGATCCCGCGCGGCAACATTATCTTCTCGGGCTATCCGCGCACCCACTCCTTGCCATCAGGCGCTTTCACACATGTCCCGCCCGCCAAAACACTGCGTGGGATGCGCGAGTTGGCTCAATGCATCCCGATGCTGGCGCGGGCCGAGGTCATCCGCGTGTGGTCCGGGGTCGAAGGCTACCTGCCGGACATGCTGCCGGTGATCGGGCCCAGCACCACCATGCCGGGCCTGTTCCACGCCTTCGGCGGCAGCGGCGGGGGCTTCCAGATCGCACCGGCCGTCGGCCAGTGCCTCGCCGCGTTGGTGCGGGGTGAGGCGTCGCCAGTTGATATCTCCAGCTATGGCATCGACCGCTTTACCGAGCGCTCCGAAGTTTCGGAGAAGATTCATCTGGAGTTCGATCAATAAGCCTCTGTAGACACTCCTTGTCCGAAGAGCTTGCAGGGCATTTGCGAGACGGTGCGGGCGTCGAACCATCTCTTTCGCCGCGGCATTTGATGGCCTTGGATCTGGTCTTCAGCAGCTGCGTGGGTTCCCGGCAAACAAGCCGGATATCCGGTGGCGCCGCGCCGGACCTCCGCCGCAAGAAATTCCTGCGGCAAGAGCACCTCCGGCGCACCGCTGGCCGCCCCGTCGCTGAGCGCCGCCACCAAACGCCCCGCCATCTTCGCAAACCCCGCCCGGTCGCCAAGGTCACCCGCCACTTTGCCCGCTGGCAGCATCTCGACAAAGAGCGGCACATAGCCGAGGGCCGTGAGGCCTTGATAGACATCGCGCTGCGTCGCGCCGTCATAGAGCGCCGAGAACCAATCCCTCCACACAAGAAACGCGCGCTCCGGAAGCGCGCGCTGTTTGAGCTCAGACAGGGAGACCCGTGCCGAACGCGGCAAGGGCTGCGCCAGATCAGCGGGCAGGTCTGTCACGCCCAGCACGGCCTCAGCGGCGCGCCGCGCGAGCGGCCAGAAGGGGCGTATCACGGTCGACGCGCGCAGCATGAGCGGGCTCAGAAGTTCGGCCAGCAGCATCGCCCGGTCCGCCAACGGCCGCGCCTTGCGGGTGTAGACATCCGCGTAGAACGCCGCGCGCATCGCCGGAATGTCCACCTGCACCGGGCAGGTCGTGGAGCAGGCCTTGCAACCGAGGCAGGTGTCGAGCGTGCCAAGAAGATCCGCCTCGTCAATCGTCGCCTCTGCGGTCCGCCGGTCCTCGTGCCACGCCCGCAGCGCATCGGCCCGGCCCTTTGGTGAGTGGCGCACGTCGCCCGTCGCCTTGAACGACGGGCACATGGGCACGCTGGCCGCGTAGCTCAGGCATTGCGCGTTGCCGTTGCAGCGGCAGGCCTTTTCCAGCGGATCGCCGTTGGGCGCGTTGAAGGGCCGGAACGGCGTCGTGGCGATGCCCATGACCGGCGTGTCCGTGGCCACCAGCTTGTCGGGATTGTAGCGTCACGCGGGATCGAAGGCGGCCTTTACCCCCTGCAAGGCGGCGTAGGCCTCTGGCCCGATCCAGCCCTCGAGACAAGCACCGCGCACCCCCTTGCCATGTTCTCCCCAGAATATGCCGCCATGCCGGTTCACCAACGCGAAAATCTGGTCCGAGACCTGCACCAGCCGCGCACGGTCTGCCTCGGCGTCGATGTCCAGCGCGGGGCAGATGTGCAGGCAGCAGACGTCGACGTGCCCATAGATGCCGAAGCTTAGACCGTGCCGGGTGAGGATGTCGAGAAATCCATCAAGGAACTCCGGCAGCGTCTCGCGCGGCACCACGCAATCCTCGACGAAGGCCACCGGTCGGGCGCGGCCCTCGACCTTGCCCAAAAGTCCGACACCGGCCGAACGGATCGCCCAGAGCTCGCGGATCTCGTCGTTGCCCGCGGCGACATGCACCGCCCGGATGCCGGGCAAGCCCTGCAGACGCGCCTCGCAGGCGGCGATGCGCGTCTCGAGTTCCGCCGCATCATTGCCATTGAATTCAACGAAGGTGTAGGCCAGCGCCTCACCGTCCTGCGGACGCAGGGTCTCGGGCACGCGGCCAAGCAGACCGGCCTCATCGGCCAGCGCCTGCACCCTTTCATCCATCACTTCGATGGCGGTCGGGTTGTCCTGCAGCAGCGGCATCGCGGCTGCCAGCGAGGCGCGGAAGTTGGCAAAGCCCGCGACCACGAGGCGCTTTTCCTTCGGCAGCGGGCGGAGCTTCACCCGGATGCGTGTGATCGGCCCCAGCGTGCCCTCCGAGCCGGGGAAGAAAGACGAACGCGCGATCGACAGCAACTTGCACTGCTGGCCGATCGACAGATCCGGGTGGTCAGGCTCGATCATGCCGCGCCTCGCTTCCCGCCCCAAGGCTTCAGCTTTCGATCCCAAAAAGAGTTGGCCACCGCCAGCTCCCGGATCTTGGCATAGAGCTCCTTCACCTGGCTCTGTTGCACAAATCGCGTGAGGGATTCATCTTGTGAATCCAGCGTGGTAGCCGGGATGCATGAGCAGACCCATACCCGCGACCTACAGGACCAGGAACTGGCCAGCCTATAACGAAGCGCTCAAGCGCCGGGGTTCGCTGACGATCCACTGACCGGCAGTGCATTGCGCAGCAATGTCACGAGAGGTTGGTTCGACCCTGAGATGAGCTGGGATGGCGCGGCGACAGGCCGGGGTGGCCGACAGCAGACCTACAGCGATGCCGCTATCCAGACGTGCCTTTCGATGAAGGTTTTGTTCGGCATGGCGCTCCGGCAGACAACCGGGTT
>NZ_FNAV01000024.1 GCF_900102075.1 Salipiger thiooxidans | reverse complement strand
GGCCGCCCGAAACGAGGCCCTGCGCGCCGCGAAATACCTCGGCCGGGCCCTCTGGCGACGATGGAGCGGATACCACCGCAGGAGCCGCGTCGAGACCAAGATGCATTGTGTGAAACTGCTGGGCCAGCGGCTCATGGCACGGGACTTCGACCGACAGGTCGCCGAGCTCCAAGTCCGCATCGTCGTCCTGAACGGCTACACCGCGCTCGGCATACCCGTCACGGACGCTGTAGGATAAGTCCGTCTGGGAAAAGGGGAACCTCGGCGTTCAGCCGATTTGTGCAACAGAGCCCTTTACCACCTTGGCATACCTTTGGGACGTAGGAGCCGTTTCTGTGCTGCAATTCACAAGCGGCCTGTCGCCCCGATCATGGCGCGCGCTCAAACCGAGGCCGTGCCAATGGACCGCAGCGCCGCCTGATACTCTGCGTCCAGCGTCGCCACGATGGTCTCGGTCGGCTCCAACCGCTCGACTGCGCTTGCGCCTTGGCCTGCGCCCAGGATGTCCACCCAGGCGCGCAGCCCTTCGGGCCGGGCCTGACCCGCGTCCAGCCTGGGGCCCGTCGGCAAGGCGGCCAGGTCAAGTCCGTTCTCGGCAATGCTCGCGCTGAGGTAATTGGCGGCCACGCCCGAGAACAAGGGCGTGTAGGTGATGTCGGCAGAGGTGGACGCGATCAGCATGTTCCGGTGGCGCACAGAGGCCAGCGATTCCTCGGCGGCGATGAAGCGGGTTCCGACATAGGCGGCGTTCGCCCCCATGGCGCGGACCGAGAGCACGCCCGCCCCGGTGCCGATGCCACCACCGATCAGCATCGGCCCCTTGTGGATGCGACGCACCTCGTCGCTGAACGCCATGGGCGAGAGCGTGCCACCATGCCCGCCGGCCCCGGCACAGACCAGCACCAGGCCGCTGCACCCGGATGTCAGCGCCTTTTTGGCATGGCGCAGGGTCGTCACGTCATGCAGATGCATGCCGCCGTAGCCCGTCACTTTCTGCGCGACTTCGGCGGGCGCCTTGAGGCTGGTGATGACCAGCGGGACCTTTTTCGCGACGCATACGTCCAGATCCGCGCCCAGCCGGGTGTTGGTGGGCGCGGCAATGAGGTTGACGCCCCACATGGTCCCCTCGGGCAGGCTTGCGGTGATGCGGTCGCACCAATCCGCGAACTCTTCGGTCGTGCGCGCGTTCAGCGCGGGCAGCGTGCCGACGATGCCCGCACGGCATTGCGCGATGACTAGCCCGGGGCCGGAGACGAGGAACATCGGCGCGGCAACGACCGGCACGCGCAGGTCACGAAACGGGTCGAGGGTATCGGGCTGAGACATCCTGGTGCGACTCCTTGCGGCAGGGATCGACCCGGGTTTAGCCGAACGCCACTAAAGGTGCAATGGACGTACCATTGAATCTTTGCCGGCCGGTGCAAACGGAACGCCGCCTCCGCGGCTGACGAATGCCGGTCAGCGAGGCCCTGCGATTTGGCGGCCCATCGAAGGGCCTTGTGCCAAAGTATCAATTAATGGTTGATTCAATGGTAGGGCCATTATAGCAATTAAAACAGAAACTCGGCTGCGTTCATGACATGCCGGGCAAATGCGGGAGGGGCCTGCAAAACCATGGGAGGAAAGACGCCATGACGAAATCCGCTTTGATCGGAACGGCCGCTGCCGTCTTCATGACGGCACTGACGCCCACGACGCTTGTCGCACAAGACAGTTACCACCTGCGCTTTGCCGATATCGGCCCGCCGCGCGGCACCCGCGCCGAGGTCATGATGTGGTGGGCGGACGAGATCAAGTCCCGTTCGGATGGCCGCGTCGAGATCGAGTTCTTCTGGGGCGGTGCCCTGGCGAACCCCGCGTCCATGGTGGATTCGGTCGGCTCCGGTCTGGCCGACATGGGCTATGTGGTGGGTGAATATACCACCCTGTTGTCGCGGATGGCCTTTGCCAGCATCCCCTATGTCGAGAACGATCCCTGGGTCGCGATGCGGGCGACCTTTGACACCGTGTCCGAAAACGAAGATGTGCAGGATCAGCTGGCCGAAACCGGGGTGCAGTTTCTGAACACCTTTGGCCCCGGGCCGACCCAGATTCTCAGCCGCGAGCCGATCACCACGGTCGAGGAATTCGCCGGCAAGAAATTCCAGGGCGCGGGCGCCTGGCAGGATTGGGGCAAGGCGATGGGGGCCGTCCCCGTGACGCTGCCCTATCATGAGGGGTATCAGGCGCTGGAGCGCGGAACCACCGATGCCCTGCAGGGCTGGATCACCGTCACCCGGGCCTACAAGCTTTACGAAGTGTCGCCGCATATCACGCTGGCGAATTCCGGCATGACCACCTCGACCGGGGTCGTGATCAACCAGGAGCTCTTCGACAGCATGCCCGCCGACCTGAAAGCGATCCTGCAGGACACCAGCGTGGAGTTGATGGACCGCTACGCGCAGGCCCTCACCGCCGAAACCGACACCATCATGGAGGCGCTGACCCAGGGCGTCGACGGCTACAAGGTGACGTTCCACGAGCTGCCCGAAGACGAGCTGGCCCGCTGGAAGGAGCGCGCCGCCTTCCTCGTGCCGGCCTATGTCGACGCGGCCAACGAAAGCGGCCTGGACGGTCAGGCGATCTGGGACGCCTACAGCGCCAATCTTGAAAAGTACCGTCAGATCGTGGCGACCGAAGGGTACCCCTGGACGGAGTAGTCGCGCAGAAACAGCGCCATGGGCCCCGGGCCCTTGCACCCGCGCAGCATGCCGCCCGCAGGCGAAGCATCCGTCCGGTTCGGGGCGCAGCGGATAGGCCCGGTCCGCCCGGGTTCGCGCTGAGTTCAATGGTCCTACCACATTCAGGCCGGCGTCGGACGTACATTGCGAACCGCCTGTCCGTCGCGGCGCCGGCAGGGTGCCTTGCCCCATCAGTCTTATCGGAGGTCGTGCCATGAGAAAGCTCGTCAATCTGCTGGATCAGGCTTTGGTGGCCTTTGCCGCCGCCGCCCTGGCCGTCATGATGACCATGACCGGCCTTTCGGCGCTGGGTCGCTACTTTCTCAACCGCCCAGTGCCGGATGACGTGGTCATCAACCAGATGTTGATGGCGCTGCTCGTCTTCCTGCCGTTGTCGCATGTGCAGAAGGTGCGCCAGCACGTGTCGGTGACGCTGTTCTCGGACTGGCTGCCCCCCGCCGGGCTGAGCAGGCTCGAGGTCTTCGGCCGCGTTCTCAGCCTGCTCTTCTACGGGCTGCTCGCCGCCACGGCCTATGCCGCGACCCTGAAGGCCTACAAGATCAACGACATCGAATATGGCGAGCTCGACCTGCTGACCTGGCCCGTCCATGCGGCCATGACCCTGGGCCTGATCGGTTTCGTCCTGAGGCTGCTGCTCGAGCTTGCGCGCCCCATCTTCGACGCGGGCGACGGACAGGCCCCGTCCGATCCGGCCTGACCGACCCCAAACGCCACGAACAGGAAACAGAACATGGATCCCATGACCCTTGGAATTGGCGGCATTTTCGTGATGCTTGCCCTCGTCGCGCTGCGCGCGCCGCTGGCGGTCTCGCTCGGGCTTGTCGGCGTGGGCGGCATGGTCCTGTCCTTCGCCTTTCCTGCGAACCGTCCGGCCAACCTGGAACGCGGCATCAACATTGCCTGGACCTATCTGAAAAGCGAACCCTATGACGCGGTCGCCAATTACACGCTGATCGCCATTCCGCTGTTCCTGCTGATGGGGTTCGTCGCCTTCTATTCGGGCTTTACCAAGGACATGTACGCCGCCGGCCGGGCCTGGATGTCGGGTCTGCCCGGCGGTCTGGCGATGGCGACCATCGTCGGCTGCGCCATGTTCGCGGCCGTCAGCGGATCGAGCCTTGCGACCGCCGCCGCGATGGGCAAGCTGGCCGTGCCCGAGATGATCCGCAACAAGTACGACAAGGGTCTGGCGACCGGCGTCGTTGCCATGGGCGGCACGCTCGGGGCACTGATTCCGCCCTCTATCCTCATGATTCTCTATGCGATTTTCACCGAGCAATCGGTGGGGCGGCTGTTGCAGGCCGGGATCGTGCCGGGCCTTCTCAGCGCGCTGATGTTCATGCTTTACATCGGGGTCCGTGCCTATGTGCAACCCGGCTGGGCCCCCCGCCCCGGCAGGGTCGGCTGGCCCGAGCGGATGCGGTCGCTGGGCGGCGTCTGGTCGGTGATCGCCCTCTTCACCATCGTGATGGGCGGGCTTTACGCCGGCATCGTCACCGCGACCGAAGCGGCGGCCATCGGGGCCATCGGGGCCTATGGCATTTCGCTGCTGAGCCGCCGCCTGACCCCGCAGATCGCGCGCGGATCGCTGATCGAGACCGTGGTGCAGACCGGCAGCATCTTTGCCATCGTGATCGGGGCCAAGATCTTTGTCGCCTTCATCACGCTGACCGGAGTCACGCAGATCCTGTCGGGCTTCTTCCTGGGTCTCGACGTTGCGCCATTTGTGGTGCTCTTGCTGATCGCCCTGCTCTACATCGTCCTTGGCAGCTTCATGGAGCCGCTGGGGATCATGCTGCTGACCCTGCCCGTGGTGATCCCCGTGATCGAGGGGCTGGGCTACAACCTGATCTGGTTCGGCATCATCCTGATCAAGCTCCTCGAGATCGGCATGATCACCCCGCCGCTCGGACTCAACGTCTTTGTCCTGAAGGGGGTCGTCGGGGACGAGGTCAAGCTCGAGACGATGTTCCGGGGCGTGTTGGGGTTCCTGGCCGTCGACCTCGTCACGCTGCTGCTGCTGTTGTCCTTCCCGGCGATCTCGCTCTGGCTGCCGTCGCTTCTTGGGCCATAGGCGCACAGACCGATCAGGCACCGGCCCCCGCATTGTCGGGGGCCGTTTCATTTTTGGCCCCGGGCTTCCGACGTGGGGCGCGGGATAGGGCGTTCCGGATGGATTCTGTGGTTGATGTTTCAATGGTTCTACCATAGAAACCATGCAGATGAAAACGTGCCGCGCAAGAGGCGCAATGGACGCGAGTTTCGAGACAGGCCCTAAGCCCGCGCGGCGGACATTCCGCGCCGGAAACGCGGCCTCACGCGCCATCCTCACAGACCATACGCCCAGGGCAGCACGGGCCTGACCCGGCCAAGGCGCGCCGATCAGAACGGGAGAGAGACGATGACTTTGACAATGTTGGGCGGCGAATCCCTGTCCCGGGATGCCTTCCGCGACCGCTTTGGCCGGGTGGCCACCGCCTTGCTGAACGAGGGGCTGCGCGCGGGAGATTCGGTCGCGCTTTTGCTGCGCAACGACCTGACCTTTCTCGAGGTCGAGCAGGCGGCGGCGATCACAGGCGTGCAGGCGGTTCCGCTGAACTGGCACAACGCGCCCGAGGAAACGCTTTACGTGCTGAACGATTGCGGGGCGAAGATCGTCGTCGCCCATTCCGATCTTTACCTCTCGGCCGGGGCTGGGGCCTTTCCGCCAGGGGTTCGAGTGCTGGTTTTGCCGACGCCTCCGGTGCTGTGCGACACCTTCGGTCTCGACCCGTCCTGCGCGCGGGTGCCCGAGGGCACGCAGGATTATCGCGCCTGGCGCGATGCCTGCGCGCCGATGATCAGCGACACACCCCCCATGCCCAGCAACGTGATCTATACCTCGGGCACCACGGGCCACCCCAAGGGCGTCGTGCGTCATCCGCGCACCCCGGACCAGGCCAAGGCCTCACGCAATGCGCTGATGCAGGTCTACGGGCTGGCCGGGCAGGAGGGCGCGCAGATACGCACCGCCGTGATCGGGCCCCATTACCACGCCGCCCCCACGATCCACGCGAATTTCTGCTACAGCTTCGGGGCGGATCTCTTCGTCGTCGCGCGGTTCGACGCCGAGGAGCTTCTGGCCCTTGTCGAACGCGAGCGGATCACGCATCTCAACATGGTCCCGATCATGTTCTCGCGGCTGCTGAAGCTGCCCCGCGAGGTGCGCGAGGGCTATGACCTGTCGTCGCTGCGCTACATCTCCCATGCCGCTGCCCCCTGCCCGCCGGACGTCAAGCGGGCGATGATCGACTGGCTCGGCCCGATCGTGACCGAATTCTACGGCTCGACCGAGATGGGCAACATCACCCTCTGCAGCTCGCAGGAATGGCTCGAACGGCCCGGCACGGTGGGGCGCAAGATACCGGGGGCCGGACTCATGATCGTGGACGATGCGGGCAACGAACTGCCCCCCAACACGGTCGGCACGATCCTTGGCCGGTCGCCGGGGATCACCGATTTCGTCTATCGCAACCGCGAGGACGAAACCGCCGCCAGCTTCATGAACGGGCTGATCGTGCCGGGAGATGCCGGCTATCTGGACGACGACGGCTACCTGTTCATCTGCGACCGCAACAAAGACATGATCATCTCGGGCGGCGTGAACATCTACCCGGCCGAGATCGAGGCCGTCCTGCACGGGATGGAGGAGGTCGCCGATTGCGCGGTCTTCGGCATTCCCGACGCGGAATTTGGAGAATCCGTCTGTGCCCACATCCAGTTGCGCGACGGCGCGCAGAGCGATGCCACGGCCATCCAGACCCGCCTCCGCGACAGGCTGGCCGGCTACAAGGTGCCGCGCCGGGTCGTCTTTGCCGACACGCTGCCGCGCGAAGACACGGGCAAGGTCAGAAAGATCCTGCTGCGCGCCCCCTATTGGGAACAGACCGGACGCCGGATCTGACCCCTGCCCCCCGAAACCATCGCCATTGCACCCGGCGCCGACTGCCTGCGCGCCGAGGAAACAGACGGAGGACCCATGTCCCAGGCCTATATCTTTGACGCCATCCGAACGCCCCGAGGCCGGGGCAAGGCGGGGGGCGGGCTGCACGAAGTCGATCCGATCTCTCTGGTCGCCAGGCTATTGAACGCGCTCGAGGCGCGGCACGCGCTGGACACCGGGCTGGTCGATGACGTCGTTCTGGGCTGTGCGCAGCCGCGCCAGGAACAGGGCGGCGACATCGCCCGGACGGCGGTGCTCATGGCGGGCTGGAACAGCCGCGTGCCGGGCACCCAGATCAACCGCTATTGCGGCTCTGCCATCGAATCCCTGGCCATCGCGGCGCAAAAGGTGATGTCGGGCTGGGAACGCCTCGTGCTGGCGGGGGGCGTCGAAAGCATGTCCCGCGTGCGGATGGGCGGGGCGCCGGGCGCGAGCGACACGTTGCCCGACCTGTCCTTCAAGCTGCGCCAGTTGCCGACCGGCGTGGCCGCCGACCTGATCGCCAGCCTCGACGGGCTGACCCGGGCCGATGTGGATGCCTATGCGCTGCAGTCGCACCAACGGGCGGCGCAGGCGCAGGCCGAGGGGCGGTTCGACCGGTCGATCGTGCCCGTGACGGACGAGAGCGGGCTTGTCATCCTGGACCGCGACGAAACGGTGCGCCCCGACACCTCGCTCGACAAGCTGGCGGCGCTGGCGCCGTCGTTCGAGCAGATGGGCAAGATGGGTTTCGATGCCGTGGCCCTGTCGCGCTATCCGCAGGTCGCCGCGATCAACCACATCCACACCAGCGGCAACTCCTCGGGCGTGGTGGACGGCGCCTCGCTGGTCATGGTCGGCTCGCGCGAGATGGGCGAAAAGCTGGGCCTGACGCCCCGCGCGCGGGTCGTGTCGGCGGCTGCCATCGGGGATGAGCCGACCATCATGCTCTCGGCTCCCGCGCCGTCGACCGAACTGGCGCTGTCCCGGGCTGGCATGACGCTGTCGGACGTCGATCTTTTCGAAGTGAACGAGGCGTTTTCCTCGGTCGTCCTGCGCTTTGCCGAGGCCACCGGCGTGGACATGGACCGGATCAACGTGAACGGCGGGGCCATCGCCCTGGGCCACCCGCTTGGCGCGACCGGCGGGATGCTGGTCGGCACGCTGCTCGACGAACTGGAACGCGCCGACAAGCAGGTCGGCGTGGTGACCGCCTGTGTCATGGGCGGCATGGGCTCCGCATTGGTTTTGGAAAGGGTCTGACAGATGAACAGGGAAACACAGCCGGATGTCATCCGATATGACCGCGCCGGCGACGGTATCGTCACGCTGACGCTCGACAACCCCGGCAGATCGGCCAACATGATGAACACGGCTTTCCGCACGTCGCTCGAGCACTGCATCGACCGGCTCGAGGCCGAGCGCGACACCATCAAGGGCGTTATCGTCACCTCGGCCAAAGAGACGTTCCTGGCCGGCGGTGACCTGAGCGCCATCCTGGCGCTTGCGCCGGGTGATGCCGCCGAAAGCTTTCGTCGCGCCGAAGACACCAAGGCGCTGCTCCGGCGGCTCGAGCTGCTGGGCCGGCCCGTGGCCGCCGTGATCAACGGCACCGCATTGGGCGGCGGGATGGAGCTGTGCCTGGCCTGTCACGCCCGCTTTTGCGTGGATGCCAAGGGCGTCAGGCTAGGCCTGCCCGAGACGACCCTCGGCCTGATCCCGGCGGCGGGTGGCATCGTTCGGCTGGTGCGCATGATCGGGTTGCAGGCGGCCGTGCCGCTGATCGTGGAGGGCAAGACCATGGCTCCGGCAAAGGCGCTTTCTCTGGGGCTTTTGACAGATACGGCAAGGGGCACCGACACCGCGCTGCAAATGGCCCGCGACTGGATCGGGTCCGACCCGGAGCTGGCCAAGCCGTGGGACCGCAAGGGCTACAGCCTGCCCGGCAGCACCGAGGCCTATGTCGCGGATTCGCTCTATCTGCGCACGGCCCCGACCCTTCTCATGAAGAAATCGCGCGGGCGCTACCCGGCGCAAGAGGCCGCGATGCGCGCCGCGATCGAAGGGGCGAGCGTGGATTTCGCCTCGGCCTCGAGGATCGAAAGCCGCCATTTCGCCGCCGTCGCCACCGGCCCCGTGGCCAAAAACATGATCACGACGCTGTTTTTCCACATGCAGGAGGCGAATTCCGGCAAGGCGCGGCCCGAGGGTATCGCCCCGCGCCGTGTGTCCCGCCTTGGCGTGCTAGGCGCGGGCATGATGGGGCGCGGTATCGCGCTTGCCGCCGCTTCGCGCGGGATCGACAGCGTGCTCAAGGATGTCACGACCGAGGCGGCGACCAAGGGCAAAGACCAGCTGCGCGCACAGCTTGACACGCAAATTGACCGGGGTCGGATGAGCCGCGACCGGGCCGACGCGGCGCTGGATCGGATCACCCCCACGGGTGCGGCGACCGACCTTGCCGGCTGCGAGCTGATCATCGAGGCGGTGTTCGAGGATCGCGCGCTCAAATCCACCGTCACCCGGGAGGCCGAACCGATGCTGGCCCCGGGCGGAATCCTCGCCTCCAACACATCGACCCTGCCGATCACCGGGCTGGCCGAGGCGGCGACGCGGCCCGATGCCTTCATCGGACTGCATTTCTTTTCGCCGGTGGACCGGATGCCGCTGGTCGAGATCATCAAGGGGCGCGAGACAAGCGCCGAGACCCTGGCAGGTGCGCTCGATTTCGTGCAGCAGATCGGCAAGACCCCCATCGTGGTGAACGACAGCCGGGGCTTTTTCACCAGCCGCGTCTTCGGCACCTACACCCGCGAAGGGGCGCAGATGGTCGAGGACGGCGTCTCGCCCGCCGTGGTCGAGAATGTCGCGGCGGATGCCGGGCTGCCGGTCGGGCCGCTGACCGTTCTGGATCAGGTGTCGCTCATCCTCACCAATTCCGCGCGGCAACAGGCGCTGCGCGACGCGGAAGCCGAGGGCAAGACCCTGCCCCCCGCCGCCGGCTACGACATCGTCGCGAAGATGGTCGAGCTTGGCCGCAAGGGGCGCGCCGCCGGCGGCGGGTTCTACGATTACGGCGCGGACGGGACCAAGACGTTCTGGCCCGGCCTTGCCACACATTTCAACGCGGGCGACACGCAGATCGACACCCGGGACGTCGAAGACCGCCTGCTTTACATCCAGGCCATCGAGGCGATCCGCATCTTCGAGGAAGGGGTGGTGGAAACCGTGCGGGATGCGAATGTCGGGTCAATACTGGGGATCGGCTATCCGCGCTGGACCGGCGGCGTTTTGCAATTCGTCAACATGGTCGGCACGGCGGAATTCGCGGCCCGTGCCGATGCTCTGGCCGACACCTATGGCGAACGGTTCCGCCCGCCCGCGCTGCTGCGCGACAAGGCCGTCCGGAACGAGGCCTTTATCTAGGCCCGTCCAAGGGGCCGTTCGGAAAGAAACGATGCGCGCCCAGGGTGGCGCGTGTCGGAACAGGTCGGCGTTGCCTAGTGATGCGAGCGATGCAGAATGGCCTCGTGGATTGTGTCCAGATGGGCGCTCAGCACCGCGATCGCGCCCTCGGCGTCACGATCCCGCAGCAATTGCAGCAGCTGTTCGCGGGTCTTGACCACCTCGATGGGAATGCGAATGCCGGCCTCGCGCACGAAGCGCCGCACGACTTCCGAGATCGGCGCGACGATCAGCGTATACATCGGGTTCTTCGTCGATTGCGCGATGATCGTGTAGAAGTCCTTGGTCGATTCCATCTGCAACTCGAGATCGTTCGTCTCGACAGCCGCGCGGGTCGTGTTGATGTTCTTTTCGAGAAGCTCGAAATCGCTCGCATCGGCATTTTCGCAGGCCAGCCGCAGGATCACGTTCATCAGCTCGACCCGGGCTTCGGTAACATGCTGCAGGCTGATCTGCTTCAGCGCCATCATGTCGCTGATCGACCGGCTGACGTTCGATCCATCCCCTTCAAGGATAAAGGCCCCGCCGCTTGCGCCTTGCTGCAGTTCAAGGATGCTGGCGCTTTCCAGAATCCTGAGGGCCTCACGGACGGAATTCCGGGACACCCCAAACTGCACCGCCAATTCGCGGTCAGACGGAAGCTTGTCGCCTGGTTGAAGGACTCCGGTTTCGATTTGCCGCCGGATCTGATCGGAAATCGCCTCGAAGGTGCGAATGCTTTTGACGGGCTTGAACACTGTGATCACAGGCCTCTTGTTGCTTTGCCCCAAACTAATGCCTCCGCGATGGAATGGGAACCTGTCCGCAAGCGCTGACGGGTCCGAAGCAGGCCGGACGTTGAGACGCAGCTCAACAGATGATATCAATGGTTCAACCATTGATATAACGCGCCGAATCTGAGAGATTGCAGATTACCGACGCAGTCCCGGCCAGAGCCGGACGCATAACCAGCCTTGGGAGGGGCGGTCATGATGGCGATCTTGTTCAAGACGATCGATTGGAATGGATCACCCGTGCAGAAGGCGACCGCCTTCCATGGAACGGCCGGAAGGTGACCGCTCATGGCATATGCAACCACACTGGCCGCGCAGCCCTTCCCTGACATTTATCCGGCGAAGCAGACTTTGCGGCTGACTGCCAAGCGTACGGCGGCGGAGGGGATCGTCGCCTTCGAATTTTCGAGCCTCGATGGCGCGCCCCTGCCCCCCTTTGGCGCCGGGGATCACATCATGATCGATCTTGGCCCGCAGATGTCGCGTGCCTATTCGCTTTGTAACGATCCCGCCGAGACGCATCGTTACGTGATTGCCGTGCTGAAAGAGCCCGATGGCAAGGGCGGCTCGGTCGCCATGCATGCGCTTGATGAGGGGGCGGAGGTTGCCGTGAGCCTTCCGCGCAACAATTTCGCGCTGGTGTTGGGTGCCAAGCGGCACATCCTGCTGGCCGGAGGCATCGGGATCACGCCGCTTCTGTCGATGGCCCATGCGCTGTCGCGCCATAAGGCCGATTTCGTGTTGCATTACGGTGTGCGTGACCTGTCCCGGATGGCGTTGCGCGACCTGATCCAGGCCGGCCCTTTTGCCGATCAATGCATGCTTCACGTGGACGGCCATGCGGACTATCCCGCCTATGACATTCCCCAGATTCTGGCGGAGCCCAACCCTGACACGCATGTCTACGTCTGTGGCCCCACCCCCTTTATCGACCATGTGGCGACGGTCGCGAAGGCCAATGGATGGGACCCGGACCAGATCCATTGGGAATACTTTGTCGCGCCCGAAACTGACGACCCCGCCGAGAAAGTCAGCTTCGAGATCGAGCTGGTTCCCGGCGGAGAGATCGTGACCGTAGGTCCCGAGGAATCGGTTGTGGAGGCTCTGGAGCGCGAAGGGATCTTCGTTCTGACCTCCTGCGCGGAAGGCGTCTGCGGCACCTGCCTGCTGGAGCTTGTCGAGGGCGAGCCGGACCACCGCGATCATTACCTCTCCGACGCCGACAAGGCCCGCGGAGATTGCTTCATGGGCTGCGTGTCGCGCGCGGCCGGGGGCCGCCTCAGGATCAAGCTCTGAAGGCTGACCATAGTATCAAGGAGGAGACTATCATGGATACCGCACGGCTAGATCAGGCCCTGGTGAGCCACGACCTCTATGCCAATCCCGAAAAGGCCTATGAGGTGTTTCGCCAGCTGCATGCCGAAGACCCGCTGCACTGGACAGACCCCAAGGGGCATCACCCGTTCTGGGCGGTGACCAAGCGCGCCGACCTGGCCGAGGTCGGCCGCCGGAACGATGTGTTCCTGAGCAGCGTTCAGGCCTTTCTTCAAGATGATGAGGAAATGGCCCTCACCATGGCGGCATCCGGGAAAAAGACCGCGCCAATCCGCACCATCATCACCATGGACGGCGACGAGCACAAAGCCTATCGCGGCATTCTTCAGGGCTATTTCATGCCCGCAAACATCCGGACCAGGCTGCCACAACTGCAGGATTGCGCGCGCAAGCTGGTCGACAAGATGGAAGCCCTGGGCGGCGAATGCGATTTCGTCAAAGACATCGCGGTCTACTACCCCTTGCTCTTCATCACGACGCTGATGGATCTGCCCGAGGAAGATCACGACAAGATCCTCCGCCTGACCATGCGTCTCATGGCGCCGAAGGATGAACAGGCCGGTGAAGGGGCCAGCATCGCGGCGGCGTCCAAGGAATTCGGGGCCTATTTCGCGGGCGTCGTGGCCGACCGCCGTGCCAATCCGACCGAGGATCTGGCCTCGCTTATCGCGAATGCCGAGGTGAATGGCGAACCCATCGGGGTGATGGAGGCGGTGTCCTATTACATCGTGCTGGCCACCGCCGGGCATGACACGACCAGCTCTACCCTCTCCTGCGGTATCCACCAGTTGCTCAAGCACCCCGACCAGTTTGCCGAACTTCGGGCCAACCCCATGGCCGTCCCGCTTGCGGTTGAAGAGATGTTCCGTTTTGCCTCGCCGGTGAAACAATTCGTGCGTACAGCGGCGCAGGATTACGAGTTGCGCGGCAAGACGATCCGGGAAGGCGACGCGCTCGCGCTCTTCTTCCACTTCGCGAACTTCGACCCGGAGGTCTATGAAGATCCCTATGCTTTCCGGATCAACCGGGCACCGAACCGTCACATCGCCTTTGGCATGGGTGCGCACAGCTGCCTTGGCCAGCATCTGGCCCGTCTCGTCATCCCGACCTTCCTGACGGAATTCAATGAGCGGGTTGAAAGCATCGAACTGGCCGGGGACCCCAAGTGTGTCGCCTCCAACCGCATCTCCGGGCTGTCGAGCCTTCCAGTGCGGTATCGCTTCCGCCAGAAGGCCGCCGCGTGATGGGCGTGCAGGACAGCATTCAGGCGACCCCGGCGATGACTATTGCCGGGCGGGCGGTCAACGGCACCGATCGGTTTGATGTCTTCGACCCCTCGACCGGCAAGGTGCTGGCAACGGCACCGAATGCATCACCCGCAGACCTTGACGCCGCCATCGACGCGGCGCGCGACGCAGGGCCCGCATGGACGGCCACGCCCTGGCAAGACCGCCAGACGGTGCTTCAGCACATGGCCGGGGTCCTTGTGCAGAACAAGGACGAACTGGCCCGCTTGCTGGTGATGGAACAGGGCCGCCCGCTTGAGGCGGCTTTGCGCGAAATCATGATCTCGGCCTATTGGTTTTCGGAAACCGCGAAGCTGCGGATCGACGATGATGTGATTTCGGATGACGCTTCGGGGATGACCGTCGTGCGCCACCTGCCGCTTGGGGTAGTGGGCGCGCTGGTCCCCTGGAATTACCCGGTCGTCCTGGCCGTGTGGAAGATCGCGCCGGCGCTGCTTGCGGGCAATACCATGGTGCTCAAACCCTCGCCCTTCGCGCCGCTGACGACGCTGCGGATGGTCGAGCTGATGCGCGAGGTGGTGCCGGCCGGTGTCCTGAATGCCATCAGCGGCGATCACGACCTTGGTCCGCGCATGACCTCTCATCCGGGGCTCGACAAGATCTCGTTCACAGGTTCGACGGACACCGGCAAGGCGGTCATGCGCAGCGCCGCCGACGGCCTGGTCCGGCTGACGCTGGAACTGGGCGGCAACGACGCAGCCATCGTTCTGGACGATGCCGATCTGGACACGACCGCGCCGGCGCTGTTCTGGGGGGCCTTCATCAACAGCGGGCAGATCTGCATCGCGGCCAAGCGCATCTACGTGCACGACAGCATCTATGACGTCTTTGCCCAAAGGTTCGCCGATCTGGCCCGCAGCGTGAAGATGGGTCCGGGGCTGGAAGAAGGCGTCCAGCTTGGGCCCGTCCAGAACGCGCGGCAATACGAGCGGGTCTGCGACCTGCTGCAGGATTGCAAGGATCAGGGATATACCATCCTCGCCGGCGGCGCTCTGCCCGGGGGCGAGGGTTGGTTCGTGCCCGCCACCGTGATCGACAACCCGCCGGACGACGCGCGTATCGTGCGCGAGGAGCCCTTCGGCCCCGTCGTCCCGCTGCTGAAATTCAGCGCCGAGGACGAGGTCGTGGCCCGTGCCAACGCCACCGATTTCGGCCTTGCCGGGTCGGTCTGGACACGGGACGAGGCGCGCGGCCGGGCGCTGGCGCGGCGCCTGCGGACGGGCACGGTCTGGATCAACACCATCCAGAAGCCCTCGCCTCATGCCCCGATGAGCGGACACAAGTCGTCGGGTTTCGGGGTCGAGAACGGCATCGAAGGCCTGCGCGCCTACACCATCACGCAAACCATCGCTCTGGAACGAAGCGCCTGATCGAGGGCCAGCAAAACCATGCTCACATTGAAAGACAAAACCGCGCTCGTGACGGGCGCCGCCAGCGGGATCGGGCGCGACGCCGCCCTGACACTGGCGCGGCAGGGTGTCGAAATCTATGCCGCCGATATCGACACGGCAGGCGGCCAGAAAACGGTCGACGAGATTGCGGCCTGCGGCGGCACGGCCCATCTGGTGACCCTCGACGTGACCAGTGCAGAGGCTTGGGCCGAGGCGGTGAAGACCATCGCCGAGACCTCGGGCCAGTTGCATGTGCTGATCAACAGCGCCGGGATCATGATCACCCAGACCATCGAGGCCTGCACGCTCGAGACCTACCAGAGGCAGCAGAAGATCAACGTGGAAAGCGTCTGGATCGGGTGCAAGACGGCGCTGGACCTGATGACCGAAACGGCGGCCCGGGATGGCACGGCGTCGATCATCAACCTGTCCTCAACGCTGGGTCTGGTCGGCGGGCGCATGTTCTCGGCCTATTGCGCCTCGAAAGGGGCGGTGCGCCTGATGTCCAAGGCGCTGGCGGTCGAGCTGGGCCCGCGCCAGATCCGCGTCAATTCCGTGCACCCGACGCTGGTGAACACGTCGCTCGGGCTTGGCGCGATGCAGGACCTTGTCGATGGCGGCGTGCCGCTGCCCAGCAAGGAGGCGATGATCGACGTGGTCAAGATGCAGACCCCGCTGGGCCGCTATGCCGAACCGGACGATATCGCCCATGCCATCGCCTTTCTCGCGTCGGATGGAAGCAGATACATCACCGGCACGGAACTGGTCGTCGACGGCGGCATAACCGCGGCCTGACCTCGAATGACCCGGCGTGTCTGCGGCATGCCGGGTTCGCAAGACCCCGACCAGGTTGGACCTCCCTCCTCCCGGATAGCGACCCCGAGACGGCGCGGACCGAACCGGTCCTTCGCCTGTCGGACACCCCGGTCGCCCAACCTGGTCGGGGCACCGCCGCAGACCCATTCCGGCGACGTCCTTTCGATATCTCGCACGTCTTGAGCAAGTGGGCCTCTGTCATTGATCTAATGGTCAGTCCATTATACAATACCAACCAATGAAGCTTCGTGAGCCCGCAATGACCCAGCCCCCGCAACCCGTGCCAACGCAGGAAACGCAGCCCTTCTGGGATGCGGCGCGGGATGGCCGTGTCGTCTTGTGGCGCTGCGATGATTGCGGGCGACTCGCGCATCCGCAGGCGCCGCGATGTCCGGACTGCCTGTCCGAAAGCCTGCGGGCGCGGCCCTATGCGGGCCGCGTCCTTCTCAAGGGCAGGACCGTGCTCACCGTCCCGGCGTTCGAAGGCCAGGCCGTGCCGGCCCCCGTGGCCGAATGCGTGATCGAGGATGAGCCGCGCATCACCCTCATTGCGCAGGACCCCGAGGATCTGACCCGCACGCTTGCACCCGGCGCGCCCGTGACGCTGAGCTTCACCGCACCGGGCGGTGGCGTGCCTCTCGCCACGATCGGGGGCGCGGCATGAGCGTTGCGATCATCGGCTTCGGCACATCCCATCTGGTCAAGTCCAGCCCCCGCGGCATCGCGGCCTTCGCGCTGGACGCGGCCGTGGCGGCCCTGTCGGACGCGCGGCTGGCGCGGGACGAGATCGACGGCTATGTCGGCGCCCCCTTTGCCACCAACGCAGGCTCGCCCCATGCCGAAGCGGGCGACGAAATCTCGCTCAAGACCATGGCCGGGCTGATGGGCCTGACCCTGACCTGGGGGGCCGATCTCTATCGCCGCTATCCGACCGACATGGTGACGGCGGCGGCCCATTCCCTGATCGCCGGGACCAGCCGCTATGTTCTGGGCCTGCGCGCCATGTATGCGCTGCCCGGCGGCGGCTATGGCACCGGCGCGGCGCACGCGGCCTACGGGTCGCAGCAATTCACCCGCCCCTACGGGTTCGACACGCTCGGC
This sequence comes from Salipiger thiooxidans, assembly GCF_900102075.1. Lineage (GTDB taxonomy): Bacteria > Pseudomonadota > Alphaproteobacteria > Rhodobacterales > Rhodobacteraceae > Salipiger > Salipiger thiooxidans. Next base: position 37,062 of record NZ_FNAV01000024.1, on the reverse strand, counting down.
GCGCGGTTCGCGAGCCGGGCCTGGGCCTACATGGCGCGCCACGGGCTGACGCGCGAGGATCTTTTCGCAGTTGTCGACCTGTCGCGCCGGAACGCCGCTGACAACCCCGATGCGCTGTGGCGCGACAAGCCGCTGGATCGCGCCGCCTACATGAACGCCCGCATGATCGCCGAGCCGCATTGCCTGTTCGATTGCGACATGCCGGTCTGCGGCGCGCAGGCCTTTGTCATGTGCCGGGGCGACGACGTGCCCGCAGGCGCCGCCCCCGCCTGGGTCACCGGGTGGAGCGGCTTCGGCAAGCCCGATGCCCTGTGGGACATGAGCGGGCGAGGCCCGGGCGATCTGACCTCGGCCCAGCTTTACGACGGCTTTTCGTCGATGGTCTGGGACTGGCTCGACGGCTTCGGGATCACGGCGTCCGGCAAGGCCGCTGCCTTTATCCGCGACGGCCATGGCGCGCGGGACGGCAAGCTGCCCCTCAACACCTTCGGCGGCGCGCTTGGCGAAGGGCGGCTGCACGGCATGGGCCACCTGCGCGAGGCCTACCTGCAAGCCACCGGCCGGGCCGGGCCTCGTCTGGTGCGCCCGGGCCCTGCCCTCGTGCAGGTCGGGCCGTTCGACGACGCGTCCTTCGTCCTGCTCGAACCGGACCGCCCCAGAGCGGCGCAATGACAAAGGAACAACGATGAAAGTGCGCGACTATCTTGCCATCCCCTACATCCTCGAAGCGCAGGCGGTCGAGATCAACGGCACCTGGACGCGCCGGCTCCGGTATCCGGAACTGGGCGACTTCGAGGCCCGGCACGACGACGTGGAACAGGCGCTTCTTGAAGTGGAACGCCTGCGGATCAAGGAAATCCTGCGCCGGCTGCGCGCAGGCGACACGCCCCCCATCCCCCGGCCGCCGCTCGAGACGACCGACCAGGGCTGGTGGGCCAGGTTTCTAGGCATCGGCGATCTGGTCGAGGGCGTCATCGACAGCCCGGCCAGCGACCTGGCCGGCACGGAAAAGATCGGCCGCCACTGAGCGGCCCGAACACGAACATGACGTATAACAAGGAGACCCAACATGTTGTCGCACGAAGATAACGAGACGCTCGTCCGGGTTGGCCCGGGCACGACGATGGGCGACATGATGCGGCTGTACTGGCTGCCGTTCATGGCCTCTGCCGACCTTGAAAAGGACGGCCAGCCGCAGACGGTCAAGATCCTGGACGAAACCCTGATCGCCTTCCGCGACAGCGAAGGGCGCGTGGGCCTTGTTGACCACATCTGCCCGCACCGGGGCGCGCCGCTGGTCTTTGGCCGGAACGAGGATTGCGGGCTGCGCTGCGTCTATCACGGCTGGAAATTCGACGTGGACGGCAACGTGTCTGACATGCCGGCCGAGCCGCCGCGCTCGCGCCTGAAAGACCGGGTCAAGATCAAGTCCTACCCCTGCGTGGAACGCGGCGGTGTGGTGTGGACCTACATGGGCACCGAGCCCGAGGAAAGCCGCCCGCCGCTGCCGTCCTTCGAATGGAACATGGTGCCCGAAGAGAACGTGGTCGTGACCTTCCGGGTGCAGGAATGCAACTGGCTGCAGGCGCTCGAGGGCGAGATCGACTCGGCCCATGCGCCGATCCTGCATGGCCGGATCGACGATGGCGGCTCGATCAACCAATGGGTGGCCAAGCGCGACCTGCGCCCGACCTTCGAATGCATGCGGCAGGATTTCGGCATGTCCATCGCGTCGCGCCGGGTGCTGGACGACGACACGCTCTACTGGCGCGTGAACCAGTTCGTGATGCCCTTCTACAGCCTCGTGCCGCCGCAATCGAACGAGTTCTACGAGCTGTCGGGCCATGCCTGGGTGCCGATCGACGACGAGAACACGCTGTGCATCATGTTCTCCTACCGCCCGGACGAGCCGCTGCATCCGAAGTCGCGCAAGGTCTTCCTCGAGGGCCACGGCGGCCGCGAAACCGGGCACCCCAGCCGCGAAGGCTTTGACGATCAGGGCGCGCAGGTGCCGTTCGGCCGCTATATCAGCAAGTATCGCCGCGACACCGGCTGGCTGTTCGACAACGAGGCGCAGAAGACCACCTGGTTCTCGGGCCTGCCGGGGCTCTGGGTGCAGGACGCCGCCTGCCAGTCGGGCGTGCTGCGGGTCTATGACCGCACACGCGAACATCTGTGCACCTCGGACACGGGCATCGCGATGACGCGGCGGATGCTGCTGGAAACCGCGCATGCCTTTGCCGAAAGCGGCAAGAAGCCCGACCGGTTCGATGACCCCGACCTCTATCTGGTGCGGGCCGTGTCGCTGAAGCTGCCCAAGGACCAGCCCTGGGCCGACGCCGGCAAGGCGCCCATGACCGCCAAGGTCGGCGAAGGGCTTGGCTACGAGCTATGACAGCGGCGAAACAAGCATTGAGCGGCGTCCGTGTGCTGGAGCTCTCCGCACTGGCGGGCGCTGTGGCCGGGCGCGTTCTGGCCGACCTCGGCGCCGAGGTGATCAAGGTCGAACCGGAGGGGGGCGAGGCCTTCCGCCGGTCCGAGCCGACCGTTCCGACGTCCCTTGGCGAGGAAAGCGGCGCCTGGCTTGCCTTCAACCACGGCAAGAAAAGCGTGACTCTCGACGTGGACACGGACGCGGGGCTGGACACCTTTGCCCGGCTTTGCGCCACGGCCGACATCGTCGTGACCGACTGGGAACGCCTGAGCATTGCGCAGATGGACCGGCTGGGCACCGCCGCGCGGGCCGCGAACCCGGCGCTGGTCTGGACCGAGATCCTGCCCTTCGGCCGCGGCGCGCCCTATCAGGATTACGCCGCGACGGACACCACGCTGCAGGCGCTTGGCGGGCACCTCTACCTCAACGGCGACGTGGATCGCCCGCCGGTGCGCATCTCGCTGCCCGTGGGCCTGATCCAGGGCGGGGCCGAGGCGGCTTCGGCCGCGCTCATGGCCTATTACCACAGCCTGAAGACCGGCGAGGGCCAGCGCGTCGACATCTCGGTGCAGGAGTGCATCGTCTGGACGCTGCTCAATTCGACGATGGCCTGGCAGATCCTGGGCCTGAACGAAATGCGCGGCGGGGCGATCCGCAAGGAACGGGCGAACCGTTTCTTCACGCGCCTCGTCTGGGAAACGCAGGACGGTTACATCTTTTTCGGTCCCGTGGGTGGCGGCGGCGGTGCGGCGCGCATCAAGTCCTACGAGGCGCTCGTCAACTGGATGAACGAGGACGGGTTCAACGACCCGATCCTGACCAAGAACGACTGGAACGGCGACGGCCAGTTCTTCATCTCGCAAGACGATTACGACGCGGTGACAGCCGTGATCATGGCGTTCATCAAGACCAAGACCACCGAAGAGCTGATGGAGCGCGCGGTGCGCGAGCGCATCCTGCTCGCCCCGATCTCGTCGGTCGCCGGGGTGTTCGAGAACCGCCAGTTCCGCGCCCGTGGGCTGTTCCGCAAGCTCGACGATCCCGCGCGCGGGCTCTCGGTCGAACTGCCGTCGCATTGGGCGAACCTGTCCGCAACACCCCTGGCCGACCCGCACCCGGCCCCCGCGCCCGGCGCGGACACGGACGCGATCCTTGCCATGGAACCAGAAGGAAGCCTGACATGAGCCTCGACGGCGCCTCCCCTCTCGACTGCAAGACCGGGATCTTCGCGGGCCTCAAGGTGGCCGATTTCACCTGGGCCGCCGCCGGTCCCATCGCCACCAAGCAGCTGTCCGACAATGGCGCGACCGTGGTCAAGATCGAAAGCTTCAAGCACCCCGATTCGATCCGCCTGGGCGGGCCGTTCATCGACGACAAGCCGGGGATCAACCGCTCGGGCTTTTTCGCGGATTTCCATTCGTCCAAGCTTGGCATCGCCGTCGACATGAGCAACCCCGAGGCGATCGAGATCATCCGGCCCCTGATCGAATGGGCCGACGTGGTAGCCGAAAGCTTCCGCCCCGGCGTGATGAAGAAATGGGGGCTGGATTATGAAAGCCTCAAGGCGATCAACCCCTCGGTCGTCATGCTGTCCTCCTCGCTATACGGGGCCGACGGCCCCTGGTCGCGTCATCCCGGTTACGGCGCGCAGGGTCAGGCGCTGGCGGGCGTCCACGGCATGACCGGCTGGCCCGACCGCGCACCGGCGATGCCCAAGGGTGCCTATTCCGACAGCGTCTCGCCCCGCTACGCGCTGAGCGCGCTGGTCGCCGCCCTGATCCACCGCGAAAAGACCGGCGAGGGCCAGCATGTGGAACTGAGCCAGGTCGAGGCGACGACCCAGCTGCTGGCCCCCGAGCTGCTGATCTACCAGGCCACCGGCGAAGAGATCACGCGCCAGGGCAGCCGCAAGGCCGGGTCCATCGTGCACGGCGTCTTTCCTTGCGAAGGCGAGGAACGCTGGATCGCGCTGGAAGCCGTGACCGAAGACCAGTGGTCGGCGCTGAGCGCCGTCCTGGACCGGGCCGACGCCCTTGCCGCCGCACGTGCCGAAGGACCGGATGCGCTTGAGGCCTCCGTGGCCGAGGCGACTGCGCCCTGGGATGCCTTCGCGCTGATGGCCGCCTGCCGCGAGGCGGGCGTCCCTGCGGGTGTGGCGAACAAGGCATCCGATCTTCTGGAGGACGACGTCTTTGCCGCGCGGGACCATTTCTGGCCGCTGCACCACGAAGAGATGGGAACGCTCAAGTACAACGGCCCGGCCTATCGTTTCGAGCGCACGCCAAGCGATCTGCGCTTCGCCTCGCCCCGGCTGGGCGAACATACGGACCAGGTCATGGCCGGGATCCTCGGCTACGACGACGCCCGGATCGCCGAACTCAGGGAGAGGGGTCTTCTGGGATGAGCAAGGGAGCAGACATTCCGGTCCGCGTGCGCCAGATGCGTTACGAGGCCGACACGATCCTGTCGGTCGAGTTCGAAACCCTCGACGGGCGCGATCTGCCGCTGGCGGCGCCGGGCGCCCATGTGGACGTGGCCCTGGGAAAGGACATTCGCCGCAGTTACAGCCTGACCCGCGAGATCACGGGCGGGCCGACCTGCACGGTGGCGATCCACCGCGACCCGAACAGCAAGGGCGGCTCGGCCTATGTCCACCAGACCCTGAGGGTGGGCGACAAGACGGTCATCTCGCGGCCCAAGAACAACTTCCCGCTCGACGAGAGCGCCGAGCTGTCGGTGCTGATCGCGGGCGGGATCGGGGTGACGCCGATCCTGTGCATGATCCGGCGGCTGACCGCGAACGGGCGGGCGTGGAAACTGCATTACGCCGCGCGCAGCCGCTCGGCCGCAGCCTTCCGCGCCGAGCTCGAGGCGCTGGAAGAGGCGAGCGCGGGCAAGGGCAAGGTCCATTACCACCTCGACGACGAACAGAACGGGGCGTTGGTGGACATCGCGGGCATCCTCACCGCCAATTCCACCGCGCATTTCTATTGCTGCGGGCCCGAGCCGATGCTGGCCGCCTATGAAAAGGCGGCCCGGGATGTTCCGCGCGCACAGGTCCATGTCGAGTATTTCTCGTCCAGCGAAGAGGTCGCCCGCGATGGCGGGTTCGAAGTCGTGCTGGACAGGTCGGGCAAGACCATCGTGGTCGAGCCGGGTCAGACCATCCTCGACGCGCTGATCGCGGCCGACGTTCACGTGTCGTTTGCCTGTGCCGAAGGCACCTGCGGGACCTGCGAGACGGGCGTCATCGAGGGGCGCCCGGATCACCGCGACGTCATCCTGTCGGACGAGGAACGCGCCGAGGGCAAGACGATGATGATCTGCTGCTCGGGGTCCAAAAGCGCGCGGCTGGTGCTGGACCTCTAGCGCCCTGCGCCGCGCATGAGCCGCGACACGGTGGGCGTCACGCGCCCCCGTGCACCGAAACGACGGTGCCGTTGGTATAGCCAGAGCGCGGCGAGGCGAGGAACGCGACCGCATCGGCCACCTCCCGCGGCGTGGCGGCCCGGCCATAGGGCAGGCCCGCCGTCAGCCCTGCCGCGCGCCCTTCGTCTCCCAACTCGGCCGCCGCGCGGGACCTGAGAAACACCTGCATCCGCTCGGTCGCGACCAATCCGGGGTTCAGCCCCACGATCCGCCCGCCCATCCCGGCGAATTGCCTGGCATAGGCGCGGGTGAAGGCCACGAGCGCGGCATTGCCGACTGCCCCGCAGATGTAATCGGGGCTCAGCGTCTCGGCCCCCGCCCCGATCACGTTGACGATGACCCCGCCGCGCGCAGCGATCCGCGGGGCCAGGGCGCGGGTGAGGTTGATGTAGCCAAAGACCTTGAGGTCCCAGGCCGCGCGCCATGTCCCTTCGTCGATAGTCGCAAGGTCGCCCGGGGGGATGGCCCCTGCATTGTTCACGAGAATATCCAGAGGGCCCTTGTGGGCGGCAACCAGATCGACACCCTCGCGGCTGGCGAGGTCGGCGGCGATGATGTCGGGCGTGACGCCGGTATCCTCGGAGATCTGCGCGGCGGCTGCGGCGAGCCTGCCGGCATCCCGCGCAACCAGCGTGACCTGCGCGCCCTCCTGCGCCAGCGTCCGGGCGACGGCCAGGCCTATGCCCTTGCTGGCACCGGTGACCAGCGCGTTCAGTCCCGCCAGGTTCAGGTCCATCGGCTCTCCCTTCCGGTTCCTGTCGCACGGGTCGGTGTCCCCGCCACGCGCAAAGCTGTTCTAGGCCAGAGGTGGGTTCATCGACAGAACCGTCTCGATTGGCAGGCGGGTCGAGGCACAGACCGTCAGGTCCTCGGCCAGGGTCCCGAACCCCACCAGGACGATCACCGCGTGCGCATCGTCGAGACAGATGGTCCTGCGCAGCGCCTTGTCCGTGGCGACATCGACCGACCAGTTCAGCATGCAGGTGCCCAGACCCTCGGCATGCAGGGCGTGGACAAAGCTCATGGCAAAGAGCCCGCCGTCGATCCATGCCTGATACCTCTCGCCCGAATGTTCCCAATGCCGCAGATCGCTCGTGATGACGGCGATCCCGCCCAGCTCGTGCCCGAAGGTGCGGTTCCCGGCCTGATGGGCGCGCACGCGGTCGATCAAGGCTCGCTCGGTCCAGACATGCAGGTGGCAGGTCTGGCGGTTGCAGCTCGAGGGCGTGTATTGCGCCGCCTCGGCCGCGCGCCGGATCTTGTCTTGCGGCACCGGGTCCGCGCCGAAACGGCGCAGCGAATGGCGCGATCTGGCAAAGGCAAGGTAGTCGAATGCGGTGTCCCGGGCGATCTCGGCCGGGTTCAGATGGGTGACCCCGGCGGGTCCCGTGGGTTCATGGGTGCCTTGATCGCCAAGGAGGTGCGCCACCGCATCCGGCACGTCACCTGCGTTGAAGTCGGTCCAGACCCGTAGGGTGTCACGCCCGATGCCACCGGCGTCGGTGGCCTGCCCGCCGCCCTGCAGATCCCCCGCCAGCCGGACGGCCCGCGCCCGGCCAAAGCCCGGTTGCGCCGCCCGCAGGGCCATGCCGTATTCGAGGAAATGCGCATCCGCCAACATCCGGGCGTCACGGCTGGCCTCCGACCGGGCGCGGTGCAGCCATGCGTGCCGCCGAAACCGCCGCGCGTCATAGATCACGCCCCGCCAGAACCGGGACTCGCGTCGCAGCGCCTGCCAGAGCCGCGCCAGCGGGCCTGCAGGCGTCGAGACCGCGCGGCCCGCCTCGGCCTTTGGCGCCGGGCGGGTCATGGGGCCACGTCCGGCTTTGGCTTGAGCGGCTCGAGGACGTCGGCGTTGCCCTCTCCCAGCTCGGGGATGTCGGGCCGCACCCGGGCGTCGGTGGCAGACATGCGGAACGGCGGGTTCGGGACTTGAAACGCCCCGGCCCCGTCCCGGACCGTGCCCATCACACCGCGTTCCTGCGTCGCCGGGTCTGCCATGACCTCGGCCACCTCGCGATAGCGGGCGCAGGGCACGCCGGCCTCCAGCAGCAACCGTTCGCAGGTCTCGGCCGGCTTGTCGGCGGCCCAAGCTTCCACATGGACCATGAGGTCTTCCCAGTTAGCCTCGCGCCTCGCCGCGGTGGCAAAACGCGGGTCGGTGCCCCAGTCAGGATGTCCGAACAGCGAAAGCATGCCCCCGAAATTCTTGTCCGACAGCGGCACGACCATGATGAACCCGTCCGCCGCCTGGACCGGCGTATAAACATGCCGCGTCCGGTTTTGCGGGAACTGGGCCTCCTGGCATTCATAGACCATCATCGACATGAGGCTGTCCAGAAGCGCGACATCCACCATCTGCCCCCGCCCGGTGTGCACGCGGGCCAGCAGGGCGGTCTGGATGGCCCCCCAGGCATAGACGCCCGCCAGAATGTCGGCATAGAACATGCCCGTCGGCGCGGGCCGCTCCAGCCCGGGCTGATAGGACATCAGCGCCATGTCGAGCCCGGCCGTCGCATGGATCATCGGCGCATAGGCGGGGCGGGACGCCGCCGTGCCCGTCTGCCCGAAGCCCGAGATCGCGCAATAGACCAGCCGCGGATTGCGGGCCGACAACGTGTCCCAGTCGAGCCCGAGGCGCGCCATCACGCCGGGCCGGAAATTCTCGACCAGCACGTCGGCAGTCTCGACAAGGCGCAGCGCGTCCTGCCGTCCCGCCTCGGTGCGCAGGTCCAGAACGACGCTGCGCTTGCCGGCGTTCAGGGTGCCGAAATAGCTGGAATGCCCGTCACGCAGCGGGGGACGCCGTCGCATGGCGTCCCCCTCCGTGGGCTCGATCTTGATGACCTCGGCGCCGATATCTGCCATGAGCCGGGTGCAGAAGGGCCCCGCCATCACCTGCGAAAAATCGACAACCCGGATCGGTTTCGGCCCCTCCGCCATCAGTCCTTAAGCATCGCGCGGGCGATGATCAGGCGCTGGATCTGGTTCGTGCCTTCGTAGATCTGGCAGACCTTGGCGTCGCGCATGTAGCGTTCGACCGGGTGATCCTGCAGGTAGCCTGCCCCGCCGAACACCTGAACCGCGTCGGTCGTGACCTTCATCGCCATGTCCGAGGCGAAGGTCTTGATCATCGACGAATACATCGGAACCTTGGGGTGCGTCGGGTCACGATCGATGAAGGCGGTAACCTTGTAGAGCAGCGCCCGCGCCGCCTCGATCTGGATCGCCATGTCGGCCAGCATGGCCTGAACCAGCTGGAAGTTGGCGATCGGCTGGCCGAATTGCACGCGGTCCTTGGCATAGGCCATGGCGGCGTCCAGCGCGCCCTGCGCGATGCCCACCGAGGCCGCGCCCACGGTCGGACGGTTCAGGTTCAGCACGCCCATGGCGTTCTTGAAGCCCTGACCTTCTGCGCCCACCAGGTTCTCGGCCGGCACGCGGACGTTTTCGAAGAACAGGTCGCAGTTCTTGATCCCGCGCAGGCCCATCTTTTTCGGGCTGCCGCCGATCTTGACGCCGGGGCTGTCCATCGGAACGATGAAGGACGAGATGCCATCGTGGCCCTTGCCTTCGGAGGTGCGGCCGAAGAGCAGGATGTATTTGGCCTGGTCCGCCTTGGTGATGAACACCTTCTGCCCGTTGATGACGTAATCGTCGCCGTCGCGCTTGGCGGTGGTCTTGATGCCCGACACGTCCGAGCCGGTGTGCGGTTCGGTCAGGCCGATGCAGGTCAGCGTGCGGCCCTCGGCGATCTCGGGCAGGTATTTCTTCCGCTGCGCATCGGTGCCGTAATGGGTCAGCGGCAGCGCCATCGCGATCGAGGTCGCCCCTACCAGGTGCGACACGGCGAAGGAGGCGCGCGAGACCTCTTCCTTGGCGATGCAGGCCATCGTCAGCGTGCCGCCCGGCCCGCCGTATTCCTCGGGCACCATGATCTGGATCAGCCCCAGGTCCCCGAAGATGGGGACAAGCGAGTGTGGCATGTGGTCTTCCTGATCGATCTTCGCCGCGATCGGCGCGACCTCTTTCTCGACCATCCGGCGGATGGTGTCGCGAAACATGATCAGGTCTTCATCGTAGTCGGTTGCGTCGAGCATGGTAGGTCCTCCGGTCACTTCCCGGAAAGAATTAAAGGTCCTACCATTAAATGTCAATCCATTATGACCGGTCCCACAACCCCGTGTGCACGCGGTCCAGATGGGCGCGCAGCTCTTCTTTGGCCTCGTCGAACCGGCCGGCGCGCAGATGTTCGACAAAGCTCCGGCGCGAATTCAAAAGCACTTCGGGCGCCATGTCCCCGATTCGGAATTGCAGGAAGGTCTGGGTCAGCTCGGTCTGCGCATCCGTCGTGTAGACCAGCGCGGTGTTGCCCGTCAGCTCGGCGATCTGGTGGTAGAAATCGCGCGCCACCGCCACGCGCCGGGCGGAATCGCGGGCGGTCACGGCCTCTTCCGTCTCGGCCAGGTTGGCGTCGAGCGCGGTCAGGTCGGGAATCTGCCCCCTGCGCTTGATCTGATCGAGGATCATCTCGAGCAGGAGTGTGCGTGCCTCGAACAGGTCGGACAGCTTGATTGCATTGAGCATAATAAGGTCGCTCAGCACCTGGCTCATCTGCGTCGCGCTGCCTTCGGACACGAAGGCGCCTCCATAGGCGCCCTTCTTGGTCACCACCAGCCCGGCGTTTTCGAGAATGCGCAGCGCCTCGCGCACCACGTTGCGGCTGACGTCGAGCTGCTTGGCCAGTTCCCGTTCCGGCGGCAGCTTGTCACCGGGCTGAAGCTCGCCGCGCATCATCTTGTCGCGCACGACCTGCACCACCACCTCGAAGTTTCGATTCTGTTTCACCGGTTCGAAAACGGGCGGCTCGGTTCGTTTGGCGGGCGCGGTCATCAGGGTCTTCCAATCTGGATTCGGGACGGCCCGGGATGCGGCGCGGCGTGAAAAGGCATCTTGCATTCATCCCGGTTCTTCTATTGGTAATACCAATCATGGAAAACGAAAAGACCTCAGGTTCGGCCTTGCCGCACCGCGATGCTCCGAAGGCACCGGATTCCGTCCGGGTCTCGATGCAGGCGTGGGTCTTCCTTCTTGCTGCGCTTGCAACCCTGGCCGATCGCATCACTGGGGTCCATGACTTTTCGCTTGTGAGCCTGGCGATCATCTCGGTCACCTTCATTCTGTCATGGCGGCGGATTTCGCGGCTCACCCTGATCATTGCCGCTGTCGGGCTTGTGACCACCATCGGCTTTCTTGCAACGGGCGGCGATATCGAGGCCTTCAAGCTGGCGGCGAGCCGGGCTCTGTTCCTGCCAGCCCTTCTGACCGCGATGGTCGTGCTTCAGTCGGCGACGAAACGCTCGGCTCCGGTCATGCGCGTCGCGGCATATGTGGTCGATCAGCCGCCCGGTCGCCGCTTCGGAATGCTGGCCTTCGCCGGGCATCTGTTCGGCATACTGCTGAACATCGGGGGATATCGCCTGCTGTTGGGGCTGGCCGTCGACCATTGCCAGCGGATGACCCAGGACGCGCGTGTCCGTCTGATCCAGACGCGCCGCATCCAAGGGGCGATCATCGCAGGCTTCGGCGCAACGATCCTGTGGTCGCCTATCGGAGTCGCCATCAACCTGATCGTGCCGCTCATCGACGATTTCGACTGGTTCGATTACGCGCCATACGGCGTCATGGCCACGATTGGTTTCATCGGCCTGCAGTTTTTCCTCGACCGGCTTGGGCCGCGGCCCAAAGGCCGCAGCTACCCGGTCAAGGCCCCCGGCGTCTGGATCGACATCCTGCGGCTTCTTGGTCTGCTCGTCGGCATCATGGCGGTCAGCATGCTGGTCGATTACGTGTCAGACATCCCGCTACAGGGCTCTCTTCTGATCGCCATTCCCACTGCCGCCATTCTGTGGCGACTGTCCGAACGCCCGGCCAAGGGCGCAGGTGTCGGATCGCTCATGCATACGGCCTTCCGATCCCTCACCGACCCGGTGAACGAAATTTGCCTGATCCTCGCCTCCGGGTTTCTGGGGTTGATCCTGATCGAGGTCGTGCCGACACAACACCTTGAGTCTCTGGTGGCCACCCTCGCCCTGCCGACCTTTGCATATGCGATCTTCATCGTGGTCGTGATCTTTGGCCTCAGCATGGTCGCGATCAGCCCGATGATCACCGGCACCCTGCTTGTCGGAGCCTTCGTCGAGGCCAACGTCGCAATGCCCGCGCCGATGCTGATCCTGGCAACGCTGACGGGCTGGTCTGCCAGCATGGTTATTTCCCCGGTGACAGCGACCGTTGCGATCACCTCGGCCGAACTGAAACAGCCGGCCAGTGTGGTTGGCCTCAAGTGGAACGGCCTTTTCGTGCTCTGCTTCGTCGCGCTGCTGTTTGCGATCTTCGCCGGCTGGACCCTGATACTTTAACTTCGCCTGTCGGCCGCCGCCGCCGTCCGCTGCAACATGTAGCCGTGCAACCGCTCCATGTGGGACATCATCTCTTTTTCCGCCTCGGGGGCGTTCCGGGCTCGCAGGTGAGCGACGAAACGGCGACGCGATTCCGCCACGTTCCAACTGCGGTCCACGCCGATCTGCTTGATGTAATAGCCCAGAGGCTCGGTCACGGCCGCCATCAGGATGGACATGGCCTGGTTCTTGGTTGCAGCCGCCAGCAGATGATAGAATTCGATCGTCAGTGCCGTGCGATCCTCGACCTGCGCAGCCGTCGTCAGCTTTTCGGTCTCGTCGATATTGGTCTCGAGCGCCTGAAAATCGGCCTCCTCGCCGCGCGCACAGGCCAGTTTGATCACCTCGCGCTGAAGGCAGACACGGGCCTCCATGTAATCGGACAGCGACAGCCCGCCCAGGGACAGAAGATCCGAGATGGTCTGGGTGATCGGACGGACATCGCCCTGCATGACCACCGCCCCGCCGTTCACACCTTTGCGCAACGACAGAACACCCGCGATCTCCAGAGTGCGAAATGCTTCGCGCACCGTGGCGCGGCTGACGTCGAGTGCCTCGGCCAGCTGCCTTTCGGCCGGAAGCTTGTCGCCCGCCTCCAGCCGCCCCTCCTGGATGGCGAGCCGGATCTGGTCGCATACTTCCTCGAAGGCGCGTTTCGTCTTGACCGGTTTGAAGCTGATATTCTCGTCCACGCCGTTACGCCTTGTCCGTTGCAGGTAAGTCGTCCAGTTCGAGAATGATATGGATAAACTCTCGCCCATACCACCTTGTGTATTGGTCTGATCATTTAATGGTTGCTAGACTACAAGAGAGATCTGGCCAAAACAAGCTACGATCATCCAAGACGGGAGGAAGAAATGAGAATTTTCAATGGTGTAGCCCTTGCGGCCGCACTTGCTACGGGCGCGTCGGTGCAGGCTGCTGATGTCAATGTGACCTATGCGGCCTACGGGCCGCCTAGCTCATCCAACGTGGAATTCGGAATCATCCCGTTCCTCGAAACGGCCAAGGCCATGAGCGAAGGCACCATCGAGTACACTTTGCACTCAGGCGGTTCGCTTCTGGGCGCAAAGGCGATGCTGGGAGGCATGAAGGACGGCGTGGTCGACGGCGGACAGGTGCTTGCCGTGTACTACCCGGCTGAACTGCCGCTGTCGAACCTCGCCATGGCGCTCGCTCCGATGCTGCGTTCCGGCGGACCGGCACTGGCTGCGGCGATCACCGACTACATCCTGACCGAATGCCCCGGCTGCAAGGCCGAGATGGAAGCCAATAACATCATGTTCCTGGGCTCCTATTCGACGACCTCCTACAGCCTGCTCTGCACCAAACCGATCGACACGCTGGAAAGCCTCGCCGGCTTGAAGGTCCGCGTGCCCGGAGACTTCTCCTATCTCGCTTCGTATCTAGGCATGACGCCGGTGAATATGGGAATCGGCGAGACCTATGAAAGCCTCCAGCGTGGCGCGCTGGATTGCACGCTCGCGCCGGTTGGCTGGCTGAAGCAGTTCTCTCTGGGCGAGGTCGCCAAGAACGTGCTCGATGTCAGCTATGGCGTGTCCTATGGCGGGCCGATTATCAGCTTGACCAAGTCCTTCTGGGACGGGCTTGATGACACCCAGAAGACTGCGTTCCAGACCGGGGCCGCCATCGGGATCTTCCGCGCGGCGAACGGCTACATCGCATCCGACGCAGAGGTACTCGCCGATGCCTCTGGGTATTCGATCGTGGAACCGGGCGAAGCGCTCCTGGCGAAACTCGGAGAGTTCAATCCCTACTTCAACGAGGTGCTGATTTCGCGGGCCAAGGAAAGCGGTATCGCGGATGCGGACGCCATCGTCAGCGGGTTCCGCGAAACGCTCGACATGTGGACGGCGGCGATGGAAGACATCGGCGACGACGAAGACGCTTTCGTCCAGAAGATGATGGATGAAGTCTACAACGACATGTGATGTCGGACAGGTCTGAATGAAAGTGCCGCCGGAGAGACCCAGCGGCACTTTTCTGTCTGAATCTGCTGAGGGGGCCAGCGACGATCCCGTGACCGCCACCCTTGCGCGTCAGCTTGCCAGCCGGTCTTGTCCGACCCGGTTTTCGCTCGGCGTCCAGAAGCGCGAGAGGTTTTCGACGCCATTCATGTAATCGGTGACCGACTTCAGGAACTGGTCCATCGACGGAGTCAGAGCGTCCGGGTTCCACGCCAGCGACAGCGTGCTGCTCTGCACATCGTCCGACAATGGCACGTAGATCACATTGGCTGTCTGGATGTTGACAAGCGATGCCGGAACAAGCGTAACCCCGATGCCCGCAGCGACCAGCCCAAGCAACGAATGCATGTCCGACGCTTCGTGAACAACGTTCAGCTCAAGGCCACGGTCCAGCAGGGCGCTGAACATGTGGTCCGAATATTCCCGGTTGGCCGAGCGGTAGACCTGTACCAGTGGCTCTCGCGCGATCTGTTCAAGCGACAGGCGATTCATCCGGGCCAGCGGGCTATTACGGTTCACGGCGGCCACGAAGGGTTCGGTGAAAAGTGGCTGCGTCGCAAAGTCCGTTGTCGCCATGGGTTCACGCACGATGGCAATGTCGATCCGTTCCTCGTTCAGGGCGCGGAACTGTTCCGTGACCGTCATTTCCTGCAGGTGCACCCGGACCCCCGGATGCAACGCGGCGAAGGGCGGCAGGATATGCGGCACCAGCGAATGGATGGCCGAACAGACGGCGCCCAGGGCGATTTGCCCGTTCTTGCCGTTCGCGATGGAGCGGATCGATTCGGTGGCCAGCATTGTGGTGTTGATGATCCGCCGCGCATAGGCCTGAAGCTCGGTTCCCTCGGGCGTCAGCTTGACCCGCCGCCACGACCGAATGAACAGTTTCGCGCCAAGTTGATGTTCAAGCGAGATAATCTGCTGGCTGAGCGGAGGTTGCGCAATGCCCATCCGCTCGGCCGCGCGGGTGAAGTTCAGTTCTTCGGCCACGGCCAGGAAATAGCGCAGCTGGCGCAGTTCCACCTTGGGAATATCCTCGAGAACAGGTGTCCGAAGCGAGAGCACCTGGCTCGCCTCGACTGCGGCTAATCCGGTTCGGCTGGTCATTGGTTCTTCCTCCCTTATGCCCGCCTGCGTTCCGATCGGAGAGGCCGCGCATGAAGAACAGGATATATCTTTACATTACGCCAATCAAATACTTTAAAGGTCCGACCAATGTCGTTCAACTTTTTGCCGGCCCGCTCGTCCCGTGACGATCAGCCGGCAGGACCGCGAAAGGAATGTGATGGGACCGCTATCGGGACTGAAGGTGGTGGAGTTTGGCGCGATCGGGCCGGGACCCTTCTGTGCCATGCTGCTGGCCGATCTGGGGGCGACGGTCATTCGGCTGGACCGCACGCAGGATGCCGGGCTTGGCGTCAAGCGGGACCTGCGATTCGACATCACCAAACGCAACCGCCCCGCCATCCCGCTCGACCTCAAGGCGCCGGCGGATCGGGATTTCGCCCTTGACCTCGTCGCCGGTGCCGACGGACTGATCGAGGGTTTCCGGCCAGGCGCGATGGAACGGCTGGGGCTGGGCCCCGAGGATTGCTTCGCCGTCAATCCCGCACTGGTGTACGGGCGCATGACAGGCTGGGGCCAGACCGGCCCCCTGTCCCGGACAGTCGGTCACGACATCAATTACCTCGCCCTGTCGGGGGCGCTGTCGATGATCGGCTCCAAGGCCGAAGGTCCGGCGATTCCCCTGAACCTCGTCTCCGATCTTGGCGGCGGCGCGCTTTACCTGGCCTTCGGCATGCTGGCCGCGATGCACCATGCCCGCGAGACCGGCGAAGGGCAGGTGGTGGACGCGGCCATCCTGGACGGGGTCGGGTCGCTTCTGACCACCTTCCGGGGCTTTCGCGCCTCGGGCCTGTGGGTCGACGACTACGAGAGCAATTTCATCGACGGCGGCGCGCCGTGGTATGCCTGCTACAAGACACGCGACGGCAAATACATCTCGGTCGGCGCGGTCGAGAGGAAATTCTACGCCGAGCTGCTGGACGGCATGGGGCTCGACGCCTCCTACCTCGACCGGCAGATGGACAAGGAAAGCTGGCCGGAACAGAAGCGCGTCTTCGCGCAGATCTTTGACCGCAAGACGCGCGACGAATGGGACGCCATCTTTGCCGGGCGCGAAGCCTGCTATGCCCCGGTGCTGGACATGGACGAGGCGCTTGCCCACCCGCAGGTGACAGAGCGCGACAGCGTCGTCGAGCTGGACGGAATCGCCCAGACTGCCCCTGCCCCGCGCTTCAGCAAGAGCCAGCCGGAAACGCCCAGACCGCCAAGCGCCCTCGACCCCGATCTGGCCGCGCGGATGCGCGCCCGCGGCTGGGCCGCCCTGACGACAGCCTGATCACAGGCCCCCAAGATCCAAGCGATACCCGATACGTGAGAGGAGCGCGTTTTGACTGAAGACACCCCCATCCGCCCGCTGGAAGGCCTGCGCGTCGTCGATTTCACGACCCTCGTCGCCGGTCCCTATTGCAGCCGGTACCTCGCCGATCTCGGCGCCGAGGTCATCAAGATCGAAAGCGCCGATGGTGATTACATGCGCTCTCAGGCGCCCATGCGCGACGGGCTGAGTTCGTACTTCGGGCAGGTCAATTGCGGCAAGAAAAGCGTCGTGGCGGACCTCAAGGACCCGGACACGCTCACCGACATCAAGCAGCTCATCGACACGGCGGACATCGTGATCGAGAACTTCCGGCCCGGCGTCATGACCCGCTTCGGGCTGGATTACGACACCCTGTCGGGCAGCAATCCGGGGCTGATCTATTGCTCGGTCTCGGGCTACGGCCAGACCGGACCGGGGGCGGACCGCCCGGCCTATGCGCAGAACGTCCATGCCTCGTCCGGCCACGACCTGACGCTGCTGCGTTATCAGGACGAGTTGACGCGGCCCGCCAACAGCGTGCTGTTTTATGCCGACATCCTCGCAGCCATCTACGCGCTCAGCGCCGTCAACACGGCGCTCTATGCCCGCGAAAAGACCGGGCGCGGGCAATTCATCGACGTGTCGCTGATGGAATCTGTGATCAACCTCATGCCCTATGACGTGCAGGAGGCGCAGTTCCCGGCCACGATCTCGCGCCCGGTCTACAAGCCCTCGCGCACCAGCGACGGCTTTGTCATCATCATGCCCAACACCCAGCGCAACTTTGAAATGCTGGCGCGGGCGACCGGGCACGTCGAATGGATCGAGGACCCGCGCTTTGCCACCGTCGACGCCCGCTACAACCATTTCCCCGAGCTGCTGGAGACCATCGAAAGCTGGACGATCCAGCATACGTCCGAGGATTGCGAACGCATCCTGTCGGCGGCTTCGGTGCCCTGTGGCCGGTATCGGACAGTGGCCGAGGCGCTCGAGGATCCGCAACTCAAGCACCGCGAGGCGTTCCAGACGGTCACCGACCGGGCGGGCGACTACCTGGTGACGAACCTGCCGTTCAAGATGTCGGGCAGGACCGTCTCGGCTGTGCCGTCGGTCTCGGAACTGGGGGAATACAAACTGTCGGATTTCCTCTGACCGGCTTTCACAGACCGTCATCCGGTCCTGCCACGCACAGGCCCGTACCGGGCCCCGCACGCCGTGGGAGGGATGTTGCGGCGGTCCGTCCGCGCGGACGATACCGCCAGGGCCGGACGCTGGCCCACCACGGAAACATCCGGGCCGCGCTGGCGGGTGTGCGGCCCGGGCTTGCGTTACTCCCGTTGATGCAGGCCGAATGCAGAGTGATGGATCAACTCGCCTTGGGGCTCGCCCGCATTGAAAGGAAGGGCCTGAATGAACCGGGGCGGGCACCCACCCACCCTGAGTTTTGGAAAGGTCCTGAAACCGAAACGGCCATAATAGCCGGGATCACCGACCAGTGCCGCTCCTTCGTACCTTGCCCGCAGCCGCGAGATCGCCTCTGCCATGAGGGCGCTGCCAATCCCTTCGCAGTGGCGCGAAGGCACGACGGCGAGCGGACCGATCAGACTCCAGCCAGGTTCAGCACCGATCCGGGCATCCGAGGAGGCCAGATAGCCCACCACCTCGCCCCCGTCTTCGGCTACGAGCGACAGGCTGAGCGCATCCGCCGCGCGCAACCTGTCGATGATGTCGGCCTCCGTCCCGCTGGCCTGCGGCAGCAGTTTCATGGCCTCGGTCACAACCGCACGGATCGCAGGGGCGTCACTGGCTGTTTCATCTCGGATCAGCATCTTATGCCCCCTCTTTGTCGCGTTGAGCGGGAACGGAAAGGCGACCACGCTTAGATATGTAGTGAGGGCCTGACCACTGTGCTTTGATCAGGCGCTGGCCCCGCAGTTCGCCAAACGCGGCCACGGAAAGATCACAAAGGATCATGGCATCGCGCCTGGTGCAGGTGGCGGGGGTGATCTTCGGCCCCTCGTCGCGCCCTTTCAGCATCTGGCTACCAAGTGCCAGAACGTGCAGCGCACGTTGTTCGTTTTCTGAGATATTCATGGAAGTCTCTTGTCGCAGACATGAAAAAAGGTCCCGAGCGCAAAAGCACCCGGAGGCTATGGTTTCACGCGGCTCTCTGAATTGCAGAGAGCCTTTCTACACAAGCTCTGACATCCAGTCCTCATTGATCGGGTCGCGCATTCGGTCGCAGCCCGGTACGGAAGGAATATGGACTGATCCGTGATCGGTCGCAAGCAACGCGGCCATCGCAGTGTGACCTGGCGCTCCGTCGCGCACATCCGACATAAAACCCGACGATGTCCCCGCAGGTTGCTGCGAAGACATCGTCATAGCGACCGCCTGTTCGCGCGGCGTCCTTGCAGGGCGGGGGGACACCACCTCCCGCAAGGCGCTTGCGGCAGGTGGTGCGGGCTTTTCATGTCAACTGGGTGAGGCTCAGCGCATCAGGTTCGGCAAGAACAGCGTGACTTGCGGAAAGGCGATGAGGATCGCCATGACCACGACCTCGGCCAGCAGGAACCACGACACGCCCTTGAAGATCTGCACCAGTCGCACCTCGTCGCCCACGACCCCCTTCATGACGAAGACGTTCAACCCCACAGGGGGCGTCAGCATCCCGATCTCGATGAACTTCACCAGGATGATCCCCATCCAGACGATGTTCATGTCGGCCGAGGCAAAGACGGGCAAGAGCACGGGCAGCGTCAAAAGCAGCACGCCCAGCGGGTCCAGGAAACACCCCAGGAGGATATAGACGACCGCGATCGACAGAATGATCGAGATCGGGGAGGCGTTGCCTGCCGCAATCAGGTCAGACAGCAGGTTCGGAATGCCCGAGAAGGCTAGGAACCGGGTGAAAAGCGCCGCCCCCACGGCTATCAGGATCAGGCTCGCGGTGGTGATTGCTGCCTCTTTCAGGCTGTCCCACAGCATCGACAGTGAAAAGGTGCGCTGGATCATCGCGACGATGATTGCCAGCACGACACCCGCCGCCCCGGATTCCGTGGCGGTCATGAACCCGCTGTAGATCCCTCCGATGACCCCCAACACCAGCACCGGCAAGGGCCAGATCGGGGCGAGCAGCCGCATGTGACCGGCAAAATCCACCCGCTCGGTGGTATGGCGCGGGGCGAGGGCCGGGTTCAGCTTGACCCGGACGACGATCAGCGTGGCATAGGCAAAAGCCGTCAGAAGGCCCGGAATGATCCCCGCGATCAGGACCTGCCCCACCGGCGCTTGCGCAAAAATGGCAAAGAGCACGACGATGATGCTGGGCGGGATCACCGCGCCAAGGGTGCCAACGGCGGTTGCCACCCCGGTGGCGAGACCCGGGTTGTACCCGCTCTTGAGCATTTCCGGCACCGCGATCCGCCCCAGCGTTGCGGTCGTCGCCATGCTCGACCCGCTGGCCGCGGCAAAACCGGCGCCCGCAAAGTTCGTCGCGACGGCAAGTCCGCCGGGCAGCCAGCCAAGCCAGACCCGCATCGCCGCATAGAGTCTGGTGGTCATGCCCGAGTTGGCGACAATCGTGCCCATGAGCAGGAACATCGGGATCGCCGACAGGGTCCAGTGTGCGGTGAAATCGTAAGGAATGCCCTTCAACGCGCCCATTGCGCCATTGAAGCCCCGGATCATCCACAGCCCAAGCAGGGACACGAGCGAAAGCGCAATACCGACCGGCACGCGGATGCCCAGCAGGACGATCAGGCCGATCATCCCGATGATGCCAATGGTTCCCGGCTCCATGTCAGAGGCTCTCCGTTTTCTGGCCGATCAACTCTGCGACGCGCCGGTCTTCGCCGCGCCCCAGGGCCGCAACGATCCGCAGGATCTGCGCCAGCAGGACCAGGCAGAACACCACGCCCGCCACCACGAGAATCCAGTGCGACGGCCAGGTGGCGAGGTTGAAGAACTGGGTCAGCGTATAGGCCCCGACCCGCGTCTTCTCGAGCGCGGAAAGGGTCGAGGCCCAGGTGAAGGCCACCCCGTAGATCAGCGTGACGATCAGGGCCACGCATTCCACGACCATGCGCATCCTCGGGCCCGCCCCGTGGATCAGGATGTCAACCGACACGTTGTGATCACGCATCTGCGCATAGCCGAGCGCGAGGAACGAGGCGGCGACCATGTAGTAATACGTGCCGAATTCCAGCGTCGCCGCGATCGGGGCGTTAAAGACCGACCGGCTGATCACATCGGCCGTGACGTGAAAGGCCATGAGCAGCAGCAGCATCGCCGCAAGCCATAAGGTGACCCGCGCAAGCGCGGAGGCGATCCTGTCGATCAGGTGTATCACGAAATCCCCCTCGTTCGGTCTTGCCGGCGCATTTGGCCCCATTGGGCCGCGCCGGAACAGATGTGTCCCTCGATACCCTGCACGCAGCACCCGGACCGCGTCCAATACTCAACCGCATGGGTTCGATATCATTGTGATATTCTTGGTGCATGTTATGACATGCAACGCAAATCATATTGGTCTGACCAATTTCGCCTCGCATAGGTTTTCTTTGAACTCTGGACGGGGCAACCACATGCGCGTCGGCTTTGCAGGACTTGGGAACATCGGCGCGCTCATGGCGTGGCGCCGGCACGAGCTTGGGCAGGACCTTGTCGTCTGGAACCGGTCCGTGGCAAAGGCGCAGGCTTTTCGCGACGCCGGGGTTCCGGTGGCGGCCTCTCCGGCCGATCTGGCGCGCCGGGTGGATGTGCTGTGCCTCTGCGTGACCGATGCGGCCGCGCTTGACGCGGTGCTGTTCGGGGCGGACGGGATCGCAGAGGCTGACGCGCCGCCCGCCGTGATCGTCGACCATTCGACCGTATCGCCGGAGGCAACGCGCCGGATCGCTGCCCGCGTCCGCGAGGCGTGCGGCACGGCCTGGGTGGATGCGCCGGTGTCCGGCGGTCTGGCGGGCGCCGCCTCGGGCCGGCTTGCCGTTTTCGTCGGCGGAGAGGATGAGGCGGTCGCGCAGGCCTGGCCGGTTCTGACGACGCTCGGCACCACCGTGACGCACCTTGGCCCCACGGGCAGCGGCCAGGTCGTCAAGGCCTGCAACCAGGTGATCGGCTTCCTGTCCTTCGCCGCACTGGCCGAAGGCTTGGCCCTCGGGTCCCGGTTCGGCATCGCGCCCCGGCTCCTTGCCACCGCCGTCGCGGGCGGCTTCGCGGACACGCCTGTGCTGCGGGAATGGACCCGCGTGATCGACAGCGGCGCCCCGCTCATCGGCCCCGCGCTGCATACCGAGGCGATCATGGGGTATCTCGGCGGCACCGAGATGCCCGCCTATGACAGCCCCAGCCCAACGAACCTTGCCAAGGACCTGGGGATCATCGCCGCCCTCGCAGAGGACGTGGACCTGCGGCTGCCCCTCGTCGAGCGGATGCGCGCGCTGGTGACCGAGATGCGGGCGCGGTGACATGGGGTTCAACCGCGACAGGCTGGAAACGCTCGTCTTTCCCCCGGTCACCCGCCGCGTCACCGCCAAGGACGCGCTGCTTTACGCGGTGGCCCTCGGGCTGGGGCATGACCCGGCAGATGCGGGTGACCTGCCCTATGTCTTCGAGGCCGGGCAGAAGATCCTGCCCACCATGGCCGCCACGCTTTGCACCCCCGGCCATTGGGTCGCGGATCCCGACCTCGGCATCGACGCGGACAGCGTGCTGCACGGCGAACAGGCCATCCGCTTTCACCGGCCGATCCCGCTGGACGTGCCGCTGACCGGCCGAAGCCGCGTGGTCAACCTGTGGGACAAGGGGCCGGGCAAGGGCGCGCTGGTCGAGGTGGAATGCAAGGTGACCGACGCGGCAGACCAGCCCGTCTGGACCGTCAATCGCACCGCCTACCTGCGCGGCGAGGGCGGCTTTGGCGGGCGCCGCCAGCCCCCCGCCCCGGCCTGGACCCTGCCGGACCGCGCCCCGGACATCACGCGCGATATGGCCACCGGCCCGCATCAGGCGCTGCTATATCGCCTGACCGGCGACATGAACCCCGTCCATGCCGATCCCGCCGTGGCCGCCGCCGTGGGTTTTGACCGGCCGATCCTGCATGGCCTTTGCACCTACGGGATTGCCGGGCACGCGCTGCTGCGCGCGGTCTGCGACAACGATCCTGCGCGCATGGGCGCGCTGTCGCTGCGGTTCTCCGCCCCCGCCTTTCCCGGCGACACGATCCGGACCGAGATCTGGCGGGACGGCCCCCGCATGCTCTTTCGCTGCCGCGCGGTCGAACGCGGCGTACAGATCACCACCAACGGAACATTCACCTTTGCGAAAGGCCCGATCCAATGACCCTCGTTCTCACGGACCGCCCGGACCCGGCGGTCGGGCTCATCACGCTCAACCGGCCAGAGGTGCTGAACGCCCTGTCGTACGACCTGCGGCAGGAGCTGGTCGACGCGCTGGCCGATTTTGCCGCCGCGCCCGAGATCCGCGCCGTGATCCTGACCGGCGGGGCGTCGGTCTTTGCCGCCGGGGCCGACCTGAAACAGATCGACCGCATGGGCCCGGTCGAGATGATGGAGGCCGCGCCGGAACGCTATTGGCAGGCGATCGCGGCGTTCCCGAAACCGCTGGTCGCCGCCGTGAACGGGCGCGCCTTTGGCGGCGGCTTCGAGATGGTCCTTCATTGCGACATCGTGGTCGCCGGGCAGTCTGCCACCTTTGCCCTGCCCGAACCGAAGGTCGGGCTGATGCCCGGCGCCGGCGGGACCCAACGCCTGCCCCGCGCCGTCGGCAAACATGTCGCCATGCGCTACCTGTTGACCGGCGACGTCATGCCGGCCCGAACGGCGCATGACCTCGGGCTTGTCTCCGACCTTGTCGAGGACGACGCGGTGATGGACACCGCGCTTGACCTCGCGCGCCGCATCTCGCGCCGCGCGCCCATTGCGCTGGCCCAGATCAAACAGGCCGTCCTTGCGGGCGCGGACCTGCCGCTCGAGGCCGGGCTGATGATCGAACGCAAGGCGCTGCAACTGCTTCTGTCGACCGAGGACAAGGCCGAAGGCATCACCGCCTTTCTCGAGAAGCGGCCGCCAAACTTCCGCAATCGTTAGGATTTCTGTCGGCGTCTTACGATTGACAGCGGCATCAAATAATTTTAATGGTATGACCAATATAAACGTTGCAAGCGTGACTCGGCCTCGCGCGCTTGGAGGACAAGACATGACCCAATTCCAGACGAGTTTCCCGCGGGATGCCTGAAGTGAGAGATCACGACCACGGCGCACCCGCCGAAGAGCGCGACCACATCGACCTGTTGCTGGACGATGACCTGCGCGCCTTTCGCCGCGACGTCCGGGCCTTTCTGCGCGGCGCGGTGCCCGAGGAAACGCGCAACCGGATCGACCGGGGCTATGCCGCGACCAAATCCGAGATCGCGGATTTCCTTGCCAAGCTGTCGGCCCGCGGCTGGACAGCGCCGGCCTGGCCGGTCGAATATGGCGGCACCGGCTGGACCCAACTGCAGCGTATGGTCTTTTCATCCGAGCTTGCGCGCAACGCCGTGCCCGGCATTCCGCCCTTCGGCGTCTCGATGATCGGCCCGGTGCTTTATACCTTCGGCACGCAGGCGCAGAAGGACACGTACCTGCCGGGCATCCTGTCGGGCAAGGATTTCTGGTGCCAGGGCTTTTCCGAGCCGGGCTCGGGGTCGGACCTCGCCAGCCTGCGCACGCGGGCCGAGGACCGGGGCGATCATTACCTTCTGAACGGGCAGAAGATCTGGACCTCCAAGGCGCACTATGCCGACCGGATCTTCCTGCTGGCCCGCACCGACGAGGCCCCGCGCAAACAGGGCGGCATCTCGATGTTCGTGCTCGACATGGACACGCCCGGCATCACCGTGAAGCCGATCATCGCCATCGACATGAACCATTCGCTGAACGAGGTCTTCTTTGAGGACGTCAAGGTGCCCGTTGACGGGCTGGTCGGCGAACGCGGCAAGGGCTGGAATTATGCCAAGTTCCTGCTGGGCAACGAACGCACGGGGATCACCAATGTGGGCCGCTGCCGCCGGCAGGTGGAACGGCTCAAGCGCCTCGCCCGCGCCGACCTGACCCCCGGTGTCGATCTGTCGAAGGACGGCGCCTTCCTGCGCGACCTTGCCCGGGTCGAGGCGGACCTGACCGCCCTCGAGATCACCGAGATCCGGATCCTGTCGCAGGGAAAGAACGGCCCCTCGGCCATGACCGGACCCTCGGTCCTGAAACTCGCCAGCGCCCAGATCCAGCAGACCCTGGCCGAGCTGATCGTCTCGACCCTGGGCCTGTACGCGGCGGGGCGCGGCGCGGGCTTTGTCGATGCCTTCGACGACATCGGCGACCTGCCGTCCGATTTCGTGGACGGGGCGCTCAACGAATATCTCTTCGGGCGCTCGGTCTCGATCTACGGCGGGACCAACCAGATCCAGCGCGACATCCTTGCCCGCTCTGCCCTGGAGACACGGCCATGACGTTCCTCGAACATCTCACCCCGTCGGACGAAACCGGGATGATCCGGGATGCAGCCGACAAATGGGCCGCCGGTATCTCGGACGCGGATGTGCGCCGCTCGGGCGGTTTTGCGCCGGGCCGCTGGTCAGAGATGGCGGCGATGGGCTGGCACGGGCTTCTGGCCGATCCCGATCACGGCGGCCTCGGGCTTGGTCCCGATGCGCTGTCGCTGCTGTGTCAGGCCATCGGGCGCGCCCGGTTGCCCGAACCCTTCGTGGCAAGCTCGGTGGTCTGCGTCGGAACGCTGACGGCGCTTGGGCAGGACGTGACCGCGTTGGTCGACGGCTCGGCCATCGCCGCGCCTGCCGGGTTCGGTCTGCCTTGCGACGGGGGACCCTCCGGGGTCACAGCCACGGCCGGGGCGGAGGGGCACAATCTGTCCGACATGATCGACATTTGCGAATCCGGCCCCGACACGTCCGAGTTCCTTGTGGCAACGGCCGGTGGCGATGGGCTTTTCCGCCTGCCGCGCAGCACACCGGGCCTGACCATCACGCATTACGGCGCCATCGACGGCCGCAACCTGGCGCGCCTCTCCTTCGACGGCCCGGTGCCCGCCGACGCGCTGATCGCCACCGGCGACGCGGCCCGCGCGGCCATCCGGCGCGGCACCACGCTGGCGGTCAGCGCGCTTGCCGCCGATGCCACCGGCACCATCGAAAAGGCCACCGAATTGACCACTGCCTACCTCGACGAGCGCAGCCAGTTCGGCAAGCCCCTCGCCGCCTTCCAGTCGCTGCGCCACATGGTCGCCGACCTGCTGGTCGAGCTGGAGGCGAGCCGCAGCATGGCCGAACTGGCCGCCTTTGCCGCAAGCGACGACGGCGACCCGAAACACCTGCACGACCGCGTGCGCGCCCGCATCTGCCGGGCCGCGCAAAGCGTCGGGCAAAATGCCATTCAACTTCACGGAGGCATGGGCATGACCGACGAAATGGCCATTGGCCATTATTTCCGGCGGCTGATCTTCCTCCAGGCGATGATGGGCCAAGAGGCGGGCGCCCTGCGCGACCGCGCCACCACGCTGGCCCGGGACATCGAGATGCAGCGCGAGGTGGCACAATGAGCGCGGCCTATATCATGGGCGCCTACGAGCACCCGACCCGCAAGGCCGAGGGCATCTCGGTCGCGCAGCTGCACATGCAGAGCGCGGCGGGCGCGTTGGCCGATGCGGGGCTGACCTTTGACGATGTCGACGGGTATTTCTGCGCCGGCGACGCGCCGGGCCTCGGCCCGATGTCGATGCTGGAATACATGAACCTTGACGTGCATCACTTCGACAGCACGGACACCGGCGGCTCGGCCTATCTGGTTCACGTCGCCCATGCGGCGCAGGCGATTGCATCCGGCAAATGCAGCGTGGCGCTGATCACGCTGGCCGGACGGCCCCGCGCCGCCGGGATGAAATCGGCCAAGATGCCGCTTGCCCCCACCCCCGACACCCCGTTCGAGGCGCCCTATGCGCCGTCGGTGGTCGAGATGTACGGCATGGTCGCCGCGCGCCACATGTACGAATTCGGCACGACCAGCGAACAGCTGGCCTGGATCAAGGTCGCCGCCTCGCATCACGCCCAGCACAACGAACACGCCATGCTGCGCAAGGTGGTGACGGTCGAGGATGTGGTGAACTCGCCGCTGGTCGCGGCGCCGCTGCACCGGCTCGATTGCTGCGTGGTCAGCGACGGCGGCGGCGCGCTGGTGATGACCAGCGAGTCCGTGGCCAGATCGCTTGCCCGCCCGCTCGTCAAACTGCGCGGCGCCGGCGAAGCGGTCGGGCACCTGAACGCGGGCCGCGTGGACCTGACGACCTCGGCCGCCAGCGTCTCGGGTCCGCGCGCCTTTGCCGAGGCGGGGATCACGCCGGGCGATATCAAATACGCCTCGATCTACGACAGCTTCACGATCACCGTTCTGGTCGCGCTCGAAGACCTCGGGTTCTGCGAAAAGGGCAAGGGCGGCGCCTTTGTCGCCGACGGCAACCTGATCGCGGGCGAGGGCAAGCTGCCCTTCAACACCGATGGCGGCGGCCTGTGCAACAACCACCCAGCCAATCGCGGCGGCATGACCAAGGTGATCGAGGCCGTCCGCCAGCTGCGCGGCGAGGCGCACTCGGCGGTGCAGGTCCCGAACTGCGACCTCGCGCTGGCCCATGGCACCGGCGGGTCGCTCGCCACCCGGCACGGCAGCGCAACCGTCATTCTGGAAAGGCTCTGAGATGGACCTGTCTGACCTGGCCCAAGTGAATTTCGACGCCCTGCCCTATTGGGAGGCGGCGGCCAAGGGCGACCTTGTCGTCGCGCGCTGCACCAGCTGCAATGAGGCCCACCACTACCCCCGCGCCGTCTGCCCCTTCTGCCGGGCCGAGACGATCGCCTTCGAGCCGGCCTCCGGCACAGGCGAGATCTACAGCCTTGCTGTGACACGGATCCCCGACAAGCCGCTGCGCGTCGTGGCCTATGTCACGCTCGCCGAAGGACCCACGATGATGACCCGGATCATCGACGCCCCGGAGGATGTCGCCATCGGCGACCCGGTGCGCGTGGACTTCGAACCCCATCCCGAGGGGCTGACCGTGCCGGTCTTCCGCCTCGACCGAAACTGAAGACGCAGGAGACACACTTGAACAACCTCGGAACACTCGAAGGCAAGGTCATCGTCGTCACGGGCGCGGGCCAGGGCATTGGCCGCGCGCTTGCCGGGATGATCGCCGACCTTGGCGGCACGCCCATCGGCATCGACCTGAACGGTGAGGCGCTCGAGGCGCTGAAAGCCGACATTCCGCAGGCCGAGGTCTATACCGGCGACGTGTCCGACGCCGATTTCGCCGCCGCCACGGTCGCGGATATCGGCAAGAAGGGCCTTACGCTCACCGGCCTCGTGAACAACGCCGGGATCACCCGCCCGGCCATGATCAAGAAGATGACCCACAGCCAGTGGGACGACGTGATCCGCGTCCACCTGACCGGGGCCTATGTCTGGACCCAGGCCGTGGGCCGCGCGATCCTCGAACGTGCCGTGGACGGGGAAAGCCGCAACATCGGAGCGATGGTGCATGTGTCGTCCATCGCGGGCCGGGGCGGTTCGATCGGTCAGATCAATTATGCCGCCGCCAAGGCCGGGATCTTCGGCATCTCGATGACCGCGGCCAAGGAATGGGCGCGCTACGGCATCCGCTCGAACTCGGTCAGTTTCGGCGTGGTCGAGACCCCGATGACCGAAACCGTCCGGGGCGAGAAGTTCCGCGACAGCATCCTGTCCCGTATCCCCATGGGCTACTGGGCCGAGACCAGCGAAGTGGTGCGACCGGTGGCGTTCCTGCTGTCGGACAGCGCGTCGTACATCACCGGGCAGAACCTCGGGATCGACGGGGGCATGAACATCAACGTGTAACGCATACCAAACGCGCGGATAGGGGAGTGTCCGCGCAAAACCCAGGGAGGACTACCATGTTAACAACCAAACTTCGCCCCCTTGCGGGCGCAGCGCTGGCGACGTCGCTGACCATCGGCGCACCGGCCGTCTTTGCGCAGGACAACGCCCTGCCCGGCACGGTCGTCTGGACGACCTACGACACCGGCGGCGCGATGCATTCCGCCGCCGTGGCGATCAGCAGCGCGCTCAAGCAGAACGACGGCGTGAACCTGCGGGTCATCAGCGCCGGCAACGGCGCCGCCCAGCAATCCACGCTCAAGGCCGGTCGCGCGGACTTTGTCCTTGCCGGCTTCGACGTCTATTTCGCGCAGGAGGGCGCGTTCCAGTTCGGGGCCGCCGACTGGGGACCGCAGCCCGTCCGGCTTGTCATGACCAGCATGACCGACCAGGGCTTCGGCCTGGCCATCGCGCCCGAGCTGGCCGAGAACGTCAAAGGCCCCGGCGACCTGCGCGGGCTGCGCATCGCCTTCGTGCAGGGCTCGCCCTCGATCGCGGGCGCGCTTCAGGCGCTGGTCATCGCCTGCGGTGACATGACATGGGACGATGTCCAACGGGTCGAGGTGCCGGGCTTTGGCGCCTCGGTCGATGCCTATATCAACGATCAGGCTGACGTCTATTTCACCTCGACCAACTCCGGCACCTCGGTCAAGGCAGACGCCTCGTCGCGCGGACTGGGATGGGTGCCGGTGCCCTTCGCGAACGAAACCTGCTGGGAGGCGATCCGGGCCACCGATCCGCGCTGGATCCAGAAGGTCGTGACCGAGGGCGTGAACATCCCCGAGGGCGGGATCGAGATGGCGAGCTATCCCGACATGCTTCTGAACACCACCGCCGACCGGGACGCGGGCTATGTCCAGGCGATGCTGAAGGCGATCTACGACAATTTCGACGACATCAACGGCGCGACCCCGACCACCTACGGGCTCGAGCTGGACCGCCAGATCCTCAGCTACACCGTCCCCTTCCACGACGGCGCCATCGCCTATTTCAAGGAAGCGGGCGTCTGGACGGACGAGATGCAGGCGCATAACGACAGGCTCGTGGCCCGTCAGGACGCGCTGAAGGCGGCCTGGGACGCGGTGGTCGCGATGAACATCTCGGACGAAGCCGAATTCGCGGCGGCCTGGAAGGCCAAACGGATCGAGATGCTGGAAGCCGGCGGCTTCGACGTGCCCGTCCGCGACTGGTGATCCCCCTCACATGCCCGGCCATTCGGACGGGCACGTGACCGCTGCCGGCTTGTCCGGTTCACTCCTTCAAACGCGCCGGGGCCGATATGTCGCTCACTCTCAAGAGATGGATTATCCTGCTTTTTTCCCTTGCAGGATTGCTGTTGACCGTCAACCAGACGTTCCTGTTCACCCGGGCCATCGGCGTCGTGATGAACGGCCAGACTTTCCTTTATGTGCTGACGCTGGTCTTCTTTCCGCTGATCTTCCTTATCGTTCCCTTCAGGCACGCCACGACGGCGGTGCCGGGCTGGATCGACTGGCTGCTCTTTGCGTTGTCGCTCGGCGGGTCGGCCTACCTGGTCATCCACGCGCAAGACATAGTCTTTTCCAGCTGGCAGTTCATCGCGCCGCTCGACGCGCAGCTCGTTGCCGCGATGCTCTGGCTGCTCATCCTCGAGGCGGCGCGGCGCACCAATGGCTGGCCCCTGACGCTGGTGGTCCTGTTCGTGTCGCTCTACCCGATGTTCGCGGACGTGATGCCCGGCCCGCTCAACAGCATGTCGCTGCCCCCGGCCGAGGTCGCGGCCTATCACCTTTACAGCTTTGAAAGCGTCTTCGGCATCCCGATGCGGGCCTTTGCCGACCTCGTGGTGGGCTTCATCGTCTTCGGCCTCGCGCTGCAATTCACCGGCGCGGCCAAGTTTTTCAACGACGTGGCCTTTGCGCTCATGGGCACGGTGCGCGGCGGGGCGGCCCATGTGGCGGTCGTCTCGAGCGCGCTGCAAGCCTCGATCAGCGGCAGCGTGATTTCCAACGTCATGACCTCGGGCTCGGTATCGATCCCGGCGATGAAAAAGACTGGCTTCTCTGCCTCTTACGCCGGCGGGATCGAGGCCGTCGCCTCCACCGGAGGCGTGCTGACCCCGCCCGTCATGGGCACCACCGCCTTCATCATGGCGACCTTCCTCGCCGTGCCGTATGTCGAGGTCGCTATGGCCGCGGCCATTCCGGCGGCGCTGTTCTACTTTGGCCTGATGCTGCAGGTCGACGCCTATGCCGCCCGCAGGGGGCTGCGCGGCGTGCCGCGGTCGGAACTGCCGACGCTTTTGGCGGCGCTCAAGGGCGGCTGGCATTACCTGATCGTCTTCGTGATGCTGATCACGATGCTGGCGCAGGGCATGAACGAAAGCCGCGCGGCCTTTTACGCGACGGGGCTGTTGCTGGTCGTGAACCAGCTGCGCCCGGAAAATCGCCTGTCCCTTGCCGGCATCCGCGACATGATCGCGGGTATCGGGCAAGGGCTGTCCGAGATCATTGCCGTGATCCTCGCCATCGGCATGATCGCCGGCGGGCTGGCGGCGACCGGCATTCTCAGCACGCTCTCGACCGAGCTTGTGTTCCTGGCCGGGGACGCGCCGATCATGCTGCTCATCATGGGGGCGCTCACCTCCTTTGTGCTGGGCATGGGGATGACGGTCTCGGCCTGCTACATTTTCCTTGCCATTGTCATGGTCCCGGCGCTGGTCAAGGTGGGGTTCGAGCCGATCGCGGTGCACCTTTTCGTCATGTACTGGGGCATGCTGTCCTTCATCACCCCGCCGGTGGCCATCGCCACCTATGCCGCCGCCGCCATCGCCAAGGTCTCGGCGATCAAGATCGGCTTTCACGCCATGCGGCTGGCCAGCGTGATGTATTTCGTGCCCTTCTTCTTCGTGCTCAACCCGGCGCTGGTGTTGCAGGGCACGCCGCTGCAAATCCTGATCGCGGTGGCGACGGCGGTCTGCGGCGTGGCCGCGATCTCATGGTCGCTGCAGGGCTACATGCTGGGCTTCGGCGGCATCTCGGACCGGGTCTGGGGCTTCCTGCTGCGCGGCGCCCTTCTGATCGCGGGCCTGTCGCTCGCCTCGCCGGGGATCGCCGTGCTGGGCATCACCCAGCTGGAATGCGCGGGGTTCGGCATCGCCCTCATGATCCTGTCGGGTCTGGCGATCCGCTTTGTGCCGATCTTCCAACTGTCCCAGATGAAACCCACAGGAGCGTGACGTGCCTGACCTGTTGATCGACCATGTCGACGGCGTTGCCGTTCTGACGCTGAACCGGCCAGAGGCGATGAACGCGCTTTCCGGCTCCCTTGCCCGGGACCTCGACGCCGCGGTGACCGACTGCATCCGGGACGACGCGACGCGGGCCATCCTGCTGACTGGCACCGGGCGCGGGTTCTGTGCCGGCGCCGACCTGTCGGAAAAGCTGCCGACCGATCCGGGCCAGTCGGTGCTGGAAATCTGGTATCACCCGCTGGTGCGCAATCTGCGTGCCTGTCCCCTGCCCATCGTCGCCGCCGTCAACGGCGTCGCGGCCGGCGCGGGGATGAGTCTTGCGCTGCTGGCCGATATCGTCACCTGCGCGCCCAACGCTTATTTCCTGCAGGCCTTCGCCAAGGTCGGCCTGGTACCGGATTGCGGGTCAAGCTGGCTTTTGGCCCGCCGCGTGGGCGAGGCGCGGGCGCGCGAGCTGACGCTGCTGGCCGACCGCCTTCCGGCCGAGCAGGCGCTGGACTGGGGTCTCGTGAACCGCGTGTACCCCGCCGAGACGCTGCTGGACGAAAGCCTGACCCTGGCCAAACGACTGGCCAGGGGGCCGGTCAATGCGCTGGCCCGCATCCGGCAGCTTCACGACAGCGCGGCGACGCTCGATTTCGAAAGCCAGCTGAGGGAGGAGGACCGCCTGCAAAGCGCCTGCTCCGCCGGGCCCGAGGCGCAGGAAGGCCGCGCGGCCTTTCGCGACAAACGCGCGCCCGACTTTTCGGCAGTCCCGCTGGCGACACAGACACCATGACGACAGAACCCGAGGACACCCCCATGCGCGACACCGCAAGCGAAACCCGCAGCCCCGCAGGCATCATCACCGGCGACCGCTCGATCGGCCGCGAAGAGATGGAGGCCCGCATCGACAAGGTTGCCGGCGCGCTCAAGGCCAAGGGTCTGGGCGAAGGCCAGATCGTCGCCCAGCTCATGCGCAACGATACCCCGATCATCGAGGTGAATGTCGGCGCCCGGCGCGTGGGCTGCTATTCGGTGCCGCTCAACTGGCACCTGGCCGCCCCGGAAATCCAGTTCCTGCTGGAAGACAGCGGCGCCGAGGTGCTTGTCGCCCATGCCGATCTTCTGCGGCCGGTCCGCGATCTGGTGCCCGAGGGCTGCGAGGTGATCGTGGTGGAAACGCCGCCCTCGATCCGGGACGCCTTTCGCCTCGACCCGGCCGATTGCATGGTGCCCGAGGGCGAAAAGAACTACGAGGACTGGATCGCCGCGGCCGAGCCCCATGCCGGGGCCAATCCGGCGGATCGCGGCGTGATCATCTATACCTCCGGCACCACGGGCAAACCCAAGGGCGTCATGCGCGACCCGATGACGCCCGAGGAAACCCGCCGCAACGCCAAGGTGTTTCGCGACACCATCGGCATCGCACCGGACATGCGCGGGCTCATCGCCACGCCGCTTTACCATGCCTCGCCCAACGGCTTTGCCCGCTATGCCGCGACCCAAGGCGAGCTGCTGGTCATCACGCCGCGCTTTGATGCCGAGCAGTTCCTTGCACTGATCGAAAAGCACCGGATCAACGTGATCGTCGCCGTGCCCACGATCTTCGTCAAGCTGCTCAAGCTGCCCAGGGAGGTGCGCGACAAATACGACGTCTCGTCGCTGCGGTTCATCAGCCACACCGCCAGCGCCTGCCCGGTCGAAGTCAAGCGCGAACTCATGGAGTGGGTTGGCCCCATCGTCCACGAGGTCTACGGCGGCACCGAGGTCGGCATCGCGCTGCACGCCTCGCCCGAGGGCTGGCTGGCGAAACCCGGCACAGTCGGCCGCTGCGTCGATCATGCCGAGGTGCGCATCCTTGGCGAGAACGACGAAATCCTCGGCCCGAACGAGCCGGGCGAGATCTACGTGAAGAACGGCACCTATTCGGACTTCACCTACATCAACAACCCCGAGGCGCGGGCAGAGTGTGAAAAGGACGGCTTCATCTCGATCGGGGACGTGGGCTATCTGGACGAGGACGGGTTCCTGTTCATCAGCGACCGCAAGCGCGACATGATCATCTTTGCCGGGACCAACATCTACCCGGCCGAGATCGAAAGCGAGTTGGTCCTGAGCCCCGACATCGCCGATTGCGCCGTCTTCGGCCTGCCCGACCCCGAGTTCGGCGAGATCGTCGCCGCCTATATCCAGCCCGCCCGGGGCGCCACGCCCGATGCCGACTCAGTGCGCGCCTTCCTCGAACCGCGGATCGCGAAATACAAGATCCCGCGCCGGATCGAGATCGTCGAGACCCTGCCGCGCGAGGAAAGCGGCAAGCTCATGAAGCGCAAACTGCGCGACGCAGTGATCGCGGGCGAGGCCTGAGAGGGGCGGCCCGTCGGGAGCGGCTTGGACGGGCCCGGGAGCCAGGCCCTTCACAGGATGTATTGCACCGCCCCTGAAATGACACGGCGCGGTTGGGCTTCCGGCAGCACGATGTGTTCGCATAAATCTGCGGGGATATCGGTGTCTCGAATGCCTGTGTGGATGGCTCCTGCATTGCAAGAGCTTTTCCTGATCGCGATGGTCTGTCAGTACAGTCGTGTGTCCGGCCCGTTTGCGTGACGGCTGCCACTGGCCCTGATGAGTTCCGCAAGCAAGGTTCCTATCGGCTAAACGACCCCTGAGGGCCGCAACATTCGTCGGAGTGTCCTTGCTCTTGGTCAACTTCGTTTCGCATCATCACATCAAACGTCTTGCATCTCTGGGCAGGATCAAGCGATCGGCCGCCGGTATTCCTCTCGTTTCGCCAGAAGCGCCCAGATGATCCGGGCGGATTTGTTGGCCATGGCGACCGTCGCTAACCTGAATGGTTTCTCAGCCAGTAGTCTTGCCGTCCAAGTGTCAGCATTCTCCGGTTTGTTCTTGGCCATCAGCGCCCGTGACGTCATGCCGATGATCAGCAGTCTACGGATGTATCGATCCCCCTTCTTGGGAATGCGCCCAAGCCGTTCCTTGCCGCCACTGGACTTGTTCAGTGGTCTCATGCCCAGCCAAGCGGCGAGATCACGTCCTGTTTCAAACTGCTTTGCGTCGCCGATGGGAGCGACAATGGCTGAGGCCGTGATGGGGCCGACGCCCGGCATGCGCATCACTCGCCGTGCATCAGCATCCAGCCATCCATGTTGCTCGATCAGTTTGGTCAGCCCATCGATACGCGCATTGAGACCATTCAGCTGATGGCACATCACCCCGAGAATGCCGTCAGCCATCTCGGGCATTTTCAATTGTTCTTCAGTCCCATGCTCTCGGGCAGATTTCGACACGGGCTCGATGCCCGTCGGCAGGATGTGCCCGAACTCCCGCAGGATACTGCGGATCATGTTCACGACCTGGGTGCGTTGGCGCACGACGAGATCCCGGACACGATGGATGGCCAGAACAGCTTGCTGATCTTCTGATTTGATCTCGACAAACCGCATGGTGGGGCGACGCACAGCTTCACAGATCGCTTCGGCATCGTTCGCTTGGGCTTTCGCGGCCCCACCGGGGCCACGGTCCCGTCTCACCATCCGTCTTACCACGCTTCACATAGGGCTTTACGTAAGCGGCTGGCATCAGCCGAACATCATGGCCCAGCTTGCGCAGCTCTCTGCCCCAATGATGCGCAGAACCACAGGCTTCCATGCCGACCACACATCTCGGCAAGGTCTCGAAAAATGCCAAAAGCTCCGCTCGCTTGATCTTCTTGTTGAGGATCTTGCGCCCGGTCGCCGAAACGCAGTGTACTTGGAAAACGTCCTTGGCCAGATCCAAGCCTACGGTCTTTACTGTCATTGGGTGGCTCCTTCCCTAGCAGTCAATGACAACTGCACTTTGGCACGTTCGATGCCGGTGGAGCAGGAGCCATCCACCTCATCCGCTATGTGGACGAGGACGAAACCGCTCTCGCGGTATTGGCGCTTGTGGCGTGTGATGTGGGCTGATGTGAGCGGCGTGGATTTTGCGAACTGACGAACCTGTCTGACGATTGAGAAGGTCTCAATCTGATGACAGGAGGTTTCGATGTCAGATCATTATGTTCCCAAACTACGCCAACGTTTTGTCGAAGACATGCAGATCAAGGGGCTGCAAGCAAAGACGCAGACGAAGTATCTGCGTGCGATGCGGGACTTCACGCGGTTTCTTGGGCACGCGCCGGATAGCGCGACACCGGAGGAGTTGCGCGCGTTCCAGCTCGATATGAAGGAGCGCGGCATTGGCGCACCGACCTTCAACAACCGGCTGACGGTGCTGAGCTTCTTCTATGCAACGCCAAGCCTGCGACCGGAGATGAAGCGGCAAATGCGCTATCAGCGGGCGACCAAGCAGATCCCGGTGCTACTGAGCGCCGAGGAAGTGTCACGCATTCTGGAAGCCGCGCCTGGACCAGGTCTTCGTTATCGCGCCGCCTTCAGCGTTCCCTATGGCGGCGGGCTGCGCACCAGCGAGGTCACCCATCTGAAGGTTGGCGACATTGACAGCGACCGGATGCTGACGCACCACCCGCATGTGCATGTCATCGTCCCAGGGGGAGGCCTATCACCGGATGGCACTCGCTGGGTCGCCTGTCGCCCAGCATTCTTCCTGCCGGTGAAGGTGCTGGCGCGGCTGTTCAGGCGTTTGTTCCTCGAAGGGCTGATGTCGAATGCCGCACATTTCCGACTCTTGGCAGCGAATTTTCTGAATCTTGTCAGTGGGCCGTGCCAAGCAATTCCGACCCAAATGCCAAGCATTTCCGACCCAGCCGGACCTTCGGCAGCAAGGCGTGAGTAGGTTCGCTAGGTGTTCAGTCCCGGCATCTGGTGGATCGGGTTCAAGATGAATCTGTCCGGCTCTGATGTCCAGATCTTGCAGATGTATTCGTAGGGTGTGAGCCCGTTGAGGGTTTTGAGCCGGCGCGCGAAGTTGTATGCTGCCATGAAGTCCGAGAGGTGCGTTTGCAGCTGATCATGGCTTTCGTAGTGGAAGCGTTTGACGGTGGCCTCCTTGATCGTGCGGTTCATCCGTTCGACCTGTCCGTTGGTCCAGGGATGGTTGGGTTTGGTCAGCCGGTGCACAATCCCGTTGGCCTCACAGATCATGTCGAAACGCATGGGCCGAGAATAAGCAGTGTTCCGG
>NZ_FNAV01000001.1 GCF_900102075.1 Salipiger thiooxidans | reverse complement strand
CGTCCACCCGGCAGCCGTCGCCGGAGAAGTAGTAGCCCTTGTATTGCTGGAAATAGGTCTGCTCGAAGCGCTCGTGATCACCCCAGACCGTGCGCATCTGCCCCGGCCAGCTGTCGGCGATGGCCAGCACGCCCTCGGTCGGGCGATCCTCGATCACCTCGCCGCTGGTGGGTTCCAGCACCACCGGCTTGACCCCGAAGAACGGCTTCATCGCCGAGCCGGGCTTGGCGGCATGGGCGCCGGGCAGCGGTGTCATCAGGTGGCCGCCGGTTTCGGTCTGCCACCAGGTGTCCACGATCGGGCAGCGGCCCTGACCGATCTTGTCGTTGTACCAGTTCCACGCCTCCGGGTTGATGGGTTCGCCCACGGTGCCGAGCAGCTTCAGCGAGGATAGGTCGCAACCGGTTACGAAATCGTCACCCTGGCCCATCAGCGCCCGCAGCGCCGTCGGGGCGGTGTAGAACTGGTTGACCTTGTGCTTCTCGCAGACCTGCCAGAAGCGGCTGGCGTCGGGCCAGGTCGGCACGCCCTCGAACATCAGCGTGGTGGCGCCGTTGGCGAGGGGTCCGTAGACGATGTAGCTGTGGCCGGTGACCCAGCCCACGTCCGCGGTGCACCAGTAGACGTCGCCCTCGTGGTAGTCGAAGGTGATCTCCTGGGTCATGGCGGCGTAAACCAGATATCCACCACTTGCGTGCACAACCCCCTTGGGCTTGCCGGTCGAGCCCGAGGTATACAGGATGAACAGCGGGTCCTCGGCATTCATCGGCCGCGGCGGGCAGTCGGGGGCCGCGTGTTCCATCAGGTAGTTGAGGTCGACGTCCCGGCCCTGGATCCAGGTGGTCTGGTCTCCGGTATGCTTGACCACGAGGCAGCGGACCTTGTCCGAGCAGTGCAGGAGGGCGGCGTCGGTGTTGGACTTGAGCGCGGTGCGGCGGCCGCCGCGGGGCGCGGTGTCGGCGGTGATGACGATCTTGGCGCCGCAGTCGTTGATGCGGTTGGCAAGCGCGTCGGGCGAGAAGCCGGCGAAGACGATGGAATGGATGGCGCCGATGCGGGCGCAGGCGAGCATGGCGTAGGCCGCCTCGGGGATCATCGGCAGGTAGATGACGACGCGGTCGCCGCGCATGACGCCCTGGCTGAGCAGGACGTTGGCCATGCGGTTCACCTTGTCGTAGAGCTCGGCATAGGTGATGTGGCGGGCGGGGTCCTCGGGGTTGTCGGGCTCGAAGATGATCGCGGTCTGGTTGGCGCGGGTCTTCAGGTGGCGGTCGATGCAGTTGTAGGCGACGTTGAGCACGCCGTCCTCGTACCACTTGATCGAGACCTTGCCGAAATCGAAGCAGGTGTCCTTGATGCGGGTGGGCCGGGCCATCCAGTCGAGCCGCTGCGCCTGCTCCGCCCAGAACCCGTCCGGGTCCGAAATCGAGCGCGCATACATCTCCTCGTACCGCTCCGCGTCGACATGCGCGCCGGAGACAAAGTCGGATGACGGCGGGTAGGTGACGGACATGGTGTGGTTCCTCCTCCACGAGTTCTTTCCACCAAGGGAAACGCGGGAGGCAGGCGAAGGCAATAGGCATTTGGTGGAATGTTTCAGCAGCATGCGCTGAAATTTCCGACATATTGCGCGAGCGCGCGGTGACGACCCGCCGCGCGCCCGACGCCTTCAGATCGCGAGGTACTCGGCCCGCAGGCTCTCGTTCTCGAGCACCTCGGCGGCGGTGCCGTCGAAGACGATGGATCCGGTGTCAAGGATGATCGCCCGGTCCGCCAGCTGCAGCGCGCGTACCGCGTTCTGCTCGACGATGATCGTGGTCATGCCCTGCTCCTTGATGTGGCGCAGCGTCTTCTCGATCTCGTCGACGATCACCGGCGCAAGCCCCTCGTAGGGCTCGTCGAGCAGCAGCACCTTGATGTCGCGGGCCAGCGCCCGGGCGATGGACAGCATCTGCTGCTCGCCGCCCGAGAGGGTCACGCCTTCCTGCTTGCGGCGCTCGCCGAGGCGGGGAAAAAGGTCGTAGAGCCGCTCGATCGACCAGCCGACGGGCGGCGCGATCTGCGCCAGTTGCAGGTTCTCCTCGACGGTGAGGCCGGGGATGATGCGCCGGTCCTCGGGCACCAGCCCGAGCCCATTCATCGCCGCCTCGTGCGAGGCCATGTTGTGGAGCGGCTTGTGGTCGAGCCAGATCTCGCCGCGCTGCACCTGCGGCGTCCCGAGCCGCGCGATCGAGCGCAGCGTGGTGGTCTTGCCCGCGCCGTTGCGTCCCAGCAGTGCCAGGATCTCGCCCTCGTGCACGTTGAAGCTGATGCCCTGCACGATGTAGCTCTCGCCGTAGTAGGAATGCATGTCCCACACCGAGAGGAAGGCAGGCGCGGTCTCGGCCTTGTTGCCGTGCCTGGAAAAGTCCGGTCTGACGTTCATTGTCCCGTCTCCTTACGCGTGCTCGCCGAGGTAGGCTTCCTGCACCTTGGGGTGGCCCTTGATGTTCTCCGGCACGTCCTCGACCAGCGGTGTGCCCTGCGCGAGCACGGTGATCCGGTCGGCGAGGCTGAAGACCACGTGCATGTCGTGCTCGATGATCGCCATGGTGATGTCGCGCTTGGCCTTGATCTCCTTGAGCAGGTCGATGGTGTTGTTGGTGTCCGCCCGCGCCATGCCCGCCGTCGGTTCGTCGAGCAGCAGCAGCCGCGGCTCCTGCACGAGGCACATGGCCATCTCGAGCCGGCGCTTGTCGCCGCGCGACATCGAGGCCGAGTGCATGTTGCGCTTGTCGAGCATGTTGACGTCCTCGAGCATCGCCTCGGCGCGTTCGCGCAGCTCGGCCTCGCTTGCGACCGAGCGGAAGGCGTGCAGCCGGTAAGCCCCGTCGCGCCGGGCGAATAGCGGGATCATCATGTTCTCCATCACCGTCAGGTCGCCGAAGATCTCCGGCGTCTGGAACACCCGGCTGATGCCCATCTGGTTGATCTCGAACGGCTTGCGCCCGAGCACCGAGTGGCCGTCGAACATCACCGAGCCGGTGTCGGGGATCAGCTTGCCGACGAGGCAGTTCAGCAGCGTCGACTTGCCGGCCCCGTTGGGCCCGATGATGGCGTGGACCGTGTTCTCTGTCACCGAAAGGTTCACGTCGGTCAGCGCCTTCAGCCCGCCGAAGCGCTTGTTGACGTCCTTGACTTCAAGAATGCCCATTCTCGCTCTCCTCATTCAGCGGGTTCGGTGCTGGCGGACTTGGCGGGCTCTTCCGCCGGCCTGCGGCGGAGGCGGCGCGCGATGCGCTGCCCGCCCTCGACCAGCCCGCCGGGCAGGAAGATGACGATCAGCATGAACATCAGGCCCAGCGTCAGGTGCCAGCCCTTGCCGACGAAGGGGTGGATCAGCGCGACCACGAAATCCTCGAGCCCGTCAGGCAGGAAGGACACCCAGCCGTGCACCACCTGGTCGTTGATCTTCGAGAAGATGTTCTCGAAGTACTTGATGAAGCCCGCGCCCAGCACGGGCCCGATCAGGGTGCCGGCACCGCCGAGGATGGTCATCAGCACCACCTCGCCCGAGGCGGTCCACTGCATCCGCTCGGCGCCCGCGAGCGGGTCCATGCAGGCCAGCAGCCCGCCAGCGAGGCCCGCGTACATGCCCGAGATCACGAAGGCCGCCAGCGTGTAGGGGCGCGCGTTGAGGCCGGTGTAGTAGAGCCGGTTCTGGTTCGACCTGATGGCCCTCAGGGTCATGCCGAAGGGCGAGCGGAAGATGCGGATCGCGAGGTAGAAGGAGATCAGCATGATCACTGCGGCAACGTAGTAGCCGACCGAGAACTGGAAGGCCCAGGGTCCGATGTCCAGGGTCTCGAAGCTGCGCATCTCGAGGCCGAAGAGGTTGGTGACCGGGATTCCCCCGTCCGCGGTGGCCGACTGGCCGAGGACGCGCGGGTCGTCGAGGGTGATCTGCAGGCCGGTCTCGCCGTTGGTGACCGGCGTCAGCACCGAGTAGGCGAGGTTGTAGCTCATCTGCGCAAAGGCCAGCGTCAGGATCGAGAAGTAGATCCCCGAGCGGCGCAGGCTGACGTAGCCGATTACCACCGCGAAGAGCCCCGAGACGACCATCGACAGCACGATGGCCGGAAGCACGTTCATGCTGAGCAGCTTGAACATCCACACCGCCGCGTAGCTGCCCACGCCTAGAAAGGCCGCGTGGCCGAAGCTGAGGTAGCCGGTGAGGCCGAAGAGGATGTTGAAGCCGATGGCGAGGATCCCGAAGATCACGAAGCGCTGCATCAGGTCCGGGTAGCCTGCGTTGAACTGCGCCAGCCCGCTGTCGGTGGGGAAGGGGTTCAGGATGAATGGCGCGAACAGCGCCATCACCGCGACGATCAGGAACAGGGTGACGTCTTTTTTTCCGAGTCCGAACATGGCTCAGTCCTCCATCACGCCCTTGCGGCCCATGAGGCCCCTCGGACGGGTCAGCAGAATGATGATGGCGACGAGGTAGATGATGATCTGGTCGATCCCGGGCAGGATCGCCTTGATCTCGTTCATCGAGGCGAAGCTCTCGAGGATGCCCAGCAGGAAGCCCGCGAGCACGGCTCCCGGAAGCGAGCCCATGCCGCCGACGACCACCACGACGAAGCTCAGGACGAGGAAGTCCATGCCCATGTGGTAGTTGGGCGAATTGATCGGGGCGTACATCACCCCCGCCAGCCCCGCGACGGCGGCAGCAAGGCCGAACATGATGGTGAAGCGCCGGTCGATGTTGATGCCGAGCAGGCCCACGGTCTCGCGGTCGGCCATCCCGGCGCGGACGACCATGCCGAAGGTGGTGAACTGCAGGAAGGCGAAGACCGCGCCGATGATGATGGCCGCGAAGGCGAAATACACGAGACGCCAGTACGGGTAGATGATCGCGTTGGGATCGAAGCCCAGCATCACGCCGAAATCGAGCGAGCCGCGGAACACCTCGGGGGCCGGGGTCGGGATCGGGTTGGCGCCGAAGAGCTGCTTGATGATCTCCTGCAGCACGATGGCAAGGCCGAAGGTCACGAGGATCTGGTCCGCGTGCGGGCGCTTGTAGAAATGCTTGATCAGCCCGCGCTCCATCACGACGCCGATGACGATCATCACCGGGATCGAGAACAGGATGGCAAGCGGCACCGACCAGTCGATGATCGTGGCGCCGGCGGCCTCGCCGAAGAGGTCCTGCACGTAGGGGATGTCGACCTTGAGCGGGTTGCCGAGGAAATCCGTCCGGGTCTCGTCGACCACCTGGTGCGAGAGCGTCAGCAGCCGGTTCAGCGTGACGGCACAGAAGGCGCCGATCATGAACAGGGCGCCGTGGGCGAAGTTGACGACCCCCAGCGTGCCGAAGATGAGCGTGAGCCCGAGCGCGATCAGCGCATAGGCCGACCCCTTGTCGAGCCCGTTCAGGATTTGAAGAATGATTGCGTCCATGATCCGTGGCCTTCGAGGTCAAAGGATGGATGGGCGCTCCCGGTGGTCAGGCCGGGAACGCTGCGTGAGGGGCGGCGCGGGTCTGCGCCGCCGGATGTGCCGGGGATCAGGCGCCGGGGTTGCAGGAGCCCAGGGCGCCGCCTGCGAACATCGGGTGATCGGGGGCGTATTCGACCTGGCCGCGCGGGGTGATCTCGACCACTTCGAGCAGGTCGAATTCCGAGGTCGGGTTCTCCTTACCGCGCACCACGAGCACGTCCTTGAAGCACTGGTGGTCTTCCGCGCGGTAGAGCGTCGGGCCATTGCCGAGCCCGTCGAACTCGAAGCCCTCGAGCGCCTCGGCGACGGCGCAGGGATCGAAGGAGCCGGCGCGCTGCACGGCATCCGCGTAGAGCAGGGTCTGCACGTAGCAGGTGTGCGCGGCCTGCGACGGCGGGAAGCCGTACTTGGTGCCGAAGCTCTTGACGAAGGCCTTGCTGCCGTCGTCCTGCAGCGACCAGTGCCAGTTGGTCGAGCCGAGAATGCCCTTGATGTTCTCGCCCGCGCCGCGTGCCATCAGGCGCGAGAACAGCGGCACCACGATCTCGAAGTTCTTGCCGTTCACCTGCTTCTCGCGCAGGCCGAACTGCACGGCGTTGGTGAGCGAGTTCACCATGTTGCCGCCGTAGTGGTTCAGCACCAGCACGTCGGCGCCCGAGTTCAGCACCGGCGCGATGTAGGACGAGAAGTCGGTCTGGGCGAGCGGCGTCTTGACGGTCTCGATGGTCTCCCAGCCGAGCGCCTCGGTCGCGGCCTTGATCGACTCTTCCTGGGTCCAGCCCCAGGTGTAGTCGGCGGTCAGGTGATAGGCCTTGCGGTCGCCGCCATAGGCTTTGGCCAGCACCGGCGCGAGCGCCGCGCCCGACATGTATGCGTTGAAGAAGTGACGGAAACCGTTGGCTTTCTTGTCCTTGCCAGTGGTGTCGTTCGAGTGGGTGAGGCCGGCCATGAAGATCACGCCCGCCTCCTGGCAGAGACCCTGCACCGCCACCGCGACGCCCGACGAGGACCCGCCGGTGATCATGATGGCGCCGTCCTTCTCGATCATCGACTTGGCCGAGGCCCGGGCGGCGTCGGACTTGGTTTGGGTGTCGCCGGTCACGTACTCGACCTTCTTGCCCATGATGCCGGTGCCGTCGAGCGCCTTGGACGAGAAGGTGCTCAGCATGCCGCCGTCACCGCCGCCGTTCAGATGCTCGACCGCCAGCTCGTAGGCGCGCAGTTCGTCGGCGCCCTCGTCGGCGTAGGGGCCGGTCTGCGGAACGTTGAAGCCGAGCGTCACCGAGCCGCCGGTGGGCTCGTTTGTAAAGGCGCGGGCCGAAGAGGCCGTGAA
Organism: Salipiger thiooxidans; assembly: GCF_900102075.1. Classification (GTDB taxonomy): domain Bacteria; phylum Pseudomonadota; class Alphaproteobacteria; order Rhodobacterales; family Rhodobacteraceae; genus Salipiger; species Salipiger thiooxidans. The sequence goes on along the minus strand of NZ_FNAV01000001.1, from coordinate 455,642 downwards.
GATCGTCGGCAGCGCCACACCGGCGCCCGCAACGGCACCAGTTCTCAGCAACCCACGACGAGACAATGTCGTCTTGGACATGAAATTCCTCCCAAATTTTGAAGTCGCGAGGCCAGGCTCCTCTCCCGGCGACGCATGCACCCTCCAGTGCAAAATCAGTATTTGCCAGTATACGTAAACCGATCAACAACTCCCTTCGAGCGCACAATTTTTTTGTCAACGAATGAACAGTGTGCCATAGTAATCTGTAAATAAACTTATGTCGCGCCGCAGAAATGCGTTGAAAAGACAGGAAATCAGGGGAATGGCTCGCGATACGCTGACCGGTTCGCGGATCCGGGAACGCCGAAACATCCTCGGGATGAAGCAGGCGGAACTCGCGCGTCGTGCGAGTATCTCTGCCTCGTATCTTAATCTGATTGAACACAACAGGCGCAGAATCGGCGGAAAACTGCTGCTCGATATCGCCGAAATACTCGGGGTCGAGCCCTCGGTCCTGACCGAAGGCGCCGAGGCGACGCTGATCGCCTCCCTGCGCGAGGCGGCGCTGCGCGCGGATGAGGCGGGGGCCGAGCTCGACCGTCTGGACGAATTCGCGGGCCGCTTCCCCGGCTGGGCGCGGCTTCTGGCCGAGAGCCGGGCGCGCATCGACACGCTGGAACGCTCGGTCGAGGCGCTGACCGACCGGCTCGCCCACGACCCGCATCTCGCCGATGCGCTGCACGAGATGCTGTCGACGGTGACCTCGATCCGCTCCACCGCCTCGATCCTCGCAGAGCCGGGCGAGATCGACCCGGACTGGCAACGCCGCTTCCACCGCAACATCTACGAGGACAGCGCCCGGCTGGCCGAGAGCAGCCGCAGCCTTGCCTCCTATCTCGAGGCCGAGGGCAAGGCGGCGGCCGAGCGTGGTACGCCGCAGGAAGAGGTGGAGGCGCTGTTCGAGGCCGCGGATTACCACATCGCTCCGCTCGACGCGGGCGCGGCGCCCGAGCTGGTCGCGCAGGAACTGGGGGCGGAGCTCTCGCCCACCGCCCGGGCACTCCTGCGCCGGGCCTTCACGCGCTATGCCGCGGATGCCGAGGCGATGCCGCTGGACCGGGTTATGGAGGCGGTGGTGGTCACCGGCACCGATGCGCTGGCGCTGGCGCAACGCTTCGGCACCGATCCGGCACGGGCGATGCGCAGGCTCGCCTCGCTGCCCCGGACCGCCGCCTGTGGCCCGGTGGGGCTGGCGATCTGCGACGCCTCGGGGGTGTTCACCTTCCGCCGCCCGTTGCCCGACTTCCCGATCCCGCGCTTCGGGGCGGACTGCCCGCTCTGGCCGCTCTTCGCCGCGCTCAGCCGGCCGATGTCGGTGCTGAGCCGCGTGCTGCAATCCGCCGGGCGGCAGAGCGGCGCCGTCACCGCCATCGCCTTTGCCCAGCCCTCGGGGCCGCCCCGGGTCAACCGCGAGCCGGTGTTCGAGGCGCACATGATGATCGCGCCCTCTCCGCCGCGCCAGTCCGAGCCCGCCGAGCCGGTTGGCATCACCTGCCGCATCTGCCCGCGCGTGAGCTGCCCGGCGCGGCGCGAACCCTCGTTGCTGGGTGACGCTGCGCAGCAGGGCTTTTGATCTTTTGACAGCCGCCGCCACATTGGCGATAAGTTTTTTACAGGGGGAGGATAGCTTCGGCCCCCCGGGACCTTGCGCCCGGGGCCGGGGGAAAGGGGTGGAATGTCGAAACGTGTGATGCTGATCGAGGATGAGCCGAACATCATCGAGGCGATCAGCTTCATCCTGTCGCGCGAAGGGCTGGCGGTCGAGACCCACTCGGACGGCACCACCGCGAACGACCGGCTGCGCGCCGTCGGGCCCGATCTGCTGATCCTCGACGTGATGCTGCCGGGCAAGAGCGGCTACGACATCCTGCGCGAGCTGCGCGAGGATGCGGCCACCGCCGAGCTGCCGGTGCTGATGCTGACCGCGCGCGGGCAGTCCCGCGACCGCGAGATGGCCGAGCGTGCCGGTGTCTCGGCCTTCATGACCAAGCCCTTCTCGAACTCCGAGATGCTCGAAACGGTGCGCTCGCTCATGGCGCGGGTGACGTGAGCGACAGCGACCTTCCGCGCCGGGGCAAGCCGCCGGTGTTCCTCGAACGGCAGTCCTACCGCCGCCGGAGGGTGAACGACGCGGCGCGGGTGCTGCCCTTCATCGGCACGCTGCTCTGGATGATCCCGCTGCTCTGGCCCGAGAACGGCGCCGCGGTGCGGTCGTCAAGCGCCATCATCTACCTCTTCGGCGTCTGGGGCCTGCTGGTGCTGGGCGCCGGCCTGCTGTCGTGGCGGCTGAGCGTTCAGGCCCGCGAGGGCGACCCCGAGCGCGATGGCACCGGCGTCCCGGGAGGTTCGGGGGGCGCGCCATGACCATGCTCAACACGCTGGTCGCGGTCTGCAGCGCCTACGCGGTGTTCCTCTTCGCCATCGCCTTCGTGGCCGAGCGGGCGGCGATGCGCGGGCAGGCGCGCTGGCTGCGCTCGCCCATCGTTTACACGCTGTCGCTGTCGATCTACTGCACCGCCTGGACCTTCTACGGCGCCGTCGGCTCGGCGGTGCGCTCGGGCTTCGAGTACCTGACCATCTACCTCGGTCCCTCGCTGGTGCTGATCGGCTGGTGGTGGATCCTGCGCAAGCTGGTGCGCATCGGGCGCAGCCAGCGCATCACCTCGGTCGCCGACCTGATCTCGTCGCGCTACGGCAAGTCCAACCTGCTGGCGGTGGGCGTCACCATCCTCGCGGTGGTCGGAACGACGCCCTACATCGCGCTGCAGCTGCAGTCGGTAACCCTCAGCTTCGAGGTCTTCGGTGTCGGCGACCTGCCGACCGGCGAGGAGCAGGGCCACACCGCGCTCTGGGTCGCGGCGGGGCTGGCGCTCTTCACGGTGATCTTCGGCACCCGCAACCTCGATGCCAACGAACGCCACAACGGCGTCGTCATGGCCATCGCGGTCGAGGCTGTGGTCAAGCTGTTTGCCCTGCTCGCGGTGGGGGTCTTCGTGGTCTGGGGGCTCTCGGGCGGGGTCTCGGGCGCGTTGCAGAAGATCGACGCCTCGCCGCTGGGCGCGTGGCAGATCGACGGCGGACGCTGGGCCGGTCTGATGATGCTCTCGGCCGCCGCGTTCCTGTGCCTGCCGCGGATCTTCCAGGTGCTGGTGGTCGAGAACGACAACGAGACCCACCTGCGCACCGCCAGCTGGGCCTTCCCGTTCTACCTCGGCCTGATGAGCCTCTTCGTCGTGCCCATCGCCGTCATCGGGCTCGAGATGCTGCCCCAGGGCTCGAACCCGGACCTTTTCGTGCTGACGGTGCCGCTCAGCGTGGGGCAGGACGGGCTCGCGGTGCTGTCCTTCCTCGGCGGCTTCAGCTCGGCCACCTCGATGGTGATCGTCGCGGCCATCGCGCTGTCGACGATGGTGTCGAACCATGTCGTGATGCCGCTCTGGCTGCGCTACGCGGGCGGCGGCGCCAAGGTCTCGGGCGACGTGCGCAGCGTCGTGCTGCTGGCGCGGCGGCTGTCGATCATCGGCGTGGTGATGCTGGGCTATCTCTACTATCGGCTCACGGGTGGCGGCGCGGGTCTGGCCTCCATCGGCCTCGTGAGCTTTGCCGGCATGGCGCAGGTGATGCCCGCGATGCTGGGCGGCATCTTCTGGCGCGGCGCCTCGCGGATCGGGGCGCTGACCGGGCTGACGCTGGGCTTCGGCTGCTGGGGCTACACGCTCTTCCTGCCGAGCTTCGGGGCCGGGGTCTTCCTGCCCGATGCATGGATCGCGGCGGGGCCCTTCGGGATCGGCTGGCTGCGGCCGCAGGCGCTTTTTGGGATCGAGGGCATGGACCCGCTGCTGCACGCGGTGGTGTGGTCGCTGATCCTCAACACCGGGGGCTTCGTGCTGGCCTCGCTGGCGAGTTTCCCGCAACCGCTCGAGCGGCTGCAGGGGGCGCAGTTCGTCAACGTCTTCGAACACTCCGCCGCGCCGCGCAGCTGGACCGGACGGGTGGCGCAGGCCGAGGACCTGATGATCATGGCGCAGCGCATCCTTGGTGCCCGCGACGCGCAGGCGCTGTTCGAGCGCGAGGCGCAGCTTCAGGGGCTTGGCGGCACGCTGCCCGCGCCGACGCCGGATTTCCTCGAGACGCTCGAGCGCGAGCTGGCGGGCTCGGTCGGGGCCGCCACGGCCCACGCCATGGTCGGCCAGATCGTCGGCGGCATGTCGGTCTCGGTCGAGGACCTGATGGCGGTGGCGGACGAGACCGCGCAGCTGATGGAATACTCCGCCCGGCTCGAGGCGCAGTCGCAGGAGCTGGCGCGCACTGCTGCCCAGTTGCGCGAGGCCAACGCCAAGCTCACCCGCCTCTCGGTTCAGAAGGACGCCTTCCTCAGCCAGATCAGCCACGAGCTGCGCACGCCGATGACCTCGATCCGGGCGTTTTCCGAGATCCTGCGCGACACCACCGGGCTGAAGCCGCAGGAGCAGAGCAAATATGCCTCGATCATCCATGACGAGGCGATCCGCCTGACCCGGCTGCTGGACGATCTGCTCGACCTCTCGGTGCTCGAGAACGGGCAGGTGAACCTCAACCTGCGCGAGGGGCGGCTGTCGGATGTGCTCGACCGGGCGGTGGCCGCGGCGGCGGCGGACGAGCATGGCGCGCGGCTCCGGATCCGGCGCGACCGCGGGGCCGAGAACGTCTGGCTCAACACCGACCTCGACCGGCTCAGCCAGGTGTTCATCAACCTCGTCGCCAACGCCCGCAAATACTGCGATGCCGAGCGCCCGATGCTCGAGATCCGCGTGCGGCAGGGCGACCGGCTGGTGATCGATTTCGTCGACAACGGCACTGGCATCTCGAGCGAGGCGCAGGACGTGATCTTCGAGAAATTCAGCCGGGTTAGCGACCAGAAGGCCGGGGGCGCGGGTCTGGGTCTCGCGATCTGCCGGCAGATCATCACCCGGCTCGGGGGCGAGATCCGCTACCTGCCGGGGCAGGGCGGGGCGGCGTTCCGGGTCACGCTTCCGGCGCGCATCGCCATGGCGGCGCAGTAGCCCGGGGGCATTGGCCCAAAACGTGAACTTTCCGCGCGCACTAAAGTGCTTGGTAACCTTATCCCGCCATACACTCCCGGGAGTCAGCCGGAGAACAGGCCGTTGAGGTGATGGGAGAGCCCGCTAGAAAGGACGACGTTCTTGGTCAGAAGGCCAGTGCCGCCCGCCGCGCGTTGGAAGCGCGGGCGATGTCACCGGCCAAGGCCCTGCGTCGTGCGCTCTCGCGCACCGCCGATGTCCTGTGGGACCTCGCGCTGGTCACCCATGGCGTCAGCCAGGAGATGGCGGATCAGGACGGCGTGGTCGAGATGCTGCCCTCGGGCACGCTGCTCCTGCTGCTCGACGGGCCCGGCGGCGCGCTCGGGCTCGCGATGATCGACCGCGAGATCATGACCGGGCTGATCGAGGTGCAGACGCTGCTGCAGGTCACCCAGATGCCGGTCGAGGATCGCCCGATCACCCAGACCGACGCGGCGATGATGGCGCCGCTGGTCGACGGCACGCTGGACCGGCTCGAACGCTACCTCGAGGGGCACCCGCTGCGCCCGCAGTTCGCGGGGTTCCGCTTCGGCGCCATGGTCGAGGATGCGCGCACCGCCGGGCTGCTGCTGGATGCGGCGGGGTACCGGGCCTTCAACGTCAGCGTCGATCTCGCGCTCGGGCGGCGGAAGGGCACGATCCTGCTCGTCCTGCCCGACCGTCCCGATGCCGGCAAGGCCGACGCCGAAGATGGCGATGCAGGGGCTCCGGGCCCGCACGAACGCAAGATGAAGCTGCTGCCGGTGCGCATGGATGCCGTGCTCTGCAGCCTGACCATCCCGCTCAGCGCGGCACAGCGGCTGCGGGCGGGCGACCTGATCCCGCTGCCGCCCGAGGCGCTCGATTCGGTGGAGTTCGTGGCAGGCGCCGGCCCCGCGGTGGCCGGCGGCAGGCTCGGCCAGATGAACGGCATGCGTGCGGTGCGGCTGAGCTGGCCCCAGGGCGCGGGCAACGTCTCCGCGCCCATGAGGGAGGTGTCCGAGCTCGAGCCGGGCGGCATGGTGGAGCTCGCCGCCGCCGCCGTGTCCCGCCCGGAGCCCGAGCCGGACCCGGAGCCCGAGTTCTCGGCCTCGGAAATGACCGAGGATCTGCCGGACCTGCCGCCGATGGAGTTCGATACGGGGGATTTCAGCTTCGACGCCGAGCCTGCCGAGGCAGAGGCGGGCGATTTCGACTTCGATTTCTCGGCCGCGCCGCTCGATGTCGAGGAAAGCTGAGACGCAGCGCGAGAACCACGCCGGAAATGCCCTGCGCCCGACAGGCGGGCGCAGGAAGACCATGCGGGGGCGCCTTAGCCCTTCTGCGCCGCCAGCGCGTCGAGCGTCGGGCGCAGGCCGCCGAGGTCGTAGCCTGCCTTGGCACCGGTCGCGATGATCGTGTCGGTGTCGATCGCGCCGGCGTTCGCCATGGCCCAGACGATCGAGCTGCGCGTGCCGGACCGGCAGTAGGCCAGCACCGGGCCCTCCGCCGCGCCGATGGCCGAGGCCTGCTCGGCCACCTGGTCGAGCGTCAGCCCGCCGTTGACCACGGGGATGTAGACGAAATCCATCCCCGCGTCGCGCACCGCGGTCTCCAGCGCCTTGCGTTGCAGCGGGGGCGGGACCTCGTCGTCAGGACGGTTGCAGATGACAAGCGAAATGCCCGCCGCCGCGATGGCGGGCACCTCTTCGACCGCGATCTGCGGCGAGACGGAATAGCCGGGGGTGAGTTCGATGATAGCCATGGCGGTTACATCACTCCGCGGCCACGGGTTTGTCCAGACGGGTTCGCAAGAAAGGCGCAACGGCCATTCCCGTCAGCATCGCGGCGACGAAAATCCAGAGCCCGGGCCCCCCGAAACTGAGCGAGGCGATGGCCGGGCCGGGGCAGAGACCCGCGAGGCCCCAACCGATCCCGAACAGCAGCGAGCCGAGAATCAGCTTGCGGTCGATGGTCGTCGAGGATTTCGGCGGCAGCGGCGTACCGAGCGCCGAATTGCGCAGCCGCGCGGCCACCAGCCAGGCGATGGCCATGGGGATCATCGCGCCGCCCATGACGAAGGCGAGCGTCGGGTCCCAGGCGCCGAAGACGTCGAGCCAGCCCTGCACCTTGGTGGTGTCGGTCATCCCCGAGATGAAGAGCCCGCTGCCGAAGAGACCGCCCGCGATCAGGGCGAAGAGAAGCCGTGCCATGTCAGATCACTCCCAGCAGGTGGCGGAAGACAAGCACACCGACCCCGCCCGCGAAGATGTAGGTGAGCGTCGCAGCGAAGCCCCGGACCGAGAGCCGTGACATGCCGCAGACCCCGTGTCCCGAGGTGCAGCCGTTGGCGAGCCGCGTGCCCGCGCCGACCAGGAGCCCCGCGATCACCAGCACCACGAGGTTCTCGCTGATGTGCGGGTCCACCTCGTGGTAGAGCGGTTGCAGGATCACCGGCATGAGCACGACCCCCGCGAGGAAGACGATGCGCTCCCACTTCGTGTTGCCCGCCGAGCCGTCTATGAGCCCGCCGATGATGCCAGAGGCGCCCATGATCCGCCCGTTGAAAAGCAGGTAGACGGCGCCCCCGGTGCCGATCAGCAGCCCGCCGATCAGGCCCCAGATCCAGTCCTGTTCCATGTCGTTACGTGTCCTGTGTCTAGTCAGGGAAGCTGCACGCCCCCGGCCTTGGCCGAGGGCGCTGGTCCGGATCACCCGGACCGGTAAGAGGTTCGGGCGGTCAGAGCTTGTTGACCGGCACCTTGAGGAAGACGTCGCCCTTCTCGTCCGCGGGCGGCATCTGGCCCGCGCGCATGTTCACCTGCAGCGACGGGATGATGAGCTTGGGCATGGCGAGCGTCGCATCGCGCGCGTCGCGCATCCTGACGAACTCCTCGGCCGACTTTCCGGCGCCGACGTGGATGTTGAGCGCCTTCTGCTCGCCCACCGTGGTCTCCCACGCGTATTCGTCGCGGCCGGGCGCCTTGTAGTCGTGGCCGACGAAGATCCGGGTCTCGTCCGGCAGGGCGAGGATCTTCTGGATCGAGGCAAACAGCGTCTCGGACGAGCCGCCTGGGAAGTCGCAGCGCGCGGTGCCGAAGTCGGGCATGAAGAGCGTGTCGCCGACAAAGGCGGCGTCGCCGATCACGTAGGTCAGGCAGGCAGGCGTATGGCCCGGCGTGTGTAGCACGTCGCCGCGCAGCTGGCCGATGTGGAAGCTGTCGCCCTCCTGGAAGAGCTGGTCGAACTGCGAGCCGTCGCGCTGGAACTCGGTGCCCTCGTTGAACACCTTGCCGAAGGTGTCCTGCACGATCTTGATCCGGTCGCCGATGCCGATCTTGCCGCCGAGCTCGCGCTGGATGTAGGGCGCGGCCGAGAGGTGGTCGGCGTGCACGTGGCTCTCGAGCAGCCATTCGACCTTGTAGTCCTTGTCCCGGACAAAGGCGATGATGGCATCCGCCGAGCGCGTGTCGGTGCGGCCGGAGGCGTAGTCGAAGTCCAGAACCGAGTCGATCACCGCGCAGGACGATCCCTGCGGATCGCGCACGACGTAAGAGATCGTGTTGGTGGCTTCGTCGAAAAATGCGGTGACTTCAGGTGACATCATGGCGGTGATCCTCCGTTTCCTCATTCATATAGCTAAACGTGAATATGTATTCAAGGATTCGTTCTGTTGATCTGTTGACTTGAATCATTGCGGGGAGAGCTCCCCGGTATCATTCTTGATTCAGAAAGGCGTCGCAGGTGCAACTATGTCGCACGACAAACACAAGGCTATGCTGCTGAAGCGGCTGGAGGAACTGAAGACAAGGCTCGAAGGGATCGAGGATTCGCTCGACGAGCCCAAGCCCAGTGACTGGGACGAAAGCGCTACAGAACGCGAGGGGGACGAGGTTCTGGAAAGCCTCGGAACCAGCGGACAGGCCGAAATCGGCCGGATCGAGGCGGCGCTGCGGCGCATGGACGAGGGGGAGTACGGGTACTGCCTGACCTGCGGGGAGGCCATTTCGGAGGCGCGGCTGGACATCCTGCCTGATGCGCCTCTATGCGCCGCCTGTGCCGGGGGGCGTAAACCCTAGGGCGGGCCCTCCCGCCCGCTCACGAGGAGGAAAACTATCATGATCGAAGCCCTGAAAACACGCATCAAGCAACTCGAATCCGAGATCAAGGTGGTCGGCGGGGACGAGGCTGTCTGCAAGGATCTGCTCGAGGATCTCGAACGCCATGTCGAGGAGCTCGAGGCGCGTGGCGGAAAGGTTCCCGCTTCCGCGCTGGCGCTGGTGCGCCCCGATGGCGACAGCGAAATCGAGGACCAGTTCGACAACATGCCGATCTGACCGGCCCGCACCGCGCCGGGAGCTTGCTTGCCTTGACCGGCGGTTTGCCGTCTAATGCCGCAAAATCGCGCGGAAAAGCGCGGAAAACCGGTGGTGACGGCCGATCGGCCGGCAAGCGGGGGCAGGCAGATGCCAGAGGCGCGGGACGCGGTCGACTATAGGTTCGGAGACGGCATCGCCTGGCTTGCCGTCGCCAATCCCCCTGTGAACACCCTGTCGCGCAGGGTGCGCGAGGGCTTGGGCGCCGCGCTGGACCGCGCCGAGGCCGAGCCCGGGCTGAAGGCAGTGGTGCTGATGGGGGCCGGCGCCACCTTCTCGGCCGGCGCCGATCTTGCCGAGCCCGGCAGGCCGTCCGCGGGGCCTGCCGTCGTCGATCTCTGCGCCCGGCTCGAGGGCTTCCCGGTTCCGGTGGTCGCTGCGATCCACGGCACCGCGCTTGGCGGCGGGCTCGAGCTGGCGCTTGCCGCGCATTACCGCATCGCGCTTTCCTCCGCCCGGCTCGGCTTTCCCGAGGTCCGGCTGGGGCTGATCCCGGCCGCCGGCGGTACCCAGCGGCTGGCGCGGATGATCGGGGCGAAGGGCGCTCTCGACATGTTGCTTGGCGGGGGCATGTTCGCCGCCTCCCGTGCGCCCGCGCGCGGGCTGCTCGACGCGGTGGCCGAGGGCGACCTGCGGGCGGCGACCGAGGGCTTTGTGCGCCAGCTGCTCGAGACCGGGCAAGGGCCGCGCCGCTGTTCGGAAATGCGCCAGGGCTTCGCCGAGCCCGCCGCCTACCAGAAGGAGGTCGCGCGCCGTCGCGACGCCGCCGCGCGCCAGCCCGAGATTGCCCCGCGCGAGCTTGTCGCCGCGGTCGAGGCGGCGATGCTACTGCCCTTCGAGGCCGGTCTCGCCTTCGAGGCGGATGTGCAGGAGACCTGCCTTGCCTCCGACCAGTCCCGCGCCCTGCGCGCCGCTTTCGTCTCCGAGGGCATGGCGGGCCGGCTCGGCCTTCCGGGCGGCACCGCCCGTCCCGCGCTGCACCGCCTTGCCGTCCTGGGCGGCGGCGGGCTTGCGGCGCAGCTCGTTTTCACCGCGCTCAATGCCGGGCTCGAGCTGCGCTGGGGTACGATCGATCCCGAGGCGTTCCTGACCGGTGTGCCGCAGTTGCGCGACGCCTTCGCCGAAGCGGTGAAACGCGGCGCGCTGACCGACGAGCAGGCGCAGGATCGCATGGCCGGGCTCAAGGTCGGCGACAGTGCGTCCATGGCGGCGGACGCGGACATGGTCGTGCTCGCGGCGCAGGGGCAGGGCCACGTACCGGTGCCCGAAGGCACGGTGCGCGCGGTCGCCTGCGCGGGCGAGGTCGAGGCGCTCGGCCTGCGGTTCGCGCAGCCCGGCTCCGCCTCGCGGCTGGTCGAGGTTGTGGCGGGACCCGTCGTTTCGGCCTCCGAGCTTGCCGCGGCGCAGGCGCTGGTGCGGGCGCTGGGCAAGATCGCGGTGCGCGTGACGTCTCGCGGGGAAACCATTGCCGCGCGTCTGGTGGCGGCCTGCCAGCGGGCGGCGGATGCGCTGGTGGACGCGGGGCAGAACCCCTACGACATCGACCGCGCCTTCCGCGAGTGGGGATGGACCCGTCCGCCCTTCGAGGCACGCGACCGGATGGGGCTCAGGGAGCTTGCCACGCAGCCGCGCGCGGACGGGGCGCGCAACTGGTCGGCGCTGCTGCTCGGGGCCGGGCGCGGGGGGCGTTCCGCGCGCCGGGGCGTGTACGACTGGACCGCAGATCCGTCGATGCCCCGCGAAGACTCGGCGCTGAAGACCCTGCTCGACGCCGAGCGGCCGTCGGCTGCGGCGATGCCGCCTGATCTCATCCGCAAGCGGGTGCTGGGGGCGATGGTGAACGAGGGCGCGCGGATGCTGGCCTCGGGCATGGCGCTGCGCCCCTCGGACATCGACGTGGTGGCGCTGCATGCGCTCGAGATGCCGCGCTGGCGGGGCGGGCCAATGCATCTTGCCGGAGTGATGAAACTTCTCGCGCTGCGCCGCGCGATGGAGGGCTTCGACCATCCCGATCGCGCCTTCTGGGCGCCCGAGCCGATCTTTGCCGAGCTCGTCAAGAACGGCCGCAGCTTCGATGACCTGAATGCCGAGCCCGTGTCGCGCTCGGCCTGAGGCCAGCGCAACGGCCGGTTCAGCCCAGCGAGATCCCGACGATCACCATCATCAGGCCGATGACCGAAAGCATCATGGTGCCCATGTTGAGCGGCACGACCTTGCGCACCACCTCACGCAGCGCCTCGTCGTCGAGCCCGGCCTTGCGGGCGCTCCACACGCGCCAGATGCACCAGAAGAGCCCGCCGAGTCCCACCACCGAGATCGCCGCTCCAAGCCAGATGAGCCATTCCATCGGGTCTCTCCCCTTCGCCCTCGCAGATCCCGGTTCCGGTAATCCATCGCCCATGCCCCCGCAACCCCTTGATGGCCGCGCGCGGCATGGGATACTCAGACGCCAAACCGGCAGGAGACAAGAACGATGCAAGACGAAGGTTCGAGCAACAGCTACGGCGTGGCGGCGGGCGAGCTCAAGAGCTTTATAGAGCGCTACGAGCGGCTCGAGATCGAGAAGAAGGAAGTCGCCGACCAGCAGAAGGAGGTCATGGCCGAAGCCAAGGGGCGCGGTTACGACACCAAGGTCATGCGCAAGGTCATCGCCCTGCGCAAGCGCGACAAGGACGACATCGCCGAGGAAGAGGCGGTGCTCGAGATGTACAAGGCCGCGCTCGGCATGGAGTGACGGCGCGCAGGGGCGCCGCGTGCGCCCCTTTCGCACCGCCTTGCGAAGACCGTCCTGCGCACGTGGCGCCCGATGCCGGCCCGGGGCGGAGATTCTGCAAGGCATGGCGCCGACGGGCGCCGACCCGTCCGCGAAAAGCCGGGACTGAACACCTAGGGCTCGATCAGCGTGACGCCGGGCATCTGCCCGATCTGATAGACATCCTTGTCGTAGAGCTCGGTCAGCATATCGACATAGGCCGTGTCCCATCCGGGCAGGTCCAGCTCTTCCTCCACCGCCTCGTCCAGCGCGTACTTGTCGAGGAAGGCCATCATCACCCGCCGCTTCTGCGTCTCGTTCACCGTCGGGTTCTCCTTGAGGAAGGCGCGAAAGCGCTGCATCCCCTCGGGGCTGACGATCTCGGAGAACAGGTCGAAGGCGCCGGTGATCCTGCGGTCGGTCTCGATGCCGGCCATCTCGTGCAGGAGCTGGCCCCAGATCAGCGGCGTGTCCTCGTTGCACCAGACGGTGAGCGGGGCGTCGGGCAGGGCAGTCCGGATCCGCGCGATCATCTCGGACCAGCGCAGGTGCATGGGATCGGCACCCGACAGGAACTCGTCGAAGCTGCCATGCGGCGTGCTGCGGTAGACCGCAGGCAGGTAGGTCGCGAAGTTGCGCAGTCCCACGAAGATCTCGATGCCGTCGCCCGGAAACAGCCGCGCCATCGCCGGCAGCCGCTGTTCGAGCTTGCGGTAGAGCCTGCCGCCCGAGAGTGCCAGCTTCGGTACCGAAAGCAGGTTCTCGTGGCTGAGCACCAGCCGCTGCACCGTCTCGGGATCCTCGTCGAGGATCGCGTCGAGCAGCACCTCGCGGGCCTCCGGCGCAGGCGTGGCCTCGCCAAGCGTGTTCAACGTCTCCGAGAGCAGCGTGCGGTAGCGTCCGGGGCCGGGGATGCAGATGCCGTCCTTGCGCAGATCTCCGACGTTCTTGAGCAGCCCCTTGAGCAGTCGGTCCTCATCCGTGCACTGAACGCCGAGGTGAAGAGTGATCTGCATTGCCTGCTCTTTTGAATGGCCCGGCGCCGCACTATAAGGGCTTTCACGGCGAGGAAAACCGCAATTGCCCGGGAGAGTGCGCATGAGCCTTGCAGATCAGAGCTCCGTCAAGCCGCGTCGCGGATGGCGGCTGCCCAGCCCGTGGTCGGTCGGGGCGGCACTGATCGCCGCGCTGGTGGTGGCGCCGATTCTCGCGGTGTTCTGGATCGCGCTGTTCCCGGCCGAGAACATCTGGCCGCACCTCGTCTCGACGACGCTGCCGCGGTACCTGTCGAACACGCTGGTGCTGATGTTCGGCGTCGGCGCGCTTGCCGGGGCGGCGGGCTCGGGCGCGGCCTGGCTGGTGTCGCGCTACGAGTTCCCGGGCCGGCGCTGGCTCGAGTGGCTGCTGCTGTTGCCGCTGGCGATCCCGGCCTACGTGGGCGCCTACGCGCTGGTGGATTTCCTCGAATACGCGGGGCCCGTGCAGAGCGCCCTGCGGCAGCTCTTCGGCTGGAGGACCGCGCGCGACTACTGGTTCCCCGAGATCCGCTCGATGGGCGCCGCCATCATCGTGCTCGCCGCCGCGCTCTACCCCTATGTCTACCTGCTGGCCCGCAACGCCTTCCGCGAGCAGTCGGGTTCGTCCGAGGAGGTGGCGCAGTCGCTGGGCTCCGGGGCGATGGGCCGGTTCTGGCGGGTGGGCCTGCCGCTGGCGCGGCCCGCCATCGCCGCGGGCATGGCGATCGTGATGATGGAATCGGTGAACGACTTCGGCACGGTCGACTATTTCGCGGTGCAGACCCTGACCACCGGCATCTTCTCGGTCTGGCTGCAGAGCAACAACGCAGGCGGCGCCGCGCAGATCGCCACCACGGTGCTCGCGCTGGTGATCCTGCTGGTGCTGCTCGAGAAGAGCTCGCGCCGGAAGATGCGCTTCTTCAACCTTTCGACCCGCTCGCGCCCGGTCACCCGCAAGGTGCTGCCCCCGCGCGGGGCATGGCTGGCGACGCTGGCCTGCCTCATCCCCTTCGCCATGGGCTTCCTGCTGCCGGGCGGGGTGATCCTCAAGCACGCACTGCGCAACGCCGAGAACTGGGCCGACCCGCGGCTCTGGGAGGCTGGGCTGCACACTTTGGTGGTTTGCGGTCTGGCGGCGATCTTGACGGTGCTGGGCGCGGTCTTCCTCGTCTACGGCGTGCGCCTCTCCGGGCGCCAGCTGCCGCGGCTGCTGTTACCGGTGACGACCATCGGCTACGCGGCGCCGGGAGCGGTGCTGGGCGTCGGCATCCTGATTCCGCTGGCCGGGCTCGATCACGCGCTCGCGGATGCGGTCGAGTCGGCGACGGGGCGCGACATCGGGCTGGTGCTCACCGGCTCGGCCTTCGCGCTGATCCTGTCGTATTTCGTGCGCTTCTTTGCCATCGCGCAGGGGGCGGCGGACGCGGCGATGGGGCGGGTCTCGCCCAACCTCGCGCTGGCCGCCCGCTCGCTCGGCCGCAGTCAGGGCCGGACGCTGGTCGAGGTCTACTACCCGCTGATCCGCGCCTCCATTGCCTCGGCGCTGCTGCTGGTCTTCGTCGATTGCGTGAAGGAACTGCCCGCGACGCTGCTGCTGCGGCCCTTCAACTACGAGACGCTGGCCACCCGGGTGCACGAGCAGGCCTCGCTCGAGTACCTCGGCGGCGCGGCCCCTGCTGCGGTGCTCGTGATTGCGGTCGGCCTCGCGGCGGTGGGGCTGCTCGCCCGCGCGAACCGCTAGATTGCGCTTGCAAGCGAGGGCCGGGCTGGCATATCCATGCCGCCACGGTGCCCCTATAGCTCAGCTGGTAGAGCAACTGATTTGTAATCAGTAGGTCCGCGGTTCGAGTCCGTGTGGGGGCACCAGGATCCTTCCTTCTTGCCGAAGCCCTGCGCACCATTGCCTGCCGAAAGCCTGCGACGCGTGGCGAGATCGGCGAGGCTGTCCCAAGGCGCTTGACCTCGGGAGGCGCTTTCTCTAACAAGCGGCATCCGCAAGGCCCCGGATTCGTCCGGGGCTTCGTGTTTGTTCGCGAGAACATCTAACCGGGCACCTTCGGGGGCCTATACTACCGGCCACCTGCAGGCAGCCTGTCCCCGCGACAGCAGACCGAGGGGGCTGTAACATAGGGTGGATTCTCCACCCGTCTGCAAACGGAAGACAGAAGCATGGCACTCAAGTCGTACAAGCCGACGACGCCGGGCCAGCGCGGGCTGGTGCTGATCGACCGTTCGGAGCTGTATAAAGGACGTCCCGTCAAGGCCCTCACCGAGGGTCTGACCAAGTCGGGCGGCCGGAACAACACCGGACGGATCACTGCACGCCGCCGCGGCGGTGGCGCAAAGCGTCTCTACCGGATCGTCGATTTCAAGCGGAACAAGTTTGACATCAACGGTATCGTTGCACGCATCGAATACGACCCGAACCGGACCGCATTCATCGCACTCGTCCAGTATGACGATGGCGAGCAGGCCTACATCCTCGCGCCCCAGCGTCTCGCCATCGGCGACAAGGTGGTCGCGTCCGCGAAGGCCGACATCAAGCCCGGCAACGCGATGCCCTTCTCGGGCATGCCGATCGGCACGATCGTCCACAACATCGAGCTGAAGCCCGGCAAGGGCGGCCAGATCGCACGCGCTGCGGGCACCTACGCCCAGTTCGTCGGCCGCGATGGCGGCTACGCCCAGATCCGCCTGTCCTCGGGCGAACTGCGCATGGTGCGTCAGGAATGCATGGCCACCGTCGGTGCCGTGTCGAACCCCGACAACAGCAACCAGAACCTCGGCAAGGCCGGTCGCGTCCGTCACATGGGCAAGCGTCCGTCGGTCCGCGGTGTCGTGATGAACCCGATCGACCACCCGCACGGTGGTGGTGAAGGCCGGACCTCCGGTGGCCGTCACCCGGTGACGCCGTGGGGCAAGCCGACCAAGGGCAAGCGTACCCGCAACACCAACAAGGCGTCGCAGAAGCTTATCATCCGCTCGCGCCACGCCAAGAAGAAGGGTCGCTAATCCATGTCGCGCTCTGTTTGGAAAGGCCCTTTCGTCGATGCCTACGTCCTGAAGAAGGCCGAGAAGGTTCGCGAAAGCGGTAAGAACGAAGTCATCAAGATCTGGTCCCGTCGCTCGACCATCCTGCCCCAGTTCGTGGGCCTGACGTTCGGCGTGTACAACGGCCAGAAGCATGTGCCGGTGAACGTGTCGGAAGACATGATCGGCCAGAAATTCGGTGAATACGCGCCGACCCGTACCTACTACGGTCACGCCGCCGACAAGAAAGCCAAGAGGAAGTAAGCCATGGGCAAGGATAAGAATCCCCGCCGCGTGGCGGACAACGAGGCGATGGCGAAGCTCCGTATGCTGCGCACCTCGCCGCAGAAGCTGAACCTGGTGGCCGCGCTGATCCGTGGCAAGAAGGTGGAAAAGGCCCTTTCGGACCTGACCTTCTCGAAGAAGCGGATCGCCGTGGACGTGAAGAAATGCCTTCAGTCCGCCATTGCGAACGCCGAGAACAACCACGGCCTTGACGTCGACGAACTCGTCGTCGCCGAAGCCTACGTGGGCAAGAACCTTGTGATGAAGCGTGGCCGTCCCCGGGCACGTGGCCGCTTCGGCCGCATCAACAAGCCGTTCTCGGAACTCACCATCAAGGTGCGCCAGATCGAGGAGCAAGCCTAATGGGTAACAAGACCAATCCGATCGGCATGCGCCTCCAGGTCAACCGTACCTGGGACAGCCGCTGGTACGCAGACACCAAGGACTACGGTGACCTGCTTCTGGAAGACATCGCGATCCGCGATTTCATCCACGAAGAGTGCAAGCAGGCCGGCGTCGCCCGCGTGATCATCGAGCGTCCGCACAAGAAGTGCCGCGTGACGATCCACAGCGCCCGTCCGGGCGTCATCATCGGCAAGAAAGGCGCGGACATCGAAGTCCTGCGCAAGAAGCTGGCGAAGATGACCGACAGCGAGCTGCACCTCAACATCGTCGAGGTCCGCAAGCCCGAGCTGGACGCCCGCCTCGTGGGTGAGAGCATCGCGCAGCAGCTCGAGCGCCGCGTTTCGTTCCGTCGTGCCATGAAGCGCGCGGTGCAGAACGCCATGCGCATGGGCGCACTGGGCATCCGCGTGAACGTCGCGGGCCGTCTCGGCGGTGCCGAGATCGCTCGTACCGAATGGTATCGCGAAGGCCGTGTGCCGCTGCACACCCTGCGCGCCGACATCGACTACGCCAATGTCGAAGCCACGACCCCCTATGGCATCATCGGGATCAAGGTCTGGATCTTCAAAGGCGAGATCATGGAGCACGATCCGTCCGCCCGCGAACGCAAGTCGCAGGAAATCCAGGACGGTCCGGCTCCGCGCGGCGCCATGGGCGGCCGTCGCTGAGGGAGTTTGAGACATGCTTCAACCGAAACGCACAAAGTTCCGCAAGATGTTCAAGGGCCGGATTTCCGGCGAGGCAAAAGGCGGTTCTGATCTCAACTTCGGCCACTACGGCCTGAAGGCTCTGCAGCCCGAGCGCGTCACCGCCCGGCAGATCGAAGCCGCACGTCGTGCCATGACGCGTCACATGAAGCGTCAGGGCCGTGTCTGGATCCGCATCTTCCCGGACACCCCGGTGACCTCCAAGCCCACCGAAGTCCGGATGGGTAAGGGTAAGGGCTCGGTCGATTACTGGGCCTGCAAGGTCAAGCCCGGCCGCGTGATGTTCGAGATCGACGGCGTCAGCGAAGACATCGCACGTGAGGCCCTGCGCCTTGCCGCGATGAAGCTTCCGATCAAGACCCGCGTCGTCGTCCGCGAAGACTGGTAATCCCGGTCGCGGGTCCGCCCGCACCAGGACATCGAGCCAAGAATTGGGCCCCTGCCGAGCGATCGGCGGGGGCCTTCCCGTTTCCGAGCCGTTGCGCCCTGTTTCATGCTCCGGGGCCTTGACCGTGTCCGCAGCACGGTGTTCGCCGGTTCCCGGTTCCCGGTTCTCTGTCGGCGGCCCGCAGTCCGAGGCCCGACGTGTCGTTGGAGGTCACCCAACCCGCCGCCGTAGCCTCGACCCCCAGTACCGCGCGTCCCTCATCGCCGGAACACCGGCGCCATTTCCCGCTCGAACCGGGCCCAGGTCATCGTCGCT
Organism: Salipiger thiooxidans; assembly: GCF_900102075.1. Taxonomy (GTDB): domain Bacteria; phylum Pseudomonadota; class Alphaproteobacteria; order Rhodobacterales; family Rhodobacteraceae; genus Salipiger; species Salipiger thiooxidans. The sequence continues at coordinate 437,287 of NZ_FNAV01000001.1, read as the reverse complement.
TTGTTGCCCGCGTAGCCGTGGTACCGCGACTTGCCCGAGGGCAGGGGCAGCCCGGCCCAGATCCCCGCGAGATTGTGCATGAAACTGCGGGGCGTGATCTCGCCCCGCTGCGCCTCGGGCAGGCCGGCGTCGAGCAGGAGCAGGTCGGCGAGGTGGTCCTGCACCCGGGGCGTGAAGCGCGTCTCGCGCGAGAGCCCGGCCCGGCGCACCAGCGCGCGCAGCGTATCGGGGACGAACTGGTAGCGCCCGATGGCGTGGGGCTGGCCGGGGGTCGCGGCGATCCAGTCGTAGATCTCGCCCAGGGTCATCGCGGTGGGGCGCTTGCGCGGCAGGCTGCGCGCGCCGTGCTGGATGGCGTCGTAGCCGGCGGGCCCGGCCTCGGCCAGGGCGATGACGTTGCGGATGTGCTCGGCGACGTTGCTCGAGGGCGCCAGCGCGGGCAGGGGGGCCGCCCGCACCACCGGCTCGAAGAAGCTGCCCCCCTGCGTGCCCGCAAAGAGGCTCGCCCCGCCGTTCGCCCCGTCGCTCGGCGCGCCACCACGGGGCGCGATCAGCGCCTGTCCCTGCTGCAGCAGCGGCCCCCGTGTCTCGCCCAACGGCAGGAAGGCCGCGGCGCGGGCGGGGCCGCAAAGCAACGGGACGCAAAGCATGGCGCCGCAGAGCAGCAGGAAGAGGGCCAGCAGGCGCGGCAGGGTCATTCTGACCTCGGGATCGGTTCCGGTGCGGCAGAGCTTCGCAGACACCGGTTGAGAAATCCTTGCCTCTCGCCAGCCGCCCCGACTCAGGCTAAGACGCGGACATGAGCCAGATCCGATCCCTCTTCGCGACCCGCCTGTACCACGCCCGGCTCTCCGAGCACGGGCCCGCTGTCGACACCTCCGAGCTCGAGACCTCGTGCTGGTCCATCGCCGAGGACGACGAGGCGGGGCAGGAGTGGTGCGACGAGAACAACTACCCGGGCTACACCTCCTATGCCTCGCTGACCGACCTGCCGTGGCGCTTCCCGATCTTCGCCGATCTGGTGGCCGCCATCGACAAGCACGTCGCGGCCTTTGCCGAGGACCTCGAGTTCGACCTTGGCGACAAGACGCTGGTGGTCGAGGACATTTGGATCAACCTCCTGCCCGAGGGCGGCACGCATTCTTCGCACATCCATCCGCACTCGGTGATCTCGGGGACGACCTATGTCTCGATGCCCGACGGCGCCTCGGCCCTGAAGCTCGAGGACCCGCGTCTGGGCTTCATGATGGCCGCCCCCGCGCGCCGCAAGGGCTGCCGCGAGGAACTGAAGACCTTCGTCTACGAGGCCCCGGCGGTGGGCGACGTGCTGCTCTGGGAATCGTGGCTGCGCCACGAGGTCCCGCCCAACACGTCGGAAGACGAGCGCATCTCGGTCAGCTTCAACTACAAGTGGGAGTGAGCGCCGGTCCGGGCTTTGCACGGCAAACGCTCCGGGGGAGCGTTTGAGGTGCGAACGGGCGGAGCCCAACAGGCTCGTTGGTATTGCAGAGTCTTGATCGAATTGATCTGACATCTTTCGAGTGAAGGCCAAAGATCGACGACCTGCATGTCGAGCTTCGGCGGCCGCCCGAAAGCGTGGTGTCAGTAGCTAGTTTTGAGTTCACTAAATACCCAGATCGCTTCTGGGGCGGTGCCCGACCAAAATGGTGGCGCCACCTTTGTAGGAAAAGAGGACTGAGGATCGTAACCGACAACTTTGTCGGGGGGCGCTCCTTTGTTCTCACGAACATTGACCCTCGAAAGTTTTGGAGAGGTCAATGAACCTGACAGAACTCATCGCGAATGCAGAATTGAATATCGGTGTCGCTGAAGGCTTGGGGCTTGGTGCCGTGTTGCTCGCTCTTGTAGCGATAGCATTCCTGATAGGCCGTAAACCGTCTTCGGAGAGCTTGGTCCGATTGTTCAAAGCGATGCGTGGCGGGCGCTAGGCTAGGCGGACCTCGGCGGTCCAAGACTCTCCTTGCCATCTCGCCCCAACGCGCCTATAGACCGCGTTCATCCACCTCCACCGGGAATCAGGGTGACCCGCTTAACGACGGGGCTCTCCGGTGATGTTGCAACAAAGGAGCGACCGATATGGACGCCAAAGAGCTTAGCTCGAAGACCCCGGACCAGCTCCGGGACGAGCTCGTGGCCCTGAAGAAGGAGGCCTTCAACCTCCGCTTCCAGAAAGCCACCGGAGCCATCGAGAACACCGCACGCATCCGCCAGGTGCGTCGCGACGTGGCACGCGTCAAGACCGTGCTGAACCAGAAAGCCGCTGCCGCGGCTTCGGCGGAATAAGGAGTTAACCCCATGCCCAAGCGTATCCTGCAAGGCACCGTGACCTCCACCGCCAACGCTCAGACCGTCACGGTCCAGGTGGTCCGCCGCTTCAAGCACCCGGTGCTGCAGAAGACCATCAAGAAGTCGAAGAAATACCGCGCTCACGACGAGGCGGAAAAGTTCGCTGTCGGCGATATGGTCCGCATCATCGAGTGCGCTCCGAAGTCGAAGACGAAACGCTGGGAAGTGATCGCGGAGTAATCCGCCCACGTCCGAGTTTGATCGAAACCCTGGGGGGTAGACCAAGAACAGCCCCCAAAGGTCGGGAGAAACCACATGATCCAGATGCAGACCAATCTGGATGTCGCTGACAATTCCGGTGCCCGGAAAGTTCAGTGCATCAAGGTCCTCGGCGGCTCGCATCGCCGCTACGCATCGGTCGGCGACATCATCGTCGTCTCGGTGAAAGAGGCCATTCCGCGCGGTCGCGTGAAGAAGGGTGACGTCCGCAAGGCCGTCGTCGTGCGCACCGCCAAGGAAGTCCGCCGTGAAGACGGCACGTCCATCCGCTTCGACCGCAACGCGGCCGTCATCCTGAACAACTCGGGCGAGCCGGTCGGCACCCGTATCTTCGGGCCGGTCGTTCGCGAGCTGCGTGCGAAGAACTTCATGAAGATCATCTCGCTCGCGCCGGAGGTGCTCTGATGGCTGCCAAGCTGAAAAAAGGTGACAAGGTCATCGTCCTTGCCGGCAAGGACAAGGGCAAGACCGGGACCATCGAATCCGTCGATCCGAAGGCCGGCAAGGCCATCGTCGGCGGCATCAACATGGCCATCCGTCACACGCGCCAGAGCCAGACGTCGCAAGGCGGCCGTCTGTCCCAGGCAATGCCGCTGGACCTCTCGAACATCGCCATCGTCGATGCAAACGGCAAACCGACCCGCGTCGGCTTCCGCATCGAAGGCGACAAGAAGGTCCGCTTCGCCAAGACCACGGGGGACGTGATCGATGCTTGATACCGCGAACTACACCCCGCGTCTCAAGGCGCATTTCCGCAGCGACATCAAGGCCGCTCTGAAAGAAGAGTTCGGCTACAAGAACGACATGCAGATCCCTGCACTCGATAAGATCGTTCTGAACATCGGCTGCGGTGCCGAAGCCGTGCGCGACTCCAAGAAGGCGAAATCGGCTCAGGAAGACCTGACCAAGATCGCCGGCCAGCATGCTGTCACCACGAAAGCCAAGAAGTCGATCGCCGGCTTCCGCGTTCGTGAAGAGATGCCGCTGGGCGCCAAGGTGACCCTGCGTGGTGACCGGATGTATGAATTCCTCGATCGCCTGATCAACGTCGCGATGCCCCGGATCCGGGACTTCCGCGGTGTGAAGCCGTCGTTCGACGGCCGTGGCAACTTTGCCATGGGCATCAAGGAACACATCGTCTTCCCCGAGATCGACTTCGACAAGGTCGACGAGGTCTGGGGCATGGACATCATCATCACCACCACCGCATCCACCGATGCGGAAGCCAAGGCGCTGTTGAAGGCTTTCAACATGCCCTTCAACGCGTAAGGAGCGACAGACATGGCCAAGAAATCCATGATCGAACGCGAGAAGAAGCGCCAGGCGCTGGTGGAGAAGTACGCCGCCAAGCGCGCTGAGCTCAAAGAGATCGCGAACGACGAATCCAAACCGATGGAAGAGCGCTTCAAGGCTCGCCTGAAACTGGCGAAACTTCCGCGCAACTCCGCCCCGAGCCGCCTGCACAACCGTTGCCAGCTGACCGGCCGTCCGCATGCCTACTACCGCAAGCTCAAGATCTCCCGGATCATGCTGCGCGAGCTGGGCTCGAACGGTCAGCTGCCCGGCGTCGTGAAGTCGAGCTGGTAAGGAGGGTATGAGATGAACGATCCTATCGGCGATATGCTCACCCGTATCCGTAACGCACAGCTGCGTGGCAAGTCGACCGTGTCGACCCCCGGCTCGAAGCTGCGCGCCTGGGTTCTCGATGTGCTCGCGGACGAAGGTTACATCCGCGGCTACGAGTCCGGGACCGACACCAACGGTCACCCGACGCTCGAGATCAGCCTGAAGTACTTCGACGGCACCCCCGTCATTCGCGAGCTCAAGCGGGTCTCCAAGCCCGGCCGCCGCGTCTACATGGGTGTCAAGGACATCCCCTCGGTCCGCCAGGGCCTGGGTGTGTCGATTGTCAGCACGCCTAAAGGTGTGATGTCGGACGCGAACGCCCGCGCTGCCAATGTTGGCGGCGAGGTGCTCTGCACGGTATTCTAAGGAGGGACTGATGTCTCGTATTGGGAAAAAGCCGGTTGAGCTGCCCTCGGGTGTCACCGCATCCGTCAGCGGCCAGACCGTCGAAGTTAAGGGGCCGAAAGGCACCCAGACCTTCGTCGCCACCGACGACGTGACCATCACCGTCGACGAAAACAGTGTGTCCGTTGAGCCGCGCGGCAACTCCAAGCGCGCGCGCCAGCAGTGGGGCATGTCCCGCACCGTCGTCGCGAACATGGTGCACGGTGTTCAGAACACCTTCAAGAAAGAGCTCGAGATCCAGGGTGTGGGTTACCGCGCCGCGGTTCAGGGTTCGGTCCTGAAGCTGAACCTGGGCTACAGCCACGACGTGAACTTCGACATTCCGGAGGGGATCACGGTCACCTGCGCGAAGCCGACGGAGATCGTCGTGGAAGGTCACGACATCCAGCAGGTTGGCCAGGTTGCCGCGAACATTCGCGACTGGCGCCGCCCCGAGCCCTACAAAGGCAAGGGTATTCGCTATAAGGGCGAATACATCTTCGCCAAGGAAGGCAAGAAGAAGTAAGGACGCAGACAATGGCACTCAGCAAACGGGAACTGTTCCTCAAGCGCCGCCTGCGCGTCCGGAACAAGCTTCGCAAGGTGAACGCAGGCCGCGTGCGGCTTTCGGTGCACCGTTCGAACAAGAACATCAGCGTGCAGCTGATCGACGACGTGCAGGGCGTGACCCTGGCCTCGGCCTCCTCGCTCGAGAAGGATCTGGGCGTCGTCGGCAAGGGCAACGTGGAGGCCGCCGCGAAGGTGGGCGCCGCGATTGCCGAGCGCGCGAAGGCAGCCGGTGTGGAAGAAGCCTACTTCGACCGCGGCGGTTTCCTGTTCCACGGTCGTGTGAAGGCTCTGGCCGACGCCGCCCGCGAAGCAGGTCTGAAGATCTGATCCGCAGGGTGGGCGCCTGACGCTCACCTGGCGGTCGAAACGCGGGGCGGCCCTGTCGCCCCGCTTTCCTGTAGGCGGCAACGCCTCGATGATCCGGGACCCTTCGCCTATCGCAGGGGCTCACCAAGGATCGACACCATCCGGTGCAACGCGTTGAGCCGCGCGCCGACCCTGAACAGAAGGAATGCCAGATGGCAGAACGTGATAACCGCCGGGAAGGCCGTGGTCGCCGCGACCGCGAGGACGCCGCACCCGAATTCGCCGATCGCCTTGTCGCGATCAACCGTGTGTCCAAGACCGTGAAGGGCGGCAAGCGTTTCGGCTTCGCTGCACTCGTGGTTGTGGGCGACCAGAAGGGCCGCGTCGGCTTTGGCAAGGGTAAGGCCAAGGAGGTCCCCGAGGCCATCCGCAAGGCCACTGAGCAGGCGAAGCGCAAGATGATCCGCGTGCCGCTGCGCGAAGGCCGCACCCTGCACCACGATATCGAAGGCCGCCACGGCGCTGGCCGCGTCGTGATGCGCACCGCACCGCAAGGTACCGGTATCATCGCCGGTGGTCCGATGCGTGCCGTGTTCGAGATGCTGGGCGTGCACGACGTGGTCGCCAAGTCGATCGGTTCGCAGAACCCCTACAACATGATCCGCGCCACGCTGGCCGGCCTCGGGCGCGAGCAGTCGCCGCGCAACGTCGCACAGCGCCGCGGCAAGAAAGTGGCCGACATCCTGCCCAAGCGTGAAGACGCTGCGGCCGAGTCGACCCAAGTCGCTGAGGAGGCCTGAGATCCATGGCTAAGACCATTGTTGTCAAGCAGATCGGCTCGCCGATCCGTCGCCCCGAAGTCCAGCGCAAGACGCTGATCGGCCTGGGCCTGAACAAGATGCACAAGACCCGCGAGCTCGAGGACACCCCCGCCGTGCGCGGCATGGTTGCCAAGATCCCGCACCTCGTCGAGATCATCGAAGAGCGCGGCTGAAGCCAGCTCTGACCATGACAGGAAAACGCCCCGGAGAGCCTCTCCGGGGCGTTTTTCTTTGCGTTGATACGGCGGGGCGGGGCGATCCCGTCTCGGTCAAGAGACCGCTTCAGCGCGCGAGAAAAGGGCCCGCCGGGATGGCGGGCCCTTGCTGCGTCCGGCTGCAATGACGGGCAGGGGGCTCAGTGGCCGAGGATCTGGCTGAGGAACAGCTTCGTCCGCTCGTGCTGCGGGTTGTTGAAGAACTCCTTGGGCTCGTTCTGTTCGACGATCTGGCCCGCGTCCATGAAGATCACCCGGTTGGCCACAGCCTGCGCGAAGCCCATCTCGTGGGTCACGCAGATCATGGTCATGCCTTCCTCGGCGAGCGATACCATGGTGTCGAGCACCTCCTTGATCATCTCGGGATCGAGCGCCGAGGTGGGCTCGTCGAAGAGCATGATCCGCGGCTTCATGCAGAGCGAGCGGGCGATGGCCACGCGCTGCTGCTGACCGCCCGAGAGCTGGCCGGGGTACTTGTTGGCCTGCTCGGGGATCTTCACCTTCTCGAGGAAGTGCATCGCCGTGGCCTCGGCCTCCTTCTTGGGGATCTTGCGAACCCAGATCGGGGCGAGGGTGCAGTTCTCGAGGATGGTCAGGTGCGGGAACAGGTTGAAGTGCTGGAACACCATCCCGACCTCGGACCGGATCTTGTCGATGTTCTTGAGGTCGGAGCCGAGTTCGGTGCCGTCCACCACGATCTTGCCCGCTTGGTGTTCCTCCAGGCGGTTGATGCAGCGGATCATCGTCGACTTGCCCGAGCCCGACGGCCCGGCGATGACGATCCGCTCGCCGCGGTAGACGGTCAGGTCGATGTCGCGCAGCACGTGGAAGTTCCCGTACCACTTGTTCATCTTCGTGATCTGGATGGCCACCTCGTCGGAGACGGTCATGTGGCTGAGGTCGACGGACGTGGTCGATTGTTGTTGCATGATCAGGTCTCCTTAGCGGTGCTCACGGCGGAGCTTTTTCTCGAGGAAGAGCGAATAGCGGCCCATGCTGAAGCAGAAGATGAAGAAGCAGAGGCCGATGAAGACGAAGAGCTCCCAGTAGATGCCGTTCCACTCGGTACTGGCCCGGATCGCGTTGGACAGGCCGATGGGGTCTAGCAGACCGATGAAGACCACCAGCGTGGTGTCCTTGAAGAGCCCGATGAACGTGTTCACGATCCCCGGGATCGAGATCTTGAGTGCCTGCGGCAGGATCACGAGCCGCATGGATTTCCAGTAGTCGAGCCCCAGCGCGTCGGCGGCTTCGTACTGGCCCTTGGGCAGGGCCGCGAGGCCCCCGCGCACCACCTCGGCGATGTAGGCCGAGGAGAACAGCGTCACCATGATGATGACCCGCAGCATGAGGTCGAAGTTGGTGCCCGGCGGCAGGAAGTAGTTCAGCAGCAGCGACGCGGTGAACAGCCAGACGATCAGCGGCACGCCGCGGATCACCTCGATGAAGATCACCGAGCACTTGTTGATGAGGAACAGGTCCGACTGGCGGCCGAGCGCCAGCACGATGCCCAGCGGCAGCGACAGGGCGATGCCCGAGATGCCGATGATCATGGCCAGCATGAAGCCGCCCATCTGTTTGGACTGCACCTGCTCGAGTCCGATGGGCAGGATCGACGCCAGCAGGTCGTCGAGCGGCCCGGCCAGCACGAACCAGTACAGAAGCGGTACGACGATGGCGAGGATGACGCTGCCGAGCGCGCCGATGTAGGGGCTTGCGTAGCGGATGATCGCCCAGCCGATGACGAAGCCGAGTGCGACGCAGATCGGCCCCCAGATGGTGCCGCCCCAGATCAGCCAGAACAGGATGAAGGGCGCGACGACGGAGAAGGCCAGCAGCTTGCGTGGCAGCGACGAGAACAGCACCGGCGAGATCGCGACGAGGAACAGCACGAAGGCCAGCACCGGGCGCCAGTAGTGCTCGGGCGGGTAGAAGCCGAAGAGCAGCTGCTTCCAGCGTTCGCTGATCACCGCCCAGCAGGCGACGTTGGCGTCGGCGCCGTAGAGCTCGTCACGGATGGTGCGGCATTCCGAGAGGCTGCTGGCGTCCCAGATCCCGAACACCGCCCAGGGCATGACATGGCTCAGGACCGAGTAGATCAGCCAGACCGAGACCAGTGTCAGGATCACGTTCAGCGGCGTCGAGAGCAGGTTCTCGCGCATCCACTTGTAGGCACCGGATTGCGAGAGCGGGGGCTCCTGCTGCTCGGTCATGGTGTCGCGGACGAAGGCGACGGTCTGTGCGTGGGTATCGCTCATCTCATCGTTCCTTCAGCTTCACGGAGTTGTTGTAGACGTTCATCACGCCCGAGATCAGCAGGCTGAGCACGAGGTAGAACAGGCCCAGCAGCAGCATCCCCTCGAGCTCGCGGCCCGTTTGGTTGATGGTGATGCCGCCCAGGGTCGAGCGCGCGTCCATGTAGCCCACCGCGATGGCGAGCGAGCTGTTCTTGGTGAGGTTCAGGAACTGCGAGATCAGCGGCGGAATGATGACCCGCAGCGCCTGCGGCAGGATCACGAGGTTCATCGTCGTGCCCGGGCGCAGGCCGAGCGCGAAGGCCGCCTCGCTCTGGCCCTTGGAGATGGCGAGGATGCCGCCCCGGACGATCTCGGCGATAAAGGCACCGGTGTAGAGCGACAGTGCCAGCCAGAGTGCAATCAGCGAGCCGCGCAGGTGTACGCCTCCGCCGAAGTTGAAGCCCTGCAGCGACGGCAGGTCGAAATATGCGCCCATCAGCACCATCAGGATCGCGGTCGGGACGATCAGCACGCCCAGCGTCAGGTACCACGTGGTCGGCCGGTCGCCGGTGGCTTCCTGCTTGACCGCGGCCCAGTGGCCGATGCGCTTCACGGCGAAGACCGAGGCGGCGAAGACCGCGATGATCAGCAGCCAGTTGTAGAGCCCGCTCTCGAAGAAGGCCGCGTTGAAGTGGATGGCGGGAATGTAGACGCCGCGGTTGGTGATCGCCACCGCGTCGAACAGCATCGAGGCGGACGGGGTGTCGCCCCGGAAGGCCGAAGGGGCAGGGGTGCCCTCGGTCATCAGCGCGAAGATCAGCACGATCCACAGCAGCAGCGGCACGTTGCGGAAGCCCTCGACGTAGAAGGCCATCAGCCGCGCCACCAGCCAGTTGTTGGACAGGCGCAGCACGCCGGCGATGACGCCCAGCACGGTGGCCAGTGCGCATCCCAGCGCCGCGACGAGCAGCGTGTTGAGGATGCCGACAAGGGCGGCGCGTCCGTGGGTGCTCTGGCTGTTGTAGTCGATCAGGCGCTGGTTGATGTCATAGCCCGACGGTTGCCACAGGAAGCCGAAGTCGAAGTCCTTGCCGAGGTTCTGCAGGTTGTGGATCGTGTTCGAGACGAGCCACGAAAAGAGAAGCATCAGCAGGATCATCGCCACCACCTGAATGGTCAGGGAGCGGTAGCGGGTATCGTAGATAAGCTGAGACAGCCGGAAGCCTTGCCCCGGCGGGTCCGTCATGGTCGTCATTTTGTTCTCCCCGGTGGTTTCCGTTCTTCCCGGGTCCCGGGCCGGTTGATCCGGCCTCCGCCCCTCGTCGGAAACTCGTATTGGTGTCGGGCGACTGCTTCGCCCTCTATTTGGAAAGGGCGCGGGAGTTCATCCCCGCGCCCTCGTTTTTCGTGCCGTTCAGCGGAACGGCGGGCTGTAGAGCAGGCCGCCTTCGGTCCACTGCGCGTTCAGGCCGCGCGACAGGCCGATGGGGGTGTTCTCGCCGATGGTCTTCTCGAAGATCTCGCCGTAGTTGCCGTTGGCCATGATGGCTTTCTTGGCCCAGTCGGCCTCGAGGCCGAACATCGCGCCAAGCTCGCCTTCGGTGCCGAGCAGACGGTTGATTTCCGGGTTGTTGCCCGGAGCCGCCGAGAGCTCGCCGATGTTGGCCGAGGTCACGCCGTATTCTTCGGCGGCGACCAGTGCGTTGAGGGTCCAGCGCACGATGTCGCCCCATTCGCTGTCGCCGTGGCGGACGAGCGGGCCGAGCGGCTCTTTCGAGATGATTTCCGGCAGGATCACGTGATCGCCCGGAGCTTCGAACGACGCGCGGGTGGCAGCGAGGCCGGACGCGTCGGTGGTGTAGACGTCGCAGGCGCCGGCAAGGTACTGCTGCTGCGCCTCTGCGTTGGTCTCGATCGGCACCGGCTCGTAGCTGATGTTGTTCACGCGGAAGAAGTCCGCGAGGTTCAGCTCGGTGGTGGTGCCGGTCTGGATGCAGACGGTTGCGCCGTCGAGTTCCTTGGCCGAGCTCACGCCGAGGGCCTTGGGCACCATGAAGCCCTGGCCATCGTAGTAGTTCACGCCGATGAATTCGAACTTGAGGTCGACATCGCGCGAGAAGGTCCAGGTAGTGTTGCGCGCCAGCACGTCGATCTCGCCGGACGCCAGCGCGGTGAAGCGGGTCTGCCCGGTGGTGGGCACAAATTCGACCGCCATCGGGTCGCCGAGAACCGCTGCGGCGACCGCGCGGCAGACGGCGACGTCGAAGCCCTGCCAGACGCCGTTGGCGTCGGGGGCCGAGAAGCCGGTCAGACCGGTCGACACGCCGCAGTTCAGCGAGCCACGTGCCTTGACGTCGTCAAGGGTTGCCGCACCTGCGGCACCCGCCGCAAGACCGGCCACCGTGAGCGCGCCAAGGATTACGGTTTTTTTCATGTTAACCTCTTCCTGTTGTCCGGCCCCTCTTGGGCCGGTTCCGTGACCCACATGGGCCGTGAAAATACCTGGGCAGGGTTCTCCCCCCTCTGGTGAGGCCGAGTGTGTTCGGATTCCCAAAGAGAGGTCAAGCCGTTCCGCTGCGAAAGTCACCATGCACTGCCGCGAAAATGGGCAGTGTTTCCGGTGCCGCGGCGTGATTAATCAGTGGCGCAGTGAGCAAAAAATCGATGAGCGTGAAGAAACGCGCGGCGTTTGTTCTCGGACATCTCGCGGGCTTCCTCGTCGGTGCCCCAGGTCTCTTCCTGCCAGGTCTCGTCGAGCCGCGAGAGCGCCCAGAGCGCCTCGGGATCCTGCGCGGGGTCGGTGGCGGCAAAGCCGAGCACCAGAGAGCCGGTCAGCGCCACGAGATCGTGAAAGGCCGCCAGCCGGAAATGGTCGAGCGTATGGGTGCGGACCGCGAGGCGTTCCAGCGCTTCGGCGGGTTGCGGCGCGTGCATCAGCCCTGCGCGCGGCTCGAGCGCGGCGCCAAGATGCTCGGCCGCCCAGGCGAGCATCGGATCCCAGCGTTCGGACTGCAGGGCCACCAGCGGCTCGGGGTCCACGGCGCGGTAGCATAGCAGGTCGCTGTCGCCGTATTCCGCCAGCATGTCGGCCACCGCGGCGCGCTGCGGGGCGACCTTCTCGATGGCGCTGTTGGCGGTGCGGGTGAAGGGCATGGTCTCGGGGGCGATCTTCTCGCCCTGCGCCGCCCATTCCGCGGCGATGGCTTCGGCGAGTGCGCGGGTCGGCACCACCAGCGGCGACTTGCCCGGGGTCATCACGCGGCGGCCGTCCAGCGCGATGCCGTAGCCGCCTTCGGCCTCGGTGACGGTGGCTTCGGTATAGAAGCGGCGGGGGGCCCATTCGCTCATGCGGTCGTCTCCCAGATCTCTTCCAGCAGGGCGGGCAGGGCGCGGATGTCGTCGATGACGTGATGTGCGTCCCGCAGCCGCGCTGCGTCGTGGTAGCCCCATGTGACGCCAATGGCGGTGACGCCGGCGGCGCGCGCCATCTGCATGTCGAAGCTGGTGTCGCCCAGCATCACCGCGCGGTGCGCGGGCATGGCGGTCTCGGAGAGCGCGGCCTCGATCATCGCGGGGTGGGGCTTGGAGGGGTGGTCGTCGGCGCATTGCTGCGTGACGAAGAGCCGGCGCATCTCGTGGCCGTCGAGCAGCTTGTCCAGCCCGCGGCGCGACTTGCCGGTGGCGATGCCGAGCAGGGTCTCGGGCTGGGCGTGCAGCGCCTCGAGCACCTCGCGTGTGTTGGGATAGAGCGGCGAGCTCTGCGGCGTGCCCTTCTCGATGCGCAGCCCCATGTAGCTGGCCTTGTAGGCCTCGACCATGGCGTCGCGGGTCGCGGGGTCGATCCCGGGCGCGAGCTCGGCGATCGCCAGCGGCAGCGACAGCCCGACGATCGACAGGATTTCGGCCCGCGCGGGGGCCTCGAGCCCGGCGCTGGCGAAGGCCGCGCGCATCGAGGCGAGGATGTCGGCCTGGCTGTCGACGAGGGTGCCGTCGACGTCGAAGATCACGAGGCGCAGGTCGGTCATTGCAGGCTTTCGAAGGGGTCGTCCGCGGCGAGGTCCTCGGTCCAGCCGAGGGTCTCCCAGGTGTGCTTCATGTGTTCCGGCAGCGGCGCGGTCACGGTGACGCGCTTGTGGGTCACCGGGTGTTCGAAGGTCATCGAGCGGGCGTGCAGGTGCAGCTTCTTCGAGATCACCCCGCCAAGCTGGGCGCCCCAGCCGTCGCCGAGGTTTTCCTGGCCCGACCCGCCGTACTTGCCGTCGCCGATGATCGGGTGGCCGATCTCGGCCATGTGCGCGCGCAGCTGGTGGGTGCGGCCGGTGATCGGCTCGAGCGCCACCCACGAGGCGCGGCCCGCGACGCGGTAGAGCGTGGCGTAAAGCGTGTGGGCGCGCTTGGCGCCCTCGGTGCGGTCGACGTCGCGCGGGTGCACGCAGATCATCTTCTCGCCCTCGCCCGAGCTGCCGTGGCCGGGCGCCTTGACCAGCGCGTAGCGGATCTCGCCGAGGTAGGGGGTGGGCACGCCCGCGACCACCGCCCAGTAGATCTTGCGGGTCTGCTTGTGGCGGATGGCGGCGGTCAGCGCCTGCGCCACCGCGCGGGTGCGCGCCAGCAGCAGCACGCCCGAGGTGTCCTTGTCGAGCCGGTGCACGAGGCGCGGCTTCTCGTCGAGGCCGAAGCGCAGCGCCTCGGAGAGGCCATCCACGTGTCGGGTGGTCTTGCTGCCGCCCTGCACCGGCAGGCCCGGCGGCTTGTTGAGCGCGATGATGTGGTCGTCCTTCCAGATCACCGCGTCCTGGATCAACTTGGTGTCGGCATCGCTCACACGCGGCTTCGGCGCGGCCGCGGGGGCCGCGTTCACGGCGTCGGGCTCGGGCAGCGGCGGGATGCGCACCTGCTGGCCGACCTCGAGGCGGGTCGAGGCCTTGACCCGGCCGCCGTCGACGCGGATCTCGCCCTTGCGGCACATCTTCTCGATGCGGCCCTGCGCGAGGTGCGGGAAGTGCCGCTTCAGCCAGCGGTCGAGGCGCTGGTCGCCGTCGCCGGGGCCGATGGTGATGGTCTGGACTCGGCTCATGCGAAAAGGTTCCGTGCGATAAGGAGGCCCGCGAACAGCGCGGCGATGGAAACGGCGACCGAGACCGCCACGTAGCCGAGCGCCAGAGCGACGTCGCCGCGCTCGTAGAGCGTCGCGACGTCGAGCGAGAAGCTCGAGAAGGTGGTGAAGCCGCCGAGGAAGCCCACCGCGAAGAACGGCGCCAGCCGGGTCGCAGAGAGGTTGGCCAGCGCCACCACCAGCAGCCCCATGAGGAAGGAGCCGAGAATGTTGACGGCCAGCGTTCCCCACGGGAAGCCACGCCCCATCAGCGACGTCATGGCGACACCGGTCAGATAGCGCGCGGATGCGCCCAATGCGCCGCCCAGGGCGACCTGTAGAAGCGTCAGGATCATGGTCGCGGAATGTCGCGCGGCGGTGCGCTTGTCAAGGTCGGAGGGGGCTCTGCCCCCGCCCCTGCGGGGCCCCCCGGAGTTTATCCGGCAAGATGAAGGCGCGACGTCGCGTTACCGGTCAGCCGCTGCGCTCGCGGCGGAGGCGTTCGAAATACTCGACGCGCTTCTTCAGTTCGCGTTCGAAGCCGCGTTCGACCGGGGCGTAGAAGCGCTGGCGGCCCATGTCGTCGGGGAAGTAGTCCTGCCCGGAGAATCCGTCCTCGGCGTCGTGATCGTAGCTGTAGCCGCTGCCGTAGCCCTGCTCCTTCATCAGCCGGGTGGGGGCGTTGAGGATGTGCTTCGGCGGCATCAGCGAGCCGGTGCGGCGGGCATCGGCGCGGGCGGCCTTGTAGGCGATGTAGGCGGCGTTGGATTTGGGCGCGAGCGCGAGGTAGACCAGCGCGTTGGCCAGCGCCAGCTCGCCTTCGGGAGAGCCCAGCCGTTCGTAGGTCTGCCAGCTGTCGATGCAGATCGCCTGCGCCTGCGGGTCGGCGAGGCCGATGTCCTCGACCGCCATGCGGGTGATGCGGCGGGCGAGGAAGCGCGGGTCCTCGCCGGCCTCGAGCATCCGGGCGAACCAGTAGAGCGCCGCATCCGGGTCGGAGCCGCGCACGGATTTGTGCAGCGCCGAGATCAGGTTGTAGTGGCCGTCGCCGGACTTGTCGTACTGCGCCGCGCGCCGCATCAGCCGCCGGGTGAGCTGGGCCGTGTCGAGCTTGGCGTCGGTCTTCCACGCCATGACCTGCTCGATAAGGTTGAGCGCGGCGCGGCCGTCGCCGTCGGCCATCTCGAGCAGCGCCTCTCGGGCGGCGCCGTCGAGGGGCAGGGCGCGGCCGAGTTCCTTCTCTGCCCGCTGGGCGAGGCGTTCGAGGTCGGCGAGGGAGAGGCGCTCGAGCACCAGCACCTGCGCGCGGGACAGCAGCGCCGCGTTCAGCTCGAAGCTGGGGTTCTCGGTGGTGGCGCCCACCAGCAGGATGGTGCCGTCTTCCATATGTGGCAGGAAGCCGTCCTGCTGCGCCTTGTTGAAGCGGTGGATCTCGTCGACGAAGAGCAGCGTGCCCTGGCCGTTGGTGCGGCGGTGCCGGGCCGCCTCGAAGACCTTGCGCAGCTCCGGGACGCCGGTGAAGATGGCGCTGATCTGGACGAAGTGCAGGTCGGTGGCATCCGCGAGCAGCCGCGCGATGGTGGTCTTGCCGACCCCCGGCGGGCCCCAGAGCACGAGGCTCGAGAGCGCACCCGAGGCCAGCATGATGCCGAGCGGCGCGTCGGGGCCGAGAAGCTGGCGCTGGCCGATCACCTCGTCGAGCGCCCGCGGCCGCAGCCGGTCGGCGAGCGGGCGGGGGGCCCGGTCCTCCGGTGGCGTGGCGTCGGGGCTGTCGAAGAGATCGGCCAAGGGATCAGCTCCGGAACCGCAGCGACAGGCGCGAGCCGCCGCGTTGCGCGTCGAGCTGCACCCGCGAGCCGGCGCGGTTCAGCAGCGGCGCGACGTCGGCGGGGGCTTCGACCGCCTTGCCGTTGATGCCGCGCAGGATGTCGCCGGGGCGCAGGCCGATGCGGGCGCCATAGGGGCCGGGATCGGTGACCACCACGCCCTCGCCGCTGAGCGGCAGGTTCAGCTCGGCGCCGACGGCGGGGTTGATGCGGGCCAGCGCGAGACCGGGCAGCAGGTCGCGCTCGCCGAGGGTGACGGCGTCGCGGGCGGGGACCTCGGGCGGAGCGATCATCCCGACCTCGGTCTCCTGCGGCGTGCTGTCGTGCAGGTAGCGGATCTTGGCGACGTGGCCGAGCCCCGCCACGGACATGCGGAACAGCATCTCGGGCGGGGTGTTCACCGGCTGCCCGTCGACCTCGAGCACCACGTCGCCGACCTCGATCCCGGCGGCGGCGAAGGGGCTCTGCGGGTGCAGCGCCGCGATCAGCACGCCGGAGGGCAGGGGCAGGCCGAGGCTTTCGGAGAGGTCGGCGTTCACCGGCTGGCCGGTCATCCCGGCCCAGGGGCGGGCGAAGCTCTCGTTGCCCTCACGGGCCTGCTCGACGAATTCCGAGACCAACGCCGAGGGGATGGCGAAGCCGATGCCCTCGGAGCCGCCGGACCGCGTCAGGATCGAGGTGTTGACGCCGATCAGCCGGCCCTTCACGTCGATCAGCGCGCCGCCCGAGTTGCCGGGATTGATCGGTGCGTCGGTCTGGATGAAGTAGCCGCGGGCGTTGCCGGTGGCAGTGCCCGAGCGCGCCAACCCGGAGACGATGCCCGAGGACACGGTCTGGCCGACGCCGAAGGGGTTGCCGATGGCCAGCACCAGCTCACCCACCTCGACCGTGTCGCTGTCGCGCAGCGTCAGGTAGGGCATGTCGGAGGCGTTCTCGAGCTTGAGGATGGCGAGGTCCGCCTCTTCATCCCCGAGGAGCACCCTGGCGTCGTACTCGGCGCCGTTGTTCAGCACCACGCGGATGTCGGTGGCCTGCCCGACCACGTGGTAGTTCGACACCACGATGCCGTCATCCGAGAGGATCACGCCGGACCCGAGCGAGTTCTGCACACGCTCGCGGCCGCCGCCGCCGAAGTCGCGGAACAGGTTGCCGAACAGCGGGTCGCCGGCAAAGGGGCTGCGGGCCTGGACGACGCGGCGGGCATAGATGTTCACCACCGCAGGCGTGGCCTGCTTCACGAGGGGGGCGAAACTGAGAGAGATCTCGGCCTGGCTCTGCGGCACCTGCGCATCGGCAAGGGCGGGCAGGGGGGCGAGGGCGGTGGTGGAAAGGGCAAGCGCGACAATGGCGTTGCGGAGCATGATCGGTCCTCCTGTGCCACTGCGATATGCCCGCCTGCGGAAATGGAATCAAGGCGAGTGGCGGAACGTGCGCGTGAGCAGGGGCGTTGATCCCGTGAAGCCGGGTGCGGGCGGACGCCGTGACGGTGCCGCCGGGTCCCGCGACGCCACGAAAGGAGACCGAACCATGACAGAGCTGAAACAGGACACCTGGGTGGTGGTGACGGACAGCGAGAAGGCGCTGTTCCTGCGCAACCTGACCGACCATGAGAACCCCAACCTCGACCTGTTCGATGCCGAGGCGCAGGAGAACCCTTCGGACCGCGAGCAGGGGGCGAACCGTCCCGGGCGGATGAATGACGGGGGGATGGGTCAGCGGTCTGCGCTCGACGACACCGACTGGCACGAGCTCCAGAAAGAGCGCTTCGCGGCGGATCTTGCCGAGAAGCTCTATGCCGAGGCCCACCGCGGCGCCTTCGAGCGGCTGGTGCTCGTGGCCGCGCCCAAGGTTCTGGGCGACCTGCGCGCCGCTCTGCACAAGGAGGTGGCCGACAAGATCGTGGCCGAGATTCCGAAGACCCTGACCAACCACCCGATCGCGAAGATCGAGGCGCTGGTGAAGAAGGAGCTGGAGGCGGCGTAAGCTGCCGGCCGCATGGCCTTTTCGCTTCGTCTGTCGGATGCGGTGAGGCCGAAATGAAAAAGGCGCCGCGGGGAAGATCCCTGCGGCGCCTCGATGCAGTTGCTCGGGCGAGGATTACTCCTCGTCAGCCACCTCGAGCGCGGCCAGGCGGGCCTTGTCGGCCGAACCCTTGGCGTCGACGTCGCGGTCGACGAGCTCGATGATCGCCATCGGCGCCATGTCACCGTAACGGAAGCCGGCCTTGAGCACACGGCAGTAGCCGCCGTTGCGCTCGGTGTAGCGCGGGCCGAGAACTTCGAACAGCTTCGCGACGTGGATGTCCTGCTTCAGCTGGGCGGCGGCCTGACGGCGGGCGTGCACGTCGCCGCGCTTGCCGAGGGTGATGAGCTTGTCGATGACGCGCTTCAGTTCCTTGGCCTTGGGCAGGGTGGTCTTGATCTGCTCGTGCTCGATCAGCGAGCCGGCCATGTTTGCCCAGAGTGCCTTGCGGTGCTCGTGGGTGCGGTTGAGGCGGCGGTAGCCTTTTGCGTGACGCATGTTTCTTTACTCCATTTGCCCATCGTGGGGCGGTTTTGCTTTGTCAGGCGGTCCATGCGTGCGGACCGCTCTCCTTGGGGCAGATGCCCGGTCGTGTGGGGCCAAAGCCCCGGATCCCCTTGCGGGGAGGAAAACGGGGCGCCCTCTCACTGCGCCCCGCCCCTTATTTCGTCAGACCCGCGTCTCTCAGAACTGGTCTTCCAGTTTCTTCGCGAGATCCTCGATGTTGTCCGGCGGCCAGTCCTCGACGTCCATGCCGAGGTGCAGACCCATGGAGGACAGCACTTCCTTGATCTCGTTCAGCGACTTGCGGCCGAAGTTCGGAGTGCGGAGCATCTCGGCTTCGGTCTTCTGGATCAGGTCGCCGATGTAGACGATGTTGTCGTTCTTCAGGCAGTTCGCCGAACGCACCGACAGCTCGAGCTCGTCCACCTTCTTGAGAAGCAGCGGGTTGAACTCCAGCCCGTCGTCCTCGTCCTGGCGGCCGGCCGCTTCGGGCTCTTCGAAGTTCACGAAGATCGACAGCTGGTCCTGCAGGATGCGCGCCGCGAAGGCGATGGCATCATCGGGGGTGACCGAACCGTCGGTCTCCACCTTCATGGTCAGCTTGTCGTAGTCGAGAACCTGGCCCTCACGGGTCGGCTGCACCTCGTAGGAGACGCGCTTGACCGGCGAGTAGATCGCGTCGATCGGAATCAGGCCGATGGGCGCGTCTTCGGGCTTGTTCTTGTCGGCAGAGACGTAGCCCTTGCCGGTGTTGACCGTCAGTTCCACGTAGAGATCGGCACCGTCGTCGAGGTGGCAGATTACGTGGTCCTTGTTCAGCACTTCGATGCCGGCGGTTTCCGAGATGTCACCAGCGGTGACGACGCCCGGGCCCTTGGCGTTGATCGACAGGCGCTTCGGTCCCTCGACTTCCATGCGGAGAGAAACGCCCTTGAGGTTCAGGACGATATCGGTCACATCTTCGCGGACACCGGCGACGGACGAGAATTCGTGCAGCACGTTGTCGATCTGCACGCTGGTGATTGCCGCGCCCTGAAGGCTCGACAGCAGAATGCGACGCAGCGCATTGCCCATGGTCAGACCAAAGCCGCGCTCGAGCGGTTCTGCGACAACGGTTGCCACCCGGGAGGGGTCGGCGCCGGGGCGAACCTCCAGCTGGGTCGGCTTGATGAGTTCAGCCCAGTTCTTGTGGATCATGCGTCCCTCCATTCCTGTCCGTGCCCCATGTCCAAAGGCTCAGACGCCCGAGGTTAAAATGACGTGAGGTGGGACCCCGCCAAATGGCAGGGCCCCACCTCGTAAGTACGTAAGATCAGACGCGGCGGCGCTTCGGCGGACGGCAGCCGTTGTGCGCGATCGGCGTCACGTCACGGATCGACGTGATGTTGAAGCCGACGGCGGCAAGCGCGCGCAGAGCCGATTCACGGCCCGAGCCGGGGCCCTGGACTTCGACTTCCAGCGTTTTCACGCCGTGTTCCTGCGCCTTGCGGCCCGCGTCTTCGGCGGCCAGCTGAGCGGCGTAGGGGGTCGATTTCCGCGAACCCTTGAAGCCCATGGTGCCGGCGGACGACCAGGAGATCGCGTTGCCCTGCACATCCGAGATCAGGATCTTGGTGTTGTTGAACGACGAGTTAACATGCGCCACGCCAGCGGCGATGTTCTTGGAGACCTTCTTCTTGCCTCCGCGACGGGTATCACGTGCCATATCGGTGGGCCTCCCTTACTTCTTCTTGCCGGCGATGGGCTTTGCGGGGCCCTTGCGCGTACGAGCGTTGGTGTGGGTCCGCTGACCGCGGACGGGGAGGTTGCGACGGTGACGCAGGCCACGGTAGCAGCCGAGGTCCATCAGGCGCTTGACGTTCATCTGAACTTCGCGGCGCAGGTCGCCTTCGACGGTGTAGTTCGCGTCGATGTGCTCACGGATGGCGAGCACTTCCGCATCGGACAGCTCGTTCACGCGGCGCGAGGCTTCGATGTTCACGGCTTCGCAGATGGCCTGGGCCGAAGTGTGTCCGATACCGGTGATGTAGGTGAGTGCGATGGGCACCCGCTTGTTGGTCGGGATGTTGACGCCGGCAATACGTGCCAAGTCTCTGTTCCTTTCGTTGCGGTTCCGTAGTTCCAGAACCTTTTTTCACAACATGAGCCCAAAGCGCGATGCGCCTCGGGCTGTCCGCTGATGAGGTGGTCTGCAGATGGGTGAGACCCGCTCCGCAAAAACGATTCTCTGCTAGAGATGCGGGTGGGTAAGAGGATTCGCAAGGAGCGTCAACCCTCAACCAGAGGCGTCCCGCTTCAGGGGGCATTTTTCCGCGCATGCGGGCGCGAAAGGCCACGCTGTCCTGAACCAAACAGGCTGCGACCGCGTTGTTCCGATTATATGATAACGCAACTGCTATATACAAGCGCCTCGCGCTACCCTCGCGGCCACCCGACGGATTTCCAGATCCTGGCGGAGGCTCTCGAGCGGAACACCCAGCTCGGGGTCACCGGCTACCTGCTCCGCGACCTCGCGAGCTTCTGCCAGGTGCTCGAGGGGCCCGGTGCCTCCGTCGACCTGCTGTTCTCGGAGATCGCCCGCGACACCCGGCACGACCGGGTCGTGGTCAGGATGCGGAGGCAGGTGAGCGAGCGCGCCTTCCTCGGCTGGTCCATGGGCTACGCGAGCCTTTCGCCCGTCGACGCGGAGTTCCTTGCCACCCGCTTTGCCGACGGGCGCGGAGGGGTGCTGCTGGCCTTCGACCGGGTGGGGCGGATCGCCGCCACCGGGAGTTGAGCCGCGCCGGGGCAGGGGGGCACCGGAGCGCGCCGGGCGCAAAAGAAAAGGCGGGCCGAGGGGCCCGCCTTTGCTGTCTGCGATGTCGCTGCAATCACTCGTCGAGCCGTGCCGCCAGCGCGGTCTTGACCTCGTCGATCTGCCCCATGCCGTCGATCCGGGAATAGAGCCCCTTGGCATAGTAGTAGCCGACCAGCGGCGACGTCATCTTGTAGTAGGCCATCAGGCGGGTGCGCAGCGACTCTTCGTTATCGTCGGCGCGGACCGGCTGGCCTGCGGCCTTGGCCTGCTCGGCGCGGTTGACGATGCGCGAAACCAGCGCCTCGTCGTCCACGCGCAGCTCGATCACCTTGTCGAGCTTCTGGCCCATCTCCTCGAGCAGGTCGCCGAGCGCGTCGGCCTGCTTCAGGGTCCGGGGGAAGCCGTCGAAGATGTAGCCGCGCGACGGGTCTGCCTCGAACTTCTCGCGGATCAGGCCGATGACGATCTCGTCGGTGACCAGATCGCCGCGGGCCATGACTTCGGCAACCTTGTTGCCGAGCTCGCTGCCGCTGGCCTTGGCTTCGCGAAGCATGTCACCCGTCGACAGCTGGACCATGCCACGCTCTTCGACAAGAATCCCTGACTGAGTGCCTTTGCCGGCTCCGGGCGGTCCAAGAAGAATGATGTTCATCGACGAGCGGGTCCCCTGCGCTTGCTTCGGCTCTTACTCTTGCCGCGCAGCTGCGACTTCTGAATAAGACCTTCGTATTGGTGTGCCAGCAGATGGCTCTGGATCTGCTGAATGGTGTCCATCGTGACGGATACCACAATGAGAACCGATGTCCCGCCGAAATAGAACGGAATGGCGAACTGCGAGCGCAGGATCTCGGGCATCAGGCAGACCGCGGCCAGGTAGGCCGAGCCAAGCACGAGGATCCGGTTCACCACGTATTCCAGGTGATCGGCGGTCTTCTTGCCCGGGCGGATGCCGGGGATGAAGCCGTTCTGGTTCTTGAGGTTGTCCGCCACCTCGTCAGGTTTGAACGAGACGTTGAACGTGTAGAAATAGGCGAAGAACACGATCATCGCGGCGAAGAACAGCAGGTAGAGCGGCTGTCCCGGGCCGAAGTAGGCGAGGATCGTGGACATCACCGGGCCGGTCGAGCCCGCCTGGCTGAAAGTCGCGATGGTGGTCGGCAGCAGCAGCAGCGACGACGCGAAGATCGCCGGGATGACGCCCGCCGGGTTGACCTTCACCGGCAGGTGCGACTGCTGGGCTTCGGTCATCTTCATGCCGACCTGGCGGCGCGGATACTGGATGGTGATCTTTCGAAGCGCGCGCTCCATGAAGACCACGAACATGATCACGAGGACCACCATCACAATGGCGCCAAGGATGATCGCAGGGCTGATCGCACCGCTGCGACCGCTGGCGAAGAACTGGGCCAGGGCGGCGGGGATCTCGGCCACGATGCCGACGAAGATGATCAGCGAGATGCCGTTGCCGATGCCGCGGGCGGTGATCTGCTCGCCCAGCCACATCAGGAACATGGTGCCGCCCACGAGGGTGATGACCACGGCGGCGCGGAAGTACCAGCCCGGATCGTGGGCAAGATCGCCCGCCTCGAGAGAGACCGCGAGGCCGTAGGCCTGGAAGAGCGCAAGCGCCACCGTGCCGTAGCGGGTGTACTGGTTGATCTTCTTGCGGCCCTGCTCGCCCTCTTTCTTCAGCTGCTCCAGGAACGGCACCATAGCCGCGAGGAGCTGCACGATGATCGAGGCCGAGATGTAGGGCATGATGCCGAGGGCGAAGATGCCCATGCGGCCCAGTGCACCCCCGGTGAACATCGAGACCATGCCGCCGATGCCCTGGCCTGCCTGCTCCATGAAGTTACGAAGCGCAGCGCCGTCGATACCGGGGACGGGGATGTACGTGCCCAGCCGGTAGACGATCAGCAGGCCGAGGGTGAAGAGAATGCGGTTGCGAAGGTCAGTGGCCTTGCCCAGCGCCGCCCAGCTGGTGTTGGCGGCCATTTGTTCCACAGCGGATGCCATGCGGGTCCTCTCGAAGGCAGAACGCCGCCGGAAGCGCTTTCCGGCTCCGGCGGCGTTCGTGGAAAACGTGGGGTCCTATGTAAGCGGCTGTCTCACCGCTCACAACCCGCTTATTCGGCGGCTGCCGCCACCGCAACTTTCAGCGTGCCACCCGCCTTTTCGACCGCCTCGACCGCCGATTTCGACGCGCCGGTGGTCTCGATGGTGAGGGCCGAGGTGACCTCGCCCTTGGCAAGGACGCGGATGCCGTCCAGCCTGCGGCGCACGAGGCCCGACGAGACGAGGGTCTCTTCGGTGATCGAGCCGGCTTCGAGCTTGCCCGCGTCGACGAACTTCTGGATCAGGCCGAGGTTGACGACAGCGTAGTCCTTGCGGTTCGGCTTGTTGAAGCCGCGCTTGGGCAGACGCTGGTAGAGCGGCATCTGGCCGCCTTCGTAGCCGTTGATGGCCACGCCCGAACGGGATTTCTGGCCCTTGATACCACGGCCACCCATCTTGCCCTTGCCCGAGCCCGGGCCGCGGCCGATGCGTTTCTTGGACCGGGTTGCGCCCGGATTGTCGCGCAGTTCGTTGAGTTTCATGTCGCTTCTCCATTGCCGGATGTGACCCCGAAGCGAACGGGCCAACCACGGCGTTTCTTGGTTTTCTGAATCGGTGGCGCAATGCCACCGGGGGCCTATAGCGTCACATCACGCGCAAGGCAAGGCCCGCGCATGGCTCTGTGACGCTGCCGGAGCCAGCAGAATCAGGCTCCGGGGAGGCGGAAGGGGCGGGTCCGCAGGCGCTGACATCCGTCACCCTGTTGAGACACGCGCCCCGGCTGCGCCCGGACGCGATCGCCGGGCACAGAGGCTCTGCAGTGCGGCGCGCTCAGTCGGCGCGTTTCTCGAGGGCGTCGAGGCGTGCCTTCAGCGCCTCGTTCTCCTCGCGGGCCTTCTGGGCCATGGCGCGGACGGCGTCGAATTCCTCGCGGGTGACGAAGTCGCGGTCCGCCAGCCAGCGGTCGATCATCGACTTCATGGCGGTCTCGGCCTCTTCCTTTGCGCCCTGCGCCACGCCCATGGCGTTGGTCATGAGCTGCGAGATGTCGTCGAAAACCTTGCTGCGGGTCTGCATGGTGACCTCCTGATGCGTTCTTGCCTCTATATGGAGCGCGTGGGCCCCGGGCTCAAGTCCGCGTGGGCGATGTTGACTTCCCCGCCAAAGCAATTGCACTCATGCGCCCATGAAAGCCGCCATTCCTTTCCCGCCGCTCTCGCCCGAGCTGTTCTCGATCTCGATCGGCAGTTTCGAATTCGCCCTGCGCTGGTACGCGCTGGCCTATATCGCCGGCATCCTGCTGGGCTGGAAACTGGCGGCGACGGCGCTGAAGCGTGCGACGCTTTGGCGCGACGACCGCCCGCCGATGACGCCGGAGCAGCTCGAGCAGCTGATGACCTGGATCATCCTCGGCATCATCCTTGGCGGCCGGCTCGGCTTCGTGCTGTTCTACCAGCCGGGCTATTATTTCAGTCATCCGGCCGAGATCCTGATGATCTGGCATGGCGGCATGTCCTTCCACGGCGGCCTGATCGGGGTGATCGTCGCGGCGCTGACATTCTTCTCGCGCCATCGCATCCCGCTGCTGCCAGCCGCCGACACCGTGGCGCTGGCGGTTCCGCCGGGGCTGCTGCTGGGGCGGCTTGCCAATTTCGTCAACGCCGAGCTCTGGGGGCGGCCGACCGACCTGCCGTGGGGGGTGATCTTCCCGGGCGAGGCGGCGCAGGCCTGCGGGCAGGCGGTGGGCGAGCTCTGCGCGCGGCATCCGTCGCAGCTCTACGAGGCCGGGCTCGAGGGCATCCTGCTGGGCGGGCTGCTGATCTGGCTGGCCTTCGCGCGCGGTGCGCTGAAGACGCCGGGCGTCGTCGCGGGGGTGTTCTTCGCGGGCTACGGCGTCGCGCGCTTCCTGGTGGAACTGGTACGGCAGCCGGATGCGCAGTTCGTCTCGCCCGGCAATCCGCTCGGCCTTGCGTGGCACGTGAACGGCTGGGGGCTCACCATGGGGCAGATCCTGTCGCTGCCGATGATCCTCGTGGGGCTGGCGCTGCTGGTGGCGGCGCGGCGGCGGGTGTGACGGCATGACCCCGCTGGCCGAGATCCTGCACCGGCGCATCGCCGCCGAGGGCCCGATGAGCGTCGCGGAATACATGACGGCCTGTCTCCTGCATCCGCAGCACGGCTACTACGCCACCCGCGACCCGCTGGGTGCGGCGGGCGATTTCACCACCGCCCCCGAGATCAGCCAGATGTTCGGCGAGCTGCTGGGGCTCTGCCTCGCGCAGTGCTGGATCGATCAGGGCCGGCCCGCGCCGTTCGTCCTGGCCGAGCTCGGGCCGGGGCGGGGGACCTTGATGGCCGACGCCACGCGCGCGATGCGCGCGGTGCCGGGGATGCTCGAGGCGGCGCGGCTGCACCTCGTCGAGGCCTCGCCCACGTTGCGCGACGCCCAGCACCGGCGGCTGGCGCCGTTGATGCCGGTCTGGCACGAGAGCGTCGCCGACCTGCCCGAGGCGCCGCTCTTCCTGCTTGCGAACGAGTTCTTCGATGCGCTGCCCATCCGGCAGTTCCTGCGCGTGGGCACCGGCTGGGCCGAGCGCGTCGTGGGCGTGCAGGACGGCGCGCTGGCCTTCGGGCTTACCGAGCCGGTGGCGCTGGCGTCGCTCGAGTCGCGGCTTGCGGACACGCAGGAGGGCGACATGGTCGAGACCTGCGCCCCCGCCACCGGGATCGCCGCCGAGATCGGCCGCCGCATCGCCGAACACGGCGGCGCCGCGCTCATCGTCGACTACGGCAGCGACCAAAGTCTGGGCGACACGTTCCAGGCGGTCCGCCGCCATCGCAAGCTCGGGCCGCTCGACTGCCCGGGCGAGGCGGATCTCACCGCTCACGTGGATTTTGGTGCGCTCGCGCAGGCCGCGCCCTGTGCCACCGCCCCGCTGGTGCCGCAGGGCATCTTCCTCGAACGGCTCGGTATCACCGATCGTGCGCGGGCCCTTGCCGCAAAGCTCGAAGGCCCGGCACTCGACAGCCACATTGCCGCACATCGCCGGTTGACGCACCCCGAGGAAATGGGTTCGCTGTTCAAGACACTCGGGTTCTTCCCCGAAAGCGCCACACCGCCGCCCGGACTTCTGACATGACGCTTGAGATCATCACCTCGCAGGCCCTGACCCCTTTCCGGCACGGGTTCTTCACCCGACGAGGGGGCGCTTCCTCGGGAGTCTTCGCCGGACTCAACTGCGGCAACGGCTCCTCGGACCAGTCCGAGATCGTCGCCATCAACCGCGCGCGGGTGGCCGACGCGATGGAGGTGCCGGTCGCGCAGCTGATCAACGTGCACCAGACCCATTCCGCGCGCGTCATGACCGTGTCGGGCCCGCACGAGGGGCCGGTGCCCGAAGCCGACGCGCTCGTCACCGCCACCCCGGGCGTGGCGCTCGCGGTGCTGACAGCGGACTGCCAGCCGGTGCTCTTCGGAGATCCCGAGGCCGGCGTCATCGGCGCGGCCCATGCCGGCTGGCGCGGGGCGCTGGACGGCGTGCTCGACGCCACGGTGTCGGCCATGGTGGCGCTCGGGGCCACGCCCGGGAACATCCAGGCGGTGATCGGCCCGTCGATCAGCCAGCGCGCCTACGAGGTCGGTCCCGAGTTCTTCGACGTCTTCATGGCCGAGGATCCGGTCAACGCCCGGTTCTTCGCCGGTGGCTCGGGCGACCGGCTGCACTTCGACCTGCCGGGCTACGGGCTGCACCGCCTGCGCAGCGCCGGCGTCGAGGCGCAATGGACCCGGCATTGCACCTATTCCGACCCGGAGCGCTTCTTCTCGTACCGCCGGTCGGTGCATGACAAGGAAGCCGACTACGGCCGGCTGATCTCGGTGATCCGGCTCTGACCCGGGACCCGGGATAGGGCCGGAAACAAAGGCGGCCATTTCCTGAAATTGTCCGCTACGGGTCCAAAACGTGCCCCAATTCCTGCGCATCCTCGGTGCAGGACGCAGGACGCACCTGCGATCCGGCAAGGGTGTCCCGGCAGGTCCGGGACCGGATATGGGGAGCTGGCAATGAAGGCGCAGAGCCGTTTCACAAGAACGCTGATCGATACCAAAGAGGCCGCGACCGGAGGTCGCCCGGCCTGCGGGCGCCTTTGCCAGTCCCGACGAAAGAGCCCCGCGACGCTCCTGGCGCTTGCCTGAAGATTGCACCTGATTCGCCGGCCCTCGGCGAATTGTGGCGAAACGGTTCGGTATTTTCCGACAATCCTATACATCGGGCCGGACCGACCGGCCTCAATAGGTCAAATCCGGTTCAATTTTGACAGATGCTGGGCAGCCCGGCCTGTTGCTCGCCAACGAAGCCGCGAATGTCCTTCTGTCGTTGTTGGTGGGGGCCAGCACGGATGTGACCGCCTCAAGAAAGGGGGATCACATGTCCAGCCTGCACCAGTCCTTCCGTCCCTCGGGCGATCCGGTTTCCGACAATGTCCATCGTGACACCGCTTCTCTCCGGGACGGGCGGCCGCAGCGCGCATCTTCTCTCATGCGCAGGTACGAGGCCGCCGCGTTGCGTCCCGATCTCACCATCTCGTGCAAGAGCCACGTTGCGCCGGCCACCGCGCTCTTCGAGGAGGCGGCCACCGCCTTCGCGCGCGGCACGCTGATTCCCACGGTGCGCGGCCCCGTCGCCATCGAGGACCTGCTGCCGGGCGACTACGTGCAGAGCAGCGAGGGCGCGCAGCCGGTGACGTGGATCGGCTCGACCTCTTACGTGCCGGGGGTCGAGACTGGTGAGACCACGGTCGTGCAGCTGTCGCGGATCACCGCAGATGCCTTCGGGCCGACACGGCCGCAGGCGGACGTGCTGGTGGGGCCTGCCGCCCGCATAGTGCTGCGCCGCAGCCGCCTGAAATCGCTGATCGGGCAGGAGCGGGTATTAGTGCCGGTGGCGGATTTCGCCGACGGCGACCGCATCGTGCAGGTCACGCCGGCGTCCCCGGTGCAGCTCTTTCACCTGATGCTCGGACGGCACGGCACGATCCGGGTGGGCGGGATCGAGATGGAGACCTATCACCCGGGCAAGACCGTCACCCGCGGCCTCGGCGAGCCCATGCGGGCGCTGTTCCTGTCGATGTTCCCGAACATCGGGATGATGCATGATTTCGGCGAGCTGACGATGACGCGCACGACCCGTGACGTGATCGAGGGGCTCGTCACGGCCTGAAGACTGCCGCCTGAAGGGGTGTTGCCCGAGACCTGCGCCCGGCCGGTCAGGCGCTGCGGTTCAGCCGTTCCTCGAGCACGTCGAAGGGCACGCCCGGCTCGTCCTTGGCGCCGCGGATCACCAGCGAGGTCTTTACCGAGCCGACATTGGGCGCGGTCAGCAGCTCGCCGGTCAGGAAGCTCTGGAAGGTCGAGAGGTCCGGTGCCACGCATTTCAGGATGAAGTCGACCTCGCCGTTCAACATGTGGCACTCTCGCACGAGCGGCCACGCACGGCAGCGGTCCTCGAAGGCGCGCAGGTCGATCTCGGCCTGGCTCTGGAGTCCGACGCTGACGAAGACCTGAACCTCGAATCCCAGCTCGCGCGGGTCGACCTCGGCGTGGTAGCCGCGGATGAACCCCTGCTCTTCGAGCGTGCGCACACGGCGCAGGCAGGGCGGCGCGGAAATGCCCACGCGCTTGGCAAGTTCGACGTTGGTCATACGACCGTCGGCTTGCAGTTCGGCCAGAATCTTTCTGTCGATGGGATCAAGCCGGTTCCCGGGCATCAGTCAGTCCTCACGTGAATTCGCGATTGTTATACCATCCCGCACGGCCGGCGCAATAAAGTTTCGTTTTCGCGAAAGATTGTTAATGATTTGCGACCTGAATCGCATGGTTCTGCCCGGGGTTTGCGCAGGCGGCCCACATGTCTATATGCATGGACCAAACCGAATGCCACAGCTTCCGAGGCGCCTCCCATGTCCGACACACGCCATACCAAGGTTCTCATCATCGGCTCCGGCCCCGCGGGCTACACCGCCGGCGTCTACGCGTCGCGCGCGATGCTCGAGCCGATCCTCGTGCAGGGGCTCGAGCCCGGCGGCCAGCTGACCACCACCACCGAGGTCGAGAACTGGCCCGGCCACACCGAGATCCAGGGCCCCGACCTGATGGTCAACATGGAGGCCCACGCCCGCGCCATGGGCACCGAGATCATCTCGGACATCATCACCTCGCTCGAGCTCGACAAGCGGCCCTTTGTGGCGCATGGCGACAGCGGCACGACCTACACCGCCGACGCGGTGATCCTTGCCACCGGCGCCCGCGCCAAGTGGCTGGGGCTCGAGTCGGAAGAGGCGTTCAAGGGCTTCGGCGTCTCCGCCTGCGCGACCTGTGACGGCTTCTTCTACCGCGGGCAGGAGATCGTCGTGGTGGGCGGCGGCAACACCGCCGTGGAAGAGGCGCTCTTCCTCACCAACTTCGCCAGCAAGGTGACGCTGATCCACCGTCGCGACGAGCTGCGCGCCGAGAAGATCCTGCAGGACCGCCTGATGAAGCACGAGAAGATCGTGCCGCTCTGGCATCACGCGCTCGAGGAGGTCGTGGGCGAGGATAGCCCCAAGGGCGTGACCGCGGTGCGTGCCAAGGACGTCCGCACCGGCGAGATCACCGAGATCCCCTGCAAGGGCGTGTTCATCGCCATCGGCCACGCCCCGGCCAGCGAGCTGGTCAAGGACGTGCTCGAGACCCACATGGGCGGTTACGTGAAGACCCAGCCCGACAGTACCGCGACCTCGATCCCCGGCGTCTTCGCCGCGGGTGACCTGACCGACCACAAGTACCGCCAGGCGGTGACCTCGGCGGGCATGGGCTGCATGGCCGCGCTCGAGGCCGAGCGCTGGCTCGCGGAGCAGGGCATCGACGAGGGCAAGGACGAGTCCCTGCCGCTCGGCTACGGTGCCGAGGTGCCGGCCGAGGACTGATCCCTCGCCAATCTGGCTCGGGGAAGGGGCGTGCCGATGGCGCGCCCCTTTCGTGTTCCGCTGCGCGCGAAGTGATAGTGCGTGATTTCCCGGCAACCGGGCGTTGCACAAGAATCACGTCGGCAGGAATCCCCCTGATCGGCCAGTTAGGGCTTTTTCTGTCCGGTCATCCGTGTAATGCGTTCATCCGTGAACACACTTTGAGTCGCTCGTCATGCCCGCACCTGGTGCAAAACCGATTACCGATGAGGAAGGTCCCCTGTTTCACCTTCTGCGCCAGGTCGACCTGGCGCCGGAAGCGTCGCAGCGGGACATCGCATCGGCCATCGGGGTCTCCCTCGGGCGGCTCAACGCGCAGCTGCGAGCGGCTGCCGAAGCTGGGTTCATCAAAGTGAGCGAGCGTGTGGGGCCGGACCGGCGCCAGAGGTTCGCCTACACGCTGACCTCGCGCGGAGCGGCTGAAAAAGCCAGACTCACCGACCGTTTCCTCGCGCGGAAATTCCTGGAGTACCAGGCCCTTCACGCAGAGCTGACCGGAACCGGCAGCCCATACGTCCCCTCCACTAACAGGACAAGTCTGATGCAGAACTACCTTGCTCCCATCCCCGAGCTGTTCGTCTCGTACGACAGCGCGCAGAAGCTCAAGGTCGAGGCGGCCGAGCTGACCTCGCACGACCTGACCCCGCGCCAGATCTGCGATCTCGAGCTGCTCATGAACGGTGGCTTCTACCCGCTCAAAGGGTTCCTGTCCGAGGCGGACTACGACGGCGTCATCGACGACATGCGCCTGGCAGACGGCACCCTGTGGCCGATGCCGATCACGCTCGACGTCAAGGAAGACTTCGCCGACAAGATCGAGATCGGCCAGGACATCGCGCTGCGTGACCAGGAAGGCGTGATCCTCGCGACCATGACCGTCACCGACAAGTGGGAGCCGAACAAGGCGAAGGAAGCCGAGAAGGTCTTCGGTGCCGACGACGACGCGCACCCCGCCGTCAACTACCTGCACAACACCGCCGGCAAGATCTACCTCGGCGGCCCGGTGACCGGCATCCAGCAGCCGGTGCACTACGACTTCCGCGCCCGTCGCGACACCCCGAACGAGCTGCGCGCCTACTTCCGCAAGCTTGGCTGGCGCAAGGTCGTGGCGTTCCAGACCCGGAACCCGCTGCACCGCGCCCACCAGGAGCTGACCTTCCGCGCCGCCCGTGAATCGCAGGCCAACCTGCTGATCCACCCGGTCGTCGGCATGACCAAGCCCGGCGACGTCGACCACTTCACCCGCGTGCGCTGCTACGAGGCGGTTCTCGACAAGTACCCGGCGTCGACCACCACCATGTCGCTGCTGCCGCTCGCCATGCGCATGGCCGGCCCCCGCGAGGCGGTCTGGCACGGCCTGATCCGCAAGAACTACGGCGTGACGCACTTCATCGTCGGCCGTGACCACGCGGGCCCGGGCAAGAACTCCGCCGGCGAGGACTTCTACGGTCCCTACGACGCGCAGGAGCTCTTCAAGCAGCACGAAGAGGAAATGGGCATCGAAATGGTGCCGTTCAAACACATGGTCTATGTGGAAGAGCGGGCCCAGTACGAGCCCAACGACGAGATCCTCGACAAGGACAAGGTCACCATCCTGAACATCTCCGGCACCGAACTGCGCCGCCGTCTTCAGGAAGGCCTCGAGATCCCCGAGTGGTTCTCGTTCCCCGAGGTGGTCTCCGAGCTGCGCCGCACCAAGCCGCCGCGCTCCAAGCAGGGCTTCACCGTGTTCTTCACCGGCTTCTCGGGCTCGGGCAAGTCGACCATCGCCAACGCTCTGATGACCAAGCTCATGGAGATGGGCGGCCGTCCGGTGACGCTGCTCGACGGCGACATCGTCCGGAAGAACCTGTCCTCCGAGCTCGGCTTCTCGAAAGAGCACCGTGACCTCAACATCCGCCGCATCGGCTACGTGGCGTCCGAGATCACCAAGAACGGCGGCATCGCGATCTGCGCGCCCATCGCACCCTACGCGACCACCCGTCGCGCCGTGCGCGAGGACATCGAGCAGTTCGGCGCCTTCATCGAGGTCCACGTCGCGACCACGATCGAGGAATGCGAGCGTCGTGACCGCAAGGGTCTCTACAAGCTGGCACGCGAAGGCAAGATCAAGGAATTCACCGGGATCTCCGACCCCTATGACGTTCCCGCCAACCCCGAGCTGCGCGTCGAGACCGAAGGCACCGATGTCGACAACTGCGCACATCAGGTGATCCTGAAGCTCGAGAGCATGGGCCTGATCGCGGGCCACTGAGCCCCGACATCCCTCAGCTAAGCAAAGGGCGTCCGCGACAGCGGGCGCCCTTTTCGTGTGCCGGGTCTGCGTGCTGCGTTTGCGTGCCGGGGCAGGGGGAGGATCAGAAGCTCAGGCGGAAGTTCGAGGTCAGCGCGACCGGCAGGGTCGGGTCGAAGACGTGGCTGCCGTCAATCTGCAACGTCAGCGACCGCTTCTTGTGCGACCAC
Source organism: Salipiger thiooxidans (assembly GCF_900102075.1). GTDB lineage: Bacteria > Pseudomonadota > Alphaproteobacteria > Rhodobacterales > Rhodobacteraceae > Salipiger > Salipiger thiooxidans. The sequence continues at coordinate 404,778 of NZ_FNAV01000001.1, read as the reverse complement.
TGGAAGCCGGTGGCGAAGCGCGGCGTGCTGTAGTCGCCGAAGCTCGAGTCGTTGCGCCAGTAGCCTTGGGTCACGCCGACGTCGAAATAGGGCTTGAAGTGCCCGTCCGGGTTCAGCGTCGCCCGGGCCGAGATGCTGGAATAGAGGTTCGAGATCTCGAACCCGTCGAGGCTGCCCGCACTCGGCGTGAACTGGTGCGACATCGACAGCGCCGCCGACGAGCTCATCTTGATGCCGCCGATCCGGTCCGAGAGCGTGGCCTTGGTGCCGCCGCCCACGCGCATCGCCCGTGTGCTCCCACCCGAGTAGCGGTAGACCGGCTGCGCCACGTTCATCCAGCTCTTGAGCTTCAGCTTGTCGCCGATCCGGGTCTTCAGGTACGGCCCGAACGAGAAGCTCCGGCTCTCGATCTCGCGCCCGGTGTCGAGGTTGGCCTTGGCAAAACCCGCGGAAAAGCCCAGCCGGCTGTGCTGCAGCAGCGGGAAGTCGTAGCCCATCATCAGGCGCGAAGCGACGCCCGAGGGGTCGTCATGGTATTCCCGCACGCTCAGCGCCGCCCAGCCGCGCGCCATGCTCTCGCGCGAACGCGAGGCGAGATAGAGCCCGTTGCCGTAGAGGTTCACGTGCCCGAAGCCGTCCATCACGTTGCCAAGCGCGGCCTCGTGCGCGGTGATGTCGGCGCTCAGCGTGGTCGAGGCGCCGAGCTTGAGCGCGTCGCGCAGGTCGGCATCGTCCGCTGCGGCTTGGACCGGCAGCAGAAGCAGGGCGATGACAAGATGTATTCTTCCAGACAACACGTGCATGGCAGCGGGTCCGCTCTGCGGATCGGGGCAAGTCGGTTCAGGGCTCCGGGGGGACAGGTCTTGGCGTCGCCCGCATCGGATGAGGCCCGGTTACCCGCGGACACTGCTCACATCAAATCACGAATCCGGTCCGGGAGGGGTTTTCCCGGGGATTTCCCGTTGCCGTGGCGTCAGTTGCCGAACGAGGCGGCAGCGGCGCCGACCGTCGCGGCAGTGGTGGGACCGGGGCTCAGCCCAGCGAAACCAGAAGCTCCGCGACCTTGCGCGTGTCGTACTTGTCCTGATCGGTCTGGCGCAGCGGCAGGCGGTGGCAGGGGATGCCGAAGCGGGCGGTGACTTCGGCGCAGGCCGCGTCGCTCTGCGATCGGTCGCAGAGCACGTGGGTCATCAGCTGCCGCGCAGGGATCGTCCTGCCCGCATCCGCCAGCAGCGGCGCCAGAAGTGCCTGCACCTGGTCGGCAAGCCCGTGGCCCAATGCCTCTGGATCGACGCCGAGGCTCGGCAGGAACACCTTGGGCACGTGCCGCGCGGCGATCGCCTTGCCCACACCGGCGGGCAGCAGGTTGGCGATCACGCTCGAATAGAGGCTTCCAGGCGGGTAGCAGATCACGTCCGACTGGGCGATGAGCTTGCGGTTGCGCTTGGGCAGCGGCACGTCGCCGGGCGCCAGCTCCTGCGTGCCGTCGCTCAGGAACAGGCGGGCGATGGGGCTGTCGATGGGCGCGGATTCCTTGCCGCTGATCTGGCGCTGGCCGACGATCACCCGCCCGTCCGAAAGCTCGACCCCCAGCTGCAGCGTCTCGTCGACCACGGCGCGCACGGTGCCGCGCACGTCGACCATCTTGGACATCAGGAACAGCACCGGCTCAAGCGCGCGGCCGTTGCTCAGGTAGCCCCCGGCGAGGATCAGGTTGCCGATGCTGGCGTTGCGGTAGTCGAAGCCACGCGGCACCTCGGCGGCGAAGCTCTCGAGCAGGGTGCGGATCAGCATCCGCATGGGCTTTGCAATGGCCGAAATCAGCGGGTGCTTGCCCTCGATCATCGCCGCGACCTCGGCGCGCAGCTCCTCCTGCGGGGCGTTACGTGACAGCCGGTGGCTGAAGAGCGCGTAGATGTCGGGCTGGCCCAATACCGTCTCGTCCGCCAGCGCCATCAGCCGGCTGCGCAGGTCGCCGACCGCGGGCATGTCGAAGGCCTCGCGCAGGATCTGCGAACTGCCACCGCTGTCGAAGGGCGTGATCAGGTGGATCGAATTGAAGGTATAGGTCTTGAGCTGCCGCGAGATGCCGTTCAGCGCGCTGCCGCCGCTGAAGAACAGCACCCGTGGGCCAAGGTGCGGGGCACTTGCGGCGCGCGACACGCGCAGGGCGTCGGGCAGGCTGATCTCGCGCTCGATCCGGATATCGGTCATCACTGTCTCGTCGGGCCTGTCGTCGGGGGTACGCCGAAAGCGACAGCCATTATGCCTTTAAACTGTTATATTCTTCGGAGCATAAGGCCTCATGATCGAAGACCTCTCCATCCGCCCGACAGTTCGCGCTGTCATCCGCAAGGGACCTCCCGTGCGCGTCCAAGTCAAGCAGAGACCGGACGGCCAGCGTGACATGCCGCTTCCCGGCGGGCGGCGGGAGCCCGGCGAGACGATGCACGGGTGCGTGGCCCGCGAATGCCTCGAAGAGATCGGGGTGGCGCCTGTGCTGCGCGACATCCTCTTCGTGGCGGAGGTGTTCCGCGTCGGTGGCGACAAGCGCTGCCAGCAGACCGGGATGCTGTTCCGGGGCCAAGTGCCCGACGATTACGAGCCGCGGCCGGGCACCCGGCCCGACCATCGCCAGAGCGCCACCGCCTGGGCCGATCCGTCGGAGTCCGGCGCGCTGTTCCGGCCCCGCTCCGACCTTGCCCTGACCCGCGCCGATGCGCCGGTCTGCCTGGGGGGCGCTGCGCAGTGAAACGTCCTGAGGCGGTCGACGAGAACCTCTCCTTCCTCTTCGCCGAGCTCGACGGGCAACTCGCGAAGCTCATCGGCTATTTCGGGGCGCCCGGGCCCGACGCGGCGCAGGGGCTGGTCCGGCGGGCGGGCTATTCGCAGAACCTCGCCTCGCGGGTCCGCAAGGCCTGTCTCGCGGGGATGCTCAGGGGCAAGCGCAGCGCCGCGCGCGAGCTGCAGCTGCAGGGCATCGAGGGCATCGCGCGCAACCTCGACCTTGTCTCGCGGCTGGGGCGCCGTTCGGTGCAGCACGCCGAGAACGTGCAGCGCACAAAGCTCCTGCGCGCCGACAGCTACCTCAAGCCGCTCAAGCAGGTGCGCAAGTCCGTGGCCCGTGCGCAGGAGGCGCTGCAGTCCGGCGACAGCCGCCTCGCCGTGCAGATCGGCCGGACCCGCGCGGATCTGGGCGTCTTCCACGACCAGCTCTTCCGCACCTACACGCGGGACATGCAGGGGACCCGGCACACCGAGGATCTCGCGCACGGGCTTCTGGCGCTGAACGAGGTCTACCGGATGGGCGAGGCGCTCGAGGCGATCAGCGAGGCGATCCTGTCGATCAACATCGGGCAGACCGTGCAGTTCGAGCGCTACTTCACCCTGCGCAGCGTGCTGGCGGGCGTGGGCAAGGAGGACGAGGAGATCCGGCTGCAGCCGCTGGCCGAGACCCGCTCCGGCAGCGCGATCTCGAGCGTCAGCATGCGCGACGCCGAGGGCCGCCCGGTGGATGCGGTGTTCAAGGACGGCGACCGGCGCAAGGTCAAGGAAGAGCGGGTGGGGGTGAAGAGCTGGAACTCGGTCTACCCCGGGCTCGCGCCGCAGATCCTGTCCTACGAGAAACGCGGGGAGTCCGCCGCGCTGCTGATCGAGCATCTCGACGGCGAGACCTTCGAGGACATCGTGCTGGGCGGCTCCGAGGCGCGGCTCGCAGAGGCGCAGAAGGCGCTGCACGCCACGGTGCGCGACATCTGGCGCCGGACCCGCACCGACGAGCCCGCCGAGATGAAGGCCATGGACCAGCTCGGCAAGCGGCTGCCCGACGTCTACCGGCTGCACCCGAGGTTCGAGATCGGCACGCAGCGGTTGCAGGGGCTGAAGGTCGACAGTTTCGACGCGCTGGTCGCCACCGCGGCCCGGCGCGAGGCCCGGCTGCGGGCGCCGTTCTCGGTCTACATCCACGGCGATTTCAACCTCGACAACGTGATCTACGACCCGGTCGAGAAGAAGGTGCGCTTCATCGACCTGCACCGCTCGCGCTACATGGATTACGTGCAGGACGTGACGGTCTTCATGGTCTCGAACTACCGTCTGCAGGTGCTCGACGCGGGCGTCCGCGCCCGCATCGCCAGCGTCGCCGTCGACATGCACGACATGGCCGCCAAGTTCGCACGGCGGCAGAAGGATCCGACCTTCGAGTACCGTCTCGCGCTGGGCCTGGCCCGGTCCTTCGCGAGCTCGACCCGGTTCATCGTCGACAAGGACCACGCGCGCCGGATGATGCTGCGCGCCCGCTACATTCTGGAAACCGCGCTGGCCGTGCCCGAGGGCAGGGAGACGCGGCTTCGCCTGCCCATAAGGATGCTGTTCAGTGACTGAGAAGATCGGGGTGATCGGCACCCCCGGAAAATGGTCGACCGAGGCGCTTGCCGACGCGCTCGAGGCCCGCACCGGCTATCGCCAGGTGATCGACATGGCGCGCGTGACGCTGGATCTCGGGACCCGCGCGCTGGTCTGCGACGGCATGGATCTTTGCGCGCTCGACGGGCTCGTGGTGAAGAAGATCGCCGAGACCTACAGCCCCGACGCGCTCGACCGGCTCGAGATGCTGCGGGTGGCCGAGGCGATGGGTGTGAAGATCTTCAGCCCGGCCACCGCCATCCTGCGTCTGATGGACCGGCTCGCCTGCACCGTGACGCTGGCCAATGCCGACGTGCCGATGCCGCCCACCACCATCACCGAGGATGTGACAGCCGCCAGGGCCGCGCTCGACCGCTATGGCTCGGCGGTGTTCAAGCCGCTGTTCTCGACCAAGGCCCGCGGCATGGTGCTGCTTGATGCGGACGCGCCCGATGCCGAGGCGCAGATCGCCGCGTTCAAGGCCGCCAACCCGGTCATGTACCTGCAAAAGAAGGCCGATCTCTCGGGGCACGATCTTGGCATGGTGTTCCTCGGTGGTGCGTATCTCTGCACCTACGCCCGGGTGAACCAGACCGGCAGCTGGAACACCACCATCCATTCGGGCGGCAAGTATGCGCCCTTCGAGCCCGACGCCGCGCTGATCGAGCTCGGGCGGCGGGCGCAGGCGCCCTTCGGGCTGACCTTCACCACGGTCGACATCGCGCTGACCCCGGACGGCCCCATCGTCTTCGAGGTCTCGGCCTTCGGCGGCTATCGCGGCGCGCTCGAGGGCTGCGGCATCGACGCGGCGGCGCTGGTGGCGGAACACGTCCACCAGGCGGTGACCGCATGAGCGTGGCACGTGACATTCTGGCGGGACTCGACCTCGCTCCGGCCCGTGCGGCCGAGCCGTTCCACCTCGCCGTGGGCCGTATCGGTATCACCGTCCACGCCCCGACATCGCTGCGCGCCGAACTGGTGAGCTATTTCGCCGACGTGCTGACCGACGTGCTGACCGACGTTCCGGGCGGGATCGTGGTCGACCTGCTTCCCGGGCAGGCGCTGACGGCAGAGCCCGCGTGGACCGACTGGCTGCGCGAGGGCGGCAAGAGCGGTCGCAAGGACGCGATCTGCGATCTCGACGACGGGCGGCTGGTGCGCAAGGTGCGCAGCGGCGTGACCTTCCTGCAGGCGCCGGGGGTGGCGGTGGCCTTCGGGCCGCTCGGCGACAACGTCAGCACGGTGATCAACTTCATCAACACCCAGATCCTCAGCGCCTGCCTGCGCGAGGGCTGGCAGCTCTGCCATGCCGCCGCGGTGACGGGGCAGGGGCGGACACTGGCGATCTCGGGCCTTTCGGGCGGCGGCAAGTCGACCTCGATGCTGCGGATGATGGACATCGACGGCACCGCCTTCGTCTCGAACGACCGGGTGCTGGTGAAGGGCGGGGCGCCCGCGCAGGCGCAGGGCATCCCCAAGCAGCCGCGCATCAACCCCGGCACCATCCTCGGCAACCCGCGCCTGCACGGGCTCATCGCGCCCGAGCGCCGCGCCGAGCTTCTGGCGATGCCTGCCGATGCGCTCTGGTCGCTCGAGGAGAAGCACGACCTCATCGTCTCCGAGATCTACGGGTCGGGAAGGGTGCAATACGCCGCGCCGCTCACCGATTTCTGGGTGCTGAACTGGCAGCGCGACGCGGCGGGGCCCACGCGGGTGACCGAGGTGACGCTTGACGACCGCCCTGACCTGCTGGCCGCGATCATGAAGAGCCCCGGGCCGTTCTACCAGCGACCCGATGGCAGCTTCGAACCCAACGGCGCCGCACCGGTGCCGGGGCCCTATCTCGAGGCGCTGCGCGGCGTGCGCGTGTCCGAGGTCTCGGGCCGGGTTGATTTCGACGTGCTCGCGGCCGAGGGGCGGCGGATCTTCGATGGCTGAAAGCTACCACGCCATCGTCCGCCACGGCGCCTACCGCCAGCGTCCCGGCGCGCCTTCGGCCCGCCAGCCCTTTGCGCTGAGCGACGAGGGCCTGCGACAGGCGTCGGACTGCGGCGACGCGCTGGCCGGGATGCTGGCCGAGCACGGGCTGACGCTCGATCCCGTCGTCCACGCCTCGCGCCAGCTCAGGGCATGGCAGACCGCCTCGGGCATTGCCGGGCAGCTGCGGGCGCATGGGCACCGGGTCGACGAGATCCGCGAGACCTCGGCGCTGGCCGAGCGCGGCCTCGGCTCGGCGGCGAACCTCACCGTGGCCGAGATCGAGGCGGTGCTGGCCGGGGATCCGCGCTTCGGCGCGCCGCCGCCGGGCTGGAAGTCGGACAGCGACTACCGCCTGCCGCTGGAAGGGGCCGAGAGCCTTTCCGAGGCGGGCGTGCGCGTCGCGGGCCACCTGCAGGCCGTGGCCGAGGCGGCGACGGGCGGCGCGCTGACCGTGCACGTGGGCCACGGCGCCTCGTTCCGCCATGCCTGCGCACATCTCGGCATCCTGCGCCGGGACGAGGTCGCCGGGCTCTCGATGTTCCACGCCCGCGCGTTACTTCTCTGTTACAGGGGCCATGGTAGATGGTACCACGTCGCCGGGACGTGGAAGATCAGGGCCCCCAAGGACGCGCCCGTCGACTAGCCCGGCCCGCACGGAGAGGGCCCTGCATTGGAACACGTCAGCCATTGGAGCGGTCACGCGGCGGACCTTCTGCCGCCGGTCCACGACCCCCACGGCCAGCTTGCCGACCTGCCCCGGGACATCGCCCCGTGGCCCGGTGCCAGTGCCCAGCCGCAGATCTCGGCCTGCCTCGAACGGGCCCGCAGCAACGGCGGCTGGCAGTGGCCCGCACGGCCGGTGATCTTCGTCTCCGACACCCATGCCGATGCCGAGGGCTTCCTGCGCTCGCTCGTCGCTGCCGGGGTGATCCGGCGCGAGGCGGGGGGCTTTTCCCTCACCGGGTTCGGGCGCAGCGCGCGCATCATCGTGGGCGGCGACAGCCTCGACAAGGGGCCGAGCAACCTCGACCTGCTGGATGCGCTGGCGGCCCTGCGCGCCTCGGGGGCCGAGCTCGACATCCTCGCGGGCAACCACGACCTGCGGATGCGCATGGCGGTGGATGCGGTGCGCGGCCCGCGCAGCGCCCTGCGCGAGCACCTCTTCGTGCGCATGGGCCGCAAGATCCTACCCGCCCTGCGCGAGGTGTTCGACCGTTTCGTCACCGGCGCCGAGCTCGACGCCCTGCCCGGCGAGGCCGCCTGCGCCGCGCGCCTCACCCCGGGACCCGACTGGGACCTGCGCTTTGCCGGGGCCGCGCGCGACCAGCTGCGTGCATCGGCCATCGCCAGGGAGATCGCCAAGCTCGACGAGAAGCTCGCCAAGTTCGACCGCGAGCGCGCCAAGGTCGGCATGACCCACCGCGAGCTGCTGGCCGCGGTGCTGAAATGCCACGAGGTCTTCTTCGTGCCCGGCGGTCCCTACGCGTGGTTCTACGAGGAGATGGAGGTGGTCGCCCGCAGCGGCTCGCTGCTCTTCGTGCACGCGGGTCTCTGCGACAGCATGTGCCGCCTGCTGGTCAGCGGCGGCCCCGACGCGGTGAATGCGCGTTACCGGGCCGAGGCCGAGCAGGCCTCGCTCGGGTTCTACTTCGGGCCGCTCGCCAACCTCGTGCGCACCAAGTACCGGCCTTCGGATTGCGAGTTGACGCAGGCGGGCGTCGACCTGCTGACCCGCGACGGGCTGCACATGATCGTGCAGGGCCACGTCAACAACCACACCGGCCAGACCCTCCGCGCCAAGTGCGGGCTGCTGCATCTCGAGGGCGACGTCACGCTCGACCGCGCGTCGCGGCGGCTCGAGGGGCTGGACGGGATCGGCGCCGGGGCAACCTTGATCTTTCCGTCCGGAGATGTGATCGGTCTGAGCCGGGACTACCCGATGGCCAAGCATTTCGCCCCGGGGCGCCCCGCGTAGATCCGGCTTCATCGATCCGAAGGAGGCTGCGCATGGGCGGCTCAAACTCACGTTTCACCCACGAGTCGCTGCAGGACGCGAAGACGATCAAGACGCTGCTCTCGTCGCTGTCCAAGGGCTTTTCCAAGGGCCGGATGACGCTGGGCGACGACGATGACGAGCTGGTGCTCGACACCGGCGGCCTGATGAACGTGCGGATCAAGGCGGAACGCGAGGACGGCCGCTGCGTCTTCAGCCTGCGGGTGTCCTGGGCCGATCCGGGCGAGACTGCCTCGCCCAAGGGACAGCCCCGCATCGAGGGCTGAGGCACTCCCGGCCGGCATGCGCGGACGCGGAACGGAGCCCTGCGCGCCTCGGGTCGGGGCGCGTATCGGGGCAGGGTGCTGCAATCTCTAAAATTGAAACTCCATTTACGGTTTCCTCCTCTTGTGGTAGATTTCCCCTATAGCGTGTACTCTTTTCATTCCTCGAGTCATTAGACCTGATTTTTGAACACTTCAGTCCTTCTTACGCTCCAGCCTCGGCCCGCGTATGAAATTGGAGTTCGCGAAATGGATTTCGAAGCCGTGTGCCCGCGCAGGCTCTGCCGCCCCGTTTCCGGAGCGTTCCCAGTATCTTGCGCCGCCCTCACACCTCCCTGTCGGTGCCCTGATGCCAGGCCGTCCGTCCCCCGGTGCGCGTGCCGCGCGGGAGGTGCGACATGGCAGATGTAATTCCACTTCGCATCGGCGGCCACGAGGTCGCCTTCCGCGAGAGCGCCACGCAGGTCGCCGTGGCCCCCGCGCCGGGCCGCGCGCGCAGCCTCGAGTCCACCCTGCAGAGCCTCGGCACCCGCAAGGCGACCGAGCGGCGCGGCCGTCTCGGCCGCTTCGAGATCGTCGACATGCGCATGCCCGAGGTCGAGGCCGCGGCCGAGATCTCGGCGCTTGGCCGGTCCCGCGACGTGCGCGAGAGCGTCTCGGTCTATCACACCTCGGATGACGAGGTGCCCTTCGTGCCGGAGGGGACGCTGTTCCTGCGCTTCGAGCCCGATGCGGATGCCGATGCCATCACCGACGTGATCCTGCGCTACGATCTCGAGCTGGTCTCGGCCTCGGGCGGCTTCCACACCGTGCGGACCTTCACCCGCGACGGGGTGCGGCTCGCAGCGGACTTGCAGGCCGAGCCCGCGGTCCTGCTGGCCGAGCCTGACCTGATCACGCCGCGCAACCTGCTCTCCTTCCTGCCGAACGACGCCATGCTCGCGCGGCAGTGGCATCTCGAGAACCGGGGCGAGATCGACGGCAACACGGCGGGGCTCAAGGCCGGAGCGGATGCCCGCGTGGTCGCAGCGTGGCGCCGGCTGGGGAGCCTCGGCTCTTCCGAGACGGTGATCGCGGTGATCGACGACGGGTTCGACCTCATGCACCCGGATCTTGCGGGCAAGTCGGTCGATCCCCGTGACTTCATCCGCGGCACCGCGGACGTCACGCCCGAGCCCGACCTCTTCGACCAGCGCGGCGGCGACTGGCACGGCACCGCCTGCGCAGGTGTCGCCATGGGCAAGTCCGGCGGCGGCGAGATCGTCGGCGCGGCGCCCAACGCGACGCTGATGCCGCTGCGGATGACCGAGCACCTCTCGCCGCTCAACGTGGCCGAGTGGTTCGACTACGCCACCGATCACGGCGCCTGGGTGGTGAGCTGCAGCTGGAACGCCGAGGCCGCGGTCTATCCGCTTCCAGCGCGGGTGGCGCGGGCCATCCACCGCTGCGCGACCGAGGGGCGCGGCGGCAAGGGCGCCGTCGTGGTCTTCGCCGCGGGCAACTCGGGCAAGGACGTCAACGATCCGCCGCGCACGCAGAACGGTTTCGCCACCCATCCCGACGTGATCGCCATCGCCGCCTGCACCAGCCTCGATCGCCGCGCGAGCTACTCCCAGACCGGGCGCGAGATCGCGATCTGCGCGCCCTCGGCCGGGCGGGGCGGGCTCGGGATCACCACCTCGGACGTGACCGGCACCTATATTGACGGCAGCGGGGTTGAGCGGCCGCGCGGCTACAAGCCGGGCGACTACTACGCCGAGTTCGAAGGCACCTCGAGCGCCTGCCCGCTGGTCGCCGGGATCTGCGGCCTCGTGCTTGGCGCCAACCCCGACCTGACTGCGGCAGAACTCCGCGAGGTGATCCGCTCCACGGCCCGCCGCATTGGCGACGCGGCGGACTACGTGAACGGCCATTCCACCAGGTACGGCCACGGTTGCATCGACGCGGATGCCGCCGTGGCCCGGGCGCTGGAGCTGGCGGCAGGGGGCGCGCCGCGGGTCGCCGCCGCTGCTCCCCGCGCCGGAGAGGCGACACGGGGGACAGGATGACCGCGACAGAGCCACGACACGTCATTTTCAACCAATGATCTAACGGAGGAGAATTCTCATGTCTGTTTCCAAAATGACCTTCAGGATGACCGCCCTGACGGCGGTTCTTGCGCTGGGCCTTGCACCGCTGGTGCAGGCGCAGGACAACACCGGTCCCGCGGCGAACCCGCTCATCGTGGGCGGCGAGCCGGTCGGCGACATCGCCGATACCCCGTGGCAGGTCGCGCTCGTCGGCGGCGGCGAGGCGCGCAACCAGTTCTGCGGCGGCTCTCTGGTGGCGCCCAACTGGGTGCTGACGGCGGCGCATTGCGTCGACAGCCCGCTCTGGCAGAACAACCCCGAGCGGCTGAGCATTGTGGCCGGCACTCTGACCTATGACAGCGGCGGCGAGCTGCTCGGGGTGAGCGCGATCCACGTGCACCCCGACTGGAACGCCTCGACCTTCGATCATGACGCGGCGCTGGTCGAGCTTGCGACCGACGCCACCATGGGCATGCCGATCCAGATGCAGAGCCCCGAGGAAGAGCTTCCCGTCGGACCGCGCGTGCGGGTCTCGGGCTGGGGCGCGACCTCGCTCGGCGGGCCCGGCTCGGACGAGCTGCTCTTCGCTGAGGTGCCGGTGATCTCGAACGACGAGTGCAACGAGCCCGAAAGCTATGACGGCGCGATCCTGCAATCGATGTTCTGCGCCGGCGAGCGCGAGGGCGGCGTCGATGCCTGCCAGGGCGACAGCGGCGGCCCGGTCGACACCATCATCGGCGATGACGACCGGCTCGTCGGCATCGTGAGCTGGGGGCAGGGCTGCGCGCTGCGCCTGAAATACGGCGTCTACACCCGTGTCTCCGAGATCTACGGCTGGGCCGGCGAGACCATGGGGATGATGATGGAAGAGGCCAAGTAACCGCCACCGGGCGCCCGGGACCCTTCGGGCGCCTCCCCAAGGAGAGGATGCGATGTCCAAGAAACTGCGCGTCAGCGCCGAAACCATTCCCGAACTGCGCGATTTCCTTGCCGGGGCCGATGTCGACATGGGCTGCCGCCCGGTCGCGGTGAAACGCGGCGACCGCTACGCCACCGAGGTGATCTCGGATGACGACGAGCTTGCGCGGCTTGGCCGGCGGCGCGCGGGCGGCGTCCGGATCGAGGTGCTCGAAGAGATGCCCTCGGCGGCGCGGCGGCTGCGCATGGTGCCGACCGGCAACCGCTTCGCTGGTGGCGTGGTGCCACGCGGCTATGGCCGGAAGGAGTGAGCATGAGCTACCTGAGCTTCGAGGAGATCGTCACCGGCGTCCGCAACCTCGCCACCGAATATGGCGCATTCTGCGATCTCGTGACCCTTCCCAACACCAGCGTCGAGGCGCGCGACGTGCTCGCGCTTGCGCTGGGCGACACCCGCGGGCCCGAGGTCCGCACCGTGGTCTACGTCGGCGGCGTCCATGCGCGCGAGTGGATCCCGCCCGACGCGCTGCTCTATTTCGCCGCCGACCTGCTCGAGGCGCGCCGGGCGGGTACCGGGCTCAGCTGGGGCGACGCCCGGATCAGTGCCGAAGAGCTCGGCCGGATCTTCGGGACCCTGCAGCTGGTGATCCTGCCCTGCGCCAATCCCGACGGCCGTATCTACAGCCAGGAGGTCGATCCCGACTGGCGCAAGAACCGTGCCCGCAACGTGCGGCCCGACGGCGGGGTGTGCCATGGGGTCGACATCAACCGGAACTTCGACGTGGCCTGGGACTTCCGCCGGACGTTCGCCCCGGACGCGGTCAGCGCCTCGGACGATCCTTGCAACAAGTACCTCTACGTGGGGCCCGAAGCGGCCTCCGAGCCCGAGACCGCCAACATCGTCTGGCTGCTCGACCATTTCACCGGCACCGGCTGGTATCTCGACATCCACAGCGCGGTGCCGGCGATCTACCACAACTGGGGGCTCGACGAGCTGCAGAGCGACGCGCCCGGGATGAACTTCCTCAACCCCGCCCATGACGGCCAGCGCGGCATCGCGGGCGACACGCTCTACCGCGAGTTCATCGAGCCCGCCGACGCCACCGAGATGGCGCGCCTGTCGCGGCTCATGGCCGAGGAGATCCGCAAGGTGCGGGGCGACGAATACGAGGTCTCGGCATCCTTTTCGCTCTACGCCACCTCAGGCGCGAGCGACGACTATGCCTACAGCCGTCACCGGGCGGATACGGGCAAGGCCAAGGTGCTGGGCTTCACCATGGAGTGCGGCCACGCCTTCCAGCCCGAGTTCGCCGAGGCGGAGGAGGTGATGCGCGAGGTCTCGGCCGCGCTCGCCCGCTTCGCCGCCGACGTGAGCAGCGTGGCGCCCGTCTGAGCGGGATCAACGCGGCGACATTTCCGCCAGCAGCGCCTGCGCCGCGGGCCCCCAACGGCCGAGGAACGCCTCGCCGGGGCCCGAGGTCTGGAAATCCCGCCAGACCTGCGTCGCGGGGGCCCGGCCCAGCCAGCCGATGCCGTCGGGGCTGCGCGGGGTCTTCAGGATCTCCATCTCTTCGATCAGCCCGTCGCGCAGCACGAGGCCCTGCGCGACGCTGATCTCATCGCGGGGGGCGTGCGAGGGCAGGTCGTCGGGAAAGTCGCGCCGGGCGCGCCAGAACGGGGCGTCGGCAAAGCGCGTCTCCTGCCGCAGGAAGTCGCGCCCGATGCGGGCGTTGCGCAGGCAGGTCTCGCGGGCGCGCTCCTCGATGTAGCGGCGACAGAGCGCTTCGCTGGCCGCCCCGGGGCGCGCAGCCAGGGTTCGGCGCACCGCCGCCGCGGCAAGCGCGCTGGAGACTGCCCAGAACAGCCCGTGGCCCGAGAGCGGGTCCATGGCGGCGAAGGCGTCGCCGATGGGCAGGGCGGTGAGCGACGCGATGGGGGCCGGCAGCACGGGCGCCGCCTCCCGCGCCCGGGGCGGTGAGTCGAAGCGGATCTCGCCGAGCTCGGGCCGCGCCTCTGCCAGCGCCGCGGCGAGACGCGCCTCGAGCGGCGCATCGCCCCGGGCATCGCAGGAATACTGCGCCCAGAGCTCGCCGCCCGGCAGCGCCGCTGTCCAGGCCCAGCCGCCGGCAAGGGCGGTGGCCGAGATGCCGGGCCCGGCAGGCCGCGCGCCGCGGCAGGCGCCGCTGATGGCGATGGTCGAGAAGCCCGGCCGCCGGGTGGCGTCGCGCCCATGGGCGCCGCGGCCGCGGGCGTCGATCACCCAACCGGCCTCGATCCGCTGCCCGTCGCCAAGGTCGACCGCCTGGCGCTCGGGCCGGGCCGAGCCCTCGATGAGGGTTGCGCCCGAGGCAACCGCCGCGTCGCGCAGATGCGCGTCGAGCCGGTCGCGGCGCACGAGGTATTCGCCGTTGGCGCTGTCCGCGACGCCCGCCCAGTCGACCCGGCGGGGCAGGGGGCCGACGACGCTGTCGCCCGTGCCGATTCCCGAGGACACCAGCCAGCGGTGCAGGCGCGGGCTCAGGCCCTCGATCCGCCCGCCGGTCCGCAGCGGGTCGACCAGCAGCACCTGAAGACCGTCGCGCGCCGCAAGCCACGCCGTCACGGCGCCCGCCGGGCCGCCGCCCACCACGACCATATCGGCTCTCCGGGGGAGAGGTTTTCGCATGCTGCACGTCATTTCAGCAGTGAAACGCGGGGCCGCGCGGGCCTCCATGACATTTCCGGCCAACCTTCACGGATCCGTCATCCGGCGTGAATTTTGGCCGGAAATGTCAAGAACGGTGCCCGCCCTCTCGGCAAGACTGCCCTCCATCTTGAAGCCACCCGCCGGAGGGCACGCCCGTCCGGACCAAGCCAGAGGATCGCGCATGACCTCAAGACACCGTCTTTACCTTTCTGCAAGCGCAGCCTGCCTGATGCTGTCGGGGATGCCCGCGCTGCCAGCGCTGGCGCAATCCGGCGAGGAGGTGCTGACCACGATCTGCGCCGCCTGTCACGCCACCACCGACGATGGCGCGGTCGAGCGCATCGACGCCGTCCGCAAGACGCCCGAGGCCTGGGACATGACCGTGGTGCGCATGATGCGCAACCACGGCGTCGCACTCAGCCCCGAGGACCGTGTCGCGGTCGTCCGCTACCTTGCCGACACCCGTGGCCTCACCGTCGCCGAGACCGAGGGCCGCCGCTACATCCTCGAGAAGCAGCCCATCGCCGAGGATTCCGGCCCCGACCAGCTGATGTCCGAGACCTGCGGCCGCTGCCACTCCTACGCCCGCGTGGCGCTGCAACGCCGGACCCCCGAGGACTGGGCGCATCTGGTGAACTTCCACCTCGGCCAGTTCCCGACGCTGGAATACCAGGCGCTGGCACGGGACCGCGACTGGTGGGGCATCGCGCAGGAGCAGATCATTCCCTTCCTCGCCGAGACCTACCCGCTGGGCGACATGCCCGAGGCCTTTTCAGGCGATCTCTCGGGCCGCTACGTGGTGGCCGGGCGGCAGCCGGGCCGCGGCGCCTACTCGGGCTCGATGGAGCTGGCCGCCTCGGATGCGGGCTATGACGCGACGCTCGAGCTGAGCTTCGCCGACGGCAGCGAGACCTACACCGGCACCGGGCTGGTCTATGGCGCGGGCGAATGGCGCGCGACGCTGAGCGCCGGGGATGTGACGATCCGGCAGGTCATGGCGCTTGAGGGCGCCGAGCTTTCGGGCCGCTGGTTCGTCGCCGGCGAGGACGCGACCGGCGGTGACATCGTCGCCCGGGCCGAGGACGCCGCGCCCGCGATCATCGGCATGAACCCCGCCGCCATCGCCGCGGGCAGCACCACCGAGGTCACCCTGACCGGCACCGGCCTGTCCGGCGAGGCGGTCCTGCCCGAGGGGCTGAGCGCAGAGATCGTCAGCGAGAGCCCCGGGGAAGTGGTCCTCAAGGTGACCGGCGAAACCGAGGGCACCTATGCGCTGTTGTTCGGCGACGCGGCCACGCCCTCCGATCTCGTGGTCTACGATGGCATCGACCGCATCAGCATCGTCCCCGAGGTCGCCATGGCCCGCATCGGCGGCAACGGCGGTCCGATCCCCAAGGTCCCGGCACAGTTCGAGGCCTGGGCCTGGTCGAACGGCCCCGACGGCGCGCCCGCCACCGACGATGATCTCGCCATCGGCGCGGTCGAGGCCGCCTGGACCACCGACAACTGGGACGAAGCTGCCGCCGAGGTCGAGGACGCGAAATACGCTGGCTCCATCGACCAGACCGGCCGCTTCACCCCGGCGGGTGCGGGCCCCAACCCCGAGCGCGTCATGGGCACGAACAACGTCGGCAACCTGCGCATCACCGCCACCTACGAAGGCAGTGCCGAGCCGCTGAGCGCCGAGGCGCACCTGTTCTCGACGGTGCAGCGCTTCGTCGATGCGCCGATCCGCTGAGGGAGGGACCATGGGAGACCTGACACTCATCACCCATAACGCGCACCGGGTCGACGTGGATGGCCACGCGATGCTGATGCACGTGCCGACCAGCGCGCTCTTCGAGCTCGACCCGGTGTCGCGCGACGTCTACGAGCTCTTCCGCCGCCACGACGCGGTGGGGGCGCAGACCATGCAGGAGGCGCTCGGGCACCGGCACAGCCCGTCCGAGCTGACCGACTGCGTGAAAAGCTTCCTCGACCTCGACATCGTCCGCGACGCGGCCGAGCCCGAGGTGGCGCGCAGCATCGTGCCGGTCGAGGAGATTCCGCTCTCGACGATCATCCTCAACGTCAACACCGGCTGCAATCTCGCCTGCACCTACTGCTACAAGGAGGATCTCGCGATCCCCTCGAAGGGTGAGAAGATGCGCTTCGAGACCGCGAAGGCGAGCATCGAGCTGCTGCTGAAGCAGGCCAGCGGGCGCGACCGGATCAACGTGGTGTTCTTTGGCGGCGAGCCGCTGTCGAACATGCCGCTGATCCGCGAGGTCGTGGCCTATGCCGAGCCGCGCGCCGCCGAGCTGGGCAAGGTCGTGGACTTCAGTCTGACCACCAACGCCACCCTGCTCACCGAGCAGATGGTCGACTGGTTCAACGCCCACCGCTTCGCGCTGACCGTGTCGATGGACGGCCCCAAGGCGCTGCACGACGTGAACCGCAAGACCGTCGGCGGCAAGGGCACCTATGACGTGGTGTCGCAGAAGGTCCGGATGCTGCTGGCGCGCTATACGGCACGGCCGGTGGGGGTGCGCGTCACCCTGACCCGGGGCGTGACGGACGTGATCGGCATTCACGATCACCTTAAGTACGACCTCGGGTTCGCCGAGGTGGGCTTCGGCCCCGCCACCTCCGGGCCCATAGCGGTGTTCAACCTCGACCAGGATGCGCTGAAGCAGGTTTTCGAGGACATGAAGGCGCTCGGACGGCGCTACGTCGAGGCCGCCTGCCGGGGCGAGAACATCGGTTTCTCGAACATGCACCAGCTGCTCACGGACATCGCGCAGGGCACCAAGAAGCAGGTGCCCTGCGGCGCCGGTCTGGGCATGCTGGCGGTGGACAAGGAGGGTGACCTGCACCTCTGTCACCGCTTCGTGGGCTCGGACCAGCCGACCTACGGCAACGTGGACCGCGGCATCGACGTCCCCAAGCTCGCACGGTTCATCGAGACCGCGCAGGACCGCACCGAGTTCGGCTGCAAGACCTGCCGGATCCGGTCGATCTGCGCCGGTGGCTGCTACCACGAGAGCTACGCCCGGCAGGGCGACGCCTTCGCCCCGGTCTACCACTACTGCGACCTGATGCGGGACTGGGTCGACTTCGGCGTCGAAGCCTATGTCCGCATCATGCAGGCCAACCCCGCCTTCTTCAGAACCCAGCTCGAGCCGCGGCTTGCCCGGCCCGGTGCCGCCCAGCCACGCCCTGCACAGGAGCTTGCCAGATGAAACATCTCACCCCGGCCAATTCCAAGGCCAAGGCCTTTGTCGAAGCGCAGGCGGAAGGCCGCGAAGACGAGGTGGTCGCGATGAACAGCCTCGTCGGCTGCACCACCTCCTTCGATCCCGGCTGGGAGGTCGACGCCTTCGGGGCGCTGTCGAACCTCTGCCAGCCGATGGAGGCCGATCTCTACGGCTGCGCCGATCCCTGCTGGTGGCCCGCGCAGGTGGCCGACACGCTCAACACCTACCCGAACTGGAGCGACGACGCGACCAACGTCACCGAGGACTGGCGCAACCTGCAGTCCGTCTTCCCGGAACCGAAAGGCTGACATGATGACCTGCAACAGGACCCTCTCGCTGCTGCTCGCGGGCGGCATGGCGCTGTCGGCGGTGCCCGCGGTGGCCAGGGACTACATCCTCGCTCCGGCGCGGCCCAACAAGCTCGTCGTCGTCGACACCGAGGCGATGGCGATCGACAAGGTCATCACGCTGGCCGAGGACGCCGGCCCGCAGCCCGCGGTACCCGTCGTCGATGACGAAGGCCGCTTCGCCTATGTCACGATCAACCGCACGGAAAGCATCGTGAAGGTGGATCTCACCACCGGCGAGACCGTGGCGCGCACCGACTTCAGCAGCGCCGGGGAGCGGGTGAAGACGCTCTTCGGCATGGACCTCTCGCCCGACGGCTCCACCCTCGCGGTCTACCAGTCGCCGGTGACGCTGGGCACCACCCATTACGAGGTGCAGCCGACCCGCATCGCCTTCGTCGATACGGCCACGCTCGAGACGGTGAAGACGGTCGAGGCGCCGCGCCAGATCACCCTGCTGATGTACTCGGCCGACGGCTCCAGGATCTACGGCATGGGTCGCAGCATGTTCGTCTTCGATGCCGCAAGCGGCGATCAGATCGACGAAATGCCGATCCACGGCTGGAAGCCCGACGCCTACATGCAGCCCGACGTGCTCGACGTCTGGAGCCAGTTCGAGAGCTCGAACATCATGGTGACGCCGTTCTACACCGCCCGCACCGACCTCAGCCTCGACGATCCCGAGGCCTGGCGCACGGGGATGCTGACGCTCGACCTCGAGAGCGGCGAGATGGAGATGCAGGACATCCGGATGATGGACGTCTTCTACTTCTCCTCGGCGGCCAGCCCCGACGGCACCCGCGTCTACGGCGCCTATAACGTGCTCGAGAGCTTCGACATGGAGAAGGTCGAGCCGCTCAAGCGGGTGGCGCTGCCGCACAGCTACTACTCGGTCAACGTCTCGTCGGACGGCAACACCGTCTGGCTGGGC
This sequence comes from Salipiger thiooxidans, assembly GCF_900102075.1. Lineage (GTDB taxonomy): Bacteria > Pseudomonadota > Alphaproteobacteria > Rhodobacterales > Rhodobacteraceae > Salipiger > Salipiger thiooxidans. The sequence goes on along the minus strand of NZ_FNAV01000001.1, from coordinate 385,930 downwards.
GGCGCGCTGTCGGATCTCGCGGCCTACGATGCCGAGACGCTCGAGCGCAAGGGACAGGTCGACATGCCCGATGGCGCGGCGATGTCGCTCTCCAACATCCGGCTGTTCCAGCGCGACGAGTGATGCGGGCGGTCGGCATCATCGACAGCGGCGCGGCGCCGGACCTGCCGGGCGAGGCGCGCGCCTTCGATGCCGACGGGGCAGGGCATGCCGCCCTGCCTGACCGGCTGGGCCACGGGACGGCCGTGGCCCGGACGATCCTGCGGGCCTGCCCCACGGTGCGGCTTGTGCATGCGCAGGTCTTCGACGCGCGGCCCGTGACCTCGGCGCTGCGGGTGGCGGCGGCGCTCGACTGGCTGGCCGGGCGCGGGGATGTGGGGCTGGTCTGCCTCAGCCTCGGGCTTTCCGCCGACCGCACGGTGCTGGCCGAGGCGGTGGCGCGGGCGCAGGCGGCGGGGCTGGTTCTGGTCGCGGCCCATCCCGCCCGCGGCCCGGCGCCATGGCCCGCCGCCTATCCCGGCGTCATCGCCGGAACCGGCGATGCGCGCTGCGGCTGGGACGCGCTGTCCCGGCTGGGTCCGCGGCTCTTCGGAGCGTGGTGCAACTCGCCCGAGCACGGCGGCACCGGCATGGGCGGCGCGAGCCTCGGGACGGCGCGCCTTGCCGGGCATGTTGCCGCGATCATGGCGGACGGCGCCGACACGAGCGCGGCGGCGCTGGACGTGCTGGCGCTGCGCGCACGTCACCACGGCGCGGAAAGGAAGACCGCATGAGGGCGCGGCTCGCACGCATGATGGCCGCGCGGATCTTCCCGGGCGCGGGCTGGCTCGGCCCGCTGGTCGAGCGCGCGCTGCCCGGCATGTCCCGGGTGCTGGCGTTGTCGCTCTTCGCCGCCGCGGTGGGGCTCGCGGCGCCGATGGTGACCAAGGCGCTCATCGACCGGGGCATCATGGCGCGGGACATGCAGGCGCTCGTGACCTGGGCGGCGGTCGGCTTCGCGCTGGGGCTCGGCGTCGTCGGGCTTGGGATCGTCTCGCAGATGGCGCATCTGCGGGCCTCGCAGGCCATGCTGGGCGACCTGCGGCGCTCGGTTCTGGGGGCCGCACTCGCGCGCGATCCGCAGACGCAGGCATTGCCCGTGGGCGAGGCGCAGACCCGCATCGATGGCGACTGCGCCGAGATCCAGCGCTTCCTCTTCGATTCCGGCCTCGTCGCGGTCACCGCGCTGTTCCGGCTGCTGGGCGGCACCACGCTGATGCTGGCGCTCGACTGGCGGCTGGCGCTGCTGCCCGCGCTCGCCGCCCCCTTCGAGCTCTGGTTCCTGAGCTGGGCGCGGCCGCGCACGCAGGCGCGGGCCGAGGAGGTGCGCGAACACCGTGGCGGGCTTTCGAGCCAGCTGGCCGAGACCTTCATGCTGGTCCCCGGGCTGCGTGCCCTGAACGCCTTCGGCACCCGCGAGACCGGCTTCGGCGCGCTGCAGGGCGACCTCTTCCGCGCGCAGGAGCGGCAGCGGCTCTGGACCGAGGCGGTGGGCGCCGTGAGCCAGATCCTTACCGCGGTTGTGCGCTCTGCCGTGCTGCTGCTCGGCGGCTGGCTCGTGGTGACGGGGTCGTGGCCCATCGGCTCGCTGATCGCCTTCCTCGCCTACACCGGCATGATGGCGGGCCCGCTGCGCAACCTGCTGGGGCTCTACCACGCGCAGGCCCGCGCCAAGGTCGCGCTGGCCCGGCTGTCGGGCATCATCGGTGACGCGCACGACCCGGCGGCGGGCGAGACCTGTCCGCTCCGGCCCTCGGTGATCCGCCTGCAGGGCGCGCGCAGCCCGTGGGGCGGCCATGCACCGGTCGCGCTCGAGCTGCGGGCGGGGCAGGGCGTGCTGCTCGACGGCCCCTCAGGCATCGGCAAGTCGGCCCTGCTGGCAAGCCTCACCGGCGAGGTCGCGCTGGCCGAGGGCACGGCCGAGATCGACGGCAAGCCCGCCGCGATCTACAGCACCGCGAGCCGGCGCGAGGCCATCACCCATGTCCCGCAGCGGCCCTGCATCCTGCGCGGCACCCTGCGCGACAACCTGCTGGTGGCGGCGCCGGACGCCACGGACGCCGATTGCCGCGAGGTGCTGGGCATCTGCGACCTGCTGGACTGGGCCGACGACCATCGCGGCCTCGACACCGGGCTGACCGAGCTCGGCGCGACGCTCTCGGGCGGCATGCGCCAGCGCATCGCCATCGCCCGCGCGCTGCTGCGGCCCTCGGGAGTACTGATCTTCGATGAGAGCTTCTCCGAGATCGATACCGCCCGCTGCGAACGCATCCTCGACGCCATCGACCGCGCCTGCGCCGACCGGCTCCGCATCTTCGTGGCCCATTCCGGCGCCGTTCGGACGCGCGCCTATGACCAGCGGATCACGCTGGAGGCCGAGCTCCGGCCGGGTGTGCCGCTGCCCATGACCCGGAGGGCCGCGGTCTGACACCAGCTCCCTTCGGTCCGCTGCGGCGCTGTGCGCCGTCCCGTCATGCGCGCGCCAATCACGCGCGGGCCTTTGCCAAGCGCGGGCACGTCCGGAAAACGGACTCCGTCGGATCGCGAAAATCGGATAGGCTTGCGTCGAAAGGTATCGGACCCACCGCCACAGGAAGGCCCCGACATGCTCAATTCGGTCATCTCTGAGGCCATCGCCGGGACGGTGCTCGGCGGCGATGACGCAGGCCATGGGCAACCCTCCGTCGAGGGCGAGGGCTTTGTCCCGCTGTCGTTCTTCGTCGACCGGCTCGAGACCCTGCGGCAGCGCTCCGAGGGCGGGCTTTACGCGTGGACCGTGGGCGAGATCTTCACCTTCGACATGCTGGGCGACCTCGGCGAGATCATCGCCTGCGCGCCGACGCTTGGCCACGCCATGCGGCAGCTGGCGCAGGGGCTTCCGATGCTGCAGAGCGGGGCCGAGACCAGCTTCACCGTGATCGACGACGAGGCGCGGCTGAGCTACCGGGTGCTCGACCCGGAGATCTGGCCCCGGCGCGGCGATGCCGAGATCACCCTGTCGCTGGCGCAGAACATCTGCATGCGCTTCGGGATGCCGCGCGGGGCGCTGCGGCAGGTCGGGCTGGAATACGTCCCCGACCGCGATCCGTCGGAATGCGCGCGCCACCTCAGGGTCATGCCGCGCTTCGACCAGACCGAGAACTACGTGGCCTTTCCCGCGCGCTTCCTCTCCAACCCCTCGGTGACCGGCAGCGCCGGCACGCAGGAGTTCTCGGAACGCAGCCGGGCGCTGCTCGACCGGCTGTCGCGCCGCCAGAGCCGGCTCGCGACCGGCGAACTGGTGCGGGCGCGCATCCTGCGCCACATCGGACGCGGCTCGCTGGGGCAGGCGTCCATCGCCTCCGAGCTCGGCATGTCCGACCGCTCGCTGCGCCGCAAGCTGTCGGTCGAGGCGACCTCCTACCACGACATCCTCGAGGAATGCCGCCGGGCGCAGGGCGAGGCGCTGCTGACCCGCACCGAGCGGAGCCTCGGCGACATCGCCCACGCGCTGGGCTACTCCGACCAGACCGCCTTCTCGCGGGCTTTTTCGCGCTGGTTCAGCATGTGCCCGAGCGAGATCCGGAAGAGTGCCCGCCAGCCCGCGGCTGGAGACCTGCGACCCGGTCTCGCCGGGTAGGCCCATTTCTCGCAGTCTGTCCGTCGAGAACCGGCCCAAGGCCGGTCGTACCACCGAGCGTGTCTCAGCGCGCGAGGGCCCGCGCTCTCCGCAATGAAACAAACGAAACGCCCCGCGCAATCGGCCTGAAACTCCGGTCCGTCAGAACTGCTGTCATCGGAAGGGCAGGACGCCCGACCTGACCGGCAACAGACCAGATCACAGACAGGAGTTTCCAATGACCACCCAGACCCTCGAAAAGCCCGCCAAGACCGCCATGAACGGGGTCGACGTCCCGACCTTCCTCGCCACGCTGGGCGTGGTGGGCGAGACCCCGGAGATCGCCAAGTTCACCTTCCGCGCCAACGGCGAATGGCTCTCGGGCACCCATAGCCGCACCGCCTTCACCGGCTTCCACGGCGCCATGCAGGAGATGAAGCACCGCCGCGAGTACGATGTCGAGTGCGACCACCCGCAGGTGCTTTGCGGCACCGACAACGCCGCGACCCCGGTAGAGCTGCTGCTGGCGGCGCTGGCCTCCTGCATCACCGCGGGCATCGGCAACATCGCCTCGATCCGCCAGGTGAAGCTGCACGCGGTCGAGACCTCGGTCGAGGGCGACGTCGACCTGAACGGCATCCTCGGGCTCGACAAGACGGCGCGCAACGGCTTCACCGGTGTCCGCATGGCGGTGACCATCCGCGGCGACGCCCCGCAGGAGAAGCTGCGCGAGATCGTCGAGCAATCGGTCGCCCGCTCCGCCGTCTTCGACGTGCTCCGCAACGGCGTCCCCATCTCGGTCGAGATGGCCGGCTGAGCGCAGGTGCCCGCGCCGCGCCCCGGGCGCGGGCCACCACCGCCACGCTTTCAATCCTCCGATTTCAGAAGGATCTTCCCCATGCCCCGCTTCACCGCTTCCGACGCCACCAAGAGCTACGGCTCCGGTTTCGACCACGTCGCGCTTCGCGATGCTTTCGCCGACTTCCGCAGCTGGTGGGACCGCAACCGCCTGACCGGGATCGCGCGGCGCGACGATCCCGAGATCACCCCGTGCCTGCCGATGGCGGCCTGACCCCGACGCCCTTCCTCCCTCCTCCTTTCCCGTCCCGACTGGCTCGCAGCTGCAAGGCTGCGGGCCTTTTTTCTTCGGGCCAAACCCCTGATCGCACACTGAAACAGTCGAAACGCAAAGGCGCCTTCGACGACGCCCAAGCGAAACCCGCGCCGCTCAGGGTGGCTCCAACGCAAGACGGAGAACCCCAATGTCCCCCATCATCCCAGTCATCATCGTCGGAGCGGGCCAGGCCGGCCTCGCGCTCAGCTGGTCGCTGACCTGGCGCGGCATCGACCACCTCCTGCTCGAGCGCGGCCGGGTGGGCGAGCGCTGGCACGCCGAACGCTGGCCGGGGCTGCACCTGCTGACGCCCAACTGGATGAACCGCCTGCCCGGACCCTGGCCCGAGGCCGATCCCGACGGGTTCATGTCGGCGGCCAGTTTCGGAGAGCGGCTCTCGGCCTACCGCAAGGCCATCGCGGCGCCGGTGCTGACCGGCTGTGCGGTGCGCTCGGTCCGCCACGAGACCGGTCTCTTCCACGTCGACGCGGGCGCGCGGCACTTCTTCGCGCGGGCGGTGGTCATCGCCACCGGCGCCTGCGACCGGCCCGCTGTCCCTGGTTGGGCCGCGGCCCTGCCGGAGGACATCGCGCAGGTGAGCCCCACCCGCTACCGCGGCGCCGGGGTGTTGGCGCCGGGCGGCGTTCTTGTCGTCGGCGCCTCGGCTACAGGGGTGCAGCTTGCCGCCGAGATCCGGGCGTCGGGCCGGCCTGTCACGCTCGCGGTCGGGCGGCACGTGCGCACGCCGCGGCGGTACCGCGGGCGCGAGATCTTTTCCCTGCTCTCCGGCAGCGGCTTTCTCGAAGAGCCGCGCCCCGCGAATGCCGATCCCCGCCAGCTCATGGCGCTACCGTCGCTGCAGCTCACTGGGGCGGGCGGAGGCGGAGCGCTGGGGCTCGAGACACTGGCCGCCATGGGCGTGAGCCTCGTCGGGCGCGCGCTGGGGGCGGGTGGTGGTGTGGTCCGGCTCGACCCGGCGCTGGCGCCCGAGATCGAGGCCGCCGAGCGGCGGCGTCACCGGATCCTGCGCCATGTCGACGGTCATATCGCTGCGGCGGGGCTACGGCTGCCACCCGATGCCGCCGCGTGGCGCGCCCCGGAGCTGCCGGGCAGCGGTCCCGACCGGCTCGGCCTTGCCGCCGCTGGCATCCGGACCGTGATCTGGGCGACCGGCTTCCGGCGCAGCTACCCGTGGCTGCACCTGCCGGTGCTCGACGCCGCCGGTGAGCTCCAGACCCAGGGCGGGGTGACCGCCGTGCCCGGGCTCTACGCGCTGGGCCTTCCCTTCATGCGTCACCGCGCCTCGGCCTTCATCCACGGGGTGGGCCGCGACGCCGAGGCGCTCGCCCCTCTCATCGCGGCCGGGCTTCGGCGCGATGCCTCCCTTGCAGCCTGAACCCCCTTCGAAAGGACCAGGAAAATGACCACGACCCACTATGATGCCATCGTCGTCGGCGCCCGCTGCGCCGGGGCCGCCACCGCCATGCTGCTTGCCCGGCAGGGCGCGCGCGTGTTGCTTGTCGACAGCGCCCCGCCGGGCACGGACACGATGTCCACCCACGCGCTGATGCGCGGCGCGGTGATGCTGCTCGAGCGCTGGGGCCTTGCCGAACCGCTTCGCGCCGCCGGCACGCCGCAGGTCAGCCGCACCAGCTTCATCTACGGTGCCGCCGCGCTCGATCTCGACATCCGGCCCGAGGAGGGGGTCGAGACCCTGATGGCGCCGCGCCGCTACCTTCTTGACGCGATGCTCGCCCGCGCGGCCGCCGAGGCCGGCGCCGGGCTGCGTTACGAGACCGCCTGCGTCGGCCTGCTGCGGGACGATGCCGGCCGGGTCCGTGGCGCAAGGCTTGCGTCCAGTGACGGCCGCACCGAAGAGGTCCGCGCCACGCTGGTGATCGGCGCCGATGGCAAGCGCTCGCGGGTTGCGCGTCTGGTCGGGGCGCCGCTGACGCGGCAGGCGGGGCACTCGGTCGCTTGCGCCTACCAGTACGTCACCGAGTTGCCCGACCGCGGCTATCGCTGGCACTTCGACCTTGGCGCCGCGGGCGGGCTGATCCCGACCAACGACGGCCGGACCTGCGCCTTCGTGGCGGTGCCCGAGGCGCGTGCGAAGGACCTGCGCGGCGCCCCGCTGCCCGAGCTCGCGCACCGCCGCCTGCCGTGCATGGCCGCGGACATGGAGGGCGCGGTGCCCGAGGCGGCGCCGGTGATCTTCGCCGGCATGCGCGGCTATTTCCGCCGCTGCGCGGGTCCCGGCTGGGCGCTGGTGGGCGATGCGAGCTGGTTCCGCGACCCGATGACGGCGCATGGCATCACCGACGCCTTCCGCGATGCCGCCCTGCTGGCCGAGGCCGTGACGACGGGCACGCTCTCGGACTACGAGGCGCTGCGCGACCGGCTCTCGGGTCCGATCTTCGAGGTCTCGGACCGGATCGCGAGCTTCGACTGGTCGCTGGGCGAGCTCGCCGGCCTGCACAAGGCGCTGAACCGCGCGATGAAGGCCAACCAGGCCTGGATCGCTGGCCGCCCGACCGAGGAGCGCCGCGTCGCCTGACGCGGCCTCCGCCGCCCGCTGGGAACACAAAAAAGACCCGCCGGATCGGCGGGTCTCTTCGCTTCGGCGCAAGCGCGTTCAGCAGTTGTGGAAGCTCGCGAAGAGGCGCCGGCGCTCGGCGTCGGTTGCGGCATCGACGCCTCCCGGCAGGTTGCGCAGGGCGCGGCGGTAGCGACGCTCGGCGCGGCGTTCTTCAAGGGCTTGGTGCAGGTCGTTCAGGGCTTTCATGGTTTGGTCCTTTGTCAGGTTGGTCACGTCGGTGATGCACAACCTTCGCCCGGCGCGGTTTCGGACCGATGTCGCGGCGGGGGCGGAAATGTTTGGACTGTAGCGTCCCCCCGGCCCGCCCTGAAACAATTGAAACGAAGCGGGGCCCGCGCTGAAACACGATCCATACATGCGCCGGAAAGGATGGGGTCTCCGCCCCGTCGACGAACTTCTTGCCACAGAGGTGCAAGATCCCGCATGTTTGCAGAAGATTACCAGACAACGGATTTTGGCGACGAGGGGCCCCGCGGCCCGGGGGAGGAGCGCATGCAGAAGTCCCTGTTCGAAAAGTACGGCGGGTTCTCCGTCGTCAGCAAGATCGTCCTCGACCTCTACGACCGGCTGCTCGACGACGATGACGTCGGGCCGTTCTTTGACGAGATCGACATGGCGCGCATCGTCGATCACCAGACCAAGTTCGTCTCGTCGCTGATGGGTGGTCCCGCCTCCTACAGCGACGAGCAGATCCGCCGGATGCACGCCCATCTCGAGATCCACCAGCTGCATTTCGACAAGCTCCAGTCGCTGCTGCGGGCGACGCTGGCCGATCATGGGGTGGCGCCCGGGGACCAGGAGGCCATCCTCGCGGCCTTCGAGGCCCGGCGCGCCTTGGTGACGGGGTGAGCGCATGACCATCGCGGCGATCAACGAACAGCTTCTGAGGGCGATCGGCGTCGGGGTCGCGCTGCTCGATCTCGAGACCCTGCGGCTGCGCTTCTGCAACGACACGTTCCGCGGCTGGTTCGGCGAGATGGAGGTGGGCTCAAACCTGCTGGAGCAGTTCGGCGATCTCGACGTCGAGGCGCTGAGGGCGGCGCTGACCTCCGAGGGGCGCTACGCGACCGAGAGCACCTTCCGCCTGCGCCGCCGCACCATGACCGTGGCGATGGATTTCAACCGCGCGCTCGACGAGGACGAGCCGATCGCGGTGCTGGTCTGCCAGAACATCTCGCGGATCAAGGAGCTCGAGTCGATGATCGACAGCTACTCCGCCATGGTCGAGCGCAACACCCGCGAGATCAAGCGCGAGAAGGAGCAGGTCGAGAAGCTGCTGCTCAACATGATGCCGCGCTCGGTCTACGAGGAATACAAGACCTTCGGCATTGTCACGCCGCGGCTCTACGATCCGGTGTCGGTGGTCTGCATCGACTTCATCGGTTTCGCCGAGATGGTCACCGAACATGAGCCCGCCGTCATCGTCTCCGAGCTCAACGACATCTACACCGCCTTCGACCGCATCGGCGAACAGTTCGGCTGTGCCCGGATCCGGGCGGTGGGCGATCTCTATATCGGCGTCGCCGGGCTGCCCGACCCGACCGAGGATCACGCGCAGGCGGCGGCCAACGCCGCCATCCGCTTCATGCGTTACCTGCACCAGCGCAACGCCAGCCACCCGATCCAGTGGAGCTGCCGGGTGGGCATCGCCTCGGGGCCGGTGGTGGGCTCGGTCGTGGGGGTGCAGAAATACATCTACGACGTCTTCGGCCCGGCGGTGATCTATGCCAGCCGGCTGCGCTACATGGCCGAGCCGATGACCATCACTGGCAACGGCGCCGTGGTCGCGGCGCTCGACAACCAGTTCTCGGCGACCGAGGCGGGCACTCTGGCGCTTTCGGGCGAAAGCGAAGAGCCGGTGTTCCGCATCTCCGCCGAACAGATGCGCGCCGGGCAGGAACTCTGACCATGGCGGTGCGCTTCGATCCCTCGGTGCCGGAAGCGCCCGACGGACCGGGGCGGCGACCGTCCGACATGCTGGAAGAGGTGATCGACGCCCTGTCCGAGGGTCTGGCGATCTTCGACGAGAACGCGGTACTGCTGCGTTGCAACTCCGGCTTCGAGCGGATGAACACCACCGTGGGCGACCTGCTCGAGCCGGGGCTCGACTGGTCGCTGCTGCTGCGCGAGTGGACCGCGAGGGGCGCTGTCTCGGTACAGGACGGCGAGCGGCTCAGCTTCATGGAGGCGCGGCTTGCGGGCGGCGACTGGATGGTCACCCCGCTTGAGGCGGAATGCGGCGACCGGGTCTACGAGTTCGTGATGCGCAGCACCGCGGCTGGGGGCTTCGTGCTGGTGCAGACCGACGTTACCGAGCGGCACGGCTTCGAGGAGGCCGAGCGCGCCGCCGACCAGCTGGTGCGCAAGGTGCTCGAGAACTGCCCGGCCAACATCATCATGTCTCGCGTCGGCGACGGCGAGGTGATCTACCGCTCGCCTGCCGCGACCGAGCTGCTGGGCAACGCCGAGCGAACCCACGCGCATTTCGCCTCGCGCGCCGAGCGGGCGGATTTCATCACCGCCGTGCTGCCCGACGGCCGGGTCGACGACATGCCGGTGACCGGCGTCCGCGCCGATGGCACGCGCTTCCCGAGCCTCGTCTCCGCCCGGCTGATCCAGTACCGGGGCGAGGACGTGCTGGTGTCGTCCACCGTGGACGTCTCGAAGGAGGTCGACCTGCGCCGCCGCCTCGCGGCGCAGCGCGAGCAGATCTTCCAGGCCGAGAAGATGTCGGCGCTGGGCGAGCTTCTGGCGGGCGTGGCGCATGAGCTGAACAACCCGCTCTCGGTGGTGGTGGGCCACGCGCTGATGCTGCGCGATGAAGAGATCTCGGACGATGTGCGCCGCCGGGTGGAGAAAATCTCGGATGCGGCAGAGCGCTGTGCCCGGATCGTGAAGTCCTTTCTTGCCATGGCGCGCCAGCAGCCGACGCGGCTGGTGCCGACCGACATCGCCGAGACCGTGCTGATGGCGGTGGATGCGCTGCGCAACGGTGCCGACGGGCTGGGCGCCGAGGTCGACTTGCAGATCGCGCCCGACCTGCCGAACGTGCGCGGCGATGCGCATCAGCTCTCGCAGCTGGTCATCAACCTCGTGACCAATGCCGATCAGGCGATCCGCGACAGCGGCACCGGCGACACCATCGGCATCGCGCTGAGCCACGATGCCGGTGCCCAGATGGTCGAGCTGCGGGTGACGGACAACGGGCCCGGCATCCCGCAGGAGATCCGCAGCCGCATCTTCGACCCGCTCTTCACCACCAAGCCCGTGGGTTCGGGCACCGGCATCGGGCTGGCGCTCTGCCACCGCATCGCCACCGCCCATGCCGGCCGGATCGCGCTGGCCGAGACCTCCGGTCCCGGCACCACGCTGGTCGTGCGCCTGCCCACCACCGAGGTCGAGAGCGACGCCGCGGCCACCACCCGTCCGCCTGAGGCGGCGGTCTCGCGCGGGGCGGTGCTGGTGGTCGACGACGAGGAGGACGTCTCGGACCTGATCCGCGAGATCCTCCAGCGCGAGGGCTTCGAGGTCACCGTGGCCAATTCCGCCGAGACCGCGCTCGAGCGGGTCGCAAGTGGCGACTTTGCCCTGATCCTGTCGGACCTGAACATGCCGGGGCTCGGCGGCCGGGGTTTCTACAAGCGGCTGCTGCGCGATCGGCCGGCGCTGGCGCGGCGCATGGGCTTCGTCACAGGCGATACCATGAGCCCGCAGGCGCGCGGCTTCCTCGACAGAGCCGGGCGGCCGTTCCTCGAGAAACCCATCGCGCCCGAGGAACTGCGGCGGCTGGCACGGGCGATGCTCAAGGGAGGCGCGGCATGAGCGATCACATCCTGATCTGCGACGACGAGCCCGACCTGCGCGAGATGCTGGCGGAATACCTGGGCAAGCGCGGCTACCGCACCACGCTCGCGTCCGGGGCCGAGGAGCTGCGCGCGCATCTCGCCGAGGCGCGGCCGGATCTCATCCTGCTCGACATCAACATGCCGGGCGAGGACGGGCTGTCGGTCCTGCGCAGCCTGCAGGGGCCCGAGGCGCCCATGGTCATCATGCTGACCGCCGCCGGCGACGTGATCGACCGGGTGGTGGGGCTCGAGATGGGCGCCGACGACTACCTCGCCAAGCCCGTGGACCTGCGCGAGCTGGTGTCGCGCATCAAGGCGGTGTTGCGCCGCCAGACCAGTGTCGCCACCGAGGCCCCGCGCGAGCGGGCCCGCTTCCGCTTCGGCAAGACCTGGCTCGACCTCGACGCGGCGAAGCTCTTCGACGAGGGCGGCGAGGAGCTGCCGCTCACCGCGATGGAGTTCAACCTGCTGAAGCTCTTCGCCCGCAACCGGGGCAGGGTGCTTAACCGGGACCAGATCCTCGAGGGCGCGCATGACCGCTCGTGGGATCCGTTCGACCGCTCCATCGACATCCGCATCTCGCGCATCCGCAAGAAGATCGAGGTGAACCCCGCCAAGCCTGAGGTCATCCGCACCGTGCGCGGGGTTGGCTACATCTACGACCCGGGCTGAAACACTCGAAACACGCGCGCCGCCTTCCGGACACAGGCGCGAAACCCGTGACGTACATCCTGGCTGCACCTTCCGATCAAAGGAGCAAGCCATGAGCCTGACACCGCAGAACATCTCCGACATCCGCGACAGCTGGCAGGCGCTTGCCGCCGAGCCAGAGGCCCTCACCGCTGACTTCTACGAGACCCTGTTCCGCCACGACCCGGCGCTGCGCCCGCTCTTTGGCGCGACCGACATGGCCGGGCAGGGCCGCAAGCTCGCCGCCGCCATCGCGCTGGTGGTCAAGAGCGCCGACGACCTCGCCCCGGTGCTGGCACCGCTCGAGGCTCTGGGCGCCCGTCACGTCGTCTACGGCGTGCAGGACGGCGATTACGACACCGTGGGCGCCGCGCTGATCGAGACCATGTCCCGCCGGCTGGGGGCGCACTTCACGCCCGCGATCCGTGACGCCTGGCTTGCCGCCTACGGCGCGGTGGCCGGGACCATGCTGGCCGGCGCAGCCGCGGCCCGGCGCAAGAGCGCCTGAGGGGACCGCTGCGATGCCGTCCCCGTCCATCCCTCCCGCGGCGCTTCTGCCGCGTCACCCGCGCAGGGTGATCGTCGCGGCGATCCTGGCAGGTGCTGCCGGGGTCTTCGCCCATTGCATCCTGCCCATCCTCTGACCCCTCCCTCCCAACCCCTCCCTTTCCGGACAAGGACCCTTCCAATGACCAAGGCTTTCAACAGCATCCTCGACACCGTCGGCAACACGCCGATCGTCCGCATCAACAAGCTCGCGCCCGAGGGCGTCGAGCTCTACGTCAAGCTCGAAGCCTTCAATCCCATGGGCTCGATCAAGGACCGGCTGGCCCTCGGCATCATCGAGGCCGCCGAGCGCGACGGCTCGCTCAGGCCCGGACAGACGGTGATCGAGGCCACCAGCGGCAACACCGGCATCGGCCTTGCCATGGTCTGTGCCGCCAAGGGCTACCCGCTGGTGGTGACCATGGCCGAGAGCTTCTCGATCGAGCGCCGCAAGCTGATGCGCTTCCTGGGCGCGCGGGTGGTGCTGACCCCGGCTGCCGAAAAGGGCTCGGGCATGATCGCCAAGGCCCGCGAGCTGGCCGAGACCCACGGCTGGTTCCTCGCCCGCCAGTTCGAGAACGAGGCCGGCCCCGACATGCACTCGCGCACCACCGCGGCCGAGATCCTCGAGACCTTCGCGGACGCGCCGCTGGACTACTGGGTGTCGGGCTTCGGCACCGGCGGCACCATGAAGGGCGTCGCGCGCACGCTGAAGCAGCGCAGCCCGGGCACCCGCATCGTCGCCAGCGAGCCCGACAACTCGGCGCTTCTGGCCTCGGGCGTGGTGCAGCCGTTCAACCCCGACGGCTCCCCCGCCGCCAGCCACCCGGCCTTCCGCCCGCACCTGATGCAGGGCTGGACGCCGGACTTCATCCCGAAGCTGGCGCATGACGTGCTGCAGGAGGGCTGGATCGACGAGATCCGCGCCGTGGCCGGGGCCGACGCCATGGACTGCGCGCAGGATCTGGCGCGGCACGAGGGCATCCTCTGCGGCACCTCCGCCGGGGCGACCTTTGCCGCTGCGCTCGAGGTGGCGCGCAATGCGCCCAAGGGCTCGCGCATTCTCGCCATGCTGCCCGACACCGGCGAGCGCTACCTTTCGACCCCGCTCTTCGGCGGCATCGAGGAGGTGATGAACGCCGAGGAGCTGGCCATCGCCGCCTCGACCCCGCGCTTCCGCTTCGATGCGCCCTCCGCCCCCGCGGCGCAGGCCGCCCCGGCTGCGGCCAGCGACGAGGCACTGGCCGACCTGCAAGCGCTGATCTCGGATCCGTCGCAGCCGGTGGTACTCTTCGCGCTCGAGTGGTGCGAGTTCTGCTGGTCGGTGCGCAAGCTCTTCGCGGCGGCGGGGATCGCGTATCGCTCGGTCGATCTCGACAGCGCCGCCTTCCGCATCGGCGACCGCGGCGGCGCGCTGCGCAAGGCACTGGCCGAGACCACCGGCGCGGTGACCATCCCGCAGGTCTTCGTGGGCGGCCGGCACATCGGCGGCGCGACCGAGACCTTCGACGCCTTCAACGCGGGCGACCTGCAGCAGAGGCTGGCAGAACTCGGTTGCGGGGTAAACGCCGAGGGCATCGGCAACGCCTACGGGTTCCTGCCGGGCTGGCTGCACCCGCGCAGACCCGCCGCGGCCTGAGGAGGACAGATCATGGACGATCTCCACTCCGTCACCCCCGAGCGCCCCGACCCCTATCGCTGGGTCATCGTCCTTTCCGCGTCGGCCATGCTGGCCGTCGCGATGGGGCAACTGGTGAACGGGCTCTCGGCCTTCTTCACGCCGCTCGAGGAAGCCGAGGGCTGGAGCCGCGCAGACGTCGCGCTGATCAACTCGGCGGGGCTTATCGGCCTCGCCCTGGGCGGCATCGCGATGGGCTGGCTGGCGGACCGCGTCGACACCCGCAAGGTGATCCTGACCGGCGCGCTTGTCACCGGGCTCTGCGTCACCGCGGCGGGCTTCGCCACGGCGCTCTGGCAGCTCTACGCGCTGTTCTTCGTCGCGGGCGCGCTGGGCGGCGGGGCGCTGTTCGCGCCGCTCTTCGCGCTGGTGGGGAGCTGGTTCCGCACCGGCGCGGGGCTCGCCATCGGCATCGTCTCGGCCGGGCAGGCGATGGGGCAGGGTGGCATTCCCTTCGCCAACGCGCTGCTGATCGAGAGCCTCGGCTGGCGTGGCGCCTTTGTCGCCATCGGCCTTGCGTCGCTGGCCATCCTCGTGCCGCTGGCGCTGCTCGCCCGCGCCCCGCGCAGGGCCGGCCCCGTGGCGGCGCAGGTGGCCGAGACGCTCCCGGCGGTGCCGACCCCGGTGGTGGTGGCGCTGATGAGCCTCGGCGTGGTCTTCTGCTGCGCGCTGATGTCTGTGCCGCTCATGCATCTTGCGCCGCTGGTCGAGCTCTGCGGGGCGAGCGGCGCGGAGGCGGGCAGCGTCGTGCTGGTCATGATGATCGCCGCCATCGCCGGGCGGGTGGCCTTCGGCAAACTCGCGGACATGATCGGCGCGCTGCCGGCCTACCTCGCTGCGAGCGCCTGGCAGACCGCCTTCGTCTTCCTTTTCGTGCGGATCGACGACATCTCGCTCTTCTACCTCTTCGCGCCGGTCTACGGCTTCGGCTACGCGGGGGTGATGACAGGGGTGCTGACCAGCATCCGCACCCTGCTCCCGGCCAAGCGCCGGGCCGGAGGCAGCGGCATAATCATCGCCTTCGCGTGGGGCGGGCACGGTCTTGGCGGCTGGCTGGGCGGGCTCTTCTTCGACGCCACGGCGAGCTACGAGCTGACCTTCGCCGTGGCCGCCGGAGCGGGGGTGCTGAACCTGACGGTGATCCTGCTGCTCGGCTGGCTGGTGATCCGGCCCTGTCGCGGCACGGGGACCCGCATGGCGGACGGTCTTGCCGTATAGAACCACAGGCGCGGGGCCAAACGGGCCCCGCGTTTCGACCGTTCTGTGACCTTCGACCCGCCTCTGGCGGGCGCTTTGCGTCGAAAAGGTAGCAACGCATATCATTCCGGGTAACATGCTGAGAAGGAATGACTTAAGCTACGAGGGCGAACGACGCGGAGGACAGGGTCTTGGAACTACACGACATGGCAGGGCACCTGATCCGGCGCCTGCATCAGACCTCGACCCACGTGTTTGCGACGCGCACCAAGGACGCGGGCCTTGACGTCACGCCGGTGCAGTTCGCGGCCATGGACGCGATCCGCGGCAATCCCGGCATCGACCAGGCGGGGATCGCCGCCGCCATCGCCTATGACCGTGCGACCATCGGCGGGGTGATCGACCGGCTCGAGCAGAAGGGCTGGATTTCGCGCACCGTGAGCCCGCGCGACCGGCGCGCCCGGGTGGTGACGCTGACGGGGGAGGGCGCCGCGATGTTCGACCGCATCCGCCCCGTCGTGCGCGCGCTTCAGGCCGAGATTCTGCCCGGCCTCTCGGACGAGGAACGCTCGCAGTTCCTCGATCTCGCGCGCAAGGCCTCTGCCGGGGCACCGCAGCCCTAGCGGCGAATCCCTTTCCTCGCAGTTTCTGTCCCAGGAGTGGCCCGACGCGCCCTGCCTCGTTTGGTATTTTCAATACGAAACAACGGGATGATGTATTTAGTATGTGTACATATTTATAGATTGACCGAAATTGGTAAGTATAGATACTATATCTCCAGACCGGGCCACGGCCCGTGCCTGCAGGGCGAGGAGGAGAGATCATGCAGTACTACCTGAACGGCTTTCGCGGCGGCGATCCCGACCTTGACGATGCGGTGCCGGGCCGTCGCGAGTACGGCGGTTTCGCACCGCTTCCCGACAAGGTGGACGTGCTGATCGCGGGCTGCGGACCGGCGGGGCTCTGCCTCGCGGCGCAGCTCTCGCGCTTCCCCGAGATCGACGTGATGATCGTCGAGCGCAAGCCGGGCCCGATGGAGAAGGGGCAGGCGGATGGCGTCAACACCCGGACCATGGAGATGTTCCAGGCCTTCGGTTTCGGCGAGAAGGTCAAGCGCGAGAGCTACTGGGTGAACCAGACAACCTTCTGGACCCCGGATCCGCAGAACACCGGGCACATTCGCCGCGCAGGCCGGGTGCAGGACGTGGCCGACGATTCCTCGGAGATGCCGCACACGCTGATAAATCAGGCGCGGATCCACGAGCTGTTTCTCGACGTGATGCGCAAGTCGCCCCGCAGGCTCGAGCCCGATTACGGCTGGTCGGTCGTGGACGTGACCGTGGACGAGACCACCGAGGACCACCCGGTGACCGTCACGCTCGAGAACACCGGGGTGAACGCCGGCGCCACCCGGATCGTGCGGGCGAACTACGTCGTCGGCTGCGACGGCGCGCGCTCGAACGTGCGCAAGGCCATCGGCGGCACCCTGCACGGCGATGCCGCGCACCAGGCCTGGGGCGTGATGGACATCCTCGCCAACACCGACTTTCCCGACATCCGGCAGAAATGCGTCGTGGCCTCGGCCACCGAGGGCAACGTGCTGATCCTCCCGCGCGAGGGCGGCTACCTGTTCCGCATGTATGTCGAGCTCGACAAGCTGAACCCCGACGAGCGCGTCTCGAGCCGCAACCTGACCTCCGAGCACATGATCGCCGCCGCCAACCGGATCATGCGGCCCTACACCATCGACGTGAAGGAGGTGGTCTGGTGGTCGGTCTACGAGATCGGGCACCGCATGACCGACCGGTTCGACGACGTGCCCGAGGACCGGAAGGCACACCGCACGCCGCGGGTCTTTACCGCGGGCGACGCCTGCCACACCCACAGCCCGAAGGCGGGGCAGGGGATGAACGTGTCGATGCAGGACACGTTCAACCTCGGCTGGAAGCTGGCGCATGTGTTCCAGGGGCGCGCGGATGCGAGCCTGCTGCACAGCTACTCCGCCGAGCGCTGGCTCGAGGCCAAGCGGCTGGTGGACACCGACCACAAATGGGCGCGGATCATGTCGGCGCCGCCGGGCGAGTCCGAGCTCGACGGGTCGGACATGCCGCGGGTGCAGAAGCAGTTCATCGAGAACCTCGAGTTCACCGGCGGGCTTGCGGTGCACTACATGCCGTCGGCGCTGATCGGGGCGGACACCCACCAGGCGCTGGCGCAGGGGCAGGTGATCGGCCGCCGCTTCCACTCGGCGCCGGTTGTGCGCGTGGCGGACGCGATGCAGATGCAGCTCGGGCACGTGGCCGAGGCCGACGGGCGCTGGCGGATCTACGCCTTCGCGGGCGAGGACCCCTCGGCCATTCACAGACTGGCGGAGTGGCTCGGCAGCGATGCGGCGTCGCCGCTGGTCCGCTACACTCGCAGCGACGAGGACATCGACGGGCTCATCGACCTGCGGGCGGTGTTCCAGCAGACCTTCGACCAGCTCGCCTATGAAGAGATGCCGGCGCTCCTGAAGCCCGCCAAGGGACGTTACGGATTGCAGGATCACGAAAAGGTCTTCTGCGTGGATCACAAGGGCGCGGGCGACATCTTCGACATGCGTGGCATCGACCGCGCGCGGGGCTGCATGGTCGTGGTGCGCCCCGACCAGTACGTCGCGCATGTCCTGCCGCTTGCCGGGGTCGCCGAGCTTGCGGCCTTCTTCGACGGCTTCCTCAGGGCACCGGCGCGCTGACGGGACGGCTCAGCGGATCTGCCGCCCGGGCGTGAGCCCCGAGATCGAGGCCACAAGCGACTGGCGGTCGATGCCGAAATGGCGGTGCAGGTCGGGGATCGTCCCGGTCTGCCCGAAATGCTCGACCCCGTGCGCAATCGTCCGGTGCCCCGCGACCGAGCCAAGCCAGGCCAGCGTCGCCGGGTGGCCGTCGAGCACGGTCACGAGGCTGCATGAGGCAGGCAAGGGGGCGAGTAGGCGCTCGACATGGCTCTGCGCGTTCGCGTTGCCGCGCGCCCGGGCCCGCTGGGCGGCGGTCCAGCCGGCGGCAAGCCGGTCGGCGGAGGTCACGGCAAGCACGCCGATGTCGCGCCGGTGCTCGCCCGCGATGCCGGCGGCGGCGATGGCCTCGGCCGCGACCGCGCCCTGGTAGGCGATGACGACGCTGCAGTTCGGCCCCGGCTCGCGCAGCCAGTAGGCGCCGTCGATGGAGCCCTGCCGGAACCCGTCGTCGCTGCGCTTGCCCGGCTGCTCGAGCGGCTGCGTGGTGAGCCGCAGGTAGACCGAGCCGCCGGTCTCGTCGCGCAGCCACGTGCGCTCGTCCGGGTCGCCGTCGCCATCGCGCTGGAGGTAGTCGAAGGCCCAGCCGAGGATCACCGCGAGCTCATCCGCGAAGGCGGGCTCGAAGGCCGCGAGCCCGTCCTGCGCCATGCCGGTGAGCGGCGTGCCCACCGACTGGTGCGCCCCGCCCTCCGGCGCCAGCGTTACCCCCGAGGGCGTGCCCACGATGATGAAACGGGCGTCCTGGTAGCAGGCGTAGTTGAGCGCATCGAGCCCGCGGTGCACGAAGGGATCGTAAACCGTGCCGATGGGGATCAGCCGCTTGCCCCAGAGCGAATGCGCCAGCCCCGCGGCGCCCAGCAGCAGGAACAGGTTCATCTCGGCGATGCCCAGTTCGATGTGCTGGCCGTCGGGCGAGAACTCCCATTTCGCGGTCGAGGGGATGCGGTGCTCGATGAAGGCATCTGCCTGCGCCGTGCGGGAAAAGAGCTTGCGGCGGTTGACCCACGGCCCGAGGCTCGTGGTGCCGGTGACGTCGGGTGACGTGGTGACGATCCGCTCCGCCAGCGGGCCCTTGTCGCGGGCGAGCGCACCGAGGATCTTGCCGAAGGCGACCTGCGTCGAGATCTCGGCATCGGTGGGCGCAGCGAGATCCGGGACCGCCAGCCGGTCGTCACTCAGGCGGCGCGGGTAGCGGGCGAAGAACGGCACGCGGTCGAGGAAGCCGCGCAGCCGGTCGGGGTCGTCGAGCGTGGCGAAGGGCTCCCACTCCGCACCCTCGGGCACGCCCATGTGGGCCTGCCACTCGGCCATCTGCGCTTTGGTCATCAGCCCGCCGTGGTTGTCCTTGTGGCCGGCGATGGGCGTCCCCCAGCCCTTGATCGTGTAGGCGAGAATACAGGTCGGGCGGTCGTGGTCGATGGATGCGAAGGTCTCGGCCATGGTCTCGACGCAGTTGCCGCCAAGGTTCTCCATCAGCTCGGCCAGCTCGGCGTCACTGCGCCGCTCGATCAGCGCCGACACCGGGCCCTGATCGCCGAGATCGTCGTTCAGCCGCTTCCGCCAGACCGCGCCGCCCATGTAGGTGAGCGCGGAATACTCGGCATTGGGGCAGCCATCTATCCAGTCGCGCAGGGCCGCGCCGCCCTCTTCCTCGAAGGCCGCGCGCTGCAGCCGGCCGTGCTTCACGCGGATCACGTCCCAGCCGAAGGCGTCGAAGATCTTCTCGATCCGCCCGAAGAGCCCCTCGCGCACGATCCCGTCGAGCGACTGGCGGTTGTAGTCGATGACCCACCAGCAGTTGCGCAGGTCGTTCTTCCAGCCTTCCTGCAGCGCCTCGTAGATGTTGCCCTCGTCAAGCTCGGCGTCGCCCATGAGGGCCACCATGCGGCCCGAGGGCGCGTCCACGCCCCAGGGCTTGGCGCGGATGTAATCCTGCACCAGCGCCGCGAAGCTGGTGATCGCGACGCCGAGCCCGACCGAGCCGGTGGAGAAATCCACGTCGTCCACGTCCTTGGTGCGGCTGGGGTAGCTCTGCACGCCGCCGTAGCCGCGGAAGGCCTCCATCTTCTCACGCGGGAGGTTGCCCATCAGGTAGTGCATGGCGTGGAAGACCGGCGCGGCATGGGGCTTCACGGCGACCCGGTCCTCGGCCCGGAGCGCCGAGAAATAGAGCGCCGTCATGATCGACACCATCGAGGCGGACGAAGCCTGATGCCCGCCCACCTTGATGCCGTCGGCCTTGGGGCGCAGGTGGTTGGCGTTGTGGATCATCCAGTGCGACAGCCAGAGCAGCCGCTGTTCGATGTCCCTGAGATGCCGCGAGTCGTCCGTCATGTGGGGTCCTCCTCCTCCGGGGACGAGCATATCCGCCTGAGCGGGGGGATTTCGCCAAAGCTGTTGCGATCTGGTGCGGATTGCGCTGAGATCGGGCGTGTTTCGCGAAAAATGCGATGGAAGCCGGCGCATATGACCATGGATCTCGACGAAATCGACTACAGGATCCTGCGCGCCCTGCAGCGGGACGCACGGCTGACCCATCAGGAGCTGAGCGAGAAGGTCGGGCTTTCGCCGTCGCCCTGTGCCCGGCGGATCCGCAAACTCGAGGCCGAGGGCTACATCACCGGCTACAGCGCGCGGATCGACGACGCGCGGCTGGGCTACGGCTTCAGCGTCTTCATCTCGGTGCGGCTCGATCGGCAGATCGACGACCGGCTGGTCGCCTTCGAGGCCGAGATCAAGCGCTGCCCCGAGGTGGTCGACTGCTGGCTGATGACCGGAAGCTTCGACTACCTGCTGCGCGTCGCGGTGGGCGATCTCGCGGAGTTCGAGCGGTTCCTGACCGGGCGGCTGACCAAGCTGCCGGGGGTGGCCTCGCTGGAATCCTCGATCCCGATCCGGCGGGTGAAGTACCTGCCGGCGCGGCTCGACTGAGGGCGCGGCTCAGTCCGGGCGGCCGACAGAGCGATCGATGCGGTACTGCCGCATCTTGCGGTAGAGCGTGGGGCGCGAGATCCCCAGCACGGCGGCCACGCGCGTGAGGTTGCCCTTCTCTGCGGCGATGGTCCGGCGGATGGCGCTGGCCTCGATGCTCTCGAGATCGCCGGAATTGCCGCTCAGGATGCTCTCCAGCGAATCCTCCTCGGATTCGTCGAAGTCGTCACGCAGTTCGGGCGGCAGGTCCTTCACGGTGACGACGGGGCCGGAGCACACGAGGTATATCCGCTGCACGGCATTGCGCAGCTCGCGCACGTTGCCGGGCCAGCGGTAGGACGCGAGCATCTTCAGCGCGTCCGCTCCGAAGCTCATCTTGGGCCGGCCGGTTTCCCTGGCGAAATGGTCCGAGAAATGTTCCAGCAGCGCGAGGATGTCGCTGCCGCGCTCGCGCAGGGGCGGCACCTCGATGGTGACCACGCCGATGCGGTAGAACAGGTCGCGCCGGAACTTGCCCTTCTCGATCTCCTGCCGCAGGTCGCGGTTGGTCATCGCCACGAGCCGCACGTCGACCGGGCGCCGCTTGCTGTCGCCCATGCGGTAGATGGCGCGCTGCTCCAGCGCCCGCAGCAGGTAGGGCTGCAGCTCGATCGGCATGTCGCCGATCTCGTCGAGGCAGAGCAGCCCGCCGTTCGCCTGCTCGAACTTGCCGGCCCGGCCGCCGCGCGCGGCCCCGGTGAAGGCGCCGTCGACGTAGCCGAAAAGCTCGGCGCCGATCAGGTCGTTCGAGATCGCGGCGCAGTTCACCGGCACGTAGGGCGAGTCCGGCCGGCCAAGGCGGCTGTGGATCAGCCGCGCGAAGAGTTCCTTGCCGACGCCGGTCTCGCCCTGGATCAGCACCGAGACATTGGCCTGCGCGGCGCGCTCGGCCAGCTCGATGGCCTCGAGCATCTTGGGCGAGGCGCAGACGATGTGGATCGGCTCTTCCGAGACGTTGGGCCGGGGCTGGATGCGCCGGGCACCGATCTCGGGCCGCCGGAGCGAGCGGTCGCATTTGAGGAACAGCGCGGCGCCGCGGTAGTCGTTGTCGAGCACCAGCCGCTCGAGCCCCTGTGCCTCGACATTGGGCGGCAACAGGGTGGGGAGGTCCTTGGCGTTGAACGCCTCGAGATCGGGAAGCAGCTTCTGCCCGACCAGCAGCTTGTCGGAAGACGGGAACGTGGTCTCGTCGACGCCGCGGCGGAACAGGATGCGCCCGTTGCGGTCGAGCAGCAGCACGGAATTGTCCGCCTGGCTGTACTTCGACTGCAGGAAGGCTTCGAGCAGCTGGGTCCGGTCCTGCCGCTGCTGTTCGGCCAGGGCGATCTCGATTTCGCGCGCGGCGGCGAGCACCAGCGCGATGTTGTGGCGGCGGAAGATGTCGGGCGGGCCCGAGAGGTCGACCACGCCGATCACCGAGTTGTCGAACGGGTTGCGGATCGGCGCACCGGCGCAGGTCCAGGCTTGAACGCCTTCGACGAAATGCTCGGCGGCGTGGACGTACATCGGCTTGCCGGTCTTCAGCGCTGTCCCGATGCCGTTGGTGCCGACGGTCTTCTCGTTCCACTGGCCGCCGACCTCGAGATGGATGCCCTGGCCGTCGTCCAGCACCGAGGCGTCGCCGATGGCGTCGATGATCACGCCCTGGTCGTCGGCCAGCAGCATGATCGACTTGGCATCGCTGAGGTGGGGTTCAAGACGCCGGAACGCGGCAGAGGCGGCGCGCCGCAGATGCGCGTTGTGCTGGCGCCTCAGCGCGATCTCGTCCTCGTCGCTGATCTTGCGCGAGGCGAGGGTGGCGGCATCCACGCCCATTTCCATGCTGCGCAGCCACGAGGCGAGGATGTCGTCCCGGACGTGGTCGCTTCTGGCCTCGGCCGGGTGGCCGGAGGTGACGAAGGTTTCCCAGGCCATCCGGATCTCACGGTCAAGGGGCTGACCTTGAACTGTGTCTGTCAAGCCGCTCATTTCCTTGCTTGCTCTGTTATAATAGCTCGCTCGAGTCATCGTCGGGTGTACCGTCATCTTTCTCGGCTTCGGCGTCAGAGGCGCGTCGCTGCGTGTCCGTCTCCGCCGTCAGCCCGAGCCCGTCCGAGACCCTTCGAAGCAGGTCGTCCTCGGACAGGTCAGGGCCCAGCTCGGCGTTCTCGAGCAGTTCGAGCGCTGCGCGGATGTCGTCGCTGACGGGCGAAAGGAAGCCGTTGTCCTCCGTCGCCAGTACAAACTTCCTTGACCTGATCGTGCGGCGGAGCTCTCCGAGAAGCTGGAGCTGTCTGCCGCTGTTTCGGTCTACAAGCACGACACGGCCGTTCAGGCTGATCCGGACATGAGGGTCAGGTTCCGCCGGGCTGGATGGTGCCGACAAATCGTAAATGAGGAGGCCTTCCGGCTTCGGCGCTTCCCGCCGCCGCGCCTGATCCTGGCGCATTTTGGTGAAGCCGCCATTGCTGATCTGATCCGCGAGCTTGCGGATCGTGCCGGCGTTTTCGGATATCAGGCGCTTGGCACGCACGTCTTCGGAACGCGGTCCGTCGCGCTTTGAAAAAATATCCACCTCGTCGTCCTCCCATCGGAAAAGCTATCATCCCATGCACATTTACGCCACGTCAAAGTGCGGCGATTGGGCGCGCATGGTCAAAGAGTGAGCGGATTGCAGGCACTGGCAACGGCCTGCGAACACGCGCTGGCACAAGGCTCCTGACCGGGTTCCGCGACGCGGTTGCCCGGTGCTTCGGAGGCCGGGGCGACCGGCCTCCGTACGGGGGTTGCGGCGGGGAGCGATCCCCGCGGAAACGCTCAGGAAAGCTCGAACCGGTCGGCGTTCATCACCTTGGTCCAGGCCGTCACGAAGGCGTCGATGAACAGCCGCTCGTTGCCGCGGCTGGCGTAGACCTCGGCCAGCGCCCTGAGCTGCGAATTCGAGCCGAAGACCAGATCGACCCGCGTTCCGGTCCACTTCGGAGCGCCGGTGGTGCGGTCCCGGCCCTCGAATCGGGTCTCGGTCCCGTCGGTCGGAAGCCACTCGGTGCCGGCGTCGAGGATGCTGGCGAAGAAGTCCGCGGTCAGCGCGCCCGGGCGTTCGGTGAGCACGCCGTCGCTGCCATGGGTCGCCCCGATCGCCCGCAGCCCGCCCACCAGCGCCGTCATCTCCGGCGCGCTCAGCGTCAGAAGCTGGGCCCGGTCGATCAGCAGCGCCTCGGCCGGGTAGCTGAAACTCGCCTTCTGGTAGTTGCGGAAGCCATCCGTCAGGGGCTCCATGGGCTCGAAGGAGGCGGCGTCGGTCTGCGCCTCGGTGGCGTCGGTGCGGCCCGGTGTGAAGGGCACCTCGATGTCGTGGCCACCAGCCTCCGCCGCGGCCTCGATGGCTGCCGCGCCGCCGAGCACGATGAGGTCGGCGAGCGAGACCTTCTTGCCGCCCGAGGCCCTGCCGTTGAACGACGACCGGATCGCATCCAGCGTCTCGAGCACCGGGGCGATGCGGGCGGGATCGTTGGCCTCCCAGTCCTTCTGCGGGGCGAGGCGGATGCGCGCGCCATTGGCACCGCCGCGCCGGTCGGAGCCGCGGAAGGTCGAGGCCGAGGCCCAGGCCGTCCAGACCAGGTCAGCCACCGACAGGCCGGAGCCGAGGATCTCGGCCTTCAGCGCGGCGATGTCGGCGGCGTCGATCAGCGGATGATCCACCGGCGGCACCGGGTCCTGCCAGATCAGTTCCTCGGCCGGCACCTCCTTGCCGAGGTAGCAGGCCTTCGGTCCCATGTCGCGGTGGGTGAGCTTGAACCATGCGCGGGCGAAGGCCTCGGCGAACTGGTCGGGGTTCTCGTGGAAGCGCTTGGAGATCGGGCCGTAGATCGGGTCCATGCGCATCGCCATGTCGGCGGTGGTCATCATGATCGGGACCCTCTTCTCCGAACCGTCGACCTCGGGGGCGTGGTCGGCGTCGGCGAGATCCTTGGCGTGCCAGATCTGTGCTCCGGCGGGGCTTTTCGTCAGCTCCCAGTCATATCCGAATAGCACGTCGAAATAGCCCATGTCCCAGCGCGTCGGGTGCGCCGTCCAAGGGCCTTCGATGCCCGAGGTCGTGGTGTCCACGCCCTTGCCGGTGCCGTGGCCGTTGAGCCAGCCGAGCCCCATGGCCTGCAGCGGACCGGCCTCGGGTTCGACACCCACCAGCGCCGGGTCGCCCGCGCCATGGGCCTTGCCGAAGGTGTGACCGCCGGCGACCAGCGCCACGGTCTCCTCGTCGTTCATCGCCATGCGGGCGAAGGTCTCGCGGATGTCGCGGCCCGAGGCGAGGGGATCGGGATTGCCGTCGGGCCCCTCGGGGTTCACGTAGATGAGCCCCATCTGCACCGCGGCCAGCGGGTCGGCGAGGTCGCGCTCGCCGGAATAGCGGCTGTTGGGCTGGTCCGAGGTGGCGAGCCACTCGGTCTCGGAGCCCCAGTAGATGTCTTCCTCGGGCTCCCAGATGTCGGAGCGGCCGCCGCCGAAGCCGAAGGTGCGCCCGCCCATGCTCTCGATGGCGACGTTGCCGGCGAGGATCATCAGGTCGGCCCAGCTCAGCGCGTTGCCGTACTTCTCCTTGACCGGCCAAAGCAGGCGGCGGGCCTTGTCGAGGTTGCCGTTGTCGGGCCAGGAGTTCAGCGGCGCAAAGCGCTGTGTCCCGGTCGAGGCGCCGCCGCGCCCGTCGGCGGTGCGGTAGGTGCCGGCGGAATGCCACGCCATGCGGATGAAGAACGGGCCGTAATGGCCGTAATCGGCGGGCCACCAGTCCTGGCTGTCGGTCATCAGCGCGGTGAGGTCGGCCTTGACCGCGTCGAGATCCAGCGCCTCGAAGGCGCGGCCGTAGTCGAAGCCCTCGGGCATCGGGTTGCCGCCCCCCGGGTTCAGGATGCGCAGGTTGAGCTGGTTCGGCCACCAGTCCTTGTTGCTGCGTCCCGCACGGTTCGTGGCGTTGTGCATGACCGGACAGCCGCCGGTCATCTTCATGTCGTTTCCGTCCATTCTTCTCTCCCTGGGGTGTTTCTCATCTGGGGCGGGGCGGTCGCGGGGGCGGACCTTGCCGCGGATGGTCTTGTCGCTTGCGCGGAGGCGGCCGGCCGAGGAGTGCCGGCCGCCGGGCAGTCACCGGGACCGCCTGTCGGCTCAGGGGACGATGACGCCCCGCCCGGTGAACTTGCGCGCCTTGAAGTCCGAGATCGCGAGGTTGATGTTGTCGAGGCTGTACTCGGTCTGGTGCATCTTCACCTTGCCGTCGGCGTTCATCTCCATCAGCTCGACCAGCTCGACGAAATCGCCCACGAGGCTGCCGCCGATCTTGATCTCGTTGGCGACAAGCTCGAGCGTCGGCACTTCGACCGTGCCGCCGTAGCCCACCATGATAAGCTCGCCGCCCTGCCGCAGGAGCTTCCAGCACAGGTTCTCGGTGCCGTGCTCGCCGACGAAGTCGATGGCCACGTGCGCGCCGCCGCCGGTGAGGGCCTTGACTTCTTCCACGAGGTTCGCGCCGCCCGCGATGACGATGTCGGCGCCGAGCTCCTTGGCGAGTTGCTGCGCGCCCGGTTCCTGATCCACCGCGATCACCCGCGCGCCGCAGGTGTGCTTGAGCACCTGAAGCGCGATGTGCCCGAGCCCGCCGATGCCCAGCAGCACGCAGTAGCCGCCCGGATGCAGCAGTTTCGCCGCCTTCTTGGCAGCCCGGTATGCGGTGATGCCGGCATCGGCCATGGGCGCCACCGAGAGCGGCGTGATGCCGGTGTTCAGCTTGATGATCGAGCGCTCGTTGGTCTTGAAGTACTCGGCGAAGCCGCCGTCGAGCCCGAGACCCGGGAACTTGCCGTGATCGCAATACATGTCGTGGCCGTAGCGACAGCTCAGGCAGATGCCGCAGGCGTTGAACGGGTGGCAGATCACCGCGTCGCCGGGCTTGACCGAGGTGACGGCGCTGCCGACATCCTCGACCCAGCCGGCATTCTCGTGGCCCATGGTGTAGGGCAGCAGGCTGCCCTCGACGTCCATGATGTTCTTCCAGACGCCTTCAATGATGTGGAGGTCGGTACGGCAAAGGCCTGCCGCACCGACCTTAACGATCACCTCGTCGGGAGCTGTGATTGTGGGAGGGGCAACGGTTTCAATCTTCAGCTGCACGTTCATCGCGGGATCGTATTCGTAGAGTCTCGCTGCTTTCATATCCTGGTTCCTTCTGGCTGAACGGGCTGCCGCGGGGACGGCAGCCCGATATGTGTCGGGGGCCTACTTGCGTCCCAGGAGCTCGGCGCCGCCGCCGAGTGCGGGGCCTTCGGTGGGATCCGCCTCGCCCTCGTCGAGATCGCCGATCAGCGTCTCGGTGGTGAGGATCAGCGTCGCGACCGAGGCTGCGTTGACCAGCGCGCTGGCGGGGACGCGGGCCGGGTCGATGATCCCGGCCTCGAACATGTCGCCGAACTCGCCGGTCGAGGCGTTGTAGCCGTGGTCCTTGGGCGCGCTGACGACCTTCTCCGCGACGGTGTCGGCGTCGGCCCCGGCGTTGCGGGCGATGCGGCGGACCGGCTGGGTCAGGATCGACCGCACCAGCGCCACGCCGCGGGCCATGTCGCCCGAAACCGAGAGCGTATCGAGGCAGGGCGCGATCTGCGCGAGCGCGGTGCCGCCCCCGGCGACGACGCCGTCCTCGGCCGCGGCGCGCACGGCGCAGAGCGCGTCCTCGATCAGCTGGATCGTGCGCTTCTGTTCGACCGGGGTGAAGCCGCCGGCGTAGATGATCGCGCTGCCGCCGGTGAGCTTGGACATGCGCTCGCGCAGCTTGTCCTTCTCGATGTTGGGCGGGGCCGCGTCATGCTGGCGCTGGACCTGCGCCCGGCGGGCGCGGATCGCCTCGGGGTCGCCCTCGCCGCGCAGGATGCTGGTGTGCGAGGCATGGGTGCGCACCGTCTCGGCGCCGCCGAGCTGGGCGCGGGTGACGGTCTCGATCTTCTTGCCGAGATCGCGGGCCAGCACCTCGCCGCCGGTCAGAATGGCGAGGTCGTCCAGCATCGCCTGCCGCCAGTGGCCGTATTCCGGCGGGTGCACGATCAGGTACTTACCGGCGCCGCCGTCGCCCAGCAGGGTGATGATCACCTCGGGCGCGATCTCCTCTGCGATGATCAGCAGCGGGCGGTTCTCCTCGTCGGCGATCCGGCGGGCGCTGTCGAGCATGGCGGGCTTGAGGATCTTCTGGTCGGTCATCAGGATCAGCGGATGGCGGAGCACCGCCTCCATGTGATCGCGGTCGGTCACCATGTGGTGCGAGATGTAGCCACGCTCGAAGGACATGCCCTCGACCACCTCCATGGTGGTGTCGATGGTCACCCCGAAATCGGCCGAGATCACGCCGTCGCGCCCGACCCGGTGATAGGCCTCGGCCACCAGCCCGCCGAGCTTGGGATCGGTGGCAGATACGCGCGCAACCGCCTCGAGATAGGCGGGGTTGTCGTCGCAGTCTCGCGACGAGGCGTCGATGGCATCGACGACGGTCTGCACCGCGAGGTCGATGCCGCGGCAGAGATCCACCGGGCGCACGCCGTTTTCGGTCAGCTCCACGCCGTTCTGGATCAAGGCGTTCGCCAGCACGATGGCGGTGGTGGTGCCGTCGCCCGCCACGTCGTTGGTCTGCATCGAGACCTCGCGGACGACCTGCGCGCCCATGTTCTCGAAGCGGTCGCTGAGTTCGATCTCGGACGCGATGCTCACCCCGTCGCGGGTGACGAGCGGCGTGCCGACCGGGCGATCCACCATCGCGTTGAGCCCCTTGGGCCCGAGCGTGGGTTCGACCGCCGCCGCCAGCCGCGCAACCCCGCGCGCCAGGTTTTGCCGGGCGACTTTTCCGTGCACCATCAGTTTAGCCATGACTTCCTCCTTGGACCCAAAGCACTTTTGGGCCTCCTCCCATTTTGTCGTCTTGGTTCAGTTCGTTACCGGCCCGCGTCCGTTGCCTCGCGGGGCGGGACGCGGCCCGCGATGAAATCGACGAGCGTCGGACCTTCGGGGCCGATCGCGACCTCCTTGTAGCGGGTGGCGCCAAGACCGCGGCACAGCGCGCCGTTGAACTCCATGTTGATGCGCGTGCTGCGCAGCCGGCCCATGTGCGCCTGAAGCCCGTCCGGCGCGATGCGCTGGCCATCCCAAGTCGGGAAAGCGGGGGCGTCCCCGCCCGGCGCGAGCCCCTTCACCGCGAGCAGCTCGAGATAGCGCGGCAGCTGCCGCAGCTCCTCGGGGCCGGTGAAGCGCACCCGCTTCAGCGCAGCGAGCGTCATCGCGGTGATCGCCGCGTCGCTCCTGCCCTCGGCGCGCAGTGCCAGCAGCAGCGCTTCCTGGCGGCGGTCAAAGGCCTTGGCCATGAAGGTCTCGACCACCTCGTTCAGCACCGCGCCGCCGCAGCTTTCGGCGAAGATCTCGTGGAACGGCCGGCCGCTGTTGACGCCGTCGTTGACCTCGTCGCCGAGGCAGTGGTCCTGCAGGTGCACGGTCATGCCGCGCACCCAGGGCAGGGCCATCACCTCGGAGCGGATGCCGAAGGCCATCAGGAACGCGAAGTTGGGCGAGCACCAGTAGGTCGGCAGCCGGAACTCGACCCGGACGAAGAGGTCCTCCGAGACCTCGACGCTCTGGACGAAGTCCATGTCGGTGATCGGCTCGTCGAGCTCGGGATCCGAGACTGCCGAAAGGCAGTCCCAGACCTCCAGCTCGCATTCCGCCTTCAGAGTGGCAAGGAACATGAGCTTACTCCGCCGCGATCTGCACCGGTGCGCCGGCCAGCTGCGTCTTCATCGCCTCGACATCGACGTCGTAGAGCTTGGCCGCGTTGAGCCCGAGGATCTTCTCCTTGATCGCGTCGGTCAGCTGCACGCCGCTGCGTTCGGCCGAGATGTCCTCGGGGATCTGGTAGTTCCAGAATTTCTCGACCAGCCATTGCGGAGTCCAGATCGCGTAGTCCGAGCCGAACAGGATCTTGTCCTCGCCGACCCACCACAGCAGCTCGGCCATGACCTCGCCGAAATAGCGGGGGCGCGAGTGGATGAAGGGCATGGCGACGGCGAGCCCGGCGTAGACGTTGGTCTCCTGCGTCGCGATCCAGCAGAAATCGTCGAGCCGGGGCAGGCCGCAATGCTCGACGATCCAGTTGAGGTTCTGGAAGTCGGTGGCGGCATAGTCCACGTCATCGACGCTGAAGGCGTCCTTCGACAGCGGGATGATGGTCGGGCCCTTGTGGACGTGGATGTTGCGGATGCCGAGCTTGTCGCAGAGCTCGAAGCACTTGTAGGCCGCGGGATCGTTCAGCGCCCAGCCCTTGCTGCCGCCGTTCCACTCGGCCGTGTACATCTTCACGCCCTTGATATCGAAGGTTTCCTTCATCCAGTGGATGTACTCGAGCGCCTTCTCGCCATCGCGGGGATCGAAGCTGCCGTTGACGATGAAGCGCTCCGGGTGCCGTTTGGCCATCTCGTGCGAGCGCTCGAGGCAGCCGAAACCCTCCTTGTAGAAATCGCGCAGGACGGTGGTCTGGATGATCGCCATGTCGTCCGGGCCATCGACGAAGAGGTCGCGGTAGATGTCCTCCTCGGAGTATTTCTCGAATTTGGCCTTCTCCCAGAGCTGCTCCTCGGGGCTGAGGTTGGTGTGGTAGGCGTAGAAGCAGTCGATGAACTGCTTGCCGTGGACGTTCGCCTGGTTCTCGGGGCTGGCGTCCCAGAAGTGGACGTGGCCGTCGAGGACGAAGATTTCTTTGCCGTCGGGTGTCTTGTACATTGCTAACCTCCCTGGGTGTCGTTGCGCGCGCAGACGGTCCGGAGCGGCGCGCGGCATCCGGCTCCTCCGGCCGCGCGCCCGCTGTCTGTCCGTCAGGCCGTCCGCCTGTCTGTCCGTCGGTGGGGATGGCCGGGGGCAGGGCGGTGCCGCGCCCCCGTGCCGGTGATCAGATGAATTCCATCACTTCGTTCATGTCGCCGAAGAGGATCACGGTGTTGTCGTCGACCCGCACCATTCGCCCGTAGTGGGTGGAGGTGTTCACCTCGAAGATCTCGGCGGTCATCTCGCGGCCGAGGTATTCGGTGATCTCGTCCATCTTGAAGATCAGCTTGCCCTCGCCGTCGATCCGGATGGTGGCCGGGTTGTAGGTGACGGTCACGTTGGGATTGTTCTCTTCCATGAACTCGGCGATGGCGCGCGCCTCGACAGAGTCGTTCATGGTCACACCGCATTGATGCGACACCTCGCGCGAGGTCAGATCGATCTCGCTCATCGGCTTGAAGATGTTCTTCTTTGATGCGTTACGCGCTGTGCTAGACATCTGTTTCTCCCTATCTGGCTGATTACTTGAGACCGAGCTCGTCGAGGATCTGGGCCAGGCGCTCGCGCGAGACCTCTTTCACCTCCTGGTACGAGACCGGCTTGGAATGCGGTTGCGACCAGATCGGCTGAAGCGCGTCCGCGGCCTTTTCCGCAAGCGCGCCGTGCTTGGAGAGCCAGCCCTTGAAGAGCGCGCGGTTCTGCTCGCCGAACTGCTCGTCGTTCACGAGCAGGTAAATGAGGTCGACGGTGTTCGCGAGGTTGCGCTCGTAGTCGGCCTCGGCCGCCGAAATCACCGGCGGAGTGATGAAGTCGTTGTTGGCGGCAGCGGCCTGCATGAAGAACCCCGAGCGGATCAGCTCGCCCACCAGCGGCTCGAACACGATGTTGATGGCGAAGTACTGCTCGAGATAGTCCTCGGCGCCCATGATCGTCTCGACCGCCTCGCGGCAGGGCTGCCAGATCGGGTCCTCGAGCCAGGTCTTCTTGCCGAGCTCGTCGTCCCAGCCGTCGAGATCCATGCCGATCTCGGCGAGGTAGAGCGTGATGTCCTGCGTCAGGCGCATCTTGTAGGACGAGTTGGTCAGCGTGGCGTTGTTGATCATCTGCGTGTAGCCGTAGCGCTGCGCCTGCATGAGCGAGGTGCCAAGGCCGAACTCGGCATGCTTCCAGGCGCCGAGATGCTTCTGCAGGACGGTCTGCCAGGCCTTGTCGAACACCTTGTGCGCACCGGCCTTGCGGGCGTTCGCGATGACGTTCTGCACCATGGTCTCGATCTTCGACTGGCGCTGGTAGTGGGTCCGCTCCCATTCCTGGTCGGGGGCGCGGAAGGCGTGCCAGTTGCTGGACTGCGCGGCGGTGGAGGTCTTCTGGTAGGCGCCGCCGCCCTTGCCGCCCTCGAACTCGATGATCCAGTTCTGGATCAGGTAGCGCTCGGGATCGGGCTGGACGTCGCAGGTGACGTCCTCGTAATGGGTCGCCCGTTTGCCGCGCGGGGTGAAGTAGCTGTACTTGCGGCTCTTCGAGCCGACGAACTCTGCGGCACCCGCGGCGCCGGAGCCGACGGAACTAGATGTTGCTACCATGGTAGCCTCCCTTGGTTGGTGTCACGTCACTAGCGTTCGGACCGGTCTCAGTGGCCCGAAGAACCGGAAGTGGGCGTGAACTTGTCGAAGAAGATGCGGTCGGTATCGAAGTCGTGCATGAAAAGCACCGGCGTCAGCGCGTCGATCATCGGCGGCGGTCCGCAGGCGTAGACGTCGCCGTCGCCGTCGATCCCCAGCGCCTTGAGCCGCCGGTCCACCGCCTCGTGCACGAAGCCGCGCTCGCCGGTCCAGTCTGCGTCGTCGTCGGCATGGCTGAGCACCGGGATGAACTCGATGCCCGGATGGGCCGCGGTCAGCGCATCGATCCGGTCGAGCAGGATCAAATCGTCGCGGGTGCGGGCGCCGTAGAAGAAGTAGACCGGGCGGTCCTCGCCGCTGGCGACGTGATCGTTGAGGATCGACCAGACCGGCGACATGCCCGATCCTGCGCCCACGAGGATCACGGGTCCTTCTCGGTCTTCCCGTCGGAAGCACATTCCGTAGGGTCCCTCGATGCTGACGTCGGCGCCGGCCTTGATGCCTCCGTCGTCGAGCTCGTTCGAGAAGCGTCCGTCGGGGTACTTCTTGATGATGAAGCCGAGTTCTTGGGTTTCGCTCGGCGGATTTGCCATGGAGAACGAGCGTGTAATCTCCTCCCCCTTTTCCGTCTTGACCGTGATGTCGACATATTGGCCCGCCCAGAACTTGAGAGGTACATCCAACTCGATCTGAACGCCTCGGATATCATGGGTCAGTTTCTGGAAATCGACGATCTTGCCCGAGAACTGCCGGACCGGAATGGACTTGGAGAGGGCCTCCTCGTCATAGTTCAGAAGCTCGATGTCCACGTCGCTGTAGGCAAGGGTACGGCACATCAGGATGTGGCCGCTGTCCTTCTCCATCTCGTTCAGCGCGAAGGTGGAATACTTGAGCATCTCGGTCTCGCCATCGAGCTGGACGCATTTGCAGGCCGAGCATTGCCCTTCCTTGCAACCATGCGGCAGCGCGATGCCCTGGCGGAACGCGGCGTCGAGGATCGTCTCGTCCTCGTCCACCTCGAATTCCACGCCGACAGGCTGCAATCGGACGGTATAGGTCTCCGTCATTCTATCCTCCCTGGGGCACGGCACGCGCCATTCGCGCGGCCGAGGGTCCGGGAGCCGCGAGGGCGGCTCCCGGTCGTGTCGTGTCAGTTGCAGGGGTTGATGGTGAACCCGGCGCGGTACTCGGCGATGTGGGCCTCGCGGTCCGCGTCGTTCATCCCGCGCAGCATGTTCAGCGGCGAGCGGAGCGTGTGGCCACGCACGTGCTCGAGCTTCCACATGTCCTTGTTGTCGAAGCGCAGGTGCGGCTGCGGCACCAGCGTCTCGCCATCGTCGCGGACGAAGTTCAGGTCGACGATCGCGTCGGCGAGATCCCAGCCGTCATAGACCGACTCCCACTCGCGCTTGCCCGAGAACTTGCCCATCGCCGGCGTCGGACGACCCTGGTACTCGTCAGCGAAGGCCTCGACGGCGGTCCAGCGGTCGAGCTCGTGGGCGAAGGTGTGCAGCTGGCCGTCGATCTCGTCCACGACCATGTCCTCGCGGATGAGGCAGGGCACGAGGCAGGACCAGCAGCGGTGCGGATAGACGTAGCCGGTATCCTGGTTGAAGGTGATGACGGTCTCGCCCGGCTTGCTGAGCTTGCCGTACCACCGCCAGTATTCGCCGAACTCGGCGTACCAGCCCGGGTACTTGTGTTCGAACCACTCGAAGTCCTTGTCGGTCTGGGCCTCGATGCGCCAGAAGTTGACCGGCCAGCCGACCGAAAAGAACTGCGCGACCTTGTGGACGTAGTTCTTCTTGGTGATCCGGTTCCAGGCTTCCTGCACATCGTCATGGTGGATCTTCACGCCGTACTTCTCGAGCGGCAGCATGTAGGTCCGGTAGTAGTCCTCGAAGATCCAGCGGTGCCACATCTCCGCGTAGGATTCCTTGTCCTTGTCGCGGTTGGTGGTGCCGTACTCGATGAAGGTACCGATGGCGGCGTCGACGATGGCGTGGTTCTGCCAGAAGGCGTAGCGCAGGTCGCGCTCGAGCAGCAGGTGGTTCTCGGGCTCCTTGAGCGCGGCCATCAGCAGCGAGTGGCCGTTGCCGATGTGGCGGCTCTCGTCCGACTGCACCGACAGGAACACCGTGGGCAGTGCGTAGTCGCCGTTGCGGGCGGCCTCCGACGGCATGGCCACGAAGAGCGTGTTGGTGAACGCGGTCTCGGCGACCACGGTCAGGTACATGCAGGCGGCGGTCATGGTGTCGCCGGTGATGAAGCCCTCACCGAACTGGCGGCCGATGGTGGTGGCGTAGCACTTGCCGAACGCCTCCTCGGTGATGTCGAACCCGGCGGGGTCGATATAGTTCTCCATGTACCACTTCTTCAGGTTCATCTGGATCGTGGAATGGCGGAACTCGTCGACCATCTGCATGGTGAAGCCGGTGCGCAGGTCCTCGCCCGGAGACAGGCGGGCGACCATGGCCATCGAGCGCGCGGCCGAGATCTCGGGGAAGGGGATGATCGCGAGGAAGAGCTTCATCCACTCGATCCAGCGCGGCTCCACGTTGCGGAACATGTCGCCGCGCAGCGCGGCGTCGAGCGCGCCGTAGACCCGGTTGTCCTTTTCCTCTTCCATCGGGAAGTAGGAGCGCAGCACCTGTTTCATCGGATCGCGCGGCGCCTTGGTGATCTTGTAGTCCGTCGGGAAGGTCGCGGCCTCCTGAACGTAGGTCGGGTTCCACCCCAGATCCGCGATCTTCTTGGTCGCCTCCCCGACCGAGATACCACGTTGCGACGTGATCTTGTTAAGCGTCAAAGTCATGCCATGAGCCTCCTTAAAGCTCTGAGCCCGGTTTCCCGGCCACGTTTTGGCGGCTTTCGCCGTTTCATTGCGTGCTTCGGGCCCGGGGCCGCGTCGCACGGGGTTCTCGGCAAAGGTGGGGAAGCTCGAGGCGCGCAGATCGGCACGGCCCGCGGCGCGCGCGGGCGATGCTGGCGACATCTCTCCTCCCGGTCCTTCGTTCTTTGGCATCTCTTCCACAGGGAAGATCGCGTGTTATGCCTCTCTTCATGCAAGGACCGTTCCCATGCGGCGAAATGTGCAGTTGCAGCATGGAAAATTTACATAAGTAACTGAAAATACGATTTAAATTTTGTTCATTTATTTTGCGGAAGGCTGCGGGTGTGGGCGCGAAACCGGCGCCGGCCGGCGACTGTCACATTGTTTTACGCCCCGCGTTACACCTCCCGGCGGGCGGGCGTTACACCGGACATGAAAGAGCCGCGCTCGCGAAGGTGCGGGCGCGGCTCGGAAGACCTGCAGAAGGGGAGGAGTGTCAGGCGCGCAGGCGCCGCTGAGATGCCGGGGCGAAGCCCAGTTCGTGGCGGTATCTCGCGACCACACGGCGCGACACCGCGAGCCCCTCGGCGCGCAAGGCGTCCGAAAGCTGCACGTCGGACAGCGGGTGGCTCGCGCATTCGGCCAGCAGCAGCGCCCGCAGCCGCGCCAGCACCTTCGGCTTCGACGGGCCGTCCGTCGAGCAGAGCGCCGAGCGCCGCGCGCAGAGGGTGCGGGCCGGGATGATGCCGTTCGGCCCCTCGATCAGCAGCCCGTTCAGGACCCGGCTCACGGTGCTGAGATGAAACCCGGTCTTCGCCGCGATCATCGCCTGGGTGAGCGGTTGCAAGGCCTCGGGGCCGTCGCGGAAGAAGGCGCCCTGCACCTCGATCATCACCTGCACGATCTGTTTCAGCGCGCCTTGCCGCAGGTCGAGCGCCTGCTTCAGCGCCCTGGCCTCGCCGAGCGCCCGCCGCATCTCGGGCGAGCTGTCACCCGAGGCCCCGGGCGGTACCGCCACCACTGTCTCGAAGCTCGTGCGGAAGATCGGAACCCAGCCGTCGCCGCGCGCCTCGATCCGGACGTCGGCCTCGCGCATCAGGGTAAGGTCGGTGGCGAACTGGCTCCCCGGCTTGGGATCGAGCCGCCGCAACCGGTGCAGCCGCGTGGCAATCGTTGCCGCATCGAGCCCGGTCGCGCGCTCCAGCGCCTCCGCGCCGCCGGTTCCCAGCACCTCGAGATGTGCCAGCACCCGCCCGGCAGCGTCATCCCAGAGCCCCTGATCCTCGAGCTGCAGCCGCAGACAGTCCCTCAGATCGCGCGCGAAGATACCGGCGGGCGAGACCCGCCGCTGCACCAGATCCAGCGCGGATTCAACGAGTTGCACGCTCAGCCCCAGCGTCTCCGCGATCTGCGGCACCGGGCGTCCCAGCCAGCCGGAGGGCTCCAGCTCCTCGACCAGCGCGAGGATCAGCCGCTCCATGGCGGCGCCGCGCCCGGCGAGGCCGGCCAGCTCGCGCAGCACATGGTCGTAGAGACTGGTGGGCCGGTCCGCGAAGGTGCTGTCGATCAGGTCATGGGCGCTGCCGGCGCGGATCGCGGTCTGACGGCGGCGTCGCACCACCAGCAGCGGGTTGCTCTGCGCCGTCTGCAACAGGTGCTCGTCCAGCTCCTCGCCGGAGAGTTGCAGCACGCTGATCACGTGGCCCATCCGGAACACCTGGCTCTGGCTCACCTGCAGGCGGGTCGACGGGCTCATCGCGCGCGACTCGCGGAAACATCTGGCCAGATTTCGAAGGCTTGCGCTACGCTCGGGGCGAAACCGTCAGGACCCTTGCAAAGATGGCCGACTCCCTGCCCCCCGGTGCGATCGCGCCGCTGTTCCAGAGCCCGCCCGAGCTGTCCTACCCGGGGCTGTCGCCGCAGCTGCTGGCGCGGACCAAGCAGCTCTGGTCGGCGCGCGGACTCGATTTCGACCGCCACTGGCGCGAGGGCATCCGGGCGCTGCCGGGGTTCCGCGCGGTGCCGCGGCTCGACGATGCGCCGAACAGCGCCGCGGTCGATCTGGTGTTCCTCTTCGATCAATGTGTGCTCTGGGTCCGGTCCCTGCACCGGGCGGCGGCGCTGGGCCACGCGCGCGGCGCCGAGGGGCTGGCCCCGGCGCAATGGCTCGGGCTTGCGGGGCTCTTCGCCCGGCTTGAGGAGCAGATGACCGCGCTGCGCATCCTCGCCCTGACCGGGCTGCCGCTGCCCGCCATGCAGATCGCCCGCTCGATCTCCGAGGACGCCGACATGGCGCTCGTGCTGCTGATCCGGCCCAAGCTCGCCGAGCGCTTTGCCGATTGCCGCTCGGTCGACGAGGCCAGCGAGTTCTGGCGCCGGCACATCTCGGGCGGGCGGGCCTTCCGGACGATCTCGGAGAAGCTCTACAGCGTCGGTATCGACCATTCCGCCGACACCGATTACGCCAAGTGGCGCCGCGCGGTACTGACCACGCTGGGCGCGGCCGTGCACAGCAACGTGCTGACCTCCGGCGCCCAGGCGCGGCGACCGGGGCAGGTACTGCTCAACGACGACAGTCTGCATTTCGCGACATTCCGGGTGCATGAACTCTGTGCCTATGCCCAGCTTCTGGCGCCGGAGCTGACCGACATCCTGCGCGGCGCGACCGAGCCCGCCACCGGGACCGATCCTCTCGCCGGGCTGGCGGCGCCGCTCAGCGGCATCCTCGTCAGCCAGATCCAGAGCCTCAACACGCCAGCCCCGGCGACGGTCGCCACGGGCCGCACGCGCCGGCATTAATGCATCGCCTCCTCGCCCTTGCCGAGACGGCCCTGCGCGATCCATTGCGCGGCGAGGATGAGCGCGCCGGTGGCAAAATCCTTGCCGTGCTCCTCGATCATCTCTTCGGCGATCTTGGCCAGATCCTGGAAATAGCGGTCCTTGCTTTGCTCTTCGGCATCAAGTGCTTGGGTCATCGGTTTCTCTCCGTTCCGGGTCATTTGAACATGTGTTTGGGGAAGGTGGCGAGCGCGGCGGTGCCGCCGGCGGTGCCGATGGCGAGATGCGCGCCGTCGGGCGACCAGGCCAGCGCCGTGGCCGGATCACCGTTGCCCTCGCGCAGCATCATCTCTGCGCGCTGGCCGATCTGGCAGAGCGTCACCAGCCCGTTGGCATAGCCCACCGCGCAGAGATCGCGGTGGGGATGGGCGGCGACGGTTTCCACGAGGGTGAGCCCGGGCTTTCCGGTCTCGATGGGCGTGCCCTCGTGATCGCCGAAGGGCAGGTCGGGCAGGCGCCAGCCGACCACGCGGAACGCACCCGCAGCGACGAGCACGCCGGCCTTCCGGCTGAAATCCGAGACGGTGACGGGGGCGGGGAAGTCGACGATGCAGTCGGCGCGGGCCGCGGGGACATCGACCAGAAGCAGCGCCTTGTCCCGGCAGCTGCCCACAAGCCAACGCCCGTCCGGCGACCAGATGAGATCCGAGACCTCGCCCTCCGCCGGGGTTCCGGCGCGCTGCGCGAGCGTCTCCGCATCGAGGACGGAGACCCGCCCCGGCCCCCAGCAGGCGATGCGCGTGCCGTCCGGCGAGACCGCCAGGCGCTGCACCGCGTGGCCGGGCTCTGCGGTGGCCAATGTGCGCCCGTCCTCGGGCGAGACAACGATCAGCCGGGTACCCTGCGCAACGACGATCCCACGTTTCTCTGGCAGCGTGGCAAGCGCTGTGACAGGCTCGGGGCCCACCTTGGCGACCCGCACGGTCTGGCCGCGCGCGGTGGCCCGCCAGATCTCGGTCCCGTCGGGCGAGACGAAGGCGAAGCCCTGTTGCGCCAGCGTGGCGATGCCGGTCTCGCAGCCCGTCACCGGCGCCTCGGTCACGAGAGGCATCGGCAGCGGCTTCTCGCGCGGGCGGATGGTCATGCGGCCGGTGTCGAGCTCGGTGCGCATCCGGCTTTCGGGCGTCTCACCGTCCTTGGTCTGCAGGAAGGCGAGCCGTCCTTCCCCGAGCGTGACCGCAACCGAGCCCCCGACCACGTTGAACCGGACCGCGCGGACCGGCGCCCCGAGATCCCACGAGCGGGCGATGAGGTCGAAGAGGGACAGGGATTGCGGCGATACGTGCTGGGTCATTTCTCATCTCTTTCGATAGCTGCCGCGAGGTGCCGGTCGAGCTCCGCCAGCTCCGCCTCGAGCGCGGTGATCAGGGTCATGCTGGCGTCGAGCGCCTCGTCGTTGGCGGCGCGGTCCGCGTCATGGGGGTCTTCGGAAGCGCCGTCCTCCTCGGCCTTCTGGTCGAGGATCATCATGCCGCTGGCGATCTGGTTGAGCCGCAGGTGCTCGCAATTGGCGGCGGCAATGGCCTGGATCAGCGCCATCCGCTGGTCGAGGATCGTCCGGACGTCGGGCGGTTGACCTGTCATGGCATTGCGCCAAGATTGGAGGGTGCGCGTCCGCAGAGGGGTTCCCGCCGATGATCGATCCCGTCGACAACCGCTTCTTCCGAAGCCTCCAGGCCGTCGTGGCCGGGGATGAGGCCGTGGACCCGGCCTGCCGCACCGCCATCGACCGTGCGGTCGAGACCGGGGCACCGCTCGATCTGCGCGCGGCGCGCGAACATGTCGACGCGCTGCCCGCCGCGCAGCGGGACAGGATCCTCGCGCAGGTGCACAGGGCGATGGCTACGGATCTGGCGTCGATCTGGGATCTGCTCCCCAACGCGCAAGGGACAGGCAGGCCCAACTGACGCGGTCACCCCTCCCGTTTCGGTCGTGTCAAACATCGGTGTCCCCCTCCCTTGAGCATCCGACTGATTGAGTGCCGAGGAGACTATCCCACGCCCGTGGCTCCGCAAACGAAACCGCGTGAAAACCGGCGATCCGGCACCGGAAAAGATGTATCCGTAAAGTACCGTTACGCTTCGGGCGGCGAGATTGTAACGCTCTGTTCCGGAATGATTTTTCTGCATCGCAGAATCTTCGGAATGCGGGCGCAGAAACGAATCGGGCATTGATTCGGACCTGCATTTGCGAAAGCCTGTGCGGGTTGCAGGACGGGACGGAGCGGTGCCATGGTGCCCTTTCCAGACAGGCTCGATGTGGGGGATGTTTCGCTGCGGCGGATGCAGGCGGGCGACCTGCCGGCGATTGCACGACAGCTCGGAACGCCTGAGATCGCGCGCTGGATGGCCGCCGCCCGACAGCCCTTTGGCCTTGCCGAAGCGGGCGAGATCCTCGCGCTCAGCCAGGAACCCGCGCAGCGGATCCGGGTGCTGGAACGGGGCGGGGAGGTCATCGGCTGCCTGCGGCTGGCGCCTGAAATGTGGTTCTGGCTCGACGCGGTGGCTCAGGGAGACGGGATCATGTCGACCGTCCTGCGCGCGGCGATCTCCGCCCATTTCGCCGAGCCTTCCCCGCCGCTGATTGCCTGTTGTCGGGACGACAATGTCGCCTCGCAGGGGGTGCTGGTCGGTCTCGGCTTCTCACGCGCGCCGGCGCGGAGACGGATGTTCTTCGAGGCAGAGGGACGCTCGCAGCCGTGCCACGACTACGCCATGACGCCTGAGCAATGGCAGTTCCTCTGCCCGCCGGTGGTGTCCCTGGAGGGCCTCACGGCGCGCCCGGCGCTCCAGAAGGACGCACCGCGTCTGGCCCTGATGCGGGTGGGCCTGGTGGACGCCAGAGATGCGCCCTGGCCGGAGCCCCAAGATCTGGGCGCCTTCATCGAAACCCACCGCTCCCGCGCGCCCGGGCGAGGATTGTTTGTGCTCGAGGATGACCACCGCAGGGTCATCGGCGCGGCGTTGATCGGCGAAGGGGAAGGCGTCCGCTCCCTGCATTTTCTGAGCGAAGGTGACGCCGGGCGACATCGCGGAGAGGCGGAGGAACTGCTCGGGATACTTGGCCCGCAGGGCTGACCATCGACCCGCGAAACCGGTGCGTCGCAGGGTCCGGTCACACGTCACCGGCTGGCAGGACAAGGCCACGACCGACCCGGATCAACTCCGCCGCTGGTGGCGCAAGTGGCCCGACGCCACGCCCGCTATCCCTGCGGGCAGCCGCTCCGGCATTGCGCAGTGCTCGACCTCGACCGCAAAAATGGGAAGAACGGCTTCGGGACGCTGCGTGAGCTGGGGCACGACCCGGACGTGCTGAGCCGACTCCGCCGCGCGAGTGGTATGTGCCCGATTGGATTCCGACAAAGATCGTTCACATGGTGGCAGGCGACGGCGGCTCCACGACCTGCGCGGCAGCGCCGTAACGCGGCTTGCACGGGCGGAATGCATGACAGCGGAAATCGCCACTATCACCGGGCACAGTCTTGAAGGGGTGAGGCGATCCTCGACGCTCACTATCTGAAGCGCGATTCGTCTCTTGGCGTCTCCGCCATTCGGAAGCTGGAACTGCACGAAAGGAGAACTAAGAGTCCCAACTGACCGCCCAACTGCTCAACCCAGCTCTTGGGGTGAGGTGGGGAAAACTGTTTGGGATCAATGGTAGCGGAGGAGGGACTTGAACCCCCGACACGCGGATTATGATTCCGCTGCTCTAACCAACTGAGCTACTCCGCCAAACCGTGCGCGGTGGGTATGATAGAGGGCCGGGCACGTCAAGCGCAAAAATCGCGTTTCGGACAGATCTCGGTCATGACGCCGGGGTACGGCATTGGCGCCATAGCGCTGACCCCCGCAGAGGCCCGCGGGAGGCCCCGAATTCGTGCCCGGCACAGCCGCGCCAGACCCCTCACTTCACGATCA
Source organism: Salipiger thiooxidans (assembly GCF_900102075.1). Taxonomy (GTDB): domain Bacteria; phylum Pseudomonadota; class Alphaproteobacteria; order Rhodobacterales; family Rhodobacteraceae; genus Salipiger; species Salipiger thiooxidans. The sequence continues at coordinate 343,846 of NZ_FNAV01000001.1, read as the reverse complement.
TCTCGTCCTTCACGAACATGTTCGCCCAGGCGCGATCCACCAGTTCGGGCGTCATCTTGTAGGGCCAACCCTCGAAATCGCAGACCGACAGCATCTGGTCGATGAGGAACACCGGCTGGTAGTTTGCATAAACGTTGTCGATCGTCGGGTACTTGTTCTTGAGCAGGTGAACGAGCGAGACCTCGTCCAGCTGCAGCTTCTTCTTGCGCGCGACCAGCGCGAAGATCTTCAGGAAGTCCTCCTGGCTCGGGCCGTCGATCTTGATCTTGAAGAAGATCCGCCGGAGCGCCGCCTGGTCGAAGATCTCGTTGGGGTGGAAGTTGGTCGAGAAAATCACCAGCGTGTCGAAGGGCACCTCGAACTTCTCGCCCGATTGCAGCGCAAGGATGTCCTTTGATTCCTCCAGCGGCACGATCCAGCGGTTCACCAGCTTCTGCGGCGGCTCGGCCTGGCGCCCGAGGTCGTCGACGATGAAGATGCCGCCGGTGGACTTGAGCTGCAGCGGCGCCTGGTAGGTGCGGGCGGTGGGGTTGTAGACAAGGTCCAGCATGCCGAGCGAGAGCTCGCCGCCGGTGATCACCGTGGGCCGGTCGCAGAGCACGTAACGGGTGTCGAAGCGGGTCATCCGGCGCAGACGGGTGGGGTCGTCGGCCTCTTCCTCGGCCGCGGAGTGCACGATGGGGTCGTAGACCGAGATCACCTGGCCGGAGTACGCGATGGCGCGGGGCACGTAGATCTTGTCGCCCATGGCGTCGCGGATGCCGTTCGAGATCGAAGACTTGCCGTTGCCCGGCGGTCCGTACATCAGGATCGAGCGGCCGGCGCCGACGGCGGGCCCGAGGTGCGAGATCAGGTGTTCGGGCAGGATCAGGTGCCCCATGGCGCCCAGCAGCTGCTCGCGCGAGATCCGGACGTTGCGGATCGACTGCCGCTTCACCTGCTCGCGGTAGATGTCGAGGGGCACCGGCATCGGGCCGAAGTACTCGGACTGCGCCAGCGCGTCGAGCGCCCGGGCCTTGCCGGAATCGGTGAGCTGGTAGGGCATCCCGGTAGAGCCCGAGGCGTTGAGCGTGCCCATGGCCTCGAGCAGCCCCTGCGCGCGGGCGATGTCGATGATCTCCTGCGTGATGCCGATGGGCAGGCACATGGCGCGCGACAGGTGGGTGACGGTGGTGGCGTTCTTGCGGAACACGGTCTTGAGCGCGATGTCCCGCATGAAGACCTCGGGCAGGCTGAGCTCGTCCAGCCGCTTGGGCGGCGGGGGCGCCATGACGGCGCGGGTTTCCATGTTCATCTCTCTGCGGGGCCCGATGTGTTCTGTTCCCAGGCAGGAAACAGAATTTTTGTGGCGAGAGCTTGGCTGACCTTGGGAAAAGCGGCGGCGTCAGCTGCCGTAGACGATTCCCGTCACGAGGTAGAGCGCCAGCGTACCTCCCAGCGCCATGCCCATGGGGAAGCGATTGCCGCTGCTCCAGCTCTTCCAGTCGGGTGCCAGACGCGAGAGCCTGCTCAGCTTGGCGATGCGGTGGCTCAGGAAGGCCGCGAGGATCGAGGCGGCGAGCAGCGCCATCAGGAAGCGCAGGTCGCCGAGATGCACGAAGGGGGCGGCGGCCGCGATGAACTTGGCGTCGCCCGCCCCCATGATGCCGCCCGCGTTGAGCGCGATGCCCGCGACCAGCGCCACGGCGAGATGGGTGTAGCGCCAGAGATAGGCGTCGAAGGGCAGGGCGAAGGCCCCGACGACCATGAAGACCAGCAGCAGGAGCAGGTTCGCCTGGTTGGTGATCCGCAACTCCCGCATGTCCGTGAAGCTGACATAGAGGCAGATCGGCAGCACGAAAGGCGCGAACCAGGTCGCGGCGGAGGCGGAAATCGACAGCATCGGCTCAGTTCGAGACCGGGGCTTCCAATGCCGCCAGCGCCGTGGCCGCGGCGTCGAAGTGCTGCGGGTGGGTTTCGACGGCATTGCGCAGCAGGCCCTTGCCGATCTCGACGTCGCCGCGCTTGATCGCCGCAAGGCCGAGCGTGTGCAGCAGCTCGGCCCGTTCGACCTGGCTCATCTGCATCACCGGCAGGGTGTAGTTGCCCTGCGCGCCGCGGGCGAGCACGAGGTTGTTCTTGGCGGTGAACATGCGGGGATCGTGGCGCAGCGTGTCGAAGAACATCTTCTCGGCGCCGGCGTAATCGCCGCGGGTCAGCTTGGAATAGCCCCAGTTGTTGAGAACCGGGGCGGGCTTGGTGGTCAGACCGACGGCGGTCTCGTAGAAACTGTCGGCCTTGGCCCAGTTCTGGTTGCTGTCGGCGATCATCGCCTCGAGCCGGTAGCGCTGGTAGCTCTCGTGGGTCGGCGGGATGGCGTTGAGCGTGGCTTCGGCGCGGTCCCAGTCGTTGTTGCGGATCATTGCGTCGGCCAACGACACCCGGTCCTCGTCGGTGGCATCCGCATGCGAGACGACCTTGTTCCAGGCGGCCACGGCCTCGGTGTTGCGCTTGGCGCGGACAAGGGATTTGGCAAGGCCGCGCAGCAGATCGATGCGGTCGGGATCCATGCCGTCGGCGCGCTGGAAATAGGCCACCGCCTCGTTCGGGTCGCCCGCGGTGAGCATGAGCTCGTTGAGCCCGGTGCCGTCGATGGCGTTCACACCGGCGAAGTCGCGGTCGACCGCGTCCTTGTCGATGGCTTTGTCACATGCGGATAGACCGACGACCCCTGCAACGCAGAGGATCACGAGAATGAGGTGGCGCATGTGCTGCGTCCTTATACTGCTCTTGCCTCGTTAGAAGGCGCGCCGGATCAGGTAGCTGCCACTCCCCAGGCGCACCAACGCATATTCTTGTTCTTGCCCCGCACCATAGTCGGAATTCTCCATTTTTGCGAGCGCCAACCTCAGATTGTCGCGGATTGCGTCACTTTCGCCATTGTCCAGCGCATACGCCCGACGGAAGACCTCGGAGGCCTCGGCGGTCTGTCCGCGCTCCATCAGCACCACGCCGAGGTTGTTCCAGGCCTCGGCCCAGGTCGGTTCCTCCTCCACCGCGCGGCGCAGCAGCCGCTCGGACTGATTGAGCCGCCCGAGCGCGAGGTTGGCGGTGCCGAGCGAGGTGATGACCTCGGGCGTGAGCCCGTGTTCACCGGCGGCGCGGGTGAAAGCTTCGAGCGCGAGCTCGTACTGCCCGGCGGCCATCAGGCGATGGCCGACCACCAGCCCGTCGACGGACTCGCCACGCGGGTCGAGTGTGGGGGCATAGACCTGGTTTTCGTCCACGGACGCCAAACGGCCGCCCGTGGAGCAGGCGGCCAACAGAAGGACAAGGCTCAGACAGGTGGTCGCTCTGATGCGCATCACGTCACTTGACTGCGAGATTCCCCAATTCGCTGATGCTCACCACCGACGGACCCACGAGGATGATCAGCAGCGGCGGCACCGTCAGCATCATAGTCGTGAGCGTCATCTTTGTCGGCAGTTTGTTTGCCTTTTCCTCGGCCCGCATGACCCGTTTGTCACGCATTTCCGAGGCGTAGATCCGCAGCGCGTCGGCGATCGAGGTGCCGAAGTTGGCGGCCTGGTTGAGCACGGTCACGAAGGAGGACACGTCCTGCACGCCGCAGCGCTCGCCCATGTCGTTGAGCACGTTGGACTTGTCCTTGCCGGCCCTCATCTCGTGGCTGATGATTTCGAACTCGTCGGCCAGCGCCGGGTAGGAGGCGCGCAGCTCCTTCGACACCCGCACGATCGACTGGTCGAGCGACTGACCGGCCTCGACGCAGACAAGTATCATGTCGAGCGCGTCCGGGAAGCCCTCCTCGATCTGCTTCTTGCGCTCCTCGACCCGCTTGGTGATCCAGTATTTTGGGGCAAGGTAGCCGACGGCGCCCGGGCCCACGATGTACATGAGCTTGGTCTGCATCGTGGCGTCGGGGCCGTCCTTGAACATGACGTAGTACGCCGTGCCCGCGGCCAGCAGACCAAGCCCCAGAACCATCTGCGCGAGGTAGTAGAGCCGCACCGAGTCGGGGGTGCGGTAGCCCGCCTGCAGCAGCTTCAGGCGCATCTGCCCCAGCTCCTCGGCGCTCTTCGGCTCGAGATACTGGGCGTACTTGTTGAGCTTGGCGTTGCGCCGGGTGTCGCGCAGGATCGCCTTGGTCTCGGCGTCGATGCGCGCGCGTCCGGACTTGGCCAGCTTGTCCATCGGGTCGGGCTTCTGGCGCAGCAGCAGCGGCACGGTCGAGAGGATCAGCAGAAGCGCCAGCCCCGCGACCAACATGAGCGGCCCGGCCGGCCCGAGCCTCTCGGTGATCATGGCGGTGAGATTGTCGAACATGGGGGACGGCCTCTCAGACTTTGATGTTCACGAGCATCCGCATGACGATGAGGTTCAGCGCCAGGAAGATTGCCACGATGAAGCAGGCGGGGATGAACCACGGGTGGTCCAGCACCTCGTCGTAGTAATGCGGGTCGGTGAGCTGGATGATCAGCAGCACCGCGACCGGGAAACCGGACAGGAACTTGCCCGACCATTGCGCCTCGGCGGTGATCGCCTTCACCCGGCGGAACAGCCGGAAGCGGGCGCGGATCACCTTGGCGAGGCCTTCGAGGATCTCGGCGAGGTTGCCGCCGGACTGCTGCTGGATCGTCACCGCCACCGCGAGGAAGCGGAGGTCCTGCATGTCGAGCCGCTCGGCCATGTGCTTGAGGCTCTCGCCGATGTCGCGGCCATAGGTGGATTCGTCGGCGATGATGCCGAACTCGGTGGCCAGCGGGTCCTTGATCTCGCGGGAGACAACCGAGATGGCCGAGCTGAACGGGTGCCCCACCCGTAGCGAGCGCACCATCAGCTCTACCGCGTCGGGAAGCTGTTCCTCGATCAGCGACAGGCGCTTCCTGGCCTTGCCGTTCACCCACATGAAGACGCCGCCGACGCCCATGCCGATGCCCATGACGATGCGCACGGGCAGGCTTGCCTCGGTGCCGATGGTGAGGCCGAAGAAGGCGAAGACGCTGACGCCCGCCATCATCAGGATGAGCTGGTTCGGCGTGAAGGCGAGGGCCGCCTTCTGGGCGCGGTCGGCAAGGATCGAATAGAGCGGGATGCCCCGGTTCTCGAGGTGCTGGTCCATCTCCTTGCGGAGCTTGGCAAGGACCTCCTCGCGGGCGACGTTCTTGTCGAGCATCTCGAGCCGGCGGTTCACGCGGCTGTTGAGGCTGATCGACTTGCCGAAGGCGACGAGATAGACGCCCTCGACCAGCACGAGAACTCCCGCGAAGATCAGGCCGTAGATGATGATTTCTGCGGACAGCATGGGCTTACTCCGGGCGGAAAGGGTCGTAGATCGACGGCGGGATGTCGAAACCCCACATCTTGAAGCGTTCCGAGAAGTGCGAGCGCACCCCGGTCGCGGTGAAATGGCCGATGATCTTGTTGTCCGGCGTCAGGCCGACGCGCTGGAAGCGGAAGATCTCCTGCATCGAGATGACGTCGCCCTCCATGCCGGTGATCTCGGTGATCGAGGTCATCCGGCGCGAGCCGTCCTGCAGACGCGAGGCCTGCACGATCAGGTTCACGGCCGAGGAGATCTGGCTGCGCATCGCCTTCAGCGGCATCTCGATGCCCGCCATGGCAATCATGTTCTCCAGGCGCGAGATGCCGTCACGGGCGTTGTTTGCGTGGATTGTGGTCATCGAGCCGTCGTGGCCGGTGTTCATGGCCTGGAGCATGTCGATGACCTCTTCGCCGCGGGTTTCGCCCACGATGATGCGGTCGGGGCGCATCCGCAGCGCGTTCTTGAGACAGTCGCGCGGGGTGACGGCACCCTTGCCCTCGACGTTGGGCGGCCGGCTTTCCATGCGGCCCACGTGGGTCTGCTGCAACTGAAGTTCCGCCGTGTCCTCGATGGTCAGGATGCGCTCGCTGTCGTCGATGAAGGAGGACAGCGCGTTGAGCGTTGTGGTCTTGCCCGAGCCGGTGCCGCCCGAGACGATGACGTTGAGGCGTGTCGCCACGGCGGCCTGCAGGTAGACGGCCATTTCCTCGGTGAAGGCACCGAAGTTGATCAGGTCGTCGATGCCGAGCTTGTCCTTCTTGAACTTCCGGATCGAGACCAGCGAGCCGTCGACCGCGATGGGCGGCACCATGGCGTTGAAACGCGAGCCGTCGGCGAGACGGGCGTCCACGTAGGGGTTCGATTCATCGACGCGGCGGCCCACGGCAGAGACGATCTTGTCGATGATCCGCATCAGGTGGCGCTCGTCCTTGAACACCACGTCCGAGAGCGACAGCTTGCCCGAACGTTCCACGAAGATCTGGTGCGGACCGTTCACCAGAATGTCCGAGACGGTGTCGTCCTTGAGCAGGGTTTCCAGCGGGCCGAGCCCCTTCACCTCGTCGTAGAGCTCCTGGTTGAGGGTCGTGCGCTCCTCGCGGTTCAACACGAGGCCCTTGTCCTGCAGCGTCTCGGCCACGATGGCACCGATCTCGTCGCGCAGTTCGCGCTCGCTGGCCTGGTCGATGGCCGAGAGGTTGAGGTTGTCGAGCAGCGCACGGTGCCGCTCGAGCTTGATCTCGCCAAGCCGCTCCTTGCGCTTCTTCTCCTTGTCCTGTGGCGCCGCCTCGGCGGGCTTCGGGGGCAGGGGCTTGCGCATGTTCGCGGGTTTCAGCGCGGGCGCGGCCTCGGTCCGGGCAGCCTGCGCCGCGACGGGCACTGCATCCTTCACCGGGGTCTTCTTGTAGCGCGAGAACATGGGGGGAGGTCCTTTCAGGCCGCTTCCGCGTCTGTTTCTCCGATCGCGTGGAGTTCGGCCGCCAGCTTGGCGATGTCTTTGCGCAGCGGGTTCTTGGGCGCCTGATCGGCCAGCGGAATGCCGTGATCGCCGGACATGGCCACCGGCTTGCCACCGTCGGAGAGGTGCACGTCGAGACGGATGCCGAGGCTTTCGGCCATGCGCCTGGCGCGGCTCTTGCCCTGCAGGTCGGTGAATTTCGGCGCCCGCGACAGCGCGAAGCGCAGCTTGTCGAAGGGCAGGTCCTCGGCCTGCAGCGCGCGCTTCATCCGCAACGCGTTCTGGGCCGAGCGCATGTCGAGCTCGAGCAGGGCAAAGTAGACCTGCGACTCGAGCAGCACCGTCTCGGTCCACTGCACCAGCGTGCCTGGCATGTCGACGACCACGTAGTCGAAATGCTCGCGGGCGACGTCGAGCAGCGCCTTGATCTCGTCCGGGCCCAGCAGGTCGAGCGGCACCACGTCCGAGGGCGAGGTCAGCACCTGCAGCTTGTCCTGGAAGGTGACCAGCGCCTGCCCGAAGCTGTCGCCGTCCATCGCCTCGACCGAGCCCAGCAGCTCCATCACCGACTCGCGGCGGGGCAGGTCGAGATAGGTGGCGACCGAGCCGAACTGGAAGCCGAAATCCAGCAGGCAGACCCGCGGCGCGCGTTCCTTGCCGATGTTGGCGAGCTCCCACGCGAGGTTCACTGCAAAGGTCGTGGCGCCGCAGCCGCCGGCAAGGCCCTGCACGGCGATCAGAACGCCGTCGCCGCCGCCCGAGAGCGTCACCCCGTCGTTGCCGCGCTGGTCGAAGGTCGGGGCGCTGACCGCGCGGGTGGCGCTGCGCATCCGGTCGACCGCGACGGAAAGCTCGCCCTCGGGCAGGGGGTAGGGCACGAATTCATCCGCCCCGCGCCGCAGCAGCTGGTGCAGCGCCGAAGGCGTCACGTCCTCGGCGATGAGCACGACCTTGATGCCCCGGTTCTTCGCGGCGGCGATGACCTCGGCGAGCAGGCCGAGGTTCTGCTCGTCCTGGCCGTCGATGGCCAGCGCCACGAATTCCAGCGCGCGCGCGTCGGATTGGCTCAGGAACGCCAGCGCCTCGCCGAAACCGAGATCGCCCCAGCCTTCGCCGAGCAGGGCTTCCATGTCCTCGATGAGAAGATCGAAGTTCTGCACGTTCCGGCTGATCGTGCAGGCGACGATCGGGGCCGGGGGCGTGTGCAGCGCTGTCGTTCTGGTCATCGCCTCTCATCCTTTGCCTTTGTGGGGGACTGACCCGGAAGGCAGGAGGCAAAAATCGATCAATACGGCTTTTGCCCGCTTCCGGGACACACCGCGCCGAGTCGCTCGACGCAGCTGTCCCTACAGGGGCAAAATCTCTGGGAAACTAGGCAACATTTGGGCCGAAAAACCGTAATTGTACGGTATTGCCGGACGGTTCTCCGGCCCGATCCGGTTATTGCTCGGTCGCCATCTCCGAGCCGGTGATGCCGCTCAGGGTCGTCTTCGGCTGCGCCGAACGGACGTATTCGCGGTAGATCACCTCGGCATACTTGCCGTCGAGCGGGTTCGGATGGCCGTCGACGAAGCCCGAGACCTCGGTCACGGTGCGCCGGTTCCGGCGCTCGCGGTTCTCGGTCATGATCAGCGGCTGCGTTTCGCCGTAGGACACCACCGCCTCGAGTCGCGAGCGCGAGATGCCCTGGCTGGCGAGGTAGGCGACCACGGCCTGCGCCCGGGCGAGGCCGAGCTGCCGGTTGTAGCTTGCCGACCCCACGAGGTCGGTGTGGCCGTAGACCCGGAAGCGCACCTCGGGGAACTGTCTGATCCAGCCGGCCTGCACGCGCAGCGTCTCGCGCGCACCGGCGTCGAGCTGCGAGCTGTTGAAGGCGAAGTTCACCATGCTCGGCACGTCCTCGGCGAATCGCTGGCCGAGGTCGAGCACGTAGCTGCGGTCGCCGTTCATGAGCATGGTGTTGTTCATGGTGGCGTTGCCGAAGTCGCCGCGGTCGGTGGTGGCGCCCGCCTCGCGGTAGAACTCCGCGCCGCAGCCGGTGACGAGAAGGAGACCGAGGCCCGTGATGCCGATCCTGATCATGCTGTAGCGCCCCTGCATCCCGTCAGTCCATCACGTAGCCATAAGATCCGGTGAAGTCCTGCCTGGCAACCTCGGCCGCGCCGCCGGTCCGCGGACGCCGGGCGTCGTCGGAGGAGGTGCGGCCGAACAGGAAAAGGTCCTTCTCGGTCGGCGGCATCACCCGGTCGGTGGGCAGGGCCAGCGCCTCGCCGCGGGTCGGCGTCACGAGGTGCGGCGTCACGATGATCACGAGCTCGGACTGCTGGCGCTCGTACTCGGCGCTGCGAAACAGCGCGCCCAGGACCGGGATGTCGCCGATCCACGGCACCTGACCGTTCACGTCGCGGAAGTCGTCCTGAAGCAGGCCCGCTATGGCAAAGCTCTCGCCGTCGCGCATCTCGACGGTTGTTGAGGTCTCGCGCCGGCGGAAGGCGTCGATGCTGATCGCGTCGGTGGTGATGCCGTTCGAGCTGTCGATGGACGAGACCGCCGCTTCGAGCTGCAGGTTGATGAGGTCGCCGTCGATGACCGTGGGCACGAAGTTCAGCTCGACGCCGAACGGCTTGTAGGTGACGCTGAGCTTGCCATCCTCCTGCGAGACCGGCACCGGGTATTCGCCGCCGGCGAGGAACTTGGCTTCCTGCCCGGAGAGGGCGGTCAGGTTCGGCTCCGCCAGCGTCCGCACCATGCCCTTGCTCTCGAGCGCCTCGAGCAGGATGCCCACCTCGATGGCGCCGTTGAAGCCGAGCAGCAGCGCGCCCTCGGTGCCGTCGGCCACGGTCACGGCGTCGCCGTAGCTATTGCCCGAATTGAGCCAGGTGCCGGTTTCCGAGCCGATGGTGATCTCGTCCTCGCCGAAGATCGGGCCGCCGATCGACAGCGACGAGCGCAGGTTCTTGGAGACCGAGCGCTGCATCTCGGCGAAGCGCACCTTCAGCATGACCTGCTGCACGCCGCCCACGGTCATCAGGTTCGAGACCCGCTCGGGCGCGTAGCGCTGCGCGAGATCGAGCGCGCGCTGCAGTTTCTGGGCGCTCGAGACGGTGCCCGACAGCACGATGCCGTCATTGGCGGTGCGCACCTCGATGGATTCGCCGGGAAGGATCTGGCGCAGACGTTCCTTGAACTCGGTCACATCCGCCGCGACCCGGACGTCGACGTTGGTGATCAGGCGGCCGTTGCCGTCGAGAATCGTCAGCGTTGTGGTCCCGGGCGTCTTGCCGAGCACGTAGATCGTGCGTTCGGAGAGCGACGAGATGTCGGCGATGGCGGGGTTGGCGATGGACAGCTCGGCGAAGGGCTCGTCGCTCTCGACCACCACGGCGCGGTTCATAGGCACGTTCAGCACGCTTTCGGTGCCGGTCCGGACCACGCGGAGGTTGTCGGCACGGGCGTCTTCGACAAGCGGGCCCGCGGTCAGGGCCAAGCCGATCAGGGCAGCCTTGAGGTACTTGTTGAGTCTCATGTGACCTGCCTTTCGACGTCGCCTCGGTTGCAGATCTGTCGCCTGCATTTTTCCAAAGACTGCGCGAGTTCAGGTTTTATTGCAATAAACAGAGGTTTCCGACGCAGCCCCTATGTGGATATATCGCAACATCGCGATAGGAACCCCGCGCGGACGACAACGGGGGCGCCGCACGGCGCCCCCGGTCAAACGTTTGAAAGAACTCAATTCGTGCAGGGGATGGGAATGTTGACGACCTCCGAGCCGCGGCGCACCCGGGTGGTGCAGACCCGCTCGGCGGCCTCGACCTCGACCTTGCGCTCGACGGTCCGGATGCCGAGCAGGGTGCGCTGGTCGACCTCGATGGCCTCGGCGATGCTGTCGTCGTTGGCGGCGAGCAGCGACAGCGACAGCCGTCCGGTGCTCTGGGCCTGCGCGAGGCCCGCGACCTGCTGCGGGCTGACCGCGACGGTGACGGTACGCGCGATGGTGGCGTCCGAATTCTCGATCTCGGCGGTCTGGTCGATGGCGATGAGCTTCACCGCGGTCTCGATCAGCTTGGTGACCTCGCCGCGCGGCAGGTTGGCGTCGGTGCCGGGCATCTTGCCGGTCCAGTAGACGTCGACCCGGTCGCCGGGGCGCAGGAAGCCGGACACGCCCGAGGTCACGTCGACCTTGATGGCAAAGGCACGCTGTCCGCGCTCGAGCCGCGTCGTCAGGCCGGCATCGCCGCCGGGTTCGCTGATCCTGGTGGTCAGAACCGCCTCGAACTTGTCCATGGCGCGGGTCACGACGCGCGGGGCTTCGCCGTCGGCAAACGGCGGATTGGTCTCGTCGAAGACGCCCTCGGGCAGGATCTCCTGCGGCCAGGGCGCCAGCTTGACGTACTCCTTGCGGAGCACCTCTCCGGTCGGCACGGCCTGGGTCGTCACGTAGATCATCCGGGTGGGCACGGCCTTCACCGCCTTCGCCCGCTCCTGCTGCAGGGCATTCTGGTAGGCGCCGAACTGCTTCTGCGCCAGATGAACGGCAAAGCCTGCGAGGCCGAGGCCCGCGATCAGTACGAGTCCGAATACCAGTCGCATGTTCTTACCTCGCGGGTTGTTGCCGTGGGCGCCACGGTTCCTTGGCGCGCTCAAATCTCGTTGTTAGCCGGGGATTGTGGCCAATTCCGGCCCCTCACGGGCTTTTTCGCGGCGCGTGTCGCGTGTCGCGGCGACCGCCTGGGTTCGCCGTGGGCTGGATCGCGAGGCGAAAAACGATAAGGCCGCCTCGAGGACGAGGCGGGCCCTCGGTACGATCCGGAACCGGCGGTTACTCGGGAAAGAGACTGGTCTGTTCCGCGGCAAGCGCCGAGGCTGTGGCCTCTTCCATGCTCCCGCTGCTGTCGCGGATCTGGTAGAACGAGATGGCGGCCATGAAGACCACCGATGCCGTCAGCACGACCCAGTCAACGGTCACTGCCCCGGAGTCGCTCCGAAGAAAATTCCTGAAAACCCGAACCATGTTTGCGACCTCATGACTGACGCGCTTCAGATGGTTGTCCACCGGGCCGGTCGCCGCCGACCCGGTGGAAAAACCTGGGCCGGAATTACTGCGTGGCGCCGAAGAGCTCGACCTGCTCGGCTGCGACTGCGCCGCCGGCTGCAGTGATCATGGCCTCCGAGTTGTCGGCGATGGTGGTGTAGGCGCCGATCGCCATTGCGACCACGGCTGCGGTCAGCACGACCCAGTCAACCGTCACGGCACCGTCTTCGTCGTTGCGGAAGGTTTTGATGAAGTTCAGCATGTCTCTCTCCGTGGAATGATGTGTCTTGTGTGGCTCACGTCACCGCTTCGATCCGATGTGGGCCTCTCTCATTGCCCCGTTCCGTCGCGGTATGAAGAGATTTAGCCCCCGGAATCAGGCACGATTTGGGCGCAATCGGAGTGTTTTTGGTGCCCCGCCATCTTCCGGCATGTTTCGTTTCAATTGTCTGTTCCTGCACGATAAATTTCTGAACTTTCTTTCCACAAGCCGCCAGTGAAGGCTGTTTTCGGCGAAAATGGCACGGCCCGGGGGGACATTATGGCGACGATGTTGGGGGAAACCGGGCTTTGTGTCAGACTATGGGCCATAACAACCGGACAACAGGCCAGAGGCAGGTCGAGCGATGTTCCGAAGACTGGGTGTCACGGCGCTGCTGGCCGTTTCGCTCCCCGGTGTCTGTGCCGGCGGGGCGCGGGCCGACAAGCCGCCGGCCTTTCCGGAGTTCACCGCCAAGCGCGTGACGCCGCCGAAGCCCGGCACCAAGAAGCGCATCACCGTCCAGATCGAACCCGCGCCGGTCACCCCGGTCGTGGCCGCCCCGCCGCCCGTGGCGCGTGACGGCGCTCTGCCGGCGCCTGCGGGCCGCGCAACCGGCGGCGGCTCCTACGGCTGGTTCTGGGACGTGGTCTCGCCCGCGCTTGCCGCCAGCGGCCCGGGGCGGCTCGAGCCCGCGCTCATCAAGCTGTCGAACCCGCCGCAGGGGCGGGGCGTGGCGGCGCCGAGACTGCAGGACCTCCAGACCATGGCCAAGGCCCATGGCGCCGCGCTGCTCCGCGCCACGGTCGGCACGCGGGTGTCGCCGGCGCTGGCGCTGGCGGTGATGTCGGTCGAATCCGGCGGCCGGGCGAACGCGGTAAGCGGCGCCGGCGCGCAGGGGCTGATGCAGCTGATGCCCGCCACCGCCGCGCGCTTCGGCGTCAGCGACGCCTTCGATCCGGTGCAGAGCATCCGGGGCGGCGTCGCCTTCCTCGACTTCCTGATGCAGACCTTCGATGGCGACCCGATCATGGTGCTGGCGGGCTACAACGCGGGCGAGAACGCGATTCCCCGCCACGACGGTGTCCCACCCTATGCCGAGACCCGCGATTACGTGCCCAAGGTGCTCGCCGCCTTCAGCGTGGCGCGCGGGCTCTGCCTGACCCAGCCCGAGCTGATCTCGGACGGCTGCGTCTTCCGCATCGCCTCGAACTGACGCGCGACCGCCCCGCGGATGCCCGCGGTTTCCAATGGCCCGAAATATCCCGGGGGAGTCGCGCAAGGCGCGACGGGGGCAGCGCCCCCGACGACCTCAGCCGCGCAGCACCGCGCCGGGGTTCATGATCCCCGCAGGGTCAAGCGCCGCCTTGATCGCCCGCATTGCCGCCAGCTTCGCCGGATCGCCATAGCGCTCGAGATCCTCGACCTTGAGACGCCCGATGCCGTGCTCGGCGCTCACCGAACCGCCATAGGCGTGGACGAGGTCATGCACCGTGCGCTTGATCTCCTCGCGCTGGTTCACATGATCCTCGCGGCGTTTCCCGGGGGCGGGAAAGACGTTGTAATGCAGGTTGCCGTCGCCGAGGTGCCCGAAGCAGTTGATGCGGAAGTCGCCCAGCCCGGCGATCAGCGGCGCGCCGCGCTCGATGAACTCGGGGATGGCCCCCAGCGGCACCGAGATGTCGTGCGACGAGATTGCGCCGATGGCCTTGTTGCCCTCGGGAATGCGCTCGCGCACCGCCCAGAATTCGGTGCGCTGCTGCTCGGACTGGGCGACGATGGCGTCGCTCACCAGCTCTTCATCCAGCGCCGTCTCGAACAGCGTCTCGAGCGCACTCGCCGGGTCGAGCCCGCGCGCGAGGCCGAGCTCGATCAGCACGCACCATTCCGGCGCCGCGGGCCAGGGCTGGCGCACCTCGGGCAGCTTCTCGGTCAGGAAGTCGAGCCCCTGCCGCGAGATCAGTTCGAAGGCGCTGATGCCCTCGCCGAGCTGGTCGCGGGCCAGCGCCAGAAGCGCCAGCGCCGCCGCCGGGCTTTCCACGGTGAAGAACGCCGTGCCCACGGACGCCGGCACCGGGGCCAGTTTCAGCGACGCCGCGGTGATCAGCCCGAGCGTGCCCTCGGCGCCAAGCAGCAGGTGCCGCAGGTCGTAACCGGTGTTGTCCTTGCGCAGCCGCTTCAGCCCGTTCCAGACCGTGCCATCGGGCAGCACCGCCTCGAGCCCCAGAACCTGGTCGCGGGCATTGCCGTAGCGCAGCACGTTGACCCCGCCGGCGTTCGTCGACAGCAGCCCGCCGATCCGCGCCGTGCCCTCGGAGGCGAGCGACAGCGGGAACAGCCGCCCGGCCTCGCGCGCGGCCTCCTGCACCGAGGCCAGCACCGCGCCCGCCTCGGCCACCAGCACGTTCTCCTGCGGATAGACCGCCCGGATCGCGCTCATCCGCTGGAGCGACACGATCAGCGGCGCGGGCGTATCGGGGGCGACCTGTCCGCCGACCAGCCCGGTGCCGCCGCCGAACGGCACGACCCCCACCCGCGCGGCGTTGCAGGCGCGAAGGATCCGCGCCGCCTCGTCGGCACTGCGGGGCAGGGCGACCCAGCCCGAGCTGCCGTGCCAGCGCCCGCGTGGCTCTTCGAGATAGCGCGGCTCGGCCCGGCGCAGGCTGTTGTCGGGCAGCTCGGCGGCGAGGGTTTCGGCAAAGGCGTCGTCGGCGGGATTCAGGGTCATGAGGGCTCCTCTCGCGGCGCACGATGGTCGCAAATCGCGGCGAAGCCAAGGGCGGGCGAGGGGCGGTCTACTCGCGCAGCCACTCGGGTTCGAGCACCACCACCGTCGGGCGCGGCGGCAGGTCGCGCAGGCTCACGACCAGCTCGGGTCCGCCGCGCCGGTCGATGGCGAAGGTGCCCGAGACGTCGTCGAGGAAATGGCTCAGCGAGTTGCCCGAGAACCAGTGCATCGGGATGATGATCGAGCTGCGCAGCCGCTCTACCACCCGGACCATTGCGTCGAGCGCCATGGTGTAGCCGCCGTCCACCGGCACCATCAGCACGTCGAGCCGCCCGAGCGCGGCGTATTGCGCGTCGTTGGGCTCGTGATGCAGGTGGCCGAGATGGCCGATGCACAGGCCCTCGACCTCGAAGACGAAGATCGAATTGCCTTTCTCCTCGACCCCGCCCATGGACGAGCGGATGTCGGTGGAGACGTTGCGCACCAGCATCTCGCCAAGATCGAGGTGATGCTCGATGCCCTCGCCGAAGTCGCCCCAGCCGGGCAGGACATGGGGAATCGCCGGATCGGGATTGGCAGTCCAGTGGGTGCCGTGGGCGTGGTTCATGGTGACGACGTCGGGAATCAGCGGCGCGGTGCCTGTGAAGCCGGTGAAATCGGTCACCACGTTCAGCCCGCCCGGCGTCTGAAGCAGGAAGCTCGCGTGCGAGACGTAGTGGATGCGCACCGAGTAGTCGGGAACCGGCTCGGTCCACGCGGCCTTGTGCACGTACTGCAGACCCGGATCGGCGTCGGCGATGGCGATGCAATGGGACGGCCTGCGGCTTTCCTGCGCCTCGAGCGGCAGGGAGGCGAGGGCTAGGGCGGTGACGGCGGCGATGGCGGCGCGCGGCATGGTCGGCTCTCCCTTGGGCATGGGACAGAGCCTGACAGCGATCCGCGGCGCGCGGACTGACATTTCCGTGAGGCCACGCCAGCGGGCGTGTGTCACCGATGCGTTGGCGCCGGAAAGATCAATGCCCGGGCGTTTGTCGTAGCGCGTGGCGCGGGATCAGCCGACCTGCGTCTTGCCGCGCCGGTCCATGCGCAGCGCGGCGTAGAGCACGTGGGTGCGCCAGCGTCCATTGATCTGGAGGTAGCTCTGCGCCACGCCCTCGTACTTGAAGCCGGAGCTTTCGAGCAGCCCGCGCGAGGCGACGTTCTCGGGCAGGCAGGCGGCCTCGATGCGGCTGAGGTCCAGCCGCTCGAAGGCGTGGTGGACAAGCGCGGCGATGGTCTCGCGCATGTAGCCGTGCCGGGCGTAGGGCTGGCCGGTCCAGTAGCCGAGCACCCCCGACTGCGCCGGGCCGCGGCGGATGTTGTCGAGGGTGATGGCGCCCAGAAGCTGCTCGTCGTCGCGTCGGAACACGAAGAGCGGCACCGCGGTGCCGCCCGCGATCGAGCGGTTGGCCCAGTAGACCCGGTTGGTGAAGGCCCTACGGGTCAAATGGTCGGGCGCCCAGGAGGGTTCCCACGGCGTCAGGTAGGCCCGGCTTTCCATGCGCAGGGACATCCACGCGTTGAAATCGCCGTGCTGCGGCGGGCGCAGCACCAGCCGTTCGGTGTCGAGCCGAAGTCTGCGCCGTCGTCCGAGCATCACGCCGCCCGTCGGGCCTGCAACGCCTCGAGACCGGGAGCGCCGCTCACCGGCCCGTAGAGTGCCAGTGCCGCGGGCGCGCTCGAGGCCGCCTGTTCGGCGAACACCCGGACGTCGCCGGTGGTGACGTTGTCGATGCGGGCGACGGTTTCCTCGATGGCGGGAACCTCGCCCCAGATCTGCACCATCCGCGCCATGCGCTCGCCCCGCGACGACGAGCTTTCCAGCCCCATCAGCAGCCCGGCCTTCATCTGTGCGCGGGCACGGGCGACCTCTTCGGGGCTCATGTCCTCAGCGGCGCGCTTCATCTCGTCGATGGTGATGCCGGCAAGCTCGCCCAGTTCCTCGCCGCTGGTACCGGCGTAGATCGTGGTGAGCCCGGTGTCGGCATAGGCGCCGGTCTGCGCGAAGATCGTGTAGCACAGGCCGCGCTTCTCGCGGATCTCCTGGAACAGGCGCGAGGACATGCCGCCGCCAAGCGCGATGGCGTAAATCTGCGCCGCGTAGAAGGCGGGGTCGCTGTAGCCCGGACCCTCGAAGGCCAGCGCGAAATGCGCCTGTTCGAGCGCCTTCTCGTGGCGGGTCTCGCCACCGGTGAAGCGGGCGCCCTCGGGGGCGTTCGATTTGCGCGACGACAGCCCGCCGAACAGCGCCTCGGCCTGCTTGACCAGCGCGCCGTGGTCGACGGCACCGGCGGCCGAGAGGATCATCTGCTCGGGGCCGTAATGCTCGGTCACGAAGGTCTCGAGGTCCTCGCGGCCGAAGGCCTTCACGTTGGCGGCCTCTCCGAGGATGGTGCGGCCGAGCGGCTGGTTCTGGTAGGCACGCTCCTGCAGCCAGTCGAAGATCACGTCGTCGGGCGTGTCGAGCGCCTGTCCGATCTCCTGCAGGATGACGTGGCGCTCGGTCTCGATCTCGCGGGTGTCGAAGACCGGGTTCATCAGGATGTCGCCGATCACGTCCATCGCCAGCGGCGTGTCGTTCTCGAGCACGCGGGCGTAGTAGGCGGTCACCTCGCGCGAGGTGTAGGCGTTGATGTAGCCGCCCACGTCCTCGATGGCCTCGGCGATCTGCAGGGCGCTGCGGGTCTTGGTGCCCTTGAACGCCATGTGCTCGAGGAAAT
Source organism: Salipiger thiooxidans (assembly GCF_900102075.1). Taxonomy (GTDB): domain Bacteria; phylum Pseudomonadota; class Alphaproteobacteria; order Rhodobacterales; family Rhodobacteraceae; genus Salipiger; species Salipiger thiooxidans. The sequence goes on along the minus strand of NZ_FNAV01000001.1, from coordinate 326,289 downwards.
GCGCGATGCCGTTCTGCTCGACACGTTCGTTGCGGCCGCCTGCGGTCACCCAGATACCGAGCGAGGCCGATTGCAGCCCGTCCATGCGCTCGCTGACGATGCGGAGGCCGTTCTTGAGGGTCGTCTGTTCCACGGTCACTTTACAATACGCTCCCGGATGAGGGTTTCGAGGGCCGCGAGGTCGTTGGGCACGCGGGTCACGCGCTCGGGGCGGTCGAAGAGGTCGGCCATGCGGGCGGGCAGCGGCGGGCGGATGCCGCTGGCCTGTTCCACCGCGTCGGGGAACTTGGCCGGATGGGCGGTGGCGAGGGTGATCATCGGCGTACCGGCGACGCGGTGCTCGTCGGCCACCTTCACGCCGATGGCGGAGTGCGGGCAGAGCAGCTCGCCCATGGTCTGCTGCGCCTTGCGGATCGTGGCGAGGGTCTCGTCCTCCGAGGCGCGGCCGCTCTCGAAATGCTCGCGCAGCGCCTGCAGCGCGCCCTGGCTCACGTTGAAGCCGCCGGCCTTGAGCTCGGCCATCAGCTGCGCCACGGCCGAGCCGTCGCGGCCGTAGGCATCGAAGAGTGCGCGCTCGAAGTTCGAGCTGACCTGGATGTCCATGGAGGGCGAGATCGACGGGTGCACTTCCGAGGTACGGTAGTCGCCCGAGGACAGGCAGCGGTGCAGGATGTCGTTCTGGTTGGTGGCGACCACCAGCCGGTCGATGGGCAGGCCCATCTTCTTGGCGATGTAGCCCGCGAAGATGTCGCCGAAATTGCCGGTGGGCACGGTGAAGCTGACGGCGCGGTCGGGCGCGCCCAGCGACACGGCGGAGGAGAAGTAGTAGACCACCTGCGCCAGCACCCGCGCCCAGTTGATCGAGTTCACGCCCGCCAGCCGCACCTCGTCACGGAAGGTGAAGTCGTTGAACATGTCCTTGAGCTTGGCCTGGCAGTCGTCGAAGTGACCGTCCATCGCAAGCGCATGCACGTTGGCCTCGGTCGGCGTGGTCATCTGGCGGCGCTGCACTTCGGACACCCGGCCGTGCGGGTAGAGGATGAACACGTCGACCGCGTCGAGCCCCTTGAAAGCCTCGATCGCCGCCGAGCCGGTGTCGCCGGAGGTGGCGCCGACGATGGTGACGCGCTCGCCGCGACGGGTCAGCGCCTCCTCGAAGAGCTGGCCGATGAGCTGCATGGCGAAGTCCTTGAACGCCAGCGTCGGCCCGTGGAACAGCTCGAGCAGGAAGTGCCCCGGTGCCAGCTGCACCAACGGTGCGCGGGCGTTGTGGCCGAAGCCCGCGTAGGCCCTGGTGATGAGATCGCCGAGAGTCTCGTCGGTGAAGCCGTCGCCCACGAAGGGCCGCATCACGCGGAACGCGGTTTCCTCGTAGCTCAGCCCGTGCAGGGCGCGGATGTCGTCCGCGGACATGGTCGGGACCGTCTCGGGCACGTAGAGCCCGCCGTCGCGGGCGAGCCCGGACAGCATCGCTTCTTCGAAGCTCAGCGCGGGCGCCTGTCCGCGGGTCGAGATGTAGCGCATCAGGTCTCTCCGGTCTTTCGTAGCCGCGCAATGTAATAGGCGGTCATGATCAGCCACACCACGGCGAGTGAAAACCATGTGATGGCATATTGCAGGTGATCGTTCGGAATGCCGCCGGTGTCCACCGGCAGCGGGTCGATGTTCGGGTCGCCGGGCGCGACGCTGCGGGCGATGACGAGAAGCGGCTCGGTGCCGAGCGTCTCGGCCATGGCGCCGATGTCCCGGGCGAACCAGATGTTGGCCTTGGTGTCGTTCTCGGGCGTGGCCGAGTTGCGGTCGTCGGGCCAGTGCAGGTTGCCGGTCACATGGGCGGGGCCGGTGCGCCGCGAGGCGTCCTTGAACGCGTCGGCGGTGAAGCCGCGGTCGAGCAGCACCAGCCGGTCTCCGGTGCGGAAGGGCGAGACGATGCGGTAGCCGGCGCCGATCTGCTTCTGGCTCACGAGTACCCGGACCTCGCCGGGCAGGATCTCGCCGTCGAGCTCCACCGGCTGATAGCGTTGCTCCTCGGGGGAGATCATCGTGGGCAGGGGCTCGGGCGCGCCCGAGATGCGGCTCTCGATCTCGGCCAGCACGGCCTGTTTCCACTCGAGCCGCTGCATCTGCCACAGACCAAGCGCGACGAGGATGCCGGCGCCGATCAGGCCGAAGAGCAGGGGGGCGAGGTAACGGGTCACGCGGGCTCCACACGAGGTGATTGGTGCGGGTTGCTTTATCGTGTGGGGGCAGGGGGGAGCAAGGCGGGATTCGGGGGCGCCCGCCGTGACGCGCCGGATGGGGCCGGCGATGCCACAGTGCCGATAGGGCGATGATGCCCCGGGCGGCACGGTCCGGCCTGCCTTCGGCGGGGATATTTCGGGCCAGAGGAAACCGGGAGCGCCTTGCTCGCGGTGTCCTCCGGGCCCGAAGGCAGGGACGGGGGCGGGGCCCCCGTGCCGTGCCGTGTCAGCCGTCGCCGAGTTTCGGCGAGGCCCGGTCGAGGCAGAGCTCGGCGTCCGAGAACTTGAACGGCGAGCGCACGCCGGGCACGCCCTCGGGCGAGATCTGCATGCCGCGCGCCTGCACCTGCGGATCGGCCATGACCTCGGAGAGATCGTTGATCGGGCCCGCGGGGATGCCCTCGCGCTCGCATCCGGCCAGCAGGTCGGCTTTGGACCAGTTGCGGGTCTCCGCCATCAGCTGCGCCTCGAGCGCGGTGCGGTTGGCGATACGGTCGGCGTTGGTCAGGTAGTCCGGGTGCTCGGCAAGATCGTCGAGCCCCAGCAGCCGGCACAGGCGTTGGTACTGCGGGTCGTTGCCGGTCGCGATGATGATGTAGCCGTCCGAGCAGTCGAAGACCTGGTAGGGAGTGAGGTTCGGGTGGTAGTTGCCCGTCCGCCCCGGGGCCTCGCCGGTGGCGAGGTAGTTCATCGCCTGGTTCGCGGTCGCCGCGACGGCGCAGTCGAGCAGCGCCATGTCCACGTGCTGGCCCTTGCCGGTGCGCTGCTTCTGGTGCAGCGCCGCGAGGATGCCCGACACCGAGTAGAGCCCGGTGAAGAGGTCGGTGATCGCTACCCCGGTGCGCTGCGGCTGGCCGTCGGGATTGCCGGTGATCGACATGAAGCCCGACATGCCCTGGATGATGTAGTCGTAGCCCGCGCGGTGGGCGTAGGGGCCATCCTGCCCGAAGCCGGTGATCGAGCAGTAGATCAGCCCGGGGTTCACCTGCGCCAGCGAGGCGAAATCGAGCCCGTACTTGGCAAGCCCGCCGACCTTGAAGTTCTCGATCAGGATGTCGGCGTCCTGCACCATCTCGCGGATCTGCGCCTGACCCTCGGGAGTCGAGATGTCCACCACCACCGAGTGCTTGCCCCGGTTGCAGCAATGGAAATACGCCGCGGAGCGCTCGTCTCCGCGGTCGATGAAGGGCGGGCCCCACTTGCGGGTGTCGTCGCCGCGGTCGGCTTCGATCTTGATGACCTCGGCGCCGAGGTCGCTCAGGATCTGGCCGGCCCAGGGGCCAGCCAGAATCCGGGCCAGTTCGATGACCCTGACCCCTTCGAGGGGGCCGCGAGGTGCCGAGGTCATTGTGCCGCTTCGTACCGTTCGTCGAGGAGCTTGGAGAACTCGTCGTAGGGCATGTTGCTGTGCAGCTCGCCGTCGACAATGAACGACGGGGTCGAGTTGAACCCGTCCTTCTCGACGTTGCCCTGGTACCATGCGACCAGCGCCTTCAGCTGCTCGCCGTCCTGCATGCAGGCGTCGAGCTCTTCCTGGCCGATGCCAGCCTGCAGGCCCATCTTGCGGATCGCGTCGGCGACGCCCTGCTCGGAGCTTTGCCGGGCCCACTCGTTCTGGGTCGAGTAGATCATGTCGACGATGCCGAAGTACTTCATCTCGCCGCCGCAGCGCGCCATCAGCGAGGCCCACATGTCGTACTTGTTGAAATACGCCTCGCGGAAAGTGAACTTCACCTTGCCGGTATCGATGTAGTTTTCCTTGATCTGCGGGAATACGGTCTCTTCGAACGCGGCGCAGTGCGGGCAGGTGAACGAGCCGTACTCGATGATCTCGACCGGCGCGTCGGCCTGACCGAGGGTCATGTCCACCACCGGCGAGGCGGCCTCCTGCGCGCCGGCGGCGCCGAGGGGGGGCTGGGCGGAGGGGCTGAGAACCCAGCTGCCGCCGGCGGCGAGCACGGCCGCGAGGGCCGCAGTGGTCAGGATACGCTTCATCGGTCTTCCTTCTTTCAGCATGATCTTCCTGTCGCGGGAGATGGTCAGCGTTGTGATCTGGTTATGACGTTGGCACCGAGACGTTCAAGCGCCTGCCGCAGGCTGTCGTCGCCGATGCCCTGGGTGGCGCGATGGGCCTCGTCCAGGGCCTCGGGGCGCGGCGCGGTCTCGGGCTTGGCCGCGGGACGGTGCTCGAAGGCGACGCGGCCCTCGGCGAAGCCGGTGGCGGCGGTCTGGGTGACGCGGATGCGGGCGATGGCGTTGTAGCCGTAGATGCCGTTCACCCGCTCGCGCAGCTCTTCCTTGCGCATCTCGAGCAGGGGGGCGTTGGCGCCGGTGGTCAGCAGGGTGAGCGTGGCCCCCATGCCGCCGCGGGAATAGCTGATCTCGACCGGGCGCGAGATCGCGGCCATGTCGCTGCCCGCGATTTCCTCCCAATGGGTCAGGACGCGGGACTGGGCGAAGCCGCGGCTTTCGCTGGCGCGGCGGATGCTGTTCTTGAGAAGTCCGCCGGTCTGGGCGAAACCGTAGGTCGTGGTGCTGCGCCGTTGCATCTTGAATCCCTCTCGTCGGCGCTATTCTAGTGGGCGCTGTCGCGGGCGCCAGCCCGGAATCGTTCAATCAAGGGAAAGTCAGTCGTGCGTGAAGCTGCCCGTGCCGAGGACCTGCTGGAATGGTACGACCGGCATGCCAGGGACCTGCCGTGGCGGATCGGCCCGCGGGCCCGTGCGGCGGGGGTGCGCCCCGATCCCTATCGGGTCTGGCTGTCCGAGATCATGCTCCAGCAGACCACCGTCCCGGCGGTGAAGCCCTATTTCGAGGCGTTTACCGCGCGCTGGCCCACGGTGTCGGACCTCGCTGCCGCCGAGGATGCCGACGTCATGGCCGCCTGGGCCGGGCTCGGATACTACGCCCGTGCCCGCAACCTGCTGAAATGCGCGCGGGTCGTGGCCTCGGAGCATGGCGGGGTCTTCCCCGACAGCCAGGAAGCGCTGCTGCAGCTGCCCGGCGTCGGGCCCTACACCGCGGGGGCGGTCGCGGCGATCGCCTATGACCTGCCGGCGACGGTGGTGGACGGCAACGTCGAGCGGGTGATGGCGCGGCTGCACGACGAGCACACGCCGTTGCCCGATGCAAAGCCCGTGCTGACGGGCTACGCGGCGGCGCTCACCCCCGACGAGCGCCCGGGCTGCTACGCGCAGGCGGTGATGGATCTCGGCGCCACGATCTGCACGCCGCGCAATCCGGCCTGCGGGCTCTGCCCGTGGCGGCCCTCCTGCGCCGCATGGGACGCGGGCACCGCCGCCGAGCTGCCGAAGAAGGTGCCGAAGAAGCGCAAGCCGGTACGCCTGGGTATCGCCTATCTCGCGCGCCGGGTCGATGGCGCGTGGCTGCTCGAGCGTCGCCCGGACAAGGGGCTGCTCGGCGGCATGCTTGGCTGGCCCGGCAGCGAGTGGAACGAGGCGCCCGAGGAGGCGCCGCCGATCCGTGCCGAGTGGAAGACCCTGCCCGAGGAGGCGCGGCACACCTTCACACATTTCCACCTGCGCCTGACGGTGAAGACCGCGCTGGTGCCGATGGAGCGTGTCCCGAGCCGCGGCGAGTTCGTCGAGCTGCCCGCGTTCAGCCCCTCGGACCTGCCGACGGTGATGCGCAAGGCCTTCGACCTTGCCCGCGGCAGCTGAGCCTGGGCCCACGCCGCGACGTTCCCGCCGTGGCGCCGGGACGCGGGCGCCGCTAAGCTGCGCGGCGCGGGCGGCGAGGGCAGGGCGATCTGCCTCTTCGTCCGGTCCGAACGGAGAGCGACGATGATCCCCACCGACAAGCTCGCCCGCGTCACTGCGGTGATGCCCTTCTGGCTGACCTACATCCTGCCGCCGCTGGTCTGGGTGGGGGCGGTGCAGGGCGGGCTGTGGGTGCTGCTCACGCCGCTCGCAACGTGGTACCTGTTCTCGGCGCTCGACGCGGCGCTCGGGCTCAACGAGCAGAACGCCGACCCGCAGACCGAGGAACGCCATCTGCGCTGGTACCGCGCCGGGGTGATCCTCTGGGCGCCGGTGCAGTTCGTGACGCTGTTCTCGCTGATCTTCTACGTGGCGCAAAGCCACCACCTTGGCGGCTGGGAGCTTTTCGGCGTCATGTTCGGCACGGGCGTCATGAGCGGCTCGGTCGGCATCGTCTACAGCCATGAGCTCATGCACCAGCGCAACCGGCTCGAGCGGCATCTCGCGGACTGGCTGCTGGCGATGGTGCTCTATTCGCATTTCCGCTCCGAGCACCTGCTGGTGCACCACCTCTGGGTCGGCACCCCGCGCGACGCGGTGACGGCGCACTACAACGAGGGCTTCCACCGCTACTATCCAAGGGTGCTGCGCGAATGCCCGGCCTCTGCCTTCCGCGCCGAGGCCGGGCTGCTGCGCCGCCGCGGACTGCCGTGGTGGCACCGGCGCAACCCGTTCTGGAAATACGTAGCGCTGCAACTTGCCATGCTGCTGCTGGCGGTCCTGCTCGGCGGCTGGACCGGGCTGCTGTTCTTCGCGGTTCAGGCCGGGGTGGCGATCTGGCAGCTCGAGCTCACCAACTACGTCGAACATTACGCGCTGACCCGCCGCCATCTGGGCGGCGGGCGCTACGAGCACGTGAAGCCGCACCATTCGTGGAACTCGGCCCACACCGCCACCAACTGGCTGCTGATCAACCTGCAGCGCCATTCGGACCACCACTACAAGCCCGAGCGCCGCTTCCCGCTCTTGCAGACCTACGCCGAGGACGAGGCCCCGCAGCTGCCCTACGGCTACCCGATCATGACCATGGCGGCGATGGTGCCGCCGGTCTGGCGCCGGATCATGAACCCGAAGGTCCGGGCCTGGCGCCGGGCGCGCTATCCCGACATCGCAGACTGGAAACCCTACAACAGGGCAGAGACCCCGATGCCCGGCGCGGACCGATAGCGCGGAGGGGGCGCTGCCCCCGTCTCCTGTCGGAGACTCCCCCGGGATATTTTGAGCCACTGGAAGGGCTGGGCGCGGCTCCCGGTTTCCAGTGGCCCCAAATATCCCCGCCGGAGGCAGGCCGGCCGGTGCCAGCGGCGCGGCTCTTGCAATCCGGGCGGGGGGATTTCAAAAATGGATCTCCGAGCAGGCAGCAGGAGAGCGTCATGGAACTCGAAAAAGCGGCGCGGGCGGTGCGCGAGAATGCCTACGTGCCCTATTCCCGGTTCAAGGTGGGGGCCGCGGTGCGCACACCCTCCGGCACGGTGCACGCCGGCTGCAACGTCGAGAACGCGGCCTATCCCGAGGGCACCTGCGCGGAGGCCGGCGCCATCGCGGCCATGGTGGCCGCGGGCGAGACCGAGATCGTCGAGGCCTATGTCATCGCCGACAGCCCGCGCCCGGTGCCGCCCTGCGGCGGCTGCCGCCAGAAGCTCTCGGAGTTCGCGCGGGCCGAGACGAAGGTGATCCTTGCCACGGTCTCGGGCGAGGTGCTCGAGACCACCGTGGGCGAGCTTCTGCCCGGCGCCTTCCGTCCGGACGACATGGACCGGGTGTGATGGATGCGCGCGACGTCATCGCAGCGCTGAGGCGCGGAGAGGAACCGGCGACCGACGGGCTGCGGTGGTTCGCGACGGGGCTGGCCGATGGCAGCGTGAGCGCGGCCCAGGCCGGAGCCTTTGCCATGGGCGTTTGCCTGCGCGGGCTCTCGGAGGAGAACCGCGTGGCGCTGACTCTGGCGATGCGGGATTCGGGCCACGTGCTGCGCTGGGATCTCGACGGGCCGGTGCTCGACAAGCATTCCACCGGCGGTGTTGGCGACTGCGTCTCGCTGGTGCTGGCCCCCGCGCTGGCCGCCTGCGGCGCCTATGTCCCGATGATCTCGGGCCGCGGGCTCGGCCACACCGGTGGCACGCTCGACAAGCTCGATGCCATCCCCGGCTACGCCGTCGCCCCGGACGAGGCGAAGTTCCGGCGCGTGGTGAAGGAGGCGGGTTGCGCCATCGTCTCGGCCTCGGCCGGGATCGCCCCCGCCGACCGCCGTCTCTACGCGGTGCGCGACGTGACCGCCACGGTCGAGAGCCTCGATCTCATCACCTCGTCGATCCTGTCGAAGAAGCTGGCCGCGGGGCTCGAGGGGCTGGTGCTCGACGTCAAGGTGGGCTCCGGCGCTTTCATGAAGACCGACGCCGAGGCCCGTGCGCTGGCCGGGGCGCTGGTCTCGACTGCCAACGCGGCGGGTTGTCCCACCACCGCCTTCGTCACCGACATGAACCAGCCGATCGCCGCGGCGCTGGGCAACGCGCTCGAGGTCGATGCGGCGATGCGGGTGCTGACCGGGCGCGAAGAGGGGCCGCTGCACGAGCTGACACTGGCGCTGGGCACGCCGCTGCTCGAGGGCGCGGGCATCAGGGAGGCCGAGGCCCGGCTGTGCGAGGCGCTGGCCTCGGGCGCCGCCGCCGAGCACATGGGCCGGATGATCTACGGGCTCGGAGGGCCGCACAATTTCGTCGAGGACTGGGGCCGTTACCTGCCCGAGGCGACGGTGATCCGCGAGATCCCGGCGCCCGAGGCGGGCCATGTTGCGGCGATCGACGGCGAGGCGCTGGGGCTTGCGGTGGTGCACATGGGAGGTGGCCGCACAGTCGAGACCGACATGATCGACCCTGCCGTGGGGCTCTCGGACGTGGTGCGGCTGGGCCAGCGGGTCGAGAAGGGCGAGCCGCTCGCCCGCGTGCACGCCGCCCGCGAGGACCAGGCCGAGGCCGCGGCGCAGGTGGTGACCCGTGCCATCGCGCTGGGCGCGCCCGCGGTGGCGGGGCCGCTGATCCGGGAGCGCATCGGATGAGGGCGTTTCTCGTGGTGATCGATTCCGTCGGCATCGGCGGCGCACCGGACGCGGGATCCTATTTCAACGACGGCGTGCCCGACACAGGGGCCAACACCGTGCTGCACATCGCCGAGGCCTGCGCCCGGGGCGAGGCCGAAGACGGCCGCAGCGGTCCGCTGCGCCTGCCGGTGCTCGACGGGCTCGGGCTGGGGCGCGCGGTGGAGCTTGCCAGCGGCACCCTGCCGCCGGGGCTGGGGGCCGCGCCGCAGGGGCTCTGGGGTGCCGCGACCGAGAGCTCGCGCGGGAAGGACACGCCCTCGGGCCACTGGGAACTCGCCGGGCTGCCGGTGCCGTGGGACTGGCACTACTTCCCCGTCGCGCAGCCGGTCTTTCCCGAGGCGCTGCTGGCGCGGGTGCGCGAGATCGCGGGCACCGAGGGCACGCTGGCCAATTGCCACGGCTCGGGCACGGTGATGCTGGACCGCTTCGGGCCCGAGCACCTGCGGACCGGCTGGCCGATCTGCTACACCTCCGCCGACAGCGTCTTCCAGATCGCCGCCCATGAAGAGAGCTTCGGTCTCACGCGGCTGCTGGATCTCTGCGAGCGCGTGGCCCCCATGCTGCACGAGATGAAGGTGGGGCGGGTGATCGCGCGGCCCTTCGTGGGAGCCGAGGGCAGCTTCCGGCGCACCGGCAACCGCCACGACTACGCCATCCGGCCGCCGCGTCCGATCCTGCCCAACTGGGCGCAGGATGCGGGGCGCGAGGTGCATGCGGTCGGCAAGATCGGCGACATCTTCTCGATGGAGGGGATCGACCACTTGCACAAAGGCGATGACGCGCAGCTCATGCAGCATCTGGGCGACCTTGTGGATAACTCCGTGGACGGCGCGTTGACATTTGCCAATTTCGTCGAGTTCGACAGCCTTTACGGGCACCGTCGCGACATATCGGGCTACGCGAGGGCGCTCGAGTGGTTCGACGCCGAACTTGGCCGCCTGCTGCCGCGCTTGCGCAAAGACGACATCCTGCTGGTGACTGCGGATCACGGCAACGATCCGAGCTGGACCGGCACCGATCACACCCGCGAACGGGTGCCGGTGCTGGTCGCAGGCCGGGGCGCGGGCGCGCTGGGGCATGTGGTCTTCGCCGACGTGGCGGCGAGCATCGCCGCGCATCTTCAAGTTGAATCATCGGGGTCGGGGAGAAGCTTCCTGTGATGGACGAGGAACGCATCGCGGCGCTGCGGGCGCTGCCCAAGGTCGAGCTGCACCTGCATCTCGAAGGCGCCGCGCCGCCGGCCTTCATCCGTGGCCTGGGGCAGGAGAAATCCGTCCGGCTCGACGGGGTCTTCGCCGAGGACGGCAGCTACGCCTACACGGATTTTAACCATTTCTTAACGATTTACGAGGCCGCGACCTCGGTTCTGCGCAGCCCCGACGACTACGCGCGGCTCACCCTCGCGGTGCTCGAGAAGAGCGCCGAAAGCGGCGTGATCTATTCGGAGACCTTCCTCTCGCCCGATTTCTGCGGCGGTGGCGACCTGGGCGCGTGGCGCGAATACCTGCACGCCATGCGCGAGGCGTCGGAGGCCGCCGAGAGGACGATGGGCATCACCCTGCGCGGCATCGTGACCTGCGTGCGGCACTTCGGGCCCGAGCGGGCGAAGCGCGCGGCGCTCTGCGCGGCCGAGACCGCGGGCGACTGGCTGGTGGGCTTCGGCATGGCGGGCGACGAGAACCGCGGCAGCCAGAAGGACTTCGCCTACAGCTTCGACATGGCGCGCGAGGCCGGGCTGCGGCTGACCTCGCACGCCGGCGAATGGCGCGGCCCGCGCGAGATTTCCGACGCGCTGGACGATCTGAGGGTCGAGCGCATCGGTCACGGGGTGCGTGCCATCGAAGATCTCGCGCTTGTGGATAAACTTGTAGAGAACGGGATTGTTCTCGAGGTCTGCCCGGGTTCCAACGTGACGCTCGGGGTTTACCCGAGGCTCTCGGCGCATCCGATTGAGAGGCTGCGCGAAAGGGGGGTGAAGGTCACCGTCGCGACCGACGATCCGCCGTTCTTCCACACCACCATGGCCGACGAATACGAGCGGCTGGCCAAGACCTTCGGCTGGGACGAGGAGGTGTTCGCCCAGATCGCCCGGACCTCGGCCGAGGCGGCGTTCTGCGACGAGGACACCCGCGCGGCGCTGCTCAAGCGGCTCGGCTGAACGGCGGCGCTGCCCGGCATCGCGGCATCGGGCGTGTCGCATCGGCTGCAGGGCGTCCCTTGTCGTTGCGGGGCCGCACGCCCGCGGCTAATGAGGTAGGCAACACACGCGAGAGGAGCACCGGGGCCATGAAACAGCATCTTACCGTCGTCGATCACCCGCTGGTTCAGCACAAGCTGACCCTGATGCGCGAGAAGGACACCTCGACCGCCTCCTTCCGCCAGCTCCTGCGCGAGATCAGCCTGCTGCTGGCCTACGAGGTCACCCACGCGCTGCCGGTGACCACCAAGAAGATCGAGACGCCGCTCTGCGAGATGGACGCGCCGGTGATCGAGGGCAAGAAGCTGGTGCTGGTCTCGATCCTGCGTGCCGGCAACGGCCTGCTCGACGGCATTCTCGAGCTGGTGCCCGCCGCGCGCGTGGGCTTCGTCGGTCTCTACCGCGACGAGGAAACGCTGAAGCCGGTGCAATACTACTTCAAGGTGCCCAAGAAGCTCGAGGACCGCACCGTCATCCTCGTCGACCCGATGCTCGCGACGGGCAATTCCTCGGTTGCTGCGGTGGACCTGATGAAAGAGGCCGGCGCCAAGGACATCCGCTTCCTCTGCCTGCTGGCGGCGCCCGAGGGCGTGGCGCGGATGGAAGAGGCGCACCCGGACGTGCCGATCGTGACCGCCTCGCTCGACGACCACCTGAACGAGAAGGGCTACATCGTCCCGGGACTAGGGGATGCGGGAGACCGCATGTTCGGCACCAAGTAGGCGATCCGGGCGCTTTACAGGCTTCGGTGTATGAGGCATGCTTCCTCCGTATCTGTGAGGGCAGCCATGCGATTGAAAACACTGGCGATCTTCGCCATGACCTCGGTGTGTGCGAGCATCGCCACCGGGCCTGCCCTGGCCCAGGGCATCGAGACCATCGACAGTCCGGCGGAGCTTCCTCCCGCGAGCTACTCGGCGACCCAGTACGTCGACAGCCGTGGCTGCGTTTTCGTGCGCGCCGGCTTCGACGATGCGGTGATCTGGGTGCCGCGGGTGACCCGCGACCGCGAGCAGGTCTGCGGCTACGCGCCGTCGCTGGGCAAGTCGCGCACGGCGGCCGCGCCCGCGCCGGTCGCCACGCCGGAACCGAAGCCCGCGGCGACCCCGACCCCGGCTCCGAAACCTGCCGCAAGCCCCGCGTCGAAGCCCGCGGCCACGGCGCCCAAGGCCACGGCGCGCGCGCGCAAGCCCGCGCCGGCCCCGAGCCGCACCTCCACCCGCAAACCGATGGAGACCGTGGCCTCGAAACCCGCCACCGCGCCCAAGCGGGTGGTCAAGGCCCCGGCCTCGAAGCCGCCCTCGGCGCCGCCGCCTGCCACCGTGGTCAGCCGCGTACCCGCACCTGCGCCCGCGCCCACCCAGCGGGTGGTCAAGGTTGCGCCGGGGCAGACCTGTCCGGCGGGCTTCACCGGCACCATTCAGCGCAACGGCCGCGATGTACGCTGCGGGCCGCAGGACAGCCCCTTCGTCTCGGAAGTCCGTCGCGGCGAGGCGCCGACCAGCGGCAAGAACGTCTACCACAACTACGGCAACGGGCAGGGGCACTGGGACGAGAGCCGCCTCGAGATCGACAGCGACGACGACCCCGTGGCCTTGGTCGCCGCGGATCCGCGCGCGCATCCCGAAGCCCGCATCGTGCCGAAGCACGTATGGGAAGCACGCTCCGAGGTGCCGCCGGTGGTGCCGCCGGGGTATCGTCCGGCCTGGGAGGATGACCGCCTCAACCCCTACCGCGCGTGGCAGACGGTCGGGGGCTACTACGCCACCCAGCAGCGCTGGACCAACACCGTGCCGCGGGTCAACGACATGTCGCTGCGCCGCGTTCCGGCGCGCGATCCGGTGATCGTCTATTCCGCCGACGCCCGGGTGCCCGCGCCCGTCGCGCAGCCCAGGTCGGACCGGGGGGCGCCCGCATCGGCCCACCGCCAGCCGGCGATGTCCTCACGCTCCGAACCGCGCAAGGCCGCGGCGCCGAAGGCCACCTCGGCGCGCTATGTCGAGATCGGGCTCTTCACCACCCACGCCAAAGCCGACGCCGCCGCCCGGCGGCTGCGCGGTGCCGGGCTGCCGGTGCGCTACGCTCCGGTTGGCACTGACACGCAGGCGCGCCGGGTGCTCGTGGGGCCCTACGCCAGCAGCACCGCGCTGCAGGGCGCGCTGAACCGGGTTCAGGCCACGGGCTACGTGCAGGCCTATATCCGCTGAGATAAGAGGCTTCCGCGGAGCCGCCCCCAGACCGATCCGCCCCCGCCCGGCACCCGCCTCGGCGGGGGTCTTCCCGGCCGGAGCTCAGCCGCCGCAGATGCCCTGCAACCGCACCCAGTCGGCATCCGAAAGCACCGGCTGGCTGGCGTCGCCCGCGTGCGGGTCGGCCTCGATCAGGTGCAGCGTGCTCTCGCCGGTGATGTCCACCGCGAAGGCGTAGGGCGTGCTGCGCAGGTCCGCCGCGTCGAAGGCGCCGAGCAGGGCTGCCTCGGGCAGCGGCTCGGGACGGCGGGTGAGCAGCGTTTCGGCATAGGAATCCATGGCGCTGTCGGGAAGGTTGCCGGTGGTCAGGAGCCGCAGCGCCGACCAGAGCCCGGCGTAATCGAGCAGCTCGCCCAGCGGATCGGCCTGCTTTGCCCGCAGCGCCTCGACGAGGATGTAGCCGGCAGCGATGTCGGGATCCTCGTAATCCTCGATCAGCGCGCGGTTCATCAGGATCAGCCCGCCGGGCAGGTGCGCCGTGTCGCGCACGCCGCCGGGCAGCACCACGAGATCGTCGGTCCGGTCGCCGCCCAGCACCCGCCCCGCAAGGTTGCGCAGCGGCAGGCGGGCATCGTCGGACATGCAGGCCTGCCCGGAGACCCGCGTCACCCGGGTCAGGAGCGCCTCGCCGATGGCCTCGCGCTTGGCCATGGGGACCACGCGGCGCGCGTGTTCGAGCAGCGCGTCGGGCAGCCAGAAGATCCCGCCGCCCACGACGATGGCGGCAAAGGCGCCGAGCAGGTAGAGCCGAAGCTTGCCCGGACGGGGACGGCGACGCTCGATCGCGCGCAGCAGGCGCTCGATGGCGTCGATCATCGTGCTTTCGTCCTCGGCCAGTTCCAGCGTCTCGCCGGGGTCGCCGTCGGGGTGGTAGATGGCGGGGGTCTGGCCGCGGTTGGCGCGGCGCACGGCAGGCAGGGACCAGTGCGCCAGCGCGCGTCCGGAGAACTCGGAAATGGTCAGCGAGGCATCGCCAAGGGACACGATCACCTCGCGCCTCTGGGCAGCCGGCTCGGGCCGCCAGAGTCCTGACGCTTCCAGTCTTTGATACTGTTTGAGTGCCGTCATCCGGGGCTGCTCTGCCTCATTTCGCGGCACAGTAGCATGGGGTCGTGCAGAACGGCAATGCGGTGACCTCGCGGCGGTTTTCGGTCAGGTTGCGGGGCGTCGGAGCGGGGCCCTCGCGGGGCTTTGGGAGGGGCGGCAGACCGCCCGGCTCCGACCGTCGGAACCATCGCCCGAACGCCAGCGCCCCAGGCCGTCAGGTCGCGAAGGCCACCAGTTGCCTGGCCACCGTGGGATCGTCGAGGTAGCCCGCGATGCCGTGGCGGTTGTCGGTGTGGTTGCGCACGCCGGAGAAGTTCGAGACCGGCGGCGCCACTGGGAAGTGCTTGGCGTTCAGCGGGTTCAGCGCCACGATGTCGCGCTTGTCGTAGGCGTTCACCCAGCGCCCGGCGGCGGGGTTGCGCGGCAGCCCGAGAAGCGCGGTGATCGCCTTGATCCCCAGCGGCGAGCCGATGGTCAGGAAGCCCGCCAGCTTCATGCGTGGGGCGTGCTTCACCAGCACGTTGTAGGCCACGACGCTGCCCAGCGAGTGGCCCACCACCACCGTCGGCTGGTCGGTCAGCGCCGCCTCGACGATGCCGTCGATCGTCTTCCGCACCGCGGGCTTGTCGAGGTAGAGGTAGACGTCGGTCAGGAACTTCTCGATCGTCACGCCCGAGATCGCCGGCCAGTGCCCGTCGATGACCTGCACCAGCGCCTGCACCCATTCCCAGTTCTGCGGCCCCATTTCCTGCAGCTCGCCCTCGGGCATCTGCTGGCGGATCTCGGTCTCGGAGATCTCGGCGCTGGTGCTCATCTCCTGCAGCACCGACTGGGCGAAGAGCTCGTAGCCCTGATCCTGCCCGGGGCCCATCTGCACCAGCTCCTGCGTCGAGGGCAGTTTGGCGCGGGTGACGAAGTCGTCGAGCGTGTCGCCGTAGAACGGCTGGTCGAAGCTCACCGATCCCGGTAGCGACAGCGCCGCCGAGCCCAGCCCCCGGTCCAGCGCCTTGCGCCATTCGGCCAGCAGCGAGGCCGAGCTCTTGCCGCCCTGCGCGCGGCCGTGAACGAACAGGATCCTCATCAGATCTCTCCTTTCTGAATGGCGTCGAAGATCGGCCCCGAGGCCTCGGGGCCGAAGGTGGTCCAGAGCGCGTTGGTCAGATGGGCACCGGCCTCCTGCAGGGCGGGCGCCAGCGTGGCGCCGCGCGAGGGCAGCAGGTTCCAGCCGCGGGTCAGCAGCGGGCAGGCGGGCACCACCGGCGGCAGCCCGGCCTCGGTCCACCTGCGATGCGACAGAAGCCGCACGTCGAAGAGATCGGCGGCAAGGTCGGCCACGATCTCGCTCGAGAGCCCGGGGATTAGGTCATCCTGGCTGGCGTCGGAATAGGCGTAGGCCGCGTAAAGCCCGAGCACCGGGTCGATGATGCCGCCGGTGCGGATCGCATTCGCAAGGCCGTTTCCGCGGGCGGCCGCGCCCGCGTCGAAGCGGCGCTCGTCCAGCGCCAGCGTCGCGGCGGCACGCAGCGTGTCGAGCTCGGGGCGCTGTCCGCCGAGCTGTGCCGAGCGGGGGGAGTAGATGCTGGGCACGTAGGAGAGCGCCGCCATGCCCGAGGGCTCCATGTGAATGTGGCCGATGTAGCCTTGCAGGAACGGCACCAGCAGGCAGCGCCCGTCGGCGAGGCGGATGGCGATCTGACCGGCGGGGCCGTTGGGATAGACCCGGATCACGCCGAGATCCGTGCCCGAGACCTTCTCGGGGGCGCGTTCGGCACGGCCCCCGCCCATCGGGTGCTGCGACACCGCGACCTTGCGGATCTTGGCGCCGCTGAGGGTGAAGCCGGTTTCGGTCTCGAAGCTCTGCACCCTTGCGTCGGGCATCCGGGCGCGCATGTCTTCCGAGAGTGCCGTGGCCATCGGTGCCCCGGGCACCACCGGCTGTCCGGTGAGGGCGCGGCGCACGATCTCTTGCGGCTCGCGGTATTCGGGCGGGGCGGCGGGCGCTGCCGTCAGGTTGCGCGCCTGTGCGACCCAGTCGTCAAGGTCGATCCGGCCGCGGTAGCCGCGCAGCCGGGCGGCGACCCAGTCGATCTCGGGCGCCTCCCATTCGGCAATCTGCGCGAAGCGGTAGACGCCGAGCGCCTGCAGGCGGTCGCGCATCACCCTGCCGATGCCATGGATCTTGGTCAGGTCGTCGACCGTCTTCGGGCGGCTGCGGAAGAGCCCCGGTGCGACGCCGGCGGGGGCCGGACCATCGGGCTTCGCGGCTCCCGCCGGCTGCGGGGTGCCGCGCGGCAGCGGCGCCTCGGGCGTCGGCGGGACGGGCGGCGCGGGATCGGGGACCGCCATGAACACGTCGTCGTCCGCGACCACGTTGACCTCCACCGGCTGGATCTTGGTGAAGTCGACGTCGCTCAGCGTCTCGGTGATGGTGTCGCGCAGGAAGGCCTTGAGCGCCCGGTTCGGCACCACCTGCCGGGCCTTGCCGTCGTAATCCACCACCCGCAGCATGTTCGGGCGCGGCGTGCGGTAGGCGGCGCGGATGGCGTGGGTCAGGAAGGACTGGCGCGTGCCCTCGATGGTGCCCTCGTAGGCCGGGAGCCCCTCGGCGGTGGCGCAGAAATAGTCGATTTCGCCGGTCGGGCGCGGGAAGCGGTCGAGAAAGGGGAAGATGCTGCTCGGCTGCAGCCGCGCCTGCCCCAGCGTGGCGGGCAGCGAGCGGCACGCGTCCGAGACGAAGACCACGTTCTTGACCCCGCAGAACTTGGCGGAATCCCGGCTCTCGTCGAAGTTCACGCATTCCGCGGGATCTCCGGGGGCGCCGCTCAGCATCCAGACGTCGCTGGCGTTCTGGAAGAGGCCGTGACCGATGTAGTAGATCACCAGCATCTCGTAGCGCGTGGGCGTCAGGTAGTGCGAGACGGCGTCGAAGATCTGCTTGCGGGTGACGGGGGTGCCGTCCTTGTCGGTGATGACCGTGACGTCGTAGCCGGGCTCGAGCTGCCGCAGCCAGTCGCCGATCTCGCTGGCGCTTGACGGGGCCGACACGAGTGGCGTCAGGCCCGCAGAGGTGCTGACCCCGATCACCACGGCGGCGCGCTTGTTGGGGGTTCCGTTCATTGTGCTGGCCCTCCTTCGCTTGGCCCGGCGGTCAGGTCCGGGTCTGTATCTCGGCGATCAGGGCGCGGTGGAAAAGCATCCCCAGCGCCAGCGCGAAGCCCGCGTCGAAGATCGCGAAGCGCCAGAACTGCCAGCCGAGGCAGAGGTAGATCAGCGCCATCAGCACCCGCCCCGCCAGCGCGATCGCCACCTGGAACCGCTGCCGGACCGGGTCGAGCCATGCCAGCACCTGCAGCGCCGAGACCAGCAGCACCAGCCCGCCCCAGACCGGCAGCAGCGGCCGCGCCAGCGACGGCTCGATGCCGGTGATCCAGGCGCCGCAGGAGGGGGCGAGGACGCAGAGCAGGGCGACCAGCGATTGCAGGGCGAGGTTCACCGCCAGCAGCCGGCGGAAGCGGGTCAGGGACCGATGGGCGTCTGCCTGTGTCCAGCCGATGGATAGGGTGCTCATGGCGGGCTCCTCAGAAGGTCAGAAGATAGGCGAGAAGGTCGGATTTCTCGGGGACGGGCAGCCCCGTCCCCCAGAGATGCCCGGCGTTGGAATTGCCGCGCAGGGCGGTGTCGAAGCAGCCGGGCCCGCCATCGCAGGGGGGCGAGACGAAGCCGCCCTGCGGGTCGATGACGTCGCCGCCCCGGCGGAAGCGGGGCGGGCGCGCCTCGGGAGGGGCCAGCAGGTCGGCCAGCGTCGGCACCGAGCCGTTGTGCAGGTAGGGCCCGCGCAGCCAGAGCCCGTCGAGCGGCGCGTTGGCGTAGCCGTCGGTCTTGGTGAAGTTGCGGAACGCGTGGGGCGTGCCTTTGAAAAGTTCGCGCACCTGCGCATCCCGGAAGCTCTGGGTGTAGCTGTCGAGCCTCGCGCGGTCGGTGCCCACGTTGGCGAGCGGCTCGACGGTGCCCAGCCGGGCGCCCTCGAAGACATAGCCGTCGTCGCCCTGCCGGCCGTGGCATCCGGCGCAGTCGCGGGCATAGACCGCGCGGCCCCGGTCCACGGCGGCGGGGTCGGGGCGGTGCGGGCTTGGCGGTGGAGGCAGCTCGCGCAGCCAGCGGGCGATGCGCTCGATGGCCGGATGATCGGCGGTGGCGGGCGTGACCCCGGCCCCGAGCGCCGCCGAGAGGTTGCGCTCGGCGAGGCTGGTGTTGTTGCCGTCCCAGTGCAGCTGCATCCCCTCGCGCGGGCCCTGCAGGAAGATCGACGGGAAGTCCGAGGCGCCGACCACCTCGCCCTCGGTCAGCTCGCGTGCGTGCTGGCGGAAGGCCAGCACCTTGTAGGGGTTGAACGTGTCGACCCGGCCCGGCCCCCACGCGGGCTGGCGGTCGAGCAGCGGCGACAGCCGTGCGGCGCGGTCGATCATGCCCTCGCGCAGCCGCGGGAAGACGGCGAAGCGCCAGATCAGGGCCTCGACTGGGCCGAGCGCGTTGCCGCTGTCGCGCATTGCGGCGCGCAGGCTCTCGGGCGAGACCCGCGGATCGGTGGCGGCGTCGAGGATGAAGCGGGTGAAGCCATGCAGGTCGAGCTGCTGCGCGGGCATCCCCGAGATCAGCTCGGGCGCGGCCTCGGCGTTGGCGCGCACGGTGCCGGTGTGGCAGACGGCGCAGTTGAACCAGACCAGCTCGACGCCGCTCACGGTGCGGCGCGAGATGCCCACCGGAAGCGTCTCACCGTCATAGAGGAAGCCAAAGGCCGAGTAGTCGCCCTGCGGCGCGAAGCGCTCGGGGAAGAGCTCGGGCAGCGCCATCCAGACCTTGTAGGGGATGCCGGACTCTGGCTCGGCCCCGATCGAGCCATGGCGGAAATGCGCATCCTCCGAGCGGTAATGGGGCGTGCCCGAGGGCAGCACGCGCAGCACCACCGCGATGCCCAGCACCACCACCGCCAGCAATACGATCAGCACAAGCACCAGCAGGGGCCGCCAGAGACGGCGGCGGCGGGCGAGTTCGGCTTCGACGGCGCTGTGATAGGTCATCGCGCCTCCGGGATGCGGAGGACGGGCTTGGTGGCGTAGACCTCCATCAGCTGGTCGATCATCGACTCGCGCGAGGGGAAGCGCGACAGCTCGTGGCAGCCCATCGGCAGCTTGGGCGCCCCGACGAGGCACTTGTTGCAATAGGTGCAGGGGCGGGGCGGCAGGTCGTTTCCGGCGGCCCAGTGCTGCGGCAAATCGGGGTTGGCGACGAGCGAGCGGGCGATCGACACCGCGTCGACCTTGGTCAGGGCATCGCGAATCGCGGTGGCGCTCTGCCAGCCGCCGGTCGAGATCACCGGGATCGTCACTGCCTCGCGGATCATCCGTGCCTCGTCGAGCCCGACGCCCTGCACCGGGCGGCCCGCCTTCATGCGGAACCAGATCCAGCGGAAGATCGGCCGCAGCGCCGGATAGCGGAACAGCAGGAAGTTGCGGAAGCCGTGGATGCCGCTCGAGATCATCGCGTCGTAGGCGATCGCAAGCAGGTCGAGCGGCAGGTCCCCCGGCGGGTTCAGCGGGTGCGGAAAGAGCGAGCCGGTCGAGATGTGCAGGGCATCGGCGCCCATGGCCTCGCACCATTGCGCCACCTTGATGGTGTCGGCGACGGTGTTGCCGCGGCCCTCCCACGGGATGACGTTGTTGTGGTCGGTGGCCGAGAGCTTGACCTGCAGGTGGAACTCGCGGCCGACGGTCTCGCGGATCGCGGCGATGACCTCGAGCAGAAAGCGGGCGCGATTGCGCAGCCCGCCGCCGTAGGCGTCCTTGCGGTCGTTGATGGCCGAGCTCAGGAACTGGGTGAAGAGATAGCCGTTGGCGGCGTGCAACTCGATGCCGTCGAGTCCGGCCTCGCGGGCGCGCCACGCGGCGCGGGCGAAATCGCGCACCATCTGCCGGACCTGCCCGGTGGACATCGCCTGCGTGAGAAAGCCGTGCAGGGTCTCGGGCGCCGAGGTGGGCGAGGGCGACGCCCGTTGCATGTTGTGCACGCCCGGCAGGTCCATCTGCCGGCCGGAATGGCTGAGCTGGAGGATGTAGCGCGCGCCGTGGGCCCGCACCGCCTCGCCGAGCTTGGCCCAGGCGGGGATGAAGTCGTCGCGATGGATGGTGGCGTAGCCCGCGATGATGCGCCCGTCCATGCGCACCGGCACATAGGACGAGATCACCGCGCCCGCCCCGCCGGCGGCGAAGCGGCATTCCCAGTTGATCCGGGTCTGGGTGAGCGAGCCGTCCTCGTTGTCGAAGCGGCCCGAGATGTTCGAGCGGAAGATTCGGTTCTTGACCGTGAGGCTGCGGAAGGTCAGCGGCTCGAAGATCGGATCGTCTTTGGTCATGACGCGCCCCCGGCCTCGGTCCATATCCGCCGCAGGAGCGCGGGCACGAAGCCATGCGCCGGGCAGCCGCTCCAGGCATCGCGCAGGAAGGCGACGCGCGGGTCGAGCGTGCGCCTCGTGGCATCCTCGACCGAGAGCAGCACCAGCGTGCCGGCGCGCACCGGCCCGCCCAGCGTTTCCGCGGGGGCGGTGCCCTGCCGCAGGACCCTCTTGGGCGCGATCATGGCATGGGCAAGCATCTTGGCGGCGGGGGTGGCAGCCCCGGCAGCGCGCATCGCATCGAGGCTGGCGGCAAGGTTCTGCGACGCGATGCCGATGGCGTGCACCGCGTTCAGGTCGCCGTTGGCCGCACCGTAAAGCAGCTTGCGGGCCCGCCGCGAGCGCCCGGTGAGCCAGTCGAGCACCTGCTGCCCCGTGCCGCCGCTCAGCGGCCTGCCGATGGTGGCTGCTGCCGCGACGGTGTCGTCGCTGGGGGTGAAGCCGTCGATCAGCACCGGGCCCAGCAGCCCCTGCGCCAGCCGCAGCGGATCGCCCGCGCCGCCCGCCACGTAGACTGCGGCGTCGCGCACCGGCCCGTCCAGCGCCGCCTCCAGCCCCGGTGCCGTGAGCCGGGCCGAAAGCGCCGCGCGCAGGTCGTGGCGGCGGTGGTCGCCATGGGCGCGGCCGCTCGGCAGAAGGTGATTGTCGGCCTTGAGCGTGTCGCGGGCGAGCCGCGCGATCAGCCGGTTGAGAAGCGGTCCGCGCCCGGTCTGCGGCCGGTCGAGCCTCGGGTCCGCCGCCATCGCCCGCAGCGCGGCGGGGTCGCGCACGGTGACGATGTCGATGAGCCCGGGCACCCTCATGACGCGCGCGTCCAGGGAAAGAACATGTTGCGGGCGTCGCCGAAGGCATGGGCCAGGCCGGGGCAGTGGCGTTCGACCACGCTGCGCATCGAGTTGCGCAGGACCCACTGGTAGCCCGCGTCGGTGTAGATCTCGGGGCGGAAATCCTCGGTGAAGAAACGGTCGGACTTGAGCCGGCGCGAGGCCATCAGGATGAAGATGCGGAAGGCGGTGTCCGAGAAGCCGAAGCGCGGCGGCTGGCCTCGGGCGGACTGCGATTCCGCCAGCGTGCCGACCAGCAGGTCGACCTTGTCGACGGTGCCGTAGACGTCGCGCAGTTCCGCCGCCCATTCGGGGTTCGAGGTGATGTCCCCGAAGGTCTGCGGCACGGACATGCCGATCTGCCGCCGGAACTCGGCAAAGCGCGGCACACCGCGCTCGCGGTCGCGCAGGATGTCGATGGCGGCAAGGTCGACCATCCGGCCGTTCTCGCGGTGCAGGTTGCGCAGGCCCCTGGGAAAGTTGTGCAGCACCAGCGCGCCCGGGTGCTCGGTGCAGAGCGAGTAGAGCACGTCGTCGAACCCGAGTTCGCGGTAGAGCCGGTGCGCGGCACCGTGGCTGACGCCGGCAAGGTCGGTCTTCAAGACCGGGCTGTCATCGGCGGCGCGGCGGAAATCGTAGTCGTCGGGCATCAGCGAGTGCAGCCTGTAGACCGCGGCGAATTCCTCGGTCATCGCATAGGGCGCACCGTGGTGATCGGCGGGCGAGCCGGGGATGCCGTTGACCACCTCGCTTTCCGAGAAACGCCCGTTGGCGACGGTGGCACGCTCGCCGATCAGGCCCCAGAAGTTGCCCCGCATGGCCATGCGTCCGACCGGGCTGTCCATCAGCGCGGGCGTCCATTCCACCGTGTGGATCTTGGCCAGCAGCGCCGAAACCACGAGCCGCGCCTTGCCGAAGAGCCATTCCCCGGAGGCGGTCGGATAATCGACCCTGAGTCGCGCCACCACGGCATTGTGCTCGCGCACGAAGAGCGTGTGCAGCACCGAAAGCCCGATCCACCAGTTGCCGTTGACACCGCTCAGCTCGAGGTCGGCCACGCCCGAGGGGCTGTCGATGGGCAGCAGGCCGCGCTCGTCCAGCGCCAGCGTGCCGTCGGACCGAACCTCGGTGCCCGAGCCGGTGCGCACCATGGCCAGCCGCTCGGCGCTCGAGCCGTAGATCTGGCTGGCGTCCCACCAGTGGGTCTCGGCATTGGTGTAGGCGGGGGGGCGCCCGGCGTCGCCGTCTCCGGCGGGCGAGAGCGTGGTGGCGGGCACCTTCATCGGGCCGTCCCAGTCGTCGCCCTCGGGGAGCGGGATGTCGTGCAGCCGGTCCTTGTCGTTCGACCCGTGCGACAGCCAGTCGTGCACCATGAACTGGATCCACGCCGCCGCCAGTACGTTGAGATGCGGCACCGGGGTAAAGTCGCCGCGCGCCAGAAGCCGGTTCGACACCAGACGGGGAGAGGGGGTCCGCAGCGCCTCGCCGGTCTCGCCGAACGCCGCCTCGGGCTTCACGTTGCGACCGAAGCGCGTGCCGGCCATGCCCATCCAGGGCGCGCCGAGGTCGTTGTAGCTGCCATCGGCGGTGCGGAAGTTCACCGGGTCGTCAACCGGCTTGGGCGTGGGCGGTTTGGTCTCGAGGTCGATGAGGTTGCCCTGCCGCAGGTTCTCGCGGTGGCCGAGAATGATCATGATCGCGGGCACGAAGGGGAATTTGAACCAGACACGGCGGGATTCCGTCGCGCGGGCGAGCGTTCCGAGCAATGACATGTCGCTTCCGATCAATATGGGCGCGAAAAATACCACACCCTAACACGTTCTGGGTGAGTCTCCAAAGCTCGCCGTCACCCGAACCGTTGGCGCGGTCGCGCGGGCCCGCGGCGGCCCGGCGATGCCCGGGTCAGGTTGGAGCCAAGCCGGGGTCGAGACAGGGGTAAACGCCTTGCCAGCGTGGCGGCGCTTGCCTATCACGGCGGCTTTCTCGAACAGGGCGGTCCGGCATGATCACGCTAGCGATAGACTTCGGCACATCGAACTCGGCGGTGGCTCTGCCGCACGGCGCCGGCGTCTACCGCGTGCCGCTGGAACGGGGCAACGACACGCTGCCGACGGCGGTGTTCTTCCCCGAGGGCAGCAACCGGATGCGCATCGGGGCCTCGGCCGGCGAGGCGCTGATCTCGGGCGAGGAGGGGCGCTACATGCGCGCCCTCAAGAGCGTCCTCGGCCTGCCGCTCCTGCACGAAAAGCGGCTGATCGGCGGCAGGCGCCAGACCCTTGCGGACATCATCGCGGCCTTTCTTGCCGAGCTGCGCGTGCGCTCCGAGGCGGCGACCGGGCTGACCCTGCGCCGCGCGCTCTCCGGGCGGCCGGTGCATTTCCACACCGCCGATCCGGAGAAGGACGCGCAGGCCGAGGCGGACCTGCGGGCCTGCTATCTCGCCGCCGGGTTCGAGGCGGTGGAGTTCCTCGCCGAGCCCGAGGCCGCGGCCATCGCCAGCCACAGGTCGGGGCCCTCGGGCCGGGTCGGGCTGATCGTCGACATCGGCGGCGGCACGTCGGATTTCTCGCTGTTCCGGGCCGAGGGTGGGCGGGTCGAGATCCTTGCCAGCCACGGCATCCGGCTGGGCGGCACGGATTTCGACCAGGCGCTGTCGCTGGCGCATGTGATGCCCTTGCTGGGGCTGGGCGGCGAGCTGCGCCGCGAAATGGGCGATGGGCGCCTGCCGGTCCCGCGCGCGCCCTTCGTCGATCTCGCGAGCTGGGCCAAGATCCCGTTCCTCTACGCGCCCGAGACGCGCCGACTGGCCGCCGACATGGCGCGCATGGCGGTCGAGCCCGAGCGGCTCGAGCGGTTCCGCTCGGTGCTCGAGCACGAGACCGGCCACCAGATCGCCTTTGCCGTGGAACGCGGCAAGATCGCCGCCAACGGTCAGGGACCGGCGGGGCGCATCCTGCTCGACGTGGTGGAAATGGGTCTGTCGGCCGGGCTGACGCAGGAGGATCTCGGGCAGGCGCTTGCAAGCCACCGCACCGCGCTGGGCGAGGCGGCGGCCGAGACGATGACGCTGGCGGGGCTGACGCCTGCGCAGGTCGAGGACGTGGTGCTGGTCGGCGGCTCGAGCCTGATGCGCTTTGTGGGCGACGAGATGCGCGCACGTTTCCCCGGCGCCGCGATCCGCACCGAGAATGCCTTCACCGCCATCGTCGACGGGCTGGCCATCGCCGCGGGCGGGTCCCCGGCGACAGCTGCGGCCCGCTAAGGGCCCCCGCGCCGCGATCCGCCGCGCGAGGGGGGGAGGTCAGCGACGCGCCGTGGCGGCCTTGCCGAGCAGGGTCAGGCACAGGTCGGTGGCTTTTGCCATGTCCTGCACCGAGATCCATTCCAGCGGACCGTGGATGTTCTGCATGCCGGTGAAGAGGTTCGGCGTCGGCACCCCCATCTCGGTCAGGCGCGAGCCGTCGGTGCCGCCGCGGATCGGGACGGAGACCGGCTCGAGACCCAGATCGCGGCAGGCGTCGCGGGCGAGGTCCACCGGCGTCATGTCCTCTTCGAGCCAGTAGCGCATGTTGCGGTACTGCGGGCGGATCTCGCAGGTGATCGTGGCGCGCGGCTCGGTGGCCTGCACCGCGGCACAGACCTGCCGCAGCATCTCGCCCTTGGCCGCGAGGCCCTCGCGTTCGAAGTCGCGGATGATGAACTTGATCTTCATCTCGGACGAGCCACCGGTCATTTCGGTTGCGTGCACGAAGCCCTCGAGCCCGTCGGTCACCTCGGGCGTCATGGTCGCCTGCGGCAGGATCTCGACGATGCGCGAGGCGAGGTGGATGGCGTTGACCATCTTGCCCTTGGCAAAGCCCGGGTGGATCGAAACGCCGGTGATCCGCACCTCGGCACCATCGGCCGAGAAGGTCTCGTACTCGATCTCGCCGACGCGGCCGCCGTCGAAGGTGTAGGCGAAATCCGCGCCGAGATCGGCGGGCAGCTTCGGATCGACGCCGCGGCCGATCTCCTCGTCGGGGGTGAAGGCGATGCGCACCGGCCCGTGCGGGATCCCGGGGTTGGCGAGCAGGTGGCGCGCCGCCGTCATGATGATCGCGACCCCGGCCTTGTCGTCGGCGCCGAGCAGCGTGGTGCCCGAGGCGGTGACGATGTCATGGCCGCGCTTCTCGGCGAGATAGGGGTATTCCTCGGGCGACAGCACCAGCGCGGGGTCGTCGGGGTAGGTGATCTCGCCGCCGTTGTAGCCCTTCACGACCCTCGGCTTCACGCCCGTGGCGTTGAACTGCGGCGCGGTGTCGACATGGGCGAGCAGGCCGACGGTCGGCCCTTCGGTGGTGCCGGGGATGGTGGCGAGCACGGCGCCGTACTCGGTGACCTGCACGTCCTTGGCGCCGATCTCGCCAAGCTCCTGCTCCAGCAGGCGCAGCATGCCGAACTGGATCTCGGTGCTGGGCGAGCTGGGCGAATCCGCGTCGCTCTGGCTGTCGATGGCGGCGTAGCGGACGAGGCGGTCCTCGAGTTCCTGATCGAATGTGTGTGTCATGGGTCCTGCCTTTCGCCGCCGAGAAGGGCGGCGCTCGTGGGGGAAGTCAAGCGGATGGGAAACGACCTGGGGTCACGGCCTCGCGACCGCACCGCGCCGCAGCCAGAGCAGCGCGGCGAAGCTGAACGCGACAGACAGCGCCGCGAAGCCCACGCTGACGGGCTTCAGGGGCAGGGCCGCGCTCAGCAGGCCCACGCCGATCACCGGCACCGAGATGGCGAGGTAGCAGACGACGAAATAGAGCGCGATGACCCCGCCCCGCCGGTGCGCCGGAGCGGCCTGTCCAAGAGCGCCGAGCCCGCTGCGGAAGACGAAGCCGTGGCCCATGCCGGTGATCAGCGTGCCCAGCGTCAGCAGCGCCAGCCACTCGCCCTGGAAGGCCACCGCGACTGTGCCGACGCCGACGATGAGCATGGCGCAGGACTGGCCGAGCTGGCCGCGGGCGGGCAGGTGCGTTGCCAGGGCCTGTCCCAGCGTCGAGCAGATGAAGAAGAACCCGGTGAGCACGCCGATGAGCGCGGGGCTGTGCAGGCCCATGACCTTCGACAGGAAGCCCGGCACCACCGCCGAGTAGAACCCCGCCACCATGAACGCCGCCAGCGCCAGAAGGGCGGCGGGGATGAAGGCCGGCACCACCTCGCGCGGGAGGGCGGGGCGCTGCGGCGACAGGTCCGGGCGGGCGACCCGAGCGACGGATTCCGGCACGGTCACGAGCAGCAGGCCCGCGATGCAAAGCAGGGCGACGTGGATGAGGTAGGGCGTCACCATCGGTGCCGCCGCGCCGTTCGCCACCACGCCCGCGAGCATCGGCCCCAGCCCGAGCCCGCCCATGTTCGCCGCGGTGGCGGTCAGCACGCCGAGCTTCTCGCGCCCCAGCGGCACGAGGTCCATGATCATCGCCGTGGCGGTGCTGGCGAAGATCCCGGCCGATAGCCCGGACAGGAGCCGCGCCAGCAGGATCGGGCCGAGCCCGTGCGAGACGGCAAAGAGCAGGCTGCTGGCCAGCGCGAAGGCGAGGCCCGCGAAGAGCGGCGGCTTGCGCCCGATCTGGTCGGACCACGTGCCGGTGATCAGCAGCGCCGCCACCACGCCGCCCGCATAGATCGCGTAGATCACCGTCACCCAGAGCTGCGACAGTCCGTAGGCCTGCATGTAGAAGGCGTAGATCGGCGTGGGCATGGTGGTGCCCATCATGGTGACGAGGAAGGCGAAGGCGGCGGTGGCAAAGGGCAGCGCGCCGCGGACGCTTTCGGTCGTCTGCTCGGTCGTGGTCATGCAGGTCTTCCTGTCTTGAACGTGCGAAGGCAGCTCGGGGGCTGCGTCCGGCCCGCGGAGGTCTTCATGCGCGTCCGGACGGGGCCCGCCGCGGGGCGAGATGGCCGCGGCTCGGGCCGGAACGCTGTCGCGGGCGGCGGCGGGCGCGCCCCCGGGATCGGGCGGACGGTAGCGGCGGGCGCGGGGACATGCACGCCGGAACGGGCGGTTCGGGACGCGAAAACACCGGCGGTGCCGCTTTGTCGGGCGCTCCGCCGGTGGGGCTGCGTCTCAGGTCCGGCGAATGGTCAGGCGCCGAGCCCCAGCCGCTTCATCCGGCGGTAGAGCGTCGCGCGCCCGATCCCGAGCGCCCGCGCTGCCTGGCTGGCGTTGCCGTCGGCACGGGCCAGCGCCCGCACCAGCGCCGCCCGCTCGGCCCGTTCGAAGCCGCCCGGGCCATCGTCGCGGCCGAAGAGATCGGCGGCGGGCAGCGGTTTCAGCGCGCCCCTGGCCTCGAGCCCGAAGGCCTTGCGGGCGGCGCGGGTCGCGCCGACCACAAGGTCGTCGGCGTCGATGGCGAGCAGGGCCGAGGCCTCCATGTCGTCGCTGCCGCCGACCACGATGCGGGCGCCGGGAAAGCTGGCGCGGAAGAAATCGGCCTCGATGGCGCGGGCGGTCTGCGAGACGGTTGCGGCGATCAGCCGGTTCAGCCCCTCGGTCTGGTCGGTGCGGGCGGACGAGACGTCGAGCGCCGCGGCGACGCCGCCGTCGGGACCGAAGATCGGCGCGTCGATGCAGCTCATGCCGATGTTGCGGGCAAGGAAGTGGTCGCCGCGGTGGATCGTCACCCGGCGCCGGTCGGCAAGGCAGGTGCCGATGCCGTTGGTGCCCTCGGCGGCCTCGCTCCAGTCGGCACCGGGCACGAGGCCCCAGTCGCCGAAGGCCGCCGCATCCGCGTCGTTGCGGCGCTGGTCGAGCACGATGCCGTGCTCATCCGTCAGCAGCACGCCGCAGCCCGAACCGCCGACCAGCCCGAAGAGCTGGTCGAGCTTCGGCACGGCGATGGCGAGCAGCGCGCCCAGCCGGTCGCGCCCGTGCCGCAGCGCGGTGCCGTCCAGTCGTGCGCCGGCGCTGCGCTGCGCCGGGTCCAGCCCGTAGTGCTCCAGCGAGCGCCGCCACGAGGCGGCGAGGGAGGACCGCGCGGCGGCGGCGTCGCTGGAGGCCGTGCGCATGACCTTGTCGATGTGGTGGGCGGCGGGTGTCATCGGCGCTCTCCTCGATATGGGTCGATGTGGGGTCACGGACCGGGTGCCGCCATCCGGGCAAGGGTGCCTTTGGTCCTGATCCGGACACCCTACAACCGTGCGGACGCCGGCGACTATGCGACCAATGGACGAGGCGGGCGCCCTGCAGGCCGGTGGCTGCGCAAGCGCTTGGCATTGCGGCGGCCCTGACGCGCCCTCGGCGCGCGAGTTCGGTGTCCCGGACTTTACAAGTCCATGGCTTCCGGGCTCAAGTGACGGCAAGAGCCCCAATTTCTCACTGTGCGGACATCATTCATGGCGATCACGGCAAGCATCCATCACCTGACCCATTACAAGTATGATCGTCCGGTCACGCTTGGGCCCCAGCTGATCCGGCTGCGCCCGGCGCCGCATTCGCGGACCCGGGTGATCTCACACTCGCTCAAGGTGTCGCCCGAGGGGCACTTCGTGAATCACCAGCAGGACCCCTACGGCAACTGGCTGGCGCGCTACGTGTTCCCCGAGCCGGTGACGGAGTTCAAGATCGAGGTCGATCTCGTCGCCGACATGACGGTCTACAACCCCTTCGACTTCTTCGTGGACGAAGAGGGGCAGGAGTGGCCGTTCGAGTATCCCGAGGAATTCCGCGACGACCTGCTGATCTACCGCGAGCCCGAGCCGATGGGCCCGCATCTTGCCGCCTACATGGAAGGCATCCCGCGCGAGACGACCGGCACCGTCGATTTCCTCGTCGACATCAACATGAAGCTCCAGAAGCACATCGACTACATCGTGCGGATGGAGCCCGGCGTGCAGACCCCCGAAGAGACTCTGCAGCACAAGCGCGGCTCGTGCCGGGACACCTCGTGGCTGCTGGTGCAGATCCTGCGCAATCTCGGTTTCGCGGCGCGGTTCTGCTCGGGCTACCTGATTCAGCTCAAGCCCGACCTGCAGGCGCTCGACGGGCCCTCGGGCACCGATCACGACTTCACCGACCTGCACGCCTGGTGCGAGGTCTTCCTGCCCGGTGCCGGCTGGATCGGGCTCGACCCGACGTCTGGCCTGCTGACCGGCGAGAGCCATATCCCGCTGGCTGCCACGCCGCATTACCGCACCGCCGCCCCGATTACCGGCGGCTTCTCGGCGGCGGGCAACCCGCACGTGTCTTTCGACTTCGACATGACGGTGACACGCACCGCCGAGCATCCGCGCATCACCAAGCCGTTCTCGGACGAGGCGTGGGAGGCGCTCGACGCGCTCGGCCACAAGGTTGACGCGACCATCGCCGAGCAGGACATGCGGCTCACCATGGGCGGTGAGCCCACCTTCGTCTCGATCGACGATTTCGAGAGCGCCGAGTGGAACACCGCCGCCGTGGGTCCGACCAAGCGCAGCCGGGCCGACACGCTGATCCGGCGCTTGCGCGACCGCTTCGCGCCGGGCGGTTTTCTGCATTACGGACAGGGCAAGTGGTACCCGGGCGAGACCCTGCCGCGGTGGACCTTCTCGCTCTACTGGCGCCGCGACGGGCTGCCGATCTGGAAGAACTCGGACCTCGTGGCGAAGGAGGGCGCGCATGGCGCCGATGCCGAGCAGGCCGACCGCTTCCTGTCGACCTTCGCCGAGAACCTCGGGCTCGGCGCGGATTACGTGCACCCGACTTTCGAGGATCCGGTCGACTGGATCCTCAAGGAGGCGGACCTGCCGTCGAACGTCACCCCCGAGGACAACAAGCTCAAGGACCCCGAGGCCCGCGCCCGCATCGCACGGGTGTTCTCGCGCGGGCTGGATACCGCGGCGGGCTTCGTGCTGCCGCTCCAGCGCATGTGGCAGAGCAAGCATACGCCCTCGATGCGCTGGCGCTCCGAGCACTGGAAGACCCGGCGCGGTCATCTGTTTCTGATCCCCGGCGACAGCCCGGTGGGCTTCCGCCTGCCGTTGGGCTCGCTGCCCTACATCCCGCCCTCGGCCTATCCCTATGTCTACCCGACGGATCCCTCGGTCCCGGTGCAGGCGCTGCCC
Source organism: Salipiger thiooxidans (assembly GCF_900102075.1). Lineage (GTDB taxonomy): Bacteria > Pseudomonadota > Alphaproteobacteria > Rhodobacterales > Rhodobacteraceae > Salipiger > Salipiger thiooxidans. The sequence goes on along the minus strand of NZ_FNAV01000001.1, from coordinate 295,342 downwards.
GACTTCCACGCCGACCGCGCCGAGAAGCGCCGGCTGCTGATGGACGAGCTTGAGAAGATCGCCCGCGAAGAGGCGCAGATCGCCCGCGAACAGGCCGAGATGCTGCCCGAGGTCACGCCGGGCCATGCCCAGCCGGTGAGCGAGGCGCGCGACGCCGGGCACCGACAGAAGGTCATGGAGCAGGGCGTCGATCCGGCGGGCGGTCAGGTCCGCACCGCCATCGCCATCGAGCCGCGCGACGGGCGGCTCTGCCTCTTCATGCCGCCGGTCGAGGATCTCGAGGACTATCTCGAGCTGCTCGCCACCGCCGAGGAAACCGCCGAAGAGCTCGGCCTGCCGATCCACATCGAGGGCTACACGCCGCCGCACGACAGCCGCATGAACGTGATCCGCGTGGCGCCCGATCCGGGCGTGATCGAGGTGAACGTGCACCCGGCCCACAGCTGGGAGGACTGCAAGTCGATCACTGCGGCGGTCTACGAGGAGGCCCGGCAGAGCCGCCTCGGCACCGACAAGTTCATGATCGACGGCAAGCACACCGGCACCGGCGGCGGCAACCACGTGGTGGTGGGCGGGGCAACGACGCTCGACAGCCCGTTCCTGCGGCGCCCCGACCTGATGCGCTCGCTGATCCTCTACTGGCTGCGGCACCCGTCGCTCAGCTACCTGTTCTCGGGGCTCTTCATCGGCCCGACCTCGCAGGCGCCGCGCATCGACGAGGCCCGGCACGACAGCCTCTACGAGCTCGAGATCGCGCTCTCGCATTTCCCGGCGCCGGGGCAGGGCGAGCCGCCGCAGCCGTGGCTCACCGACCGGCTGCTGCGCAACATGCTGATCGACGTCACCGGCAACACCCACCGGGCGGAGATCTGCATCGACAAGCTGTTCTCGCCCGACGGTCCCACCGGGCGGCTCGGTCTGGTCGAGTTCCGCGGCTTCGAGATGCCGCCCGACGCCAAGATGAGCCTTGCCCAGCAGGTGCTGATCCGGGCGCTGCTGGCGCGGTTCTGGAAGTCGCCGGTGCAGGGCCGCCCGGTGCGCTGGGGCACCACGCTGCACGACCGCTTCATGCTGCCCTACTTCGTGTGGGAGGACTTCCTCGAGGTGCTGCGCGACCTGCGCAGCCATGGCTTCGACTTCCGCAGCGACTGGTACGAGGCGCAGAAGGAGTTCCGCTTCCCCTTCGCGGGCGAGGTCGACTACGAGGGTGTGCATCTTCAGCTCAACCAGGCGCTCGAGCCCTGGCATGTGCTGGGCGAGCGCGGCGCCATCGGCGGCACCGTGCGCTATACCGACAGCTCGGTCGAGCGCATGCAGGTGCAGCTGACCGCCATGGACCCCGAGCGCTACATCGTCACCTGCAACCGCCGACCGGTGCCGCTGACCGCGACCAACGCCAGCGGTGTCTCGGTGGGTGGGGTGCGTTTCAAGGCGTGGCAGCCGGCCGAGGCGCTGCACCCGACGCTGCCGGTGAACGCGCCGCTTGTGTTCGACATCTTCGACACCTGGACCGGGCGGGCGCTCGGCGGCTGCACCTATCACGTGGCGCATCCGGGCGGGCGCAACTACGACACCTTCCCGGTCAACACCAACGAGGCCGATGCGCGCCGTCTTGCGCGATTCGAGAAGATGGGTCATACGCCGGGGTCTTACTGGCCCCTTCCCGAGCAGCCGCATCCCGAGTTTCCGATGACGCTGGATCTGCGGAGGATGACCGGGCTTTGATGTCGTGTTCCTGATGTCGGAGAGAGTGTGGACGACAAGGCGAAGACCATCGCGCCCGATGCGCTGACGCGGTTTCTCGCCGGCTACGCCCCGCTCGAGGGCGTGGCCGACGAACTGAAGCGTCCCGACGGGTCCCTGCGGCCCGTGTGGGCGCCGCTGATGCGCTACCTTGCCGGGCAGAGCACCGAGAAGCTCGCCCGCGCCTTCGCCCGCGGCGACCAGTACCTGCACGACACCGGGGTCTACTTCCGGCAATACTCCGGCGACGATTCCACCGTGCGCGACTGGCCGCTGAGCCACCTGCCGGTGATCATCGACCGCTCCGAATGGGATGGCCTTGCCGAGGGCATCGTGCAGCGCGCCGAGCTGCTCGAGCGCGTCATGGCCGACCTCTATGGCCGCGGCGACCTCGTGCGCGACGGCTTCCTGCCGGCGGACCTGATCGCGCAGAACCCGGAATGGCTGCGCCCGATGGTGGGCATGCGGCCGCGCTCGGGCAACTTCCTGCATTTCCTCGCCTTCGAGATCGGCCGCTCGCCCGATGGCACGTGGTTCGTTCTGGGCGACCGCACGCAGGCGCCCTCGGGGGCCGGTTTCGCGCTGGAAAACCGCATGGCCACGAGCCGGGTGTTCCACGACGTCTTCCCCAGGAGCAATGTCGAGCGGCTCGCCGGCTTCTTCCGCGGCTTCCGCGACGCGATGAACGGCATGCGCGGGGACCACGGCGGACGGGTCGCGATCCTGACCCCGGGCCAGCACACCGACACCTATTACGAGCACGCCTACATCGCCCGCTACCTCGGCTTCCTGCTGCTGGAATGCGAGGACCTGACGGTGCGCGACGGACGTCTCACCGTGCGCACGATCAACGGGCCCGAGCCGGTCTCGGTGCTCTGGCGGCGCCTCGACTCGCGCTTCGCCGATCCGCTGGAGCTTGACGAGACCTCGGCGCTGGGCACCCCCGGCATGGTCTCGGCGCTGCGCTCCGGGGCGGTCGACATGGTCAACTGCCTTGGCTCCGGCGTGCTCGAGGCACGGGCGCTGATGGCCTTCCTGCCGCGCATCTGCCGCCACCTGATGGGCGAGCCGCTGAAGCTTCCCAACATCGCCACGTGGTGGTGCGGCCAGCCGGCCGAGCGCGCCTACGTGCTCGAGAACCTCGAGCGCATGATGATCGGCCCGGCGCTGTCGACCAAGCTGCCCTTCGACATCGACGCCACCACCGCGCTGGGCGGGCGTTTCCGCGGCACCGCGCAGGCTCCGGTCTCCGACTGGATCGGCCGCGAGGGCGCCTCGCTGGTCGGGCAGGAGGCAGTGACGCTCTCGACCACGCCCGCGATGTCGCATGGCAGGCTGACGCCGCGCCCGATGGTGGTGCGGGTCTTCGCCACCCGCACGCCCGAGGGCTGGACGGTGATGCCCGGCGGCTACGCCCGCATCGGCCAGAGCGGCGATCCCACGGCGCTTGCGATGCAGGCCGGCGGCTCGGTGGCCGACGTCTGGGTGATGGCGGACGAGCCGGTGGCGCGCGACACGCTGACCCAGACCGACACCGGTCCCTTCCTGCGGCGGATGCCGGGGCTGCTGCCCGCGCGCGCCGCCGACAACATGTTCTGGCTCGGCCGCTACGTCGAGCGCGCCGAGGGCAACGTGCGGGTGCTGCGCGCCTACCACCTGCGGCTCGAAGAGCACGGCCGCCGTGCCGTGCCGCTGGTGGATGCGCTGAGCGTGTTCCTCGAGGGCTACGGGCTCGACCCCGATGCCGCAGTGCCGCCCACGCTTCTGCACCAGTTCGACGCCGCGCTGCATTGCGCCGGCAAGGTGCGCGACCGCTTCTCCACGGATGGCTGGAACGCGCTCAACGACCTCTCGGAATCCGCCCACGAGCTCGCTACCAAGGTCCAGCAGGGCGACGACGCCGCCCGCGCCATGAGCGTGCTGCTGCGCAAGACCGCCGGCTTCGCGGGCCTCGTGCACGACAACATGTTCCGCTTCCTCGGCTGGCGCTTCCTGACCATGGGCCGGGCGCTCGAGCGCGCCGACCACATGGCGGCAGTGCTCTCGGTCTTCGCCGACCCCGAGGCCAGCGACGGCGGCTTCGACGTCTCGGTCGAGATCGGCGACAGCGTGATGACCCACCGCCGCCGCTACTCGGTCGAGAGCAACCGCAACACGGTGATCGACCTGCTGGCGCTCGACCGCGACAACCCGCGCTCGATCCTGTTCCAGCTCGACCGGCTGCGCGAAGAGGAAGAGAAGCTCGCCGAGATGGCCGGCCTCACCCAGATGGGCGAGGCGTCGCGGCGCATCCTGACGCTGCAGACCTCGCTCGCCGTCGCCACGCCCGAACTGATCTACACCCGCCGCCTGACCCGCCTGCGGCGCGAGCTCGGGGCGATCTCCGAGGCGCTGACCGCGCAGTACCTGAGCTGAGCCGCGTATGAGCCCGACATGAGCCAGACCTACGACATCAAGCTCAAGATCAGCTATGTCTACGACAGCCCGGCCGCGGCGCACCGGGCGCTGCTGCGGATGCTGCCGCGCAACCTTCCGGACCAGCAGCTGCTCTACGGTGTGGTGACCACCGATCCGGCGCCGGACTACCGGCTCGACGACCTCGACTTCTTCGGCAACCCGGTCACCGAGGTGGCGCACGAGCGGCGTCTCTCCGAGATCGACTTCCGCTTCGAGGGGCGGGTGCGGCGGCACCGGCCCGCCGGAGGGCTGGATCTGTCCTGCGGGCTCGGCGCGCTTGCCGCCGAGGTCGTGCAGATCCAGAGCATCGCCGCCGACAGCCCGCACCATTTCCTCGGCGCCTCGCCCCGGCTGCGCCACGAGCCCGAGATCGCCGCCTTTGCCCGCGACTGCATCGAGAGGGGCATGTCCACGCTGGCGGCGGCGGACGCGGTGAGTCTCGCGCTCAACGAGGCCTTCGACTTCGACCCCGAAGCCACCGAAGTCACCACCACCCCGATCGAGGCGTTCCGGGCCCGCCGCGGCGTCTGCCAGGACATCAGCCACGTGATGATCACCGCGCTGCGGTCCCTGGGGATCCCTGCGGGTTATGTCTCGGGCTTCCTGCGCACCATCCCGCCCGAAGGGCAGGCGCGGCTCGAAGGCGCGGACGCCATGCACGCCTGGGTCCGGGCCTGGGTCGGCGGCGAGGTCGGCTGGGTCGAGTTCGACCCCACCAACGCCATCCGTGCCGGCACCGACCACGTGACCGTCGCCATCGGCCGGGACTATTCCGACGTGGCACCGGCCAAGGGCTCTCTGCGTTCGGAGGGCTCGCACGAGACCACGCACCAGGTCGACGTGATCCCGGTCTGAACAGGTTTACCTTCGCTAAAGGTCTCTGACCCTAAAATGCGCCTGCGCGACGCGCTGCCGCTGACGGCGGGATCCTGTCGCGCGCTTCGCGGGCATGACGCCTGCGGGGCGGGGCCCGGTTCCGGGCAGGGCGCGGCAAGGTGGCGTGGCATGAGACGGATCGACGAGAAACTGGCCAACATCACCTCGGGCAACTACGGCCCACGTGATTTCATCATGACCTTCGGCAAGGACGCGGACCTGCTGCGCGGCTGCTCGGCGACGGGCGTCGATGCGCAGGGCAGGCCAAGGCCGCTCGCCGCCTACCGCGCCGACGTGAAGCGGGTCATCGAAAGCGATCAGGCCGACGTCGTGCTGACGTCGCTCTCCACCGCCGAGATGCTGGCCGAAAGCGGCGCCTACAGCCATTCGAGCGTGACGCCGGCGGTGCGGCTCAACGATCCGACCGACCGCTGGCGCGTTCGCGGCGGCGCCTATCCGGCCTATCCGGCGCTGCCCTTCCGCTCGTCCCGGCTCGACGCGGTGAAGCCGGTGTCGAACCTTGGGCTCTACGGGCTGACCTTCTACAACGACCCGGTGCAGGACCATGCCACGCTGCAGGCCTATTCCGACTTCCGCGACCTCGCCAACCGGGTGGGGATCCGGCATTTCCTGCAGCTCTCCGATCCGTCGTTCCGCATCGATACCGGCGATGTCGACTACGCCGCCTATCGCAACGACATCCTGATCCGCAGCCTCGCGGGGATCGCGCGACGCGAGCGACCGGTGTTCATCGAGGTCGACTACCACGGCCCCGCCTCCATGGAGGAGCTCGCGAACTGGCATCCCGCCAAGCTCGTGGTCGGCATCACCAGCTGCGCGGGCGGCACCACCCGCGATTGCCTCGAACGTCTCGCGCAGGCCGAGAAGCATGGCGCGCGGCTCGCCAGTTTTAGCCGCGAGAGCTTTGTCTGCGAGGATCCGGTGCTGATGCTCGCCGCCATGCGCCGGATCGTGCGCGAGGGCATGTCCTCGTTCGAGGCGGTCAAGGCCTACCACGACGACCTGCGGCGCGAGGGGCTGACCCCGAACCGCGCGCTGCAGGACGACGCGGAACTGACCTGCCCGCTGCTCAAGGCTCACACCGACCGCGCCGCCTGACCCGACCGGGGCAGGGGTTGCGCGGGTCTTTCCCGGCGTCTACCTCTCGCCGCGAAAGGGAGACAGGCGATGAACCGAACCGATGCAAATGCCCTGGACTGGGCCTCGGTCAGCTGGGTCGCGGCAGAGCGGACACCCGCGACGCTGCGCGCTTGGGCATTGTCGCGGGGCGGCACCGTGCTGGCCAAAGTCGAAAGTGGCGAGGGCCTTGGTGCCACCGACGACCTCGCCGCGGCGCTCGACCGTCTGCTGCCCGGCCGGCCCGCAGATGTTCCGGTGCTGGTCAGCGGTGCCGGTCAGATGCCCGCCCCCGCCGTGCCCTGCAAGCCGCCGCTTCGCGACGCGGCCCAGGCCGCTCAGGGCCTCCTGCGGCTGCCCGGCGTCGCCCAGCAGAAGCCCGTCGACCTGCTGGAAGGCGAGGAGACGCGCGTCGCGGGCTTCGTCGCGCTGAACCCCCGGTTCGACGGCGTGCTCTGCCTGCCCGGCCCGCGCCAGACCCGCTGGGTACACGTGAGCGCAGGCGAGATCGTCAGCTTCCGCAGCTTCCTCACCGGCGCGCTCTTCGCGATGCTGCGCGATCTGGAGGGGCTTGCCGGCGACTGGGACGAGGCCGCCTTCCTCGAGGCCGTCGACCACGCCATGGGCCGCCCGGCGGGGGTTGCCGGCGATCTCGCGACGGTGCTGGCCGAACTTCGCCTCGCCGGGCTCGACCCGGCTGCGGCCAGCTCGCGCGCGCTTGGCCTCTTGCTCGGGATGGAGCTTGCCGCCGCCAAGCCTTATTGGCTTGGCCAGAGCGTCGCGCTGGTGGACGAGGCCAACGCCGCCCGCCCGTGGCACGCCGCGCTCGCCGCGCAGGCGGTGCCGGTGGTGCTAGCGGACGGGACGCGGCTGGCGCTCGAGGGGCTGAAGGCCGCCTATAAGGGCACCTAGGCGCGTGGGCGCCATGGGCAATCCGCGCGAGAAGGGCTAGGCTCGGCCCGCGCGGGACACCGGAGATACCGGACAAGCAGGGGGAGGGTCGCGATGGCTCAGGACGCAGAGCTCAGGCCGGGCGAAACCACGGTCGAACTGCCGCCGGCGCAGGACGCCTGGCTGCGCTTCATCGGCCGCATTCGCACGCCGTTCCTCGAGCGCGCCGACTGTCCCCGGCAAGGCAGCCTCGACGGCCCCGAATGCCGCGTCGAGCTGATCCCGGAGCTCGAGCCCGCGCTCGACGGCATCGACCGCTCGGAGACCATCGAACTGCTCTACTGGCTCGACCGCTCGCGCCGTGACCTGCTGACCCAGAGCCCGCGCGGCAGCGGTGACCTGCGCGGCACCTTCAGCCTGCGCTCGCCCAACCGGCCCAACCCTATCGGCACCTCGGTGGTGAGGCTCGTGCGGCGCGAGGGGACGGTGCTGGTGGTGCGCGGGCTCGACTGCCTTGACGGCACGCCGCTCATCGACCTCAAGCCGGCGCGCTGCGATCATGCGAAGCGGCCGGATCCGACAGCAGGTGCCTGAAAACCGGGCAAAATCCGTGGTAATGCACGTCGCGCGGGCAGAAAGGCGGCGACCGGCTTGCGGTTGCGCCTCCGCCGTCGGATCTTCGCTGCGAAGGAGACCGGGCAGATGCCGTACGACAGGTCCGAGATGACAGGCGCGCCGACCATCGCGGCGCAGCGCGCCCGCGGCCGCGCCCGTCTGGGTGCGAAGGCCCGCGCCGACCGCACGGCGATTGCCGACCTGCACATGTCCGGCAGCTCCAAGCTGCTGTTTCCACGGGCGAAAGACGCGCTTCAGGCGGTCTATCTCAACAGCTCCGGCGGGGTGACCGGCGGCGACGCCTTCGAGATCGAGGCCCGCGCGCAGGAGAATGCCCACCTGGTGATGACCACGCAGGCGGCCGAGCGCATCTACCGCGCGCTGCCGGGCGAAACCGGGCGGGTCGACACACGGCTGACGCTCGAGCCCGGCGCACGGCTCGACTGGTTGCCGCAGGAGACCATCCTCTTCGAGGGTGCGGCGCTCGACCGGCGGCTGTCGGTCGGGATGGCCCGCGACGCTCGGCTCATCGCCTGCGAGGCGCTGATCTTCGGGCGCCACGCCATGGGCGAGGTGCTGCACGACCTGCGGCTGTGCGACCGTATCGACGTCCGGGTGGACGGGCGGCTGGTGCTCGCCGACCGGCTGCGGCTCGACGGCGACGCCGCGGCGACGCTGGCACAGGCCCACGTGGCGGGCGGGGCCGGGGCGATGGCCACGGTGGTCCACGCCGCCCCTGGTGCCGCCGCAATGCGCGATCCGCTGCGCGCGATGCTGCCGGAAACGGCTGGGGTCTCGGCCATTTCCGAGGATCTGCTGCTCATGCGTCTGGTTTCCGTTGACGGTTTCGCGCTGCGAGGCCACCTTGCCCCTGTCCTGCGCCGACTGAGCGGCGCAGACCTGCCACGACCCTGGATGATCTGACCGATGCAACTGACCCCCCGCGAAAAGGACAAGCTTCTTGTCGCCATGGCCGCCGAAGTGGCCCGCAAACGCCTGAGCCGCGGCGTGAAGCTGAACTACCCCGAGGCGGTGGCGCTGATCACCGACGCGGTGGTCGAGGGCGCGCGCGACGGGCGCAGCGTCGCCGAGATGATGGAGGCCGGGGCGCAGGTCATCACCGCCGGTCAGTGCATGGAAGGCGTGCCCGAGATGATTCACGAGGTCCAGGTCGAGGCGACCTTTCCCGACGGTACCAAGCTCGTCACCGTTCACAACCCGATCCGCTGATCCAACAGGAGGATTTCGCTTGAAACTCGCCGCTCCCCTGGTCCTGCTCGCAGGCCCCGCGATGGCCCATTCCGGCACCGCTCCGCACGTGCATCCCCATGACGGGGCGCTCTGGCTGTCGACGGTGGCGTTCCTCGGCGTGGCGACGCTGGGCGGACGGATGATCCTCAAGCGGCTGAAGGCCGAGGCATGATCCCGGGCGAGCTCTTTCCCGGCGACGGGGATCTGGAACTGAATGCGGGCCGCGAGGTTGTCACACTGATGGTCGCGAATACCGGCGATCGGCCCGTGCAGGTCGGCTCGCACTACCATTTCGCCGAAACCAACCCCGCCCTCGATTTCGACCGCGAGGCGGCGATGGGACTCCGGCTCGACATTGCGGCGGGCACCGCCGTTCGGTTCGAGCCGGGTCAGCGCCGCGAAGTCGCGCTGATCCCGATTGCAGGCGCGCGGCGGATCTACGGATTCAACCAAAAGGTCATGGGAGCACTATGAATGTTTGACGAAATTCTGGGGTGGCAGCGGAGCATGCTGCGCATGGTGTCTCTCGCCACAGAGGCGCAGCAGGTGATCGCCTACCGGACCATGGGGTTCGGCGGGGTCTGGTCGGTACCGTCCTCGGAGGCGGTGCAGATGGTCTACGAGAAGGGCCCCGCGCTCATGCAGAGCTGGATGGGGGCGAGCCGCGCCGCGATGGGCGGGGCCGCGCCGAACCGGGTGCTCGACGCCTGGTCCGGACCGCTCGAGCGCAAGGCGCGGTCGAACCGCAGGCGGCTCGCGCGGCGTGGGCCGAACCTGCCGTTCTGACGGCGAGACAGGGATCTGACCAAGGAGGAGGACGGCCGATGTTTCCCCTGACCCCGCTGGACTGGAGCGTTGCGGCGCTGCAGATGGGAACGCAGATCATGGGGGCGCAGATGCGCGTCGCCCAGGTGCTGTTCGAGGCCGGCCTCCAGCAACAGAAGGCGATGTGGGGGCTGCGTACGCCCCTGCCGATGCCGACGCGGATGTCCGCGCCGGTGACCATGGGCATCTGCGGCCCGATGGCGCTGGCGGGGGCGGTCACCCGCCCGCTGCCGCGCCCGCGTGCCGGTCGCGTGGCGCTGCTCAAGGCCGTTCCCTCGACCGACAGCAGCTCCAAGCTGCGCCGGCACCGGGGTGCGACGGTGCCGACCGAGATGTCGCCCGCGCCTGCCTCCGACGGCGACGACAAAACGCCGGTTTGACAGACAAGGAAGAGCCGATATGCCAGCCAGGATTTCCCGGGCCGATTATGCCGCCATGTTCGGCCCCACCACGGGCGACCGTCTGCGGCTTGCCGACACCGACCTCATCATCGAGGTCGAGCGTGACCTGACCGCCGAGGCAGTTGGGCTCGCCTCGGGGGCCAACGCCGGCGTCTACGGTGAAGAGGTGAAGTTCGGCGGCGGCAAGGTGATCCGCGACGGCATGGGCCAGGCCCAGGCGACGCGCGCCGAGGGCGCCGTCGACACCGTCATCACCAACGCGCTGATCGTCGACCACACCGGCATCTACAAGGCCGATGTGGGCCTGCGCGACGGCCGCATCCACATGATCGGCAAGGCCGGCAACCCCGACACCCAGCCCGGCGTGAACATCGTCGTGGGTCCGGGCACCGAGGCCATCGCGGGCGAGGGCCGGATCCTCACTGCCGGCGGCATGGACAGCCACATCCACTTCATCTGTCCGCAGCAGATCGAGGACGCGCTGCACTCGGGCCTGACCACGATGCTCGGCGGCGGCACCGGGCCCGCGCATGGCACGCTCGCCACCACCTGCACGCCGGGGCCGTGGCATCTCGGGCGGATGATGCAGGCGGCCGACGCCTTCCCGATGAACCTCGCCTTCGCGGGCAAGGGGAACGCCTCGCTACCGGCCCCGCTCGAAGAGCAGATCCGCGCCGGGGCCTGCTGCCTCAAGCTGCACGAGGACTGGGGCACCACGCCTGCCGCCATCGACAACTGCCTGAGCGTCGCCGACGCCATGGATGTGCAGGTGATGATCCACACCGACACGCTCAACGAGTCGGGCTTCGTCGAGAACACGGTCGCGGCGATGAAGGGCCGCACCATCCACGCCTTCCACACCGAGGGCGCGGGCGGTGGCCATGCGCCGGACATCATCAAGATCTGCGGCGAGGAGTTCGTGCTTCCGAGTTCGACCAACCCGACGCGCCCCTACACGGTGAACACGCTGGAAGAGCATCTCGACATGCTCATGGTGTGCCACCACCTCGACAAGTCGATCCCCGAGGACGTGGCCTTCGCCGAAAGCCGCATCCGGCGCGAGACCATCGCCGCCGAGGACATCCTGCACGACATGGGCGCCTTCTCGATCATCGCGTCCGACAGCCAGGCCATGGGCCGGGTGGGCGAAGTCATCATCCGGACGTGGCAAACCGCCGACAAGATGAAGAAGCAGCGCGGGCGCCTGTCCGAGGAAACCGGCGAGAACGACAATTTCCGGGTGCGCCGCTACATCGCGAAATACACCATCAACCCGGCCATCGCGCATGGCATCAGCCAGCACATCGGCTCCATCGAGGTCGGCAAGCGCGCCGATCTGGTGCTCTGGTCGCCCGCCTTCTTCGGCGTGAAACCCGAGATGGTGCTCATGGGCGGCACCATCGTCTGTGCCCAGATGGGGGATCCCAACGCCTCGATCCCGACGCCGCAGCCGGTCTATTCGCGGCCCATGTGGGGCGCCTACGGCCGCTCGGTCGAGCACTCGGCGGTGATCTTCGTTTCCGAAGCGGCGCAGGCGGACGGCATCGGCGGCGCGCTCGGGCTGGCCAAGCAGACGCTGGCGGTGAAAAACACGCGGGGCATCGGCAAGAAAGATTTGATGTTGAACAATGCCACTCCCGAGGTCGAGGTGAATCCCGAGACCTATGAGGTGCGCGCCAATGGCGAGCTGCTCACCTGCGAGCCGGCGAAAGAGCTGCCGATGGCGCAGCGGTACTTCCTCTACTAGGCGCGACACCGTGCGGGCCGCGCTCATCGCCCCTCTCCTGGTCTTTCCGGCGGCGGCGCAGGCCGTCTGCCCGACCGCGGCGGACCTCGACCGGGGCATCCTGCTCTACACGCTCGGCGGCGACACCGAGCTGTTCCGCCGTGTCAGCGACGACGTGGTACGCTCGACCTATCTCAGCGGCGAAGAGGGGAGCGAGGCGCTGCTGGGACAGGGGCTCTACGTGCTCGACAACGTGGCGCTCGCAGATGGCGAGGTGCTGCCCGAGACGCAGATCCATTTCGACTTCCCCATGACCAGCGCCGAGATGCCCGAACCCGCGCCCGAGACCGACTGGACCGTGGACGTCACCGTCGAGGAGGCGGGCTATTCCGAGCAGGAGCATCAGAGCTACAGCTTCGGCCCGCTGACCCGCATCGGGCTGGGGCGTTGCAGCTACGACATGATTCAAGTTCGCCAGACCTACAGCCCGGATCTCTATGAGGTAACCGACTACGTGAACTGGATTCCCGCGCTCGGACTGTCCTATCTGGTGCAATCCAGCCATGCGCACGGCGAGGATCACTATGTCTACACCGCCATCGAGGCGGTGCGATGAGCGCCGAACCCCTTATTTGTTTAACATTGAACGATTTTCGAGTTATGCACCTGCAGAAACCCGAGTTTGCAGATGCAGCATTTGATGCTTCGGACAGAATGCCTTACCTATCGAGCACGGGAGGGGACCTGAGCCAACAAAGGAAGGTTTCCCATGGCATTTCTGAGCGCATCTCATCGTCACGAAAACGCACCCCTGCTTTCGCGCATCCTCGCCGGCTTCGGCGATGCGATCGTCGCGATCGGCGAAGCAAACCCGCGCCTGCGTCGCGTGGAAGCGCTGCAGCGTCTGTCGGATGCAGAACTCGCCGCCAAGGGCCTGCGCCGCGAAGACATCGTGCGTCACGTCTTCCACGACGTGTACTACCTCTGAGCCCCGGTTTTCCCGCGTGCCTTCGCGCGCGGGCCGGTGCATATCATCAAGGCCACGCGCCCGGTATCGTCCGGGGCGTGGCCTTCTTCGTTTCCGGGACCGTGTTCGCCGGTCCCGCAGGACCAAAGGACCGGACATGACCAGCCTCCCCACTGCGCACGAGATCGCCCGCAAAGGCCATTGGAGCGACGCCGCCGATACGGTGACGCTGTCCTACGAGGACCGCTTCCTGCGCCGCAAGGTGCTGACGGCGGGCACCGGTGCCGGGTTCCTGGTCGATCTCGCCCATACCGAAAGTCTCGACGAGGGCGATGCCTTCCGCCTCGGTGACGGCTCTCTGGTGGCGGTGCGGGCCGCGGTCGAGCCGCTGCTGGCGGTGACCGGTGCCGACCTGCCGCGCATCGCATGGCACATCGGCAACCGCCACACGCCCTGCCAGATCGAGCCCGACCGGCTGCTGATCCAGCGCGACCACGTGATCCGCGACATGCTCGAGCGCATCGGCGCCACGGTGACCGAGGTTGACGAGCCCTTCACCCCCGAGGGCGGCGCCTATGGCCACGGTCGCACCCATGGCCACGATCACAGCCATTCGCACGGGCCGGACTCGCACACGCACAGCGACGGCGGCGGCCATTCGCACAGCCATTCCCACGCGCACGGGCACCTGCCGCACAGCCATGACCACTGACGCGGCGCTGACGCTGCACCAGCTCTTCTCGCCCGCCTTCCCCGTGGGCGCCTTCGCCTATTCGCACGGGCTCGAGACCGCGGTGCAGGAGGGGCGGGTGCGCGACGCGACCGATCTCCGGGACTGGCTCGAGACGGTGCTGCGGCACGGGGCCGGCTGGTCCGACGCGGTGCTGCTCGCCCATGCGGCGCAGGGCGGCGACGCTGCAGAGCTGACCGAGCTGGGGCTGGCGCTCTCGCCCTCCGCCGAGCGGCGGCTCGAGACCGGGCAGCAGGGCAGCGCCTTTGCGGCCACGGTCTCGGGCGTCTGGGGCATCGAGATCCCGCCCGCGCCCTACCCGGTGGCGGTGGGGCTCGCCGTCGCGGCGCTGGAACTGCCGCTGGGCGACGCGCTGCGGCTCTACCTGCAGGCCTTCGCCTCCAACCTCGCCGCTGCGGGCGTGCGGCTGATCCCGCTCGGGCAGACCGACGGGCAGCGCGTGGTGCAGGCGCTGTCGCCGCTCTGCGCGGTGCTGGCGGATCAGGCGCAGGGCGCGGACCTCGACCAGATCGGCGGCTTCGCGCCCCTCATCGACATTGCAAGCCAGCGGCATGACATGCTCTATTCGCGGCTCTTCAGATCTTAACGGAGGCAAACATGGCATCCCCCAACGGACCCCTGCGCGTCGGCCTCGGCGGCCCTGTCGGTGCCGGCAAGACCACGCTGACCGCGGCGCTGGCGCGGGCGCTGCGCGACCGGCTGTCGATGGCGGTGGTCACCAACGACATCTACACCCGCGAGGACGCCGAGGAGCTGATGCGCCAGCAGGTGCTGCCGCTCGACCGCATCAAGGGGGTGGAGACCGGGGGCTGTCCGCACACCGCGATCCGCGAGGATGCCTCGATCAACCTCGCCGCCATCGCCGAGCTGAACGCGGCGCACCCGGACCTGGACCTCGTGCTGATCGAGAGCGGCGGCGACAACCTCTCGGCCACCTTCTCGCCCGAGCTCGCGGACGTGACGATCTACGTGATCGACGTGGCCGCGGGCGAGGAGATCCCGCGCAAGGGCGGCCCCGCCATCACCAAGTCCGACATCCTCGTCATCAACAAGACCGACCTCGCGCCCTACGTGGGCGCCTCGCTCGAGGTGATGGAGCGCGACGCCACGCGGATGCGCGCCGGGCGGCCCTTCGTCTTCGCGCAGCTGCGCCACGGCAAGGGCATCGACGAGATCGTCTCGCTGCTGGCCCGGATCGGGGGACTGCCGCTGGTGGACGCGGCGGAATAACCGCCGCTCGCCGCGCTGGCGCGGATGCGGGCATTCCCCGGTCGGCGGGGGCGCATCCGCGCGACACCAACACCAGGACGGCTGCAGCGGTGAGGGGCGGGAAGGGTCTGTCGCGCCCTGTATGTTTCGCAAAAGGCCTGCCGAAGAGCGTCTTTCCCGTGTCCGTCAGGCTCCTGCGCCGGTGGATTTCTCGCGGGCGGTGCTGAGGGCGCGGACCGGCTGGGCGGCCTTCACCTCGCGCAGCTCCGCGTAGCGGTCGTGGTACTTCTCGACCTTGCCGAGATCGTAGAGGTAGTTGACCATCACCCCGCCGGATTGCCGCAGCCCGTTCTCCGAGATGTCGGCACCGGCATGCACCGCCTGCACCATGGCGCCGTTGCCGAGGTGGAAGCGCGCCACCGGGTCGACGGGCTGGCCGTCGGCGCGCTTGGCGTTCAGCAGGTAATGGGCGGCGTGCCCCGCCATGGCCTTGCCGTCGCGCGGTTCGTAGCGGATGCCCTGCCGCTCGAGCCAGCGCACGAGGCCGGGGATCGGCGACAGCGTGACGAAGGTCTTGAGCCCCGGCAGTTCGGCGGCGAGGTCCGAGACCACCTGCTTGATCAGCGAGTTGCCGAACGAGATCCCGGCCAGCCCCGGCTGGCAGTTCGAGATCGAGTAGAACACTGCGGTATCGGCCACTTCGGCGCTGCCCGGGGTGCGGTCCTCGGCCAGCAGCGCCTGGATGGAGCCCGGCGTCCCGCGCGAGAGCGCCACCTCGACGAAGATCAGCGGCTCGTCGGGCATCGCCGGGTGGAAGAAGGCAAAGCAGCGCCGGTCGGCCGGTTGCAGGCGGCGGCGCAGGTCGTCCCAGGACTGGATCGTGTGCACCGCCTCGTAGGCGATGATCTTCTCGAGGATATGCGCGGGGCTCTCCCAGCTGATCGGCCGCAGCACGAGGAAGCCGCGGTTGAACCACGACCGGAAGAGGTTGCGGAAATCGAGATCGAGCGCCTGAAGCGCCGGATCGTCGACGCCCAGCCGCAGCAGGTCGGCGCGCATCTGCACCAGCCGCTCGGTGCCGCCCGGAACCTGGTTCAACTGCCGGATCAGCGCCTGCCGGGGCGCCTCGGTGGCGTGGGTGAAGGCGCGGTAGCTGGCCCCCGAGGGCGCGGCCTCGTAGGCATCCAGCGCCGCCCGCAGCGCCGCGGGATCGAGGTCGTAGGCCTCGGCGATGTGCCGGAACAGCGCCAGCCGTGAAGCGTCGTCCATCTCGGCGTAGCGCTGCAGCACGCGGCGGGCGAGCGCCAGCGCGGCGGTCTCGGAGGTCGTCCCCATCAGGTCGGCGATCAGCGCGTCGGTGCTGCGCGGGTCGCGCCGCAGGATCGGCCCGATCCGGGTGCGGCGTTCGAAGACGGTGGACAGCAGATCCGCGAGCAAGGTCATGTTCCGGCCTCCCGTTGGGGCGGCCGGGGCGGCGGCCGCGTCTCCACAAAGGTCGGCCTCCGTGCGCGGGAAATCAAGCCGAGCGCGCCGGGGAATCGCTGCACTGCGGCGGTGGGTCGCTCAGGCGACGGCCGAGATGCCCCGGATCGCCCGCGCCAGCGACTTGGGATAGCGCACGAAAAGGATCGCCGGGTTGCGGATGCCCTCGGCCGCGATGGTCTCGGCCAGCGCGCCCAGGGTGGTGCTGACGTGGCGCTCCTGCGGGGTACTGACCGAGGCCACGATCTCGACCGGGCATTCCGCCGGGGCGCCGGCGCCGATGAGGTCGTCGCGCACCACCGCGGCACGTTCCACCGCCATGTAGAAGGCCATCGAGGTGCCCGGGTGCGCAAGCCGGGCGCGGTCGGGGTTGGCGTCGCCGGGGCGGCAGGTGCCGGTGGTCACCGCGAAGGTATCCGTCTCGCCACGCTCCGTGAGTGGATGGCAGATGGAGGCTGCGGCGGCGGAGGCGGCGGTGATGCCGGGCACGATCTCGACCTCGATGCCGGAGGCGCGGGCGGCGGCTATCTCTTCGCAGGCGCGCCCGAAGATCGACGGGTCGCCGGATTTCAGCCGCACGACGCGCAGCCCGAGCCTGGCCTTGGCCACGATCAGCCGGTCGATGCGGCCCTGAGGCCAGGCGCAGCGCCCCACCTCCTTGCCGACGTAGATGCGCTCGGCCCGCGGCGAGGCAAGCTCCATGATCTCGGGGTCGACGAGCCGGTCGTAAAGCAGCACGTCGGCGCATTGGATGCGCTCGAGCGCACGCAGGGTGAGAAGGTCCCGCGCACCGGGCCCGGCGCCCACGAGGGCGATGTGGCCGGCTTTGCGCGACTGGAGGTCTTGCTGGGTCATCTGGTCCGTCTCCATGCAGAACATGAGTGCCAAAAACAAAAAAAGCCGCCGATGCGTCGCAGCGATAGATGCGACGGATCGAGCAGCTTTGCTCATCGGTCCCGGACGTTCGGGAGACTGTTGCGGCGCCGTTGCCGCAATGGAGCGAGCAAAAGCGCGGGTCGGGGATTCGATCAACAGGTTTTTGCGGCTACCGGCTAGCAAGAGCCCTTGCAGCGGGTTCCTGGGCCGACGGATGCGCGTTTTGCGGGCAGGACCGCGGGGATCGCCCGGATCAGTCGCGGCGGCGCCCGATGCTGACCCGGCCCTCCGCATCGGCGCGCAGAATGGCGAGTTCGCCGTATTCGAGCGGCGGGGGGCAGGGCAGCGCCAGCGTCATCGGGTTGCGTCGATTCATTCAATCCTCCCCACGGCCGGAATCGCCCTTCGCCTGGGGGCCGTTCCGGTACGTTTCCGGGCGCTGCAAGCAAGCGCGGGGCGACTGGTCAATTTACTTGCATTTTCAAGTAAAATGCCTCGCGCCGAGGGCCCGGGCGCCCGCGTGGGCGCCCGTTATGGTGTGACATGACCGCTCGGATCAGAACGGGTATCAGGCCAGCGCCTCGTCGCAGCGGGCGCAGGTGGCGGCGTGGGAATGGGTGCCCACGTCCGGCAGGATCTTCCAGCAGCGCTGGCACTTGTTGCCGTCCGCCTTCTCGAAGACCACGCCCACGCCCGGCACTTCGGCCATTCGGAAGGCTTCCTGCGGTGCCGGGTCGGCAGTGAGCGCGATGCCCGAGGTGATGCAGAGGTCATCGAAGGCGACCGACTTCAGCGCCGCCAGCATGTCGGCGTCGTCGACATGGACCACCGGTGCGGCCTCGAGCGAGGCGCCGATCACCTTGTCGGTGCGCTGGATCTCGAGCGCCGCGGTGACGGCACGGCGGGCAGCGCGGACCTTGGACCACTTCTCGGCCAGCGCCTCGTCGCGCCATGCGGCGGGCGTCTCGGGGAAGTCCACGAGGTGCACCGAGCTCTCGTCGCCGGGGAAGCGGTCGAGCCAGACGTCTTCCATGGTGAAGACGAGGATCGGCGCCAGCCAGGTGGTCAGGCGGTGGAACAGCAGGTCCATGACCGTGCGGGCCGCGCGGCGCCGGGCGGTGTCGCCGTCGCAGTAGAGCGCGTCCTTGCGGATGTCGAAGTAGAAGGCCGACAGGTCCACGGTGCAGAAGGTGAAGACCGACTGGAACACCGACTGGAAGTCGTAGCTCCGGTAGCCCTCCTGCACCTTCGCGTCGAGCTCGGCGAGACGGTGCAGCACCCAGCGCTCGAGCTCGGGCATGTCGGCGGGTTCGACCCGGTCGGCCTCGGAGAAGTGCCCCAGCGCGCCCAGCATGAAGCGCATCGTGTTGCGCAGGCGGCGGTAGCTGTCGGCCACGCCCTTGAGGATCTCCGGCCCGATCCGCTGGTCGGCGGTGTAGTCGGTCTGGGCCACCCAGAGCCGCAGGATGTCGGCGCCGTACTGCTTCACCACCTCTTCGGGGACGATGGTGTTGCCGAGCGACTTGGACATCTTGTTGCCCTTCTCGTCCAGCGTGAAGCCGTGGGTCACCACGTTGCGGTAGGGCGCGCGGCCCATGGTGCCGCAGGCCTGCAGCATGGAGGAGTGGAACCAGCCGCGGTGCTGGTCGGTGCCTTCCATGTAGACGTCTGCGATTCCGTCCTCGGTGCCGTCGGCTCGGTCACGCAGCACGAAGGCATGGGTCGAGCCACTGTCGAACCAGACGTCGAGCACGTCGAACACCTGCTCCCACTCGGCGGCGTCGTAGCCGTCGCCGAGGAAGCGTTCCTTGGCGCCCTCGGCGTACCAGCAGTCGGCGCCCTCGGACTCGAAGGCCTCGCAGATGCGGGCGTTGACCTCGGGGTCGCGCAGCAGGAAGCCCTCGTCCGTGGGCAGGGCGCCCTTCTTCACGAAGCAGGTCAGCGGCACGCCCCAGGCGCGCTGGCGCGACAGCACCCAGTCAGGGCGCGCCTCGATCATCGAATAGAGACGGTTGCGGCCCGACTGCGGGGTGAACTTCACCAGCTCGTCGATGGACCGCAGCGCGCGCTCGCGGATGGTGGTGCCGTAGGTGTCCTGCCCGTCGCCCACGGCGCGGTCGATCGAGGCGAACCACTGCGGGGTGTTGCGGTAGATCACCGGCGCCTTGGAGCGCCACGAGTGCGGGTAGGAGTGCTTGATCTTGCCGCGCGCCAGCAGGCCGCCGACCTCGGCGAGCTTGTCGATCACCATCTTGTTGGCGTCGCCTTCCTTGCCGTTGGGCTTGAGGATCATCTTGCCGCCGAAGAACGGCAGGTCGGCGCGGAAGGAGCCGTCCTCCATCACGTTGTAGGTGATGACCTGCTCGAGCATCCCGAGATCGCGGTAGAGCTCGAATTCCTCCATTCCGTGCGAGGGGGCGCAGTGCACGAAGCCGGTGCCTTCCTCGTCGGTGACGAAATCGGCGGCGCGGAAGTCGCGGGGCTGGTCCCACTCGCCGTCCGAGCCCTCGGCCCCGGCCAGCGGGTGCTGCAGGCTCATGGCGGCGAGCTGCTGCGGCGTCACGTCCGACACGCGCGTCCACTGGCCTTCCTCGAGCCGTGCCCGGGCAAAGGTCTGTGCCGCAAGCTTGTCGGCAAGGATGTAGCGCTCGCCCTTCGAAGCCCAGCACTCGTCCGGGGTGTCGGTGATCTCGTAGAGCCCGTACTGGTAGTCCGCGCCGAAGACGACCGCCTTGTTCGACGGGATGGTCCAGGGCGTGGTGGTCCAGATCACCACGTAGGCGCCGAGGAACTTCTCGCGCACCTCTTCCACCGCCTTGGCGACGGCGTGGCGCGACTCGCTGCTTTCCTCTTCGCTCGGGCGGTCGGCTTCCGGCGAGTCGAAGTCGGTAACCTTGAACTTCACCCAGATGGTGAAGCTTTCCTTGTCATGGTACTCGACCTCGGCCTCGGCCAGCGCGGTCTGCTCGACCGGCGACCACATGACCGGCTTCGAGCCCTGGTAGAGCGTGCCGGTCATCAGGAACTTCATGAACTCCTCGGCGATCACGCGCTCGGCGTGGAAGTTCATGGTCAGGTAGGGATCGGCCCAGTTGCCGGTGATGCCGAGACGCTTGAACTCCTCGCGCTGGATGTCGACCCAGCCCTCGGCGAACTTGCGGCATTCCTGCCGGAAGTCGATGACCGGCACGTCGTCCTTGTCCAGGCCCTTGGCGCGGTACTGCTCCTCGATCTTCCACTCGATGGGCAGGCCGTGGCAGTCCCAGCCGGGGACGTAGCGCGCCTCGTGGCCCATCATCTGGTGCGACCGGACGATCATGTCCTTGATCGTCTTGTTCAGCGCGTGGCCGATGTGCAGGTGGCCGTTCGCATACGGCGGGCCGTCGTGCAGCGTGAAGGGGGGGCGACCCTCGGCTTTCTCGCGCAGGCGGTCGTAGACGCCGAGTTTCGCCCAGCGGTCGAGCCACGCCGGTTCGCGCTGGGGCAGGCCCGCGCGCATCGGGAAGTCGGTCTTGGGGAGGTTCAGCGTGTCCTTGTAGTCAGGCATCTGGTCAGGCGTTTCGGCGCACATGATCTGCGGTCCCGGTTCTTTATTCGTGGCATGGGAATGTTCGGTCGGCGCGGTGGTTCATACGCCTTGTCCCGGCGGCTCGTGTGGTCAGAGCGCCGGGCATGTAATTCGAATGATGATCTCGAAACGGCCCATCATGAGCGGCCTTATAGGCTTGCGACTCGCGATGGTCCAGTGCCTGCAAGCGACGCGGGGCAGGTGACGGAATGGGCGGAAATCCCCGGATCGGGCGGGACTTCAGGCGCTCTCCCGCCGGTTCCCGCGATGCCGCAATGCGGCGCGGCGGGGATTGGCGCATCGCAGATGCAGCATCCGGCAGTCTTCTGCCAGAAAGCGCGTCCAGCGCGGGGGGGATGCAACCGGGTCCCAGCGGTCGTGGTTCACTGGGTATCGAAGGCGCTGCAGGAGGTGGCGCCCCAGACCAACGAACCTCGTGAACCCACGGACAAGGAGGTCCGACATGGCCTATTACAACGAAGAAGAGCGTCGCTCGAACCTGCGGGCCGACCCGCAGATGAACATGGCAACCAGCACCCGCTCGCGCGGGACCGTCACCGGCCTTGTGGTGGCCGTGCTGGTGATCATCGGTCTCGTCATCGGTGTCAGCTTCATGGGCGGCGACGACGCCGTCGAGAACCCGGCACCGGCAACCGCGACCGAGACGGTCCCCGAGGCCGGCACCACCGGCGTCGCACCCGATGCCGCAGCGCCTGCCGACACCACCACCGCTCCGATGACCGACGAAGGCGCAGAGCCCGCAGTCCCCGCCGCGCCGGCCGAGTAACCGTACGCGGTCCGGCCATACGCCGCCCCCGACCGGGTCATATCCCCGGCACACCCCGCCATCACTCACGGAGGACGCGGACGGGGGCGGAGAGGTCAGAAAAGCAAGGGACGCCACGCCCGATCCAAGCACGCCGGAGGCGCCCGTCGCCTCCGGCGTAATCATGCCTGAAAGGTGAAGCGGCGAGAAACAGCGCAACCTCTGCACGCATTGGGCGAAGCGCCGCCCAACCGCCAGGGCCTTCGGAATAAAGCGCGACAGGCCCCCGAAACGCAGGCAGAGAACCGAAGTCTGTTAACCCATCTTTCAAGTGCTGCCATGACCCGATTCCAGGAAGACCTGAAGGGCACGCCGCCCCACGAGAGCTTTGCGGCTGCCGATCTCCGCAAGCTCGACCGTGCCGCGATCCTCGTGTTCGCTGTGCTGCTCGTGCTCGGCGCGCTGGTGGGGGTCGATGCGGTCAGCACGACCCGCGACAGCCTCGAGTCCCCGATCGAGGCGCAGGCCATCGAGCTGCACTGACTTGGCCTTGCGACCCTCCCGGATCTCTCAGAGCGTGAAGATCACCCCCACCGCGTAGGCGATCGTCGCCGCGAGCCCGCCGATGAGCGTGGTCTCGACCCCGGACCGCCACCAGCTCGCCAGCGACCAGCGGCTCTTGTAGGCGCCGATGGCGAAGAAGGTGGCGAGCGTAAGCACCGCGGCCACGGGGAAGGCCTCGGGCACGTCCAGGATGAAGGGCAGCAGCGGCACCAGCCCCGCCGCGAGGAAGGCGCCGAAGGTGGCGAAGGCCGCCTTCAGCGGGTGCGGATCCGCGGCTGCCAGCCCGTGGGTGCCATCGAGGATCATCGCGAGACTGTGGCGCGGGACCCGGGCGATCTGCCCCGTCGCGGCCTCGAGCGTGTCGTCGGAGAGCCCCTTGGCGGCGAGGATGTCGTGCAGTTCCGCCCGCACGCCGGACGGGTCGCGGGCGATGCGCTCCGCCTCGAGCCGCCGCAGCCGGTTGAGGTCGTCGAGCTCGGCCTTGGTGCCCGAGTAGTTGCCCGCCGCCATCGAGAAGCCGTCGGCAAAGAGGTTGGCGAAACCGAGCGCGAGGATCACGAACGGGTCGAGCCCGGCCCCCGCCACGCCCGCGACGATGGCAAAGGTGGTGACGGAGCCGTCGAGCGCCCCGTAGATGATGTCGCGGAGATGGCCGTGGCCATCGGGTTTTGCAGGGCTGGCTTGGGTCATGGCTCGCCTCTCTGCGGCGACCATGGCGCAGGCGGCGGCGGGCGGGAATGAGATGGATCAAACGCCGCGCGGGCGCGTGCGGTTCAGTCCCGGTCCGAGGTCCTGACCAGCCCCGACAGCGCCGTGCGCACCACCGACCGCGCCGAGGGACGCCTGGTGGTGGCAAAGGGCAGGGGGCGGCAGACCTCCATGGCGGCGACGCCGACCCGGGCGGTGAGCGCGCCGTTGACCAGCCCCTCGCCGAAGCGCCGCGACAGCTTGCCGAGCAGCCCGCCGCCGAGGATCGGCTCGAGCATGTCGTCGCCCACCGCAACGGCGCCGGTCGCCACGAGGTGGGACATGACGGCGCGGATCAGGCGCCAGCTGCCGAGCGTGCCGGAACGGCCGCCGTAGATGTCGGCGATGCGGCGGATCATCCGCAGGTTCGACCCCAGCGCCGCGGCCACGTCCGCCAGTGCCAGCGGCACCAGCGCGGTGACGGTGGCCACCTGCCGGGCCGCGGCCTCGACCTCGCGCCGGGCGGCGGCGTCGAGCGGTGCTAGCAGCTCGGTCTCGGCAAGGCCGATCACGCCCTGTGCGTCGAAGATCTCGGGCCCCCGGTCGCGCATCCGCTCGCGCCCCCAGCGGGTGTCGTCGCGCCCGGCGTAAAGCGCCGTCAGCTTGCCGGTCACCGCGCGGGCGGCGGCGAGATCGTCGTCGGCCAGCGCCGCCGTGGCCGCCCGGTGCAGCGCATCGACCCGCGACAGGCGCGACAGCGCGGCCAGTTCCTTGATGACGATCAGCAGGATTACCAGCAGGAACAGCACCATGAGCGCGGTCACCGCGTAGCCCAGCAGCGGCACCGAGGCGATAAGATCGGTGACGAAGCGCCATGCGGCGACCGAAATCAGCGTCGAGACGAGCGTCCCGAGCAGCGCCCAGAACCAGCGGGCCAGCCGCGACGGTCGGCGGGCAGCCAGCGCCGCGGCGGTCGCCATGGCGCGGCCCTCGGGCAGGGTGGGCTGGGTCTCGGGCTCGGGCACAGGCGGCGCCTCGGCGGGCGATGCAGGGGCGCTGTCGTCCTCGAGTTCGAAGAGCACCGGGCCGCTGCGGCCCTTGCGGTCGGGATCGTCGGTCATGGGCGGATCTCGCTTTCGCTGCCGTCGCGGGCGGGGGCATGCCAGCGGTAATGGATGTCGGGCAGGCCCTCGTCGTTCTGCGAGCCGTCGCTGCGTCCGACGACGGTAAAGCCCGCGCGCTCGTAGAAGCGCTGCGCGCCGTGGTTGGCCTCGAAGGTCCAGAGCTCGAGCGTGGGACAGTGACGCTGCGCCTCGGCCATCAGCGCCCGGCCGATGCCCGTGCCCTGCGCTGCCGGGGCGATGAAGAGCGCATGCACGTAGACGTCCTCGCGTGCGAGGAAGCCCAGCAGCGCGCCGTCCGCGTCATCCTCGGCCACGGTGACCCAGCCCGCGTCGATCATCTGGCCGGCATGGGCAATGTCCTCGGCGCCACTGTGAAGACGCGGTTTCCACGGCCGCTCCGTCGCCGCGTCGGACATCATCGCGCCAAGCCTGCCGGCGTCGGTGGGGCGCGCCGGGCGCAGCCGGGGCGTCACAGCCGGTCTCCGAACAGGAACTGCGCGGCGCGGTCGAGGCGGATGTGGGGCGGGCCCTCGCCGGGCTTCAGGGTGAGCGCCGCCGGGGCGAAGCGCATGATCGCGTAATCGCCGTCGAGCCAGCGCTCGGCGCCGTCGCGGGCGGGCCCCAGCAGGCGGCCGGGGTCCTCGGGCAACTCGCCGGGGTAGAACGCGGCCTCGCGCCCGCGCGTGCCGTCATCCTGCAGCAACGTGCCGCGTACGCAGTCGAGCTGGCGGCCGTTGTGGGGCAGCGCCTGCTCGACCGTGGCGCGCAGCGCGGCGATGGCCATGGCGCCGGTCTCGGCCCCGGCAAAGCGCGCGCGGTCGCGGGCATCGCGGGTCAGCGCCTCCATGATCGCGGTCAGGCGCCCGTGCTGGGCGTGGTGCAGGTGGTCGGCCTTGGTCGCCGCAAACAGGATCTTCTCGACCCGCCGCCCGCGCAGCAGCTGGCTGAGGAAGGCGTTGCCGCCGGGGCGGAAGGCGCCGAGGATCTCGGCCATGGTGCGGCGCAGGTCCTCCATCGCCGCGGGGCCCGAGTGGATGGCCCCGAGCGCATCCACCAGCACCACCTGCCGGTCGATGCGGCTGAAGTGGTCGCGGAAGAACGGTTTCACGATCTGCGCCTTGTAGGCCTCGAAGCGGCGCTCCATCTCGCGCCAGAGCGACTGCCGCGGCGGCTGGTCGATGCGGGGCAGGGGCGCGAAGGTCAGCGCGGGGCTGCCCTCCTTCTCGCCCGGCAGCAGGAAGCGGCCCGGGGTGCAGTCGGAGAAACCGGCGTTGCGGGCCATGTGGAGCGCCTCGGTGTAGCGCGCCGCCAGCGCCTTGGCGCGGGGCTCCTCGAAGCGGCGGGCGCTGTCCTCGGCGCGGGCCATGGCGACGTAATCGGCGCCGCCGGGACGGGTGGCGATGCGCGCCAGCGTCTCCTCGGCCCACTCGGTGTAGCTCTTGTCCATCAGCCGCAGGTCGAGCAGCCATTCGCCGGGGTAGTCGACGATGTCGAGGTGGATCTTGCGGGCCCCGGAGACCCCCGCCAGCAGGCCGGTGGGGCGCAGCTTCAGCGACAGGCGCAGCTGCGACACGGCGCGGGTGCTGTCCGGCCAGTGCGGCACATGGGCGGTGAGCGCGCCGAGATGGGTCTCGTAGTCGAAGCGCGGCATGGTGTCGTCGGGCTGCGGCTGCAGGTAGGCCGCGAGGATCCGGCCCTCGGCCTCGGCCACCAGCTGCGGCATGCGGCCGCGGTCCAGAAGGTTGGCCACCAGCGAGGTGATGAACACCGTCTTCCCTGCCCGTGCCAGCCCGGTGACCCCGAGCCGGATCACCGGTTCGGTGAAGGGGGACGTCAACGTGTCGGTCACGCTCTCGACGCTTCTGGTAATCGTGTCGGCGATGGTTCCGATGACCAATGTCTGCCTCTTCCTCTGCCCGTCTCGTCTGCTCGCGCGCTCTCTCTATCTAGAGCCGGGGCGGCGCGGTTGCCAGAGCGGCGCTCAGAAAGCCACCTGCTGCAGCAGCCAGACGTTGATGGCCGCAAGCAGCGCCGCCGCCGGAACGGTGATCACCCAGGCCGCGACGATGGTCAGGAAATGCGAGCGCCGCACCAGCCGTCGCCGGGTCCGCTCCTGCGGGGCCATGGTGCGGGTGTCCTTGCGCGCGCTCTGCTGCTTGCTCGACCGGTGGTTCTGGTACCACTCGCGGAAAAAGCCCACCCCGAAGACGCTGCCCACGGCGATGTGGGTCGAGCTCACCGGGAGGCCTGCGCCCGAGGCGGCGATCACCGTCACCGCGGTGGAAAGCGCCACGCAATAGGCGCGCATCGGGTTCAGTTTCGTGATCTGGCTGCCGACCATGCCGATCAGCTTGGGCCCGAAGAGCACGAGCCCGAACGAGATGCCGAGCGCGCCGATCAGCAGCACCCAGGGCGGCATCGCCACATCACCGGTCGTGGGTGCGTGGCTGTGGATGTAGACCACGGCGGCCAGCGGCCCGACCGCGTTGGCGACGTCGTTGGCTCCGTGCGCAAAGGAGAGCAGTCCGGCCGAGGCCACCAGCGGCAGGCGGAACAGCGTCTTGAGCGAGCGGTTGCGGTTCTCGAGCCCCGCGGACTGTTTCCGCACGAAGGGCACCGCGATGGCACTCGTCACGCAACCGACCGCGACGCCTGCCAGCAGCGACTGCCCGAAGGTGATGTCGACGAGATGCGAGAGCGCCCGGTCGGTGAGGTAGGTGGTGAAGGCTCCGGCCATCAGCCCGATCAGCAGCGGCACCCAGCGCCGGGCGGCGGCGATCTTGTCCTCGACCTGCACGATGCGCCACTCGATGAAGGCGAGCATCGCCACCGCGACCAGCGCCCCCAGGAGCGGGGAGAAGGTCCAGCTTGTCGCGATGAGCCCGACCGTGGACCAGTTGACCGCCGCCGCGCCCACCGAGACCACGCCCGCGCCCACCACGCCGCCCACCACCGCGTGGGTGGTCGAGACCGGCGCGCCGATCCATGTGGCGATGTTGATCCAGACCGACGCGGCGAGCAGCGCCGCCAGCATCCCGCGCACGAAGACCAGCTTGTCGGTCACGGTCGCGGGGTCGACGATGTCATGGGCGATGGTGCGAACCACGTTTCCGCCCGCCAGCAGCGCACCGGCGCTCTCGCAGACCGCCGCGATGGCGATGGCGCCGAGCATCGGCAGCGCCCGCGCGCCCACCGCCGGGCCCATGTTGTTGGCGACGTCGTTGGCCCCGATGTTGAGCGCCATGTAGGCGCCGAAGGCTGCGGCGGCCACGACCGCGAGGCTTCCCGGCTCGCCGCCCGTCAGGATCAGCGCCGCCAGCGTGGCGATGGTGACGAAGGCAAGGCTGATGCCGACGCCCACCAGCGGGCGCGCGGCATACATGGTCGCCGCCTCGAGCCGCGAGAAGCGGCCGAGATCCTGATCGAGAGCCTTCCATTCTGGCGCGCTGTTGTGACCTGCCACCTTGCCTGTTCCCGGAGCCCCTGACCGCGTGCCGCGCTCAGCCCGGGTACATGCGCTACAGCAGGTCGGGGAGGTTGCGAAGCAGGTCCTTCAACTCGTCTTCGTCTACCATCTCCGCCGCTGCAAGGGGAGAGAGCCAGCGCCGTTCGCGCTGACCGACTTCCGGGTAGCTGTCGTGCAGGCGCCGGACTTCGACCGCGTAGACGTCGACGTCAGTGGCGACGGGCAAACCGCCCTCCATCACCTTGTCGTAGCGGTAGCGTCCGATGCGCCGGGGCCGGTCGCCCTCGCAGATCTCGACGCCGGCCTCTTCCCAAGCTTCCTGCACCGCCGCACCCCCGGCATCGGTGTCATACATCGGCCAGCCCTTGGGCAGGATCCAGCGATGCGTGTCGCGTGAGGTGATCAGCAGAACTTCGGGCCCGTCCTGGCCGTTTCGATGGCACAGGGCCGCGATCTGGAACCGCGGAGGGCGGCGCAGCATGGGGGCGATGTAGCTCTTGAAGACGGTCGAGATCATGGGGCGGATGCGGACTTTGCGGTCGGGTTGCGGTGGGCGGGATCATGGTCGGCGGTATTCATTAAAATGTTACAAACGCCCGGCGAGGCAAGGGGTGGGCAAAGAACATTGCGGCATTGTGGCAAACACGCTGCTTGGGTATTGGGACGGACATGCCCAGATACGCGCTTCTCGTGGAATATGATGGCGGCCCCTTCGCGGGCTGGCAGAGACAGGCCGACCAGCCCTCGGTGCAGGGGGCGATCGAGGCCGCGCTCGCCCGGCTCGAGCCGCGCGAGCACACCATCGCCGCCGCCGGGCGGACCGACGCCGGCGTGCACGCGCGCGGGCAGGTGGCGCATTGCGACATGGCCAAGGCCTGGGACCCGTTCCGCCTGTCCGAGGCGCTGAACTTCCACCTGAAACCGGCCCCCGTCGCGATCCGCGCCTGCGCCGCCGTGGCCGACGACTGGCATGCGCGCTTCTCGGCGGTCGAGCGGCGCTACACCTTCCGCCTGCTGGCACGCCGCGCGCCCGCGACGCTTGAGGCCGGGCAGGTCTGGCGGGTGATGAACCCGCTCGATCTCGGCGCCATGCAGGAGGGCGCCGCCCACCTGCTCGGGCTGCACGACTTCACCACCTTCCGCTCGACCATGTGCCAGGCGGCGTCGCCGGTGAAGACGCTGGACGAGATCCGCATCGAGGAATGCGATACCGGCGCCGGCCCCGAGTATCGCGTCCACCTGCGTGCCCGCAGCTTCCTGCACAACCAGGTCCGCTCCATCGTCGGCACGCTGGAACGGGTGGGGGCAGGTTCCTGGGCGCCCGAGGACGTGAAGCACGCGCTCGAGGCCCGCGACCGCGCCGCCTGCGGGCCGGTCTGCCCGCCCGACGGGCTCTACCTCACCGGCGTGGGCTACCCCGACGATCCGTTCTGCTGAGCCGCCCTCCTGACCTTCGGTCAAGAAAACCCTTTGCGCGACGGCCAAAGCCCGCTATCAGCGCAACCATGACGCACGCGACCCGAATCCGACGAGCCTGAACGCTCTTCCAGACGCCTCCCCGATCCGGGAAGGCGCCTTGTCGCACGCCGGATCGTTCCGGTCGCCCGTCCAACACCCCCAAACCATCCCTGCAAACTTGACTTGGCCCCATGCCCTTGGCACCAATCGGGCCTCATTCACCGAGGATATGCTGATGATCCCGTCCGTCCTGCCGACCTATTCCCGCGCTCCCCTGCATTTCGTGAAGGGCGAAGGCTCCTGGCTCGTGGAGGAGGACGGCCGACGCTTCCTCGATCTCGGCAGCGGCATCGCGGTGAACGCGCTCGGCCACGCCCATCCCGCGCTGGTCAAGGCGCTGACCGACCAGGCGCAGAACCTCTGGCACGTGTCGAACCTCTACGAGATCCCGCAGCAGCAGGCGCTGGCCGACAAGCTGGTCGCGTCGAGCTTCGCCGACACCGTGTTCTTCACCAACTCCGGCACCGAGGCCTGCGAGCTCGCGGTGAAGATGGCGCGCAAGTACTGGTACGAGAAGGGCCAGCCCGACAAGACCGACATCATCGCCTTCTCGGGCTCGTTCCACGGCCGCTCCTCGGCAGGCATCGCCGCCGCCGGGTCCGAGAAGATGGTCAAGGGCTTCGGCCCGCTGCTGCCGGGGTTCAAGCACCTCGAGTGGCGCGACATGGCCGGGCTCGAGGCCGCCATCGACGACAACACCGCCGCCGTGCTGATCGAGCCGGTGCAGGGCGAAGGCGGCATCCGCCCGATGCCCGACGACGAGCTGAAGGCCCTGCGCGCGCTCTGCGACGACAAGGGCTGCCTGCTGATCCTCGACGAGGTGCAGTGCGGCATGGGTCGCACGGGGCGTCTCTTCGCGCATGAATGGGCCGGGGTCACCCCGGACATCATGATGGTCGCCAAGGGCATCGGCGGGGGCTTCCCGCTGGGCGCGGTGCTGGCCACCGAAGAGGCCGCCTCGGGGATGACCGTGGGCACCCACGGCTCGACCTACGGCGGCAACCCGCTGGGCTGTGCCGTCGGCTGCGCGGTGATGGACCACGTCGCCGATCCCGAGTTCCTCGCCGAGGTCAACCGCAAGGCGGGCCTCCTGCGCCAGAAGCTCGAGGGGCTGGTCGCGGCTCATCCGGAGGTCTTCGAGGAGGTCCGTGGCTCGGGCCTGATGATCGGGCTCAAGTGCAGGATCGCGCCCGCGGACCTGGTGAAGGCCGGCTACAACGCGCTGGTGATCACCGTGCCCGCCGCCGACAACGTGGTGCGCCTGCTTCCCGCCCTGACCATCTCCGACGACGAGATCGCCGAGGCCGTCACGCGCCTCGATCTCGCCGCGGCCTCGCTCGAAGCGGCCTGACCCGGTCCTTCATCTTGCCGAGAAAACTCCGGGGTGAATGGGCGCGAAGCGCCCAGAGGGGCAGCGCCCCTCCGCCCCGCCAGACAAGAAGAACAATAGAATGAACCATTTCCTCGACATCCACAAAACCGACAAGGCGGCGCTCAGGTCGATCATCGACAGCGCCAAGGACATCAAGAACGCCCGCAGCGGCCGGCGCCGGGCGGCGCTCGACGACGATCTGCCGCTCAAGGACCACATGGTCGCGCTGATCTTCGAGAAGCCCTCGACCCGGACCCGCACCTCCTTCGACGTGGGCGTGCGCCAGATGGGCGGTCAGACCATGGTGCTCTCGGGCAGCGACATGCAGCTCGGCCACGGCGAGACCATCGCCGACACCGCCCGCGTGATGTCGCGCTTCGTCGACATGATCATGATCCGGACCTTCGACGAGAGCGTCCTGATCGAGATGGCGGAATACGCCTCCGTGCCGGTGATCAACGGCCTGACGGACCGCACCCACCCCTGCCAGATCATGGCCGACGTGATGACCTTCGAAGAGCACCGCGGCCCGATCGAGGGCAAGAAGGTGGTCTGGTGCGGCGACGGCAACAACGTCTGCGCCTCGTTCCTGCACGCCGCCGGGCAGTTCGGGTTCGATCTGACCTTCACCGGCCCGGTCCAGCTCGACCCCGAGATGGAGTTCGTTGGGCTTGCCCGGCAGGCGGGCGCCGCGGTCACCATCGAGCGCGATCCGTTCAAGGCGGTCGAGGGCGCGGATCTGGTGGTG
Source organism: Salipiger thiooxidans (assembly GCF_900102075.1). Classification (GTDB taxonomy): domain Bacteria; phylum Pseudomonadota; class Alphaproteobacteria; order Rhodobacterales; family Rhodobacteraceae; genus Salipiger; species Salipiger thiooxidans. The sequence continues at coordinate 264,322 of NZ_FNAV01000001.1, read as the reverse complement.
GCGGACACCTGGGTGTCGATGCACGACGCGCAATCCGCCCGCGAGCGGCGCCACAACATGCTGCGCCCCTACCAGGTCAACGAGGCGCTGATGGAGGCCGCGGGCAAGGATGCGCTTTTCATGCACTGCCTGCCGGCGCACCGCGGCGAGGAAGTGACCTCCGAGGTCATGGACGGCCCGCAATCGGTGATCTGGGACGAGGCCGAGAACCGGCTGCACGCCCAGAAGGCGATCATGCGCTGGTGCGTGGAGGGCTGAGCGCCTATGCCCCGGCGGCGCCCGTGTGGCCGGCGCCGGGCCTGCGAGGGGCCAGCCCCTCGCGCTCCCCGGAGTTTAGGGGCAAGATGAACGAGGGGAGCCGTGCTCCGAGCCGCCGCACCGCGGCTGTGCAGAGGGGCGCATTGCTCCCGCGCTTGTTGCCGCTACCATTGCTCCGTGGCTGAACACGGGAGACAGTGATGGCGGCACCTCGGATCGGGATTTACGGGCTGGGCACGATGGGCTCGGCACTGGCGCTGAACATGGCGGAAAAGGGCGTGCCGATTGCGGTCTCGAACCGCAGCGACGAGCCGATCGGAGCCTTCGCGCAGCGCGCCGAGCCGCTCGCCGGCGATGTCACCACGGCGCCCGATCTGCCGGCGCTGGTGGCGGCGCTGCCGAGGCCGCGCCTGCTGCTGGCGATGATCCCCTCGACCGGGCCGCTCGATGCGCTGCTCGACGAGGTCATTCCGCTGCTCGACGCGGGCGACACGGTGATTGATGCGGGCAACGCGGATTTCCACGACACCCGCCGCCGCGCTGCACGTCTTGCCGAGCATGGCATGCATTTCGTGGGACTTGGCGTCTCGGGCGGCGAGGACGGCGCGCGCCATGGACCCTCGATGATGTTCGGCGGCTCTGAGGAAAGCTGGGCGGGGCTGCAGCCGCTGCTCGAGCCCATCGCCGCGCGTTTCGGCGAGGACCCTTGCGTCGGCCGCATGGGCCCCGACGGCGCCGGGCATTTCGTCAAGACCGTTCACAACGGCATCGAATACGCCGACATGCAGATGATCGCCGAGGTCTATGACCTGCTGCGCCATGGCACGGGCCTGTCGCCGGAGCAGGTCGCGGACCGTTTCGAGGCCTGGAACGACGGCCCTCTCGGCAGCTACCTCTACGAGATCACTGCCAAGGTGCTGCGGGCGCAGGATCCGCTTGGCGACGGCGTCATGGTGGATGCGATCCTCGACGTCGCCGGGCAGAAGGGCACCGGGCGCTGGACTGCGATCGAGGCCGTGCGGCTCGGCCAGTCCGCCACCATGATCGAGGGCGCCGTGGCGGCGCGGGCGTGGTCCTCCGAGAAGGATCTGCGCAGTGCCCTGGGCGACGCGTTCGGCGATGGGCGCGAGACGCTGGAGCTCGATCCGGAGCTGCTGGAGACGGCGCTTCTTTCGGCGCGGGTGCTGGAATATGCGCAGGGCTTCCGCATCCTGGCCGCCGCCTCGGAGGAATTCGCCTGGGAGCTCGACTTCGCCCGCGTCGCCGAGGTCTGGCGGGCCGGCTGCATCATCCGCGCCAAGCTGCTCGACGACATCTCGGAGGCCTTCCGCGAGGGCCCGCCGCTCGACCAGCTGGTGCTGGCGCCGCGCTTCGGGGCGATCTTCGAGGCGGGTATCCCGGCACTGCGCCGTGTCGTCGCGGCCTCGGTCGCGGCGGGTTTCCCGCTGCCGGTGCTGGCCTCGGCGCTGGCGTTCTGGGACACCATGCGCCGCCCCGAGGGCACGGCAAACCTCATCCAGGCGCAGCGCGACTTCTTCGGGCGGCACGGGTTTGACCGCGTCGACGGCGAGGATCGCCCGCACGGGCCGTGGTGGGACTGAGCCACCCCGCGCCTCGTCCGCAGCTTCTATTGGCCGAAAATATCCCGGGGTGAATGCGGCGAAAGCCGCAGAGGGGCAGCGCCCCTCACTGCCCCCGGGGCTTGGCGCGCAGGGTCGGGTCCGCTTCGCGCGGGTCCTCGGGCCAGGGGTGGCGCGGGTACTGCACTTTCATGTCCTTGCGCACGTCGGCGTAGGAGCCCTCCCAGAAACCGGGCAGGTCCATGGTGGTCTGCACCGGGCGCCGGGCGGGCGAGAGCAGCGTGACCCGCAGCGGCCTGCGCCCCACCATCGGATGGGTGCGCTGGCCGAACATCTCCTGCAGGCGCAGCGCGATCTCCGGGTGCTCTCCGGAATAGTCGATGGCGATCTCGCGCCCGAGCGGGGTGGTGAACTTGCCCGGCACCGCTGCATCGAGCGCCTGCTGCTGCGCCCAGTCAAGACGCGCGCGCAGCGCGGGCAGCGGATCGAAGCGCTTCCAGCCCTCGGCACTCCTCACGCCCTCGATATAGGGCAGCAGCCAGTCCTCGAGCGTCTCGAGCAGCGCGGGCTCGCGCATGTCGGGCAGGTCGAGCCCGCCCTCGCGCCCGATCTCGGCCCGGGCGCAGAAGCGCCGCGCGGCGTCGGTCAGGGACAGGCCGAGCTCGCGCACGCCTTCGAGCATGGCGCGGGCCATGGCCTCGGACGGGGCATCCTTCCACGCGCGGTCGTCGAGCGCGATGGCGCCGAGCCTTTCCTGCTGTCGCGCCACGACGCGGCGGTCGCGTTTGGACCAGTGGCAGCTGTCCTGCCAGCGGATCGTCTCGGGGAAGAGGTCGCGCAGCTCACTCTCGGTGATCTGGACCGCCTGCCGGATGCGGGCCTCGCGCGGGTCGCCGTCGGTGTCGGTCACCACGATCAGCCGGGCCGAGGCGAGCGGGTCCGACGGCTCGAGCACCGCGCCCTTGCCGCCCGAGAGCTGGAAGCGCGGCGCGTCGCCCTTGCGGCGCAGACCGATGCGGTCGGGGTAGGCCAGCGCCGCCATGGCGGCGGGTCCGAGGTCCCCGTAGCCGCGGCCGGCGTCGCGCGGGGCCTGCCGGCGCAGGCGTCTGGCCTCGGTTCGGATGCGCTCGAGCGCGGCGCGGTTGACCTGGTGCGGGCGGCTCTCGGCAAAGCGGCGCAGGTCGGTCATCGCCTCGAGCCGCAGCGCAAGATCCGTGGGCGCCCCAACCAGCGGGTCGCGATCCGCCAGCAGTGCGGCGAGATCCGCGGCGCGCGGTCCCGCCAGCGTCAGCATGTGGCCCAGACGCGGATGCAGCGGCAGCCTGGCGAGGATCTTGCCATGCTCGGTGATCCGTCCGGTTTCGTCGAGCGCGCCCAGCATGGTGAGCAGCGCCTGCGCCTCGGCCAGCGCGCCCGCGCCCGGAGCGCTGAGGAAGGGCAGCTCCGAGGGCTGTGCACCCCAGAGCGCCAGCTCCAGTGCCAGCCCGGCGAGGTCGGCGCTTTCGATCTCGGCGGGCGGGTAGGGCAGCATCGCGCCTTCCTCGCCCTTGGTCCACAGCCGGTAGGCGGTGCCCGGGGCGACCCGTCCGGCCCGACCGGCGCGCTGAGTGGCCTCGGCGCGGGTGACCCGCTCGGTCACCAGCCGGGACATGCCGGAGCCCGGGTCGAAGCGGGCGCGCCGGGCGCGGCCGCCGTCGACCACCACGCGGATGTCCTCGATGGTGAGCGAGGTCTCGGCGATGGAGGTGGCGAGCACCAGCTTGCGCACCCCGCGCTCGGTCTCGGGGCGGATCGCGGCGCGTTGCGCGGCGAACTCCATGGCGCCGAAGAGGGTGTGGACGCGCACCTGCGGCGGCAGGCGCTTGCGGAGCAGCGCCTCGGTGCGGCGGATCTCGCCCTCGCCGGGCAGGAAGGCGAGGATGCCGCCCTCGGTCTCGGAGGCGGCGCGGGCGACGAGATCGGCCATCGCCTCCTCGAAGCGGCGCTGTTTCGGCAGCGTGGCGTCGAGCCAGCGGGTCTCGACCGGGAAGGCGCGTCCCTCGGAGGTGACGATGGGCGCGTCCATCAGCTCGGCCACGGGCTCCGCGTCGAGGGTGGCGGACATCGCCAGCAGCAGCAGGTCGTCGCGCAGGGCGCCGGCGATCTCGAGGCAGAGGGCGAGGCCGAGATCGGCGTTGAGCGAGCGTTCGTGGAATTCGTCGAAGACCACCGCGCCGACGCCGGTGAGCGCCGGGTCGGACTGGATCATGCGGGTGAGGATGCCCTCGGTCACCACCTCGATCCGGGTTGCGTCCGAGACCTTGGCCTCGCCGCGGATGCGGTAGCCGACGGTCTCGCCCGGGGCCTCGCCCAGCGTCTCTGCCATGCGCTGCGCCGCCGCCCGTGCGGCGAGGCGTCGGGGTTCGAGCATGACGATCCTGTCGGTGGTGAGCCCTGCGTCGAGCATCGCAAGCGGCACCCGCGTGGTCTTGCCGGCGCCCGGCGGCGCCTGCAGCACGGCACGGCCCCGCGTACGAAGCGCGGCGATGAGCGAAGGCAGGGCGTCGTCGATGGGCAGGCGGGTCATGGCGGGGTTATGCGCGATGGCGGGCGTGGCGTCGAGAGGGGTGGCTTTGTCGGTGGTCTGGTCGGTGTGGTGGGTCGGGAGGGGCGTGGTGCCGGTGGCGGGGGTGAAAGGGGGCGCTGCCCCCTCGGCCTGCGGCCTCACCCCCGGAGTTTACCCGGCAAGATGAAGGGCGGGCGCGGCGCGGTCCCGGAAACGGGGTGGACATCGGGGGGCGCTGCGGGTCAATTCGGGGGCGTCAACGGGTGGAGAGACGGTATGGACATCGCGGATCTGTCGGAACGCATCCTGAAGGGTGAGCGGCGCGCGCTGGCGCGGGCGATCACGCTGGTGGAGAGCGGGCGGGCGGATCACCGGGCGCAGGCGCGCGAACTGATCGAGGGACTGCGCGGACAGGGGCGCGAGGCGCTGCGGGTCGGGCTCTCGGGCACGCCGGGGGTCGGCAAGTCGACCTTCATCGAGGCTTTTGGGATGATGCTGACCGCGCAGGGGCTGAAGGTCGCGGTGCTGGCAGTGGATCCGAGCTCGGCGCGGTCGGGCGGGTCGATCCTTGGAGACAAGACCCGCATGGAGCGGCTGAGCCGCGATCCGGGCGCCTTCATCCGGCCCTCACCGTCGCAGTCGCACCTGGGCGGGGTGGCGCGGCGCACCCGCGAGGCGATCGATCTTTGCGAGGCGGCGGGCTTCGACGTCATCCTCATCGAGACCGTGGGCGTGGGCCAGTCCGAGACCGTGGTGGCGGAGATGTCGGACCTGTTCCTGCTGCTGCTGGCGCCCGCCGGGGGCGACGAGCTGCAGGGGGTGAAGCGCGGCATCATGGAGACGGCGGACATCATCCTCGTGAACAAGGCCGACGGCGAGCTCAAGAGCACCGCCACCCGCACCTGCGCGGATTACGCCGGCGCCCTGCGGCTGCTGCGCAAGCGTCCGCAGGATCCGGAGGGCTACCCCAAGGCGCTTACCGTCTCGGCGGTCGAGGAACACGGGCTCGACCGGGCCTGGGACGAGATGACGGCGCTGGCCGAGTGGCGCCGCGAGACCGGGCATTTCGCCGGCCGCCGGGCCGAACAGGCGCGGTTCTGGTTCGAGGCGGAGGTGCGCGAGGGGCTGCTGGCGCGGCTGCGGCGGGAACCGGTGAAGGGGGCCATGGCGGCGCTCGCACAGCAGGTCGAGGCGGGCGAGATCAGCGCCGCGGTGGCGGCCGAGGACCTGCTCGAGACCTACCTGGGAGAATCCGCCCCGGCATGAGGGGCGAGCGGCTCTTCGACGGGGCCCTGCTGCGCGCGGACCTGTTCAGGCCGGACCGCAAGCGGCTCTTCGTGAGCTTCCGGCAACGGGTGGGCGTGCCCGGCAGTTTCGAGCTGGCGCGGCCGGTCCGGGCCTTCACCGCGCGGGGCTATGCGCATCTTCACATCCAGAGCCTGTGGAACGACTGGTTCGTCAATGCCGAGACCGTGGCGCTGGAGGCGGCGTTGCGGGCGCTCGCGGGGCGATTCCGCCGGGTGGTGTCGATGGGCTTCTCGATGGGCGGCTACGGGGCGTTGCGATTCTCCGGAGCGCTGCGGATGTCGCAGGTGATCGCGGTGGCGCCGCAGGTGTCGATTGCCCCCAAGGTGGTGCCCTTCGACCTGCGCTACCGCGCGGAGGCGCGGAACTTCGACCCGGCGCTCGGGGATCTCGCCACGCACGGGGCGCGCGGGCTGCGGGGCGTGGTGCTGTGCGATCCGTTCGTCGCCAACGACCTCGCCCATGCGCGGATGGCGCAGGCGTTTTTCCCGGGGTTGCGAATCTGCCGGCTGGCGGGCGGAGGCCACCCGCCGACCCGGGTGCTGCGGCAGGGCGGGGCCTTTCCCGCGATGCAGGCGGCGCTGGCGCAGGGCGAGGCCCGGCCGGAGGCGCTGATCGCGTTGCACAGGGCCGCGCGGCGGGTGTCGCCGAGCTATCACCTGCACATGGGCCGGGTCGCGGCGCGGCACGGGCGCGAGGCGCTGGCCGGGCGCTTCGCCGCGTGGGCAGGAGAGGTGATTCCGGTGGTGGACAAGGGCTGAGCCCGATGCCATGAGGGCGGCCCGGATGTCCCCGAAGTCGTTGCCGCAAGGGCTTTCGACGAAAGGGTTGACGCGGTTTGGGCTTGGAGCTAGAGAAGCCCGACCAGATTCCGGGCGCCACTGTGGCGCCCTTTGATATTGGCGGAATGATCGGCCCGCGCTGCCAGCCAGTCGGTTTCCCGCCCCGAGACAATGAGGATGGACCCATGTCGCGCGTATGCGAACTGACCGGCAAAGGCCCGATGACGGGTCATAACGTGAGCCACGCCAACAACAAGACCAAGCGGCGTTTCCTGCCGAACCTGAACGATGTGACGCTGCAGTCCGAGACCCTCGGCCGCGGCGTCAAGCTGCGCATCTCCGCGTCGGCTCTTCGTTCGGTGGATCACCGCGGTGGTCTCGACAAGTTCCTGGCCAAGGCCAAGGACACCGAGCTCAGCACCAACGCTCTGAAGCTCAAGAAAGAGATCGCGAAGGCACAGGCCGCCAAGGCCTGATTCGCTCTCCACAGAGTTATCAACAGCCTCGGCGCCGTTCGCGCCGGGGCTGTTTCCTTTTGTCACGTGACATTACGGGATGATCTGCCTAATTCTTGGCTGATGCCCCGGAAAAGATATCCTCTGACCGCATTTTTGTTTGCCCTGGTGCTGGCCCTGACCGGCTACCAGATGGCCGTGGCGCGCGCCCAGCCCGCGCCCGCGGGGCAGCTGGTGATCTGCTCGGGCCTCGGGCTGGTCACGGTGCTGGTGGACGAGAACGGCCAGCCGGTGAGCCAGGTGCATGTCTGTCCCGACGGGCTTCTGACGCTGTTCTCCGGCCTCGATTCCGGCTGGGAGCCCGCCGCTCGGGCCGAGCGCTGGGTGCCCGTCGTGCCCGTTGCCGTGGCGCTGCGGACCGAGGGGCAGCGCAGCCCGGCACCGCAGGCGCGGGGGCCGCCGACGTCGATCTGACCCCATCCGGACAACCAGATCGAACAAAGGAACGACAACATGAAATCCCTGATTCTCGCCGGCGCCGCGTCGCTGGCCCTTGCCATGCCTGCGCTTGCCGACATCACGGTGCAGGAGGCCTATGCCCGCAGCGCCATGCCCGGCGCCAAGACCGGTGCCGCCTTCATGGTGATCGCCAACAGCGGCGACGAGGACGACCGCCTGGTGTCGGCCACCTCGGATGCGGCGGCCAAGGTCGAGCTGCACACCCACAAGGACGACGGCAACGGCGTCATGAAGATGGTCCACGTCGAGGAGGGCTTCGTGATCCCCGCGCAGGGCGAGCACACGCTGCAGCGCGGCGGCGACCACGTCATGTTCATGGGGCTCACCGCGCCCTTCGAGCAGGGCAGCACGGTCGCGGTGACGCTGAGCTTCGAGAAGGCCGGCGACGTCGAGGTCGAGATCCCCGTCGATCTCGAGCGCAAGCCCGAGCACGGCAGCCACGGCGCCATGAGCAACTGAGTCGGCTCACAGCCGGACGAGGGGCCGCGTGCGGGGATCCGCGCGCGGCCTCTGCATTGCTGACGGGGGAGGGCGTCAGGCCAGAAGCTCGGCCACCCACTGCGGCACGACGCGGCTGGCGGGGCCGACGCGGTGATCCTCGAAGGCACGGCTGATCTCGCTGTCCGCGAGGTTGAGCTCGATGGTGCGGGCGCCGGCATAGGCCGCCTCTTGCACGAAACCCGCCGCCGGGTAGACCTGCCCCGAGGTGCCGATCGAGGCGAATAAATCGCAGGTCTGAAGGTGGTCGGCGATCTCGTCCATGTGGTAGGGCATCTCTCCGAACCAGACGATGTCGGGCCGCCCGGCGCGGGCGTGACAGGCGGGGCAAGGCTCGCCCGGGGCCATCTCGGGCGGAGAGGGCCAGCGGTGGCCGCAGCGGTAGCAGAGCGCCGAGGACAGCTCGCCGTGCATGTGGATCGCCGTGGCGCCGGCCTTCTCGTGCAGGCCGTCGACGTTCTGGGTCACGATGACCACCTCGCCGGGCCAGTCGCGCTGCAGCCGCGCCAGCGCCTCGTGGGCGGCGTTGGGCAGGGCCTCCGCCGCCTGGATCCGCCGGGCGTTGTAGAAGCGGTGGACGAGCGCGGGATCGCGGGCGAAGCCCTCGGGCGTGGCCACGTCCTCGATGCGGTGCTTCGCCCAGAGCCCGCCCTCGTCGCGGAAGGTGCCCAGCCCGCTTTCGGCAGAGATCCCCGCACCGGTGAGGACCACGATCTTTCCGGCCATGCTTTTCCCTTCTTCTCTCAGAGGCTAGGCTCGGGGCAAAAGGAGGTGCCCCGATGGCCCAGAGTATCCTCTTCGTCTGTCTCGGCAATATCTGCCGCTCGCCCTCGGCCGAGGGCGTGCTGCGACGTATGGCCGAGGCGCGCGGCGTGGCGCTGGAGATCGACAGCGCCGGGACCGGTGACTGGCACGTGGGAGAGCCGCCCTATGGGCCGATGCAGGAGGCGGCGAAGGCGCGCGGCTACGACCTGTCGCCGCTCCGGGCCCGGCAGGTGCAGCGCGCGGATTTCGAGCGCTACGACCTGATCCTCGCCATGGACGACAAGAACTTCGCGCATCTGCGACGGATGCAGCCGGAGGCTGGCCGCGCCACGCTGCGGCTCTTCACCGACTACGCGCCGACGACTGGCGCGACCGAAGTGCCCGACCCCTACTACACCCGCGATTTCGACGGGGCGCTCGACCTGATCGAGACCGCGGCGCGTGGCCTGCTGGATCAGCTCTCCGAATAGATCGCCCGCGTCACGAGCCACGTGACGGGCAATGCCGCGAGCGCGCCGGCGGCGGCCGCGATCAGGATCGGCGCCAGCGTGTCGTAGCCGGTGACGAGGGTCGCGACCACGAGGCTGCCCGCAAGGGTTGTGGCGATCATCGAGTAGAGAATGCCTGCAAGTCTGAGCATGTCGGTCTCTCCGAAGGGGCGTTCGCAACTTTTCCATATCACTGGTATGGAATGTGTTTCTTGACATGGGTCAATCGCACGGCCTGACATGGGAAATTGACTTCCGGGCCGGTTCGGGGTCAATTGGCGCCTGTCGCAATTCTCTCCCCATGATTGCGCGACCCGTTTTTTAGAACCTCAGGAATTGACATGACCAGATACAAGATGGCTGCCGGGCTATTGCTGGCGCTCACGGCCTGCACCCCCACCATGCAGGACGTGAACGAGGTCCGGACGCTCTCGGATGTGAATTGCACGACGCGGCCCACCTGCTCCTACGAAAACAGCCCGCTGAAGGTCGACCGGTCGCGACCAGTAACCCTGCCAAAGCGGCCCTACACCTTCTACCCGGTGGTGGAGACGCTGCACTTTCGGGACGCGCAGAACCGGGAATGGCTGGCACCGTCGGGCACGCTCACCGATGGCGCCTCGATCCCCGCGATCTTCGTGTCCATCGTCGGCAATCCCACCGCCCCGGAATACGTCAACGCAGGCGCCGTGCACGACGCCTATTGCGGCGTCGGGAACGAGGGCGGGGCGATGTACCACAACGGCCGCTGGCAGGATGTGCACCGCATGTTCTACGACGCGCTGGTCGCCGGTGGCACCGCCAAGCCGCGAGCGCAGGTCATGTTCGCGGCGGTCTGGCTCGGCGGACCGCGCTGGAACTACTACTATAGCATGGCCGCCGTGCCGCCGCCGGCGATGCAGCAAGCGATGCGCGACGCCAAGTCCTATGTCGAGAAGAACGATCCGACGCTCTCGGAGCTGATCCTCTACCTCGAGCGGCTCGAGAAGCGGATCATCCGGCAGTATCCCAACATCTTCCCCAGCCTGAACCCCGACAACGAGCGGCAGGGCGGCGGCGAGGGCCGGTCGGAACAGGACATCGAGATCGATTACGAGCCCGAGGGCGAGGTCGAGGGCGAGCCGGAGGTGCCCGACCAGACCGACCTGCCGGAGATCTTCGAACCGCGCTGACATGGTGCCGGCCGGGGCGCTTGCCGCGTTCCGGCCGGTCCGGCGTCAGATGTCCTGCGGCGCTCCGAAGGCGGTCTTCGACAGCGCTGATATGCGTGACAGGAAGGCGTCGAAATGCGCCGCCGTGGTCTTCTGGATGTCATGCGCCAGCACGAGGCTCGAGGTCCGGTTGCGGATCTGGTCGAGCCCGTGCTGGATCCACTTGTCGGGCTTGTAGGACTTGTTCCAGTCCAGCGTGTCCACCGACCACAGGATCGAGCGGTAGCCGAGCTGCGACACCACCTTGTCGACCGTGGCGTTATGGGCGCCGTAGGGCGGGCGGAACAGCGTCGTGCCGCCCGGGTACTGGGCGATCACGTCACGGGTGCGCTCGAGTTGGTCACGGACCGCCGAGGCCGAGAGCCTGGAGAGATCGGGGTGGTCCCAGGTGTGGTTGCCGATCAGGTGACCGGCGCCCGAGATGTCACGCAGCAGCGACGGCTGTGCCTTGGCGTTGGTGCCGACCACGAAGAACACCGCCTTGACCCCGTGGCGCCCAAGCGCCGACAGGATCTGCGAGGTGCGGCTGGGATGCGGACCGTCGTCGAGCGTGACCCACACCGTGCGGCCGCCGGCGGCACGGTAGACAGGTTTCGTGACCGGGGGCTGGGGCATGTGACACTCCGGTTGCCAGATCGCACAACCGGATGTGTATCACATCTACAGCCCCTCACCAATTACACGAGCCGGCTGACCTCTTTCGCTGCGCGGACGAAGTCCTTGAACAGCGGGTGCGGGTCGAAGGGTTTGGACTTCAGCTCGGGGTGGAACTGCACGCCGATGAACCACGGGTGGTCGGGCCACTCGATGATCTCGGGCAGGCGGCCATCGGGCGACATGCCGGAGAAGCAGAGCCCGCCCTTCTCGAGCGCATCGCGGTACTTGATGTCGACCTCGTAGCGGTGACGGTGGCGCTCGTCGATGGTGGTGGTGCCGTAGACGTTCGCCACCTTCGAGCCCTCGGTCAGCACCGCGTCATAGGCGCCGAGGCGCATGGTGCCGCCCTTGTCGTCGGCGACCGAGCGGTTGACCCGCTGGTTGCCCTGCACCCACTCCTTGAGGTGGTAGACCACCGGCTCGAAGCGCTTCTCGCCCTTCTCGTGGTCGAACTCCTCGGAGCCGGCCTTCTTGACGCCCGCGACGTTGCGGGCGGCCTCGATGACGGCCATCTGCATGCCGAGGCAGATGCCGAGATAGGGCACCTTGTGCTCGCGCGCGAACTTGGCGGCCTTGATCTTGCCCTCGGTGCCGCGCTCGCCGAAGCCACCGGGCACGAGGATCGCGTCGTAGTTCTCGAGGTAGGGGGCCGGGTCCTCGCGCTCGAAGAGCTCTGCGTCGACCCAGTTCAGCTTGACCTTCACCCGGTTGGCGATGCCGCCATGGGTCAGCGCCTCGGCGATGGATTTGTAGGCGTCCTCGAGCTGCGTGTACTTGCCGACGATGGCGACGTTGACCTCGCCCTCGGGGTTGTGGATGCGCTCGGACACGTCTTCCCACTTGTCGAGCGTGGGACGCGGGGCCGGGGTGATCTGGAAGGCGTCCAGAACCGCCTGGTCGAGCCCCTCGCGGTGATAGGCCAGCGGCGCATCGTAGATCGACGTAAGGTCCTGCGCAGCGATTACGCTGTCCGGGCGCACGTTGCAGAACAGCGCGAGCTTCTCGCGTTCCTTCTGCGGGATCGGGCCTTCCGAGCGGCACACGAGGATGTCGGGCGCGAGACCGATGGAGCGCAGCTCCTTCACCGAGTGCTGGGTCGGCTTGGTCTTCAGCTCGCCAGAGGCCTTGATGTAGGGCAGCAGCGTCAGGTGCATGAAGATGCACTGGCCGCGCGGCTTGTCCTGCGCGAACTGGCGGATCGCCTCGAAGAAGGGCAGGCCCTCGATGTCGCCGACGGTGCCGCCGATCTCGCAGAGCATGAAGTCGACCTCATCCTCGCCGATCGAGATGAAATCCTTGATCTCGTTGGTGACGTGCGGAATGACCTGGATGGTCTTGCCGAGGTAGTCGCCGCGGCGCTCCTTTTCGAGCACGTTCATGTAGATCCGGCCCGACGAGATGGAATCGGTCCTGCGGGCCGCGACGCCCGTGAAGCGCTCGTAGTGTCCGAGGTCGAGGTCGGTCTCGGCACCGTCGTCGGTCACGAAGACCTCGCCGTGCTCGAAGGGCGACATCGTGCCCGGATCGACGTTCAGGTAGGGGTCAAGCTTGCGAAGCCGGACCGAAAAGCCGCGTGCCTGCAACAAGGCACCGAGTGCGGCAGAGGCCAGACCCTTGCCGAGCGAAGAAACCACACCGCCGGTGATGAAGATGAAACGTGCCATGGTGGCGCGACCCCGTGAATTTGTCTCAATTTCAGAACACCCACGGCCCGTCAGGACCGCAGCATCACGGGAGTCCATCTATAAGAGATTCGCGCAAACAAGTCCAGACGACCGCAAGATGCTGTTGCGGCTTCGGGCGCGGCCCTCAAGCTATGGTGTTGCGTGCGTGCCTCAGTCGGCGCGAGGCACGAGCGGTGCGTCCGGCGAGGTCTCGCGGCCGCTCGCGGAGGGCGGCGGAAGCAGGGAATCGGTGTCGATTTCGCCGGGCGTGCTGGGCTCTTCGGCCGCGGGCGCGCCGCCGGTGAGGCGGTCCATGACGGAGACGCCCGAGGCATCCTGCGCCGCCAGGATCGTCAGCGTGAGCGACGTGGCGATGAAGCAGATGGCAAGAATCCAGGTGATCTTTCCGAGCGCGGTAGCCGCTGCGCGCTGGCTCATCGCGCCACCGCCACCACCCATGCCGAGCCCGCCCCCTTCGGAGCGCTGCAGCAGCACGACCCCGATCAGCGAGAGCGCGAGGAGAAGATGAACGATGAGAATGACGTTCTGCATGGAGAGTTCCGGATCCTGCGGTTCTGGCGGGCTATGTAGGGGAAGCGGCGCAGCGGCGCAACCCGGCAATGGATGCCGGTGCCCCGGCGTCGCGCGGCGCGGCCTCGGGACGGCCGGTAAGCGGCGTGTGCGTCACGCAGGGGAAGGGCGCGGACGCACGTATGGGTTGCAATAATATATTCCAAAAATAACAAAAGTAGTGTCTTGCCCGGTTGTGCGGCCGCGGCTACGCTCGCCTCATGAAACATGACAAGCCCCTTCTCGGCATCACGTTGATGCTTGGTTTTTGCATCGTTGCGCCGCTTGCCGATGCGGTTGCGAAACTCCTCGGAGGGAAGGTCCCGTTGGCGGAACTCGTGCTTGTCCGTTTCGGGGTGCAGGCGCTTGTCCTGATCCCCATCATGGTCCTCACGGGCCGCAGCTTCCGCGTGCGGTCCAAGGTGTTCTGGATCATCCTGCTGCGCACGCTCATGCACATCCTCGGGATCGGCATGATGTTCACCGCGCTGCTCTACCTGCCGCTGGCCGATGCGGTGGCCATCGCCTTTATCATGCCGTTTCTTATGCTTCTGCTCGGCCATTACGTGCTGGGGGAAGAGGTCGGCTGGCGCCGGATGATCGCCTGCGCCGTCGGGTTCATCGGCACGCTCTTGGTCGTTCAGCCCGCCTTCCAGAACGTCGGCTGGCCGGCGCTGCTGCCGCTCGGCGTGGCGCTGAATTTCTCGCTCTTCATGCTCACCACCCGGCAGATCTCGCGCGACATCGACGCGGTTTCGCTTCAGGCGATCTCGGGCAGCATCGCGGTGCTGGTCATCGGGGTCATGCTGCTGTTGCTTCCGGGCCAACGGCTGACCAACCTCGCCGGCGATTCCCTCGACCCCTCGACCTGGGGCCTGCTGCTCACCATCGGCCTGCTCGGCACGCTGGCGCATCTGCTGATGACCTGGTCGCTGCGCTACGCTCCGGGCGCGACGCTGGCGCCGATGCAGTATCTCGAGATACCGGTCGCGACCGCGCTCGGCTTCATGATCTTCGGTGACCTCCCGAATCCCCTCGCGACGGTGGGCATCTGCGTCACCATCGCGGCAGGGCTCTATATCCTCATGCGTGAGCGGGCCACGTCGCGGGCGCAGAAAGCAGCCCTCGCGACAGCGCAGGTGTCGACTCCACCGGCAGAATGATCAGCATCGCCGGCGCGTCGAAGCGCAGGCGGACCCGCGTCTCGCTGGTCTCGTTCGACGTTCCCACGCGCCGGGCGGGCGCAAACTCGATGCCGTCGAGCGGCCAGCGCAGCCCCTCGCTTTCGCCCCGCATGGCCGCCAGAGGATAGAGAGACAGCCGCGTCGCCACAGGCAGTGAGAGCTCGATCTCGGGCGGCGCCAGCGCGATGACGTCTTCCTCGCCCAGCAGGATGCAGCGCCGGTCGGGCCGGTTCGCCAGCACCGTGAGCCCGGCAAGCTGGTGATCGACCCGCGGCCCGAGGAAGCCCGTCCCGTAGACCAGCGGCGCGGTGATGTTGCTCAGGCACTTGTCGAAATCGGTGCTGTTCTGCTCGGGTATGTGATGCACGCGCTCCGCCGGGATGCGGGCGCGCGACACGTCGGTGAGGGAATCCAGGTCCCCGATCACCGCATCCGGCATGACGCCGAGCGCAAGCAGCGTTTCGGCACCGCCATCGGCCGCCACCCGCAGGGCGCAGGTGTCGAGCAGCTCCCGAAGCTGATCTGGGTCGCTTTTGCCGCCTCCGACGAGGAGAACAGGGCCGGGATGGGAAACGAGACCGTCATTCATGGCGAATTAATGGCTTTTCGCGAAACAGGACACAATCCGAACATGAAATGATACTGTGTTTACCTAAGATTTGATCGGCTTTGGTCTTGGTAAACATGGTACATACTCGGTTGAAGTCCGATCGAAAGTGAGCAGCACATGGTGAGTTCGAGCAAAATCCTGACGGTCTCCTACGGCACCTTCTCCTGCACGGCGGAGGGGTTCGATGATCCGCTCGGCGTGGTCAAGGACACCACGCATTTCTTCCGCGGCGTGGTGCACGAGGACCGCTTCTTCGGAGCCGAGCCGCCCCGGTTCGACCCGGAGCTCGCCGCCGAACTTCTCACGGCGCAGCTGGCCTCCGAAGCGGGGGAGGGGCATCTGACTCTGCGCAACCCGTACGGCGGCAACGGCGCCTCGGTCGGAGCCATGGGCGCGGCCCTCGCCGCCCGCCCGGCCGCCGCGTGCCCCGCGCATGGGGAAGCGCCGGCCGAGGTGGCGGAAGAGGCCGTCGCGACGAACGCCGGGGCCGATGAGGTCGAGGTCGTCCAGACCGCCGTCACAACAGAGCCGGTCGCGGTCGTCGAAGAGCACACCTCCAAGGCCGCCGAGGCGCCGGTCGTGGCCGCACAGGATGCGCCTGCCGCCGAGGGCAGCTTCACACTCGCAGGGCCGGTGGTCGCCGCGACGGCTGCGCCCTCCGCTCCGCTGAACGACCCCGAGAGCGTTGCTGCCAAGCTGCGCCGCATCAGGGCCGTTGTCGCCGAGGGGGCGTCGCGCCCCACTTCCGCCGTGTCGACCGACGCCGGTGGCGAGGACGAGTTCACCGAGGACGAGGACACCGGCGCGGTTTCCGCGATGCTCGGGTCTCTGGCTCCGGTGGTCGAGGAGCTGCCCGAGGCGATCTCGGACTCCGATGATCGCCTTTTCGCGGACACGCTCGCGGGCATGGATTTCGGCGACAGCTTCGACGAGGACGAGACGCTCGTCGCGCCAGAGCCCGTGAAGCCGGTCGCGCCCGAAGCCGCGCCGCCCCTGCGCCGCGCCCGCGTGGTCAAGGTCAAGCGCGCGAGCTTCGACACTGCCGTCGCCGCCGGCGTGCTCGAGGAAGTGCCGGGCCAAAGCGGCGCCGACACCGTGAGCAGCCTCAGCGCCGAGGACGAGGATGACCTCGCCCGCGAGCTTGCCGCCGTGCGGGCCGAGCTCGAAGCCGACTTCGACGCCGCCTGGGACGATGACGACGAGGTGCAGCCCGAGCCGGCCGCCCGCAGCGAGGCCGCCGAGGCCGAGTGGGACGACGAGGAGTTCTCGGAGGCCTTCGAAGACGAGTTCGACGAGTTCTACGAGGACGAAGATGACGATGCCGTCGACGCGCATGGGGCAGCGGTGATCGCCGCCGCCGTGGCCGACGCCGAGCGCCTCACCGACGAGGGCGTGCGCAAGGCGGTCAAGCTCGCGAGCCCGGGCCGGGTCATGCTCACCGAGAACAGAGTGGGCGACACCGACGCCTCGCGCATCCTCGACGAGACCAACACCCAGATGCGCGAGCCCGAGGGCAACCGCCGCCGCAGCGCCATCGCGCATCTGCGCGCCGCCGTCGCCGCCACCCGCGCCGACAAGCTGCTGGGCCGCAAGAAGGACGCCGCCGAGGGCATGCAGCCCTACCGTGAGGATCTTGCCGACGTGGTACGCCCCCGCCGTCCCGACGCACCCGCAAGCCACACCGAGCGTCCGGCGGATCAAGGCCGCCCGGCGCCGCTCAAGCTGGTGGCCGAGCAGCGCGTCGACAGCAGTGCGGCCGCACCAGTGCCGCGCCGCGTCAAGCTCTCGGACTTCGAGGATGACAGCCTGCAGGACGACGATGTCGACAGCGGCTTCGCGACCTATGCCGAGAACGTCGGCGCGACAGACCTCTCCGAGCTGCTCGAGGCGGCGGCTGCCTACATGTCTTTCGTCGAGCGCCGCGAGCAGTTCTCGCGCCCGCAGCTGATGACGAAGGTCCGCCAGGCAGAGCTGACCGAGTCGAGCCGCGAAGACCGGCTTCGGACCTTTGGCCAGCTCCTCCGCGAGGGCAAGATCGAGAAGACCCGCGGCGGCCGCTTCACCGCTTCGGAACGGATCAGCTTCAAGCCCGACGCCCGCGCCGCGGGCTGACGGCCTCACCAGACCGACAGCACGGCGGGTGCGCAGGCGCCCGCCGTTTTTCTTTCGTCATAACTACGGGTCGGGTTGTGCGTCGTGACAGAGGTGTCGGTTGGGGTTCGATCGGACAACCGGCAAGGGCGTGATCGCTCCGAACAGCGATCAGGCCCGGCGGTCGAGCTTGGTCGTCAGGTGGATGAGGCTCTCGGAGCTCTTCACGCCCCGCGCCTCGGCGATCCGGTCGAGCGCCGCGTCCAGCTCGGCGGTCGAGCTGGCGCAGACCACCACCATCAGATCGACCCGCCCCGAGGTCGTGTGCACCGATTCGACCGTGGGCATCAGCTTCAGCCGCGACAGCACGTCCGCCTGCGCGCGAGGCTCGATGCAAACCAGTACCGTGGCGCGGATCGCCTCCTGCAGGGCGGCGCCGCGGCGGATGGTGAAGCCCGCGATGGCACCGCGCAGCACCAGCCGCTCGATCCGCGCCTGCACCGTGGTGCGGGCAAGCCCCAGCCGCCGCGCAAGATCGGCCACGGGCATGCGCGCATTGGCAGACAGCAGCGCCACGAGCGCCCGATCGGTCTCGTCGATCTGTGAGGTTATGTCGTTGATCTGTTTCATGTGCCCCTCAGATTGACCGATCCGCCGGGCGAAAGCGAGCGAAAAGCGGCCCATACTTGGGGGAGCGCAAACAGGAGGTATCGACATATGGGGATCGAGCAGACCCTGCTACCCTCGCCCGAGGCATGGTTGTCCCGCAGGCGGCCGGACGATCCGGTGTTCTTCTTCTGCCCGGTCCGGCTGGCGCAGGTGACCGAGCGGTTCCGCAGGGGGTTCCCCGGTCTGGTGACCTACGCGGTCAAGGCCAACCCGGCGCCCGAGATGCTCGACGGGCTTGTTGCCGCGGGCATCCGCGCCTTCGACGTCGCCTCGCCCGCAGAGATGGCGCTGGTGCGGGCGCATTGTCCCGACGCGGTGCTGCACTATCACAACCCGGTCCGCTCGGAGGCCGAGATCGACGCCGGTCTGGCGCATGGCTGCGTGTCCTGGTCGGTGGACCGGATGCGCGAGCTCGAGAAGCTGTCGCGCCTGCCGAAGGGCACCGAGATCGCGGTGCGGCTGAAGCTGCCGGTGACCGGTGCTGCCTATGATTTCGGGGCCAAGTTCGGCGCCGAGCCGCGGCTGGCGCAGGAGTTGCTGGAGCGGGTGGTCGAGATGGGCTTCGTGCCCTCGCTGACCTTCCACCCGGGCACCCAGTGCCGCACCCCCGAGCCCTGGGCGCGCTATATTCAGGCGGCGGCGGAAATCGCCCGCGCCGCCGGCGTCACGCTGCACCGGCTGAACGTGGGCGGCGGCTTCCCGTCGGACCGGGGCGAGGGGCATCCCGACCTCGACGCCATCTTCCGCACCATCGCCGAGACCACCCGCGCCGCCTTCGACGTGCCGCCACGGCTGGTCTGCGAGCCGGGGCGCGGGCTTTGCGCCGAGGCCTTCTTGCTGGCGCTGCGGGTCAAGGCGGTCGAGGACGCAGCGGTGTTCCTCAACGACGGCATCTACGGCGGCATGGCGGAATGGCGCGATCTCGGACCGATGGGCCGGCTGCGGGTGGTGACGCCCGAGGGCCTGCCGCGCGGCGGGGCCTTCCGCGGACGCATCGTCTTCGGCCCGACCTGCGACAGCCTCGACCGGCTGCCCGATCCGGTGGCGCTGCCCGAGGGCATCCGCGAGGACGACTTCATCGTCTTCGAGGGCATGGGCGCCTATTCGCGTGCGCTGGTCACGGGCTTCAACGGCTACGGAGCGCGCAGGATCATCCGCATGACCACTGCCTGCTGAGAATTCCCGCTGGCGGCGCTGGACACCGCCAGCATGCTCCTTACAGTCCCGCGCACAGGACAAGCGAGGCGCAGGGGACCCAGCATGGAAAAGTTCGGCAAGAGCCAGGCGATGAAGCGGAGCGAGGACGTGCGGTTCCTCACCGGCCATGGACGCTACGTGGATGACATCGCGCCCGAGGGTGCGCTGCACGCCTACATGTTCCGCTCGCCCGTCGCCCATGCGGTCATCGGCACGCTCGACGTGAGCGCGGCGCGCGAGGCCGAGGGCGTGGCGCTGGTGCTGACCGTGGACGACCTGCTCGCTGCGGGCATGGACGTACGCATGGCCGCGACCGTGGTGCCGAACCGTGACGGCACGCAGGGCGCCGATCCCGAGCGCCCGGTCCTTGCGCGCGGTCGGCTGCGCCACGTCGGCGAGCCGGTGGCGCTGATCGTTGCCGAGACCATGCAGCAGGCCAAGGACGCGGCCGAGCTCATCGAGCTCGACTACGACGAGCTGCCTGCCCACGTGGAGCTTTGCGCCGGTGGCGAGACCATCCACGCCGAGGCGCCGGACAACCGCGCCTTCGACTGGGGCATGGGCGACGAGGCGGCGACCGAGGAGGCCTTTGCCAGGGCCGCGCGGGTGGTGCGGCTCGAGGTCGGCGACAACCGGGTCATCGTGAACGCCATGGAAGGGCGCGGTTGTTTCGCCGAATGGGACGGCTCGCGGATCCACCTGGCCTTCAACGGGCAGGGCGTCTGGGACATGAAGGGCGAGCTGGCGCAGGCCATGGGGCTCGACGAGGCGGACGTGCGCATCACCAACCCCGACGTGGGTGGTGGCTTCGGCATGAAGGCGGCGTCCTACCCCGAGTATTTCTGCGTGGCGCAGGCCGCGCGTGTGCTGGGCCGTCCTGTGCGCTGGTATTCGGAGCGCACCGAGGGGATGCTCTCGGACCACGCCGGGCGCGATCTGGTGACCATGGCCGAGCTGGCCTTCGACGAGGGGCACCGGATCCTCGGCTATCGTATCCACACGATCTGCAACCTCGGGGCCTACAACTCGGGCTTCGGTCAGCCGATCCAGACGCTGCTCTTCGCCAAGGTGCTGACCGGCACCTACGACATCCCGACCGCGTGGATGCGGGTCGAGGGCATCTACACCAACACCACACAGGTCGACGCCTACCGCGGCGCGGGGCGTCCGGAGGCGATCTACGTCATCGAGCGAGTCATGGACCGCGCGGCGCGGGACCTCGGCATCGACCCGATCGAGCTGCGCAAGATCAACTTCGTCAAGGAGTTCCCCTACACCACGGTCACCGGCGAGACCTATGACGTGGGCGATTTCCCGCGGGTGCTCGACCACGCCATCGCGGATGCCGACGTTGCGGGCTTCGCGGCGCGGCGGGCGGCCAGCGAGGCCGAGGGCAAGCTGCGCGGGCTGGGACTGTGCTTCTACATCGAATCCATCCTCGGCGACCCGTCCGAGGGGGTGAAGGTCGAGTTCACCGAGGACGGCGGCGCGCGGATCTACGTGGGCACCCAGTCGAACGGGCAGGGGCACGAGACGGTGTTCGCCAAGTTCCTGAGCGACCACACCGGCATTCCCTTCGACAAGATCGTCTTCGTGCAGGGCGACAGCGACCTGATCGCGCAGGGCGGCGGCACCGGCGGCTCGCGCTCGGTGACGACGCAGGCCAACGTGACGCTCACCGCGGTTGCGGCGATGGTCGAGGGCTTCTCGGCCTTCCTCGCCGAGGAGATGGGGGTGGAGCCCGGCGAGGTGCGCTTCGACGACGAGCGGTTCCGGGCCGAGGGCTCGAACCTGACGCCGACCATGCTCGAGACCGCGGCGCTGGCGCGGGAAAAGGGGCGCGAGGACCTGCTGACCTGGTCGGTGCGCGACAAGATCCAGGCGCGCTCCTATCCCAACGGGGCGCATTTTGCCGAGATTGAGATCGACCGCGAGACCGGCGTGGCGGAGGTGGTGAAATACACCGTCGTCGACGATTTCGGAAACCTCATCAACCCGATGCTGGCCGAGGGGCAGGTCCATGGCGGTGTCGCGCAGGGGCTGGGGCAGGCGCTTTGCGAGCAGACGGTGTTCGACGAGGATGGCCAGCTGCTGTCGGCGACCTTCATGGATTACGCCCTGCCGCGCGCCTATGACATGCCGTGGATCAAGTTCGACGTGGAGCCCGTGCCCTCGACCGGCAACCCGATGGGGATGAAGGGCTGCGGCGAGGCGGGCACCGTCGGTGCGCTCGCGGCGGTGTCGAACGCGGTGCAGGATGCGCTCTGGCCGCTGGGCATCCGGCAGGTCGACATGCCCTTCACGCCGATGCGGCTCTGGAGCCTGCTCGGGGGCGCGAAGCAGGCGGCGGAGTGATCCGCCGCCGCAAGGCGGCTTTTCGTTATGGCGTCAAGATTTTTGTTCACGCTTCCTTGAGGGGGCTTCCAATTGTGTCTTTTGCGCCCATATCCCTATCAGGATCGCGGATACGGAACCTCCGCGAAGCCTTCACTGTCCCTCGTTCCGCACTTGCGCCCAAGGTTTTCCTTGGGCGCTTTTTCTTTGCGCCGGGCTGATCGGGCACCTTTCGGGCCTCCCCTGAATCGCAATAGGGTGGGCGCATGAGATATTCGGATGCCTTCCTGAAAGAGATCCTGCGGCGCACCAGGGTGATCGCCGTCGTGGGCGTGTCGCTGAACCCGGTGCGCCCGAGCTACTACGTGGCGCGCTACCTGAGCCAGCGCGGCTTTCGCGTGATCGGGGTCAACCCGGGCCATGCCGGGGCGCAGCTTTTCGGGGAGACCGTACGCAGCAGTATCGCGGAGCTTCCGCCGGAGGTCGACATGCTCGACCTCTTCCGTCGTTCCGAGGCGGTGGGCCCGCTGGTCGATGAGGCGCTCGAGCACCTGCCGGGGCTGCGGACGGTGTGGATGCAGATCGGGGTCGAGAACGCCGAGGCCGCCGCGCGCGCCGAGTCCCGGGGCATCGACGTTGTGATGAACCGCTGCCCGAAGATCGAGTACCAGCGGCTGCACGGCGAATTGCGCATGGGTGGGTTCAATACCGGGGTGATCTCGTCGAAGCTGTGACGACGCGCGCCGCTCGTCCCCTTCGGGAACATCGCCCCGCCCGCCGTCCCGCAGGGCGCTCGCTGATTCACTTGACCTGGACTGGAAGGTGGGGCTGTACCCTTTCGGGCGGTCCGTCAGCCCTGGCGCGAGGCCTTCTCGGCGATGCCCGACTGCCCCTGGCGGCGCGCCAGTTCGGTCATGACCTCGGCCAGAGACACGTCGCGGGCGCGCAGCATCACGAGCAGGTGGAAGAGCACGTCGGCGGCCTCGGAGGTCAGGCGGTCGCGGTCGCCCCTGGTGGCCTCGATGATGGCCTCGATGGCCTCTTCGCCGAATTTCTCGGCGCATTTCTCGGGGCCCTTGGCGAGCAGCTTCGCGGTCCAGCTCTCGTCGGGCGAGGCGTTGGCGCGGGTGGCGACGATCTGGTCGAGCTCTTCGAGGGTCATGCGGGCCTCACCGGGATGCCGGCGGCGGCCATGTGGGCCTTGGCCTGCTGGATCGAGTATTCGCCGAAGTGGAAGATCGAGGCGGCGAGCACCGCCGAGGCATGGCCCTCGGTCACGCCCTCGACCAGGTGGTCGAGCGTGCCGACGCCGCCGGAGGCGATCACCGGCACGTCCACCGCGTCGGCGATGGCGCGGGTGAGGGGAATATTGAAGCCGGACTTGGTGCCGTCGCGGTCCATCGAGGTCAGCAGGATCTCGCCCGCGCCCTTGGCGGCGACGGTGCGGGCGAACGCCACCGCGTCGATGCCGGTGGGGCGGCGGCCGCCGTGGGTGAAGATCTCCCAGCGGCCGGGTTCGACGGTCTTGGCGTCGATCGCCACCACGATGCATTGCGAGCCGAAATGGTCCGCGGCCTCGGCCACCACGTCGGGATTGGCGACGGCGGCGGAGTTGAAGCTGACCTTGTCGGCACCCGCGAGCAGCAGGGCCCGGACATCCGCCACGGTGCGCACGCCGCCGCCCACGGTGAGCGGGATGAAGCATTGCTCGGCGGTGCGGGTGACCACGTCGAACATGGTGCCGCGGTTTTCGTGGGTGGCGTGGATGTCGAGGAAGGTGATCTCGTCGGCGCCGGCGGCATCGTAGGCGCGGGCGGCATCGACGGGGTCTCCCGCATCGCGCAGGTCGACGAAATTGACGCCCTTGACCACGCGGCCGTCGGCGACATCGAGACAGGGTATGATGCGGGTCTTGAGCATGGCCCGCTTATGGCGCGGAATCCGTGGCTATGGAAGGGGGAATGGGCGTGGCAGGGGGCTCTGCCCCCGCCGCTGCGCGGCTCCCCCGGAGTTTGTCGGGCAAGATGAAGGGACGGACTCGTCGCGATGGTCCAAAGGCGCTATTCGGGCCGGATGGACGAGAGATTCGAGATCTTCCTGGCCTGCGCGCCGGGGCTGGAGACGACGCTGGTGGGCGAGGCCAAGGCCGCGGGCTTCGGGCCGTTGCGGCCGGATGCGGGCGGGGTGGCCTTCGACGGCGGCTGGCCCGACGTCTGGCGTGCCAACCTGGTGCTGCGCGGCGCGGCGCGGGTGCTGGCGCGGATCGGTGGGTTCCCGGCGGTGCATCTCGCGCAGCTCGACAAGCGGGCGCGCAAGTTCCCGTGGGGCGAGGTGCTGCGCCCGGACCAGGGCGTGCGGGTCGAGGCGATCAGCCGGAAGTCCCGGATCTATCACGGCGGCGCCGCCAGGGAGCGGGTCGAACGGGCGATTTCCGAGACGCTGGGCGCGCCGGTCAGCGATGACGGGGTGCGGCTTCTGGTGCGGATCGAGGAGAACCTCGTGAGCTTCTCGGTCGACACTTCGGGCGAGCCGCTGCACCGGCGGGGGCACAAGGAAGAGGTCGGCAAGGCGCCGATGCGCGAGACGCTGGCGGCGATGTTCCTGCGCGAGTGCGGGTACACCGGCGAAGAGCCGGTGATCGACCCGATGTGCGGCTCGGGCACCTTCGTGCTGGAGGCGGCGGAGATCGCCATGGGCCTGTTGCCGGGGCGGACCCGTAGGTTCGATTTCGAGCGTCTGGCGAGCTTCGATGCGGCTGCGTGGGAGGCGATGAAGCGCGGTGCCGCGCGGCGCGAGACCGGGCTGCTGTTCCGGGGGTACGATCGCGACGCGGGGGCGGTGCGCATGGCGGGCGCCAACGCGCAGCGGGCGGGCGTCGACGGCACGGCGGTGTTTGCCTGCCAGCCGGTGAGCGCGCTGGAGCGGCCCGAGGGGGAACCGGGGCTGGTCATCGTGAACCCGCCCTGGGGCGCGCGTATCGGCAAGCCGGGGCCGCTGCACGCGTTGCACCGGAGCCTTGGCGATGTGCTCAAGGAGCGTTTCCGCGGCTGGCGCGTGGGTCTGGTGACGCCGGAGGCGGGGCTGGCGCGCGCGACCGGGCTGCCGTTCCTGCCGCCGGGACCGCCGGTGGCACATGGCTCGCTGAAGATCCGGCTCTATCGCACGAACCCGCTCTAGGCCTTCTTGGCGCGTTGCGGGGGGGCGGCGGAAAGCGGCCCCCGGACGTGTCGCGCGACGAATCGTCTTAAACGGGAGACGCTCTGCGCCTATATTGGGGGCATGAGACGCATCGCTGCCCTGATCCTTTCCACCGCCCTTGTCGCCGGATCCGGCGCGGGCCTGGCTGTCGCACAGGTCGAGGAGGCGCCCGAGACCGAGGCGCCTGCCGAGGAAGACGGGCTGATGAAGCGCGGGGCGGAGATGTTCCTGCGCGGCCTGATGGACGAGCTCGACCCGGCGCTGCGCGGGCTCGAGGATCTTGCCGGCGAGATGCAGCCGGCGCTGCGCAGCTTCGCCAAGGAGATGGGGCCGGCCCTGCACGAGCTCATGGGGAAGGTGCGGGACTGGTCGGACTACCATCCGCCAGAGATGCTGCCCAATGGCGACATCATCCTGCGCAAGCGGTTGCCGGGCGAGGAGGAGGAGGAAGAGGCGCCGTCGCCCTTCGACAGCCCCTCCGACGGGTCCGAGATCGAACTCTAGCGTCGCCGCACGACCGGCCTCAGGCCGGTGCCAGTTCCACCCGGACCTCTTCCGCGTCCAGCGCCCGCGCCAGAGAGTTGAACCGGGCCTCGGCCACCTCGCCGTAGAGCGGGGCCGCCTCGGCGGTCAGGTTAAGCACGAGGCTGCGCGTCTCGGGGTTCCAGTCGAGATCCGCCCCGTCTTCCTTCTTGGCGTCGGACATCCACAGCATTGAGCCGAAGCGCATCGCCTTGCCGAGCACCTCGGCCTCGCGCTGTTCCGCCTCGTCGATGAGCGAGTAGAAATCCTCGAACCCGGTGCCCTCGCGCTTGTTCTTGTAGCGGTGCAGCAGGGCGAGCCCGAGGAACACCCGCTCGGGGTGGCCGAGCCCGCCGAGGTTGGCGCGGGTGGCGTTGTCGAAGCAGGTCTGCGCCCGGTAGTCCGGGTGGGCGCGCCAGCTGACGTCGTGCAGCAGGCAGGCGGCCTTGACGAGGCGCAGCCGGGCCTCGCCGGACGTCGCGAAGAGCGGCAGCACGAACTTGTAAAGCGTCTTGCCGAAGCCGGGCAGGCGGGCGTCCTTGGCCTCGGAGAAGCGGCAGGCCTCGACCAGCGGATCGCGGTCGCGCAGCATCTGCGGCATCTGCTCGTAGAGCAGGCCCTCGCGGATCCCGTAGGAGGAGATGGCGATCTCGGACGGCTGGTAGGTCTCGAGCAGCACGCCCAGCACCTCGGAGGCGTAGGGCACGAGGCTCATGCGGGCGGCGGAAATCGAGCAGGCGTTGCGCAGGGTCTCGAGATCGGCGCGTTCGATGAACTTCAGCGTTTCCTCGACCGCGGCGGTGTCCATGCGGTACTCGTGGAGGACGTGAAGCGGGTAGTTGCGCCGCTCCATGTCGATGCGCGCGATGGCGCGCCACGAGCCGCCGACGAGGAACAGGCGCGAGCCGGTGGTGTCGATCTTCTCGGTGAGCTTGGCCATGCTCTTGCGGATGTGCTTCTCGCGGGCCTTCTTGCCGCCCTCGAGATCCTTGAAGCGCAGCGGTCCCAGCGGAGAGGTCACCCGCCGCCCGACCTGGCCGTCGGAGAGCTCGGCCAGCTCCATCGACGAGCCGCCGATGTCGCAGATCAGGCCGTTGGCGCCGGGCCAGCCCAGCAGCACGCCCTGCGCCGAGAGCCGGGCCTCTTCCTCGCCGTCGATGACCCAGACCTTGAGCCCGGTCTTCTGCTCGATCTCGGCGCGGAAGGCGGGGCCGTCCTCGGCCTCGCGCATTGCGGCGGTCGCGACGGTGGTCAGCGGCGGCAGGTCCATGCCGCGGGCGAGCGTGTTGAACCGCGCCAGCGCGGCAAGGGCACGTTCCTTGCCCTCGGGGTTCAGGCGCCCGGTCTCGGGCATGCCCGCGCCGAGGCCGCACATGATCTTTTCATTGTAGAAATACGCCGGGCTGCGCGCCGCGCCGTCGAAGACCACCAACCGAACCGAATTCGATCCGATGTCCACGACTCCGACGCGCGACAAGCGCCGCGCCTGCGGATCGTCGAAGAGCGGGCGCCCGAACGGGCCCCAGTCGCTCTGGGCGGAGTCGCCTTGTCCGTCCATGTGCTTCCTCGGCTTTTCTGCGCGACTCCTCTACCACGCGAACCCAGTCGGGCGAAAGTGCTTCCGATGGGGTTCCGCCAGAGCTTCCGCCGCGTCGGCTGCTGCGTCAGCGGAAGAGGCCTAGAAGCGCCCGTGGCGAGCCATTGGCAATCGACAGTGCCTGAATGGCAAGCTGTTGCTGCACCTGGAGGACCTGAAGCCGTGCCGAGCTTTCCTCGAGATCCGCGTCCACGAGTGTGCCGATACCGGCCCGCATCGCGTCGGTGAGCTTGCCGTTGAAGGCGGTCTGGGTCTCGAGCCGATTCTGGTCCGAGCCGAAACCGGCGGCGGCATCGGTGGCGGTGGTGAGCAGCCCTTCGATCTGGCTGAGCGCGTCGGAGGCGCCGCTGGTGGTGGTGACGTCGAAGCCCGAGAGCAGCTCGAGCCCGCCGCCGACGGTGTTGCCGGCGTCCGCGGTCAGGGTGTTGAGGCTCATGGCGATGGTGTCGGTGCCGTCGGTGACGCCGGAGCTTATGCTGATGGAACTGCCCGAGGCGGTCATCGAGAGCACCGATTCGTCGATGTCGTTCTGCGCGGCGTAACTCTCGAACCGGCGCACGAGCTGTGTCATGACGTCCGAGGTCGTGTCGCCGTCGCGCGCCACGTAGAAGATCGGCGCGTTGGTCATCTCGGCGCGGGTCTCGCTGGCGGCGGTGGTGAAGCGCAGGTCGGCCTGGGTGAAGGTCGAATCATCCGCGTCGGTGCCGAAGATGTTGAGCGAGAAGGCCATGCCCGCAGTGACCGTCACGGCGCTGGCATTGAGCGTGCCGGACTGAGTGGCGTTAAGCGTGGCGCTGGCGACGGCGGCGACATAGGTCCCGCCCGAGGCCGAGATGGCCCCCGCGCCCTGGCCGAGATCGCGCTTGGTGATGGCGATGTCGACGCCGCGGACCCCGGAGGCGTCGCGCTGCAGGAAGCCGAGCACCGCCTCGCTGCCGCTGCCCTCGGTGGCCTCGGTGTTCTGCAGGAGGTTCATGCCGTTGAACTGCGCCGCACCGACCACGGCGGCGATCTGGTCGCGCAGTGCGCCGATGTTCGCCTGGATCTTGCTGCGGTCGACGTTCTCGCCCTGCGCGGTGACCACGTGGCCCTTAATCTTGGTGAGCAGGTCGGTGATCGTTTCTGCCGCGTTGCGCGCCACGCTCAGGGTCGAGCCTCCGAGCGCGAGGCTGTCCGAGACCTTGCGGTAGCCGAGCACGTCGGCCTCCATGGTCTTGGCGATGGCCCAGACGGCGGCGTTGTCGTCGGCCCCGGCGACCTTGCGCCCGGTCGAGATCTCGCTCTGCACGTCGGCGATGTTGGAATTGATGGACTGAAGCGTCATCAGCGCGATCGACGCGCTGTCGTTTGTGAGGATGCTGGACATGGGTCTGCCTGTTCGGGGAGGGACGCGCCGTTCGCGCGGTCGGCCCCGGACTCGAGGGGCATCCGATCCGGCGATTCAGCCGGTCCGCGGGACCGTATCGAATTCGGGATACAGCACGGCCCGCGCCACTTGCCCCCAAGTGCGACCTAGACTCTTGCCAATTCGGGGTTGCGAACCGCTTAAGTGACCGGGGCGCTGCCGCGGTCATTTCGTGGCGGTTTCTGGGCGCCAGCCGGTGGCTGCGGAAGCAAATCCCGGGCTGCGAGGGGCCCGGGACGCAAGGATCAGTCCTCGCTGTGCGTGAGGCTGGGCACGTCGCTGGCGCCGGCCGAACCGCGGCCCGACAGCGACGGGTTCTCCATGAAGAAGCGGTGACAGCTGAAGGGGGTCGCATCCTCGGGCACCGGGTGCCGGGTGAACTTGCCCGAGGGCTCCATGACCCAGCTCTGCATGTTGTCGGCGAGATTCGCTGCCATCACCTGGCTGACGATCTGCGCCTTGACCGTGGGGTTCTCGATTTCGACGCCGGTTTCGACCCGGCGGTTGAGGTTGCGCCCCATCCAGTCGGCGGAGGAGATGAACACCCGCGCCTTCTTGTGCGGCAGCCCGTGGCCGTTGCCGAAGCAGATGATCCGCGAGTGTTCGAGGAAGCGGCCGATGATGGACTTCACCCGGATGTTCTCGGACAGGCCCTTCACGCCGGGCTTGAGGCCGCAGATGCCGCGGATCACGCAGTCGATCTCGACGCCCGCCTGGCTGGCGGCATAGAGCGCATCGATCATGTCGGGCTCGATGAGCGAGTTCATCTTGAGCCAGATCTTCGCGGGACGGCCGGCACGGGCGTGCTCGGCCTCGGCGGCGATCAGCTCGAGCATCTTCGGCTTCAGCGAATGCGGCGAGATCACCAGCTTCTCGAGCCCTTCCGGCTGGGCGTAGCCCGAGAGGTAATTGAAGATCTTCGCGGCGTCGCGGCCAAGCGCGGCATCGCAGGTGAAGAACGACAGGTCGGTGTAGATCTTCGCGGTGATCGGGTGGTAATTGCCGGTGCCCCAGTGGGTGTAGGTCACCAGCTTGTCGCCCTCGCGGCGCACCACCTGGCTGATCTTGGCGTGGGTCTTCCAGTCGAGGAAGCCATAGACCACGTGGGCGCCCGAACGCTCCAGCCGCCGCGACTGGCGGATGTTGGCAGCCTCGTCGAAGCGCGCCTTGAGCTCGACCAGCGCGGTGACCGACTTGCCTTCCTCGGCAGCCTCGCAAAGCGCCTCGACGATGGGCGAGTTGCGCGAGGTGCGGTAGAGCGTCTGCTTGATCGCCACGACGTTGGGATCCAGTGCCGCCTGCTGCAGGAAGCGCACCACCATGTCGAAGGTCTCGTAGGGGTGGTGCAGCAGCATGTCCTTCTGCGCGATGGCCGCGAACATGTTGCCCTCGTGGTCCTGCACCCGCTCGGGCACGCGCGGCGTGAACGTGGGCCAGAGCAGGTCGGGACGGTTGTCGAGCACCAGCTCCTTGAGGTCGGCAATGCCGATCATGCCGTCTAGCTCGATGACCTCGTCGTCCTGCACGTGCAGCTCGCGCTGCACGATGTCGCGCAGGCCCTGCGGCGCGCCGGTGGTGACGGTGAGGCGCACGACCTCGCCCCGGCGGCGGCGCTTCAGCGCCACCTCGAACTCGCGCACGAGATCCTCGGCCTCTTCCTCGACTTCGAGGTCGCTGTCGCGCAGCACGCGGAAGCCGAAGTGATCCTTGATCCGGTAGCCGGGGAACAGGCTCTCGATGTGCAGCAGCAGCACGTGCTCGAGGTAGATGAAGCGGTTCTGGCCGTC
Source organism: Salipiger thiooxidans (assembly GCF_900102075.1). Classification (GTDB taxonomy): domain Bacteria; phylum Pseudomonadota; class Alphaproteobacteria; order Rhodobacterales; family Rhodobacteraceae; genus Salipiger; species Salipiger thiooxidans. The sequence continues at coordinate 234,431 of NZ_FNAV01000001.1, read as the reverse complement.
GGGGGCGGGCAGCGCCATGAAGCGGGCGACCTGGTGCGGGATCGGCAGCAGCGCGTTGCGCGAGCGGCGGTCCTTCTTGCGCTCCAGCGTTATCGCGAGACAGTAGCCCATGTTGGCGATGAAGGGGAACGGGTGCGCCGGGTCGATGGCCAGCGGCGACAGCACCGGAAAGACCTGGCTCAGGAACTCGGTCTCGACGTGGGCGCGGTCCTCGTCGGTAAGCTCGGCCGTGGGCACGATGTCGATGCCGGCGGCGGCCATCTCGGCCTCGAGCGTGTGCAGCACCTTCTGCTGGTGCGCCATCAGGCGGCGGGCGTCCTCGTTGATCAGCACGAGCTGTTCGGCCGGGGTCAGCCCGTCGGCGGCCGGGTTGGTGTTGCCGGCATGGGCCAGCTCGCGCAGACCGGCGACGCGCACGGTGTAGAACTCGTCGAGGTTGGTCGCCGAGATCGACAGGAAGCGCAGCCGCTCGAGCAGGGGCACCCGCGGGTTCTCGGCTTCTTCGAGGACGCGCCAGTTGAACCCCAGCCAGCTGAGTTCGCGGTTGTAGAAACGGCCGGGGCCGGTGAGGTCGACCTCCGCGAGCTCGCTCGGCGCGGGCATCGGGGCCTTGAGGAAATCTGCAATGCTCATGAGGGGCTTATGCGCTAAGGGTTGAAACAGATTCGTGACGGTCGGCGAGGCTCATTCTGGCAAGTTGGGCGGGGGCGGTTCAAGTCGCGACAGGACCTCGCGCGCAAGTGCCCGGGTGATGCCCTTGGGCCGCGTCATGGCATGGGCGTCGAGCGCCGACACCAGCTCGCGCGCCATCGCGAAGCTGCGTGGCATGTGCCGCACGAGATAGGGGATGACGTCAGGCGCGGGCACGCATTGCCGGTCGGCCAGCAGCTTGGCCAGCACCGCCGACAGCAGCGTGTCGTCCGGGTTGGGCAGGGTGGCGGTCTGGGTGCCCTCCATCCGGCTCTTGAGGTCGGGAATCACCAGCGGCCAGAGCGCCGGCGGTGTCTGCGCCGTCACCATCAGCGGCTGGCCCTGCGCCAGCGTGAGGTTGTGCAGGTGAAAGAGCGCCTCCTCGGCGGGGCGGTCCCCGGCGATCGCGGGCACGTCCTCGACGCAGAGCGGCCCGTTGGCCAGCGCCGGAATGTCGGCGGTCTCGAGCCCTTTGGCGGGGACGATCACGGCGCCGGTCTCGGCCGCCCAGACGTGCGCGAGGTGGGTCTTGCCGGCGCCATGCGGGCCCACCAGCACCAGCTTGCGATTCGGCCAGTTGCGCCAGTCGTCCATGAGCGCCACCGCCAGGCCGTTCGAGCGGCTGACGAAATAGTCCTCACGCCCCAGCGCGGGGCGGACCGGCAGGGGAAGGGGAAGCTGGTCCGGTCCGGTCATTCGCCGATATGGTCCCCGTCGGACAGCCCGCGATAGAGCTTGCTGTCGGTGTACTGGCCCACGAGGAAACGCATGATGACGCCGAGCGACGCAGCCAGCGGCACCGCCACCAGCATGCCGATGAAGCCGAAGAGCGAGCCGAACACCGACAGCGCGAGGATCAGCCACACCGGGTGCAGCCCGACGGATTCGCCCACCAGCTTCGGTGTCAGGAAATTGCCCTCGAGGAACTGGCCGAAGAAGAAGATCCCGGCCACCACCGCGATCCAGACCCAGTCGCCCCAGAACTGGAACAGCGCCAGCCCGATGGCCAGCGCGCCGCCGACGATGGCGCCGACATAGGGGATGAAGGTGAGCATGCCCGCAACCACGCCGACGACGAGGCCGAAGTTCAGCCCCACCAGCCACAGCGTAACGGCGTAGTAGGTGCCGAGAATCAGGCAGACCGAGCCCATGCCGCGGATGAAGCCCGCCAGCGTCGCGTCGATCTCGCGGGCGAGGCCGCGGATCACCGGGGCGTGGTCGCGCGGCAGCAGCTCGTCCACGCGGGCCACCATGTTGTCCCAGTCGAGCAGCATGTAGACCGCCACCACCGGCACGATGACGAAGAGCAGCAGGATGTTGAGCAGCGACATCGCCGAGGTCAGCACCGTATCGAAGAGCTGCGCGCCGCGCTCCTTGATGGTCTCGCCGATCGAGACCAGCGTCTCGCGCACCGGGCTGCCCTCGACCATGATCGAGGGGAAATGCGTGGTCAGGAAGCTCTGGAGTTGGCGGAAGAGCTCGGGCGCGGTGTCGATGAGCTGGCTGGTCTGCCGCGCCAGCGCCGGCGCCACCGCAAGCGCGAGGATGACGAAGAGCACCACGGCACCGATGGTGATGGTGCCCGTGGCCATGGCGCGGCTCATGCCCGCCCGCTCGAGACGGTCGGCGACCGGGTCGAGGAAATAGGCGATCGCGCCGCCAAGCACGAAGGGCAGCAGCACGTCGCCCAGGAACCACAGCACCACCGCAAAGGCGATGGCCGCGATGCCCCAGTATTTCAGCTGTGCGCGCACCGGCAACGCCATCTCCTGCCTTTCGCGTAGGACCCTGTCCCTTCATCGCGTGTCGCAGCAGCGGTTGCAAGGCTGTGAACGCCTTGCAGGGCGTGGTCGTGGCCGGTTTGCGCAGTGGCCCCGGCGCGGCCTCCGCCGCCGGCGGGGCAGGGCAACGGCGTGCGCGCCGTCACACATGCGGCTCTTGCTCTTGCGCGGCCCATCGCATAGGCCGTTCCGGACCTGATTTCTACCGGGAGGCCCGCCCTGATGCGCCTGAGCCGCTACTTCCTGCCCGTTCTCAAGGAGACGCCCGCCGAGGCGCAGATCGTCTCGCACCGCTACATGCTGCGCGCCGGCATGATCAAGCAGGCGAGCGCCGGGATCTACTCCTGGCTGCCGATGGGCTTCAAGGTTCTCCGCAAGATCGAGAACATCATCCACGAGGAGCAGCAGCGCGCGGGCCACATCCCGATGCTGATGCCGACGATCCAGTCCGCCGATCTGTGGCGCGAGTCCGGCCGCTACGACGCCTACGGCGCCGAGATGCTGCGCATCACCGACCGCCACGACCGCGAGATGCTGTTCACGCCGACCGCCGAAGAGCTGATTACCGACATCTTCCGCGCCAACGTCTCGTCCTACCGCGACCTGCCGCTGACTATGTACCAAATCCAGTGGAAGTTCCGCGACGAGATCCGCCCGCGCTTCGGCGTGATGCGCGGGCGCGAATTCCTGATGAAGGACGGCTACAACTTCGACCTCACCAAGGAAGACGCGCTGCACGCCTACAACCGGCACCTCGTCTCGTACCTGCGCACCTATGAGCGTATGGGCCTGCAGGCGATCCCGATGCGCGCCGACAGCGGCCCCATCGGCGGCGACGACACGCACGAGTTCCTGGTGCTGGCAGAAACCGGCGAGTCCGAGGTGTTCTACGACAGCCAGATCACCGACCTGAAGTTCGGCGACCGCGAGATCGACTATGATTCGCGCGAGCAGTGTCAGGCGGTGCTTGAGGAATTCACCTCGCGTTATGCCCGCACCGACGAGACCCACGACGAGGCGGTCTTCAACCAGGTCCCCGAAGAGCGCCGCCGCGTGGCGCGCGGCATCGAGGTCGGCCAGATCTTCTACTTCGGCACCAAGTATTCCGAGCCGCTGGGCGCCACCGTGGCGGATGCGGACGGCAACCAGGTGCCGGTGCACATGGGCTCGCACGGCATCGGCGTCTCGCGCCTGCTGGGCGCGATCATCGAGGCCAGCCACGACGACAAGGGCATCATCTGGCCCGAGGGCGTGACCCCGTTCCATTGCGGGATCGTCAACCTCAAGACCGGTGACGCCGAGGCCGATGCCGCCTGCGAGAAGATCCACGCGGCGCTGATCGCGCTGGGGCTGGACCCGCTCTACGACGACACCACCGAGCGCGCCGGCGCCAAGTTCGCCACCATGGACCTGATCGGCCTGCCGTGGCGCATCACCGTGGGCCCGCGCGGGCTCAAGAACGGCGTGGTCGAGCTGACCTCGCGCCGCACCGGCGAGAGCGAAGAGATGCCGCCCGAGGCGGCCGTCGCGAAGATCGCGGAGATCTACGGCGTCGCGGCGGCCTGACAGGCCCCGCGATTCGCGCTAGACTGTCCCCTGTCGGCCCCGCAAGAGGGCCGCAGGAGGCAGGCATGTTCGCAGGTATGGTCATCAGGGCCGTTGCCCTCGCCGCCGGGCTGACCGGTGCGGTGGGGTTCTCGCAGTTCCCCGAATTCACGCAGCAATACGTCCAGCGCCTCGGTGGCGCGGTCGACGAGCTGTCGCGGCTGATCCGCGACTTCGACGCGGATGCGGCGGAGCTGGGTCTTGGCCGCGACACCGCGCTCGACCAGCTCGCCACCGGCGGCGATTTCGGCGCCTCCCGCGCCGAGCGCATGGCCGAGACCATCGCCCGCCACGACCGGCTGGCCGCGGATCTCGAGGCGCTTGCGGGCAGCGGCGCCTTCCAGCGCGTGGCACTGGCCCGGCATTTCGGAGACCCGGAGATCATGGAGCGGACGTGGCAGGCCTATCGCCCGGCGGTGCCCACGACGCCCGAGGGGCTGGCCTTTGCCGGGGTGGGCTTCGTCAGCGGCTGGCTGGCGCTGACCTTCGTGCTGTCGCTTCTGGCGCTGCCCTTCCGCCCGCGCCGCAGGAAGCGGGCCGCGGCCCGGCGCCGTGAGCCGGTGCTGAGCCGCCCAGTGCCCCGTCATCGGTGCGGAACGCCGCTGCGCGCCGTGAGGGGCTCTGCCCCCGCCGCGCGTTCCGCGCGTCTCCCCCGGGATATTTGAGGCCAAAGGAAGGGCAGGGGCCGTTCCCGGGTGGGCAGGGCTGCCTTTTTCGGTCGGGATGCAGGCCGGGGGCGGCCCGGGCAGGCGGTCAGACCGCGGCCTGGACCTCGGCCACGATGCCGTCGACGACCTGTGCCAGCAGCGCCTCGTCCTCGCACTCGGCCATCACGCGGATCAGCGGCTCGGTGCCGGACTTGCGGATCAGCAGCCGGCCCTTGCCGGTGAGCGCGGCCTCGGCCTCGGCGATGGCGCCCTGTACGGAGGCGGCCTCGAGCGGGGCCTTGTCGGCGCCGAAGCGGACGTTCTTCAGCAGCTGCGGCACCGGCGCGAAGTTGCGCGCAAGGTCCGAGGCGGGCTGGCCGGTGCGCACCATCTCGCAGAGGAACTGAAGCCCCGCCATCAGACCGTCGCCGGTGGTGGCGTAATCGGTCATCACGATGTGCCCGGACTGCTCGCCGCCAAGGTTCCAGCCATGCGCACGCATCGCCTCGACGACGTAGCGGTCGCCGACCTTGGTGCGCTGGAGCCGCAGCCCCCGCGATTCGAGGAAGCGCTCGAGCCCGAGGTTCGACATCACGGTCGCGACCAGCGTGCCCTCGTGCAGGCGCTGCTCCTCGGCCCAGCGGGCGGCCATCAGCGCCATGATCTGGTCGCCGTCGGCGATGGTGCCGGTCTCGTCGATGAGGATGATGCGGTCGGCATCGCCGTCGAGGCAGATGCCGACGTCAGCGCCATGGGCCACCACCGCCTCGGCGGCGGCCTGCGGCCTGGTCGAGCCGCAGTTGGCGTTGATGTTGAGGCCGTTGGGCGAGGTGCCCACGGGGATCACGTCGGCGCCGAGCTCCCACAGGACCTCCGGGGCGGTGCGGTAGGCGGCGCCGTTGGCGCAGTCCACCACCACCTTCATCCCGTCGAGCCGCATGCCGTGGGGCAGGGTGGATTTCACCCGCTCCATGTAGCGGAAGCGGCCATCGTCGATGCGCTTGGCGCGGCCGATGTTGTGGGCCTGCGCCGGCTGCACGCCGGCCTCGACCAGCGCCTCGATCTCGGCCTCGACCTCGTCCGAGAGCTTGAACCCGTCGGGGCCGAAGAACTTGATGCCGTTGTCGTCTGCCGGGTTGTGGCTGGCCGAGATCATGATGCCCAGATCGGCGCGCATCGCCGGTGTCAGCAGCCCCACCGCGGGGGTGGGGACCGGGCCCAGCAGCAGCACGCTCATGCCGGTCGAGGTCAGGCCCGCGGTCAGCGCGTTCTCGAACATGTAGCCCGAGAGCCGGGTGTCCTTGCCGATCACCACCCGGTGCACCCCGGCGCGTTCGCGGCGGAAGTAGCGGCCGGCGGCGGCGCCGATCATCAGCGCCATCTCGGCGGTCATCGGAAAGGCGTTGGCGGTGCCGCGCACCCCGTCGGTCCCGAAAAGCTTACGCGTCATCTTTGCCTCCCTGCTCGACGGCCTGCCACAGCGCGAGCGCCTGGCGGGTTGCGGCCACGTCGTGAACCCTGATGATCTGGATGCCCTGCGCGATCCCGGCGAGCGCCACGGCGATGGAGCCCGGCGCGCGTGACGCGGGCTCGGGGGCGCGTCCGATGCGCCCGATGAAGCCCTTGCGGGACACGCCCAGCAGCACCGGACAGCCAATCCCGTGGAACAGCGAGAGCCCGTTCAGCAGCGCGAGGTTGTGCGCCTGCGTCTTGCCGAAGCCGATGCCCGGGTCGACGATGATCTTGCCGCGGGCCAGGCCCTGCGCCTCGAGCATGTCGACCTGCCGCTCAAGGAAATCGTAGATGTCGAGCAGCACGTTCTCGTAGACCGGATCGTCCTGCATGGTCTCGGGGTCGCCCTGCGAATGCATGACGCAGACCGGCAGGCCGTTCTCGACGCAGTAGCCGGCCAGCGCCGGATCGTGGGTCAGGCCCGAGACGTCGTTGACGATGGAGGCGCCGGCGCGCACCGCGGCGCGGGCGACCTTGGCCTTGCGGGTGTCGATCGAGATCGGCACGCCCGCCAGCGCGCGGATCACCGGCTCGGTGCGGGCGATCTCCTCGCCGCTCGGCACCTCGGGGGCGCCGGGGCGGGTGCTTTCGCCGCCGATGTCGAGAATGTCGGCACCCTCGTTGATCAGCCGCCGTCCGCGCAGGGCCGCCTCGGCGGCGTTGCGGTCGCTGCCGCCGTCCGAGAAGCTGTCGGGGGTGACGTTGAGGATGCCCATGATCTGGGCCCGGTCCATCGGCAGGCCGAGCAGCGACGGCCGCCGCGCGGTGAGACGGGCCAGCGCCTCGGGCGGAACCTCGGTCGCGGCAAGCCGGGTCACGCTGCCGTCGCGCCGGTGCCGGGCGACGTGGGTGAACCAGCGGGGACCCCCGGCGAGCGACAGCGCCGTGTCGGGACGGGGGAAATCGGATCGAACCAGGGGGCGATAATAATCACGCATACCGGGTCTGTAGCCCTGCCGCTGCCTCCTTGGCAAGCGGGCGCGGTCCTACCCGTTTCCGAGTGTTACGGTGCGGACCGGGACGGTGACCTCGGCGGGCGGCGTTTCGCCGATGGCGACCAGCTCGCAGGCCTCGACCAGCCCGGCGAACCAGGCCGCAAGCGCCACGGAATCCCGCGGCTGCGTGGACGGGCCCTGCGTCGCGTCGAGCACGATCTTCGACGGCGCCCAGACGCAGATCTGGCCGTTCCTCACCGCCCAGTCGAGCTCGGTCCGGGTGGCGACGACCTTGCAACGCGGGTCGCGCGCGGCGAGCAGCCAGCCGTTCTGCTCGATGGCGAGCAGGTCGACGCGGCGCTGTGCCAGCGGGTGCGAGGCTTGTGGACGCGCCACGTCGGGGAGACCGACGCATAGGATCAGCGGCGCGGGCTCCGAGGCGTAGCGGTCGATCCAGCCCGGCAGCTCGTCCGAGGCGATGGCCTCGTTCGAGAGGTACAGCACGCGCGGATGCGGGCGCGGCTGCGCCACTTCCTGCAGGTGCTTGCCATAGTCGCCACGGGTTCGGACGATCTCGACGCCAAGCGCGCCGGGCCCGCGGTCGAGCTTCTCGATGCGGACGAAGGCGCGCATCGCCTGCGGCTCGAGCAGGATGCGCTCGGCGATGCGTTCGGCCAGCGTCTCGAGCAGGTTCACCCGCTCGGCGGCGAGCTCGATGCCGATCGCCTCGGTCACCCGGTCGTAGGACAGGATGCGGTCGACGTCGTCGTCGAGCGGGCCGCCGGCGGGGGTGACCTCGACCACGATGTCGAAGCGGATGCGCTGGGTGTGGCCGCGTTCGGCCTGGAAGGCGCCGATCTCGACCTCGCGTACGTGCTCGCGCAGGCTGATCCGGTCGCGCGGGGCCTCTCCCTCGGTGGCGATGGCGCGCTCCGACGGATGTGCAAAGGCGAGGCGGATTTCATTGGCCATGGCAGGGTCCCCCGGCGCGGATCGGCAAGTGTCTGTTTCCCGGGGCCGGCACAAGGCCGAAGCTGCCGGACGGGCCCTGCTGGCGTCTGCCGAAGACCCCTGCGCCCGCCCGCCGTCGCGGAGCGTGTCGCTGCCTATAGCGCAGGCAGAGCACTTGCGCGAGGGCCGGAAGCGGCACTTCCCGGCCCTCGTGCGGCGTCAGTTGCTGCTGACCCGGTAACCGGCGCGGTAGAAGAAGTGGTCGCCGATCGACGCGGTCTTGGTGAACTTGCGCGACCACGAGGGGCGCACCGCGTGGGTATGGTAGAAGGTCGCGCCGTTGGTCAGCGCCCGGGGCGCGCCCGAGAGCATCGCCTTGGCGACCTTGGCGACCCGGTCCCATGCGGCGGGCTCGCTGATGTGCTCGGGCAGGCCGTCGCAGGTGTAGGTGAACTGGCAGGCGTACTTGCGCCCGGTGCCCTGGTTGATCACGCCGCAGACCGAGTTCGGAAAGCGTGGCGAGTCGACCCGGTTCAGGATCACCTCGGCGACGGCGAACTGGCCTTTCAGCGATTCGCCGCGTGCCTCGAAATAGAGCGCCTCGGCCAGGCACTGGAATTGCGCACCGCCGCTTGCCTCGGGTTGACTTGCGAGCCAGGCCCTGTCGTAGTTGAACCCACGCACGGCACCGGTCGAGACCGGGGTAATCAAGCCGTTGAGATGGGCCTGTTGGGCGGACTTCAATCCGCGTTGTTCCAACCGGACCAGGCGGCGGATGTTATCCTGTTTCACTTCGGCAGCCGCAGGCACGGCTACGGAAAGCGCTGCAAGCGCTATCACGATAGCTTTGATCATCTGTCCCTCAGTTACGTCCCAGGTGCGGCTGCCCCAAACCGCTCAAAACCCGGGCGTCTTTAATAAAAATGTGACTATGGGTCCAGCAGACGAAAAATGAACCGGCAGAATCCGGCTCAAATTTACCACTAACCTACAATATGAAGTGGGTGAGAGGTGAGGGGCTACCCCATCTTGTCCTGAATGGCGAGTTGTGCTGCAGCCAGCCTTGCTACCGGAACGCGAAACGGCGAGCAGCTCACGTAGTCGATTCCGACGCTGCGGCAGAAGGCAATCGATTCGGGGTTCCCTCCGTGCTCGCCGCAGACCGACAGCATGACGCCGCCATTGCCCTGCCGGCCGCGTCGGACACCGATGCGGATGAGCTCACCCACGCCCTCGGCATCGAGCCGGTGGAAGGGATCCTCGGGGAAGACGCCCTGCTGCACGTAGTCCGACATGAACCGGCCCGCGTCGTCGCGCGAGAGCCCGTAGGTCATCTGCGTCAGGTCGTTGGTGCCGAAAGAGAGGAAATGCGCGTGCTGCGCAATCTCGTCGGCGCGCAGACAGGCGCGCGGGGTCTCGACCATGACGCCGAGCGAGTAGTCGAAGTCGCGCCCGCGCTCATGGCGCACGGCGGCGGCCACCGCGTCGATGCGCGAACGCACCAGCTCGACCTCGCGGCAGGCAGAGACCAGCGGCAGCATGATCTCGGGCACCACCGGCGCCCCATCGCGTGAGGCCTCGAGCGTCGCCTCGAAGATGGCGCGGGCCTGCATGTCGTAGATCTCGGGCACCGCGATGCCGAGACGCACGCCGCGCATCCCCAGCATCGGGTTGTATTCGCCCATGCTCTCGACCCGGCGGGTGACGTCCGAAACCGGCAGGTCCAGCGCCTCGGCCAGATCGCGCATCCCGGCGCGGTCCGAGGGCAGGAATTCATGCAGCGGCGGGTCGAAGAGCCGGATGCAGACGGGCATCCCCTCCATGATGCGGAAAAGCTCGATGAAATCGGCGCGCTGCATCGGCAGCAGCCGGGCCAGTGCCGCCTTCCGGTCGTCGGGGCTGTCGGCGAAGATCATCTCGCGCATCGGCGTGATGCGCTCGGCCTCGAAGAACATGTGCTCGGTCCGGCACAGCCCGATGCCCTGTGCCGCGAAGTTGCGCGCGGTGGTGGCGTCGGCGGGGGTGTCGGCGTTGGCACGGATGCCGATGTCGCGCTCGGCGTCAGCCCAGGACATGAAGGTCTGGAAGGCGTCGTCGAGCGCCGCCTCGATGGTCTTGGGCGCACCGGCGAGGATCTGTCCCGAGCTGCCGTCGACGGTGATGATGTCGCCTTCGCGGAAGCGGCGGCCGTCCTCGGCCAGCAAGAGCTTGTCGTGCAGGCGGAAGCCCATGCGCACCGCGCCCACCACGCAGGGCAGGCCGAGCCCGCGCCCGATCACCGCCGCGTGGCTGGTTATGCCGCCGCGCTCGGTCAGCACGGCCACGGCGGCGTGCATGCCGCGCACGTCCTCGGGCGAGGTCTCGCGCCGGACGAGGACGCAGGGCTCGCCGCGCGCGGCACTGGCTTGCGCCTCGGACGAGGAGAACACGATGCGCCCCGTTGCGGCCCCGGGCGAGGCCGCGACGCCGCGCCCGAGCACGTCACGCTCGGCCTCGGGGTCGATCTGGCGGTGCAGCAGTTCGGAAAGGCCGCGGGGCTCGACCCGCATCACCGCTTCCTGCCGCGAGATGATTCCCTCTTCGGCCAGCCGCACGGCGATGCGCAGGGCGGCCCGGGCGCTGCGCTTGACGCGCACGCCGTCGAGGATGTGCACGCTGCCGTTCTCGAGCGTGAACTCGATCTGCATTTCGGCGCGGAGCTTTTCCCGCATGAAGGCGGCGTATTGCTTGAGCTGTTCGAAGGCCTCCGGCGCAATCTCCTCGAGCGAGGGGCCGCGCGGATCGCATTCGAGGAACAGCGACTTCTGCCCGCGCTGCAGGGCCTCGCGGCCCTGGCTCTGGCTCAGGTAGCGGCCGGTGATCTGCGGCAGCCCGGTCTCGGAGTTGACCAGCTGCAGCACGCCCGAGCCGCATTCGCCGATGCCGAGCCCCAGCGCCATCTGCTGCACGATAAGCCCGAGCCCCGCATCGACCGGCGCCCCCTTGGCCTGGCGCAGAAGCCGTGCGGTGGTGCCGTCCCAGGCGCGCGCCATCGAGCGCAGCACCTCGGCAAGCTGCCGCGCTGGATCCTGCGGGAAGGGCTCTTCCGCCTCTTCCTCGTAGCAGCGCAGCGCCTCGCTCAGCCCGTCCTGACCAGTGCCGTCGATTTCCTCGAACACGTCGGGATCGAGCCGCGCCACGTGGATCGCGTAGGCCATGACGAAGCGCTGGTAGAGCGACGACGCGGCATCGGCACCGATACTGTCGGAAAGCTCGACATAGGCGGCGTCGTTCATGCCGATATTGAGCACCGAGCCGGGGCCGCCCCAGTCCGGATCCTCGGACGAGGGCCGCACGCAGAGCAGGGCGCCGCGCGGGAATTCGGCGAGGATGCGGTCGATGTCGGGCATCGCGCCGCGGGCGATCCTGTGCACCGTGTCGAAGCGTAGCGCCACCGTGCGCGGCACCGGCATGTCGAGCCGCACCAGCCGTTGCAGACACTTCGCCCGGCCCCCGTGCGTCGGCGTCGAAATCGGCGCCGAGGGGGTGATGAGCGTGACCTCCGGGTCCTGGTCCTGTCGAAGCGTGTCTGGCACGGGGATTCCTGATTTTTCCGCACTGCAGCATAACGCAAAAAGGCTGTGCGTAATATCACCTTTAGTTGCGAAGCCGAGGTTAATACCGCTGGCGGGGCCGCGCAATTGTTGCGCGCCCCTTCACCCGTTACGCGAGTTTGTGTCGCCAAATTCCCGTAAACACGGGGGGCTCCGGCGACTCCCGCGTTAGCCTTCGACCCGGGTGAGGTCGGCGACCTGAAGGCAGGTGTGGCGGATTCGCGACAGCAGGTTGAGCCGGTTGCGGCGCACCACGGCGTTCTCGGCGTTCACCTGCACCGCCTCGAAGAAGGCGTCGATGGGCCCGCGCAGCGCGGCCATCGCCGTCATCGCGGCAGCGAACTCCTCGGAGGCCATCGCCGGCTTGATGCTGGCATCGGCGGTGTCGAGCGCCGCGAAGAGCGCCTTCTCCTCCTCGGTCTCGGCGAACTTGACGTCTGCCCCGAAGCTGTATTCGACGCCGTCCTTCTCCTCGGCCTGGGTGAGGATGTTGTTCGCGCGCTTGAACCCCTGCACGAGGTTCGCCCCGTCCTCGGTGTTCAGCACCTCCATCAGCGCCCGCGCGCGGGCTACCACCAGCGCGAGGTCGTCGCGGTTCGGCATCGCCAGCACGGCGTCGATGACATCGTGGCGGATGCCCTCGTCGCGGAGGTAGACCTTGAGCCGGTCGTGGAAGAACGCCACGAGGTCGTCGCTGACGTCCGGCGCGTGGTTCTCGACCACCGGCAGCCACGAGGGCGCATCCGACCTGGCCTGTTCGATGATCGTCCGCGCGGCCGAGCCGAAGACGCCGTGGTGCGCGATCTCGCTCAGCAGGTCGTCGAGCATGGCGGCATCCTTGTTGCCGTCGGTGGTGATCTGGTGACGCAGCAGCTGGGCATCGACCAGCCGGTCGAGATGCAGCCGCAACCCGTTCGCCAGCACAAGACGGATCACCCCGAGCGCGGCGCGGCGCAGGGCGTAGGGGTCCTTGGAGCCGGTGGGCTTCTCGTCGATGGCCCAGAAGCCGGTCAGCGTGTCGAGCTTGTCGGCCAACGCCACGGCGACCGAGACCGGCGCGGTGGGCACGTCATCCGACGGCCCGAGCGGCGAGTAGTGTTCCTGGCAGGCCGCGGCCACCTCTGCGGGAAGGCCCGCGGCCTCGGCGTAATAGCGGCCCATAAGCCCCTGAAGCTCGGGGAATTCGTAGACCATTTCCGACGACAGGTCGGCCTTGGCCACCCGCGCGGCCTGCTCGGCTAGGCCGGCATCGGCGCCAACCATGGGCGCGATCTCGCGCGCCAGTGCCGCGATGCGGTCGATGCGGTCCTTCTGGCTGCCCAGCTTGTTGTGGAAGGTCACGTTGGCCAGCCGCGCGGTCCAGGCCTCGAGCCCGTCCTGCTTCGCCACCCGCAGGTCGTTCTCCCAGAAGAACTTGGCGTCGGACAGACGGGCCGAGAGCACCTTGTCGTTGCCCGCGAGGATGGTCGCGCCGTCATCGGCGGTTTCCACATTTGCAACCGTTACGAAGCCCTCGATGCGCCCGGAGGCCGGATTCTTGACGGAAAAGAACTTCTGGTGCTCTTTCATCGAGGTCTGCAGAACCTCCGGCGGCAGATCGAGGAAATCCTCGCCGATCTTGCCCATGAGCACCACCGGCCACTCCACCAGCCCCGAGACCTCGGCCAGCAGGCCACGATCCTCGACCACCTCCAGCCCGGCCGCGAAGGCGCGGTTGGTGGCATCGTGCCAGATCGTCTGGGCCCGCTCCTCGGGCGACAGGATCACCTTCGAGCGCTTGAGCTTCGTCTCGTAATCCTCGAAGGACGTGACCTCGAAGGGCGCGCCGCCCATGAAGCGGTGACCCTGCGTAATCTTGCCGGCCCAGATGCCGTCGATCTCGAGCGGCACCACCTCGGAGCCGGCCTCGGTGGTCAGCACGCAGAGGATGCGGTGCAGCGGGCGCACCCAGCGCAGGCTGCCGGCGCCCCAGCGCATCGACTTGGGCCAGGGGAAGTTGCGCACCGTGGTCTCAAGCACCTCGGCCACGATCTCGGCGGCGGGGCGACCGGGCTTCTCGATCACCGCGTAGAGCACGGCCCCCTTCTTGTCCTCGCGCACCTCGCATTGCTCGCGGGTGACGCCGGCGCCGCGCAGGAAGCCCTCGATGGCCTTCTCCGGCGCGTCGACCTTGGGGCCGCGGCGCTCTTCGCGGGTGGCGGGTGAGGCGGCAAGCAGCCCTTCGACCGCCAGCGTCAGCCGGCGCGGGGTCGAGAAGGCGGCGGCGCCCGCGTAGGTGAGGCCCGCCTCGACGAGGCCGTTGGTGACCAGCTTCTTCAGGTCCTCCGCGGCGCGGGCCTGCATGCGGGCGGGAATTTCCTCGGAGAAGAGTTCGATCAGAAGGTCGGGCATGGTCTCACCAAAGCATCTGCCCGCGCCGGAAGGGGCGCGGGCTGTTGTTCGCTTGGCTGGATAACGGGATGGACGGCGGAGGTCCAGCGATTAGGCCGATCGCCTCAGGTGGTGGCCTCGCGCAGCTTGCCCTCGGCCTTGAGCCTGGCGCGGCGCGCCAGCGTCATCACGTCCGTGCCCGAGCGGCGCGGGACGATGCGATAGGCGGCTTCGATGAAGTTCTCGATGGCAAATCCGATGAGCCCGATGGCCACGGCACCCAGAAGGATGCGTCCGAAGGCGAGTGAACGGATCTGGTCGAGCGCGGTGCCGACACCGCCGGCCTGGCCCGGGTTGTGGGTGATCCCGGCGTAGACGATGGAGGCGCCGATGATGGCGATGACCACGCCCTCGGCCACGAGGCCGAACTTCATCAGCGGATCGAGCTTGCGCGCCAGCGGCGTCACGCGGATGTCTTCCTTGTACTTCTCCTTGATGCCCTTGTGGGCGTAATAGATGCCCGCCCCGATGGTCGCGAGACCGGCCGCGATCACGAGGTAGGGGCCCCAGGGCATCGCCATCAGCTTCTGGGTTGCGCTCTGCGCGCCGTCACCGCCGGAGTTGCCGCGCAGCGCCATGGTGGCGACCGAAACGCCGATGGCACCGTGGATCAGCCCGGTGATCACCTGGCCGGCCCGCGCCACGATGCCCTTGAGCTCGCTGCCGTAGCACTCGAGGTCCATCCAGGCGTCGATCAGCCGCCAGATCGTGTAGCAGATCAGCCCGAGCGCGATGGCAAGCAGCAGCGGCACGCCCCAGGGCTCTCCCTTCAGCTGGGCGAGCGCGTCGGTGGTGCCTTCGGCCTGGCCGCCGCGCCAGGCGGCGAACAGGGCGAGCCCCCCCACCACGGTGTAGACGGCGCCTCGGGCGGCGTAGCCGGCGCGCATTGCGGGAACGACCCAGGCAGGGGCTTTGTCGGACATGGCGTGTCTCCTCGGTTGCAGACAGAGCGCGCCAGACCCCGTTCTGGTTCCATCGACAAACGCCAGGCGCCCCCGCACCACCCATGGCCAAAGACAAAACCCCGAGCCCCACCAGACCCTTGCCTCAGGCAGCAAGCGCGGCCTTCATCTTCATCTTGCCAGGTAAACTCCGGGGGTGTCTCCGCAGGAGACGGGGGCAGCGCCCCCTCGACCCTCGCCGCCTGCACGACACCCGGTCCCTGCCGCCAGAACCATCGCGCAGCGAGATCCGGAACCGCCGGGGCGCGGGCGATGAGCACTGCAGGCAGCGGATCACCCAGGCCGAACCGCCCGCGTGACGGCGGCGCCGAAGGCTCCCGCAGCATCAGTCTCGCGGCGGACAATCCTCGCCGAGCGGCGTGCCGTCATAGGCCTTGTCGCCGCATTCATTGATCTCTTCCCAGACGTAGCCGCGGCCATCCTCGGCCACCGCCACCACCCGGTCGATGCCGAACTCGATGTTGCGCTGGGCGACGTAGACATGGGCCTCGCCGGTCTCGATCATCCGCCCGATCTCCTCGGCGTCGAAGCACGAGAACCAGAAGGGCGCGTTGCGCGGCTCGCCATCCCCGTAGCGCTCGAAGCGCTCGTCGAGCGCCTGCGGTCGCTCCGGCGTGGTGAAGCAGGCGCGGTAGCGGATGGGCGAGCTGGTGGCGTCGATGCCCTCGAACCCGGCATAGGCGATGTGCTCGGGCGCGCCGCCATCGAGGGGCGTCAGGAAAACCTGCCCGGCGTCGTCCTCGACCGCGGCATAGTAGTAGTAGACCTGGAAATAGTAGACACCGGCGCCGAAGAGCAGGGCGCTGACGACGATGGCGATGGCGAGGATCTTTCCGCTCATACTGCCATTCCTCCTTGGAATGCGGGCTTTGCCGGGTCCGCCCCGTGTGCTAGGCCGGGGTGGGCTGCACAGGGACAGATATGGATACGGCGTTTCTTATCAAGTTCCTGGGGGCGATCTTCGCGATCATGAACCCGTTCGTGAACCTGCCGATGTTCCTGAGCCTCACCGACGGCATGAGCCTCGCCGAGCAGCGCGGCGCGGCGCTGCGCACGGTGACCTACAGCGGCGCACTCTGCGCGGTGGTGGCGGTGGCGGGCACGGCGATCCTCGGCTTTTTCGGGATCAGCGTCGACGACTTCCGCGTCGCGGGCGGGCTGGTGCTGATGATCATCGGGCTCGGCATGCTGAACGGCAGCGCCGGCAGCGCCCATCACGGCACCAGTGCCGAGCGCGCGCAGCAGGACCCCGAGAGCGATCCGTCCTTCTACCCGCTGGCCTTCCCGATCCTCGTGGGGCCGGGCACCATCACCACCATCGTGGTCTTCACCGGGCAGGCCAAGGGCATGGGCGACCATCTCGCCATCGCGCTGGCGCTGGCCGGTGTGCTGGTTTCGCTCGGCGTGGTGATGTTCTTCGCCGCCAGCATCGGCCGCTATCTGTCGCAGACCCTGCGCGTGGTGATGATCCGGATCATGGGCATGATTCTCGCCGCCATCGCGGTCGAGATGATCGCGAGCGGCCTCAAGGCGCTGCTGCCGGGGCTGGCCTGACGAGGCCATGCCGCCGGGCGCCGCGCCTGAGGGGCGCCCGCGCATCAGGCGGCGTAACCGCCGGCCTCGGTCGTCACGAAGGCATCGGCACAGCGCTTCGCCAGCGCCCGGACGCGGCCGATATAGGCCTGCCGCTCGGTGACCGAGATCACGCCGCGGGCGTCGAGCAGGTTGAAGAGGTGCGAGGCCTTGATGCACTGGTCATAGGCTGGGTGGGCCATGACGATGCGCTTGCCGGTCTTGGCGTCCTCGGCGGGCGTGTCGAGGATGCGCTGGCACTCGGCCTCGGCGTCCTCGAAATGCTTCAGGAGCATCTCGGTGTCGGCCACGTCGAAGTTCCAGCGCGAGTATTCCTGCTCGGTCTGGCGGAAAATGTCGCCGTAGCTCAGCGCGATGGGCGTCTGCGGGTCGTTGAACGGCATGTCCATCACGTGGTCGATGCCGAGCACGTACATGGCCAGACGCTCGAGCCCGTAGGTCAGTTCGCCCGAGACCGGGGTGCAGTCGTGACCGCCGACCTGCTGGAAATAGGTGAACTGCGACACTTCCATGCCGTCGCACCAGACCTCCCAGCCAAGGCCCCATGCGCCCAGCGTCGGGCTTTCCCAGTCGTCCTCGACGAAGCGCACGTCATGCACCGACATGTCGATGCCGATGGCCTCCAGCGAGCCGAGGTACAGGTCCTGCAGGTCCGGCGGCGACGGTTTGATCAGCACCTGGAACTGGTAGTAGTGCTGCAGCCGGTTCGGGTTCTCGCCGTAGCGCCCGTCGGTCGGCCGGCGCGAGGGCTGGACATAGGCCGCAGCCCAGGGCCTGGACCCCAGCGCCCGCAGCGTGGTGGCGGGGTGGAAGGTGCCGGCGCCGACCTCCATGTCGTAGGGTTGCAGCACCGCGCAGCCCTTCGAGGCCCAGTAGGTCTGAAGCCGCAGGATGATCTCCTGGAAACTCCTCGGTTTGGTGCCGGTGTCGAACATCGCATCTGCCCTGTCTTGAAGCTGGGGCCTTGATTATGCGCCACAGCCGCAGGGGTCAATCGCGGGGCTGACCATATTTTGAGGTGACGGCACAGCCCGATTTGCTACACAGACCGCCAGAGCCAACAAGAATTTCACGGCCTGAGGGGCACTAGCGAGTATGATGAGATCCTTTCTTCTGGGGAGCGCGACGGCGCTGCTGATCGCGGGCGGCGCGTTTGCACAAGGTACCGGACAGGAGCTTGTCTACATCCAGATCGAAGCGCAGCCGAGCCTCACGCAGGCGGAAGCGGCGCTGCGCGGCTATGCCACGCGGCTCGACAATGTGAACGGATTCTCTCTGGGCAGCGGCTGGTACGGCATCGCGCTTGGCCCCTATGCGCCCGACAGCGCCGGGGCGCTCCTGCGCGAGCTGCGGCTGACCGGGATCATCCCGCGCGACAGCTACCTCGCCTCGAGCTCCGAGTATCGCGACCAGTTCTGGCCGGTGGGGGCGGGCCTTTCGACCGCGCAGCCGGTGCCGCAGGCGCCCGACACGGGTCTTTCGCCCGACACCGGCACGCCCGAGGTGGTCACCCGTCCCGAAATCGCCGAGGAAACCCCGCGGCAGGCCCGCGCCAGCGAGGCGCTGCTCTCGCGCGGCGAGCGCGAGCTGCTGCAGGTCGCGCTGCAATGGTCGGGGCATTACAATGCCGCCATCGACGGAGCCTTCGGCGCCGGCACCCGCAACGCCATGGCCGAATGGCAGGCCGCCAACGGCTACCAGGTCACCGGCGTGCTGACCTCGGCGCAGCGCGCGGACCTCATCGGCGCCTACAACGCCGTGCTCGAGGGGCTCGACATGGCCCGGGTCAGCGACAGCCGCGCCGGGATCGAGATCGAGATGCCGACCGGCGTCGTGTCCTTCGACCGCTATGAGGCGCCCTTCGCGCTCTACGAGCCGAGCGGCGACCTGCAGGCGCGCGTGCTGCTGATCAGCCAGCCGGGCGACCGCAAGACCCTCGCCGGGCTCTACGAGATCATGCAGACGCTCGAGATCGTGCCGCCCACCGGCCCGCGCGAGCGCGGCCGCGACAGCTTCAGCATCACCGGGCAGAACGTCCGCATCGTCAGCCACACCGAGGTCGCGCTGCGCGAGGGTCACATCAAGGGCTGGACCCTGATCTGGCCCGCCGGCGACGAAGAGCGGCGCGAGCGGGTGTCGGCGATGATGAAGGCCTCCTTCGCCACGACGGCGGCTGTGCTCGACCCGGCCTCGGTCACCGACGAGGGCCAGGCGGTGGATCTCGTCTCCGGTCTGAAGATCCGCCAGCCCATCGCCACGGTCTCGGGCTTCTTCGTCGATGCCGGCGGGGCGGTGGTGACCTCGGCCGAGGCAGTGGCCTCCTGCGGGCGGATCACGCTTGACGACATCTACGACGCCTCGGTGGCGGCCACCGACGCCGAGCTCGGCGTCGCGGTGCTGCGGCCCGAGCAGGCGCTGGCCCCGCGCGGCGTCGCCAACCTGCGCAGCGGCACGCCGCGTCTGAAGACCGAGATCGCCGTGGCGGGCTACCCGTTCGGCGGCGTGCTCAGCGCGCCGACCCTGACCTATGGCTCGCTCGAGGATTCGCGCGGCCTCGGCGGCGAAGAGACGCTGGCCCGGGTGGCGCTCGCCGCACAGCCCGGCGATGCGGGCGGCCCGGTACTCGACGCCGGCGGTGCGGTGCTCGGCATGTTGCTGCCCGAGGCGCAGGGCGCGCGGCAGCTGCCCGCGGGCGTGGCGCTTGCCGCCGACGCCGATGCGCTGAAGGCCTTCCTCGACGCGTCCGGTGTGCGCAGCTCCGGCACCGCCGGGCAGGACATGCTGGCGCCCGAGGATCTGGCGGCGGCGGCCACCAAGATGACCGTGAAGGTGAGCTGCTGGGACTGATCCGGGCGCGGTCCGACGTTCCTTCATCCGGATCGCAGACCTTCCAGACCCCGGTGCCTTTCGTGAGGCGTTGGGGTCAATTTCTCCGCATAGTTGTATTTTGCTGAATTAGTCGCCTCTCTCTGCGACGGTTCGTCCGGCCGGAACGAAAGCTGTGCGCCCGCACTGGCCCTCGCCAGTCCGGGCGCTAACGTCTGCAGCAACTGACATTGGGGGGAGCATTCTTCATGGGCCTTTTCGGGATCGTCCTGTCGCTCGGGCTGCTGATGTACCTTGCCTATCGCGGCATCAACGTTCTTATCCTTGCGCCGCTGCTGGCGATGCTGGCGGTGCTGCTCTCGGGCGGCCTGCCGGTGCTCGCGACCTACACGCAGGTCTTCATGAAAAGCCTCGGCGGCTACGTGATCACCTATTTCCCGCTGTTCCTGCTGGGAGCGATCTTCGGCAAGGTCATGGCCGACGGCGGTGCCGCGCGGACCATCGCCGAGCGCATCGTGGACTGGGTTGGCGCGGGGCGGGCGATCCTCGCGGTGGTGCTGGCCTGCGGCGTGCTCACCTACGGCGGGGTGTCGCTCTTCGTGGTGGCCTTCGCGATCTACCCGATCGCCAACGCGCTGTTCCGCCGCGCCGACGTGCCCAAGCGGCTCCTGCCCGCGGCCATCGCGCTGGGCTCGTTTACCTTCACCATGACCGCTTTCCCGGGCACACCGGCGATTCAGAACGCCATCCCCATCCCGTTCTTCGGCACCAACGTCTTTGCCGCGCCGCTGCTCGGCACGCTGGCGGGGATGATCATGCTGGTGGGCGGCACGCTCTGGCTCAACCGTCGCCGTGCCTCGGCGCAGGGCAAGGGCGAGGGCTATGGCGAGCATGACGAGACCGGCGCCGACAGCACGCTGCCCGCCGACGCGACCCTGCCGAGCTTCCCCATAGCCATCGCGCCGGTGGTGGCGGTGATCGCGCTCAATGCGCTCTTCACCTACGTGCTGATCCCGATGATGTCGGCGGATTACCTTGCCGAGCCGCAGTACGGCGAGACCAGCCTATCGTCGGTGGCGGGCATCTGGGCCATCATCGTGTCGCTGACCATCTCCATCGTGCTGGCCATCGCGCTGAACTGGAGCCGGTTCAAGGATGTGCTCGAGACTGTCAACGCCGGCACCATGGGGTCGCTCCTGCCGGTCTTCAACACCGCTTCCGAGGTCGGCTACGGCGCGGTGATCGCCTCGCTCCCCGCCTTTGCGCTGATCCGCGATGCGGTGCTGGGGCTGTTCCCGGATAACCCCGTGGCGTCGCTGGCCGTGGCGGTGAACGTGCTCGCGGGCATCACCGGCTCGGCCTCGGGCGGCATGTCCATCGCGCTAAACGCGCTGGGCGAGCAGTTCGCACAGATGGGGCAGGAGCAGGGCGTGAGCATGGGGCTGATGCACCGGGTGACGTCGCTGTCCTCGGGCGGCTTCGACGCGCTGCCGCACAACGGCGCCGTCATCACCCTGCTGGCGATCACCGGCATGACCCACAAGAAGAGCTACTCCGACATCTTCGTGGTGGCGGTGGCGATCCCCGTGGTCGCCACGATCACGGTCATCGTGCTGGGCTCGCTGGGGCTCTGAAACCGGAGGGGGCGCCCCGGGCCGGCGCGCCTGCCTGCAAACCGATCAGACGATAGGCGCCGGCCGCCTCTGTCGGGCGCTTGTGCTGCGTTGCAGCATCGTGCCTGTGACAGGGTTGCGGATTTCTGGCATGCTGGGCTCGGGAGGACACGAAAGGATTTGACCATGTGCCTCACCGCCCAAGCCCTCTTCCTGTTCCTCTCGGTGCTGCCGGAGGACATCGTGGATGTGTCGCCAGAGCGGGTCGTCGTCCACGCCGAGGTGCGCGATGCCGTCTGGCTCCCCAGGGACGACCAGTGGTGCACCGATGCGCCCCTGCGTGACGCCGACATCCGCCTGAAGCGCGGCACCGCGCTCTGACAGGCGCGCTGGCAGGGGAAATGCCGCAACGGAACGGGCCCGCGCCTTGTCGGCACGGGCCCGCGGAGATCATCGGATGATCCGGAGGATCAGTTCTTGGCCTTGTCGACCATCTTGCCGGCGGAGATCCACGGCATCATGTCGCGGAGCTTCTGGCCGACCTGCTCGATCTGGTGCTCGTCGTTGGCGCGGCGCGAGGCTTTCAGCGTCGGCTGGCCCACGGCGTTCTCGAGCATGAAGTCACGGACGAACTTGCCCTGCTGGATGTCGGTCAGAACGGCTTTCATCGCGGCCTTGGTCTGCTCGTAGGGCAGGATGCGCGGGCCGGTGACGTACTGGCCGAACTCGGCGGTGTTCGAGATCGAGTAATCCATGTTGGCGATGCCGCCTTCGTAGATCAGGTCGACGATCAGCTTCACCTCGTGGAGGCACTCGAAGTAGGCCATCTCGGGGGCGTAGCCGGCTTCCACCAGGGTCTCGAAGCCGCAGCGGATGAGCTCGACGAGGCCGCCGCAGAGAACCGCCTGCTCGCCGAAAAGGTCGGTTTCGCACTCTTCGCGGAAGTTGGTCTCGATGATGCCCGAGCGGCCGCCGCCGATTGCGGAGCAGTACGACAGGCCGATTTCCAGCGCCTTGCCGGTGGCGTCGCTGTCGACCGCGACGAGGCAGGGCACGCCGCCGCCCTTGACGTATTCACCGCGCACGGTGTGGCCCGGTCCCTTGGGTGCCATCATGATGACGTCGATGCCTTCGGGCGCCTCGATCAGGCCGAAGTGGACGTTCAGGCCGTGGGCGAAGGCGATGGCCGCGCCGGGCTTGAGGTTGTCCTTGACGTATTTCTTGTAGGTCTCGGCCTGCAGCTCGTCGGGCATGGTGAACATGATCAGGTCGCACCAGGCCGCCGCTTCGGCGATGCCCATGACCGCGAGGCCCTCGGCTTCGGCCTTCTTGGCCGATGCGGAGCCTTCGCGCAGGGCGACGACGACGTTCTTGGCGCCGCTGTCGCGCAGGTTCAGCGCGTGCGCGTGGCCCTGGCTGCCGTAGCCCAGGATCGCCACTTTCATATCCTTGATCAGGTTGATGTCGCAATCGCGATCGTAATAGACG
The DNA here is from genome assembly GCF_900102075.1 of Salipiger thiooxidans. Lineage (GTDB taxonomy): Bacteria > Pseudomonadota > Alphaproteobacteria > Rhodobacterales > Rhodobacteraceae > Salipiger > Salipiger thiooxidans. Next base: position 211,805 of record NZ_FNAV01000001.1, on the reverse strand, counting down.
CGCATCGGTCTTTCCTTCCTTGGTCGTGTTCTCTTGGTCTTGTTATGGGGCGCAGACTAGGTTGCACGCGGCGATGTTGGTTGCGTTTTTCTTGAGTATTTGCGGAAATGATGAAAGATCATTCCTGAAATCCTGGAAAGGTGGTGGATTCATGCTCGACGACACCGATCGGCGCATTCTTCGTCAATACCAGGCGGCGCCGGGCGTCGCCTCGGCAGAGCTTGCCGAGCGGGCGGGGGTGACTCCCTCGACGCTGGCGCGCCGGCTGGCGGCGATGCGGGCCGAGGGGGTGCTGAAGGGCGTGCGCGGGGTGATCCACTGGCCGGCGCTCGGCTACGAGCTCGAGGTGTCGTTGCGGGTGACGCTCGACAAGACCGCGCCGCGGGCCTTCGACGAGTTCATCGTGAGCGCGCGCGGGGTGCCGGAGGTGATCGAGATCCAGACCTTCCTCGGCACCGTCGACGTGAGGCTCGCGGTGGTGGCGCGGGATCTGGGGCATTACCAGACGCTTTACCGCGAGAAGCTGCTCACCCTGCCGCATATCGCCGACATCGAGGCGCTGATGCACGTGGCGCTGGTGAAGCACGACGAGACGGTGCCGCTGTGACCGGGGAGGGGCTGGCGCTCGATGAGATCGACCGGGGACTGATCCGGGCCCTGGCCGAGGACGCGCAGGCCAGTGCAGGCGCGCTGGGGCGGCGCTTCGGCCTGTCGCAGCCGGCTTGCTGGCGCCGCATCCAGCGGCTGCGCGAGGCCGGGGTGTTCCGCGGCGCGCGGCTGGACCTCGACCTCGGGCGGCTGGGCTTCGGGGTGACGGTGTTCCTCGGCATCAAGCTGGCCACCAAGGGGCGGGTGAGCCTCGAGGATTTCGAGCGCGCGGTAAGCGCCATCCCCGAGGTGCAGCTGGTCGAGCACGTGCTGGGTGCCTTCGACTACCGGCTGCGGGTGGCGGCGCGGGATCTGCCGGATTTCGAGCGGGTGCTGCGGCGCCGGATCATGACGCTGCCCGGGGTCGGCAACGTCGAGGCCAACGTGGTGCTGAGCGAGGAGCGTCGTCCAGGGCCGATCTGACGGGGTCTGTCCGATGGGCTCGATCTGACGGGGGTGGTCCGACGGGGGGGAGCCGATCGGGTTCGTCTGGTGGGCGCGATCCGCCGGGGGTTGGTCTGGCGGGCTGATCTGTCGCGCCCGGCCCGAGCGGCGCGCCGGACGCCGGGACGGCGCTCGCCTTCGGCAATCGCCCCGCCCGCCGTCCCGCTACTGCTCCCAAGGGAGGCGTTGCGTTCCGTGACCGATGCGGTATCGACGGGTCAAACAGACAGGAGCTTGCCATGCCGCTGCGCGATGATGTCGACCCCAAGGGTCTCGAGGAATTCTCGGTGGTCTTTACCGACCGGTCTCTCAACCACATGTCCGCCGCCTTCCAGGAGGTGATGCGCGACGTCTCGTCGATGCTGCGCGAGGTCTATGGTGCGGCCGGCGTCGCGCTGGTTCCGGGCGGCGGGACCTTCGGCATGGAGGCCGTGGCGCGGCAGTTCGGACAGGGCGCCCGGGCGCTGGTGGTGCGCAACGGCTGGTTCTCGTTCCGCTGGTCGCAGATCTTCGAGGCCGGCGGCTTCGGCGGCGAGGTGACCGTGATGAAGGCGCGCCAGACCGGCAACGAGGCGGTCGCGCCCTTTGCGCCCGCGCCCGTCTCCGAGGTGGTCGAGGCGATCCGCCGCGAGGCGCCGCAGATCGTCTTCGCGCCGCATGTCGAGACCAGCTCGGGCGTGATCCTGCCCGACGACTACATCGCGCAGATCGCCGCGGCGGCGCATGAGGTGGGGGCGCTGATGGTGCTCGACTGCATCGCCTCGGGCTGCATCTGGGTCGACATGGAGGAGACCGGCGTCGACGTGCTGATCTCGGCGCCGCAGAAGGGCTGGTCGGCGACCCCCTGCGCCGGCATCGTGATGTTCTCGGAGCGCGCGCTGGAGCGGCTGGAGGGGACGGCGTCGAACTCCTTTGCCATGGATCTCAAGAAGTGGCGCCAGATCATGGCCGCCTACGAGGCCGGTGGGCACGCCTACCACGCCACCATGCCGACCGACGGGCTGCGCATGTTCCGCGACGCCATGGTCGAGACCCGGGAGATGGGCTTTGCCGAGGCCAAGGCGGCGCAATGGGAGCTTGGGCGGCGCGTGCGCGAGTTGCTGGCGGCGCGCGGCATCGCCTCGGTCGCGGCGGAGGGCTTCGGCGCGCCGGGCGTGGTGGTGAGCTACACCGACGATCCCGAGGTGCAGTCGGGCCGGGCCTTCGCCGCCAGGGGCACGCAGATCGCCGCGGGCGTGCCGCTGCAATGCGACGAGCCGGCGGGCTTCTCGACCTTCCGGCTGGGGCTCTTCGGGCTCGACAAGCTGGCGGATGTCTCGGCCACGGTGGCGCGGCTCGAGAAGGTGCTGGACGAGGTGGTCTGACCTTTGCCGGGCCCGCGCGTGTTGGTACGCGCGGGCCTGGTTTTCAGGTCGTGGGTCCGCGTGGTGGGCCTGGAGGGGGCGCTGCCCCCGTCCGCTGACGCGGACTCCCCCGGAGTTTTCCCGGCAAGATGAAGGATCAGTCTTCGGGACGATCGCATTCGTGCCGCGCGCGGAGCGGGAAGGGCGGCAGCCAGCGTTCGCGGCGAATGGTCCAGAGCTCGTAGTCCGGGGTGAACCGGTCGGGGGCGTCGAGGCTGCCGAGGTGAAGCTCGATCTCGTCCCCGGTGCGCGAGAACACCGACGAGCCGCAGCGCGGGCAGAAGTGGCGACGGAGGTATTCGCCGGTCTCTCCCGTGACGGTCACGGCGCGTTCCGGGTAGATCGCCGCGGCGAAGAACAGCGCGCCGTGGTGTTTGCGGCAGTCGAGGCAGTGGCAGATGCCGACCCGGTCGGGCTGGCCGGTGGCGGTAACGCGCACGGCGCCGCAGAGGCAGCCGCCTTCGACCGTGGGGGTGTCGGGGGTGTCTGCCATGGCCTCAGCCCTTGGCCCCGAGTCCGAGTTGCATCAGCGTCTTGCGCACCGGGGTGACGCCGTAGAGCGCGTCGAGCGCCTTGGCGCGGGCGTCGCGCAGCAGCGGCGCCGAGAGCATCGAGGTGCGGTTCAGCAGCGTGATGCCGGCGACGCGGGCGCGCACGTCGAGAATGCGCTTGCGGTGGTAGCTCTCGAGCATCTGCCGGTCGCCGAGGCGTTCGGGCGTGGCGGTGGCGAGGTCGTGCAGGGTCGCCATGTCGTTGAGCGACATGTTGAGCCCCTGCGCGCCGATCGGCGGCACCACGTGTGCGGCCTCGGCCACCAGCGCCAGCCTTTCGCCGCAGAGCGTCTCGGCATGCTGGGCGATGATCGGCCAGAGGGTGCGCTGCGAGGCCAGCGTCAGCGGGCCGAAGAGGTGGCAGGAGCGCTCGGACATCGCCGCCTCGAGCGTCGGCGTGTCGAGCCGGAACAGCGCCTCGGCCTTGGGGCCTTCCTCCATCCAGACCACCGCCGAAGAGGGCTTGCCGTCGAAGTCGGGCAGCGGCACGAGGGTGAAGGGGCCGCCGGTGCGGTGGATCTCGGTCGAGACGTTGCCGTGAGGGATCGGGTGGGTGACCGCGAAGGCCAGCGCCTTCTGGCCGAAACGGGTGGTCTTCACGCCGATGCCCGCGGCCTCGCGCATGGGGGAGTTGCGCCCGTCCGCGGCGATCACCAGCCGGGTCTGCACCGTGCTGCCGTCCGAAAGGCCGACGCGGGCATAGGCCTCGCGGGTGAAGAGCGTGGTGGTGGCGGTGCCGGGGCGGAAGTCGACCGTCGGCATGTCGTGCAGATGCGCCGCCATCTCGCGCCGCAGCAGCCAGTTCGGGAGGTTCCAGCCGAAAGGCTTCTCCGAGATGTCGTCGGCATCGAAATCGCGGGTCACGCGCGGTTCCGGGCGCTCGCCACCGGCGTCGACGATGCGCATGACCTGCAGCGGCATGGCGTGGCCCTCGAGCCGGGCCCAGAGGCCCGCCTTCTCGAGGAACGCCTGCGCCGGCTGCAGGAAGGCGGTGGAGCGCAGGTCGGCGCCGCTTGCCTCGCGGTCGGTCACCGGCGGGGCCGGGTCGACGCAGATCACCGAGAATCCGGCGGCGCCGAAGGCGGCGGCCGCGGTCAGACCGGCGATGCCGCCGCCCGAGATGAGAATGTCGCAATCCATGGCCGCTCTCCTTTGCCCCATATCTAGAGCGTTTCGGGACGAAGCTGAACCACCCGGCGGAAGCTTGCGCAGCCGTGCGTATGCGGGCTGCGCTGCCGGGCCGAGTCGGACGGGGTCCCGATGGGAGATCTAGGGCAGTGGGCGGCGGGATGCCATGCGGCGCGGGCGCACCTTGCCCGCCTTACTTGCCGACGGTGATCAGCAGGATCATCGCGTAGCAGACCGGCACGCAGGCCAGCGCGCACATGGCGAGGCCGACGGCACCCCAGGTCACGGTCGCCGCGGCCACCACGGCGATGAAGACGGCGAGGCCGATCCAGATCCGGGCCTCGACGCTCAGGCCGCGGGCGGTTGCGGGGGCCAGATCGGCGGCGGTCGCTTCGTTCATGCTCATGTCGGTCTCTCCTGGTCACTGGGGCCGGGCGATCTTGCGCGGCGCATCGGCAGGCAGATAAGGACCGCCGGGCGGCAAATCAGCATGCCGGATTGCCGCAGGAACGGAATGTCGCAGGGGCGCTCAGAGCTGGCCGAGGAAGGCGGGCAGATCGTCGGTATGGTGCTGGATATGCGAGCCCGCGGCCCGTTCCGGGGCGACATGCACCGTGCGCATCCCCATGGCGTGGGGAGCGGTAAGGTTGCGCGGGTCGTCCTCGAACATCGCGGCCCTGAGGGGATCGGTGCCGTCGCGTTCGAAGACCGTACGGAAGGCGTCTTCCTCCGGTTTCGGACGGTAGCCCGCGTGTTCGACGCCGTAGATCGCGTCGAAGGCCGCGTCGAGCCCGCGCGCCTTCAGCACTTGCGCCGCGTAGGGAGCGCTGCCGTTGGTGTAGACGATGCGCCGGCCCGGCAAATTGCCGATCAGCTCGGCGAGATGCGGGTCGGGCGCCAGCGCGTCGAAGGAGATGTCGTGGACCTCTTCAAGATAGGCGTCGGGGTCGATCTTGTGCTCGGCCATGAGCCCGGCGAGCGTGGTGCCGTGGAGCTGCCAGTAATGCTTGCGCAGGCGGTTGGCCTCGGTGTCGTCGACGCCGAGCACGCGCACGACGAAGGCGTTCATCCGCCGTTCGATCTGGTCGAAGAGCCGCACGGAGGGGGCGTAGAGCGTGTTGTCCAGGTCGAAGACCCAGTGCCGGACGTGGCTGAAGTGCTGTTTCACCATGGCGCGAAGCTTAATCCTCTGCGCGGTTTGCGGCAATGGGCGCATTGATCCACAGGCGCCGTTGGCGCTATCTTGGCCGGATCGAGCCAGGAGTACCCAATGAACCAGATCCGGACGTCCAACAAGGACGCCTACACGCTGATCCTCGAGGCGATCGACACCGGCGTCTACCGCCCCGGCGACCGTCTGGTCGAGAGCGAGCTGGCCGAGCGGTTCGGGGTCTCGCGCACGCCGATCCGCGAGGCGCTGCAGCGGCTCGAGACCCAGTCGCTGCTGACCCGTGACGGCCGGTCGCTGATCGTGGCGTCGCTGGATCACAACCAGATGGCCGAGCTTTACGTGGTGCGCACCGAGCTCGAGGGGCTCGCCGCCCGGCTTGCGGCGCGCCATGCCAGCGAGGAAGAGATCACCGTGCTGCGCGAGATGGTCTCCGAGGACCGGGCGTTGCTGAACGACCCTTCGGCGCTGTCGCGGGCGAACCGGCGGTTTCACAAGATGATCCATCTCGCCTCGCACAACCGCTTCCTCGTGCAGCAGCTCGACCTCGTGCACCGGTCCATGGCGCTGATGGCGACCACTTCGCTGGCGGCGCAGGGCCGGGGCGAGATCGCGCTCGCCGAGCACAAGGCCATCGTCGACGCCATTGCCCGGCGTGATGAGGACGCGGCCTACAAGGCGCTGCGCGATCATATCTCGGTGGCGTTCGTGACCCGTCTGAAGCTCGACAGCCGCAAGGTGGACTGACCGACGGCCATCCGACGACTGCCCGGCGCCTAGCGGGGCAGGTCCTCGGGGATGTCGGCGTCGGGCCGGTCGGGCGCCGAGTGGCCGTGCGCCGTCTTGTCCCAGTAGAAGGGGCGGGCGATGAGCTCCCACAGGGCCTTGTAGGCGGCGAGCGTGCCGAGCGGGAAGTACAGGAACAGCGTCGGCACCCAGAGCAGCAACCCGTTGTGCGGCGAGCGCGAGACGGCGGCGATGGAGACCAGCAGCGACACCGCCTCGGCGACGAGAAATCCCAGCAGCAGCGCGCGGGTGACGTGGGGGGCGCCCCAGCTGGCAAGCTGCGATGTCCAGCCGGCGAGCAGCAGCCAGAACGACCAGAGCGCCGGGGCGAGCAGGAACTGCAGGCAGCCGGTCAGCAGCACCAGCTGCACCCCCAGAAAGCGCCAGGCCCCGAGCTCGCGCCAGAGCCGTCGCGGCGCGCGCATGTGCACCGCCCAGGTGATCATGTAACCCTTGAGCCAGCGCGACCGCTGCCGGACCCAGGGCCAGACGCGGTTGTTGGCCTCCTCGCGGGTGACCACGGGCAAGAGCTCGGTGACATAGCCGTGGCGGGCGAGGCGGATGCCGAGATCGGCGTCCTCGGTGACGTTGTGGGCGTCCCAGCCGCCGACCTCCTCGAGCACGGCGCGGCGGAAGAAGACGGTGGTGCCACCCAGCGGAATTGCGAAGCCCAGCCTTGCGAGGCCGGGCAGCATCACCCGGAACCAGGTGGCGTATTCGATGGTGAAGCAGCGCGAGAGCCAGTTGGCGCGCGGGTTGTAGAAATCGAGGATGCCCTGCAGACAGGCGGTGCGCGGCGGTGCGCGTCCGAAGCGGGCGGCGACCCGGCGGAGCTGGTCCGGGGCGGGCGAATCCTCGGCGTCGTAGATGCCGACGATTTCGCCGCGGGCGAAGCGCAGCGCGTAGTTGAGCGCGCGGGGCTTGGTGGTGATCGGGCCGTCCGGCACCTCGATCACCCGCATCCACGGCGGCAGGATCATGCGCGAGAGCGTGGCACGGGTGGTCTCGTCGCGGGCCTCGAGCACCAGCAGGACATCCAGCGCCGCGCGTGGGTAGTCGAGCCGCGACAGCCGCTGCACGAGATCACGGGCAATGCGCTCTTCGCGAAAGAGCGGCACCAGCAGCGACACTGTCGGCAGACGTGGCGGCAGGTCGTCGAGCGGCGGGGGCGAACGCAGCCCGGCCACGAGGGCCGCGAGCCGGGTCAGTTGCGCCAGCACCAGCGTCACCACGGCGGCGAGTGTCGCGAGGGCGAAGAACAGCCGCGCGTCGTGGAACAGCAGCGCGAGACAGGCAAGCGCGAAGCTGCCGCCGATCACCGCCCGCAGCGGGGTGATCCGGTCCATGTCGCGGCAGCTCTCGTCGGCGGGCACCTGCGTCTCGGCGCGGCGGGCCATCGCCTCGCCATGGCTGGTGGCGATCTCGGACTGGATGTCGGCCTCGGTGGCGAGCGCCATGGCGACGGCCCCGCAGCCCTCGGGCAGGGCGTCGAGCGCCGAATGGAACCGGTCGGGCTGTGCGGTGGCCAGTACGATGGTCTCGCCGATGCGCAGCCACGGCAGCACCGAGTGGCGCAGGCAGGTCTCGGGGGACAGAAGATCGGAGAGCGCGGGATCGGGCGGGTTCGCCTCGCGCCGAAGGATCATCGCGCCGTAGTGCAGCGCCTGCGCCTCCAGCACCTGCTCGGGCGTCGCCAGATCCTCGGCCACCAGCACCCGGGGTAGGGCGGCGCCGCTGCGTCCGGCCTCGGCCAGCGCCTGCACCGCCTCGGTCGGCATGAGGGTGCCATTGGCGAGCAGGATCGCCCATAACGGACGGCCCCGCGGCAGTTCCGCCTGGGCTATCCGGGAGGTCCGAAAGACCGGACTTGGGCTCGACATGACTGACTCCTGCGCTCTGACAGGAGTCCAATTCAGGTTGATTTGGTAAATGCGACGTTAATTTCAGGCCCGCGAAACGGATTTCACCTGCGATTACATCACGTTCACGAAGCGTTCGAACAGGTAGAAGCTGTCCTGTGGGCCGGGGCTCGCCTCAGGGTGGTGCTGGACCGAAAACACCGGGCGGTCGGCCATGCGAATCCCGCAGTTCGACCCGTCGAACAGCGAGACGTGAGTCTCGATCACGCCGGCCGGGAGGCTCTGCGCGTCGACTGCGAAACCGTGGTTCATCGAGGTGATCTCGACCTTGCCGCTCTCGATTTCCTTCACCGGGTGGTTGGCGCCGTGATGGCCGTGGTTCATCTTGACGGTCTTGCCGCCAAGCGCCAGCGCCAGCATCTGGTGACCGAGGCAGATCCCGAAGATCGGCAGGTCGGTGTCGTCGAGGATGCCCTTGATCATCGGCACCGCGTAGGCGCCGGTGGCTGCAGGGTCGCCCGGGCCGTTCGACAGAAACACGCCGTCAGGCGAGTGGGCCAGGATGTCTTCCTTGGTCGCCGTCGCGGGCAGCACGGTCACGTCGCAGCCGGCCGAGGCGAGGCAGCGCAGGATGTTGCGCTTGGCGCCGTAGTCGATGGCGACGACCTTCTTCTTGGGCGCTTCCTGCCGTGCATAGCCCTCGGGCCACGCCCACCGCATCTCGTCCCAGCGATAGGACTGGGTGCAGGTCACGTCCTTGGCGAGGTCGAGCCCGGTCAGGCCGGGGAAGGCGCGGGCCGCGGCGACCAGCTTCTCGACGTCGAAGTTGCCCTCGGGATCGTGGGCGAGCGCCACGTGCGGGGCGCCGGACTGGCGGATCGCGCGGGTCAGTCTGCGGGTGTCGATGCCCCCGATGGCGATCCGGCCGCGGGAGGCCAGCCACTCGGACAGCTCCTGCACGGCGCGCCAGTTCGAGGATTGCGTCGGCATCCACTTCACGACCATGCCCGCGGCGACCGGATCGCCGGTTTCGTCATCCTCGGGGGTCACGCCGGTGTTGCCGATGTGGGGGAAGGTGAAGGTCACGATCTGGCCCGCGTAGGACGGGTCGGTCATGATTTCCTGATAGCCGGACATGGCTGTGTTGAAGCAGAGTTCCGCCTCGGTCTGGCCGGTGGCGCCGAAGCCCTGGCCATAGAACAGCGTGCCGTCGGCTAGGGCGAGGCAGGCGGTGGGTTTGGGGCTTGCGGGCATGGCGCGACTCCTCTGGCAGCAGGCAGGCGGCAAATCGCGCAATACCTAAAGTCTGCGCAGTTTGGGGTCAAGGCCTGCTGGGAAATGCGAAAACTAGCATTTTCAATGCCTTGGCTCGGATCAGGCGGAGTTGCGCCCGGCGGGACCTTTGGATACCTTAGCGTTTCTGAATGGCTCTGGGGATGGCTATCAATGGAATTGCGAGAACGCATCACGTCTGCGACCAAGCAGGCAATGAAGGACAAGGCGACAAGTCGGCTGTCGACGCTCCGGCTGATCAACGCCGCATTCAAGGATCGCGACATCGCCGCGCGCGCCGAAGGCATCGACGGCGGCGTCGCCGATCCCGAGCTTCTGGCGATCCTTGCCAAGATGGTGAAGCAGCGCCGCGAGAGCGCACGGACCTACGAAGAGGGCGGCCGGCTCGACCTTGCCGAGGCGGAACTGTCCGAGATCGAGGTGATCGAGGAATTCCTGCCGAAGCCGCTCAGCGATAACGAGATCGAGGCAGCGCTCGATAGCGCGGTGGCGGAGGTCGGCGCCAGCTCGATCCGCGACATGGGCCGGGTGATGGGCGTGCTGAAGTCGCGCTACCAGGGCCGCATGGATTTCGGCGCGGTGGGCGCCAAGGTCAAGGACCGCCTGTCGAGCGCCGGCTGAGCCCGGCCCTCCGGTCGGAGGTCCTGCGGGTCAGGGCGTCGGGAAATCCGGCGCGACCCGGGCCCAGTCTTCCGCCGTCACGGCATAGCGCTGCACGAAACGGGTCTTGAACCCGACACGTCCGCGGCGGGCGCCGAAATTCTCGCCATGGTTCAGCACGTAGAGCACCGAGGGCCGTGCCAGCGGGCGCAGTCTTCGTCCGGCCAGCTGCGCGAGATAAGGGAACATCCGGTGCTCGTGGGCGGTCATCGCGCGCAGGAAGGCGGCGCTTTGCGGCAGCGCCGGGTCGTGGAACACCGCAGCGCAGGAGCCGCAGAGCTTCCAGAACGGCTTGCGCAGCGGCATGGTCAGGCTGCGCGGCCCGGCAAGTGCCACGCCGCCAGTGGCGTGATCCATGACGAAGCCGGACTCGACGAGATAGCCGCTCTCCTGCCGTGCCAGCATCTCCGCCACGGTGCCGTCGCGCAGCAGGTCATCGGCGTCGAAGCTCATGACATAGGCGGGCTCGGGTCCGAGCTCTGCGAGGTGGTCGCAGAGCGCCGCGAGCTTGCGCCACTTGTCGTTGCCGGGCGTGGGATCGGTGAAGGGCAGCCAGATCAGCCGAGGATCGTCGGGCAGGGGCGGTCGCTCCTGACAGCAGATCACCGCGCGCCAAGCGCCCTCCTGACGCCGGAGGCTCTCGACGGTCCGGGCCAGCCGCCCGGTCACCGCCTGCCAGTCGCCGACGTGATGCGGGCCGACGAGGGGGACGAGGAAGATCACCTCCTGCGCGGCGCGACGCGGGCCGCCCGTGGCGGCGCGCAGGTCGAGCGCGGCGGTCTCGGAGGCGGCGGGCGCGAGGCCGCGTGCCAGCGCGGGCGACACCGCGGCGGCGGCGAGACGCAGGGCGCGTTTCCATTTCGGCGTCGCAGGGACCTGCGCCATGTCTCTCTCCTGTGGCCGCGTCAGGGGCGGGACAGTTGCCGGACCTGGTCGCGAAGTTCGGCATAGAGTGCCTTGCGCTCGTCTTCGCTCAGAAACGCGCCGATCTCAACCTCGCGTCCGGCGCCCTTGAGCGTGACGTAGTAGGGGACGGGGCCCCCGGCCTCGTGCAGAACGACGCTCACCCAGTACGTGTCGCTGTCCCAGCACTGGTCCGGTCCGCGCGGATTGTGCCGCACCAGCCGGGTGCGCTCCGGGCTCAGCGTCAGGATCTCGAGCACCTGCCGGTCGCGGGCGTTCCAGCGGATCGCCACCCAGATTCCGCCCACCGCCGCCAGCATGAAGGGCAGGAGCGCCCAGAGCAGCACGGTGCCGACGAGGCCGAAGAATGGAATCAGCGCGAGCAGGAAGAAGCTCAGGATGAAGATCGAGAAGCCCCGCGCCGAAAGCGACTGGTGCGGCCAGAGGTGCAGCTCGGTGCCGGGCTCGCCGGCGGCCGGTGTCTGCCAGCGATAGGGCATCCGGGGCTCCGTTGATGGTCAGCGATTCCGCGGCGCTGCGCGGGTCGTAGAGGGGAGTGCAGGGGCGATAACGGAACGTGCGGGGCGCGCAGGGGATCCGGTGCCGGATACGAAAAAGGCCCCGGAACGCTCCGGGGCCTTGATCTCTGGTCTGGTCAGCCCCGCGCTCAGTGCGCGTGCTGCTTGTCCCAGTCCTCACGCTTGGGGAGCTGCTCGAAAGTGTGCTCCGGCGGCGGCGAGGGCAGGGTCCACTCGAGCGTGTCCGCGTACTCGTTCCAGGGGTTCTTCGCGGTGCACGGAGCACCCTTGCGCACGGTGTAGATCACGATGCCGAAGAACAGCAGGAAGGAGGCAAAGGACAGCAGCGCGCCCCAGCTCGACAGGGTGTTCCAGGTGGCGAAGGCCTCCGGGTAGTCGATGTAGCGGCGCGGCATGCCCTGACGGCCCAGGAAGTGCTGCGGGAAGAAGGTCAGGTTCACGCCGATGAAGAACATCCAGAAGTGCAGCTTGCCGAGCGCCTCGGGATACATCTTGCCGGTCATCTTTGGCATGTAGAAGTAACAGCCCGCGAAGATGGTGAACGCGGCCCCCATGGACATCGTGTAGTGGAAGTGCGCCACGACGTAGTAGGTGTCGTGATAGGCGCGGTCGACGCCGGCCTGGCTCAGCACGATGCCGGTCACGCCGCCGATGGTGAAGAGGATCAGGAAGCCGATGGCGAAGAGCATCGGCGTCTTGAACTCGATCGAGCCGCCCCACATCGTCGCGATCCACGAGAAGATCTTCACCCCGGTCGGGACGGCGATGACCATGGTCGCGAGCATGAAGTAGCTCTGCTGGGACAACGACATGCCCACGGTGTACATGTGGTGCGCCCACACGACGAAGCCGAGCGCGCCGATCGCGATGATCGCCCAGACCATCGGCAGGTAGCCGAAGACCGGCTTGCGCGAGAAGGTGGCGATCACGTGGCTGGCAATGCCGAAGCCGGGCAGGATCACGATGTAAACTTCCGGGTGGCCGAAGAACCACAGGATGTGCTGGTAGAGGATCGGGTCACCGCCGCCGGAGGGCTGGAAGAAGGTGGTGCCGAAGTTGCGGTCGGTCAGCAGCATGGTGATGGCGCCGGCCAGCACGGGCAGCGACAGCAGGATTAGCCACGCGGTGACGAACACCGACCAGGCGAAGAGCGGCACCTTGAACAGCGACATGCCGGGGGCGCGCATGTTCAGGAAGGTGGTGATGATGTTGATCGCGCCGAGGATCGACGAGGCGCCCGAAACGTGCACCGCGAAGATCGCGAGGTCGGTCGACATGCCCGCTTCCGAGGTCGAGAGCGGCGGGTAGAGCACCCAGCCGATGCCCGAGCCGAGCTGGCCGTTGCCGCCCGGCGAGAACACCGAGCAGACCGCCAGCGTGGTGCCCGCGGCGTAGAGCCAGTAGCTGAGGTTGTTCAGGCGCGGGAACGCCATGTCCGGCGCGCCGATCTGCAGCGGCATGAAGTAGTTGCCGAAACCGCCGAACAGCGCCGGAATGACCACGAAGAACATCATCAGGATGCCGTGGCCCGTGATCATCACGTTCCACAGGTGGCCGTTGGGGGTGCAGTTCTCGGTCGCGGTCGGTATCAGACGCGCGCCCTCCATGCACATGTACTGCACGCCGGGCTCCATGAGCTCCAGACGCATGTAGACGGTGAAGCACACCGAAATGAGGCCAACGATCGCAGCGGTGATCAGGTAGAGAATCCCGATGTCCTTGTGATTCGTCGACATGAACCAGCGGGTGAAGAACCCCCGGTTGTCCTCGTGTTCGTGGCCGTGAATGGCGGCGTCTGCCATCGTCTGCCTCCTGTTGGTCTCGTCCCGGCGGCTGCGACTGCGCGCAATCCGCCCCTCATATCCAATCATCCTTTTAGAATGTCTCCAGGGACCGGGCAATATAGCCGTTTGATCTGGATCAAACTTTATTGTCGCACCACCTTGCGCAGGGGAGCGGAGCCTCCCAAGGCGGCGGTCCCGCGCGACGGTCGCCACCCGTTCGCCGGAAATCGACCCGCGGGCTTGCCCTTGCGTCAGGTATTCCTGACCTGCGACTCGGGGCGCAGTCGGCTAGGATTGTCTCATCTGCCGAACCAATTTCCGGCGCCGCATTTCCAGATTCGACATTTCCGCCAGGAGGGGCTGCCACCCATGACCTGCATCGACCACCGGACGCCGTCCTTTTCCGTATCGCGCAGGATCGCGCGCATCTTCGAGACCCCCTTCACGCGTCGCCAGCGCCAGCTTGCAGAGCGCATCGCCTCGCTGCGGGCGCTGACCGACGAGGAGCTCGCCCGGCTCGGGCTGCGGCGCGACGAGATCCTCGCCCACGTCTTCCGCGCGCGCTGATCCCGGCGCGCGCCCGTCACAAACGCTTCGCTCCTGTCCCGACCGGAAGCGTTTGCTCCTGCACGGTGTTGCTCCCGCCCGTGTCAGGCTATGGTGACCGGAGCGGCGTTCTCCCCGGAACAGGCCGCTCCGGTCATTCTTTTGCGGTGGGAGGGGCCATGCAGGACAGGGACGACGCCATCACTCCGGGCTGGGTCGCCGACTTGGCCGAGATCGGCGAGCTGGTGTCCGGCGCCTATGGTCATTACGTCGAGCGCATGGAGATGCTGCCCGGCCCGATGCGCACTGATTACGCCGTGCCGCTGGCGGCGGGGCAGATCGAGGTGCTGCGCGCCGACGGTCGCATCGCGGGGCTCCTGGTGCTGGTGCCCGAGCCCGAGCACATGCTGCTGGACAACGTCGCCGTGGCGCCATGGGCGCAGGGCAGGGGCTTCGGGCGGCGTCTCATGGACCATGCCGAGGCGCGGGCGCGGGCCGCCGGGTATGACCGCATCACGCTTTATACCCACGTCACCATGGTCGAGAACATCGAGATCTATCTGCGGCGCGGCTATGTCGAGACGCATCGGGCCGAGGTCAACGGCCTGCACCGGGTCTACATGGCAAAGCGGCTGGGCTGAGCGCGCGGCTCAGTCGCCGAAGATCTCGCCGAAGCTGCGCTTCAGGGCGACGTCCACGTCGGTCATGGTCACCGGCAGGCCGAGATCGACAAGGCTGGTGACGCCGAAATCGGTGATTCCGCAGGGCACGATGCCGGAAAAGTGCTCGAGCTCGGGTTCGACGTTGATCGAGATGCCGTGGAAGCTCACCCATTTGCGCAGGCGGATGCCGATGGCGGCGATCTTGTCCTCGGCCATGCTGCCGTCGGGCAGGCGCGGGCGCTCGGGGCGTTCGACCCAGACGCCGACGCGGCCGTCGCGGATGTGGCCGGTGACGTTGAACTCGGCCAGCGCCGCGATCACCCATTTCTCGAGGTTCTGCACGAAGCAGCGGATGTCGCGGCCGTGGCGGTTGAGGTCCAGCATCACGTAGACCACGCGCTGGCCGGGACCGTGATAGGTGAACTGGCCGCCGCGCTTGCTCTCGAACACCGGGAACCGGTCGGGATCGCGGAGGTCCTCGTGGCGGGCCGAGGTGCCGGCGGTGTAGAGCGGCGGGTGCTCGACCAGCCAGATCGCCTCGTCGGCCTCGCCACGTGCGATGGCCGCCGCCCGGTCCTCCATGAAGGCAACCGCGTCCTCGTAGCCCGTCAGGCCGTCGCTCGTGATCCATTCCACCATGCCGAGCGGGCTAGGCCCGCGCGCCGCCGTCGTCAAGATCCCACGCGCAGCGAGGGGTGGCGAGGGGCCGCGAGGGCCATTCAGGGCGGGTATTCCAGACCTCCGGCCTCCCTGAGGGGCATCAAGGGTTGACAGAATCGTGATCGCCGCAAACCCTGACTGCATTCAATGCGCAACGACCTGTCCCAGCGGGCGCGCCGCCAAGAATTTGCGACATGCTTGCTTTTCATCAGAGGAGATTTCCTGTGAAACGCATCCTTGTTTCCGGACTGCTGACTGCCAGCGTCGCCCTTACCCCGCTTCCCGCCCTTGCCGACAACGCCTTCGTGGGCGGTCTCGTCGGCGGTTTCATCGGCAGCGCCATCGCCAACCAACCCAAGACCCAGCGCGTCTACCGGGCGCCGGCCAGCAGCTCCCGCAAGACCTACAGCAGCAGCAAGTCCACGAAGAGCAGCTCGGTCAGCAGTTACGAGCGCCAGACCAACCGCGACACGCAGTCCGCACTCAACTACTTCGGCTTCAACGCGGGCTCTGTCGACGGTGTCATGGGCAGCCGGTCGCGGTCGGCGATTTCGGCCTATCAGGGGCACATGGGCTACACCCCGACCGGGCAGCTCACCCAGTACGAGCGCGACTTCCTGATCGGCTCCTACCACCGCGCGCAGGCGGGCGGACCCGCCACGTCGCAGCTCATCGCCTCGAACCCGCTCGGGGTGAAGGGGCTGCTGGTGGCCTACCGCGACGAGCAGATGAACGGCGGTGGCACCACCGCGACCTCGTCGATCGGCGGGCACTACGGGCTGCCGAGCGTCGTCGCCGCGGCGGTGAACGAGATCGCCAAGAGTTCGGACCCCACCGCCGAGCAGCTGGTGCAGCGCCACGGCTTCATCCAGCTCTCCGACATCAACGGTGATGGCCAGACCGATTACATCATCGACACCTCGGTCACCGGCTCGGCCTTCTGGTGCAGCGCCCAGAGCTGCATGGTGCGGGTCTTCGCCTCGACCCCCGACGGCTACGAGCGCAACGACTTCCAGGCCTTCAACGTGACGCCGGCGATGTTCACCTGCCAGCGCGGCACCTGCGCCAAGACCGGCAGCAACACCACCACCGCCGCAGCCCCCGCGATGCCGGTGCCGCAGGCGATCCCGCGCGATCCCGGGCCGCAGATGGCGGCGATGCCGGTGCCCTCGGCCACGCCGGCGGTGCCCGCGACGACCGCCGCGGTGAACGCGGCGCCCGCCCTGCCGAACTTCTTCGGCGGCGCGGCCCCGGTCGAGGCCTCGCTGGCCTCGCATTGCAACAGCGTGAACCTCGTGACCTCGACCAACGGCGGCTATATCACTGCCGACACGCTCACCGACCCGGCGGCGGCGCTGGGCGAGCAGCTCTGCCTGACCCGCACCTATGCCATCGCGGCGGGCGAGACGCTGATGTCGCAGGTGGCCGAATCCTCGCCGCAGCAGATCGCCGAGCAGTGCGGCACCTTCGGCGCGCTGCTCAAGGAGCAGGTGGCCTCGGTCTCGCTGCAACCGCGTGACCAGGTGCTGGCAAGCGTGGGCCAGTTCGTGCTGTCGACCGGGATGACCCCGGCGCAGCTCGAGAAGACGGCGCAGATCTGCCTCGCCTCGGGCTACAAGACCGACGACATGGGCACCGCCATGGGGGCTGCGCTGATGCTCGTGGCGCTGGGCAAGGGGCCCTATGCCGAGCTTCTGGGCCACCACCTGAGCCAGGGTTTCGGCGCCAGCCAGCGCTCGGACCTCGCGGTGAGCTGGTACGACCAGGCGCTGTCGGCGCTCGACGCCGGTGCGACCCCGGTCTTCGGCCCGGGCCAGCCCGAGCGGGCGGGGCTGCTGCGCAAGGCGTCGATGATGCTGGGCGGCAACAGCGGGCTTGCCGGGCAGGATGCACCCAAGGTCACGCAGGCCTCGGCGGTGCCGGTGTTCAAGCTCGCCGACTGATCCGGGTCAGCTTCCGGGACATCGCGCGGCGGCGTCGCAAGGGGCCGCCGCGTCGCTTTTCGGGGCGAGCGGAAAAAATCTTCGGCGGGATGTGATTTCCCTCTTTTCTTCCCCGGCGGGCTTTTGTAGAGAGCGCTTCACCAAGTCAAGACAGTGCGGTCGTGGCGGAATTGGTAGACGCGCAGCGTTGAGGTCGCTGTGGGGTAACTCCCGTGGAAGTTCGAGTCTTCTCGACCGCACCATTTACCCGGAGAGGGTTGCAGGCGCAGAGGCGTCAGCACATCCGGGTCACAGTTTCCCACTTAGACAAAGCAAGACACCCCTCGGGTGAGTTGTGTCAGATCACCGCGCGGATCGTCCGGCGCGGATGCAGGACGCACGTCGTCACACCGGGCATGCGAAGGGCAGGCGTCGACCCCGCTCGCGCCCCCGCTGCGGTTGCCGGGCAGGCGTCAGAGGCTGCCCTCCTCCTGGTCGGAAACGTGGGGACGGAAGATGATGAAGGCGCCCGTGGCCTTGCCCGAGCGGCCCTCTTCGATGATCGGCTGGATCTCGACCGACAGCGGCTCGTTCTCGAACAATCCGTGCGCGCTGATCGGCTCGAGGTCGAGCAGCACCCGCTCCACCGCCTCGGGCAGGTCGATGAAGTCGAAGCGCGGGCCGATGACGCTGAGCTTTCGGTTGATGTCATGCGGCTCGAGCGAGAACCGCCGGGCCCCCAGCCCGCTGAACCGCTTCACCAGCATTTCGTCATTCACCACGATCAGGCCGAGCCTGAGGATCTGGAACAGGTGCTCCGTCTCCTTGTTCAGCGAGGAGAGGTCGAGAATCTTGCGCTCGTGCTCGGCGCCGACGGCGACGAGTTCCTTGTTCGCCGCGTGCAGCTCCTCGTTCGATGCCTGCAGTTCCTCGTTGGTGGCCTGTAGCTCCGCGTTGGAGGCCTGAAGCTCTTCGCCGCTGGCCCCGAGTCGCTCGGTGACGTGCTGCAGGGTCTCCTCGGTCAGCCGCAGGTCGCGTTCCAGCTCGTGCACGCGCTTGGAGAGCACCATCGCGTCTTCCGAGTTGGTACCCTCGGCGTCGCCGCCGTAGTCCTGCGGCTCGTCGTCGGCCTCGGCCTCGAGCCGCAGGCGGATCAGCATGAGGCGCGGCTTGTTGACCTTGTCGAGCGGCTCGAAGGTCAGGGTCACCGGCTGCGCCACGTCCTTGCCCATGTCGACGTCGACCCGGCGCGAGAACACCTCGAAATCGCCGGCACGCAGCTTTTCGAGCGCCACGTCGATCACGAAATGCAGGTCGCGGTGCAGGATGTGCTCGACCGACCATTCGGTGAGGTCGCTGCGGGTGTCGACAAAGGCGCTGGCGGCGCCGAACCAGCTCAGCACCTCGCCCTCGGAGGTGACGAGGAAGGACGAGGGCGCGTAGTTCTTGAGCAGCAGGTCGTAGGAGCGGAACAGCGCCTCGCGCCCGCGCATGTCGGCGAACTCGCGCAGCACCGGCGACATCCGCGACCGGGGCACGGGGGCGTGGTCGTCATTGGCCGGCATACGCCCCGTGGCCCGGCGGCTGAGCCGGTTCGGCAGCATGGTCCGGTCGAAGACGCGCCGGCCCGAGGCCTTGCGGAACAGCCGCCAGCGCGGGTTGATCGTGTCGAACTCCTCGCCGAAATGGCCCAGCGTCTCGGACGGTCCGAGGAACAGCACGCCATGCTTCTTCAGCCCGAAGAGGAACATCGAGATCACCCGTGCCTGCGCCTCTTCGCGAAGGTAGGTCAGCAGGTTGCGGCAGGACACGAGGTCGAGGTCGAGGAAGGGCGGATCTTTCAGCGCGTCATGCACCGAGAAGATGATCTTCTGCCGCAGCGAGGGCACGACCGTGTAGACGTTGGCGCGCCGGTCGAAATACTTCCGCCGCAGCGGCTCGGGGATCTTATGCACCGCGTCCGCCGAGTAGGCGCCGGCCGAGGCGAAGTCGATCGAATGGCGGTGCACGTCGGTCGCGATGATGCGGAAGCCGCGCAGGTCGCCGGCCGCCTGCAGCGCCTCGGTCATCTCGATGCCGATGGTATAGGCCTCTTCGCCGCTGGCGCAGCCCGCCACCCAGATTCGCAGCGGCTCGTCGGACTGCGAGCTCTCGATCATCGGCCGGATGACCTCGTCGCGCAGGATCGAGATGGCCTCGGGGTCGCGGTAGAATTCGGTCACGCCGATCAGCAGGTCCTGGTAGAGCTCGTCCACCGCTTCCGCTGAATTGCGCAGCAGCTCGAGGTATTGCGACGGGTCGTCGATCCCCCGCAGATGCTGGCGGTGGGTGATGCGGCGCTGGAGGTTGGTCTCCTTGTAGGAGCCGAAGTCGAGGTCGTGCTGCTTTTCCAGAAGCTCGAGGATCGACTGGTTCAGCGATTGGTCGAGCCCGGTGCCAATGTGCGGCGCGGTGCGCTGGCCGGTGGTGAAGATGTCGCGAATCGCGTTGGGGATGTCCGCCGCGTCGGCGATGCGGTCGTGGATGCCCAGCGACAGGATGGCGCGCGGCATCGACGGGAAGTCGGCCTCCTGCGGGGTCTGCACCAGCAGCGCGCCGCCCGAGGCGTGCAGGATCTGTGCCCCGTTCGAGCCGTCGCTGCCCGAGCCCGAGAGGATCACCGCGGCGGTCTTCTCGCCCCCGCGCGAGGCCAGCGAGGCCAACATGCTGTCGATGGGCAGGTGCGGGACCTGGTCGGCCTTGCCATAGGTGAAGGTGCGGAAGACGTCGGCCTCGACCACCGAGCCGGTGTTGGGGCGGTTGAGGTAGATGGTGTCGGGCGTGATCGGCAGCCCGTCCTCGATATGGCGGATCTTGAGATGGGTCGTGCGCGCCAGCAACTCGTCCATGACCGGGCGGTAGTCCGGCGACAGGTGCTGGATGATGATGTAGCACCAGCCGAGACTGTCGGGCGCATTGGTGAAAAACGCCTCCAGCGGGTTGAGCCCGCCCGCCGACGTTCCGATTGCGACGATCGGAATGCGCTCGGTTGCCTCGTCGCCACCGCGATCGTCTTCGAAGTCGGACATACCACCATCCCGTTGACATCTTGTCGTAACAGGAAACGTAACACATGGTGTGGCTGTCACAACTATCGGATGATCGTGACTGGCGCGACTTCTGATCGCCGATGACGATTTCGAATACAGCGAAGCGTTCAGCAACGGCATGACGGCCATCGGGCACGAGGTCATGACCGCGCGGAGCGCTGACGAAGCGCTGGAACTTCTCATCGCCGAGGACGGCGCCTTCGATTTCGTCTCCCTCGATGTCGTGATGGACAACGGCGGGGCCATCAGCCCGCTGCACCGGATCCGCGACCGCAGGGATGCACTCCCCGTCGTGATCATCACCGGGCGGGCCGAGATCGTGAACTCGCCGCTTTTTGTCAACGGGCTGCAGCTGGCGCAACGGCGGGTGCGCAAGTCGACCAAGCTCAGGGACCTCGCCGATCCGGTCAAAGCCCTGGTCGGGACCTGTGGACGGCATCGACCTCGCACGGACGGCGGCCCGGCGCTATCCCGCGCTGCCGGTGCCGCTGATCACCGGGCTCGGCAGCACCCGTCGTGAGACCGCGGATTTCGTGGTGGTCCGCAAGCCGGTGCGGCTGCCGGTGCTGGCCAACGCGATCCACACGGGGGTGGCGGCTCAGAATTCCTCGAGCGGGGCGGCGGGGGAGTAGAAGTAGCCCTGCGCCATCTGGCAGCCGAGCTCGCGCAGGGTGTTGGCGGTCTCGATGTCCTCGATGCCCTCGGCGATCACCTCGAGGCCCAGGGTGCTGGCGATCTCGATCAGGGCGCGTGCGAAGATCGCGTCGCGCGGGCCGCGGGTGATGCCATCGACATAGCTGCGGTCGAGCTTGATGATGTCCACCGGCCAGTTGCGCAGGTGGGCAAGCCCGCCGTAGCCGGTACCGAAATCGTCGAGCGCGACCTTGGCGCCGCGGCTGCGCATCTCGGTCAGGTTCTGGAACACCGGACCGTTGATGGCGCCGAGCATGGTGTTCTCGGTCACCTCGATCACGATCTGGCGCCATTGCACGGCGTAGCGGTTGAGTTGCGACTGCAGGTCGAAGACGAATTCCTGCTTGATGAGATCCACCGTCCCGAGGTTCAGCGCGAGTGTCTCGCTCTGGTAGCCGGGGCGGCGGGCGAACTGCTGCAGCGCGTCCTCGAAGAGCAGGCGTGTGAGCTTCTCGGCCAGCTCCGGCGCGGCGAGGATCGAGGCAAACTCCTCGGGCGCCAGCACGCCGCGCTGCGGGTCGATCCAGCGCACCAGCACCTCGAACCCGCAGATGCGGTCGGTGGCAAGGTCGATGACCGGCTGGAAGAACGGCCGCAGCTCGTTGTTGTGCAGCGCCTTGAGAAAGCGCGGGCGGATCAGCATGGCGCTGAAGTTCTCGTGGCTGTCGGGGTCGAAGATCGCCCCCGAGTACTTGCCCGAGCTCTTGTTGGCATAGAGCGCCGCATCCGCCCCCTGCAGCAGTTTCTCGACATCCGGGCAGACGCTGGACTTGAGCGCGCAGCCGATGCTCACATGCCCGAGGTTGGGCTTGCCGAGCCGGGCCGCGGCGCGCTGCACGTCGCAGGCGCACCCCAGCATGAGGCGGTCGAGATAGGGCTCGGGCTGCTGGTTGGGGATCGGCACCAGCGCCGCGAATTCGTCGCCGCCGATGCGGCCGACAACGGCGGCGTTGGGCAGCGCCCGGACGATCGCCAGCGCCACCTCGCGCAGGTAGCTGTCGCCGAACTGGTGGCCGTAGACGTCGTTCACCGATTTGAAGTTGTCGACGTCGATCATCATCATCGCGAAGGGCTGCTCGGCCTTGCCGATCCGCTCTGCGCATTTCAGCTTGAAGGCGTGGTGGTTGAGGATACGGGTCAGCCCGTCGAGCTCGGCCAGCTGCGACATGCGGCGGATCTCGTCGGCAAGCTCGAGCTCGAGGATGCGCAACTCGAGCCATTGCTGGATCGACTGCCCGATCAGCAGCCCGGCGCGCGTGCCGTATTCGAGGTGAATGTCGCACTGCTTGGCGCCGGGGGCGAATTTCAGCGCGAGGATGCCATAGCGGGCGCCGGTCTTGGAGGTCACCAGCGAGGCGGTGAAATTGCCGTTCGGCCCGGTCTCGATGAAGTCGGGGCGGGTGTGCGAGGGCCTGGCGGCCAGCGCCGCTTGCCACTCGGGAACCTCTGGCAGGCGCAGCGACCAGCACAGCGTCGCGATCTTGTCCGCCTCCTGCCGTCCGACGGCGATGGGGCACAGGTGAGGGAGCCCCTTCGGCAGGATCGGGATGAACTGCGCCCCGGTGATGTGAGGTGACAGTAGAACCGAAAGAACGCCCTCGATCTGGCGTTCGAGATCCTGCGCCGCTGGGCTGCCGTCCCGATGGTCATGCTGGAGGTCTGGCGCAGGCGTCAAGGCTTCCGTCTTTCTTAACTGCGGTCCAGAGACGATCGTTACGTGGGTCCGCGCCAACCGGTGCGCGGTGTCGGGTGCGACTGTTCTGTGACGTGAGTGTTAAAAATCTCTTAAGACTCCTGCGATCCTCATCGGCTGCGTTGTCCGGGCATCATCATATTCAACCTATGGTAATCGTTGTCTATGCGTCAAGTCCGGGACCAATTGGGGGTAACTTCAGGCCTGCCCGGTGAAAGATCGCCAGAGTGTTCCGGGTGGCGGCCGTCCGGGCGCCGCGATGGACCGGTCTGCTGCCAAAAAAGGCAGAGGTCGGGCGAATCCGGGGGCGGGCGGAAAAAGGCTTGGACGAAGCTTGACAGAATCATAAAAACAAACTGACCTGTTTGTAAGTTTGGAGCGATCATGACCGTCAAGAAGCGCAGAACCCAGGATCAACGTAGCGCCGAGACCCGCAAGCTGCTGCTCGCGGCCACCGTGCGCTCGCTGATGGAGGTGGGCTACGCCAACACCAGCACCGCGGGGATCGCCAAGCGGGCAGGAGTCTCGCGCGGGGCGCAGACGCACCACTACCCGGGCAAGATGGACCTGATCGTCGCCGCCACCGAGGAGATGTTCGAGAACTTCGCCGCCGGTCTCGAGGCGCTGTCAGCGGACCTGCGCAGCGGCGTGCTGACCTATGACGGCTTCTTCGACGCGCTCTGGACCGAGGTCCTCAAGGGCGACTGGTTCTATTCCTCGCTCGAGATCATCGTCGCGGCCCGCGGCGACGCGGAATTGCGCGGCCGGCTCGCGCCGCTGATCCTGACGCTGCACGAGCGGCTCGAGGCGACATGGGCACACAGCTTCGTGGCGGTGGCGCCCGAGCGGGTCTCGGCGCGCTCGGCGCTGAATCTCGTGATGAACGTGTTCCGGGGCATGGCCGTGCAGGCCGTCCTGCGGCGCGACGAAGGCTATTTCATCGACATGCTGCAAGCGCTGAAGGCGATCCTCGCGGTGCACGTCAAACCGGTCTCTCAAGAGGGCTGACGAAAGAAACAAACAGTCCATCCGGTTTCTACATGGGCTCCGGCCCCAATCAAAAGCGGCAGCAAGCCGCGCTCGGAACCGACATCCAACAGGAGAACAACATGAAAAGAGTCGCAACCCTGCTTGCCACCCTCGCCGTCGCGGCGGTGCCGGCATTCGCGCAGGACGCAGAGTGGGAGACCGAGGGTCTTTCCGACGACGCGATCACCATCGGCGTGATGGGCCCGTTCTCGGGCAACGCCTCGTCCTACAGCAAGGCGCTGGTGGGCATGATGGCCTATTACGACAAGATCAACGAAGAGGGCGGGGTGCACGGACGCAAGCTCGTGGCGGTGCAGGAAGACACCGCCTGCGACAGCGCCAAGGGGCTCGCCGCCGCCAAGAAGCTGATCTCGCAGGACAAGGTGTTCATGCTGCAGGGCAACTCCTGCTCGGGCGTGGCCGTGGCGCTGCGGCCCACCATCGAGGACGCGGGCCTGCCGTGGATCGTCGCCCACGCGGTGAGCGACTCGATCTCGGACCCGCTGGCGAAGAACATCTTCCACGGCGTGCCCACCGGCCGCGCCAACGGCCGGGCCATGGCGGCCTTCGTGCTCTCGAAGCCCGACACCGGCAACGTCGCCATCATCGAGCACTCGAACGACTGGGCGCACAGCTACTCGAACCCCGCGCGGGAGTATCTCGAGGAGAACGGCGTCACGCCCTCGCTTGAGCTGATCATGGAACGCGGCCAGACCGACGCCACCGCGCAGGTGCTGAAGCTGCGGCAGGAGAAACCCGACTTCATCATCGCGGCGCTCTACGAGGCCGAGACGGCGATCTTCCTGCGGGACCTGAAGAAATACGGCATGGGCGACGTCCCGGTCATGGGCACCGCGGGCACCGACCTCGAGAACACGCTCAAGCGCACCGGCGATTTCGACACGGTCAAGAACTACTACGTGATCCACTCCTACGTGGACAATCTCGACGGCCCGCTGATGAAGCCGTGGGGCGACATGATCCACAAGTACAACCCGGATGAAGAGCTCTCGACCTTCTCCTTCGTCTCGATCGGCTCGGCCGAGGCGCTGGTCGCCGCGCTCGAGGCCGTGGGGCCTGACCTCACCCGCTCCAAGCTGATGGCGGCGCTGGAAGAGGTGCGCGACTTCGACACCGGCATCCTCTCGGACCCGATCACCTGGACCCCCGAGGACCACCAGGGCGTCAAGGGCTCGGCCGTGGCGGGCTTCGTCGACGGCGAACCGACCGTCCTGAAGGCCTGGGGCCAGCCCTACTGATCACTCCCCCCGACTGCCGGGCGCGGCGCCGTTCGCGCCCGGTCTTTTCCGGGGTGTTCCAAGGAGCAGACAACATGCTGATGCAGCTGACTTTGGGAGGTCTCTCCCAGGGCATGATCTACGCGCTCATCGCGCTGTCGCTGACGGTGGTCTACCGCTCGACCACGGTGGTGAATTTCGGCCACGGCGACTTCGTCATGGCAGGCGCCTTCCTGTCCTACGTGCTGGTGGTGCTGGCGGGGGTGGCCTTCCTGCCCGCGGCGGCGCTGGCGATGATCGCGATGTTCGTGCTGGGGGTGATGTTCAACCGAGGCCTGATCCGGCCGATCCTCGGCGGGCCGCACATCGGGCTCGCGCTCATGTGCATCGCGGCGGGCTACGTGCTGCGCGGGCTGGCGCGCATGGTTTGGGGCCGCGAGGTGCTGCCGATGCCGCCGGTCTTCGACATGGACCCGATCTTCGTGGGCGAACTCGTGATCACCGGCGACGCGGTCTTCATCATCGGCACCGTGCTGGTGCTGCTCTTGCTGTTCTTCGGCCTGATGGCCATGACCGACCTCGGCAAGATGGTGCAGGCGGTCTACCAAAGCCCGCGCGGCGCGCGCCTCATCGGGCTCAACGTCGACCGCTTCAACGATTTCTCCTGGGGCATCGGCGCGGCACTCGGGGCGCTCGGCGGCATCCTCGTGGCGCCGGTCTCGCTCCTGCACCCGGATCTGGGCGCATCGTTCCTGATCAAGGGCTTCGCGGCCATGACGCTGGGCGGCTTCGGCTCGCTGGGCGGGGCGGTGCTTGGCGGTGTGCTGCTGGGCCTCGCCGAGCAATACGCCGGCGCCTACATCGACAGCGCGCTGATCGAGATCACCGCCTACGTGGTCATCGTCGCGGTGCTGTTCATCCGCCCGCAGGGGCTCTTCGGCCGCAAGGCCGTGGTGAAGGTCTGATCCCATGAGCCAGACCATGCCCACCGCCACGCAACGCCGCCTGCGCACCTATGCCTTCTGGGCGGTGCCCGTGCTGCTGCTGCTCCTGCCGCTCGCCACCAACCCCTACACCCAGTTCATCGCCAACGGCATGCTGATCTCGGTGCTGGTGACGCTCGGCTTCACGCTCACCATCGGCAATCTCGGCCAGCTGGCCTTTGCCAACACCGCCTTCTTCGGCATCGGCGCCTACGCCTCGGCGATCCTTGCCGCCAAGCTCGGCGTGCCGTGGCTGCTGACCATCCCGCTTGCGGGCGCTTTCGGTGCGCTGGGCGGGTTTCTCGCCTCGGCTGCCGCCCTGCGCGGGATCCGGACCTACTATCTTGCGATCATCACGCTGGCCTTCGGCGAGCTGATGCGCTGGGCCTACCTGCACGCCAAGCCCGTCACCGGAGGCACCGACGGCATGCCGATGCCGCGCGAGGCGCTCTTCGGCATCTCGCTCGGGGACGACTCGCTGAAGTTCTACATCTTCCTCGGGGTGACCGTGCTGCTGGTGAAGGCGACGCTGAACCTCATGCGCTCGCGCTTCGGTCGCGCCGTGATGGCGGTGCGCGAGAACGAGATCGCGACGGCCTCGCTCGCCATCCCCACGGCGCGGGTGATCCTGGTCACCTTCATGTGGTCGGGCTTCGTCGTGGGGTGCGCGGGGGCGCTTTTTGCTCGCCACGTGGGCCACGTCTTCCCGGAAAGCTTCGGGATGCTGCACCTCATCGCCTCCTTCGCGATGGTGCTGGTGGGCGGGCTCGGCTCGGTGCTCGGCGCCGTACTGGGGGCGGTTCTGCTGACCGCGCTGCCGGAATACCTGCGCGCCTTCCCGGGCATGGAAGAGCTCTTCTTCGGCCTGATCGTTGCGGGTGTGCTCGTGGCCATGCCGATGGGGCTCGCGAGCCTGCTGCGCCGCCTGTCCCCCGTCTTCGTCGAACGTTTCTACCGGGAGGCCCCATGACCCTTCTCGACGTAAAGAGCCTGTCGGTCCGCTTCTCGGGGCTGACGGCGCTCGACGACGTGTCCTTCACCCTCGAGGAAGGCAATGTCCGCGCCGTCATCGGCCCCAACGGTGCCGGCAAGTCGACGCTCTTCAACGCGATCTCGGGCTACGTGACGCCCACCTCTGGCACCGTGCACCTGCACGGCCACGAGCTGACGCAGCTCACTCCGCACGAGATCGCCGAGCGCGGCATCCGCCGGACCTTCCAGAACGGCGGGCTGTTCCCGGCGCTGACGGTGCTCGAGAACGTGCTGACCGGGCTGCATGCGCAGACCCATGGCTCGTTCCTCGACATCCTGCTCGGGCGCTCGAAGGCGCTGAAATCCGAGGCCGAGAACATCCACCGCGCCCGTGAGCTGCTGAAGCTGATGTCGATGGAGCACATGGCCGACACCCGGGCGGGCGACCTCTCAGGCGGGCAGCAGCGCATCGTCGAGATCGTGCGCACCGTCGCTTCGGACCCGCCGGTCCTGCTGCTCGACGAGCCCGCCGTGGGGCTGTCGCCGGAGGCGCGCGCGCAGATGATGGAGATCATCCACCGTCTGGCGGGCGAGAAGGGCGTCGGCATCCTGCTCATCGAACACGCGGTCGAGCTGGTGATGGCCGCCGCCGACCGCATCCTCGTGATGGCGGCGGGCGCGCGCATCGCCGAGGGCACCCCCGAGGAAATCCGCGAAGACCGCGCCGTGCTGGAGGCTTACCTTGGACACTCCTGAACCGCTCCTCAAGATCCGTGACCTGCACGTGGGCTACGGCAAGAAACCCATCCTGCGCGGCGCCTCCTACGACGTGGTGCCGGGCGAGTGCCTGACCCTGCTGGGGGCCAACGGCTCGGGCAAGTCGACCTCGATGAACGCGATCTGTGGCTTCGTCCGTCCGACCTCGGGCTCGGTGCTTTTCGACGGGCAGGAAACCGCGGGCCTGTCGCCGCACCGGATCTTCGCGCTCGGCATCGCGCAGGTGAGCCAGGCGCGGGATCTGTTCCCCGACCTCACCGTCGAGGACAACCTGCGGCTCGGCGCCATGCGACGGGGCGGGCGGGAGCTGTCGCAGACGCTGACGCAGATCTACGACCGCTTCCCGCGTCTGAAGGAGCGCCGCAAGCAGGCCACCCGCACGCTTTCGGGCGGCGAACAGCAGATGGTTGCCATTGGCCGCGCGCTGATGTCCCGGCCGCGGCTCCTGCTGCTCGACGAGCCTTCGGGCGGGCTCTCGCCGCAGTTCTGCGAAGAGATCGCCCGCATCATCGACAGTCTCAAGGAGGACGGCGTGACCATGCTGATGGTCGAGCAGAACCTCAACCTCGCCTTCCGCGCCGCCGACCGCTTCATCGTCCTGAGGGACGGCGAGGTGGTGGACGGCGGCGACGTCCGCGCCATGGCGGGCGATCACGACGCCATCGTGCGCAATATCTATCTCTGACCGAAGGACCACCACATGACCACGCTGCACGACGATCTCATCGTCTTCGACGGGCTCATCATCTCGGACTGGGGTCGCCCGATCTTCGAGGCGATGGCAGCAGGCGGGCTCACCGCCGCCAACTGCACCTGCTCGGTCTGGGAGAATTTCCGCGACACCATGTCGGCGATCGGGGAATGGAACACCCATTTCCGCGAGAACGCCGACCTCATCGTGAAGGCGAAGACCGTCGCCGACATCCGCGCCGCCAAGGCCGCGGGCAAGACCGGCATCGTGCTGGGCTTCCAGAACACCGCGGCCTTCGAGGACCGGCTCGAGTTCATCGAGCTCTTCAAGGAGCAGGGCGTCGGCATCGTCCAGATGACCTACAACACCCAGAACCTCGTGGGCTCGGGCTGTTACGAGAGCACCGACAGCGGCCTCTCGGATTTCGGCCATGAGGTGGTGGCCGAGATGAACCGCGTCGGCATGCTCTGCGACCTGAGCCACGTCGGGCCCAAGACCTCGCAGGAGGTGATCCTCGCCTCGAAGAAGCCGGTGGCCTATTCGCATTGCCTGCCCGCGGGGCTCAAGGCGCACCCGCGCAACAAGTCCGACGAACAGCTCCGCTTCATCGCCGGGCATGACGGCTTCGTCGGCGTGACCATGTTCCCGCCGTTCCTTGCCGCGGGCAACGACGCGACGGTGGACGACTACGTGGCGGCCATCGACTACATCGTGAACCTCGTGGGCGAGGAACGGGTGGGCTTCGGCACCGACTTCACCATGGGCTACGGCGCGAAGTTCTTCGAGTATCTCAACCGCGACAAGGGCTATGCCCGTCAGCTCACCGAGATCTGGAAGGTGGAATTCCCCGACGGGCTCGGCTCCATCGCCGATTTCCCCAACCTCACCGCCGCCATGGAGCGCGCCGGCTGGTCCGAGACCAAGATCCGCCGGGTGATGGGGGAGAACTGGCTCAGCCTGCTCGACCGCGTCTGGTAAGGACCGGATACGACGAACCCCGACCGGGGGAGCATCCGGTCGGGGTCTGGAGCGCCTCGGGTCCTCCCAAACCGGTGGGCGCTCGGGAGCTGTTCCGTCTCAGCCCGAGAGCGGCAGCTCGCGGAGCATGATCGAGGCGAGGCAGGCCAGAACGGCAGCCGCCGCCGCGATCCAGAACACCGGGTGCAGGGCGTGGGAGATGCCCTCCATCACCTGCAGCCGCGTCTCGGGCGGCAGGGCGTTGACCATCTCGGCGCCGATGTTGCGAATTCCGCCCTCGGCCGCCAGCGGCAGCTGGCCGGCGAGGTTGCGGGCCATCCCGGTGCTGAACAGCGCGCCGAAGCCCGCGGTGCCGACGGCGCCGCCGATCAGCCGGAACATGTTGGCGCTGGCGGTGCCGACGCCCAGCATCGAGACCGGGATCGCGTTCTGGATCGCCGCCACGCCGATCGAATAGACCGGCCCGATCCCCAGCCCGATGCCGATCATCGACAGCGCGATCAGCCAAAGCGGGCTGTCGACCGAGAGCGTGGTCATCGACAACATCGCCACTGCCAACAGAGCGGTCGACAGCACCGGCAGCAGCTTGTAGCGCCCGGAGCGCGCCATGTAGCGGCCCGAGGCGATGGAGGCCGTCAGCAGCCCGCCCATCATCGGCACGAGGAAGAGGCCCGAGGTGGTCGGCGAGACGCCCTTCACCACCTGCAGGAAGAACGGCAGGAAGGTGATGGTGCCGAACATGCCCATGCCCACGAGGATGCCGACGAAATTCACCACCACGAAGGTGTTGTTGGCAAACAGGCTCATCGGCAGGATCGGCTCTTCCGCCCGGCGCTCGACCCGGATGAAGAGCGCCAGCGCGCTCAGCGCGATGACCGCGAGCGACAGCAGCTGCGGGCTGCTCCAGGCAAAGACCGTGCCGCCGGTGTTCGAGATCAGCACCAGCGAGGCCAGCAGCGTGGCCAGCAGTGCGCCGCCGGCGTAATCCACCGACTTGCGCCGGCGGTCGCTGCGGCGGGGCAGGGCTTGACTGAGGACAATGAAGGCGGCGAGGCCGACGGGAAAGTTGACGAAGAAGATCCAGTGCCAGCTCAGGTTCTGGACGAGGAAGCCGCCCAGCAGCGGGCCGATCACCGTCGAGATCCCGAAGGCGGCACCAAGGACGGCCTGCGCCTGTCCGCGCTCGCGGGCGGGCAGCAGGTCTCCGACCACCGCCATCGAGGTCACGATCAGCGCACCGCCGCCGCAGCCCTGGATGATGCGGCCGCCGATCACCATCCACATGTTCTGCGCCGTGCCGCAGAGCACCGCGCCAAGGATGAAGACGCCGATGGCCCATTGCAGCACCAGCTTGCGGCCGTAGAGGTCGCCGAGCTTGCCCGCCACCGGCGCGCCGATGGTCGAGGCCAGCAGGTAGGCGGTCATCACCCAGGTGATCTTGTCCATGCCGCCGAGGTCGGCGACCATCACCGGCAGCGCGGTCGACACGATGGTCTGTCCCAGAGACGCGAAGAGAAGTGTCGCCGCCACCGCCGCAAGCACCAGCCGGACAGGCACAGACTCCGCGGCCTCGGGCGTCGCGGCAATCGTGGCACTGCTGTCGAATGGCGCCATTGGCGCGTCTCCTTGGGGAAAGGACAGGTGCGGCCCGACGCGATCTGGTGCGCGCGGGACCCTTGGGGCAGAATGGAACTGTCCCTATATCTGTGCTGATGGCATTTATATGTCAATAGCACACAAAATGAACGAGGCGGGCTTGAGCCGGAGAGACGAGAAGCTGAAGGACGATCTGGAGCGGGCGGGCATCGCGCGCGAGGTGTCGCAGGCGGCGCTGGACGTGGACGCGATCCTGCAACGCTGGCGGCGTCGGGTGATGAAGCGCGAGCTGGGGCGCACCGCGCTGGACGAGCTCGGGCTGCCGCTTGATCTCGCGCAGCTCGACGTGCTGATGGCGGTGCGCGCGCCGGTGAACGAGTTCGGCGAGCAGGCGGATTGCGAGACCACGGTGGGCACCGTGGCGACGCGGCTCGCCATCGACCCCTCGCGCGCCAGCCGCATCAGCGCCGACCTGATCCGCCGCGACTTCGTGCGGCGCGCGGTCAGCCAGGAGGACGCCCGGCGCACGGTGCTCGAGCTGACCGAGTCCGGCGCCGCCATGGTCGAGGCGGTGCGCACCTACAAGCTCCTGGTGCTGGGCTCGTTCCTCCGCGACTGGACCGACGAGGAGGTCCAGACCTTCCTGCCCCTGCTCGAACGCTTCAGCGCATGGTCGGACCGCGCTTTCCAGCACAGCGCGCCGGTGGCCTCGCAGATCGCCGAGCTGCGCGAGGCGCTGGGCGGCGTCCCGCAGGGGCCCAAGTGCGACGAGGAGCGCGACGGGGCATGAGGCGCACGCTCTAGCGCCCGGTTTCGGACTGCGCGAAGGCCGCGTGGGGCGTGGCAGAGGCCGGTCGGCAGAGCCTCGGCCGCCGTGCCTCGAAGGTCATGCGCCCGGCTTTCATCCCCCAGACCGGCCGGCAGCACCGTCAGCGCGATGCCCGCGTCGCGCATCAGCGCGACGGTCTCGTGCAGCGCTTCGGGCGGCAGCATCGACAGCTTGGTGACGTGGCCGATGGTCACGCGGCCCTGCATCCCATGGGCGATGGTCTGCTTCGCCACCTCGTCGAGATGCCGCCCGCGCGTGTCGGGGTCGAAATCGCGGTGGCAGTCGAGATCCACGCCGAAGTCCTGCGCCATGGCGAAGACCCGCGCGATATGCCCCCTGGGATCGCTGTCGGTGTAGGGGCAGCCGCCGAGCAGGTCGGCGCCCGAGCCCAGCGCCTGCCGCAGCAGCTCTTCGGCGCCGCGGTTGTGGCGCAGCTCGACCAGCCCCTCAGCGGCAAGCCGTTCCAGCGCCTGCCGGATCAGCGTGCGGCTGGCGCCGAAGCGCTCGCCCAGCGAATCCTCGGGCAGCTTCATGCCCGGCAGCAGGGCGCGCTTGAGGATGGCCGAGCGCAGCGCGGCGCAGATCAGTTCCGAGCGGTTCTTCTGTGTCACGCGCGGCGCCATCGCGTTGGTCTTCCCGTATCTCGCCTGTCGGATGCAGAGGGCAGAGTGCCACCTTGGCCGGGCGGCCACAAAAAAACCGTGCGGCACGGGGCGGGGCCGGTGGCGGACATGCCGCGCCCCGTCACGCTACGTCACGCCGTGGCCCGGGAGGGCATCGGCGGGAAACCCCGAAATGATCGGCAAGGTCATGCGGGTCGGGCTTGGCGTGCGCCGGGCGTAGGGATACTACGGCAGTCTCGAACCAGAGGAGACCGTCTTGGACCAGACCGCCGAGCGCATCGCCCGCACCATCGCCACCGAGATCGCCGCCACGCCAAAGCAGGTCGTGGCCGCCGTGGACCTGCTCGACGGCGGCGCCACGGTGCCCTTCGTCGCCCGCTACCGCAAGGAAGCCACCGGCGGGCTCGACGACACCCAGCTGCGGACCCTGGGCGACCGGCTGGTCTACCTGCGCGAGATGGAAGCCCGCCGGGGCGCGATCCTCGAGACGATCAAGGGGCAGGGCAAGCTGACCGAGGAACTGGCGCGCTCCATCGCGCAGGCCGAGACCAAGGCCACGCTCGAGGACATCTACCTGCCCTACAAGCCCAAGCGCCGCACCAAGGCGATGATCGCCCGCGAGAACGGGCTCGAGCCGCTGCTGGCGGCGATCACCGGGAACCGCAATGCCGACCCCAAGCTGCTGGCCGAGCGTTTCGTCGGCGGGAACGTCGAGACGGTGAAGGCGGCGCTCGACGGCGCCCGCGACATCCTCGCAGAATCGCTGAGTGAGAACGCCGCCCTGCTGGGCCGCCTGCGCGAGTTCATGAAGCAGGAGGCGGTGATCACCGCCCGCGTGCAGCCCGGCAAGGAACAGGCCGGGGCCAAGTTCTCGGACTATTTCGACCACAGCGAGAAATGGCGGGACATCCCCTCGCACAGGGCGCTGGCGATCCTGCGCGCCTCGAAGGAAGAGATCGTCACCGTGGGCATCGAGCCCGAGCCCGAAACCGGGCCGGCGCGCGCGGTGGCCATCGTGGCGAAGGCCATCGGCATCCCCGGCGAAGGACCCGGCGACCAGTGGCTGCGCGACGCCGCGGGCTGGACCTGGCGCGTGAAGCTGAGCCTGACCATGTACGTGGACCTGCTGGCCGACCTGCGTCGGCGCGCCCACGAGGAGGCGATCAACGTCTTTGCCCGCAATCTCAAGGACCTGCTGCTGGCGGCGCCGGCGGGCAACAAGGCGACGCTGGGGCTCGACCCGGGCATCCGCACCGGGGTCAAGGCGGCGGTGGTCGATGCCACCGGCAAGCTGCTCGAGACCGCGACGCTCTACCCGTTCCAGCCAAAGAACGACCTGCGTGGCGCGCAGGCCGAGATCGCCCGGCTGGTGAAGCGCCACGGCGTCGAGCTCATCGCCATCGGCAACGGCACCGCCAGCCGCGAGACCGAGCGCATGGTGACCGACACGCTGAAGCTGCTCGAGGGGCCGAAGCCCACCAAGGTCGTGGTCTCCGAGGCCGGCGCCTCGGTCTACTCGGCCTCCGAGTTGGCGGCGAAGGAATTCCCCGACCTCGACGTGTCGCTGCGCGGCGCGGTCTCGATCGCGCGCCGCCTGCAGGACCCGCTGGCGGAGCTGGTGAAAATCACGCCGGAAAGCATCGGTGTCGGCCAGTACCAGCACGACGTCGACCAGCGCCTGCTGGCCCGCGCGCTCGAGGCGGTGGTCGAGGACGCGGTGAACGCCGTCGGCGTCGATCTCAACATGGCCTCGGCGCCGCTGCTGGCGCATGTGGCGGGGCTCGGGCCGTCGCTGGCGCAGAACATCGTGCTGCACCGCGACACCCACGGCGCCTTCCCCTCGCGCAAGGCGCTGATGAAGGTGCCGGGCATCGGGCCGCGCGCCTTCGAGCAGAGCGCCGGCTTCCTGCGCATCCGCGACGGTGCCGAGCCGCTCGACGCCTCGTCGGTGCACCCCGA
The DNA here is from genome assembly GCF_900102075.1 of Salipiger thiooxidans. GTDB lineage: Bacteria > Pseudomonadota > Alphaproteobacteria > Rhodobacterales > Rhodobacteraceae > Salipiger > Salipiger thiooxidans. The sequence goes on along the minus strand of NZ_FNAV01000001.1, from coordinate 177,699 downwards.
GGCCTATGACGTGGCCCGCCGCATCGTGCAGGCCTGCGGCCGCGACATCCGCCAGATCATGGGCCAGCCCGAAGCGCTGAAGGGGCTGCGCGCCGAGCAGTTCGTCGACGACAGCTTCGGCCTGCCCACCGTGCGCGACATCCTGAGCGAGCTCGAGAAACCGGGCCGCGACCCGCGTCCGAGCTTCAAGACCGCGACCTTCACCGACGGCGTGGAAGAGATCACCGACCTGCGTCCCGGCATGATGCTGGAAGGCACCGTGACCAACGTCGCGGCCTTCGGCGCCTTCGTCGACATTGGTGTGCACCAGGACGGTCTGGTCCACGTGAGCCAGCTTGCCGATCGCTTCGTCAAGGATCCGCACGAGGTGGTGAAGGCCGGCGACGTGGTGCGCGTGCGGGTGACCGAGGTCGACGTGCCGCGCAAGCGCATCGGGCTCTCCATGCGCAAGGACGGCGGCGATGTGGCGGAACGCGGCGGCGACAGGGATCGCGGCCGGTCCGCATCGCGCGGGCGCGACGGCGGCGGGCAGGGCCCGCGGGGCCGTGACGGTGGCGGACAGGGGCCGAAGGGCCCGCGCGGTGGCGGCAAGTCGCAGGGCGGCGGGGCTCCCGGCGCGCTCGGTGCGGCGCTGCTCGATGCCATGAAGAAGCGTTGATGATGCGCTGAGCAGGGCAGGGGGCGCCCTTCGCCTCTTGCAGCACGGCAACGCGACAGTGTAGAGGCTCCGCTCGGCAGGGTTCGGCCAAATTTGGCGGGAACCTGCTCAAACCGTCCGGTCGGTGATTTCCCTGCTGCGGAGGCGCATGCCCCCGTACTAGGGATGAAAGATAACAAGAGCGCGAGCGAGTCGCGACACGGAACGAGAGCAGGAGCACAGAGCAAGGTGCCAGCACAGACCCCCCAAGGCCGGGGAGACGACGCCCCGGCGCGTGTCAGGCCATTCCAGATCCGCGGTCGCTTCATGACCGCGATCGCCATTCGTGTGGAAAGCGAAACCCCAAACGCCGCCTTCTTCGAGGCGCTCGACGCGCAGCTCGAGCAGTCGCCGCAACTTCTCGAGGGCGCACCGCTGGTGATCGACTTCGAAAAGGTGCCGGGGCTCGAGAACCGCATGCGCATCGGTGCGCTGGTCGACGAGCTTCGCAAGCGCAGGCTGCTGGTGTTCGGCGTGCAGAACGCCGGGCCGAAGCAGGTCGAGGCGGCCGAGGGGCTGGGCCTGATCCCGGTCAAGGTGGGCCGCGAGGCGCCGCTTCCCGAGCCCGCCACCCAGCGCAAGCGCAAGATCGACCGCCTGCTGCCGCCCGACAACCGGGTGATCACCCATCCGGTGCGCTCGGGGCAGATGGTGGTGGCCGAGCGCGGCGACCTGACGATCATCGGGTCGGTCTCCTCTGGGGCCGAACTGGTGGCAGCCGGCAACATCCATGTGTACGGGCGGATGCGGGGCCGGGCGATGGCGGGATGCCACGGCGACGAGAGCGCCCGCATCTTCTGCCAGAGCCAGAGCGCAGAGCTTCTGGCCATCGCGGGGCTCTACCGGACGAGCGAAAGTATCGGGGATGACCTGGGCAACTGCCCGGTGCAGGTCTTCCTCAAGGATGACAGGCTATGTGTGGAGGCGCTCGCATGACGACGCAACTCAAGGACAAGCCGCCCCTCGGAAAGATCATCGTGATCACATCCGGCAAGGGCGGTGTTGGCAAGACGACCTCGGCCGCGGCAATTTCCGCCGGACTGGCCAAGCTGGGACACAAGACCGTGGTGATCGACTTCGACGTCGGCCTGCGGAACCTCGACATGATCATGGGCTGCGAACGCCGCGTGGTCTTCGACTTCATCAACGTGATCCAGGGTGACGCGCGGCTGAAGCAGGCGCTGATCAAGGACAAGCGGCTCGAGACGCTGTTCGTCCTGCCCACGTCGCAGACCCGCGACAAGGACGCGCTGACCAAGGAAGGCGTCGAGGCCGTCCTGAACGAGCTCAAGGAAGAGTTCGACTACATCATCTGCGACAGCCCGGCAGGGATCGAGCGCGGCGCCCAGCTGGCGATGTACTTCGCCGACGAGGCCGTGGTCGTGACCAACCCCGAGGTCTCGTCGGTGCGCGACAGCGACCGGGTGCTGGGCCTGCTGGCCAGCAAGACCCATCGTGCCGAGAAAGGCGCCTCCGAGCCGGTGCGCCCGCGCGTGCTGATCACCCGTCACGATCAGGGCCGCATCGACAAGGGCGAGATGATGACCGTGGAAGACGTGCTCGAGATCCTCGCCGTGCCGCTTCTGGGCATCGTGCCCGAGAGCCAGGCGGTGCTGCGGGCGTCGAACGTCGGCGTGCCGGTGATCCTCGACGAGCCCTCGGCCGCGGGCAAGGCCTACGAGGACGCGGTGGCGCGGCTGACCGGAGAGGATGTCGAGATGAAGATCGAGAGCGAGAAGCGTCCGGGCTTCATCCAGCGGATCTTCGGGCGGTCCGCATGAGCTTGTTCGGTTTCTCCCTCAAGGCCCGCCGCCCGAAGTCGGCGCAGACCGCGAAGGACCGGCTGCAGCTGCTTCTCGCCCACGAGCGGTCTGCCGGTTCGGAGACTCCGGATTACCTGCCGCAGCTGCAATACGACCTGATCGCGGTGATCCGGAAGTACATGAACGTCAGCGACGACGACGTCGAGATCAAGATGGAGCGGGACGACGACGTCTCGAGCCTCGAGATCAATATAGAGATGCCCGCCACGTCCAAGGCACGCCCGGCCAAGCGCTGACCCGGCGACACGGCCCGCCGCAAGGCGGGCCCTGGCAGATCCAGTCCCCCCGGTGCCGGTGGCGCCGGGGGTGTTTCTTTTGGGGCCGTTGGCAAGGCGCGTCGGGGCGTTGTGCCGCTACCGGCAGCGCGCCATGGTGCTCACCGGACCTGGTCGGCCACTTCCACGAACATCTCCCGCGCGCAGAGCGCCGTCGCGCATCGAGCGGCTGCCGAACACGGTGGGCGTCGTCTTCAACACCGTCGATGCGGTCGCGGCGCTGGAAGAGCGCATCGAGACCTGCGCGGTCGACATCGGCTACGGCGCGGGCGTCTTCCCCGAGGCAGCGGCGCTTGACGCCACGCCCTGATGCGGATCCGGGACACGGGTTTCGAGAACCTCACCGGCCCGGCGCAGGGCGACATGCTGGCGGGCGATGCGGGCGACAACGTCACAGACGGCGGCGCGGGCAACGGCACGCTCACCGGCGGTGGTGGCGAAGACAACCTGCCAGGCGGCACCGGCGACGACAATCCCCTGAACGGCGCGGAGGTCGAGATCGCCGACAGCTTCGACGTCCCCGAGATCACCGATGTGGCCGGGCCCGACCCGGCGGTGACGCAGCAGGATCCCGGGGCCAGTCGCGTGACCGAAGCTGCAGAAGGGATGTGCAAAGCGCCGCCGGTGGCGCGTTTCGGCCCTTCTGTTCCGGGGGGAACTCTGGGATGAGGCAGATGAACCGGAAGGGAGCAACCATGAACCGCGACGACCGTCTACTGGCCTGCATGCAGAGCCGCCTCTCGCCCGCCGCTCGCGTGGCGTTCGAGGACGAGCTGGCCAGGGAACCGGGCCTGCGGGCCGAGCGAGCGGCGATGCGGGCGGCGGCGGATGCGCTGGGGGCGACGCCGGTGCCCGAGGGCGCGCGCAGCACCGGCCGGGCGCGGCTCTCGGACAGCATCGAGGCCGACCGCGCGCCCCGCGCCGCGAACGACAACCGCGGGCTGGCGCTGCTCAGGGTCGCGGGCATTGTCGCCGCTACGGTGGTGGTCTGGCAATTCGTCGTGGTCCCGCAGCTCCCGGGGCCGGAGACCGGCGGTTTCGTCCCGGCAAGCGAGATCGTGGCGACGCCGACCCTGCTGGTCGCCTTCACCGACGACGCCACGCTGGTCGAGATCACGGCGCTGCTGCGCGAGACCGGCGCCAAGCTCGTCGACGGGCCGAGCGCGCCGGGGCTCTACACTCTGGGCTTCACCGACGCGGCGGCGCTCGAGGCCGCCGAAGCGGCGTTGGGGGCGCGGCCCGAACTGGTGATCACCGTCTCCCGCCCCTGACCGGACCGCGCTGCGCCTGCTGAAATAGCGCCGCCGAGCGCCTGACCGGCAGCATGGTGTCGTGCATCACGTCGCTCGCGGTGGTGTCGTGGTCGCAGTGCATCCGGATGAAGGCACAGAGCGCGTCGTGGTGACGCTCGTACAGACGACGCATCGCCGCCCTGTCCCCCGGGCGACGCCTCGCAGCAGCAACAGATCGTCCTCGGGCCGCGACATGATGTGTCCGCAGAAACCTCACCTGCAATCTTGGCGTGCAGGGCGGGGAGTGCGGTCCGGCAATCCGCGCGATGCCAGGGGCGGCAGGTGCCGCAGCGCCAGCCGGCACGCGATGCCTGCGACGGGGCGGTCCCCGTCAGGCCGAGCGGGTGTCGATCGGCAGCACGGTCTCGGACTTGATCCGCTTCAGCGCGAAGCTGGCCGAGAGGCCGCGCACCGGGATCGCCTCGGTGATGCGGCTGCGGATGCGTTCGAAACCGGCCATGTCGCGGACCACGATGCGCAGGGCGTAGTCGTGGCTTCCCGCAAGTTGGTGGGCCTCCATCACCTCGGGGATGTCGGCGATCACCTCGGCAAAGCGCGCCTGCCAGTCGGCGCTCTGCTCGGGCGCCGAAACCTCGGCGAAGACGGTCAGGCCCAGCCCCAGCCGCTCCGGGTCGACCAGCGCGACCCGGCCGCGGATGATTCCCGCGTCCTGCAGCTTACGCACGCGCTTCCAGCACGGCGTCTGCGACAACCCGACCTGATCGGCGAGCCGCGCCAGCGGCGTCGCGGCATCGGCCATGAGGGTCGCAAGGATCTTGCGGTCGATACGGTCCAGCTCCATCGGTCAGCCTCGTTTGCGTGTCGGTGCTCCGAGGATGCCTCAAATTAACAATAAGTCTACCGAGTTTATCGTGAATTAACTAAATGACGACTTCTCCAGCCACGAATTTGGTGATTTACTCGTGATATGATCACCCAGAAGACCAAATATGCGTTGAAATCGCTGATGACGCTCGGGGCGCTCGAAAAGGGCGCGGCGCTGACCATCGAAGAGGTCTCGCAGCGCTCCGGCGCGCCGAAGCGATTCCTCGAGCATATTCTTCTGGATCTGCGCAAGGCGGGCTATCTCGGCGCGCGCCGGGGCCGGGCAGGGGGGTACTTCCTGATCCGCGAGCCGTCGAAGGTGTCGCTGGGCGAGCTCCTGCAACAGATCGACGGCCCCATCGCGCCGCTGCCCTGCCTGTCGCGCCGCTCTTACCGGCGCTGCGAGGATTGTGACGACGAGGAAACCTGCCAGCTCCGCCGGGTCTTCGGCGAAATCTTCTGGAGCTACCTGCTGCTGATCGAGTCGCTGACATTGCAGGACCTGCTGCGCGACCCGGTGGCTGCGGGCAAGGCGCTCGGTGAGCCCGGAGCCGCAAGGAACGCGGCCCCGGACGAGATTGCAGGAGAATGATTTTCCAAGCGGGCCGTGTACAACGAACGGGCCATGCTACCAAAAGACGACTATATCACTGGTGTTTTGTGTTATTGTGAGGTTGTAGCGAACACGAAGGGTGCCCCAGATGTCCGAAGCACGTTTTTCCAGGACCCCGCCTGTGGCTGTCACAGGTCTTTGCGAGGTGACCAGCGGCCCCAAGGGTCGGGGATCGTCGGCGTCTGACGAGGAGCCCCGTGAGGCAAGACGCGCCCTGCCGCGCGGCGCGGGCTTCGGCATCGCATCGGCCTTCGGCGGGCTCGGCATCGCCACCGGCATCACGGTCTGGGCGGCGTGCGGCGGGGTGGTGCTTGCGATCTTCGCCTGGCTTCTGACCCCGGCGCTGCTGCTGGGGGCACTCTACGCGGCCACCGTCCCGCCCGACGAGAACGACGCGCAAGACGGCGACGCGACGACGCCGCACTGAGCCCACCGGCACGCGAAGACAGCCACAGAAGGGCGCGCTGACAGCGCCCTTGCAAGGGGCACGGTGCAGGAATGACACATCGTCGGCCCCCGCATTTCCACGACCTGCTTTTCATTCCGCAGTAACTTGGTAAAAGACTCGGGTATTGGCCCATTCGTCCCGCCAGACTATCCCGTGTTGCGAGCGCTTGCCCGCGGGCCCAGCCGGACCCTCACCCCCCGAACGCTGGACTCCGACCACATGTCGCATCTGCCCGCCCAAGCGCGTCCCGTCGCGCTTTTCTCGTGTTTTCCCTGCAGCCGACGCGCCGCCCTGCCGGTGCTGCTCTCCTGCACCGCGCTGATCCTGCCCGCCGCCGCGCTCGCGCAGACCGCCTACGAGGATCTCGGCACGCTCTACGTCGCCACCGGGGGCGACAGCGAGACGCTGGTGGCCGGCACCGAGTCCACCGGCTCGAAGACCGACACCGACATCATGGACAGCGCCGCCTCGGTTTCTGTCATTACCCAGAAGGAAATCGAGACCCGGGGCGCCGGGAACCTGCAGGACATCCTCGCCTACACCGCCGGCGTGACGGTGGACGAGTGGGGCGCCGACGACCGCTACGACGCCTACCGCATCCGCGGCTTCGACGAGCTCTCCATGGGCACCTTCCGCGACGGGCTGCCGGTGCGGGGCTTCGGCTGGACCTTCTCGCGCAGCGAACCCTACGCCTTCGAGCGGGTCGAGGTGCTCAAGGGGGCGAACTCGGCGCTCTTCGGGCTCAACGCGCCGGGCGGGCTGGTGAACCAGGTCACCAAGGCGCCGAAGTTCTATCGCTTCGGCGAGGTCCACACCACGGTGGGCGAGGATTACAGCGAGATCGGCACCGATTTTGGCGACGTGCTCGGCCAGAACAAGAAATGGAGCTACCGCGTCACCGCAAAGTGGCAAGACGGGGCCTATTCCTACGACCATTCCGGCGATGACCGGACGTACCTCGGGCTCGCGCTCTCCTACCGCCCGAGCGACGCCACCGAGCTGACCTTCTTCGCCAATTACAACGACCGCGACGGCGTGCCCGGCACCGGCTTCCCCGAGGGCGCCGATCTCGACATCGACACCTTCCTCGGCGAGCCCGACTTCAACGAGCTCAACACCATCGAGAAGAACCTCGGCTTCGCCCTGCGCCACGATTTCGGCAACGGGCTGAAGGTCCGCTCGAACGCCCGCTACGGCTGGTTCGAGATGGAATACGAGCAGGTCTACGGCGCCCAGCTCGACCCGTCCCTCGACCGCTCGTCCTTTGCCGTCAACTCCGACAGCGAGCAGTTCGCCTGGGACAACCAGCTGCAGTACGATGCGCAGTTCGGCAACGTGAAGAGCAAGACCCTGCTCGGCCTCGAATACACCTGGATCAAGGTCGACGAGGTGGCGAAATCCGGCACCGCCGACGGCATCGACATCAACGACATCTCGTATTGCGGCCGCTCCTGCCTGACGCTCTACGACTACGTCGACTGGGAGCCCGAGCAGACCACCAAGTCGATCTACCTGCAGGAAGAGCTGACCTTCGCCGAGCAGTGGATCGCGACCTTCGGGCTGCGCTACGACCTCGCCGACGTGTCGATCCGCTACCCGGGCACCGGCAGCACCGAGGACGAGACCTTCACCGCGCTCACCAAGCGGGTCGGGCTGACCTACAAGGCGACGCCGAACTTATCTTTCTACGGCAACTACTCCGAGAGCTTCGAACCCAACGTCTGGGACCTGACCGAGGACGCCAAGGAGGGCCGGCAGTACGAGATCGGCATGAAGTACCGCCCCGAGGGCATGAACGCGCTCTTCACCGCGGCGATCTTCGACCTCACCCAGACCAACGTGAACACCTACGTGAGCCCGACCGTGCAGCGGCAGGTGGGCGAGATCGGCGTGCGCGGCATCGAGCTCGAGGGCAAGGTCGCGCTCAACGAGCGCCTGAACATGACCGCCGCCTATTCCTACTGGGACGCCGAGATCCTCGAGGACGGCATCTCGGGCAACGACGGCAACCGCCCCGCGCGGGTGCCCGAGCAGATCGCCTCGCTCTGGGCCGACTATACCATCCCCGGTGCCGGGCGGCGCGGCGACCTGACGCTGGGCCTTGGCGTGCGCTTCGTCGGCCAGACCTGGGGAGACGATGCCAACACCGTGGACGTGGACAGCTACACTCTGGTCGACGCGGCGCTGGGATACGCGCTCACAGATGACATCGACCTGACGATGAACGTGTCGAACCTCTTCGACAAGGAATACGTCACGACCAACTACTACGGAACGGAATACTACGGCGACAGCCGCACCATCCGCGCCTCGCTGAAATACAAGTGGTGACCCGGAAGGGGGCACCGCACCCGGTGCCCCTCTCCCTCGCCGCAGATGCCAGAGACGCCAGAGGAGAGATGCCTTGAGCTCGGCCCACACCCCCAAAGCCCCGTCGCGGATCAGCCGCCGGGGCCTTCTCGCCGGAGCCGGCTCGCTGCTGGCCGCGCCCGCGGCAATGGCACAGGCGAGCGGCCTGCGCTTCGTGCATGCCTACGGCGAGACGGTGCTCGAGCGCCCGGCGCGGCGGGTGGTCTCGCTGGGCTACAACACCCATGACACGGTGCTGGCCTTCGGCGTGGCTCCGGTGGGTACGCGCTACTGGTACGGCGACTACGCCTACGGGGTCTGGCCCTGGGCGCAGCCCTACCTCGGCGAGGCCAAGCCCGTGATGATGACCGGCGAGGTCTCGATCGAGACCGTCGCCAGCCTTGCCCCGGACCTGATCCTCGGCACCGGGTCGGGCATCTCTCAGGCGGAATACGCGATGCTGAGCCAGATCGCGCCGGTGCTGATGCAGTCCGAGGAGTTCTCGACCTACGGCACGCCATGGCAGTCCGAGACCCGCACCGTCGGACGGGCGCTGGGCATGGAGGACAAGGCCGAAGCGCTGATTTCGGGTGTCGAGACCACGTTCGCCGCGGCCCGCGACCGGCATCCGGACTGGGCCGGGCGCACCGCCGTCGCCGCCTGGCATGATGGCGGTCAGACCGGCGCCTTCATGGCCGAGGACACCCGCGCGCGCTTCCTGCGGGAGCTCGGTTTCCGCGCCCCCGACGCACTGGCCGAGACCGCCGCCATCGACGGCTTCTACACCACGCTCTCGCCCGAGGACCTGTCGCCCATCGACGCCGACCTGCTGGTCTGGATCTCGTCGGCCGAGCGCGCAGCGGATCTGGTGGCGCTGGCGATGCGGCGCACGCTCGGCGCCTATGCCGAGGGCCGCGAGGTCTTTGCCGACGAGCTGATCGCCGGCGACATGTCCTTTGGCAGCGTGCTGTCGCTGCCCTACGCGCTCGAGCGGCTCGAGGAGCCCTTCGCGCTTGCGCTCGACGGCAACCCCGCGACCGTGGTGCCCTCGGCCGCGAAGGCGGGTCTCGCCCCCTGATGCGGATGCTCTGGGTGGCAGTCGTGCTCGTGCTCTGCGCGCTGGGGTCGCTGACCATCGGCGCGCGCGCGCTTGCGCCCTCGGTCTATCTCGACGCGCTTCTCGCCTTCGATCCGTCCGACCCGGCGCATGTGACGCTGGTGGCGGTGCGGCTGCCGCGGCTGATGGCGGGGATCATCGCGGGCGCGGCGCTGGGCGTCGCGGGCACGGTGATGCAGGCGCTCACCCGCAACCCGCTGGCGGATCCGGGCATCCTCGGGGTCAACGCCGGTGCTGCCTTCGCGCTGCTGCTCGGGACCTCTCTGCTCGGCCGTTCGGACGAGGCGATGGTCGCGCTTCTGTCCTTTCCCGGCGCGGCGCTGGCCTCGATCGCGGTCTTCGCGCTGGGCGGAGGCCTGCGCGGCGACGTGGGTCCGGTGCGGCTGACGCTGGCAGGGGCGGCGCTGAACGCGCTGCTGCTGTCGCTGGTCTCGGCGGTGGCGCTGGTGCGGCAGGAGACGCTGGACGTGTTCCGCTTCTGGGTCGCGGGCTCGCTGACTCAGGCGACCACCCGGCCGCTGGGGGCAATGGCGGCGGTGGCCGCGCTCGGCGGGATCATCGCACTGGTCATCGCGCCGCGCATCGAGGCGCTGTCGCTCGGCGGGGCGCTGTCGCGCGGGCTCGGCACCCACCCGCGGCGGGTGCAGGCCGGGGCGCTGCTGGTGGTCACGCTGACCACCGGCGCCGCCGTGGCCGTGGCCGGGCCCATCGCCTTTCTCGGGCTCATGGTGCCGCCGCTGGCGCGGCTGGTGAGCGGCCACAACCTGCGGGCCGAGATGGTGGTCTCGGCCATGGCGGGGGCGGCGCTTCTGACCTTTGCCGACACGCTGGGACGGCTGCTCATGGCCCCCTCCGAGATCCGCGCCGGCATCATGACCGCGCTGATCGGCGGGCCGGTGTTCCTGTGGATCGCGCGCCGCATCCGCCCGGGGGCGGCCACGTGAGGGGCGCCCTGCTGATCATCCTGCTGGTCGCGGGCTCCGTGGCCGGGCTGCTCTGGGGGCAGGTGGCGCTGGCGCCCGGTGCGCTCTGGCAGGGGCTGGTGACCGGCGAGGGGCCGGCGGCGCTGATGATCGGCACCATCCGCGGCCCGCGCGTGGGCACCGCGCTTGGCGCCGGCGCCGTGCTCGGGCTTTCGGGGGCGCTGTTCCAGACGCTCTTCCGCAACCCTCTGGCGGCGCCCGACATCCTCGGCTTCACCTCGGGCGCGGGGCTTGCGGTGGTGGTCTCCATCGCCTTCGGCCTCGTGGCACCGATGCCGCTGGTGGCCGCCGCCGGGGGCATCCTCGCCGCGCTGCTGGTCACCGGCATCGCCTGGCGCAGGGGCCACCGCACGCCGCCGCTCTCGATCATCCTCGTGGGGCTCGGCATGGGGTTCTTCACCTCGGCGCTGTCGAACTTCCTGATGACGCTGCTGCCGCAGGCCGAGGCCGCCGAGGCGCAGCGCTGGGTCACCGGCTCGCTCGCGGCGCGCGACTGGGGCCATGTGGCGCAGGTCTGGCTGCCGGGCGCAGCGCTGCTGCTGGCGGCGCTGGGGCAGGCGCGGCTGCTCGAGACGCTGGAACTTGGCGACGACCTCGCCGCCGGGCTCGGCCTGCGGGTCGAGGCTGTGCGCCGCGGTCTTGCCGCGACCGGCGTGCTGCTCGCCGCGACCGGCGTCGCCGTGGCCGGGCCGGTGCCCTTCGTGGCGCTGATGTCGGGTCCGCTGGGCGCGCGCATCACCGGTGCCACCAGCGTCGCGGGGCGGTTGCTCGCGGCGGCGGGGGCCGGAGCGCTGGTGCTGATGCTCGCCGATCTCGTCGCCCGCTCGGCGCTGCCGGGCATCCAGCTTCCGGTCGGCGTGATGACCGGCATCCTCGGCGCGCCCTACCTGCTGTGGCGGCTGTCGCGCGAAATGGACAGGGGAAAACTATGAGCCTGACTGCAGAGGCGCTGACCATCGGCTACGAGGGCCGCACCGTCATCGACGGGCTCGACCTCGAGATCCCCGAAGGCGAGGTGACCGCCATCCTCGGCCCCAACGGCTGCGGCAAGTCCACGCTGCTCAAGACGCTGGCGCGGCTCATCGAGCCCGCATCCGGCCGCGTGCTGCTGCAGGGCGACGACATCCACGCCAGCCACAGCGGAAAGCTCGCCCGCCGGCTCGCCATCCTGCCGCAGGATCCGCTGGCGCCAGACGGCATCACCGTGGGCGACCTCGTGCGGCGCGGGCGCACGCCGTGGCGCGGCTTCCTGTCGCCGTGGCGCGAGGAGGATGCCGCCGCCTGCGCCCGCGCGCTCGAGGCGGTGCACCTCACCCATCTGGCCGAGCGCCCGCTCAACGAGCTGTCCGGCGGTCAGCGCCAGCGCGCGTGGATCGCGCTGGTGCTGGCGCAGGACACACCGCTCCTGCTGCTCGACGAGCCCACCACCTTTCTCGACCTCGTGCACCAGCTCGAGGTGCTGAGCCTGCTGCGCCAGCGCAACCGCGATACCGGCCTCACCGTGGTGAGCGTGCTGCACGACCTCAACATGGCGGCGCGGTTCTCGGACGTGCTGGTGCTGCTCGGTCGCGGCGGGCTCGTCGCCACCGGCGCGCCCGAGACCGTCCTGACCCCCGATAACCTCGAACGCGCCTTTGGCCTCGCCGCGCGCGTCGAACCTGATCCCGTCACCGGCAAACCCATGGTGTGTCCGCTATGAAGCATTCCCCCTCCCGCGATTTCCCCGTCACCAGCACTGCCCGCTTCGCCGGCACGCTGCCCTCGGACCTGCTCGACCACGTCGAGACCCAGGTGCGCGAGTTCACCGACCGGGTGGCCCGCCGCGAGACCGGCATCGCGGTGCGCTACGATGCCTCGGACGTGGTGCTGAGCACCGGCGCCGAGGGGCTCTCGGTGGTGGTGTCTGCCGCCAGCGCCCTGCACCTCTACCAGATGCGCGAGAGCGTGGCCTATCTGCTCGACCACGTCTTCCCCGAGGCCGGCGCGGCGCTGGTCTGGGAGGGCGGCACCCCCGAGACCGACGTGCCGCCGAACTTCCACCTCGCCACCGTGCGCTCGGTCGCCCGCGTCGGCGCCAGCTTTCTGCGGGTCGAGATGGCCTGCGACAACATCGAGGCGCTGTCGGTGGGCGGCATGCACTTCTCGCTGATCCTGCCGCCCGAGGGCCGCGCCCCGGTCTGGCCGCACATCGACGCGCGCGGGCGCACCGCCTGGCCCGAGGGTGACGATACGCTGCACCGCGCCGCCTACACCTTCGTCGAACTCGACGCCGAGGCCGGGCGCTTCACATTCGACGTCTACGAACATGACGGCGGGCGCACCACCGAGTGGGCGCGCCACGCAACGCCCGGCACGCAGGTGGCGGTCATGGGGCCGGGCGGCGGGGATTTCCCGGCGGGCGACGTGCTGCTCATGGCGGGCGACGAGACCGCGCTGCCGGCGATCCGCCGCATTCTCGCCCGCTCGGCGCCCGCGCGCCGTGGCAAGGTGCTGATCGAGCTTGCCGATGCGGGCAACCGCGAGGACATGCCACGCCCCGAGGGCGTCGAGATCAACTGGATCACCCGCGGCCGCGGCGAGAGCCTCGCGGATCTTCTGCTGGCCGAGCCGAAGCCCGAGGCGGACACCTTCGTCTGGGTCGCCGCCGAGCAGGGGCTGGTGCGCACCGCGCGGGCACATTTCCGCAAGCACTGGGACCTGCCCCGCGACCGCGGCTATTTCTCGGCCTACTGGAGCGCCTGAGCGCCTGCGCGCAGGGGCTCAGCCCATCCAGGCCGAGACCGGTACGTTTGTGTCCTGAAGCACCTGGCTCACGATGTCGATGAGCGCGGGCCCGTCATGGGCCAGCGCCTCGCGCACGGCGGTGTCGACCTGCGCCGGGTCGCTGACGCTCCACGACCTGATGCCGTAGGCCTCGGCGATGCGCGCGTGATCGGTGCGCGAGAAATCCACCGAGAAGTAGCGCGAACCGTAGCCCGCGTTCTGGCTGGCCTTGATCCAGCCGAAGCAGGCGTTCGAGATCACCACCATCTTGAGCGGCACGTTCAGGCGGGTGAGGGTCTCCATCTCGCCCACCGCGAAGCCGAAGCTGCCATCGCCCATGACCGAGACCACCGTCGCGTCGGGCCGCCCGTACCACGCGCCGATCCCCGCCGAGAGCGAGAAGCCGAGCGCGCCATGGGCGCGGTTGGTGATGAAGTGCCGCCCGGCCCTGGGGAAGCGGTAGTAGCCTGAGAAATAGGGGCAGGGGGTGCCGGGATCGGCGACGATGATGCCATCCTCGGGCAGGTGGGTCTGCAGCGCCGCCAGCAGCCGCTCGGGGCGGACCGGCCGGTCGTCCGAGCGGGCGAGCCGGTCGAACATGGCGAACTTGCGCGCCCGCATGTCGTCGAGCGTCGCGGCCAGCTCTCCGCCCGAGGCGAGGTCGGCGTCGCGCAGCGCCTCGATGAGCGCGCTCAGCGCCAGCTTGGCGTCGGCCACGATGCCCGCGTCGCAGCGGTAGTTGGCGCCCACCACCATCGGGTCGATGTCGATGTGGATGACCGGCACACCGCGGCCCGGCACCCTGCCGTGCTCGGTGGTGGTCGACCCCGCCCGGCAGCCCACGAAGACCACGGTGTCGGCGGCCTGCACCACCTCGCGGGTCTCGTCTGTGCCGCCGTTGGCCCCCACGACCCCCACCGCCAGCGGGTGCAGGTCCGACAGCGCCCCGTGCCCCGAGACCGTCGAGGCCACCGGCGCCCTCAGCAGCGTGGCAAGCTCGTCGAGCTCTTCCATGGCGCCGCTGATGATGGCGCCGCCACCCACGATGAAGACCGGCGCCTTCGCCGCGCGCAGGATCGCCGCCGCCTCAGCCACGGTCTCGGGATCCGGCCCGGCGCGGTAGGCGGGGAAGCTGGCGTGGCGCGGCTGGGCCCAGATCCGCTCGGGGTCGAGCGTCTGCTTCTGCAGGTCGTAGGGCAGGCCGATATGCGCGGCCCCGGGGCGTCCGGTGGTGGCGGCGCGGAAAGACTTGCGGAAGACGTCGGGGATCTGGTCGACGTGGTCGATGGTGGTTGCGGTCTTGGTGAGCGGACGGAACATCGCGGTCTGGTCGAGCTCGGTCAGCGGGTAGCGGCCGCGCGCGGTCACCGGCACGTCCGAGGTGATGCAGACCATGGCCGAAGAGCTCTCGTTGGCCTCGACCACGCCCGGCAGGATGTAGGTCGCGCCGCCGCCCGAGGGGCCCTCGCAGACGCCGACCCGGCCGGTCACCCGGGCATAGGCATCCGCCATGTAGCCCGCCGAGCGCTCGTCGCGCGACAGCACGTGGGTGATGCCGTGGTTGAGCCGGGCGAGCGCGTCGTAGAACGGCAGGCTGGTGTCGCCGCAGAGCCCGAAGACGTGACGCACCCCGTGCTGCGCCAGCGACAGCACCGCCGCCTCGGCGCCGGTCACGCTGTCGTTGCTCAGCCGCCCGTCCGTCTGGTTCCCGCCTGTCTCCGTCATCGCCCTTCGCTCCCTGATCGTCTGCATCACTTTCTGTATACAAAGCGGAATACTACGCAGCGCCAGCCCCGCGCAACCGACTTCTGCACAGGGGCCGCAGCGCTTGACGGGCCGGGGAGGCGCGCTGCATACAGGCCGGAATTCAGCAAGAGGGCGAGGGCGGGGCGATGGCGGAGACAGGCGAAGGCACTGCGGTTTCGGCCGCCGACCGGGCCCATGCCGAGCTGCGCGAGCTGCTGCTGCGCTTTGCGCTGCTGCCCAAGCAGAAACTCAACGAGGTGGCGCTGGCCGAGCGTCTCAACACCAGCCGCACGCCGCTGCGCGAGGCGCTGAACCGGCTGGTGGCCGAGGGGCTGCTCGAGAAAGGCACGCGGGGCTTTTCGGTCCCCGACCTGCGGGTCGACGTGGTCACCGACCTCTTCGAGGCCCGGCTCGAGCTCGAATGCGCCATCGTCCGGCTGGCCTGCGAGCGCGCCACCGAGGCCGGGCTCGAGGCGCTGGCGGGGTTCCTCGACGAGAGCATCGCCGAGACCCCCGACGCCTCGGTCGACCGGCTGATCGAGCTCGACATAGGGTTCCACGACACACTCGCCCGGCTGGCGGGCAACGCGGTGATGCGGGGGATGCTGGCCAATCTCAACGACCGCATCCACCTCGTGCGCTGGATCGCCATGGACGGGCGCCGCGCCGGCACCCAGTCGCAGCACCGCGACATCCTCGCCCGGGTGCGGGCCCGCGATGCCGTGGGCGCCATGGCGCTGATGCGCGAGCACATCCTGCACCGCAACGACGGGATCGTGGCCGCCATCCGGGCGGCCTACGGTCACGTCCACATGCTTGGCGCGCGCTGAGCGCTCAGAGCCTCGTGTAGGCCACGCCGCGTGCGAGCCAGCAGCTCAGCGTCGCGCCGCTGACCGCACCCGCCGCGTCGCGGCAGAGGACCAGCGTCCAGTCGCCGGGGGCGGGGGCGTCCATCGAGCGCCGCGTCGCGATCCGCCACACGTCGTTGCCCGCCGCCGCCATGCGCTCGCGCCGGCCTTCGCCCAACATGCCGCGAAAGACCGCGTAGACGCCGCCGTCGCGGGCCTCGATCTCCATCTCGGCATCGAGCTCGTCGGACCGGTAGCGCCCCGCAATCTCGGCGCCGTCGGCAAAGGCGATCTCGTTCAGGGGCGTGAGCCTGCGCGTGGTGTTCTCGCCGGGGCGCAGCATGGTGAGCCCGTCGCCCGCGCGGGTGATCACCAGCCCGTCCGAGCGCAGCGCCTCGCCGTCGCAGGTCAGCTCCGCATCGCCGGTGCCGTATTGGAGCGTAGCGGTGCGGCAGCCGGTCTCGATCCGCGCGAGCATTCCGCGCTCGGTGTCGAGCCACTGGCCGTCCCAGCTTTGGGCGATGGGGGCGGGCTCGGGCGCATCCTTGCCCATCGCCGCGAGCGCCAGCCGGGTCGCGGCGCCATGGGCGCTGCCCTCGTGGTTGAAGAGCACCACCACCGAAAGCCGTTCTTCGCGGCTGTTCATGCGATAGGCGCGGAAGCCGCGCAGGGCGCCGGCGTGGCCGGTGAAGGCGGCGCCGCCGATTTCTTCATGCGACAGCCCGTATCCGTAGGACGCGGGCGCCCCGTCGACAAAGCTGGGCGCGGCCGAAAGTCGGCGGTAGAGGCTCTCGGCATCGTCGCGGGTGGCGTCGATCCAAGCCTCGTAGGCCAGCATGTCCTCAAGCGAGGCAGAGATGCCCGCGTCGCCGCGCCAGTAGATGCCGTTGTCGGCGGGGAAGAACCCGGTCGCGTCGCTGCCCTCGTAGCCGGTCACACCGTCCGCCGGGTGGCGGGTGTCGGCGGTGAGCTCGGCACCGGTCATGCCGGCAGGCCCCCAGATGTGTCGCTGGTAGAGCGTCTCGAGCGTCTCGCCCGTGGCTCGCTCGATCAGCTCGCCGACCATACGGAAGTTGCTGTTGTTGTAGGAATACGAGGTGCCGGGCGCGAAATGACCGGTCTTCATCTTTGCGATGAGCGGCAGGGCGTCCTCGCGCCGGAAGGTCTGCTCGGCCTTGGCGCCCTGAAGGATGGTCAGCGCCCAGTAGTCGCGCAGCCCCGACTGGTTGTCGCAGAGCTGCTTCACCGTGGGCAGCGGGCTTTCGAGCCGCGGCAGGAAGTCGGCCACGCCCGCGTCGAGCTTTGCCGGGTCGCCCACCGTCGCCAGCAGCACACCGCAGGTGAACTGCTTCGAGATCGAGCAGATCGGCAGCCGGGTCGCGGTCGACAGGGGCGTCCCGGTCTCGAGGCTGGCATAGCCCCAGGCGCGGGCCGCCACGATCCGGCCGTCCTTCATCACCCCCGCGACGCCACCGGGGCCGGGATGGGCCTTGGGCAGCGCGTCGAGGGCTGCGTCGAGACGGGTGTGGTCGATGTCGGGCATGGTCGGATCCTCGCGTCTGGTCTTGCCCGGATCGGTAGCGAACCGCGCAGGGCGGCGAAAGCGCAACCGGGCAGGGACGGAGCAGAGGTGACGGTTTTGCCTGTTCGGCAGGCAAAACGCCCGAATCCTCACCGCTCGGTCGTGGCTTTCCCGGCAGCGTCAGCGGCCGCCGGGGCGGAAGCCCAGCAGTCGCAGCGCGTTCAGCGTCACCAGCACCGTGGCGCCGGTGTCGGCGAGGATGGCGATCCAGAGCCCGGTGAGCCCCAGCACCGTGGTCACGAGGAAGACCCCCTTGAGCCCGAGCGCGATGGCCACGTTCTGGCGGATGTTGGCCATGGTCGCCCGCGACAGCCGCAACAGTGCCGCCACGTCGGTCACGCGGTTGCGCAGCAGCGCGCCGTCCGCGGTCTCGAGCGCCACGTCGGTGCCCGAGCCCATGGCGATGCCCACATGGGCGGTGGCGAGCGCGGGCGCGTCGTTGATACCGTCGCCGATCATCATCACCCGTGCGTCACGGGTGAGCTTGCCCAGCTCTGTCACCTTGTCCTCGGGCAGCAGCCCGGCGCGGTGGCCGAGCCCGATGCGCGCGGCGATGGCCTCGGCGGTGCGGGCGTTGTCGCCGGTGAGCATGACGCTGCCGACGCCCATGGCGGCAAGCTCGGCCACCGCGGGGGCGGCGTCGGGGCGGGGCTCGTCGCGCAGGGCGATGAGCCCGAGCAGCGTGCCGGGGGCGAAGACCGCGACCACGGTCTGGCCCTCGGCCTCGAGCGCCTCGGCCCGGGCACGGGCTTCAGCGCTCAGCACGCCGGTCTTGGACGCGAGCCGGGGCGCGCCGACGGTCCAGCGCCGGCCCTCGACGGTCGCGGTGGCGCCGAGCCCGGGGATGGCCGAGGCCTCGGTGGCGGCGGGCGGCTCCAGCCCCTCGGCCTCGGCGCGCGCGAGAATTGCCTTCGCCAGCGGGTGGCTGGCGCCGGTCTCGACCTCGGCGGCGATGCGCAGCAGCTCCGTCTCGCTGCCCGCAAGCGGCGCAAGTGCCGTGACCTGCGGCCGCCCCTCGGTGAGGGTGCCGGTCTTGTCGAAGGCCACCAGCGTGGTGCGCGCCGCGGCCTCGATCACCGCGCCGCCCTTGAGCAGCAGCCCGTGGCGCGCCCCGGCGGAGAGCGCCGAGGCGATGGAGGCGGGCACCGAGATCACCAGCGCACAGGGGCAGCCGATCAGCAGAAGCGCGAGGCCGCGGTAGATCCATGTCTCCCACGCGCCGCCCGCAACCATGGGCGGCAGCACCGCCACCAGCGCCGCGACGACGACGATGGCGGGCATGTACCAGCGGCTGAAGCGGGCGATGAATCGCTCGGTGGGCGCGCGGGCGCTCTCGGCCTCTTCCACCAGCCGCACGATGCGCGAGATGGTGTTGTCCTCGGCGTCGCGGCTGACGCGCACGCGCAGCTCGGCCTCGGTGTTGATCGAGCCGGCGAAGACCTCGGCGCCGGGCTCCTTGAGCACCGGGACACTCTCACCGGTGACCGGGCTCTCGTCGAGCCCCGAGCGTCCGGAGACGACGGTGCCATCGGCGGGCACGCGGTCGCCGGGGCGCACCTGCACCACCTGTCCGACCGACAGTCCGGCGGCGGGCATCTCGCGGATGCGCGCGCCCACGACCACGCGGGCGGTGCGCGGCACGAGGTCGGCGAGCGCGCGGATGCCGTCGCGGGCCTTGCCCGCCGCGAGGCCTTCGAGCATCTCGCCGAGGGCGAAGAGGAAGACCACCAGCGCCGCTTCCTCGGCGGCACCGATGACCAGCGCGCCGAGCGCCGCAATGGTCATCAGCATCTCGATGGTGAAGGGCATCCGCGCGCGCGCCAGCGCAAGGGCCGTACGCGCGACCGGGGCGAGGCCCAGCAGCGTGGCGAGCGCAAAGGCCCAGTGCGCTGGCGCCCCGCCGATGCTGAGCTCGATGGCCCAGGCCAGCAGCAACAGCGCTCCGGTGCCGAGCAGCATCCGGCCCTTGCGGCTCTGGTACCACCGCTGCGGCGCGGGGGCGTCAGGGGCGACGTCGGGCTCGGGCGTGTCGGAAGCGACCGGCGGCGCGCCGTCCGGCAGCACGAAGGCGCCCTTCTCCCGCTGGGGCGGCGCCCCGCGCGGAGCGATGCCGAAGCCCACGCCGCGCACCGCCGTCTCGATCTCGGAGGTCCGGGTCTGGGCCTCGTCGAGCCGCAGCTTCAGCCGCTCGGTCATCAGGGCGACATCGACCTCGGCGACGCCGGGCAGCTGCTCGACCGCCCCCCGCACCTTGGCGGCGCAGGAGCCGCAGTCCATGCCGGTCACGCGCCATTCGTGAAGTTGTGTCGAAGAGGTGGTCATATCGTCCGGTCCGTGAGTCTGTTCCGATCGACAGGCAAGATAAGAGCTATGGCGACTGTAGCTTCAAGGGGTTTCTGAAGAAATCTTCGCGGCCCGCGGAATTGCCTTTCCGGACGCTTAAAGCTACAATCCATGTAGCTTTAAGGGAGTCAACAGATGCTGACCATCGGCGCATTGGCGCGACGCACCGGCAGCAAGGTGCAGACCATCCGCTACTACGAACAGATCGGCCTGATGCCTGAACCGGGCCGCAGCAGCGGCGGGCAGCGGCGCTATGGCGATGCCGATCTCGACCGGCTGGCCTTCATCCGCCACGCCCGCGATCTGGGCTTCTCGCTCGAGGCGATCCGCGAGCTTCTGGACCTGTCGGACACTCCCGACCATTCCTGCAGCCACGTCGACGCCATCGCCCAAAAGCAGCTGCGTGCGGTGGAGGCGCGCATCGTCCGGCTCGAGGCGCTGCGGACCGAGCTTCAGCGCATGATCGGGGAGTGCTCCGGCGGTGCGGTCTCCGATTGCCGGGTGCTCGAGGTGCTGCGCGACCATGGCGAATGCCTCACCGACCACGGCGGCGCCGGGCAGGGCATGCCCGCGGCCTGAGCGGCGCGGGTCTCAGCCGCGCTGGGCCAGCCAGACGCCGATGCCCATCAGCGCGATGCCGCCCGCCCGGTTCAGCGTCAGCGGCACGGTGCGCGCGCCGAAAAGGCCGAAATGGTCGATGATCGCGGCGCTCAGCAGTTGCCCCACCAGCACGAAGAAGATCGCCCGCCCGACCCCGAAATGCGGCGCGATGAAGGTGACGCTCAGCACGTAGAAGGCGACGAAGATGCCGCCGAGGAACAGGTGCCGCGGCGCCTCCACGGCGCGGGTGATGGGGCGGGGGTCGATGACGAACATGGTCACCAGCGCTACGACGAGCGCCACGCAGAACAGGATCACCGCGGCGGCGGCGGGCGAGCCGATGAAGGCGCCGAGCCGCGCGTTGAGCGCCGCGAGAACCGGGATGCCGATTCCGGCGGCAAGCATGGTCAGCGCGTGGACTGGCATCGGGACTCCTCCGGGAACGTGTCGGCACCATGACCTTGCGATGCGGGAATGTCATCCCCTGCCGTCCCGCGTGACGCGAGGGGTTGATCTGGCCTGCCGCGCGGGCGAGAGAAGAGGGAAAGACACGAGCAGGGAGACGGGAATGACGGGACGACTGGCAGGCGGGCTTTGGCCCGTGGCGGTGCTTGGGGTGATCCTCGCGGTGGCGGCCTGTACGCGGGACGAGATGCCCGAGGCCAGCGACGGACGGGCGCTGTTCCTGGAATATTGCTCGGTCTGCCACGGCGAGAGCGCCAGGGGCGACGGCGAGATGGCGCGGGCGATGTCGACGCCGCCCAAGGACCTGACACTCATCGCGCTGCGCCACGGCGACAGTTTCCCGCGGGCGAAGGTGCTCTCGATGATCGACGGCTACGCGCGGTCCGATCTCGACGGGCCCAGTATGCCCGAGTTCGGCGAGCTGCTGAAGGGCGACCTCGTGCCGCTCGACACCGGCGACGGGGTGATGACGCCGACGCCGCGGAAGATGGTGGCGCTGCTGGAATACCTCGAGTCGATCCAGGCCACGCGCTGAGCGCGGGGCAGGGGCGGGCTCAGCCGATGGCGACGGACTTGCGGACCATGTCCCAGTAGATGTCCGCCACCTCCTCGATCGAGAGCCGCCCGCCCGCCCGGTACCAGGTGTTCACCCCGGTGAGCATGGCGATGAGCGCATACGAGGCCAGCCGCGTGTCGGGCACCGAGAAGGCGCCCTCGGCCTGACCGTCGCGCAGGATCTCCTCGAGCGCGCTCTCGTAGCGCTTCCGCTGCGCCTCGATCACCGCGAAATTCCCGGGCTCGAGGTTGCGCAGCTCCATGTAGGATATGAAGATTGCCTCGGGCCGGTCGAGGTTGAAGCGGATGTGGAAGCGCACGAAGCCCTCGAGCCGCGCCACCGCGCCCTCGGGGCGGGGCGCCGCCTCCCACGCCTCGAGCAGCTCGTCCATGTGGCCGCGCAGCAGCGAAAACAGCAGCGCCTGCTTGTCGGGGGTATAGTTGTAGAGCGCGCCCGCCTGCACGCCGACCTCGCGCGCGATCTGTCGCATCGAGACGGCGGCATATCCGTACTGCGCGAACAGCCTCAGCGCCGCGTCGCGGACGCGCGGACCGGTGATGTCGGAATGCGAACCTTGGGTGCGGGCCATGGCACGAGGTTATATGAACAACCGTTCAGATCAAGCGTTGCGCTTGCCCCGCGCCGTCGACTGCGGCAAGAGGGTGACAGACCGAAGACGGACCCGCCGATGCGCCTTTCGACCAGCCTGTCCTGCCTGAGCCTCGTCGCCGCGCTGGCGACACAAAGCGGCTGCGCCCAGTTCCCCGAGCTCGACGCCGCCCGCACCCCGGGAACCGAATACGCGCCGTTCCCCGCGATCCTGCCGCTCGAGGCGCTGGTGCGGGGCGCCGAACCGCGGGCGACGCCAGAGATGCGCGCCGGGATCGAGGGCCGGGTCTCGGGGCTTCGCGCCCGCGCCGAGGCGCTGCAGGGCCCGGTGGTCCCGGCAACCGACCGCACCCGGATGGACGACGGCGTCACCCTGCCCGAGTGAGCACGCTGCCATTCTGGTACGCAAAAACTCGGGCCGACCAGCCCCCTGTCTTCCTCTGGCAGGAAATATCCCGGGGGAGTCTCCGGCAGGAGACGGGGGCAGCGCCCCCTCCGGTCCCGCAGGGACCGCCTCCGCGACAGCCTCCACCCCCAGGATTTCGGCGATGGCCACGCTGATCCCGTTGCACAGGGCGGGCCATGCAGATAAGCCCTCCGGCAACCTGAACGCATCGAGACAACAGCAAGAAGGAACCCGCCCATGTCTGACCCCCTCCGTCTCGGGATCGCCGGCCTGGGCACCGTGGGTGCCGGTGTCGTCAAGATCGTGCGCCAGAAGGCGGCGCTGCTCGAGGACCGCTCGGGCCGCGGCATCGCGATCTCGGCGGTCTCCGCCCGCAACCGCGACAAGGACCGGGGCGTTCCGCTCGACAGCTACGGCTGGGAGGACGACCCCGTCATGCTCGCAACCCGTGACGACGTGGACGTCTTCGTCGAGCTGGTGGGCGGCTCCGACGGCCCGGCCAAGGCCGCGGTCGAGGCGGCCCTGAAGGCGGGCAAGGACGTGGTCACCGCCAACAAGGCGCTGCTCGCCCACCACGGCCAGGCGCTGGCCGAGCTTGCCGAGGCCAACGGCTGCGTGCTGCGCTTCGAGGCGGCGGTCGCCGGCGGCATCCCGGTCATCAAGGCGCTGACCGAGGGCCTTGCCGCCAACGAGGTGACCCGCGTCATGGGCGTGATGAACGGCACCTGCAACTACATCCTGACCCGCATGGAAAGCGGCGGGCTCAGCTACGACGAGGCCTTCGCCGAGGCCGACGGGCTGGGCTATCTCGAGGCCGATCCCGAGCTCGACGTGGGGGGCATCGACGCCGGCCACAAGCTGTCGCTGCTGTCGGCCATCGCCTACGGCACGCAGGTGGCCTTCGACGGGGTCGAGCTCGAGGGCATCGGGCGGGTCAGCATCGACGACATCCGCCAGGCCGCGGACATGGGCTACAAGATCAAGCTGCTGGGCGTGTGCCGCATGTCCGGTCGCGGGCTCGAGCAGTCGATGTCGCCCTGCCTCGTGCCCGCGACCTCGCCTCTGGGCCAGCTCGACGGCGGCACCAACATGGTGGTGATCGAGGGCGACCAGGTCGGCCAGATCGTGCTGCGCGGCGCCGGTGCGGGCGAGGGCCCGACCGCGAGCGCGGTGATGGGCGACGTGCTCGACATCGCGCGCGGCACCCGCGTTACCACCTTCGGGGCCCCCGCGAGCAAGCTGGTGAAGGCGGTCGCGGCCAGGGCCACGACCCCCGCGCCCTACTACCTGCGCATGGCGCTGGCCGACAAGCCGGGGGCGCTCGCCAAGGTCGCCTCGGCGCTGGGCGAGGCCGGGGTCTCGATCCACCGCATGCGCCAGTACGACCACGTCAACGAGGCGGCCCCGGTGCTGATCGTGACCCACAAGACCACCCGCGCGGCGCTCGACACGGCGCTGGCGGCGATGCCGGGCACCGGCGTCGTCATCGGCGACCCGGTGGCGTTGCGCATCGAGCAGGTCTGATCCCCGGAAGGTGAGCGTCGGGGGCTGGCGGGTGCCGGTCCCTGGTGTTTGCTGTTGAAGGTGCGGGGCGCTGTGTCTGGCGCCGCGTTTGTGGTGAAGGCGGAAGGGGGCGCTGCCCCCGTCTCCTGCGGAGACTCCCCCGGAGTTTATCCGGCAAGATGAAGGGGCCGGGTTGCGCGGGAGGGGAGGCGGTTTTCGCCGGAGAGACGGCCCTCCGGAGGCGGGTGGAGATGGAACGGCCCATTGGGGTCTGGACGTTGCATGCCACGGACGAGCAGGGGGCGCTGTGCGCCTCACCCCCGGGTGTTTTGTCCGGCAAGTCGAAAGGTGGGGGCCGTGTCGGGGTGTGCAGCCGGTATGTGGGATGTCCGGTGCCGGTTCGAAGGGCGGTGCGGTGAGGAGCGGGGCGGCGTGGAGCTGCGCTTTCGGGCGGGTGTGTGCGTTCTGCCGATAAGGCAGGGGCGTTAGCGTCACCGGCCTTGTGGCTCAGGGTTGTGCGGGCTACACCCCGAACGACAGCCATTTCAGAGGAAGTCTCGATGTCGATCCCCAAGGATTTCAACGACCGCATGTTGTCGCTCGGCCTCGCCCGGGTGGCAGAGCAGGCTGCCATTGCCTCGGCCAAGCTCGTGGGCCACGGCGACGAGAAGGCCGCTGACCAGGCCGCGGTCAACGCCATGCGCGACCAGCTCAACAAGCTCGACATCAAGGGCGTCGTGGTGATCGGCGAAGGCGAGCGCGACGAGGCGCCGATGCTCTACATCGGCGAGGAAGTCGGCACCGGGAACGGCCCGGGCGTGGACATCGCGCTCGACCCGCTGGAAGGCACCACTCTCACCGCCAAGGACATGCCGAACGCCCTCACGGTGATTGCCATGGGGCCGCGCGGCTCGATGCTGCACGCGCCCGACGTCTACATGGAAAAGCTGGCCATCGGGCCGGGCTTCCCCGAGGACGTGGTGACGCTCGACATGACCCCCACCGAGCGCGTCGAGGCGCTGGCCAAGGTCAAGGGCTGCAAACCGTCGGACATCACCTGCTGCATCCTCGAGCGTCCGCGCCACGAGGAGATGATCGCCGAGGTGCGCGCCACCGGTGCCGCCATCCGCCTGATCACCGACGGTGACGTGGCCGGTGTCATGCACTGCGCCGAGTCCCACCTGACCGGCATCGACATGTACATGGGGTCCGGCGGCGCACCCGAGGGCGTGCTGGCCTCGGCCGCGCTCAAGTGCATGGGCGGCCAGATGTATGGCAAGCTGCTGTTCCGCAACGACGACGAGAAGGCCCGCGCCGCCAAGGCCGGGATCACCGATCTCGACAAGATCTACAAGCGTGACGAGATGGTCACCGCGGACGTGATCTTCGCCGCCACCGGCGTGACCAACGGCTCGATCCTCTCGGGCATCAAGCGCGAGCCGGGCTGGATCACCACCGAGACCATCCTGATGCGCTCGAAGACCGGCTCCGTGCGCCGGGTGATCTACCGCAACCCGTTCGAGTGATCGGGCGCCCGGCCGGGGCATCCGTCCGGCCGGGGATCGTGGACAACATGAAAGGCGGGGAGCGGCGTTCCGTTTCCCGCCTTTCTGCGTTATCCGGTCTGCGCTGAGGCAAGGGGACGATGGCATGTCATATCTCGGGGTTGAGAGCTCACTGAACGGTCGGCGCTGGGTCGGGCCGGGCGTGGAGCAGGAGCGGCAGGCCGAGGCGATGGCGCAGCAGACCGGCCAGCCGCGGGCGCTGTGCGCGGTGCTGGCGCGGCTCGGCGTCGAGCCTGCGGAGGTGCCGGGCTATCTCGAGCCGAAGCTGCGCGAACTGCTGCCGGACCCGCGCGGGCTGCGCGACATGGAGACCGCCGCCGCGCGCTTCCTCGAGGCCGTGAAGCGGCGCGAGCGCATCGCGGTCTTTGCCGATTACGACGTCGACGGCGGCTCCTCGGCGGCGCTGCTGATCGACTGGCTGCACCAGATGGGGCGCGAGGCGACGCTCTACATCCCCGACCGCATCGACGAGGGCTACGGGCCCAACGTGCCCGCCATGCAGCAGCTTGCCGGGGCGCATGACCTGATCGTCTGCGTCGACTGCGGCACGCTCTCGCACGAGCCCATCGCCGCCGCCGCGGGGGCCGACGTGGTGGTGCTCGACCACCACCTTGGCGGCGAGACGCTGCCCGATTGCGTCGCGGTGGTGAACCCCAACCGGCAGGACGAGGACGGGGCGCTGGCGCATCTCTGTGCCGCGGCCGTGGTGTTCCTGATGCTGGTGGAATGCGGGCGGCAGCTGCGCGAGGCGGGCGCGCGCGGGCCGGACCTGATGTCGATGCTCGATCTCGTGGCGCTGGCCACGGTGGCGGATGTGGCGCCGCTCATCGGCGTCAACCGGGCGCTGGTGCGGCAGGGCCTCGCGGTCATGGCGCGGCGGCAGCGGCCAGGGCTGGTGGCGCTGTCGGACGTGGCGCGGCTCGACACGGCGCCGAGCTCCTATCACCTGGGCTACGTCCTCGGGCCGCGGGTCAACGCCGGCGGCCGCATCGGGCAGGCCGACATCGGCGCCCGCCTGCTGGCCTCGCGCGATCGTCATGAGGCCGAGGCGCTGGCCGAGCGGCTCGATCGGCTCAACACCGAGCGGCGCGAGGTCGAGGAGGCGGTGCGTGCCTCGGCGCTGGCGCAGGCCGAGGCACGCGGGCTCGACGCGCCGCTGGTCTGGGCCGCGGGCGACGGCTGGCACCCGGGCGTGGTGGGCATCGTCGCCTCGCGTCTCAAGGAGATGACCAACCGGCCCGCCGTGGTGATCGGGCTCGACGGCGGCGAGGGCAAGGGCTCGGGGCGGTCGGTCTCGGGCGTGGATCTCGGCGCCAGCGTGCAGCGGCTCGTGGCGGAGGGGCTACTGCTGAAGGGCGGCGGTCACAAGATGGCGGCGGGGCTGACTGTGGCAGAGGCGCAGCTCGAGGCGGCGATGGCGCGGCTGGCGGAGCTCTTGGCGAAGCAGGGGGCGGGCAAGGGGGGCGCTGCCGACCTCAGGCTCGACGGCATGCTGATGCCCGGCGCCGCGACGGTGGAGCTTTGCGAGATGCTCGAGCGGGCAGGGCCCTTCGGGGCGGGTGCGCCGTCGCCGCGCTTTGCCTTCCCGGACGTGCAGGTGAGCTTTGCCAAGCAGGTGGGCTCGGGGCATCTCAAGCTCTCCCTCGGGGACGGGCTGGGCGCGCGGCTCGACGCGATCTGCTTCGGCGCCTTCGAGGGGCCGCTGGGGCAGACGCTGACCGATCACAAGGGGCAACGATTCCAGATGGCCGGGCGGCTCGAGATCAACGAGTGGAACGGTCGCCGAGCGGTGCAGTTGCGGCTGGAGGATGCCGCGCCGGCGTGAGCTTGGGTGCGGTTTCGGCAAGGTATTGATTGGTAAGGGAAAAAGGGGTTTTTCGGATAAGTCTCGGGATCCGCGAAAAATCTGAAAATATGTCTTGCGGCTGCCACCGCAATTCCCTAAAACCCGCGTCACGCTTCGGATATGGCCCGTTCGTCTATCGGTTAGGACGCCAGGTTTTCAACCTGGAAAGAGGGGTTCGATTCCCCTACGGGCTGCCACCGAAGCGTGATCCGCGACAGGAATGTCGCAGCGTGGCCCGTTCGTCTATCGGTTAGGACGCCAGGTTTTCAACCTGGAAAGAGGGGTTCGATTCCCCTACGGGCTGCCACTTTTCTCCTGTAAGAAATTGAAGCTAAAGAGAGAACCGAGGCCTCGGGATCTCTTTTTACCCGTCCTTATACTCATGGCAGAAATCTATCCGCTTGAGATTGCCCATGTCTCATCGTCCATCGGCCAATCGGGATCAAGGTCTACGCGAGCCCGAGCGGCGGACCTCGCCAATCGTGCGGGCCACCTCTGCCACCTCTGCCACCTCTGCCGCCGTCGTGCAGGAGGCCGGGCGCCATGCCGCGGCGGCGGGCATGACGGTGTCGCCGCGGGGCGGCGGTCACCAACACCCGCCTCGCCGCCGCGCTCGACCGGCACGGGCTGGCCTTCCCGACCGGGCATTGCGGCGCGGTCACGGTCAGCGGCCACCTGCTCGGCGGCGGCATCGGCTGGAATGCCGCGGCCTGGGGCATCGCCTGCTTCTCGGTGCTGGCTGTTGAAGTCGTCATGGCCGACGCCACGCTGATCACCGCCAGTGCCACCGAGCGTCCGGACGTGTTCTGAGCTGCGCGCGGCGGCGGACCCGGGTTCTTCGGCATTGTCACCGCCTGCCACGTGCGGCTCTACGAGGCGCCGCGCGGCGCCACCACGGTGTTGCGGGTCTACCCGGCCGGGCGCCAGACCGCGGTTGCGCTCTGGGTGGAACGGGTGATGGCCAAGGCGCCGGATTGCGTCGAATGCACCCTCAAGAGCGACACGCCGGCGCCGGGGCCCGTCGCCTCATCCGACGAGGCAAAGGCGCCGTTCTACCGGGTGACCCTGCCGTAAATCCTGCCCGGCGGTCCGCCCGCCCCCCCCGGGCGGGCCGTTCGGTGCCTGCGCCCTTGCGCGGCTCGGCGCCTGTGCCGTGTTTCGCCCGTTGCAGTCCGCTGCGCGCGACCTATGGTCACGCCAGCGCCGCAACGGCGGTTCAGACGGAGCCAAGCGTGGACGTGATCTCAGATTTCTCGACCTGCAGCCTGCAGGACACGCCCTTCCGGCGCCGCTCGCGGGTCGCCCCGGGCTACCGGACGCCGGGCTATGACGCCGCCTTCGACGCGACGACGCTCTGGATGGATGCGGTCTGGCAGGACGGTGCCGTCACGCTCACCTGCCCGCGGCTCAACAACCTTGCCGCCCTGCTGAAGCGCGGGCGGCTCACGCTCGACGGCCGGCCCGTCAGGGCCTCGGTGCGCAGCTTCTACCGCCACAGCGTCGTGACCCTGAAAAGTCCGCAGCGCCCCGAGAGCGTGGCGCTCGAGATCGACGGGCACCGCGTCGAGAGCAGCGTACGGGAGACCGAGCCCGAGCGCTTCCGGGACCGCAACGTCATCGTCACCATGTCGCGCGACAACGACCTCGTCTGGATCGAGGATTTCGCCCGCTTCCACGCCGAGAGCCAGGGCGCCGAGGCCATCGCCCTCATCGACAACGGCTCCTCGGGCTATGGCGTCGCAGAGCTGGAGGCGTGTCTCGAACGGGCGGGGCTCGACCCACTGGTGTTGCGCACCGAGCTGCCCTTCGGCCCGCGCGGGATCAAGCCGCACGCCAACAGCGAGCTGTTCCTGCAGACCTGCGCGCTCAACGCCGTGCGGCTGCGCTACCTGCGGGAGGCCCGCGCGGTGCTTTTCTGCGACATCGACGAGCTGGTGCTGTCGCGGGGCGAGGACACGGTCTTCGACGCGGCGGCGCTTTCGCGCTTCGGCTACACCCGGTTCCGGGGCGTCTGGCGCCATGCCCGCGTGGACCCCGGGACCACGGTGGTGCGCCATGCCGACCATGTCTTCCGACGTCCGGGCGAAGCGCCCTGTCCGCACAAGTGGTGCGTGCGTCCCTCCGGGCCGGTGGGCCAGACGCAATGGCGGCCGCACTCGCTCGAGGGCTTCCATTTCAACTGGCTCTTCGACAGCAGCGCCTTCACCTTCCACCACTGCCGCCAGATCACCACCGGCTGGAAGCGCAACCCGGCCTCGCGCGCCGGCGCCGCGATGGTCGAGGACCTGTCCGCTGCCGTGCTGGTGCAGCGACGGGCGCGCGGGGCGCTGGTCCGGCCCGCGCCGTCGCGGCTGCGGCGTCAGGTCGGACGGCTGGCCGAGGCCGTGTCGCGGCAGTTCTTCGGGCTTACCGCGTTGCGGCAGCTGACCACCGCGGCGGTCATTCTCTGCTGTTTCAGCGTGGTACTGGAAGAGGCGCTCGACAACGATCCGCCGCAGCAGGAGATCTATGCCTTTCTCGACGCGGTGAAGCGGGTGTCGCAGCTCGACCCGTTCTAGGGCGTCACGCCCAAAACGGGGCCGTGTGCGAGGGTGCAGGGCTGAAACCGTTTGAGCCACCGGCCCGCTGTGGCATGCTGCGCCGCGAACGAGTCTGCCCACAGTGTGACAGCCCATGGTCCGAGATTACTCAGCCTTCCTTCCGGGTGGCGCGCCCGAGCGCCAGCCCGAGCCTGCGCTCTCGGCCATCGAGGCGCTCGGCTGGGGCGCGTTCTTTGCCGGGCAGATCGACGCGACCGATCTCACCGAGACGCCGCCGGTGCGGGTGACCGCCGTGCACCGCAGCGGGCTGCAGGTGGTGGGCGAGGGCATTGACGAGATCATCCCGCCGGGCATCGACGCCACCGTGGGCGACTGGCTGCTCTTCGACCGCGAACGGCCAAAGGCCAGCCGGGTGCTCGAGCGCCGCAGCCTGATCAAGCGCCGCGCGCCCGGGTCGGACTGGCAGGTGCAGCTCATCGCCGCCAACATCGACACGCTCTTCGTGGTGACCTCCTGCAACCAGGATTTCAACCCGGCGCGGCTGGAGCGTTACCTCGCCATGGCCTTTGACGCGGATATCGAGCCCGTCATCCTGCTGACCAAGACCGATCTCGCGGAGGACCCGGGGAGCTATGCAGATGCCGCCCGCGCGATCTCGGAGCGGGTCGCGGTGGTGGCGCTGGACGCGCGGGGAGATGAACCCGGCCAGGTGCTGCTTGACTGGTGCGGCAAGGGGCGGACGGTGGCCTTCGTCGGATCCTCGGGGGTGGGCAAGTCGACCCTGACCAATGCGCTGGCCGGCCGGAAAGACATCGCGACCCGGGCGATCCGCGAGGACGACGCCAAGGGCCGCCACACCACCACCCACCGCGAGCTGCACCCGATCGCGGGCGGCTGCGTGCTGCTCGATACGCCCGGAATACGCGAGCTGCAGCTGGCGGACGCCGCCTCCGGCATCGCCGAGCTCTTCGACGACATCGAGGCACTGACCGGCGCCTGCCGGTTCCGCGACTGCCACCACGAGACCGAGCCCGGTTGCGCCGTCACCGCCGCGCTCGAGAGCGGGGCGCTGGATCCCGCGCGGCTGGAGCGCTGGCGCAAGCTGCAGGCCGAGGATGCCTTCAACTCGGCAAGCCTCTCGCAGCGCCGCGAAAAGGACCGGGCCTTCGGCAAGATGGTGCGCGGCGTGGTCAAGGCGCGCTCGCGCAACCGGCGCTGACCGCGCGGTCTTCGGCCCGCCCTGGGCACCGCCTGCACGGCCCCATCCTTGCCGGGCCCTGTGTCCTGCGACCTGCGAAGGGTCCGCGCCGGGCTGGTGCGCGGGCGCGGCGACAGGCTGGTGCTGCCGGGCCGGAGCGCGTGGCTGGTGCTTGCGCATGCGGGGTTGCGGGCGTGATCGTCGGCGTCAGTGGTCGAAACGGACGCAGCGCGGGGCCAAGGGTGGCGCAAACGCCCTCGCGGGGCGGTTTGCGCTCTGCGGGGCGGGGGCGGTTTGCTAGGGTGGTCCCGGCGGCACGAGAGAGACAGCAGCGATAGGGAGGCGACGATGGAGCGCTATGACCTTGGACGTTTCGGCCGGAGCGTCACGACCTCATCCGAGACGGCGCAGCTCTGGTTCGATCAGGGGCTCACCTGGCTCTACGGCTACAACCACGAGGCGGCGGCGCGCTGTTTCAGACAGGCGCTCGAGGCCGATCCCGACTGCGCCATGGCGCAATGGGGCATCGCCGCGGCCTCGGGACCGAACTACAACCTGCCGTGGGAGGCGATGGAGCCGGAGGACAAGGCGGCGGCGCTCGCCACTGCCCACGCGGCGCTCGAGGCGATCGGGCCAGACGCCGCCATGTCGCCGGTCGAGGCGCAGCTTGTCGAGGCGCTACGCAAGCGCTTCCCCGCGGAGCCGGTCGAGGATATCGCGCCCTTCCTTGATGCCTATGCCGCCGCCATGCGCGCGCTGCGGGCGGCCCACCCCGAGGATTGCGATGTCGCCGCGCTCTGCGCCGAGGCGATGATGAGCCGCACGCCCTGGCAGCTCTGGGACCTCGCCACCGGCAAGGCTGCCCGGGGCGCCGACACGGTCGAGGCCCGCGCGTTGCTCGAACAGGCCTTCGACACGCTGCCCGGGGCCTGGGACCATCCCGGGCTCCTGCATTTCTACATCCACCTGATGGAGATGTCGCCGCATCCCGAGCTGGCGCTGCGCCACGGCGACCGGCTCAGCACGCTGGCGCCCGATGCCGGGCACCTGCTGCACATGGCCACCCATATCGACGTGCTTTGCGGCGACTACCAGAACGTCGTCGCGCGCAATTCGCGGGCCATCGAGGCCGACAGGATCTGGGTCGCGCGCGAGGGGGCCGGGGATTTCTACACCGTCTACCGGTGCCACAACTACCACTTCAAGATCTACGGGGCGATGTTCCTCGGCCAGCCCGCCCCCGCGCTCGAGGCCGCGGCGGAGCTGGTTGCCAACCTTCCGGAGGAGCCGGTGCTGCGGCAGTTCGCCGACTGGCTCGAGGCTTTCGTGCCGATGAACATGCACGTCTACATCCGCTTCGGCATGTGGGACGCGATCCTCGCCGAGCCGCTGCCCGAAGACGCGGAGCTCTACGCCATGACCACCGCGGTGATGCGCTACGCCCGCACCGTGGCGCTGGCCAACAAGGGGCGCAGCACCGAGGCCAGCGCAGAGGCCGCGGCGTTCGTTCAGGCCCGCGACGCGCTGCCCGAAAGCCGTATGCTCTTCAACAACACCGGGCGCGACATTCTCGGGGTGGCCGAGGCGATGATGCTGGGCGAGCTCGAGTACAAGCGCGGCAACAAGGAGGCTGGGCTCGCGCATCTCCGGCGCTCGGTCGCGCTCGACGACGCGCTGCCCTATGACGAGCCGTGGGGCTGGATGCAGCCGACGCGGCACGCGCTGGGCGCGCTGCTGCTCGACGCGGGGCAATACGGCGAGGCGGAGGCGGTCTACCGCGCCGACCTGGGGCTCGACGACACGCTGGCGCGCGCCTGCCAGCACCCGGGCAATGTCTGGAGCCTGCACGGGCTGCACGAATGCCTCGTGCGCCGCGGCGAAAAGGTCGAGGCGGCGCACATCGGGCGTCAGCTCGACAAGGCCCGCGCCAGGGCCGAGGTGCCGGTGCGCGCCTCTTGCTACTGCCGGCGCGGGGCGGCCTGACACCGGGATGCCGCCCGTGTGACCAAGTCACCGTTCCCCGGGCGTCCCCCATGCGAGACTGGCGTCAGATCCTGAGGAGACTCGCCATGCCACGCATTCCGACCCGCCCCGCAGACACCTGGTCCCCGCTCTATTTCCTCGCCTCCGTCGGGGCAGGGGGGCTGGCCGTCACCTTCTTCATGTATCTGATGTTCTGGATCCCGCACCCCGGCCGCAGCGTGCCGGTCTCCGAGGACATCGCCGCGGCGCTCGGCGCCGGCAGTCCGCTGCGGACCGTGGCCATCACCCTCGCCGCGGCGGGCATCGCCATCTTCGGTGCCATGAACCTCTACCTGCTGGCCTGGAACCTGCGCCGTGTCGGGCCGTTCGTGGCCTCCGAGCGCGGCCAGTCGCTGGGCGCGAGCAATGCGCAGACCCAGATGATGGCCCTGCCGCTGGCGCTTGCCATGTCGGTTAACGTGGCCTTCATCCTCGGGCTCGTCTTCGTGCCGGGGCTCTGGTCGGTCGTCGAATTTCTCTTCCCCGTGGCGCTCGCCGCCTTCCTCGCCATCGGCGCGCTGGCGCTGCGGCAGCTGGGCGGGTTCCTCGGGCGGGTGATCGGCAGCGGCGGGTTCGACTGCAAGGCCAACAACTCCTTCGCGCAGCTCCTGCCCGCCTTCTCGCTCGCGATGGTCGGCGTCGGCCTCTCGGCCCCCGGCGCGATGAGCGGGACCACGCTGACCGCGGGCATCGCCATCATCGCCTCGACCTTCTTCCTCGTCGCCGCCGTGGTGATCGCCGCGGTGGGCATGGTGCTCGGCATCCGTTCGATGCTCGAGAACGGCGTCGCGGTCGAGCAGGCGCCGACCCTGATGATCGTCATCCCGCTGATGACGGTGCTGGGCATCCTGCTCATCCGGCAGGACCACGGGCTGCACGTGCATTTCGAGAGCCATGGCTCGGCCGGCGACATGCTGACGATGCTCACCCAATTCCTGTCGCTCGAACTGCTCTTCGCGCTCTTCGGCGTCACCGTGCTGCGCGCGACCGGCTACATCCGGCGCTTCATCAGCGGCTCCGAGACCTCGGTCGGCAGCTACGCGCTGATCTGCCCGGGCGTGGCGCTGTCGGTCATGATGCAGTTCTGGATCAACAAGGGGCTGGTCGCCGCCGGGCTCGTCGCCAGGTTCGGTCTGGCCTACTGGGCGCTCACCGGGATCGCGCTGGCGGCGCAGGTCGCGATGATCGTGCTGATGCTGGTGCTGAACCGCCGCCACTTCGGCCGCGCGCAGCTTGTCGCCTCGCCGGCGGAGTGACGCCGCCCGCAGCGTCGGGCCACATGCGCGGCGATGGGCCGCGCCCCACCCAAGGGCCGTCCGCGCTTGTCGTCGGGCGGCTCCTGCGCGAACGTCGCTTTCGGGGCCGCTTGCCGATCTTCCGCCCTCCCGCAGACAGAAGAGCAGACCGATGGATGACAGCTGGATTGACCGTTTTGAGGGCCTGAAAGGCTTGCCCGCGGACGTCCGCGCGGACCTGGCTCGGGGCAGCCAGGTGGTGTACGTCCCCGCCGGCACGCAGGTCTTTGCGCCGGGGCAGTCGGCGGACAACCTGCTGTTGCTGCTCGAGGGTTCCGTGCGGGTGCAGCAGCGCTCGGACACCGGGCGCGAGGTGTTTCTCTACCGCGTGCACGCGGGCGAGAGCTGCGTACTGACCACCGCCTGCATGCTGGCCTTCGAGGATTATTCGGCCGACGGCATCGCCGAGACCGACGTCACCGCCGCGGTCATCCCGCGCACCGTCTTCGACGACCTCGTGGGCCGCTCGAAGCTTTTCCGCAGCTTTGTCTTCGCGGCCTATTCGCGGCGGATCACCGATCTCTTCACCCTGATCGACGACATCGTCTTCCAGCGGATGGACGTGCGCCTTGCCTCGCGCCTGCTCGAACTGGCGGACGACGCGGGGGTGGTGCGCGCCACCCATGCGGTGCTGGCCACCGAGCTTGGCACCGCGCGCGAGGTGATCTCGCGCACGCTTGCCGAATTCCACCGGCGTGGCTGGATCGAACAGGCGCGCGGGCAGGTCGAGATCATCGGGCGCGAGGGGCTCGAGCGTCTGGTCCGCGCCGCCGGGGCCTCCTGAGACGCGGCTCTGTGACCAAGTCACCGTCCGCAAGCGGCATGTCATGCGATGACGAGGGCATCACATGATTCCCGCCAAGGAGCACGACATGAAAACCAACATGGGCAAATTCGACCGGGCGCTGCGCATTGTCCTTGCAGCCATCCTGGTCTGGGTGGCCTTCGGAACCGGCCTCGCCGCCGCCGGGGTTCTGCACTGGCTCGCGCTCGCCGTGGCCGCGGTCTTCGCGGTGACGGCGGTGGTGGGCAACTGCCCGCTCTACAGCCTCGTCGGCCTGCGCACCTGCCGCGACTGCTGAACTCTGCACCGCACGGGCGAGGGCGTTTCCGCCCGCCCGCCCGGGCGGCACGCATCGCGCGCAAGGCACTAACAGGTTTGCCAATGGCTGTGCTCGTGGCATGGTTGTGCCAGACTGTCAGCGGCAACGGCGGGTGAGACATGCGTGGCAAGAGAAACGGCACTCCATTCATCGCGTCGGTCTGCGCGGCGATCCTCGCGCTGTCCGCCTGCACGGGTTCGGCCGAGGACGCGATGACCTTCCGCGAGGTCGACCTGCAGTCGCCGGTGCCGCCGGCGGCCTACGCGGGCGACGTCGCCTTCCGCGTCGCCCAGAGCTTTTCCGCGCGCGGGCAGGAGGTGCCCTTCGCCTTCTACCTCGGCCTCGCGCCCGCGGGGGGGACCCGCCTTGGAGCCAACGCCTTCGGGGACATGCGCGGCCTGCAGAAGGCGCTGCCGGGGCTGCTCTCCGGGCCCATCGAGGCAAGCTGCAGCATCGGGCTCAACGTCGATTTCGGCGGCATCGAGGCCGAGGGCGACGTGCTGCGCGCCGGTGCCTCGGTGAAGGCCTCGCTCTACCGTTGCAAGGACCGCGACACGCCCGAGGAACGCCGCGGCTTCCGCATGATCTCGCAGACCGTCGATGTGAATGCCCGGCTGCGCGCCGGTCTTGCCGGCAATTGCATCAGGCTCGAACTGGCGGATCTCGGCCTGAAGCCGCGCGGGATCCTCGGCGGGCTCGCCACGCTCTTCGGCTTCACCGAGCGGGTGCGCGCGGCCATTCTCGAGAAGGCCGAGACGGTGCTGGCCGAGAACCTCGTCTGCCCCACGCTGCCGGAACCCATCGCCATCCTCGAGCCGCAGTTCACCACGCTCGGCGTGCGCGAGGTGGGAGGCGGCGGGGTCGGCATGGCGCTCTCCGGGTCCGCAGATATCGGCGCCGACAACCTGATCGCCATCCTCGCGTGGCTCGGCGCCAACGCCGAGGGCGACGGCGCGCTGCGCTTCGTGCCCGCGCCGCCGGGGCAGGTGCGGTTCGACTTCGACAACAGCCTCGAGGTCAAGGGCGAGGATCTTGCCTACGGCATCGACGCGCGGCTCTCCCCGGTCGATGCGACCCGGATCGGGATGGAGGCGCTGCTCGATCTCGGCGGCATCCAGAAGCGCCTTCCCGACCTGCTGACCGGGCAGGAGGTGATCGACAGCTGCGGCGGCCACGTCACCATCGAGCGCTTCGAGACCGAGGCCGACGGCACCGCGGTGATCGCCAGGGCGTCCCTGGAGATGGAGAGCTTCGACTGCGTGCGCACGGGCGAGGGCTCGTGGGAACGCGGCGTGCTCGAAGAGACCAAGGACGTCGACGTGCGGGCGGATCTCTCGGGCGAGCTGGTGGAGGGCTGCGTGGTCTTCCGGCTGCTCGACCTCACCCGCGATCCGCCGGGCGCGCTGGGCCAGATCCAGACCGCTTCGGGCAGGCTCGAGGCGGCGCGGGCGCTGGTGCTCGAGGCGGTGGGGCTGGTGCTGGAAGAGGCCGCGCTCTGCCCCGAGCTGCCGCCGGAGCTGGCGGTGCTGAAGCCGCGCTTCGACTACGGCGCCCCGCAGGAGATCGGCGAGGGCGGGCTGGGCGTCGCCATGAAGGCCTCGATCGACGTGAGCCCGGAGACGGTCGTCGACATGCTCATCCTCCTGCAGGACCGCGGCCTGCTCCCGCCCGCCCCCTGAGGGGCGGGAGCGGTCAGTTCACGGGCGTGGACTGGATCATCGTGCCCCAGCCCATGCGCCGCCCGGGATCGCGTGAGCCTTCGCGGGTCAGGTGGCCATGGTCGAAGTAGACGAAGTGGCCATCCGCCATGGCGCGGCAGATCCCGTCCGGGGCCAGGACCTGCCGGTCCTTCGAGACATAGGCCCGGAAGGGCGATGACAGCACGACATACTTTACGCTGTCCTGATGGCGCAGGTCGTCGAGCACCTTGGTGTTGAAGGCGATGCAGTTCTCCATCGAGCGGAGCCTGGCGAAGGCGAAGAGCGGCTGGGGCCAGAGGTAGGCGCTGCAGCTTGCCAGCCCGGCCCCGACGGAGGCCCGCATCGAGAGCAGCTTCGCCACCAGCGTTCCCTGCGGTGCGAAGAGGATGATTGCCGCCGCCGCGAGCGTCGGCGCCAGCGCGTAGAGCGAGGGAAACGGTGTCCGCTCGTCGAAGACGAAGATGGCCCCGACGATGAGCGCGATCCCTCCGAGGCTCAGCGGCCTCACACCCTATGAATACACCTGCAGGATCTGGAGATCAGAGCCGGACAGACTCATCTTGAACCCGATCCGCCAGATGCCGGGACTGAGCACCTACACCCGGATACCGTACCGGCTGATCTTGTCGTTCAGCGTCCGGCGCGCCATGCCGAGGGCGCGGGCGGCGCGTTCGGTGTTGCCGCGGCAGCGTTCCAGCGTCAGGCGGATCTCGCGCGCTTCGAAGGCGGCGACCCGGTCGGCCAGCGTCTCGGGTTCGCTCACCGGCAAGGCGCCCTCCTCGGGCAGGTCGAGCCCCAGCACGAAGCGTTCGGCCACCGCCTTCAGTTCGCGAACGTTGCCGGGCCAGGGACGGTGCAGCAGGCGCTGCTTCAGCGCATAGTCCACCGGCGGCAACTCGCGGCCGTAGCGGGCGGCGGCAAGCCCGGCGTAATGGCTGAAAAGCAGCAGGATGTCGTCGCCGAGCGCCCGGAGCGGCTCGACCGCAATCTCTGCGCCCGCGAGGCGGTAGAACAGGTCCGGCCGGAAGCTGCCGTCCAGCGTCAGCCCGCGCAGGTCGGTCTTGGAGATGGCGATCACCCGCAGGTCGAGCTGCCGCAGCCGGTTCTCGCCGAGGCGCTCGACGGCGCGCTCCTGCAGCGCCCGCAGCAGCTTGGGCTGGATGGCGGCGGGCATGGCCTCGATCTCGTCCAGCAGCAGCGTCCCGCCCGAGGCGGCCTCGAGCTTGCCGGCCTTGTCCTGCGCGCCCGGAAAGGCGCCGGCGACATGGCCGAAGATCTCGATCTCGAAGAGGCTCTCGGGCAGCGCCGCGCAGTTCATCGCCACGAAGGGACCGGCAGCGCGGGCGCTTGCGGCGTGGAGGGCGCGGGCGACCAGCTCCTTGCCGGTGCCGGTCTCACCCGTCACCACGATGTCGAGATCGCTCGGCGCCAGCGCCGCGATCCGGGCCTGCAGCGCGGTGATGGCGGCGGACTGGCCCAGCAGCCCGCCCTCGTCGCGGCGGGCCATCTGGTCCTGCAACCGTCCGATCTCGGCCCGGGTGGCGCGGCTGCGCAGGCCGCGCTCGATCACCGTCAGCAGGTGCATCCCGTCATAGGGCTTCTCGAGGAAATCCTCGGCACCCGCGCGCATCGCCTGCACCGCCTGCGCAAGATCGCCATGGCCCGAGATCATCACCACCGGGCAGTCGGGATCGCGCTGGCGCACCGCCTCGAGCACAGCCTGCCCATCCATCCCGGGCATCCGCAGGTCGGTGAGCACGAGGTCGGGCCGCCGCTCGGCCGAGAGCGCCGCGCTGCCCGAGGCAAAGCCCTCGGCCTCGTGCCCCGCCGCGCCGATCAGGTCGCAGAGCGCGTGCCGGTGATCGCCGTCATCCTCGACCACATGGATCAGTGCCGTCATTCCGCGGCCTCCCATTCCCCGCCGTTCCGGTTCTCGAGCAGCGGCAGGATCACCGAGATCTCCGCCCCGCCGTCGGGATGGTTCCGGATGTCGAGCCGCCCGCCGAATTGCTGGACCACCTCGAAGCTGATCGCAAGCCCGAGCCCGAGCCCCTCGGCGCCGATCTTGGTCGAGAAGAACGGCTCGGTCATGCGCGGCAGCACGTCCTCGGGGATGCCGGGGCCGTTGTCGCGCACGGCCAGCGCCAGCTCGCCGCCGGTCTCGCGGATGGACAGCGTGACCTCGCCCCGCCCCGGCTCGACCGCCTCGATGGCGTTGTGCAGCAGGTTCACCAGCACTTGTTCGAGCCGCACGTGCCCGGCCCGCACCATGGGATCGCCCGCGGGCGCCTCGAAGCGGGGCTGTATGCCCGCCGCATCGGCGCGCGGCCGGGTCAGCGCCAGCGCCGAGCGGGCGACCTCGACCACCGGCACCGGCGCCAGCGGCGCGGCCTCGCGGCGGGAGAAGTTCTTGAGATGCTTGGTCATGCGCTGCATGCGCCGGATCAGCCCACGGGCCGATTGCAACCGTGCGGCGGTCTGCTCGGGCGCGCGCGAGAGGCTGAATTCGGCGGCGGTGAGCGTGGCCTCCATGGCGGCGAGCGGCTGGCTGACCTCGTGCACGATGGCCGCCGACATGCGGCCCAAGGCGGCCATCTTCTCGGTGTGCACCAGCGTCGCCTGCGTGGCACGGAGATCCGCCTCGACCCGGGCGCGGGCCTCGACCTCGCGGGCGAGCTCGGCGGTACGCAGGCGGACCTTGCGCTCCATCACCTCGGTCTGACGCAGGCGCAGCGCGATGAGCCGCTGCCGGTGGCGGCGCAGGTCGGCGAGCCCCAGCCCCAGCAGCCCCGCCAGCAGCACCAGCGCGGCGGTGGCCCCCGCCGCCGCCGCCGCCGGCCAGAGCGGCGTCGCGATCAGTAGCCGCCAGCCGTTCTCGAAAGGGGTGCCGCGCAGGATCGCGGCACGGCCCTCGCCCTCGATCAGCAGCACCGAGCCGCGGGTCAGCAGGGGCTGCGCCTGATCGAGCGCGGCGCTGTCGTAGACCCGCGAGGCCCCGAGCCGGCTGCGGGTCTCGGGCGTGAGCGGGGTCAGCGGGCGGTAGCGCCAGCCGGGCTGCGAAGACAGGAAGACCACGTCGTCGCGGTCGGTGACGGCGATGCGCTGCCCGGCCTCGGCCCAGGCCTGTTCGAGCGGCCCGAGGTCGATCTTCACCACCATGACGCCGTTGACGCCGAGCGCGGGATCGTCGACGCGGGCCGAGATGAAATAGCCGGGCTCGCCGGTGGTGACGCCGATGGCGTAGACCGCGCCCGAGCCGGTGGCGCGGGCCTCGGTGAAATAGGGGCGGAAGCTGTAGTCGTGGCCCACGTAGCTCTCGGGCTCGGCCCAGTTCGACGAGGCCAGCGTCAGGCCCTCGGCGTCCAGCAGGTAAAGCCGCTCGGCCCCGGTCTGGGTGACGATCTTCTCGAGATAGCGGTTGGCGGCGTCGATCGCCCCGGGCGCGCCGGGATCGCTCAGCGCGTCGTGGATGCGGGCATCCTCGCCCGCGACACGCGGCAGGTAGCGGAAGCGGTCGATCTCGGTCTGGATGGCGCGGTGGCTGACCAGCAGCGTCTGCTCGAGCCCGCGGCGCTGCTGCAGAAGCGTCACCTGCCAGGCCAGCGCCCCGCAGAGCAGCGCGCCGAGCAGCACCAGAAGCAAGCGCCACCGCCTGTCCGGCCTCATCCGGCGCAGGAGAGGGCGCCGCCGGGACATCAGCCCTGCTCGGCGCTCTCGTCGCCGCAGGGGGCCACCTCGATGGGTGCGCCCGAGGTCGCGCCGAGCTCGACGCACTTCGCCGCGCAGAGCGTCCAGGCCGAGGGGGTCTCGCCAGAGGCGGCCAGAGTCAGGCGCGGCACCGGCGGCAGGTCGGGCACCCAGACCCACCAGCCGTCCTCGAAATGGCCGCCGGGGCCGGGCTCCATGCCCGCCCCCGAACCCTTCACCGCGGCGCCTGTCAGCTGCAGCCGGTCGTCGCCGGTCACCTGCCAGGTCTCGCGCCAGGTCTCGCGCTCCACGGAATGGGTCCACTCCAGCGTGAAGGTCCCGCCATTGGCCAGGGCGAGTGCCATCGCCCCGGCCATCAGGCAGCCGCTCATGCCGACACCGGAGCCTTGCGCCGCCAGACCAGCAGTCCGAAGACCACCGCCAGCGCGAAGCCGATCTCGTCGGTGATCGGCAGGGCCGCGACCAGCGTGAAGGCGGCGGCCACGGCGATCAGCCGTTCCCAGATCGCCAGCGGACGCCCCAGCCAGCCGATGACGCAGGCCCCCCAGAGCGCCAGTGCCATCAGCGCCTTCAGCACGATGTAGGCAACCGCCGGCCAGTAGCCGATGGCCCCGGCAAGCGCACCGCCGTCCTGCAGCATGAGCGCGGGCGTGTAGACCGCCATGAAGGGCACCACGAAGCCCGCCGCCGCAACCTTGATCGCCTCGAAGCTGATCTTGAGGCCGCTTTCCTTGGCGATGGGCGCCGCAGCGAAGCAGGCCAGCGCAACCGGCGGGGTGAGGTCCGCAAGGATGCCGAAGTAGAAGACGAACATGTGGCTGACGATCAGCGGCACGCCGAGGTCGAGCAGCGCGGGGCCGGCGATGGACGAGGTGATGATGTAGTTGGGGATCGTCGGGATCCCCATGCCAAGAATGATGCAGGTGATCATCGTCAGCACGAGGCTCAGGAACAGGCTGTTCTGCCCCACCGAGACGATGAACTGGCCAAAGGTGTTGGCCCCCCCGGTCAGGGTCATCACGCCGATGATCACCCCCACGAGCGCGCAGGCGATGCCGACCGGCAGCGCGGTCTTGGCGCCGTCGGCGAGGCTGTCGCGGCAGACCGCCAGCGTCTCGCGCCCGCCCCTGAAGAAGGCACAGGCGGCAATCATCACGGCGATGACCAGCAACAGCGCGTGGATGCCGAACTTGAAGAAGGCCGAGGCACAGAGACCGAGCACGATCCAGAAGATCACCCGCACCGCCGTCGAGGGCATGCCCATGGCAATGGCCGCCCCGAGGATCAGCATCCCCGTGAGCGCCAGCCCGATGGTGCCGGCGAAAAGCGGCGTGTAGCCCGAGAACAGCAGCCAGACCAGCACCGCCAGCGGCAGGATCAGGTACCAGCCATCTTTCAGCGCCTTGCGGGCCGAGGGCATCTGGTCGGCCGAGAGCCCGCGCAGGTCGCGCTTGCCGGCCTCGAGATGGACCATCCAGAAGGCGCCCGCGAAGTAGAGGATCGCCGGCACCAGCGCCGCCTTCACCACCTCGACGTATTGCACGCCCAGCGTCTCGGCCATGATGAAGGCCACGGCGCCCATCACCGGCGGCATGATCTGCCCGCCCATGGACGAGGTCGCCTCGACGCCGCCCGCAAACGCCGGGCGGTAGCCGAAGCGCTTCATCAGCGGAATGGTGAACTGGCCGGTGGTCACCACGTTGGCGACGCCCGAACCCGAGATCGTGCCCATCAGGCCCGAGGACAGCACCGACACCTTGGCCGCGCCGCCCATGCGGTGACCGACGAGGCCCAGCGACACGTCGGTGAAGAGCTTGATCATCCCGGCCTTCTCGAGGAACGAGCCGAACAGGATGAAGAGGAAGATGTAGGTCGCCGACACGTAGGTCGGGATGCCGTAGATGCCCTCGGTGCCGTAGGCGATCTGCTCGACCACCTGCTCGAAGGCATAGCCGCGGGTCTGCATGACGCCGGGGGCGTATTGCCCGAAGAAGGCATAGGCGAGGAAGATGCCGCAGATGATCGGCAGCGCCGGGCCCATCAGCATCCACGCCGCGATGAACACGGTCGAGACCGCGATGCAGCCGAACACGAGGTCGAGCGTGGTGGGGTCGCCTGCCCGCATCAGCAGCGGGGTGTACTCGATCCACTGGTAGGCCGCGACGGCGACGCCCGCCGCCCCCAGCACCCAGCAAATGGTCTTTGCGACAGAACCGAAGCCACGGCCGTAGGCCAGCAGCGGGAAGCCGAGCGCCATGAGGAAGCCGACGTGCACCGCCCGCATGACCTGGCTCGGCAGGTCGATGACATGGGCCGCGATGGCGATCTGGTAGATCGAGAACACCACCGCCAGCCAGAACAGGAACCGCCCGGCAAAGCCTCCAGGGAAACCGCCCGAGAGGGCGTCGTGCAGCTCGACCACCTCTTCGGCGCGGCTGCGGCCTTCGGGGGGCCTGGCTGTATCGGAACCGTTGTCAGAACGCATCTCATCCTCCGGATTCACGCTCATGTCATCCTCCTCTTCACGAAGGCGGCCCGGGCTTTCCGGGGATTACCGGAAAGAGCCGGGCCGCCGGGGTCTTTCGTGGATCAGTCCAGCAGGCCCTGCTCGCGGTAGTACTGCTCGGCACCCGGGTGCAGCGGGATCGGCGAGTTCTTCACTGCGTTCTGGATGTCGATCGCACCGGCGGCGGCATGCGCGGCCTTCATGTGGTCGAGGTTCTCGAAGAGCAGCTTGGTCATCTCGTAGGCCAGCTCGTCCGAGACGTCAGAGTTGGTGACGAGAATGTTGGTGATCGCCAGCGTCGGGATGTCCTCGTCCTGGCCCGGGTAGGTGCCGGCGGGGATCACGCCTGCGGCATAGGGCGCACCGAGCGTGCCGGCGACTTCGGCCGGGATCGACACGTAGGTCACGTCCTGGGTCGACGACAGGTCCTTGAGCGCCGCGGAGCCGAGGCCCGAGGATTGCAGCGTCGCGTCAAGCTGACGGTTCTTCATCAGCTCGACCGATTCCGCGAAGGGCAGGTATTCCACCTTGCCGAGATCGTCGTAGCTCATGTCGAGCGCGCCGAGGATCTTGCGGGCGTTGACCTCTGTGCCGGACTTGGCCGCACCGACCGAGACCGACTTGCCGACCAGATCGCTCACCGTGACGGCGCCGGACTCGGCCGAGGCCGCGATCTGGATGTAGTTCGGGTAGATGGCGGCGATGGCGCGCAGCTTGTCGAGCGGCTTGGTGAAGCCCACGTCCTCGTTGCCCTCGAAGGCGTCCTTGACGGAATCGCCGAGCGCAAAGCCGATCTCGCCCCGGCCCTGCTGCAGCAGGTTCAGGTTCTCGACCGAGGCCTTGGTGGACTGCACCTGCGTGCGGGCATCGGGGATGTTCTGGCCGTAGATGTCCGCCAGCGCCACGCCCAGCGGATAGTAGACACCCGAGGTGCCGCCCGCGAGGACGTTGATGAATTCCGCGGCCATGGCGGCCGGAGCGGACAGGGACATGCTGCCGGCGAGCAGAGCGCCGAACCCAATAGTTCTGATCATGATTTCCTCCCAGAAAGACGCGCTTGAGGCGCGTGGTGTCCGCACTGTGAGGAAGGAAATCCGCTCGCACAACTGCCGAGGCCGGGGTTCCGGCAATTTTCGTCGCAGGGTTTCG
This sequence comes from Salipiger thiooxidans, assembly GCF_900102075.1. Taxonomy (GTDB): domain Bacteria; phylum Pseudomonadota; class Alphaproteobacteria; order Rhodobacterales; family Rhodobacteraceae; genus Salipiger; species Salipiger thiooxidans. The sequence goes on along the minus strand of NZ_FNAV01000001.1, from coordinate 133,224 downwards.
CCCGGGCCGGGGCAGAAATCCGCCACGCACGGCTCACGCGCCGCTTCCGGCCATCGGGACCCCGCGCGCGGCCCGCCGCGCCGCCTCCGTACGCTGCAACCGCGACGGAGACTTGCGGAAGCCCGGACGGCTGCCACCGTCCGAAGCAGTGCGTTGAGGGGTATTATTGAGGTGTTACAGGGCATCCATGGGGAAAAATCGAAACGTGACAGGCTCCTGTCTCGTTGTTCAGTCCCGGCATCTGGTGGATCGGGTTCAAGACGAGTCTGTCCGGCTCTGATGTCCAGATCCTGCAGACCTATTCGCAGGGTGTGAGCCTGTTGCGAGCCTTGAGCCGGCGAGCGACGTTCTATGGGTAGCGTCCACGCAGGTGGACGCTACCGCGGTGCGAACCGCGAAAACAGGCCGGACACAAGACCGCTTCTGAAAAGGGACACGCAGTCTCATTTCCATCTTGCTATGCGGGAGCCATCCACACTGGCCGTTCCCGGCGGGAAAGGGAAGGATCCACACGCAGAACGGGAAACACGCGCAATTCGGCGGACCCTGTGCTGTAGTGGAGCGCTCGATGGTATCAGTGAAGGACTTTGAGCAAGGGAGACAGATCGTGGTGTGTTACATCGGATTAACCATCCCCATCGATCGACCCACTGGCCGCAAGCTGCAGCCAGTGGGTTTCGGATTTCATCGCGCGCGGTAGGCCTCCGGGATCGAGAAGGGCTCATCTGCGCGGTAATAGCCGCCATCAAGCACCTCCTCGATCAGCACCATGGTATGCGGTCGAGCTGCTTCGGAGAAGTATTCGACCAGCATCTCGGTCACGCGATGCCCGATCTCCGCTTTCTGGTCGGATGTCAGGGCCGCTTCGGGCGTCTTGATGTTCACGAATGGCATGGTTTGTCTTCCTTTCAGGGTTGGGGTTAGGGGGGAGCAGGTCGGCAAGGCCAATCCGCTGCGGAAGTTGGACGCGGCCACGCTCGGCCACGCCGTTGACGATCTCGGCCCCATCCCGGGGCGGGTCGAGATGGGTCCCGATGAGACCTGCATCGTGGATAAGCCCGTCGAGACGGCCTGCGCGCGTCTTCACGTGCGCCGGGGCCGCGGCGACCGAGTCATCGCGGGGACATCGAGCTCCAGCGTCTCGATATGCTGCCCGTCTGCCGCCAGGTCCGCGCCCCCCGCGGCGGGCGCGCCGTCATAGGCCGTGGAATCGCGCACCGAGGCAAAGACGTGGTGGCCGTCGTTTGCGAGTTCCCTGGCGATCAGGGCGCCAAAGCCGCTTGGCGCACCGGTGATCAGGACAGGCGCCGTCAGATCACGCCGCCGTTGGCCCGAATGACCTGCCCGCTGATCCATTCCGCCTCGTCGCTCGCGAGGAACCGCACGACGCGCGCGATGTCCTCTGGCGTGCCCAGGCGACCAAAGGGGTTCATGCCCTTGATCTGCTCCACCAGCGCGTCACTCTTGCCCGCCAGGAAAAAATCGGTGCCGACAGGGCCCGGGGCCACCGCATTGACGGTGATGCCCTTCGGCCCCAGTTCCTTGGCGAGGATGTGGGTCACCGCCTCGATCCCGGCCTTGGTCGCCGCATAGAGCCCGTAGCCGGGCTGATAGAGCCCCACGACCGAAGTCGAGAGGTTCACGATCCGCCCGCCCTCCGACAGCCGCCGCGACGCCTCGCGCATCAATCGTATGGGGGCGGCAAGGTTCAGCGCTACCTGGGCGTCGATCTGGGCGTCATCGGCCTCTTCGAGAGGCGAGAACACCATCATCCCGGCGTTGTTCACAAGGATGTCGATGCCGCCGAACGCGGCCTCTGCCGCGTCGAAAAGGGCCACGGGTGCGGCAGGGTCTGCCAGATCGGCATGGATCGTGACCGCCTGGCCGCCGGCGTCCGTGATCTCGGCCGCGAGGGCCTCTGCCGCGTTGGGGCTGTTTGCATAATTGATGGCAACACGAATGCCGTCGGCTGCCAGGTGACGCGCGATCTCGGCCCCGATGCCGCGGGATGCGCCGGTCACGATCGCCGTTCGGGTTTCATGGGTCATGACGTTCTCCGTTTGAGTACGGGAGACAGCTAGGCCATGCGCCGTGACTGAACAATTGCCGGAAAATTGACATCACAATTCATTCTGAACTAACAAACGGAATGGACAGACTGGATCGGCTTGAACTCTTCACCCGCATCGTCGAGGGCGGCAGCTTCGCGCGCGCGGCGCGGGATCTGCATGTCGCCCGGTCCACCGCAACAAATGCGATCAACCTGCTGGAGCAGGAAGCGGGCGTGCGTCTTCTGGCGCGCACCACCCGCCAGGTCGCGACGACGCCGGAAGGTGCCGAGTTCTATCGCAGAGCACGGGCGATCCTGGCAGAGGTCGAGGACACGTTCGGGACCTTCGCCAGCGGCAGCCCCACCGGCCACCTGCGCATCGATGCGTCCGGATTGCTGACGCGCACCTTCCTCGTTCCGCATCTTCCGGCATTCCTGGAACGGTTTCCGGGCCTGACAATATCCTTTTCGCAAAGCGATCGCTTCGTCGACATCGTGCGTGACGGAGTGGATTGCGCGCTGCGGGCCGGGCACCCGCAGGACAGCAGCCTGCGGATGCGAAAGCTGGGGGAGTTGCCCGAGATCACCTGCGCAAGCCCGGCCTATCTGGCCCGCCACGGCACGCCGCGCGATTGCGATGACCTGGAAAGCCACAGGATGATCGGCTTCCTGTCGTCGCGGACAGGCGAGGTGATGCCACTGGAATTCAGGCGCGACGGCGCCACCGTCCACCGTCGCCTGCCAGCGCCGGTCTCTACCGACAATTCCGACACGGCTGCGGCGCTTGCACGGCAGGGCCTGGGGCTGATCCAGGCCCCGCGCTACCGGTTTGCAAGCGATCTCGCCTCTGGCGCGCTGGTTGAGGTGCTTGAGGGAACGCCCCCCGAACCGCTCCCCCTCAACGCAATCCATGCCGGTGACCGCAGTGTCTCGCGCCGGTTGGAGGTCTTTCTGGATTGGGTAAAGGAGATGTTCTCCGACACGGACCGAAAGTCCGGTTAGGGCGGATTGTGTTGAAAAAGCAGGCTCTGTTGCACAAACCGGCTGAGGGATTCATCTCGCGAGTCCGGCGTGGTAGCTGGGCTGCATGTGCAGACCTCCCGACCTGCAAGACCAGGAGCTGGCCGGGCTACAATGAAGCGCTCAAGCGCCGAGGCTCGCTGACGAACCACTGACCGGCAGCGCACCGCGCAGCAATGACACGAGAGGTTGGTTCGAGCCCGAGACGAACTTGGATGCCTTCGACGCTCTGGTGGTGATCAGCTCAAGACATGTTGTGCGGGCCGGATGCGCCTTCCGCTCGTGGTATCGTGCGAATGGCGTCGCGTATTGCGCGTTGCTGTCGTTGCGTTCTGCCTGCCCCCCCGTCACCGTCACCGTCAAGCGTGTTGAAGGTGCGTTGTGCTCGAAGCGTCTGGCAAGGGGGCAGGGCGCTTCGGCCACAGACCATCCAACCGCAGGCGACACCTGACGCGCCGCCTGCGCTATCGGAATGGCGCCGAAGGGCTGCTGGCCGCCGGGCGGCCCAGATCAATCCTTTCGCGGTTCGGGCGCCGGGCGATCCTTTTTGGGGAGCTGCGTGGCGTCTATCAAAAAAACAGTCTTGACTGATTTGTTTTGGCTGACGTTCAATGCCCCGGAACACGCAGACACGGAGGTGTCCCGATGGGCAACGACGACTACAAGAACCGAAGCTATGGCGAGATTCCCGTGGGCACCGGCTTCAAGCCCGGCATCGTCGTCGTGGACTTCCAGCTCGGGTTTACCGACCCGGACTATCCCCTCGGCGGCGCGCCCCTGGTCATGCGGGCGCTGAAAAACACCGAGACGCTGCTCAAGGCGGCGCGTCGCTACGGCGTTCCGGTGGCAAGCTGCAACACCGCCTACATGAACGAACGCGAGATGCCCTACTGGAAGATCACCGCCGTTCGCGAGACCTTCCGACACGATCACCCCAGCGTCGCGCTCGATCCTCGCATCCACGATCCCGCCTATGATCTCGTGGTCTGCAAGAAGGGACCCTCGATCTTCTTCTCGACCGGAGTGGCGGACTACTTTGCCAAGGAACGCGTCGATACGGTCATCGTGACCGGCTGCAACACAAGCGGATGTATCCGTGCGACCGCGATCGACGCCTTCAGCCACCGCTATCGCACGCTCGTTCCCGAGGATTGCGTCGGGGACATCGAGGAGCAGCCGCATCGGGACAACCTGCGCGACCTCGGGCGCCGCTACGTCGACGTGGTCGATCTGGACCATGCCCTTGCGTATCTCGAGCGCTGGCACGCGGCGCAGGCGACCCCTCAGGAGGCATGAGCCGACGGCGGCCCGCCCCCTTATCTTTCATCACGGACAGAACTCATGGCTCTTACACTTCTCAAGAATGCCCGGATCGTCGACGGCACCTCGCCCGAGATCGCGGATCCGGTGAACATCGTCATCGAGGACGGCATCTTCCGGGAGGTCTCGCCGACGGCGACGGTCGACGCGGACGAGACGCTCGATCTCGACGGCCTGACCGTCATGCCGGGTCTGATCGATTGCCACGTGCACGTCATCGCGACCACCGCGAACCTTGGCCTGAATGCAGCGCTGCCGTCATCTCTGATCGCAGCGCGCAGCTCTGGGCTGATGAAGGACATGATCATGCGCGGGTTCACGACGGTCCGCGATCTCGGTGGCGCCGATGTCGGCCTGAAGCAGGCGGTAGATGAGGGGTACTTCACCGGACCGCGGCTGGTGATCTGTGGCAAGGCCCTGTCGCAGACCGGCGGCCATACGGATTATCGCGGCCCCTACAGCAACCTCGACGTCAGCCACTACACGACCCAGCTCGGCGCAATGGGCCGGATCTGTGACGGCATTCCCGAGGTCCAGCGCGCGGCGCGAGAAGAGATCAAGAACGGGGCGCAGTTCGTCAAGGTCATGGCGGATGGCGGGGTCTCCTCGCCGTCGGATCCCGTCGGCTACCTGGTCTTCTCGGTCGACGAGCTGAAGGCCATCGTCGAGATCGCCAAGGGCTTCGGCACCTATGTCACCGGGCACCTCTACACGGACGAGGCAATCGTTCGGGCGCTGGATTGCGGTTTCGAGTGCATCGAGCACGGCAACCTGATGTCCGATGCCACCATCGCACGGATCGCACGTGATGGCATCCCCGTCGTACCGACGAACATCACCTATGACCTGCTGGCCCGGAAGGGGGCCGAGTTCGGGCTGCCGCCCGAATCGGTCGCCAAGATCGCGGACGTGCGCGAAGCCGGGCTCGAGCGTCTGGGCAAGATGCACGAGGCAGGTGTGCTGATGGGCTACGGATCGGACCTGCTCGGCGGAATGCAGACCGCGCAATCCGGGGAGTTCCCGCTGCGTGGCCAATACATGCCCGCCGATGCCGTCATCCGGTCGGCGACCGTCGACGCGGCGCGTGTGCTGCGCATGGAGGGCCAGATCGGGGCCATCACGCCCGGCGCCTTTGCCGATGTCATCGCGGTCGAGGGCAACCCGCTCGAGGACCTGTCGCTGCTGACCGGGCAGGGCGCCCACATGCCGCTCATCATGAAGGACGGCGTCGCCGTCAAGAAAGCCTCTGTACTTTGAACCCCAACGAGGACGTCATGCTCAAGGACTACTCCGCTCTCAGCTTCGACATCTATGGAACGGTCATCGACTGGGAGACCGGCATTCTCACCAACATGCGTCCGCTGACGGACCGGTTGTCCCAGGAAATGAGCGACGACGAGGTGCTGCAACTTCACGCGCGCATGGAAAGCTCGCATCAGGCGCTGACGCCCGCGAAGGGCTACTCCAGTCTTCTGGCGACGGTCTACCGCCGCTGTGCCGAGGCCATGGGCCTCGCCACGGACTGGGAGGCCTGCGAGACCTACGGCAACAGCGTCGGCAACTGGCCTGCGTTCGAGGACAGCGCCGAAGCGCTCGCCTATCTCAAGCAGCACTACAAGATGATCGCGCTGTCGAACGTCGACAACCGCAGCTTTGCGGGCTCCGCGGCGAAACTGGGCATCGCCTGGGACGGAACCTACCTTGCCGAGGACATCGGCTCCTACAAACCCAACCAGCGCAACTTCGATTACCTTCTGGGCATGATCGACGCTCTGGGGATCGAGAAAGCCCAACTCCTGCACACGGCCGAGAGCATGTTCCACGACCATGTCCCGGCACGTGGCAACGGGCTGGACAACGCATGGATCTATCGGCGCCATGCCAAGACAGGCTTCGGCGCGACCATGGATCCGGGTAAGCTTGCCGAAACCACCTATTGCTTCAACAGCCTGAGGGAGATGGCAGAGGCACACGAAAAAGGCGACATCTGACGCCTTTCCGGCGGAGCCGGCGGCAAAAAGTCCGGCCCGTCCCTTTCCAACGCACAGGGAGACCAATCATGAAGAAGCTCATCGTCTCGACGGCTCTCGCCGCCACGCTTGCACTGCCGGTGTCGGCCGAGACCAATTTCATCGCGAACAGTTTCTATGACGCGGCCGTGCCGATGTCGCAGCAGGGCTACATCCAGTGGGCGGAACTGGTGAAGGAGCTTTCGGGCGGCGACCTCGTCCCCGAGGTCTACACGGGCACTGTGCTTCTGGCACCGCGCGCGTCGCTTCAGGGGGTGCAGGACAACGTCGTTCAGGTCGCGCACCACGCCGCCATCTACACGCCCTCGGACCTGCCGGTCGCGAACGCCGTGCAGGAGCTCGGCTTCAACTTCAGTGACCCGCTTCCGACGATCTTTGCCGTCACCGAGTTCTCGATGACCAACCCGACCCAGTTGCAGGAATGGAAGGACAAGAGCGTCGTCTACCTCGGCGCCTATACGACACCGCCCTACATCCTGATGTGCTCGAGCCCGGTCCGCACGCTTGAGGAACTGAAGGGCAAGCGCATCCGCACCGCCGGCTCCAGCGTGTCGGTCTGGGTCGAGGAGGCCGGAGGCATCCCGGTCAACGTGCCGTCGAGCGAGATGTATACCGGCCTCGAGCGCGGCACGCTCGACTGCGCCACCAACGCCGCCAGCGATCTCGTCGACCGCTCGCTGATGGAGGTCGCGGAGCACACCACGCTGCTGTCCACCGGGATGTATTGGTCCGGCCCGCAGTGGGGCTTCAACCCGAGCTTCTGGGCCGGGCTCACCCCAGAGCAGCGCGGCGTGCTGATGGAGGCCTCGGCCCGCTCGATGGCGCGCATGATCATTGCCTACACCGCCAATGCCGAGGCGGGCCTCAAGGCCTCGCAGGAGGCGGGCGGCAACGTCTACGAGCCGGGCGATGATCTGCTCGCCTCGGTGACCGCCTTCCGCCAGAAGGCCATCGACTCGGTCTATGCCACCGCGCAGGAACAGTATGGCCTGAGCAACGGGCAGGAGGTCATCGACGACTTCCTCGGCAAGATGGAAAAGTGGCAGGGGCTGCTGGCCGATGTCGCGCCGGATGACGAGGACGCGCTCACCGAGCTTGCGATGCAGGAGATCTACAGCAAGATCGACCCGGCCACCTACGGCGCGGACTAAGGCACACCGGGCGGATCCGCACCCGCGGGCCCGCCCTGCAATCCCCTGACGCGGAGACTGCCGATGCAGCGACTCATGACCGCAATCCGCTGGCTCAACATCGGAAGTGCAACGTTGGCGAGCGCGATGATGGTGCTGATGATGCTGCACATCACGCTCGATGTCGCCAATCGCTACTTCTTCAACGGGCAAATCGTGGGCACGCTTGAAGTGGTGTCCTTTTACTACATGGTGGCTCTGGTCTTCCTCGCCTTCGGCTTCGTCGAACTCAAGCACGAGAACATCCGGGTCGACCTGTTTGCGCAGATGATGCCGAGGCCGGTGCAGTTCGCGCTCTACCTTCTGGCCTGCGTGCTGGGGCTGATCTTCTTCGGGATGCTGTTCTGGCAGACGCTGCACGACGCGATCCGCGCCACCAGCAGCGGCGAGGAGGCGATGAGCAACTTCCGCTTCATCATCTGGCCCTCGCGCTGGTCGCTGCCGATCGGCTTCGCCGCCGCCTTCCTCGCGGTCATGGCCAACCTTCTAACTTCCGTATCGCAGCGCAAGGCGCTGTGACCCCGCTCTGGAGAACCTGTGATGAGCAACCTTGACGTCGGGATCGGCGGTGTCGTCCTGGCCCTCGTGCTGATTGCCCTGCGCGTGCCGGTCGGGCTGGCGCTCGGGCTGGTCTCCATCGGCGGCATCGCCCTGATGTTCAACATGAACGTGGCATGGGGCATGATCTCGGCCACGCCCTTCGACTATGTCGGCCAGTGGGAGCTGTCGGCGGCGCCGATGTTCCTGCTGATGGGCTTCCTGTGCTCGTCCACGGACATGACGCGGGGGTTGTTCCTCGCGTTGCGGATCTACCTGTCGCGCCTGCCGGGAGGCCTGGCCATCACCTCGGTGGGGGCCTGCGCCTTCTTCGCGGCGGCCTCGGGATCGTCGGTCGCGACCGCCTCGGCGATGTCGCGCATGGCGGTGCCGGAGATGCTCGAGAACGGCTATGACAGGGGCCTTGCCACCGGCACCATTGCCGCCTCTGGCACGCTCGGCTCGCTCATCCCGCCGTCGGTGCTGCTGATCCTCTACGGTGTCTACGCACAGGTTTCGGTCGGACAGCTGTTCATGGCGGGCTTCCTGCCCGGCCTGCTGTCCGCGCTCATCTACATGGCCATGATCATTGTCCGGGTGAAGCTGAAGCCCGAACTCGCGGGCAGCGGAAAGGTTGTCGTCACCGACGAGGAACGCCGCGAGGCGATGCGCGACATCTGGCCCCTGCCGACGCTGATCCTGCTCGTGCTCGGAGGCATCTTCACGGGCGTTTTCTCTCCGACCGAGGCAGGCGCGCTCGGCGCATTCTTCGCCGCACTGATCGCGCTGGTGCGCCGCAAGCTGAACTGGAAGACCTTCGTCGAGGCCGTCAGCCAGGCGATGATCTCGACCGCGTCGATCTTCATCATCCTGATCGGCTCGCTGTTCTTCACGCGCTTCCTGGCGCTTTCCGGCTTTCCGCGCGCCTTCAGCAACGCGATCCTGTCGGTCAGCGACCAGACCTGGTGGATCCTCTTCGCCGTCGCGGTGATCTACCTCGTGCTCGGGATGCTCATCGACAGCATCGGCCTGCTGTTGCTCACCCTGCCGATCCTGGTGCCGATGATCGACGCCTCAGGGATAAATGCGGTCTGGTTCGGGATCATCGTGATCAAGCTGCTGGAGATCGGTCTGATCACTCCGCCGATCGGGCTGAACGTATACATGATAAACGGCGCCTTGAAGAACGCGGTGACACTGCCCGAGATATTCCGGGGCATCACGTGGTTCCTTGCGATGGACCTGCTGACGCTGTTGATCCTGATCGCCTTCCCGATGATCTCGCTGTGGCTTCCGTCGCTCGCCTACTGAGCCCTATCAGTGTAGGGGGGGAGTGGCCCGGAGCGCTCCACCCCCGGCGCGCCGAGACGTGCTGGCCGATCGGAGAGGGGGCCTCGGGTCGCTTGCGACCTGAGGAATGTTTAGCAGAAGAGGGGTCCAGACGTGAAACGAGACGGACCGGTTCAGGCGCGCAGCGTGGTGACGCGGGAAAAGCTCATCGAGGCGGCGCTGGATACGATCTTCGACGTCGGCTACGAAAAAGCCTCGACGCCCGAGTTCTCGCGGCGGGCCGGAGTGTCCCGCGGCGCGCTCCTGCATCACTTCCCGGCGCGGTCCGACATCATGGTCGCGTCCATGGAGACGCTCCTGCGCGGCGGCACCGACGAGATTCGCGACATGGCGGCCTCGGTCTCGCGCAACGAGATCGGTCTCGATGCCTTCATCGACTGGCTGCACCAGCTCTTCTCGGGGCGCTTCTTCTACCTGGCCGTCGAGTTCATCAACGGCTCGAGAACGGATGCCGAGCTTCGCGCCCGGATGATTCCGGTGGTTCGGGAATTCCACGAGGCGCTCGACGAGATCTGGAGAGGGTTTTGCGAGCCGACGGACCTCTCGGCGCAGGAAGCGGCAGTGGTGCTGAACATGACCCTGTGCCTGCTGCGCGGCATGGGCATACAGACCGTGCTGCGGCAGGATCCGGCCTACTTCAAGCGCCTGCTGGATGCGTGGAAGGCCGTTCTGCCTCATTTCATGACCGGCGAGATGAAGGACCGCATGTTTCCGCCCCCCGACGCGTGATCAAAGGTGGTCGCAGCGTGCGACGGGCCTCTTGGGCGAATGACCGGCGGACACGGTCTTCGCGCCGGGCGACGTCGAATGTTGCCAAGGGGAGGCTCGCCCCGCACTATGGGTGCCACCGAGTTCTGGTCACCCGAATTGATCGCGATTTCCGCGGTGCGGCGGCCCAAAAAGAATTTCGATCCAACGTTCAGGAAATCCATATGTCCCGTTCCGTGCGTTCGCCCAATGCCGATCTGGTTTCCTTCGAACTCCTGATTGACGACGCTCCGCTTCCCGACGACATCGTGGTGCGCAGCTTCGAGGTCGATCAGGGGCTGAATAGGTTGCCGCGCGTCCGCATCGTGGTCGAGGACGGCAATGCCGCCGAGCAGGCCTTCGATGTCAGCAGCGCCTCGCTCTTCGTTCCCGGTGCCGGGATCGCACTGGCGCTCGGATACCATGGACAGCACACCCGCGTGTTCCAGGGCATCGTGCTTGCGCAGTCCATCCGGATCGAAGCTGTTGGCAGCCCTGTCCTGATCGTCACCTGCGGGGACAGGGCAGAGAAGCTGGCGCGGCTCACGGCTCCCGTTGTCGGAGACGATCTGAACGACGAAGACATGGTCGCGGAAATCCTGCAGGGGGCCGGCCTCGACGCGGATCTCGCCCGGATGAGCGGCCGCTCCGCCCGGGAAGTGCGACAGGGGGCGACGGCCTGGGACTGCCTGCTCGGAATTGCATCGGCGAACGGCCTTGTGGTTTCGGTCGGCAATGGCCGGGTGGTACTTGCTGCGCCGAGCTTCGACGCGCCGGACTTGTTTGCCGCGTATGGTGACAGCATCCTCGGGCTGGAGCTGAGCATGAACGCAGCGACGCAAGACGCCGCTGTCCGGGTCGAGGCTTTCGATGCCGAAGGTCACGAACGGATCAGCGCGACGGCTTCAGAGCCGTCGGTCAATGCGCACGGCAACCTGACCGGCAAGGTGCTGTCCAGAGTGCTCGATGTCACCCGTTCGGTGATGAGCGACTCCGCCATGCAGCCGGAAAGGCTTCAGGCATGGGCCGACGCGATCTTGTTCGAAAGCCGCCTTTCTCGCGTCACGGGGGAGGTCCTGCTCCCGGGGAATGCCTCTCTCGTTGCAGGTCACCTGCTGGAGCTGAACGGCCTCGGAGATCGCTTCAACGGCAACGCATACATGACCTCGGTGCGTCACATCGTTGAGAGTGGTGCGTGGCAGACAAGCGTTTTCCTTGGGTTCGAGGACCGCGTCTGAGGTGGCTCGAGTTTGGGCGGGGGTAGCGAGAAGCCTTGTCTCAGCGCGCCCTGCGTCCGGATCACATTCGTGAACGATTGTCCGCGAGCCCCGGAATGTCTGTCCGCTTGCCATTGGAAACGCTTTCCGCGAAGCCCGGAATGCGCACCCCAGGGGCCATAGTGCCAACCTGACCTGCCACTGAACTTTCATCCAGCCGCGACCGGAGTCCGGTTGGTATTTACGCCGGTTGGCGCGGGTTGAGCAATCGCCCGACGCGCGGAGCTTTCATCTCGCGCAGCGTGGCAGGCGATTGCGGTGGTCAGGGCTCAACCTGCTGCTTCAACGCGCCGCGGCACCAGGGCCTGCACGACGGATTTCATGTCGATATAACCCAACGTTTCGCCTTCGTTCTTTACGTCGAAGACACGGTCCAGATTGCCCTCGGCCAGCGCGATGATGCTCTCCAGGTTGTCGCCTGGAGCGACCTCCCCGTCGATCGGAGCGTCCGGCTTGCGATCCGTCATCACCGAACGCACGCGCAGCACGCGCGCGCGATTGATGTCGGCGACGAATTCCTCGATGTACGGGTCTGCAGGATTCAGCAAGATTTCCTGCGGCTGGCCCTGCTGCACCACTGCGCCGTCTTTCAGGATCACCAGATGATCGGCAAGCTTCAGTGCTTCATCAAGATCGTGGGTGATGAAGATGATCGTCTTGTGCAGTTCGTCCTGCAGCTCGAGCAGAAGGTTTTGCATGTCCGTGCGGATCAGCGGATCCAAGGCGGAAAACGCCTCGTCCATCAACATGATGTCCGAGTTTGATGCCAGAGCCCGCGCAATACCGACGCGCTGCTGCATGCCGCCCGAGAGCTGGTGGGGATACTGCTCGCCCTGACCGGCAAGTCCGACCCGGTCGAGCCACTTGTTGGCCTCGCCCTCATAGTCGCGGCGCGCCTTGCCGCGCGTGGCCAGCGCCATGCCAGCGTTTTCCAGCACGGTCCGGTGCGGCAGCAGAGCGAAGTTCTGGAACACCATCGACATGGATTCCCGGCGCAGGGTGCGCATCTGCGCGTCGTTCCACGACAGGATGTCCTCGCCATTGACAAGCACCTCGCCAGCCGTGGGTTCGATCAGCCGGTTGAGGTGGCGGATCAGCGTCGACTTGCCCGAGCCCGAAAGGCCCATGATGACGGTGATCTCGCCTTCTTTCATGTCGACGTTGATGTCCTGCAGGCCCAGCACATGGCTCGTCTGCTCCAGCAGCTCGGCCTTCGTCATCCCTTCGCGGACCTTGGCAAGGGCCCCTTTGGGGTCCCCACCGAAGATCTTGTAAAGGTGCCTGATCGAGACTTTCACGTTCTTCCTGGTCATGTCCGTCTCCTTAGCGGCTGGTCTGGCTGGCATCGATGCGCGCGAGCGAGGCTTTGGTCACGCGGTCGAGCGCAATGGCCAGAACCACGATGCCAAGACCGGCGATCAGACCGACACCCAGCTCGAGGTTGCGGATGCCGCGCAGCACCAGGATGCCAAGGCCCGGGGCCGAGACCATCGAGGCGATGACCACCATTGCAAGGCTCATCATGATCGTCTGGTTCACGCCCGCCATGATGTTGGGCAGGGCCAGCGGGATCTGCACACCAAAAAGCTTCTGGCTTTTGGTCATGCCAAAGGCGTCGGCCGCTTCGATCACGTCCGGATTGACAAGCCGGATACCGAGGTTGGTCAGACGCACCACCGGCACGATCGCGTAGAGGATGACGGCGATCCCATAAAGCTTGGGCTCGGTCACCGAGAAAAGGAAGATCAGCGGGATCAGGTAAACGAATGGCGGCAGGGTCTGCAGCATGTCCAGCACCGGCGTCAGCACGCTCTGCAGGCGATCACTGCGTGACATGGCGATCCCTATGGGTACCCCGAGCAATACGCATATGAAGGCGCAGACGAAAATGATCGCGAGGGTCTGCATGGCGACCTCGTAGTGGTCGACAAAGGCGAGGCTCGCAAGCACCAGCGCCACGAAGCCTACGACCTTCCATGACCGGCCCACCACCCAGGTGATCACAAGAAGTATCGGAACCATGGCCCACCAGGGCGTTTCGGTCATCACCCAAAGCATGTCCTCAAGCGCCCAGCTCAGCGGTTGCGTCAGCGGATCGACGACCACGCGCAGTGCATCGCGAATGCCGAGAAAGCCGGTTTCCAGCCCAAGCGTCAGATCGCGCGACTGCGGAATGGCCGAGCAGGCCTCGTGCAGGGCATCGAGCGAAGGAAATGGAAAATCCCGCAACGAGCTGTCGGCAACGGCGCCGCTTGACTTGGCCAGCAGGTCGGCCATTGACATTGGTGCGCCGGAGTCCTGCGTGCCGCACCAATCCCTCAGGCCAAGGGTGTCGAAGAGACCATCATAGGTTGCCATATGAGCATTGCGGCCCTTGCAGGCCCTCCTTGTTGTTGAAAACCAAAACGGGGCCGATTGCCCGGCCCCGTTGAGAGTCTGCGCCCCGATGGGCCGAGCACTCGATTATTGAACGAGTGCCGAGAGGTTTTCGCGCGCCTCGTCGCTGACCCAGTTGGTCCAGGTGTCGGATGCGGTCGACAGGAAGTAGACGGCGACTTCCTCGTTCGAGGCGTTGTTCTCGTCCTTCCATGCCAGGAGGCCCGACATCTGGTCGGTCGCGAAGGTCATTTTGGTGAAGAACTCGGTCACCTCGGGGTTCTCTTCGGCGAACTCGGTGGTGACGGATGTCAGGATCGGCGCCGCGGGGAAATCCGAGACCTGCGGGTCGGGGGTGTCGGGGTTCTGCAGCGGGGTGAAGGCCGCCTCGTCATAGCCGCCCAGGTCCACCTTGGTCATGTCGTACTTGCCGAGCGGGACGGTCGGACCCCAGTAGTAGCCGAACCAGGGCTCACCGCCGGTCACAGCCGCGCCCATCGACGTCGCGAGCGTCTCGCCCGAGCCGTGGTTGAAGACCTCGATGCCATGACCTTCGAGATCCAGCGCGCGTGCCAGGTTATCCGACACCACGCGGCAACCCCAGCCATCGGGGCAGTTGTTGAAACGGCTGCCGACCAGTTCGGGGTTCTCAAGGATACCGTCGATGGTCTTCAGTTCGGGGTGCTCTTCGGCGAGCGAGGTAGGGATCCACCAGCCCTCGACACCGCCCGGCTCGAGCACCGAGGTCAGGCGCTGGATGGTGCCGCCTTCTTCGAGCTTGGTATAGGCTTCGCCGCCCGAGTTGAGCCACAGGTTGGTCACAACGTCCGGCTCGCCGTTTTCGGCGACCGAGGTGATGGCGGGGATGGTGTCGGACTGCACCAAGGTGACATCGCAGCCATACCCCTGCTCAAGCAGGAACTTGGCGATGTTTGTCGTCACTTCGGCAGCGGCCCAGCCCATCTGGGCGATCGAAACTTCGCCGCACCGGCCTGCGTCGTCCTGGGCCTGCGCCTGACTGGCCAGCGGCAGTACGAGGGTGGCAACGAGGGCAGTAGATGCGAGCTTCATAGTACGCATGAGGTTCTCCTTTGTGACTTTCATTTGAATGCGAAAGGA
Source organism: Salipiger thiooxidans (assembly GCF_900102075.1). Taxonomy (GTDB): domain Bacteria; phylum Pseudomonadota; class Alphaproteobacteria; order Rhodobacterales; family Rhodobacteraceae; genus Salipiger; species Salipiger thiooxidans. The sequence goes on along the minus strand of NZ_FNAV01000001.1, from coordinate 118,208 downwards.
CAGCGCACGCCATGAGGGATGGCATGTTCAGGACATGCCAAGCGTTCATTTTGCGTTTCTTTTCAACATTTATTCAGTAGATAACAGGCCCTGCGTCGAACCGCAAACGGGCGAGCGCGGGTGTGCTCCACCGGGCGCGCGCTCGCCCCTGATGATCGGACCAGTGGCGGTCGGCCATCGTTGCTTTGCCGTGCGCACTCTGTTCTCCTGAAGGGCACCAATACAAGCTTGGTGCTTGCCCCATATCCCAAGCGCGAAGAGGGAAGAGCACCGCTTCGTCTGGTTTTTCCAGTCCGACCCAAATCGGGGCACGATCCGGCAACCGCGGCAGAAGAGGAAGGAGCGGAGGCGCTTCGGCACATGAACGAAGTCCTCGCCCGCATTCAGGAGCTAGAAGACGCACTTGAAGACCCAAGCGATACCTGGGGGCGCCTAAGGGGCGCTTGGAAGCGCGCCGAGAATGAAGCCGACCCGGAGATGGCCGAGATCGTGCGCCAGGCACGCCGGATGCAACCGGTGTTGCATGATTTGGAAAGGCGTATCCGCAGGGTCTTGCGCAGGCACAGGGAACTTACCCCGCTTGATCGCGTTCGGGAAATGGACCGCGCATCTATGGTTTGGCTCAGCCGCCAGCCCGGCCGGAGCATTGCTGAACGCGCCGGCGCGTCGCAGCGGATTCTCGCAACAGTTAGGCGTGAAAACTTCGACACACTAGGTCATGTTGACAAAAGACGCAGCCAGAGGCGGATGGAGGTGATGTCTATGAAGCCGAGGAAGCTCTCAGCGGTCTTGTCGTAGCGGGTTGCGACCCGGCGAGCGTTCTTCAGTTTGTTGAAGCACCGTTCGAGCAAGTTGCGCCACGAATACAGGGAGTGATCCACACCGACGCGCATCTTCCTTGGATTTGCGCATGGGGATTTGGGTGAGAACGTCCCGCGCCTCCATCTTTTTCCGAATGCTGTCAGCATCATAGCCTCTATCGGCCACCAGGACGCTCGGCTCAGGAAGATTGTCGGCCATCACCAGATCAAAGCCCATGTAATCGGAAGTCTGGCCCGGCGTGATTTCGGTTCTCATGGGCAGGCCTGCTGAGTTGACGCGGAAGTGGATCTTGGTCGTGAAGTGGAAGATGGTCCAGAAAACAGTCCAGCGGACTGTTTTCCCATCGGACGCTCGCGAACGGCCAAAACCCTGACACGGAGTCCCCCTTTTGCGCCCGCTGCCTGATGATGGGCGCGGATCACGGTGCTGTCGATCATCTGCAGGGCGTCCGGCACCGCCCGGCTTTGGTTCAGCGCGTCCATGATGTCCTCCCACAATCCCGCCAGCGTCCAGCGTCGGAACTGCCGATAGACATTCGACCACTTGCCGAACTCTTCGGGCAGGTCACGCCCAGGGGCACCGGTTCGGGAAATCCAGAATATCCCGTCAAGCACAAGGCGGTGGTTGGTCGGTTTGCGCCCATTCTGGGCGCGGACAGCCAGGATGAACCGCTCAAAGAACGCCCACTCCTCGTCCGACATCAGGTCTCGTGCCAAGCTGGTCTCCATCGCAGATACCAGCTTGAATCATGATCAGCGCGCTCTGTGAAGCCCTTTTGTCAACACGACCTAAAAGCCCTTGTTATCCGTGGGCCGGAATTTTTCGTAGACGATGAGATCAAAGCGAAGAACACGTTCTCATACATCGCCTAACTGAACACTCGTCCCTCTCTACGAACTTGGCGAGCGCGCCGCCTAAAGACCGGCAAGTGTACATTACCAGGGATCGCATTTCAGCACATTCCCACCCGATCAATTCAAATCGACCTGCGACAGCTTTACGTCCTATTATCAACAATAACTTTGGCGTCATCGGGGCTCTGTTGCACAAATCGTCTGAACACCGAGGTTCCCCTTTCCCCGGACGGACCTATCCCACAGCTTCCGCGACGGGTATGCCGAGCGCTGTGTAGCCGTTCAGCACGGCGATACGACCCTGCAACTCGGCGACCTGGGGGTCGAAGTCTCGGGCCATGAGGGATTGGCCGAGCAGCTTGATGCAGTTCATCTTGCTCTCGACCCGGCTCCGGCGGTGGTATCCGCTCCATCCACTGCCCGGCAGGCGCATCCGCAGGATGCTGCCGAGAGGGGTCGCCAGATGGCGCGACCCAAATATTTGGAAGCGCGCAGAGCCTCATTGCGGGCGATGGCTCCGGGGCTCGTCGGTTTCCACGGCTTGGCGTTCTTGCGGGGCGGGATGATCGCAGCGGCACAACGGGCAGCGATTGCCTCGTGGCACTTGCGGGTATCGTATGCGCCATCTGCCGTCACGGAACCGATCTCTTCATCGGACGGGATCTGGTCGAGCAAGTCAGGCAAGACGGGCGCATCGCCCACATTGCTTCCCGTGACCTCCCCTCTCGGCAGATTTGCCATGCAAATCGCCTGTCGGGCAATGGACGGCCCGAACCTCCAGCGTTTCCTCGTCGATGCCGATGTGTATCTTGCGCCAGATGCGGCGCTTTGAGCCCCCGTGCTTGCGAGCGTTCCACTCGCCTTCGCCTTCGGCCTTGATGCCTGTAGACAGATCAGCAGGTTCAGCGGACCCGCGCCGCCGCGGTAGTTCGCACTGCAGGGCATCTCCGAGGTCATGCGCAGCGAGATGGCGCCATTCGGGGTGCATGTAACGGCACTTTGCCCCGGCTCCTTCCGCACCGACTGGGCAGGTCGATCCATGGTTCGGAGCGAACGCTCTATCAGCGATTACGACAGTTTCTTCGACCCGATCCGCCAAGCGCGGCAGGAAAAGCACGGCGCCCAGCTCGGCGACCCCGCCAAGCTCGCTGAGGCCGTCCTCGGCCTCGTGATGTCGGACACTCCCCCGCCGCAGCTTCTGCTCGGCAGCGACGCGCTCGGCCTTGTGCGCAAGCGGCTTCATGCGATGCTCCAGGAAATCGATGACTGGGAGGCCGTCACCTGCTCCACGGACAGCTAAAGGCGTACGAAGGCCGCACGCACTTCGTGCCCGGAGAAACTCCGCCTTCGGGTCCGACTTCGTCTTTCGCTGCGCCCGACAAGAGCGACAGCTGTGGGCTCGAAGCCCACGTCGGCACGTATCTCCTCGCACGTCCGGTCTCGGCTGGCGAACGGCGTGCGCCGTCCGCCGAAGGTATCAAATGTCGACCGACTCCGCGATGCTCAGAGCATCCTCAAGTTCAACGCCCAGGTAGCGGACAGTACTGTCCACCTTGGTGTGACCGAGCAGGAGCTGGACTGCGCGAAGATTGCCTGTCTTGCGGTAGATTTGTGCAGCCTTGGTGCGCCTCAACGAGTGCGTGCCGTAGCCGCTCGGCTCGAGACCGATCGCCGTCACCCACTCTCGGACGAGGCGCGCGTATTGTCGCGTCGAAATGTGCGGTCTGGCATGAAACCGGCTCGGGAACAGGAAGGCGCAGCCGGTCGTCGCCGGCCGATTCACCCAAGCCGAGATCAAAGCACGGGTGTTTTCCGTGACTTCGAACTGAACAGGGCGGCGCGTCTTGCTCTGGATGACCGATACGCGTTCGCGGACACGATCGCCGACAACGAGCTCGGCGACCCTCGGACCGACGAGGTCGCAGCCCCGCAACTTGCCGTCGATGGCGAGTTTGAACAGAGCGAGATCGCAAAGGTTGCCCGCGAGTTCGAGGCGCGCACGGATCGCCCAGACCTGTTTCGGCAGCAGAGGCCGTTTCTGGCCGACGAGCCTGCCACGGTTCCAAGGGCGTCGCTTCGGCTTGATGGCGGGGAGCTGGATTTTGGACATGAGACTCTCTCCATCCGTCCCTCCCGGCCCAGGCGTCGACATCGCATGACCCTGCGATACCAAGCGATGTCGCGAATGACCGGTGAAGAAGATTGGCTCCGGGGCGCCGCCGCCGCGTTGCCGCAAGGCTGCTACGATCCCTATGTGGCCGTCGGGCCCAATGCCCACCGCCGCCTTCTACCAAAACAAGCTGAAAGAGCTCTGCAATTGTCCTTACCAGACGACTTACTTGCACCTGCATTTAGCCTGTCTCTGTTGCACAAATCGGGTGATGGGCGGGGTAACCCCTTCCCCGGATAGACCTATCCCGCGGCCAGCGTGATCGGGATGCCGGGCGCGGTGTAGCCGTTCAGGACGGCGATGCGAACCTGGAGGTCGGCGACCTGACTGTCAAAGGTCCGTGCCATGAGCCGCTGGCCCATCGGTTTCACGCAATGCATCCACTGATCGGCAGGGTCATGCGCAGCATGATCCCGGCAGGTTTCGTCCCGACACGGCTCCGGCGGTGGTATCCGCTCCATCCACTGCCCGGCAGGCGCATCCGCAGGATGCTGCCGAGAGGGGTCGCCAAATGGCCCGGCCGAGGTATTTTGATGCGCGCAGTGCCTCGTTTCGTGCGACCGCGTCAGCGGTTACAGTCTTCCATGGCCTGGCGTTCCTGCGGGGTTGAAGGGCGGCCTGGAATTGATCCGGTGGATCAATTCAGCCCTGAACGAGCGGAGCTCTGGGGGATGACGGCATGTGCGCCGCGGTCAGCGATGGCATCGTGGCATTTGCGAGTATCGCAGGCGCCGTCTGCCGTGACGCTGCCGATCTCCTGGCCCTCCGATATCTGGCCGAGAAGGTCGGGCAAGACGGTACATCGACAATGTGGCTTCCGGTGACGTCGACAGCCCGGATTTTCAGCGTTTCCTCGTCGACCCCAAGGTGGATCTTGCGCCAGCCCCGCCTTTTGGGGCCCCATGCTTGCGGGCGTGCCACTCACCTTCGCCCTCGACCCTGATCCAAGTGCTGTCCGCTGCCCGGCAGGGCATTGCGCAGTAATGTCCCGAGAGGGATCAACAGGTGCAGCGGCCCCTTGGAGCCGCGATAGGGGATGTTCACGGCAAGGGTCTGCTGGCGGTGGGATAGAGTGCTGAAATCGGGCACCGACCAGTCGAGGCCCACCAGTCGCAACAGGCTGTCGACAAACCCTGTCGTCTGTCTCAGGGCCATACCAAACAACACCTTCATCGTCAGGCACGACTGGATGGCGGCGTCGCTGCAGGTCCGCTGCCGGCCACGCCTGCCTGTCTGTGCGGCATACCAGGTCATGGTGGGATCGAACCAACCTCTCGTGACATTGCTGCGCAATGCACTGACGGTCAACGGATCGTCAGAGAGCCACGGCGCTTGAGCGCTTCATTGCAGGCCGGCCAGTTCCTGGTCCTGAGGCTGGGGGTGTGGGTTAGCCAATGCATCCCAGCTACCACTCTGGATTCACGAGATGAATCCCCCACGGAATTTGTGCACAAATTCCGGATCACACCATCAAACCGTGGGATCAAACACCCAAGAATATGCGGCGACCGCCGGGCGGGGTCCGGCGGTCGCTTTGCTTGTGCCGTCGCTCAGTGCGAGGCGCGGAGGCCGCGGAGGACGTCGTCCTTGCCGAGCTGGCCCACGAGCTGGCCGTTCTCGACCACGCCCAGCGGGACGTTCGCCGCGAGCAGCGTGTCGAAGCCGTCGCGCACGAGGCAGTCGGCCTCGATGGTGGCGGTGGGATTTCCTGCCAGCGGCTGCATCAGGTCGCGGGCGCGCAGCACGCCCAGCGGGTTCATGTGCTGCACGAACTCGGCCACGTAGTCGTTCCGGGGGTCGGTGAAGATGTCCTGCGGCGCGCCGCTCTGGACGATCCGGCCGCCCTCCATGATCGAGATGTGGTTGCCCAGCTTGAAGGCCTCGTCGAGATCGTGGCTCACGAACAGGATGGTGCGCTTCAGCCGCTCCTGCAGCTCGAGAAGCTCGTCCTGCAGCTTGGTGCGGATCAGCGGGTCGAGCGCCGAGAAGGGCTCGTCCATGAGCAGGATCGGGGCCCGGGTGGCGAAGGCCCGGGCGAGGCCCACGCGCTGCTGCATGCCGCCCGAGAGCGCGCTCACCTTGCTGTCGGCCCAGTCCGAGAGACCCACCAGAGACAGCTGCTCGTCGATGCGCTCGTTGGCCTCGCGGGCCTTGATGCCAGCAAGCTCGAGGCCGAGGCCGACGTTCTCGCGCACCGTGCGCCAGGGCAGGAGCCCGAACTGCTGGAACACCATCGCGACCTGGCGCATGCGGATGCGCCGCAGCGTCGCCGGGTCGGCGTGCGTGACGTCGACCATCTTGTCGCCGTCGTTGACCTCGACCTTGCCGCGCACCACGGGGTTGAGCCCGTTGACGGCACGCAGCAGCGTCGACTTGCCCGAGCCCGAGAGCCCCATGAGCACGTGGATCTCGCCCTGCTTCACGGTGATGTCGCAGTTGTGCACGCCCAGGACTTGCCCGGTCTCGGTCTGGATCTCGGCCCGTTGCTGGCCCGCGTCCATCAGGGGCAGGGCGCGTTTCGGGTGGTCTCCGAAGACGATGGAGACGTTGTCGATGTTGACGGCTGCGGTCATTTGCGCCCTCCGACGTTGAGGATGCGGTCGAGCATGATGGCGACCACGACGATGACGAAGCCCGACTCGAAGCCGAGGCCGGTGTTCACCTGGTTGAGCGCGCGCACCACCGGCACGCCGAGCCCGTCCGCGCCCACGAGTGCGGCAACGACGACCATGGAGAGCGACAGCATGATGGTCTGGTTGAGCCCTGCCATGATCTGCGGCACCGCGTAGGGCAGCTCGACCTTGAACAGCGTCTGGCTCGAGGTGGCGCCGAAGGCGGTGGCGGCCTCGAGCAGCGGTTTCGGGGTCGAGGAGACGCCGAGATAGGTCAGGCGGATCGGCGCGGGCAGCACGAAGATCACCGTGGCGATGAGGCCGGGGACCATGCCGATGCCGAAGAAGACGATGGCCGGGATCAGGTAGACGAAGGTCGGCAGCGTCTGCATCAGGTCGAGGATCGGCCGCAGGTATGTGTAGAGCTTGGGCCTGTGCGCCGCGTAGATCCCGATGGGAACGCCGATCGCCATGCAGACGAGGCAGGAGGACAGCACCAGCGTCAGGCTCTCGGTGGTCTCTTCCCAGTAGTCCTGGTTGAGGATGAACAGGAAGCCCGCGAACACGAACAGGGCCGTCTTCCAGTTCCGCTGGAGCGCGTAGGTGATGGCCACGAAGGCGAGGATCACGATGAGCTCTGGAGGCTCCTGCAGGATCCAGAGGATCCCGTCGATCATCCCTTCCATGAACGTGGACATGGCATCGAGAACGAACTCGCCGTTGTCCCTGATCCATTCGAAGACTGCGCTTGCCGCGTCCCCCACGGGTATCTTGTATTCGGTCAGCCACTCCACTGCGTAGGAACTCCCTCGGTTCTTGCCTTTTTATGTTCGGATTTCTGCGCTCCGTACCCGCCGGGGGCCGGAAAGAGAACCGCCCGTGGAGCGGGTCCGCGGGCGATGTCTCGGGATCACATTCCCAGGCTGGACTTGACCGCCGCGACCGCGTCGCCGCCGTCGACGGTGGTCACCCCGTCGAGCCAGCTGTCGAGAACGTCGGGGTTCTCCTTCAGCCAGGCCTCGGTGGCCTCGGCCGGGTCGGCACCGTCATCGAGGATCTCGCCCATGATCTTGTTTTCCATCTCGAGCGTGAAATCCATGTTGGCAAAGAGCTTGCCGAGGTTCGGGCACTCTTCCGAGAAGCCCTTGCGGGTCACGGTGTGGACCACACCCTCGCCGCCGAAGAAGTCTTCGCCGCCGGGCAGGTACTTGAGGTCGAAGGTGGCGTTCATCGGGTGGGGTTCCCAGCCGAGGAAGACCACGGGCTCTTCTTTCTTGTAGAAGCGCGCGACCTGCGCGAGCATGCCCTGTTCCGAGCTTTCCACGACATCGAAGTTGCCAAGGCCGAATTTGTTCTCTTCGGTCAGGCTCACGAGATAGGCGTTGCCCTCGTTGCCGGGCTCGATGCCGTAGATCTTGCCGTCGAGCTCGTCCTCGAACTTGGCGATGTCGGCGTAGCTCTGCAGGCCGGCCTCATAGGCATAGGCGGGGACGGCCAGCGTGTACTTGGTGCCTTCGAGGTTGGTGTTGATCGACTCGATCTCGCCGCTGTCGAGATAGGGTTTGATGGCGCCGTTCTGTGCGGGCATCCAGTTGCCGAGGAACACGTCCACGTCGTCGCTCTCGAGCGAGGCGAAGGTCACCGGAACCGAAAGCACCTTCACGTCGACGTCGTAGCCGAGCCCTTCGAGCACGTGCTTGGCGGCGGCGGTGGTGGTGGTGATGTCGGTCCAACCCACGTCGGACATCGAGACTGCGTCGCAGTCTGCGAAGGCCGCGCCCGCGCCCGCGGCAGTGAGTGCGATGGCCGAAATTGCTGTGCGGAGCTTCATGTTGCTTCCCCTGTTCGTTGGCTGCGTTTTATTGATTGACCAGTCAAACAGTGCCTGATTATCTGAGTATTGCAACCATTTTTGTTGGAAGGGCCCGCGATGTCGGCTCAGGCACAGCGCAGAACGCAGCTTATTGAGGCGACGATCCAGGAGATCGGCGCCACCGGTGCGCTGACCGTCACGGTAGGGCAAATCGCCAGGCGTGCAGGGGTCTCGCCGGCCCTTGCCTTCCACTATTTCGGGGACAAGGACCGGCTGTTCCTGGCCTCGATGCGGCACATCCTGAGCGCCTACGGGCAGGAGGTGCGCGCCGCCCTGAGAGAGGCCGAATCGCCCCGTGCCCGGCTCGAGGGCGTAATTCGTGCCAGTTTCAGCGAAACCAACTTCAGCCACAACGTGATCGCCTCCTGGCTGAACTTCTATGTGCTGGCGCATCGCTCCACCGAGGCGCAGCGCCTTCTGGTGGTCTATCACCGCCGCCTGCACTCCAACCTGACCCGCGACCTGAAACAACTGGCCGGCGACGCCGCCCCGGGCATCGCCCGGCGCATCGCCGCGCTCATCGACGGGATCTACCTGCGCTTCGCGCATTTCCCGTCGGACGAGCCCGAGCAGAACGCCTCGGCCCACGTCCTGGCCGCGCTCGAAAACGAACTGAGGGCCCTCGCATGACACGACCGAACCTCCTGATCCTGATGGTGGACCAGCTCAACGGTACCCTGTTCCCCGACGGTCCGGCCGACTGGCTGCACGCGCCCAACCTCAAGGCGCTGGCGAAGCGGTCGGTGCGGTTTCGCAACTGCTACACCGCCTCGCCCCTCTGCGCGCCGGGCCGCGCCAGCTTCATGTCGGGCGAGCTTCCGTCGGTCACCGGGGTCTACGACAACGCCGCCGAGTTCCCTTCGGACCTGCCGACCTACGCCCACCATCTGCGCCGCGCAGGTTACCACACCTGTCTCTCGGGCAAGATGCACTTCGTCGGTCCCGACCAGATGCACGGCTTCGAGGAGCGCCTGACCACCGACATCTACCCGGCCGACTTCGGCTGGACGCCGGACTACCGCAGGCCGGGCGAGCGCATCGACTGGTGGTATCACAACATGGGCTCGGTGACCGGGGCAGGGGTGGCCGAGATCACCAACCAGATGGAATACGACGACGAGGTCGCCTACCACGCCACCCGCAAGGTCTATGACCTCGGGCGGCGCAAGGACGACCGGCCGTGGTGCCTCACGGTCAGCTTCACCCACCCGCACGACCCCTACGTGGCGCGGCGCAAGTACTGGGATCTCTACGAGGATTGCGAGCACCTGCTGCCCGAGGTGGGCGATCTCGGCTACGACAACCAGGATCCACATTCGCAGCGCATCTTCGACGCCAACGACTGGCGCAGCTTCGACATCACCGAAGAGGACATCCGCCGCTCGCGCCGGGCCTACTTCGCCAACATCTCGTATCTCGACGACAAGATCGGCGAGATTCTCGAGGCGCTCGAGGGCACCCGCCAGGCCGAGAACACCGCGATCCTCTTCGTCTCGGATCACGGCGACATGCTCGGCGAGCGCGGCTTGTGGTTCAAGATGAACTTCTTCGAGGGCTCCTCTCGCGTGCCGATGATGATGGCCGCCCCCGGGGTCGCGCCGGGACTGGTCGAGACGCCGGTGAGCAACATCGACGTCTGCCCGACGCTCTGCGATCTCGCCGGCGTCAGCATGGACGAGGTGATGCCCTGGACCGCGGGCGAGACGCTGGTGCCGGTCGCCAGGGGCGAGGGGCGCGGGCCGGTGGCGATCGAATACGCCGCCGAGGCCTCCTACGCGCCGCTGGTCGCGCTGCGCGAGGGCGACTGGAAATACACCCGCTGCACGCTCGACCCCGAGCAGCTCTTCGATCTTGCCACCGACCCGCACGAACTGACCAACCTCGCCGCCGATCCGGCCCATGCCGAGACGCTGGCGCGGTTCCGCGCCATGGCCGACGAGCGCTGGGATCTCGACCGCTTCGACGCCGAGGTCCGCAAGAGCCAGGCGAAGCGCTGGGTCGTCTATGAAAGCCTGCGCAACGGCGCCTACTACCCTTGGGACTACCAACCGCTGCAGAAGGCCAGCGACCGCTTCATGCGCAACCACATGGACCTGAACGTGGTCGAGGAAAACGCCCGCTACCCGCGCGGCGAATGACCTTTCGACAAAGGATGACCGATGCCCTATGAACTCCAGCCCGACGGCAGCCACTACGTCAACGGCGCCTATGTCGAGGATACCGCAGGCGCCGAGATCCCGGTGATCTTCTCCGCCACCGGCGAACGGATCGCGACGCTCCACGCCGCCACACCCGCCATCGTCGAACAGGCGCTGGTCGCGGCGGAGAAGGCGCAGGCCGAGTGGGCGAAGCTGTCGCCTCGCGAGCGGGGGCGGGTGCTGACCCGCGCCGCGCAGATCATGCGCGAGCGCAACCACGACCTCTCGGTGCTCGAGACATACGACACCGGCAAGCCGCTGCAGGAGACGCTGGTGGCCGACGCGAGCTCGGCCGCCGATGCGCTGGAGTATTTCGGCGGTCTCGCTGCAAGCCTCACCGGCGAGCACATCCCGCTGGGCGAGGACTGGGTCTACACCATCCGCGAGCCGCTGGGCGTCTGCGTTGGCATCGGCGCGTGGAACTACCCCACCCAGATTGCCTGCTGGAAGGCGGCGCCCGCGCTGGCCTGCGGCAACGCCATGGTGTTCAAGCCCTCCGAGGCGACGCCGCTATGTGCTCTCAAGGTCGCCGAGATCCTGACCGAGGCCGGCGCCCCCGCGGGGCTCTTCAACGTGGTGCAGGGCATGGGCGAGGTCGGCAGCGCGCTGGTCACCGACCCGCGCGTGGCCAAGGTCTCGCTCACCGGCTCGGTGCCGACCGGCCGCCGTGTCTACGCCGCCGCCGCCGAGGGCATGAAGCACGTGACCATGGAGCTGGGTGGCAAGTCCCCCATGCTGGTCTTCGACGACGCCGACATCGACAATGCCGTGGGCGGCGCCATCCTCGGCAACTTCTATTCCTCGGGGCAGGTCTGTTCGAACGGCACCCGGGTCTTCGTGCAGAAGGGCATCAAGGAGGCCTTCCTCGCCCGCCTGACCGAACGCCTGAAAGGCGCGGTGATCGGCGATCCGCTGGATGAGGCCACGAGCTTCGGCCCGATGGTGTCGGAACGCCAGATGACCATCGTGCAGGGCTTCATCGAGAAGGGCGCCGCCGAGGGCGCACGTCTGGTGACCGGCGGCAAGCGCATTGACCGCGACGGCTGGTACCTCGAGCCCACGGTCTTTGCCGACGTCACCGACGACATGACCATCGCCCGCGAAGAGATCTTCGGCCCGGTGATGAGCGTGCTCGACTTCGACACCGAGGAAGAGGCTATCGCGCGCGCCAATGCCACCGAGTACGGGCTCGCCGCCGGGGTCTTCACCCGCGATCTCGCCCGCGGTCACCGGGTGATCGGTCAGCTTCGGGCGGGCAGCTGCTTCATCAACTCCTACAACGACGCGCCGGTCGAGGCGCCGTTCGGGGGCGTGAAGATGTCCGGCGTGGGCCGCGAGAACTCCAAGGCCGCGATCGAGCACTGGAGCCAGATGAAATCCGTCTACGTCCGCATGGGCGATGTGGAGGCACCCTTCTGATGCAGGCCGAATACGTCATCGTCGGGGCCGGGAGCGCCGGCTGCGCCATCGCCTACCGGCTCGCCGAGGCGGGCCGGCGGGTGCTGGTGATCGAGCACGGCGGCACCGATGTGGGGCCGCTGATCCAGATGCCGGGAGCGCTCAGCTACCCGATGAACATGTCGCGCTACGACTGGGGTTTCCAGTCCGAGCCCGAGCCCCATCTCGGCGGACGCCGGCTGGCGACGCCGCGCGGCAAGGTCATCGGCGGCTCGTCCTCGATCAACGGCATGATCTACGTGCGCGGCCACGCCCGCGACTTCGACCACTGGCGCGATCAGGGCGCCGATGGCTGGGGATATGCCGACGTGCTGCCCTACTACCAGCGGCAGGAGAACTGGAGCGACGGCGGCCACGGCGGCGATGCCCGCTGGCGCGGCACCGACGGCCCGCTGCGGGTGAGCCGCGGGCGGCGCGACAACCCGCTGACGCAGGCCTTCGTCGAGGCCGGGCAGCAGGCGGGCTACCCCGTCACGCCCGACTACAACGGCCATCAGCAGGAAGGTTTCGGGCCCTACGACATGACCGTCTGGAAGGGCGAACGCTTCTCGGCTGCCAAGGCCTACCTGCGCCCGGCTCTGAAGATGGAGAACTGCGATCTGGTCCGCGCCTTCGCCCGCCGCGTGGTGATCGAGGACGGCCGCGCCGTCGGCGTCGAGGTCGAGCGCGGCGGCAAGATCGAGGTGATCCGGGCCGGGGCCGAGGTCATCCTCGCCGCCTCGTCGATCAACTCGCCGAAGCTGCTGATGCTCTCGGGGATCGGTCCGGCGGCGCATCTCGCCGAGCACGGCATCGAGGTGGTGGCCGACCGTCCCGGCGTTGGTCAGAACCTGCAGGACCATCTCGAGCTCTACATTCAGGCGGCAGCGAGCCAGCCGGTGAGCCTCTTCAAGTACTGGAACCTGCTCGGCAAGGCCTACGTCGGGGCACGCTGGCTCTTCACCCGCACCGGGCCCGGTGCCACGAACCAGTTCGAGAGCGCGGGCTTCATCCGTTCCGACGCGGGCGTGGAATATCCCGACATCCAGTACCACTTCCTGCCCATCGCCGTGCGCTACGACGGCCAGGTCGCGGCCGAGGGCCATGGCTTCCAGGCCCATGTCGGCCCGATGCGAAGCCCGTCGCGGGGCGAGGTCACGCTGCGGTCCTCGGATCCGCACGAGGCGCCGCGCATCCTTTTCAACTACATGAGCCACGAGAAGGACTGGGCGGACTTCCGCAAGTGCATCCGGCTCACCCGCGAACTCTTCGAGCAGGACGCCTTCAAGCCCTACTACAAGCACGAGATCCAGCCGGGTGCCGATGTCCAGAGCGATGACGAGCTCGACGATTTCATCCGCCAGCACGTGGAAAGCGCCTACCACCCCTGCGGCACCGCCCGCATGGGTCGCGCCGACGATCCCACGGCGGTGGTCGATCCCGAAACCCGGGTCATCGGCGTCGAGGGGCTGCGGCTGGCGGACAGCTCGATCTTCCCGCGCATCACCAACGGCAACCTGAATGCGCCGTCGATCATGACCGGCGAGAAGGCCGCCGACCACATCCTCGGCCGCGCCCCGCTGCCGCCGCGCAACGATGCGCCGTGGATCCACCCGAACTGGGAAGCCGCGCAGCGCTGAGCGCTACAGCGGCCGGGCGGGAATTGTGATCCTGCCCGGCCACGCAGTTGATGCGTGATACAGGTTTTCGCGCTATCCTTGTTGCCAGGCAAGAAACCGGAACAGGCAGCAGGGACAGGCAGGATGCGAAAGACAACTCGACCGGGCCGGGCACGAGCCACGGCTCTCGGCCTCACGATCGCCATGACATTGCTCGCGGCGTGCGGCAGCAGCAGCCCCCAGGTCAGGACCACGGGCGCCTCGGCGCCGGTCTCCGGCGTCTCCGAGCTCTACATTCGCGAGAACCGCGCCGAGGGCATTCCCAACCGCTTCGGCGACACCGACCCGCACGCGTGGGGCCGGATCTCGCCCGCGAACTACCCGGTGCACGGGCTCGACGCCGCGCGCTATCAGGGGCAGATCAACTGGTTCTCCGCCCGCAAGGCCGGCATCCGCTTTGCCTGGCTCAAGGCGACCGAGGGCGGCGACCTTCTGGATCCTGCGTTCAGAGAGAATGCCGCCGCGGCGCGCGGGGCGGGGGTGCCGGTGGGCGCCTACCATTTCTACTATTTCTGCAGGACGGCGCGCGAGCAGGCCGAGTGGTTCATCGCCAACGTGCCGCGGGTGCGGGGCGATCTGCCGCCGATCCTCGACATGGAGTGGAACCACCTCTCGCCCACCTGCAAGCTGCGGCCTGACCCGGCCTCGGTGCGCGCGAGCATCGAGGAATTCACCCGGATCGTGCAGCGCCACTACGGCACCGCGCCGCTGATCTACACGACTCCGGACTTCTACGCGCGCAACGACCTCGGCCAGCTGCGCGGGCAGGAGTTCTGGCTGCGCTCGGTCACCGCCCATCCGCAGGACCGCTACCCCAACGAACGCTGGAGCTTCTGGCAGTACAGCGGCACCGGGCTGGTGCCGGGGGTGCGCGGGACGGTGGATCTCAACGCCTTCGCCGGCAGCGAGAGCGACTGGGTGCGCTGGCTGTCGTCGCGCCGTCAGGGCTGAGCCGGACGCCGGGGCTAACTCGGAGGCCGGGGCCGACCCGGGCCGCCCGTCTGAGTGGCTGATCGGCTGATCGGCGCCTCAGGGCGACTGGGCGTCGATCTGCGACATCATCCCCTGCAGCGCCGGGGCCTCGGGGTTGGCGGCGGTCGCCGCCTCGAGGATCTCGCGCACCGCGTCCACGTCCTCGAGCGCCGCCGCCAGCCGCGCCCGCATCACCCAGGCGTCCACGTGCTGCGGATCAAGCCGGGTGACTTCGGCAAAGGCCTGCGCCGCGGCGGGGAAACGCCGGGTGCTGAGCGCCATGCCCCCGAGCTGCAGGTGGGTCTCGGGGAAGTCGAGCCGCGAGGACAGAGCCGCCTGCCACTCTCCCTGCGCCTGCTGCAGCTGCACCGACATTGCCCCCGGAAGATGCGCAATGGGCGCGCCGAGCATGGCCTTGGCGGCGGCGATGCGCACTGTGCGCGAGGGATCATCGAGCATGCTCGCGATCAGCAGCAGGATCTCGGGCTGCTCGGCACTGCGCCCGGCGTCGAGCGCCGAGGCCCGTACCAGCGGGTCGGGATCGGCCAGCAGCCGCTCCAGCGTTGCCGCGTCGAGCGCCGTACCTTCCTGCGCCATCAGCCAGATCGCGGTGGCGCGCACGATGCCGGGCTGCGCCTCTTCCGTCGCCAGCGCCGCCAGATCGTCGGTGACCGGCTCCGGGCTGTTGACCGCGCGCGCCAGCACCTGTCCGTAATGCGGCCCGCGGTGGGTGCTGTCGGGGAACCAGCTCGCGATCTCGGAGGCCGCCCAGTCGGGCTTGCGCTCGGTGTGGCACGAGGTGCAGGCGTCGGGCGCTCCGGTCTCGGCGCTCAGGTCCGGACGCGGAATGCGGAAGGAGTGGTCGGCGCGCCAGTCGTTGCCCATGTAGACTTGCTCGGGCATGTGGCAGGACCTGCACTGCGCGCCGGTGCTGCCCTCGGGGTGGTGATGGTGCTCGGGGCTGTCGAAGACCTCGAGCGGCAGGCTCGGGAAGTCCGGGTTGCCGGCGGCGCTGTGGCAGGTGGTGCAGACCGCGTTGCCCTCGGCGATCAGCTCGGCACTGTGGGGATCGTGGCAATTGCTGCACGTGACGCCCTTGTCCTGCATCTTGGACTGCAGGAACGAGCCCAGCACGTACACCTCGTCGCGGATCTGCCCGTCCGGCCAGTAAAGCCCGGGGCGCAGCAGCGAGAGGTTGTAGGCGTCGTGATAGGACGTCCCCGCCGGCGGGGTGCCGTCGAAATAGGCCTCGCGCCGCGAATGGCAGCCGCCGCAGGTGTCGAGGAACGCCGCAGGGTCCGACAGGTCGCGCGGGAAGCCGTGGTTCTCGGGCGGCGCTGCCTGCGTGGTCTGCCATTGTTCCGCCCACTCGGCATGGCGCGCACCCGGGCCGTGGCAGGCCTCGCAGCCGACGCCGATCTCGACCTGTTCCGATGCATAGCTGCGCGTCGCCATGTCGTAGTTGGCCGCAAAGCCGGTGGCGTGGCAGGTGGCGCAACGGGCGTTCCAGGTCTTGTAGGGACCGGACCAGTGGAAGGCGTCCTCGGGGGGCGGATTGGTGCCGGGGTAGAGGTGGAACCAGTCGCCCTTCTCGGTGTCCCAGACCACGTCGAAGCTTTGCAGGCGGCCTGGTTCCGTCTCGAAGAGATACTGCTGCAGCGGCGCGACGCCGACGACGGCCTGCACCGGGTACTCGGTGGTGACGCCGCCACGCTCGGTCACCGAGGCGAAGCGGGTGCCGTCCTCGCCGATGCGGAAGCGCACGCGCATATTGGCGAGCACGAACTCGGTGCCGTCGAAATCCGCGAGGATGTTCTCGGGCGTGGCCTCCGTCCAGGCCAGCGCGTGGTGTGAGCCTTCCCAGGCCTCGGCCGCGTCGGTGTGGCAGCCGGCGCAGGCGTCGGAGCCGACATAGCCGTCCTCCTGCGCGGGGGCCTGCGTCGCGAGCAGCGCCTTGGCGAAGACCACGGCCAGGACGCGCCAGACGCTTTGCGGTCTGCTTCGGGTGGATCTGCGCACGTCGTCGATTCCTGTCCTGGCTGCGGCTGGTGGCGGGGCAGTGTGGGCCGGCCCCGGGAATGGTCGCCGGTATCGCATGTCCCGGGCGCGCGCGGGGTGGCGCATACACCCTCAGGGCGACCTTAGAGCCGCAGCAGGAGTCGTGACAACCCCCGGACAAAGCCTGGTACACCTGTCAGGGAAGCGTCTCCCGCCCTGGCACGAATGTCCTTGACCTGTCGAATTCCGCTGGCAGACTTCAACTTGAGATTGTCATTTCCCGGGCCTCGGTCATTGTCTGACCCGGTGGCTCCCGGGACATTTCGGAGGCACTGATTTTGGTCCGCCTAGCCCTTTCCGCCGCCGCCTACCTGATCGCCAACGCCGTGGGTCTTCTGCTGGCCGTCCTGCTGCTGCAAGGCTTCCAGATCGACGCGCTGTCCTTTGTCGTCGTGGTCGTTGCCTTCTCGGTCATCCAGGCCGTGCTCGGCCCGCTGATCACCAAGATCTCGCTCAAGCACCTGCCGCAGCTGATGGGCGGCGTGGCGCTGGTGACGGTCTCCATCGGGCTTCTGATCACCGACCTGCTGCTGCCGGGCATGTCGATCGGTGGCGTGGCCAACTGGCTCGGCGCGACCCTGCTGGTCTGGCTGGGCAGCCTCATCGCCACCATCCTGATCCCGATCTACGTCTTCAAGCAACTCGCCGAAAACGCCAAGGACAAGAAGAAGGCCTGACGGCGCGGCGCGGGGAGAGGGACCGATGGAACGCCGAAGCCTCGGGCGGACGCTCTGGAATCTCGTGCTGGCGCTTCTCAACGCGACGCTGATCCTGCTGGCGCTCTGCCTCTGGCTGGGGTGGAGCGCGCTGTCCAAGGTCGAGCACATCACCGACGACCTCGCCGGGATCACCGAGACCATCCTTCCGGTACGCTCCGAGATCCGCGCGCTGACCGGGCAGATCGCCGAGACCCGCGCCAACATCGCCGAGCTGCGCGAGGGCGGGGGGCCGGACCTGCACATCTGCACCGCGCTCGAGGCACAGGTCGCCCGCGCCGAGCAACGCATCGGCGAGCTCAACGAGACCCTGAAGCGCATCGAGGCCGATCTCTACCCGGCGATCTCGGACGGGGTGGAAGCCGCCTTCGGCAACCTTGGCCGCAGCGTGGCGGTGGCGCTGACCGGGCTGCTCGGGCTCGAGCCCCCGGCGCCGCAATGAGGCCGGGTGGCTGACCTCAGAGCAGCCACTCGATCGGCAGCCAACTCATGAACCGCACCAGTCCCCGCTTGAACGCGCCGGTCTCCGGCTCGTCGTGGAGCGTGGTCACGGTGCCGTCCTCAGCGGTCTCGATCCAGACCAGCTCGCCGTCCTGATCGCGCTCGATGACGTAGAACTGCCGGGGATCGTCGAGCACCTGGCCAAGCGCCTGTGCCATGGCGGCGCTCGGGATCAGCAGCCCCATCTCGGTGTTCAGCTGCGCCGAGCGCGGATCGAAGTTGAACGAGCCCACGAAGATCCGCTCGCCGTCGATGGTAAAGGTCTTGGCGTGCAGGCTCGAGGCGGAGCCCACGATCATGCTCGAGAGATCGCGCTCCTTCACCCGGTCCGCCTGCGGACGCAGTTCAAGCACATCGACGCCGCCATCCACCAGATCGCCGCGATAGCGCATGTAGGCGCTGTGTACCGGCGGCACGTCGGTGGCGGCCAGCGCGTTGGTGAGCACCCGCGTCTTCACGCCGCTCTCGACAAAGCCGTTGAGGATCTCGGTTCCGGCGTGGCCGGGAATGAAATAGGCGCTGACGAGGTCGAAGCTCTTCGTGGGCTGTGCGATCTCGAGGATGTGGCTGATCAGCAGCGCGTCGGCCTCGGCCTCGCCCAGACCCTTGGCAGGATCGTCGTAGAACAGCGAGACCTCGCCCCACTCGAATTCGAGCGTCCCGGCCTCGAGCCGCTGCACCAGCTGTGTGTCGGCCACGGCCTGCGCGTAATCCGAGCCGACAGCGGTCTCGCGGGCCTGCTGCGCGTGGGCCAGAAGGCTTTCCATCCCGTCGGGGGCGTCGGGCAGGATGGTCTCGGCCGGGTAGGACGAGCCGCTCGACCAGTATTCGTCGAAGGCCCCCTCGACCTCGGCCGCGATGGGACCGACCGCCAGCACGTCGGCGTCGAAGTAATGCACGCCGTTGCCGTAATCGAAGTAGATGTCGCCGATGTTGCGCCCGCCGACCACGGTTGCGGCGCCGTCCACGGTCATCGACTTGTTGTGCATCCGGTGATTCAGTCGCGGGAAGTCGAAGGCGTAGGACAGAATCTTGGGGCTGCGCAGGGTGAACGGGTTGAAGATCCTGATCTCGACATCGGGCAGCGCGTTCAGTGCCGCGAGCTCGGCGTCGAGCCCGGGAATGCCGTTGTCGTCGAGCAGCATCCGCACCCGCACGCCGCGCTCGGCGGCCTGTCTCAATTCATCGAGCAGGATCCACCCGGTCGTGTCGGTCTGCCAAATGTAGTACTGGACGTCGATGCTCTGCTGGGCGCGGCGGGCGAGCAGGATGCGTGCGGCAAAGGCTTCGCGCCCGTCGGCGAGCGGCCAGATGCCGCTCTGGCCGGGGTGGGCGTCGGTCGCGGGCAGCAGGGCCTTGCCCAGCGGCGTCTCGACCGAGGGCTGCAGGTGGGTGCTTTCGCTGCGGCCTTCCAGCTCGGGCAGCGGGTAGAGCACGCGCATGGTAAAGACCGCGATCCCCACGATGACGACCACCAGCGCGAGCGCGACGACGAACCTCAGAAACCGCATGTTCCCCCCGAAACTCTCCCCTGCAGTTCAGGCTAGAGACGCCCGCGCCCGCGGTCAACGGCGACCGAAGCGCAGCGGCGGCCGCGGGAGCTGCGTCACGAGGCGCGGAGAGCGGGGCTGCATGGCCCGTATTGTGGCGCCGCAATTCCAAGGGGACTTTATGTACGGGGACCGGAACATTGCCTGTTCTCGGACCGCATTTTTCGGGTTACCAATATATTGCTTGCGGCCGATTGTTTTATGAAACCGTTGCTTGGGAGAGGGTTATGCCGTGCCTGGCTTTCGTGACCGAGGCTTGCGGGAGTCGCTTTTCCGCCCCGGGAATCCCGAAGTCCCGGAGGGCATGCCTTTGTCCGGCCGTCCCGAAATTACCGTCAATCCGTTTTCGCGCGCGGCCTCCGGTTCGGGGGCGGCGCATCACGTCTGGAGGATGAGACAATGAAAAACTGGTTGCTCTGGCTGATCGTGGGGATCGTGCTGATCCTCGGCGGCATCTTCGCCCTGATGAACCCTTTCGCCGCCAGCGTCGCGGCCGAGCAGATCGCCGGATGGTGCTTCGTCTTCGGCGGCATCGGGCAGCTCGTTGCCGCCCTGCGCGCCGATGGCTGGGGGTCGAAGATCCTCGGCGTGCTGTTGGGCATCGCCTACGTCTGGCTTGGCGTGACGCTGCTTGGCAATCCGCTGGTTGGGATCATCACGCTGACCATGATGGTGGCGATCATGTTCATGGTGAACGGCGTGCTGAAGATCGTCATGGCCTTTGGCGCACGCGGCAGCGGCTACTTCTGGGTGGCACTCCTGTCGGGCGTGCTGTCGGTGGCGCTGGGGGTCATGGTCTTCGGCAACTTCCTGCAGTCGAGCGCGGTGCTGCTGGGCGTGTTGCTCGCCATCGAGCTGATCTCGAGCGGCGTGACCATGGTGGCCTTCGCCCTTGCCGCCCGCAAGCTGCCGCCGGAAGAGCGGGGCCTGCACGCCTGAGACCGGGCGCAATCGACTGGCCGGGCGGGCGGCGGCGGCAACACCGTCGCCCCCGGCACAACGACACCGGGCGAGGCGTCCCGCCGCGCCCCCCAAGAGGTCACAAGACCGATGAAAGCCTCTGTTGCGTTGCTGTTCGCGCTGGTTCTGCCGGCCTTCGCCCCCGCCTTCGTCATGGCCGATCCGGCCACGCTCGAGGTGGTGAGCGCCTCGGAGACATGGCTCTTCGATGAGGCCACCTGCGGCGATGTGCGCGAGCTCTTCCGGGTCGATCCCTCGGTGGCCTCGGACATGCCCGACGGCGACGTCGTGAGCATGCTCTTCGTCTTCGCCTATGTGAAGGGATACGCGGCGGCGAGCGGCGAGGATTACAGCGTGGCGCTGTCGCGGCTCGGCGCCTATTGCGAGGCCCACCCCGAGGCGCACTGGACCGCGGGCCCCTGACGGGCCCCGGGGTCTGTGTTGCAGGGCGTTACTCGGGCCGTTCGGTCAGGCGCAGCGTGGTGACGCCGGCCTCGTTGGTCAGGCTCAGGCGGTTGTCGACGCGGACATAGCCGCGGGTCGCGTTGAGCGCGTCCACCATGGTCTTCTCCAGCTCCATGCGCGGCTCGGGGCAGAGCCGCTTGGTCCCGGCGAAGGGCTCCCTGATGCGGAGCGTGCCGTTGCCCATCTCGGCCTTGCCGCGGAAGGTGTTGCAGCCGCCGTACATCGAGAAACTGCCGTCGTCGAGGAAGGCGATGGTGGGCGGGTCCTCGGCCACCAGCATCCGTCCGCCGATCTCGAATGCCGCCCATTCGACGCCGCTGATGCGCGGCGTGGCGGCCAGCGTCGCGACCTGCTCGAGCTCGATCTCGGGCCGCTCGGGCGCCTCGCGGGTGAGGGCGGAATAGGCGGTGGTGGTGCGCAGCAGCACCGTGTCGCCCACGGCGACCTTGCCCGAGACGATGTAGCTCATGCGCTCGTCGATCTTGTCGCTGTCGTAGGGCAGGCGGATCTCGACCGGCAGTTCGGAGATCTTGTAGTCGCGCTCGGAGATCGTCACCGACGGCGCGTCGGCGCGCGACACGTCCAGCAGCGAGACCTCGAGCGTGGCGTCGGGGGGCAGGGTGGCGCCATCTGCCAGCCGCACGATCACCGGAAGCTCAGCCGGCTCAGCCACGGCGGCGCCGCCCGCCAGGGCACAACACACGCCGATCAGCGCAAGGCCGCCGCGCCATACCGTCTTGGTCCGCATCGTTTCTCTCCATCTTCTTCTCTGGCCCGGGTCCGATATGGTGACGCTGCCCGTCAGCGGGCAAGATCTGACGCTGGGTCAGATGCAACCTTGCCGTTAGCCGCCGAGCGGGAAGCTCAGGGTGAGGAAGGCCGCCGTGCCCTCGAGCCGGTTGCGCGCCTCGAACTCCTGCAGCACCCTGAGCCGCATCGACACGGGCGTGTTGCCCATCTGGAAATTGTAGCCGAAGGTCGCCCCCAGCGCGCTCACCCGGCCCTTGAAGTCGCCGAGCGTGGCGCCCGATCCGCTGTCCTCGCTGATCTGCTCGTAATAGTAGCCGACGAGCCCCGCCGAGAAGGACGAGGGGAAAGTCTTGGTGACCGCCGTCTCGAAGTGGAACTCGGTGCCGGTGCGGTAGTCGGTCTCGGGGTTCTCGCCGTTGAAGGTGAAGCCCGCGGCGCCCGAGACTTCCCAGCCGGTGGCCGGGTCGAACCATGTCAGCGCGCCGGTGAGGTCGAGACCCCAGCGGTTGAACGAGATATTGGCGAGATCGCCCTCGTGGTAGTCGCCGATGGGTACGTTGACGAGCGCGCCGGTGGTCCAGTGCAGGTTGCCGCTGTGCCACCCCAGCGTCGCCCCGAGGACCGGGTCCCCCATGGTGAAGACGTCGTCGTTGACCGAGGCCTCGAGCGCGGTGCCCGTGACCGCCGCCTTCCCCTTGACGTCCTGATAGCCGAAGGGCAGCGACAGGGTGAAGGCGAGGTTGCCGCCCAGCACCTCGTTGGGCAGCACCCATATGCCTGTCAGCACGTCGAGCCGGGCGATGGCGTCGACATCGGCGGTGATCTCGCCGCCCAGCGACAGGGACTCGCTGGCCGAGGCGTTGCCCGTGTAGAAGTAGAGGTCGTTGTTGATGTAGGTGCCCGGCGGCGCCAGAACCCCGGCGTAGGGGCCCTTGGAGCCGAGAAGGTAGAAGCCGATGCCGCCCTCCGCCGCCAGCGCCGCGCCGGTACTGGCGAAAAGCGCGAGCCCGCAGGCTGCCGCGCCGCGGGTTGCCGTCCTGAAACTGATGCTGGGAACCTCGTACGTCATGGGTCGTCCCTCCCGGGCCTGAAAAGTGCTTGAACCTATTCGAGGTCGTTCCGTCTCTCACATAATGGCGGAAACGAACTGGGATGAATCTACCTAAAGGGTATCTCGTCGGCGCCGTTCTGTCCACGTTGTTCGCTGTGGTGAGCGGTCCCGTTGCGGGTCGCAAGACAGTTGGGCTCTGGCGCTGCCCGTGGCCTCAGAAGGCGGGCAGCGGGCCCGCGTCAACACGTCAGGGTGCGCTTTCGGTCGAATTGCGATCTTGAGGTCTGTAATAATTTCAGGGAAGAACGGCTCTTCACCGACAGAGACCGCCCGATCGGGCACGGACCTTGCCAGGGAGGCTCAGAAAGACCTTGCGACCCAGCTTCGGAGACCGGACATGACCGCGACCGCGACTTTAGCCCTGTTTCGGGCCGGAGACCTTCGGACCGACCTCGCCGGGCTTGACCTTGGCGGGCTCTCCGTGGTCACGGAAGAGGCGGCCCCCGCGACCGAGATCCGCCTGATCGACACGTTCGACGCCCAGATCGCGGCCAAGGGCCGGTTGCTGGTCGCCACCGGCGACGCGCTGATGCTGCTCGGAGAGGGCGGTATCCTGACGCAGGACCCGGCCGAGCCGGATTTCGTCGAACGCATGCCCGCGGGCCCGGTGACCGAGGCGCTTGCCGGCGTGGTGTCGCCCCTGCGCACCCTGATGACCGTGGCCGAGGGCGCGCTGTCCCATGCGCCGGTGCGGGTGCTCGACGATTATGAGAAGACCCACCTGCGCGGCGATGCCTGGGTGCTCGCGACCGCTGACGGCACGGTCACCATTTTCGACCTGCGGGCGCTGCGCGGCTATGACAAGTCGTTCAAGCAATTCGCCTCGGCGCTTGCGGGCGCCCGCGGCGGGTCCGTCACCAACGCGGCCGAGGCCTGCGCCGTGCTGCGCGGCGAAGACCCCACGATGACCGGCAAACTGCGGATCACGATGACCCCCGACGAGCGCGCCTTCAGGGCCGCCAACGACATCATCGGGGCCCAGATCGCGCTGGCCCGCCGCAACGAGGCCGGCGTGATCGCCGATCTCGACAGCGAGTTCCTGCACGAGTACCGCGTCGCCCTGCGCCGCGTGCGCTCGGTGATCTCGCTCTTCAAGGGCGTCTACGACGAGAAGCAGACCGCCGATCTCAAGGCCCGCTTCGGCGCCATCATGGCGCGCACCGGGGCGCTGCGCGATCTCGACGTCTATATGCTCGAGCGCGACCGCTACATCGCGCTGGTGCCCGCCAAGTTCCGCGGTGGCCTCGAGAAGCTCTTCGCCACCTTCGCTGGAAACCGGGGCGAGGCACAGGCCGAGCTCGCGGCCTATCTCGGCAGCAAGGGCTATGCCAAGGAGATGGCGAAGCTCGAGAAGCTGTTCGACCGGCCCAAGCGGCTCGGCAAGGGGCCCGAGGCCGACCGCCACGCGCTGGACTACGCCAAGATGCTGATCTGGAAGCGCTACAAGAGGGTCTGCGCCATCGCCCGCAGCATCGGCGAGCACACGCCCGACGAGGACGTGCACGAGCTGCGCATCCACTGCAAGAAGCTGCGCTACCTGATGGAGTTCTTCGCCCCGCTGTTCGGCGACGAAGAGGTGCGGACGCTGATCAAGTCGCTGAAGCGGCTGCAGGACAACCTTGGCGCCTTCAACGACTACTCGGTGCAGCAGGCGGCGCTGCAGGACATGTCCGAGGGCCTGACCGCCGGGTCGAAGTCGGATGCGGTCGAAATCGCCACGAGCCTTGGCGCGCTGGTGACCGTGCTACATCAGGGGCAGGTCGAGGAACGGGCCCGCGTGACCGACTCCTTCGCCGCATTCGACGCGCTCGAGACCCGGGCGCAGTTCCGCTCGCTCTTCAAGCCGGAAGGAGCCGCGACATGAAGATCATCGCCTGCTACTCAAACAAGGGTGGCGTGGGTAAGACCGCGAGCTCGGTGAACGTGGCCTACGGGCTGGCGAAGGCGGGGCAGCGTGTCCTGCTCTGCGATCTCGATCCGCAGGGGGCCTCGGGGTTCTATTTCCGGGTGAAGCCGTCGAAGAAGCTGACCGACGACCGGTTCTTCACCGACGTGAAGCGGTTCACCAGCGCGATCCGCGGCAGCGACTTCGACAATCTCGACATCCTGCCCGCCAACATGACCTTCCGCGATTTCGACGTGTTCCTGTCGCGCATGAAGAACTCTCGCTCGCGGCTGAAGAAGGCGCTGAAGAGCGTCGACAGCGATTATGACGTGGTGCTGCTGGACTGCCCGCCGAACATCTCGACCCTGTCCGAGAACATCTTCCGCAGCGCCGACGCGATCCTCGTGCCGGTGATCCCGACGACGCTCTCCGAGCGGACCTTCGAGCAGCTGCTCGAATTCTTCGCCGAGCAGGAGCTGCCGCAGAAGAAGATCATGGGCTTCTTCTCGATGGTGCAGGGCACCAAGAAACTGCACGCCGAGACCATGGAGGGGATGCGCAAGGCCTATCCCAAGCGCCTGCTCGACGTGGCGATCCCGTTCAGCACCGAGGTCGAGAAGATGGGTGTGCACCGCGCGCCGGTCGCGACCTTCGCCCGCAGCGGCGCCGCGGCCAAGGCCTATGACGCGCTCTGCCAGACCGTGCAGAAGAGGCTCTGACCATGGCGCAGGAAATCGAACGCAAGTTCCTCGTGGCATCGCTCCCCGATCTCGGTGAGGCCGAGGCCAGGAAGATCCGTCAGGGCTATGTCACCGTGCCCAGCGACTCGGTGCAGGTGCGGCTGCGCCAGAAGGGCGAGAAATTCTTCCTCACGGTGAAGGGGCAGGGCGGGCTGGTCCGCAGCGAGCACGAGGCCGAGATCTCGGCCGAGGCCTTCGAGGCGATGTGGCCCTCGACCGGCGACCGCCGCATCGAGAAGGTGCGCTGGACCGGACGGCTCGAGAACGGCCATGTCTACGAGCTCGACCTCTTCGAGGACCGCGAGCTGCGGCTTGTCGAGGTGGAATTCGCCTCCGAGGCCGAGGCCGCGGCCTTTGAACCGCCCGCTTGGTTCGGCGCGGATGTCACCGGCAACCACGCCTATTCCAATAACGTGCTGGCGAGCGGCGGCGGGGCCTGATCCCGCGCGCTTGTCCGGCCGACAAAAAGGCCCCGCGCAGATCGCGCGGGGCCTTCGTCGTTTCCAGGAGCGGCGGTCAGTTCGGCAGCGCGCCGCAGAACCCGCCGGAGGCCGCGGTCCCGGATCCCAGCGCAAAGGCGGCGGGCGCCTGGTAGGGGTTGAGCTCGGAGGTGGCGAGGTCGAAGCCCACCAGCCCCACGATGAAGAGCATCGCCAGCGACGCGGTGAAGGTGCGGGTCATGCGCGCGCCTCCAGCCCGAGCACAGGGCGCAGGCGGATGCCGAGGAAGGCGCCCGCGAAGGCCGCGACGAACCACACCCAGCCGTGCAGGCTGCCGGTCGAGATCCCCGAGAAGAACGCTCCCACGTTGCAGCCGAAGGCCAGCCGCGACGAGTAGCCCAGCAGGAATCCCGCCACGACGGTGGCGATCCACGCCCGCGCCGGGTAGCCGGGCAGCGCCGCCGACAGCGCGCCACGGCGCCACGCGGCGACGCCGAAGGCGCCCGCGATGATGCCGATGTCGGTGAGCGAGGTATAGTCGGTCAGCAGGCTTGCCTGCACGCGCTCCATCGAGCCCGGGGCGCTCCAGAACGCCGAGCCCGCGAAGTCGCCGCCAAGCGCCGCGTAGCCCTTGGCCGCCCAGAGCCCGAGCCCGTAGACCACGCCCCAGGGCTGGCCCGCGACCACGAGGTTGCCGATGGCCAGTGCCGCCAGCAGCAGCGCCGCGATGGCGTGTCGGCGGCTCAGCTTCACCGTGCCCGGCGCCGCGCGCCACAGGAACAGCCCCGCGGCCAGCGCCAGCAGCACCAGCGTCACCGCGAGGCCCGAGGTGCCCTGCAGCGTCAGGATCGGCAGCGCGCCGAGGTCGGTCCACCAGATCAGGTTCCACGCCCCGGCAAAGCTGCCGAGCGCGAAGAAGGGCAGGGCGAGCAGGCTCACCGGGTTGCCGCTGCCTGCATTGACCAGCGTGCCCGAGCCGCAGCCCAGCACGATCTGCATGCAGGCGCCGAAGATGAAGGCGCCGCCGATCATGGCAAAGCCCACGGGGGCCTGCGCGCCCACGAGCTCGCCCGGGTGGCTGGCCAGCAGCGGGATCGCCACGGCCGAGACCAGCGCGATGGACAGCAGCTGCGCGATCACGCCCGAGGGCTCGCGCCGCAGGATCATCGCCCGCCACGGCCCGGCGAAGCCGAAGCGCATGCCCTCGAGCACGATGCCGAAGCCGAGCCCGATCAGCAGCAGGAAGCCGTAGCGCGCCCCCGCGAAAAGCGCCACGAGGGCCACGAGCACAAGCGCGCCGACCAGAAGGCCGGCGCGTTTGCCCCAGGCTCCGGCGGGCGCGGAGACCGCGCCCTCGGTTGCCGTCTGTGTCATCAGTTGCTGCCCTTGAGCTGGTTCATCAGGTTCTTGAACAGGCCGGGCGCGTTGGCCATCTCGCCGTCGGTGTGCGAGTACTCGACCATCGAGCCGGGGTAGAGCTTGACGTTGCCGAGCCCGGCGATCTCGTTCAGCGCGAACCAGTTGGTCGCGGCCCAGTGGCCGGTGTTGCAGAACGAGACGATCTCCTCGCCGTCGCTGACGCCGAGCGAGGCCTTCAGCTCCTGCACGTCCGAGATCTGGCCGATGGCGGTGGCGCCGCTCTGGAAGAAGCGGGTGTAGGGGTAGTTCTGCGCGCCGGGCAGGGTGCCGGGCTTCTCGGCGGCCTCATGCGCCTTGCTGCCCTCGAAGAAGGCTTCGGGGCGGGCGTCGAGCAGCAGTGCCTGCCGCTTGCCGGCGATGACGTCGGCGACCTCGGGGGTCTCGGCGGTCCAGGTGTTGTCCCAGCTGATCGAGAGCTCGGTCGGCTCGGGCGTCACCGCTTCCTTCGAGACCGGCAGGCCGGCGTTGACCCAGGCCTGCGCGCCGCCGTTGAGGATCGACAGCTCGGTGAAGCCCGAGCTCTTCAGCGTCCAGTAGACCCGTGCTGCGGCCCCGAACTCGGTGTCGGTGGCGCCCTGCGCCACGATCACCACCGCGTCGTCGGGCTCGAGCCCGAGCTTCTCGTAGGTGGCTTCGAGCTGGTCGACCGGCACGGTCTGGCCGGGGTTGTCGGCCGGGCCGCGGAACAGGCCGTAGGGCGCGGCGATGGCACCGTCGATATGGCCGCCGGCATAGGCGTCGCCGCGGATGTCGAGCACGACCGGCGCCTCGGCACCGTCCTGCAGCGCGGCGTCGAGCTCGGTCGCGGTGACCAGCGGGCC
Organism: Salipiger thiooxidans; assembly: GCF_900102075.1. Classification (GTDB taxonomy): domain Bacteria; phylum Pseudomonadota; class Alphaproteobacteria; order Rhodobacterales; family Rhodobacteraceae; genus Salipiger; species Salipiger thiooxidans. The sequence continues at coordinate 90,175 of NZ_FNAV01000001.1, read as the reverse complement.
GAGAGTGGCGGCAAAGGAAGCGGTCGCCGAGAGACCGGAGAGCGCGGCGGCAATGGCAATGACATGACGTTTCATCGGAAGGCTTCCCGTTCTGAGTGGTTTCCCGTGTAATTGGCTGAACTGCGCCTGACCGCAAGGGTCGGCTGCCTGAACGGCGCCCGTTCGGGCGGAACAGCCGCCCGGTGCCTTTCGCACATCCGGACGCCTGATTGGTGCGGCGTGCCGTCGTGGGAAGGTGTTCCATGTGCCGCCAGTCTCGCAAGACAGCGTCCTTATTCCCAAGGCGCTTCCCGGGGTTCGCCGGGACAGTCTTCCGCCATTGACCCGCGCTGCCCAACCGGTTGGCAGAACCCCGCCAAGCGGCGGTGCCTCCCCGACGCGAGGCTCGCCCGATGTCATTCCTTGGTTACAGTGAACGGAGACACAGCTTTCGGCGATTCAGTTTTCCGGGTTCGGGGGAATATCATGGCATTCAGCATCTTCTACGGAGCCGCCGGTTCCGCGTGGCTCGGTACGCGCCGGGCTGACTCGCTCGTCGGCACCGATGGCAGCGACCTGCTGCTCGGGCTTGCCGGCAACGACACGCTGAACGGCGGCGACGGCTGGGACCTGCTGATCGGCGGGGCGGGCAAGGACGTGGCCGAATATGCCGGCGGGATCGACGACTACGGCATCGGGCAGGGGTTCTTCGGCCTCGGCCCGGTCACCGTGACCGCGCTCGGGGGCGCGCCCGAGACCGGCACCGACACGCTGATCGGGGTCGAGGCGCTTTACTTCGCGGCCGACGGCTACACGCTGCACCTCGACGGCACCAACAACGCCGCGCTGGCGGGCGACGACAGCGCCGAAACCACCGAGAACGCGCTGCTGCAGATCTCTGCCGCGGACCTTCTGGCCAATGACCGCGAGTTCGACGGCGACACCCTCACGATCGTCTCGGTGGCTGGGCTCTCGACCGGCGGCGCCACTGTCGGCTTCGACGGCAGCACAGTGACCTACGACCCGGGTAGCGCCTTCGACGACCTCGCCGCGGGCGAGACCGCGCAGGACAGCTTCACCTACGTGGTCGATGACGGCAAGGGCGGCACCGACGTTGCCACCGTGACCGTCACGGTGACCGGCGAGAACGACGCTCCGGTGCTGGTGGTGCCGGAGACCGTGAGCGTCGACGAGGGCACGCTCGCCATCGACGCCGGGATCTCTGCCAGCGATGTCGACGGCGAGACGCTGAGCTACGCGCTGTCCGGGTCCGATGCCGCGCAGTTCACCATCGACGCCGCCACCGGCGCGCTGGCCTTTGCCGGGGCCCCCGACTTCGAGCTGCCGCGCGATGCCGACGGCGACAACAGCTACGAGATCACCGTGACCGTCAGCGACGGCAACGGCGGCTCGGACAGCGCCGATCTCGGCGTCACCGTCGCGGATGTGGACGAGGGGCTGCTCCGCATCTCCGAGAGCTTCGAGACCGAGAGCGTCGGCGGGCAATACGTCAGCGCCGAGGCCGACGGGGCGATCACCGCCCTCGGCGAAGCGGTCGATCTGGTCAACAACGCCGGGCAGGCGACGGTGGACAGCACCAGCTTCGCGGGGCTGGGCTATGACCTGTCGTGGGTGAACACCCGCGGCGACACCGGCATCTCGGACGGCGATTACATCGGCGTGCAGGATTTCACCGGCACCGTGGGCGCCTACACCGACGGCGCGCAGGGCTACGAGCTTCAGGACGCCGACGGCCTGCTGCGCCTGACCTTCCAGACCGTGAACCTGTCCAACACCGGCGAGGTCACCGTCTCGCTCGACGTCTTCCTGCAGGAGACCGGCTGGGAGGCGGACGACCTCGTCAACATCTACGTGGAGACCGATCAGGGCACCGTCGCGCTGCTCGACAGCACCGGGCAGGACATCGACGACCTTGGCATCGAGGGGGCGTGGATGACGCTCGAGACCAGCCTCGGCGCCGACATCGACAGCGCCCGGCTGGTGGTGGAGCTCGACAGCAACGCCTCGTCCGAGAGCCTCTTCATCGACAACGTGGGCATCTTCGAACCGGTCGAGACCGGCGACGACACCGCCCCCGCCGAGGTCACTCTGATCAGCGCCGTGCAGGGCAGCGGCGACGCCAGCACCATGGAAGGCGACGAGGTCACGGTCGAGGCGGTGGTTACCTACGTCACCTCCACTGGCTTCTTCCTGCAGGAAGAGGACGCGGATGCCGACGGCAATGCGGCAACCTCGGAAGGGCTCTTCATCTACACCGGCAGCGCGCCGAGGGCCGCCGTGGGCGATCTGGTGCAGGCAACTGGCACCGTGGCGGAATACCAGGGCCTCACCGAGCTCACCTCGGTCAGCGAGGTGACGGTGCTCGGCAGTGGCATGACCGCGCCCACCGCGGCCAGCATCCTGCTGACGCCCGACGCGGCCCCGGATTACGAGGCCATGGAGGGCATGAGCGTCTCGGTCACCACCGGCACCAGCGAGGCGCTGACCATCACCGAGAACTACAATCTCGACCGCTACGGCCAGATCCGGGTCTCGGCGGGCATCCAGACCCAGCCCACGCAGCTTTTCGACGCCCAGACCGAGGCGGCGGAGGTGGCGGCGCTGGCCGAGGCCAATGCCAACGCCTCGTTGCTGATCGACGATGGCAGCTCGGCGCAGAACCCCGACAGCTTCGAGTTCCTGCCCGGTGGCGCCGGCGACAACGGCAACGGCTATCTCGACGCGGGCGACGATTTCTCGCTGAGCACCATCCGCCTCGGCGCCGAGATCACCAGCACCGTCGAGGGCGTGCTGACCTACAGCTTCGACGAGTGGACGGTGAACGCCTCCGGGACGGTGACCATCGACGAAAGCACCAACTCGGGCGCCCGTCAGGACACGCCCGATGACGTTGGCGGCACGCTGCAGGTGGCGTCCTACAACGTGCTGAACTTCTTCACCACGCTCGACGACGGCGCGCTCACGGGTCCCGACGGCGATCTCGACCCGCGCGGCGCCGACACCGCCGCCGAGTTCGAGCGGCAGGCGGACAAGCTGGTCGGCGGTATCCTTGGCAGCGGCGCCGAGGTGCTCGCGCTGCAGGAGATCGAGAACAACGGTTCGGGCGAGGGCTCGGCCATCGACACGCTGACGGATCTCATCAACGCCAACGATCCGGGGGCGAACTTCGGCTACGTCGATCCGACCGGCAGCGGCGGGTTCATCGGCACCGACGCCATCACCACCGGCATCATCTACGACGCGGACGCGGTGACGCTGCTCTACAGCGACTTCATCGCCTACGAGGAAAGCTCGGCGGCGGTGACCAACGCGCTGGCGACCGCCATCGCCGACGCCATCGGCTACGACTTCGAGGCCTACGACCAGTCCAATCGCCCCTCGGTCGCCGCGACCTTCCAGGACAATTCCAGCGGCGAGACCTTCACCGTGGTCTCCTCGCACTTCAAGTCCAAGGGCGACAGCGGGCTTGCGGCGCTGGCCTCGGCCGCCGAGGACCATCTCGCAGGCGGCGGCACGGCGATCACGCAGGCCGATCTCGACGCGCTCTATGCCGATGCCAACTTCGACCAGGGCGACGGGCAGGGCTTCTGGAACGGTGTGCGCACCGACGCCGCGGTCGAGCTCGCCGAGTGGATCGGCACCGGGTACAACGGCGGCGGCGTCAGCAACGTGGTGATGCTGGGCGACATGAACTCCTACGCCGAGGAGGACCCGGTCCAGTATCTCGACGACGACGCGGGCTTCACTGACCTCATCGACGCCTACATCGGGCAGGAGGAGGCCTATTCCTACGTCTTCGACGGCCAGCAGGGCACGCTGGATCAGGGCTTCGCCGACGACATGCTGGCGGGTTTCGTCACCGGGGTCACCGAGTGGCATATCAACGCCGACGAGCCGGACCTTCTGAGCTACGACGAGAGCTTCGTCGACAGCGCCTTCTACGACGCGGGCGTCTTCGGCAGCTCGGACCACGACCCGCTGATCGTCGGGCTCGACTTCGGGCTCGGCCTGAGCTGAGGCCTGCCTCCGCCCGGGCAGTGCCGGGTCGGAGGGGCAGGGTGACCGCCGCCAGAGGTCGGCGGTTCCATGAACGCAAGGGCGTGCGCTGTGAAGCGGGTGCCCTCTTCGTTCTCTGGGGCTGTCGGCGTGCGGGGAGGTTGGGGGCCAATGCCCCACGCCTCGTGAGACCGCAGCGGGCCAGGCGCCATGGCTGCGTCCGGCAAACCCTCAAAGAAAAGGGGGCGCTCGCGGCATGGCGGGCGCCCCTTCTGCGTGGTCCGGTGGTCTTCAGGAAGTGCCGGTCGAGACGGGGAGGGGGCTCAGTAGTCCTTCTCGAAGAAGATCCCGAGCGTGGTGTCGCCGTCCGACGTGGCGCTGGTCTGCGCCTTGATGTTGCGGTTGATCTGGTAGTTGAGGTTGATCGAGCTTTCGCCGCTGCTCACCTCGACATCCGTGTAGATTTTTTCGGTGATGTACTTGCCCAGCCGCAGGCCCGCGTTGCCCTCGGAGTCGGTGGTGACGTCGAAATCGTCGAGCCCGAAGCCCTGCCGCAGGTTGCCGATGATGCCCTCGCCGCCGCGCCCGGCGAGAGAGTTCACCGCCGAGGCGATCTGCAGCGCCTGCAGCGCCGAGAGCTCGCCCAGATCGCGGCCAAAGAGCAGCAGCGCGAGCACCTCTTCCTCGGGGCGGGCCGGGTTGGACGAGAAGGTCACCTCGGGCGAGGTGGCCTCGCCCTTAAGCGCGACCGAGACCGTGGCGCTTTCGACCTCGGTGGTGGCGAGCACGTCGATGGTCGGGATGAAGTCGCCGGTCAGCTGCAGGACGGCCTTTTCCAGCACCAGCCGTTGGCCGAGGATGTCGAGCCGGCCGCGGATCAGCTCGAACTGGCCCGAGGGCACGATGTCGGCCGAGGTGCCGGTAAGCGTCAGCGAGCCGCCGAGCTCGGCATCGAGGCCACGGCCGCGCACGAAGATCTGCTGCGGGGCGCGGATCTCGAGGTCGAGCGGCAGCGTGTAGGACGACCCGCGGCCCTGCTGTTCCGTCTCCACGAGACCGGCGCGGAGACGGGTCTGGCGGACCGGCGCCGGCTCGCGCACGTGGGTGAGCGTGAAGCTGCGGCTGCCCGGTCCGAGCCCGGTTTCGGGGATGCGGATCTCGGCCTGCTCGATCTCGACCCACCCGCCGATGGCTGGGCCGGTGAGCAGCGGGCCCTGTACCGTCACGTTGCCGCTGGCGGTGGCCTGGTAGAGCCGCCGGTCCTGCAGAAGCAGGTCGCGCAGCCGCACCCGGAGATCGGCGTTGTAGGGGCTGGTGAGACCGATGGTGCCCTGGCTGCGCAGGCTGCCGCCGCTCGAGAGCGCGCCCTCGACCGTGAGCTGCGCCTGCCCGCCGCCGAGCTGGGTGTCGATGTCAACGCCGGTCAGCGTGAGCGCGGGGCCGGGCAGCACGATGTCGGCGCCGTTCACGCGCACCGAGCCCGACAGCGACGACACCGCCAGCGGCCCGTCGAGGCGCAGGTCGATGCGGGCGGTGCCGTTCAGCAGGTTGGGCTCGGCAATGCGGTTGGCCAGCGACAGCGGCGCGTTGCCGTTCACCGCGATGTTGGCACTGTCAAAGCTGCGGGCGATGCTGCCGCTCACCTGCGCCTGCGTGCCGCCGGGGGCGGAGAGGGTGGTGTTGATCTGATAGGGGCCGGTGCCGGTGGCCGAAACGGTGCCGCTGGCGGTGGCGCGGCCGGGAAGCTGTTCGACCAGCAGTCCGAGGTCGCGCAGCGCCACGTCGAAGGTCAGTGCGCTGTCGCCGGACTGACCGAGGCTACCGCTGGCCGAGGCGGTGATCTCGGCGGTGCTGAGGTCGAATTGCTGCACGGTGATGGTGCCGTCGGCATCGCGCGAGGCCGAGACCACGGCGCGGCCGGTGCCGCCGATCAGCTGGTCGGCGGTGGGAATGCCGAGCCCCAGATCCTGCGTGGTCAGCGTGCCGTCGGCGCGGGCCGAACCATCGCTGAGCGAATACGAGCCCTCGCCGTCGAAATCGAGCGAGCCGCGCAGCGCCTGCCCGGTGAGCGGCGCGAATGCCGAGAGCCGGCGCGCCGAGGCGGTGCCGTCGAAGGCCACGGTGGCGATCTCGCCCGCGTCGGTCTTGCCGGCGGTGACGACGCCCTGCGCCGCGGTCTCGCCGGGGCCGGTGGCGCTGAAGTTCACCACGTAGGCTTCGCCGTTTTCCTGAAGGTCGCCCTTGAGCGCGGCGGATCCGGACATGCCGTCCTGCACCTTCGCAAGGTCCGAGAGCACGAGGTCGAAGGTCGCGGTGCTGGCGTCGGGCACCATCTGGCCCTGCGCGTCGAGGGTGATGGCCGGGCCGTCGATCTCGAGCGTGCGCAGGAAGATGCCCTCGCTGCTGCGCGAGCCGTTGACGTTCATCGTCACCCGGCCCTCGAGCAGCCCGTCGGCCTGCGGGATGCCGATGCCGACATCCTGCGTCACCAGCGCGCCGATGGCGCTGGCGGTGCCGTCGTCGAGCGCGTAGGAGCCCTGGCCCTCGAAGCTCACCGAGCCGCGCAGGGGGCGCCCGGCGAGGGCGGCAAAGGCCGCGAGTTCGTCCGAGGCGGCGGTGCCGTTGAACGTCAGGCTCTCGACCGCCCCGGCCTCGTCCTTGGTGGCGGTCAGGACGCCGTCGAGCGCGGTGCGGCCCGGCGCGGCGGCGGTGAAGTCGAGCGTGTAGGCCGAGGCGCTTTCCTGCAGGTCGCCGTTCACGGTCAGCGGGCCGGACATGCCGTCCTGCACCCGCGAGAGGTCGGGCAGCGAGAGGTCGAAGCTGCCGGTGCTGGCGCCGGTGCGCAGCTCGCCGCTGGCGGTCATCACGATGCCATCGCCGTCGAGGTCGAGGTTGCGCAGGAAGGTGCCCTGTTCGTTGCGCTCGGCGGCAAGCGCCAGCCTGAGTTCGCCTGCGAGCAGCCCGTCAACCTGCGGGATGTCCGCCGAGAGGTCGGTGGCGGTGCCCGCGAGATTGACGTTGAAGCGGCCCGAGACCGGCTCGGCGCGGGCCTCGAGATCGAAGGCGGCGGCGCCGCCAAGGTCGCGCCCGGCCAGTCCCGAGAAGCGCGCGATGTCGTCGGTGCGGATCGCGAGGTTCGGCTCGATGGCCGGATCCTCGCCCTCGGCGAGGCCCGAGAAGGCCACGTCGCCGGTGATCGAGATGCCCGCGCCGGCGATGTCGATGTCGGTCAGGTCGAAGCCGTTGCCCTGCTGCCAGTCGTAGGCCAGAGCGCCCTCGAGCGCGTCGCCCGCGGCGCTTTGCAGGTTCTCGTCGGCAAGCGCCAGCCCGTCCACCGCGAGCTGAAGCTGGCCTGCAATCTCGCCGGGCGTGGCGCTGTCGGCGTTGCGCGAGATGGTGCCCTCGCCGGTGATCTTCGCCTCGCGCAGCGCCAGCTCGGGGCGGTCGATGCCCTGCGCCAGCACCTCGAGGGTAAAGCCGTCGCCCTGCGCGCGGTCGTAGGACAGCGTCAGCACCGCCTCGTCGATCCGGGTGACGTCGCTGGTAAAGGCCAGCGTGACCGGGCTGCCGTCTTCCGAGGCGATGCGCCCGTCGAGCGCCAGCCGCTCGGGCCAGCCGTCGGCGCCGATGCGCGCGGCGCCGGTCAGGTCGACAGCGGCGGTGCGCAGTTCCAGCGTGTCGAGCTCGATGGCGCCCGCGGCCTCGACCACGCCGCTGGTGCGCAGCAGCTGGTTGTCGCCGAGGAAGGCGCGCTGCTCGTCCGGCAACAGCGGGCGCAGGTCGCCCGACAGGTCGGCGGCAAAGCGGTGATCCGCGCCCACCGAGCCCTGCAGCGTGATGTCGCCGGAAAACCGGTCCTCGCCCTCGGTGGCGAGCGCCAGCGCGGCGGTGAAGTCGTCGATCGGGCCCTTGCCCTGCAGCGTCAGCCGCAGGTCCGGGGCGCCGGGGAGGTTGGCCTTGGTGGTCAGCAGGCCGCCCGAGGCCTCGTCGAGCACGAGGTCGAGCGACAGCTGGCGGCTCTCGTTGGCATAGCTGCCGGCGAAGGTGAGCGCATCGCGGGGACCGTCGACGCGCTGCACCTCGAGTTCGACGTTGCCATCGCCGTCGGCGAGCTGCGCCGCGCCCGAGACCGTCAGCACCACCGGCTCGCCGATCAGCGGCGCGCCGAGCTCGACCCGGTCGACGCGGAACTCGCCCACGTTCACCGAGACCGGCAGGTCGGGCAGCGAGAACGGCTGGCCGCTGGCCTCTGGGGCAGGGGCCTCGGTGTTCGACGTCGGCGTGCGCGCCACCTCGAGCCGCTCGGCCGAGAGCGTGTCCACCTGCAGCCGCCCGCGCAGCAGCGCCAGGCGGCTCCAGTCGAGCTCAGCGTTCTCGAGGGTGAGCCAGATGCCGTCTTCGTCGGCGATGGTCATGCGCTCCATCGTCGCCTGCGAGCTGAGCGCGCCGCGGAAGCCGCGCACGGTGACCTGCGTGCCCTCGGACGAGAGCGCGTCCTCGATCAGCCGTTCGAGGCGCGTGCCCTCGTCGTCATCCTGCGCTTGGGCGGGCTGACACAGGCAGAAGAGGAGGGGGAGGAGGAGGAGAAGCCGTTTCAAAACGCCTGACCTATGCCGATGTAAAGCTGGACCCCTTCGCCGGTGTCGCCGCTGGTGGGCGCCGCGACATCCACCCGGAGCGGGCCGATGGGGGTGTTGTATCGGACGCCGAGACCGGCGCCGGAATGCCATTCGCCGTCGCCGCCCGGGGCGCTGTCGGCGCTGATGAAGCCGGCGTCGGCAAAGGCCACGACGCCCCAGTTGGCGCCGAAATCCTGCCGGATTTCGCCGGACAGCCCGAGGAAGCTGCGCCCGCCGGTCTCGTCACCGTCGCCGAGATCGACGGTCAGCGACTGGTAGGGCTGGCCGCGGACCGAGCCCGCGCCGCCGGAGTAGAACAGGAACTCGGGCTGGGTGTCTTCGAGCTCGGGGCCGATCACCGACCCAAGCTGCAGCCGGCCGGCCAGAACCGTGTTCTTGGACTCGCCGAAGCCGTAGTAGCCGCGCAGGTCGGTGTAGAGGCGGGCGCCGCTGCTGTTGCCGTCGAGGTCGATGAAGGGCGTGAACTCGGTGTTCGTGTAGAAGCCTGACTTGGCGTTCAGGTCGTCGTCGCGCTTGTCCCAGGTAAGCGAGGTCGGCAGCGTGAAGAGCAGGAACTCGCGGTCGCCGAGGTCGTCCTCGGTCTGCGAGTAGAGCAGCCCCACGCCGATCTCGCCGGTCAGTTTATCGGTGAAGCGCCGGGTGAAACCCGCGGTCAGTCCGATGCTGTCCGAGTTGTAGGTCGGCTCATTGGCGCTCGAGAGTGCGGCCTGGAAGAAGGCGTTGGTGTCGGGCCCCAGCTCGGCGATGGCGGCGGGGACCTCGAGCCGGGCGGTGAGGCTGGCGTCCATCTCGCTGGTCTCGCTCGAGATGTCCGAGACCTCGGCATCGACGCGGAAGTGCTCGGCGCCGCCGAGCAGGTTGCGGTGCAGCCAGTAGGTGGTGAGCGTCAGCCCGTCCTGCGAGCTGATCTCGGCGCCGAAGCCGAAGCGCCGGGGCTTGGCATCGGCGACGCGCAGCTCGATGTCGAGCGTGCCGTCGGCGTTGGGCACCTCTTCCTCGCGCAGCGTCACGCTCGAGAAGGCGCCGGTGTCGGTCAGGCGGCGGGCCACCTCGTCAAGCTCGTCGGGGTCGAAACGCTCGCCGGTCGGCAGGCCCGCGATGCGGCGCTGCGCGGCGCTGCGCACGGCGCTGTCGTTGAGCGTGCGCAGCTTGCCGAAGCGCAGCTCCGGCCCGGGGGTGATGCGCATGTCGACGTCGAGCCGGCGGTCGGGGTGGTTCGCCGTCACCTGCTGGTAGGTCAGCTCGGCCTTGGCGCGGCCCAGCTGGCGCCAGCCGTCGATGCCGGCGTCAGCGGCTTCGCCCACGATGCTGGCGCGGGCGGTGTTGCCGGGGGCGAAGCCCTCGGGCAGCTCGGTCTCGGGGGCCAGCGGCTCGAGCCGCGTGGTGCGGAACTTGTACTTGGGCCCGCTCCGGACGTCGACCACCACCCGGTTGACCGCGTCGGGGGTCTGCAGCAGCGGGATGTCAGCCGCCTCGCGCCCGTCGAGGGTGATGCTGATGGTGCCGCCGTAATAGCCGTTGGCATAGAGTGTCTCGAGCAGCACGCCGTAATCCGACAGCGCCGCCGCGAGCACGTCCTGACCGGAGACGCGGCCCTCGTCCTCGGCCGCCGCAAGCGCGGAGTTGCTCTTGATCTGGGCCCTGAGATCCTCGTCCATGCCGGGGGTCGAGAAGTTCACCGTCTCGATGGCCGCGGCCGGGATGGCGGAGAGGGACAGAGCGATGCCAAGAGCGACAGAGGTGCGCCTAAGGGTCACGGGCGTGGTCCTTTTTCTTGCCTCGCGGAGGGGCGGCTCCGGGGCGGGTGCGTTTAGACACTAGGGTAGGGACCGGGCGCTGGCCAGTAACCAATCGCAGATCCGGCGCATTGTTGGGCTTGCGTTGCCGCAAGGACGCGCCCCCGGATCCGGGCATCGGCGGAGCATCGCTTGCGTGCAGGTGCAGCACTGTCTATCCCGGTCCGGGATAGGGGCTTTCCCGGCCCCTCGGAGGCGAACGGAGGGCGCATGGCTGACATCATCGTGATCGGCGGCGGCATGGCCGGCATGAGCGCGGCGGCGGCCCTGTCCGCAGACGCAGAAGTGCTGCTGCTGGAGACCGAGCCGGGGCCGGGGCGCCACTCCACCGCGCGCTCTGCCGCGATCTTCATCCGAAACTACGGCAACGCCGCGCTGCGGGCGCTCAGCGACGAGGCCGTGGGCTTCTTCGAGGCGCCGGACCTCGACATCGACGCGCCGCTGCTGACCCCGCGCGGCGAGCTCATGGTCGCCACCGAGGCCGAGATGCCGACGCTCGAGGACTACCTCGCCGGCAGCGCCGGGCTCGAACGGTTGACCGGCGCCGAGGCCGAGGCGATGGTGCCGATCCTGAAGCCGGACCTCGTGGCGGGCGGGATCTACGAGCCCGACGCCCGGGACATCGACGTCGACATGATGCTGCAGGGCTACCTGCGGCGGTTGAAGGCCAACGGCGGCACGCTGCGGACCAGCGCGGCGGTGACCGGGCTGAGCCGCGTCGACGGGCTCTGGCAGGTGACGGCGGGGGGCGAGATCCACACCGCGCCCATCGTCGTCAATGCCGCCGGGGCATGGGCCTCGGAGGTGGCGCGCATGGCGGGGGCGCAGGATATCGCGATCACCCCGCACCGGCGCTCGGCGGCGGTGATTCCCGCGCCCGACGGCCAGCCCTGCGCCCGCTGGCCGCTCTTCGGCTCCATCGCCGAGACCTGGTACGCCAAGCCCATGGGCGGCCAGCTCATGGTCAGCCCCGCCGACGCCGACCCGGTGCCGCCGCAGGACGCATGGCCCGACGACATGGTGCTGGCCGAGGGGCTGCACCGCTTCGAGACCGCGGTCACCGTCCCGGTGACGCGCATGGTCTCGAGCTGGGCCGGTCTGCGCAGCTTCGCGCCCGACAAGACCCCGGTCTGCGGCTTCGACACGGGCGCCGAGGGGTTCCTCTGGCTGGCGGGGCAGGGCGGCCACGGCATCCAGACCGCGCCGGCGCTGGCCGGGCTCGCCCGGGCGCTCTGTCTTGGCGAAACGCCCGCGCTCGACGCCGCCACCTGCGCCGCGCTCGCGCCCGCCCGTTTCGCGGCGGCCGCGGCATGAGCGCGGTCTACGTCACCGGCAGCTCGGGCGTGCTGGGCTTCGAGCTGCTCGACCACCTCTCGGCGGCGCTGCCGGGCAGGGTTACCGGGGTCGCCCGCAAGCCGCTGCCGCTCCGCGCCGAGACGCTGTCGCAGATCGTCACGCCCGGTGTGCTGACGCCGGACTGGCTGCCCGGGGACGAGCGCTCGGCTACCATCGTGCATTGCGCCGGCCTCGCCAGCCCGCGCGTGCCCTTCGCCCGTTTCGAGGACCTCAGCCGCCGCGAGATCGAACCGCAGGCCGCCTTTGCCGAGGCGCTGGTGGCGCGCGGCTGGGCGGGGCATCTCGTCTACGTCTCCTCCGCCGGGGTCTACGGCGACACCGACGACCTGCCGATCCCGGAGACCGCGCCGCTGGTGCCGAAATCCTTCTACGCGCTGCAGAAGACCGCCACCGAGCAGGCGCTGCGGATGCTGGCCGAGCGGCACGGCTTCCGGCTCACGGTGCTGCGCCTTGCGAATGCCTACGGCTCGCCGCTCGCGGGCCCGGGCTTCGGGGTGGTAACGATCCTGCTCGAGGCGCTGCGCAGCGGCGCGCCGTTCCGGCTGTTCGGCACGGGCGAGAGCCTGCGGGACTACCTGCACGTGGCGGATTTCACCTGCGCGGTGGAGCGGGTGGTGACCGTGGACCTGCCCGAGCGGGTCACCACGCTGAACCTCGGCACCGGTCAGGGCACCTCGCTGGCACGGCTGGTGGCGCTGGTGCAGGAGGTGACGGGGCAGAGCCTCGACCTGCGGCGCGAGCCGCTGGAGAACGAGCTGAAATCGAGCGTGCTCGACATTTCCCGCGCCCGCGCGCTTCTGGGCTGGAGCCCCGAGATCGGCATCGAGGACGGCCTGCGCCGCGCCGCCGAGGTTTACGCCCGGAGACCCGCGACCGACTGAGCGTGGTTTTCAGCTGTCAGGACGACATGCGCCGCGTGCGTGGCCCGGCCTTCGGCCCGATGTGCGGCTCCGGCGTCCGCACGACAGAGGCGTGGTTCGACACCCACGCGACGGCGGCGTGGTCCGAGTCGACACGACAGAGGCGTGGTCCGTCCTCCACAGGAGAGAGGCGCACCTGAACTTCATGCGTCGGCGCTAGCCAGCGATCCAACCGGCGGCAGGGCCCTCGAAAATCCGCACGTCCATGGGCCCGCAGATACCCGCCTGCCATCGGGGTGCGCAGCCACCCGCGCCCCAGAGGTGCCAGCACGCGCCGGCCTGTCGCCGGCGCCCCCGGCCGGGCACAAGACATCAGTCTTCCTCGAACGGGTCCCACTCGTCCTCGACCTCGGGCAGAGCCTCGGCGGTGGCTTCCTGCATCGCGGCCTCGGGGGTGCGGATCTCGACGATCTCGGCGCTGGGGAAGGCGGCGATGGCGGCCTGTACCAGCGGGTGCACCGTGGCCTCGGCCTTCATCGCGAGCTCGGCGGCGTGGTTCTTTTCGTAGACCGTCGGCGTCTCGCAGCCGTTCACCACCGAGACCCCCCAGCGGTTGCCGGTCCAGCGCTGCAGCGCGCTGCCGAGTTTCTGCGCAAGATCGGCGGGCGCGTTGTCGGTCGGCGTGAACTCGATCCGGCCGGGCTGGTAGGCCGCGAGCCGCACGTGCCGCTCGACCTGCGCCAGAAGCAGCCCGTCGCGGTTGGCGCGGATCAGCTCGATCACGTGCTCGAAGCTCGGGAAGCGCGCCAGCGCCCCGTCGGCGGCCAGCGCCAGAACCGCGTTGCCCTGCGAGGCGACGGGGCCCGACGGCCCGGGACCGGGGTGGGTTTGCTGCGGATGGCCCATCGCCTGCGTCGCGGCACCGCCGGGCGCCTGCGCGTAACCACCGCCACCGGGACCGGGCGGGGGCGGCGGGGGAGTGTCCTGCAGCCGGCGGATCAGCTCCTCGGGCGAGGGCAGCTCGGCCACGTGGGTCAGCCGGATCACCGCCATCTCGGCGGCCATCATCGCGTTGGGCGCCTGCGCCACCTCGTCGAGCGCCTTGAGCAGCATCTGCCACATCCGGGTCAGTGCCCGCATCCCGAGGTTCGCCGACAGCGCCTGTCCGCGCGCGCGCTCGTCGGGCGAGATCGTCGGATCCTCGGCCGCCTCCGGGGTGATCTTCACCACCGACACCCAGTGCGTGAGCTCGGCCAGATCGCGCAGCACCGCCAGCGGGTCAGCCCCGTCGGCGTATTGCTCGGAGAGCTCGGTCAGGGCCCCGGGCGCGTCGCCGCGCATGATCTTCTCGAAGAGATCCATCACCCGGCCTCGGTCGGCGAGCCCCAGCATCGCCCGCACCTGCTCGGCCGTGGTCTCGCCCGCGCCATGCGAAATCGCCTGGTCGAGCAGCGAGGTCGCGTCGCGGGCCGAGCCCTCGGCGGCGCGGGTGATCAGCGCCAGCGCGTCGTCGGTGATCTCGGCGCTCTCGGACGAGGCGATCTTGCGCAGCAGCGCGATCATGACCTCGGGCTCGATGCGGCGCAGGTCGAAGCGCTGGCAGCGCGACAGCACCGTTACCGGAACCTTGCGGATCTCGGTGGTGGCGAAGATGAACTTCACGTGCGCCGGCGGTTCCTCAAGCGTTTTCAACAGCGCGTTGAAGGCCGAGGTGGACAGCATGTGCACCTCGTCGATGATGTAGATCTTGTAGCGTGCCGAGGCCGCCCGATAGTGCACGCTGTCGATGATTTCGCGGATGTCGCCGACGCCGGTGTTCGACGCCGCGTCCATCTCCATCACGTCGACGTGGCGGCCTTCCATGATCGCCTTGCAATGCTCGCAGACGCCGCAGGGCTCGGTGGTGGGGCCGCCCTCGCCGTCGGGGCCGATGCAGTTCATGCCCTTGGCGATGATCCGCGCCGTGGTGGTCTTCCCGGTGCCGCGGATGCCGGTCATGATGAAGGCCTGGGCGATCCGGCCAGCCTTGAACGCGTTCTTCAGGGTGCGCACCATGGCATCCTGTCCGACGAGATCGGCAAAGGTCTCGGGGCGGTACTTGCGGGCGAGGACCTGATACTTCGGGCTTTGCTCGGACATGGGGGCCTGTTGCGGTGATGGACCGGGCCAAGGTATGCGCCCCGCCGCCCGAGGTAAACCGGCGTGCGCAGAAAAGCCGATTGCGCGCCCGAGGTCATGTCTGACCTGCTGGGCCGGCGCCCGGACCTGTCGCACATCGACCGCTACGGCGGCACGCTGCTGTCGACGACCCTGCACGGCTCGGAGAACGCGCCGGACCGCGACGGGGCCGACCACATCGCCTGCCTCGAGCTGGCGCTGCACGCGGGCGTGGCCCTGCCGCACAGCGCGATCCGCAGCACCGTGCGCGAGGACGCGGCGGCCTTCCTGCAGGACTGGGTCGAGGCACATCCGGGGCAGGCCGTCTGACCCTACGTAGGGCTTTGGCGCGCGGTCGTTCCACGAAGGCGCGGCCGCGCGTGACGGAGGCGCTGTGCTGTGACGGAGGCGCTGTGCTGTAGCGGTGGCGCTGTGGCAGGACCACGCTGGGGGCCGCTCCGTCAGAATCGCGGCGGCAGGCTGGCCGAGCGTGGTCACCGTGTGCATGTCCGCGACGCGCCTGCGAGCGGCCGACGCAATTCCTCGCCCCGTCTCCGGCGAGATCGCCCAAACCGCCTCGGGTGCGATATCCCGACCCTCCGCCGCCGCACTATCCGGCCCCGCCGCGGGCGTGAAGGCGCGGCACGGCGCTGGCGGTGCGGGATCCAAACCGTCCCCTGCGCGTTCGTTGTCTATTAACGCTACGCCACGGGGGGGCTATGATCCCCTCGAGCCATCACCAGAAAGGGTCGCCGGATGCGTCTCAGGGGAGTTCGTCGCAGCAGCAACGTCGAGGATCGCCGTCGCAGGTCGGGAGGGGGCGGGATCGCCCCGATCGGAGGCATCGGCCTTCTGGTGGTGCTGGCCATCGGATATTTCGCCGGCATCGACGTCACCCCGCTGCTCGGCGACCTGTCGGGCCAGAGCGGCGCCCCGCGCCAGATCAGCGCCGAGGAAGAGCGGGCGGCCGAGTTCTCGTCGCAGGTGCTCGCCACCACCGAGGAGGTCTGGACCCAGATCTTCCCCGAGCAGGTCGGCCGCAGCTACGCGGCGCCGGTGCTGGTGCTCTTCTCCGGGCAGACCCAATCGCCCTGCGGCGGTGCGAGCGGCGCCACCGGCCCGTTCTACTGCCCGATCGACCAGAAGGCCTATCTCGACACCGAATTCTTCGCGACGCTCTCGCGGCAGCTTGGCGCCTCGGGGGATTTCGCCTCGGCCTACGTCATCGCGCACGAGGTCGCCCATCACGTCCAGAACGAGCTCGGCATCCTTGGCAAGGTCGACGAGGCCCGGCGCAGCTCCGGCCAGACCCAGGCCAACGCACTGACCGTGCGGCTCGAGCTGCAGGCCGATTGCCTCGCCGGGGTCTGGGCGACCCACGTGGACGGGCTTCTCGAGCCCGGCGACATCGAAGAGGCGCTGAACGCGGCGCGGATGATCGGCGACGACCGGTTGCAGCGGCGGGCGGGGCAGGTGCCGCAGCCGCACACCTTCACCCACGGCACCTCGGAACAGCGCGCGAGCTGGTTCGCACGGGGCTACGATTCGGGCGACATCCGGGCCTGCAACACCTTCTCCGCGGAACAGCTCTGAGATGATCCTCCACGCGCTCCCAGTGGCCGGCGGCATCCTCGCCATCTCGCCGCTGCCGGGGGCCGGAGGCGATTTTGCCGGAGATGCGGCCCATCTGGCCGAGTGGCGCCCGGCGATGGTGCTGACGCTGACCTCGGCGGCTGAGATGGCCGCCGCCGGGGCCTCGGGGATCGGGCACCACGTGCAGGATCACGGCGCCCGCTGGGAGCATCTGCCCATCGCCGACTTCGGTACGCCCGACGAGGCGTTCCTCGCCCGCTGGCCGAAGGTCAGCGCGCTGGCGCGGAGTGCGCTGAGCGGGGGCGGGCGGGTGCTCGTGCATTGCCGGGGCGGTTGCGGCCGCTCGGGCATGGTGGCGCTGCGGCTGATGATCGAGGCGGGTGAGGCACCGGACGACGCGCTGGCGCGGCTGCGCACGGTGCGGCCCTGCGCCGTCGAGACAACCGCACAGATGCACTGGGCCATGTCGGCCCCGCGCCAGGCGGCGCTGTTCCTGCGCCGCGGCGACTGACGGAGCCGGTCACTGCGACACTGAGGTCGGCGTACTGGCGCGACGCGTGCGGGTGGGCGCGCGAAGGGGCGTTTCTGAGGTGCGGGGAGTCAGGGGCCGGGCTTCTCGGCGTTGAAGCCAGCGCGCAGAGGACTGGGATGGCGGCTCCGCATCTTTCATCGGTGATCCAGCGTCACGAAGCTTTAGGGGTCGGGGCGCCTGCATTGCCAAGGCCATGGCGCTGGCGCACTGTCCGCGGCGGCACCGTGTCACGCGGCGGTGCCTCTGGGTTTCCGAATGTGAAGAGCGAGGTCTGCGGTATCCACGAGGATCGCGGGCGACAGCGCGGCGCGCACCATCTGAGCGCCGCACGGGAACGCAGCGCTGGGAGATCGCAGGGGGCTGGGTCAGGTAGATCGATACCGAGGTCATCGGCAGCGGCACGCCTGTTGCAGCGGGGGGACCTGGATGCAGCGGGGGATTGGATGCGGCGGGGGACTTGGGGGCAGCGAGATTCTTCTGGCGAAAAATCCCGCCTGGCGCCATCGGGCGGCGGCAGTCGATCTGGGGAAGATGGCTGATGCCGCAGTCTGGCGCATGGGCCGTCCGCCGGCAGGCGGGCTTGCCCTGTTGAGGTGAGAGGCTGGACAACGACCCAAGCGGGGCTCGTTACGGCTGCTTCCTTCCGGACCTGACCGGGTTGGCGAGGTGCCTGCCCGCGCCAACCTCTCGACCCATCACTTAGGGGCATTGCGACGGATTCGCAACCCCGGCGCCGTCGCTGACGCCGGGTCGCGTGATCAAAGCGTGATGCGGTAGAGCGCGAAGCCCTCGGGGGTGTCGCCGGCCTCCTCGATCGCAAGCCCCTGCAACCCGTCGGCATAGGCACGCGCACCCGGTCCGGTCTCGAAGAGCACGGTGGTGCCGGGCATGGGCGCAAAGCTCCAGTTGCCGTCGGCGCTGGGATTGATGGTGCCCTGCTCGACGATGTAGCGCACGATCACGTCGCGGTTGGTGTCGGGGGCCTCGAAGATCACTGTGTCGCCCATGGCGCCGGGGAAGTTGCCGCCGCCCGAGGCACGATAGTTGTTGGTGGCGATGACGAATTCCATGTCGGGGGTGACCGGCGCGCCGTCGAACATCAGCTCCTTGATGCGATTGGCGTCGGGATTCGCGAGCTCGCCCTTGGCGGCGAATTTCGACGGCTCGGAGAGGTCGATCTGGTAGGTCACCCCGTCGATCACGTCGAAATTGTAGCTCGGGAAATCGGGGTTCAGCAGCGTCGCGTCCTGCGCGCCGGGCTCGATACGGTTGAACATGCCGGCCGAGCGTTCCAGCCAGTCCTTCACCTGCGCGCCGGTGACCTTCACCGCGCGGACGGTGTTGGGGTAGAGGTAGAGGTCGGCGACGTTCTTGATCGCCACGTCCCCCGCCGGCACGTCGGTGTAATAGTCCGGGCCGCCCCGGCCACCGGACTTGAAGGGCGCCGCCGCCGAGAGGATCGGCAGCCCCTCGTACCCGGTCCCCGCCAGCATCTGCTTGATGTACCATTCCTGCGCGATCGACACGATCTGCACCGACGGGTCGTCCGCCACCAGCGCGAAGTAGGAGTAGAGCGGCGCCGAGGTCTTGCCGACCGGGCGCCGCACGTAGGCCAGCGTCTCCTCGTGTTCCTGCGCCGCGGCCGCCAGCACCTCGGCGTCGTCCTCGACCAGCGCGGTGACCGAGCGGTCCTCGTTGCGCTGCGAGATCGGCCGCGCCTCGGAGACGGTGGAGACCACGCGCCAGCCGTCGCCGTCGCGCTCGAGCAGCAGGTCGATGAGCCCCATGTGCGAGCCCCAGAACCCGCCCATCACCGCGGGCTTGCCGTGGATGGTGCCGGCGTCTAGGTCGATGGCCTCGCGGTCGGCGTAATCGGCCGAGGGGAAGACGAGGTGGCTGTGCCCGGTCATCACCGCGTCGATGCCCTCGACCCCGGCGAGCGGCACACTGGCGTTCTCCATGCCTTCCTCGTACTGCGCCGCGCCGATGCCCGAATGACTGAGCGCGATGACGATGTCGGCGCCTTCCTCGATCATCTGCGGCACGTAGGCCTGCGCGGTCGCGACGATGTCGCGGGCGGTGACGTTGCCCTCGAGGTGCTTGCGGTCCCAGTTCATCACCTGCGGCGGGGTGAAGCCAATGACCCCCACGCGGATCGGGTGGGTGTTCCCGGCGCCGTCGGTGAGCTCGCGGTCGAGGATCACGTAGGGCTTAAACAGCGTCTTGTCCTCGCGCGGCGAGGACCCGGCCTCGGTCGCGATATTGGCGAGCACCACCGGGAACTCGGCGCCCGCGGTGGATTTCATCAGGAAGTCGAGCCCGTAGTTGAACTCGTGGTTGCCGATGGTGCCGGCGTCGTAGCCCACGGCGTTCATCGCGGCGACCACCGGGTGCATGTCGCCCTCCTTCATGCCACGCTCGTAGGCGATGTAGTCGCCCATCGGGTTGCCCTGCAGGAAGTCGCCGTTGTCGAGCAGCATCGAGTTGGTGGCCTCGGCCCGGATGCCCCGGATGATCGAGGCGGTGCGCCCGAGCCCCACGGTGTCGACCGGTTTGTCGGCGTAGTAATCGTAGGGATAGACGTGCACGTGCAGGTCGGTGGTCTCCATGATCCGCAAGTGCGCCTGGTTCTGGGCGGCATTGGCGGAATAGGGATGCAGCGCGATCAGGGCAGAGCCTGCGGCCGAGCCCGCCAGGAAGGTGCGGCGGGTGAGATCGGAAGGACGGATACGGGGCATGGCAGCTCTCCTCTGGGCAGGTGCCTTGGTGCGGTGACCGCTGGGACCGGGACCCGGGGAGGGCCGGCCCGCCAGACCTCAACTCAACCGGAAGGATAGGCTTCGCGCAAGGGGCAGGTTTCGCGGCAAGCGGTTTGCCACCCCGCGCGAGCCGTGTCATGCAAGCCTCCGAGACTGGTGTGCGTGATGCGGGGCGGGACATGAGACATGCGGAAGAGGTGACGTTCGGAGGCTCGGGGCTCGACCGTGCGGCCGAGCTCCGGGGCGACATCCCGGCGATGGCGGCACTGGTGCAGGCCGAGGGCAGCCGGACCATCGCGCTCTGGCGCGGCAAGGTGCTGGTGAGCGGCGACGAGAGCGCCACGCTGGTGCGCCTGCCGCTCGAGCACCCGGTGTTCGACGGCGCCGCGACCGCGCCGATCTTCCTCGGGCGCGAGGAGGGCGAGGCGATCTTCGCCCGCGACCTGTCGGAATGGCAGCCGGACGAGGGCGCACCGGGGGCCGAGGGCTTTCTCGACAGCTCCGAGCAGGTGCACCCTGCCTGCACCGGCGACCAGCGCTTCGTCGAACTGCGCGCCCTGCTGAACCGGCTGGGCCCGCGCGATGCCGAGCTTGGCGCCACGGCACGGGCGCTGTTCACGTGGCATGGCGCGCACGGCTTCTGCGCCCGCTGCGGCGCGAAGAGCGAGGTCGCCCAGGCGGGCTGGCAGCGGGTTTGCCCGTCCTGCGGCACGCCGCATTTCCCGCGCACCGATCCGGTGGTCATCATGCTGGTGACCCGCGGCAATTCCTGCCTGCTGGGCCGCTCTCCCGGTTGGCCAGAGGGCATGTATTCCTGCCTCGCGGGCTTCGTCGAACCTGGCGAGACGCTCGAGGCGGGGGTGCGCCGCGAGGTCTGGGAGGAGGCGGGCGTCGAAGTCGGCGCGGTCTCCTATCTCGCCAGCCAGCCCTGGCCCTTCCCGGCGTCGCTGATGATCGGCTGTCACGGCATCGCCGAGAGCGAAGAGATCACCATCGACCCCAACGAGATCGAGACCGCCCGCTGGGTCACGCGCGAGGAACTCGTCGCCTCTTTTGCCGGAACCAACCCGTCGATCCAGCCCGCAAGGCGCGGATCCATCGCGCATTTTCTGCTGCGCAACTGGCTTGCGGACCGGCTGGATTGAAGCAAGACTGGCGGCCAACCACAACATCGAAATGATGGGGCAGAGGACCGGGCAGATGGAGTTTTCCACACGCGAGTACATCGAGGCGCCGCTGGACCGGGTCTTCGCCCAGGCGACGGATTTCGACCAGATCGAACGGCAGGCGATGCGCCGCGGGGCAGAGGTGCGCCGGCTCTCGGGCGACCACGCGGCGCCCGCCGCGCGCATGGTCTGGCTCGCCTCGTTCCGGTTTCGCGGCAAGGCGCGCGAGGCCGAGGTGACGCTGGTCGAGTACGACCCGCCCAACGGCATGGTCTACCAGACCGTGATCGGCGGGCTCGAGACCCGCAGCACCATCGACTTCGTGGCGCTCTCGCGCAGCCGCACCCGGGTCGGCGTGAAGATCGAGCTGCTGCCGCGCACCCTGTCGGCGCGGCTCATGGTGCAGTCGATGAAGCTTGCCAAGGGCACAATCGACAAGCGCTTCCGGGTGAAGATGGCGGAATATGCCAACCACCTCGAAGACCGGCTGAAGCGCGAGGGCTGAGCCTTTCGCGTCAGTCGTCCCGTCGCCCCAGCAGGATGACCCGCCCGCCCGCCGCCTCGGCGTCGGCGGCATCATGCGTCACCAGCAGCACCGGCAGGCCCTGCGATTGCGCGCGCTCGAAGACCAGCGTGCGGATCTGGCCGCGCAGCCCGGCGTCGAGCCTCGAGAACGGCTCGTCGAGCAGCAGCGCGCGGGGCTCGGCCAGCAGGCTGCGCATCAGCGCCACCCGCGCCTTCTGACCGCCCGAGAGCGTCGCCGGATCGCGCGGCGCAAAGCCCGCCATGCCGATCTCGGCAAGCGCCGTCTCGATCCGGGCGCGGCGCGCGGCGCGGCCCTTCAGCGCGGGCGGCAGACCGAAGGCAAGGTTGCCGCCGACCGAGAGATGCGGGAACAGCAGCTCGTCCTGGAACAGGATGCCGGTGCGCCGGGCCTCGGGCGGCAGCGCGGTGATGTCGCGCCCGTCGAGCAGGATGCGCCCCCCGAGCGTGAAGGCGGGCGCCAGCGTGCCGGTGAGCGCGGCAAGCAGCGTCGACTTGCCCGAGCCCGATGGCCCCATGACGGTCAGGATCTCGCCCGGGGCGACGGAGGCATCTACCGCCACCATCTCGGTGTCGCCCTGCGTGATGCGCAGTCGCTCCAGCACCAGCCCCTCAGCCATGGTGCAGCCCCCGGCGGTTGCGCCAGACCAGCGCTGGCACCAGCAGCGCCAGGGCGAAGGGCACGAAGGCGGCGGCGGTCTGCATCAGCGCGGTGACGCCCACGGTCCGCCGCGCCCCGCCCGAGGCCAGCGCCACCGCCTCGGTGGTGAGTGTCGGCACCCGGCCCGCGCCCAGCAGCAGTGTCGGCAGGAACTGCCCGACCGAGACCGCGCAGCCGACTGCCGCGGCGGTCAGCACCGGGCGCAGCATCATCGGCAGGCGCACCCGCCAGAACACGCCCCAGGGCCCGGCCCCCAAGGCGCGTGCAACGGCAGCGTGGCGGGCGTCCCAGCCGCGCCACGGGTCCGACAGCGACAGGAAGACGTAAGGCAGAACGAAGATCAGGTGCGCCGCGACCACCGCCGCGCGGGTGCCATCGACGCCGCTCACCAGCGCAAGGATCTGCAGCCCGGGCAGGAAGGCGATCTGCGGGACGATGAGCGGCAGGTAGAGCAGCCACAGCGCCCGCGACGAGGGGCGCAGGCCGAAGCGGTCCTCGGCCTCGAGACAGGCGACGACCAGCACCAGCGCGCAGGCGACCGAGACCAGCGCGATGAGCGCGGTGTCGAGCGAGGGCGCCAGCAGCGCCGGTCCGCTGCGCCGCCAGCCGGCGAGCGTGAGCGCGTCGGGCAGGAGCGCGGGAAAGCCCCAGAACCCGGCCACTGACCAGAGGCCCAGCACCGCGAGCCCGAGGATCACCGCCACGGCCGAAAGCGTTCCGAGCCCGAGCGAAAGCGTCCGCAGCGGGGCGTCGTTCCGGCCGCGGCCGCCGGCCTCGATCCAGTGCCGCCCTTGGCGGGCCACGACGATCTCGCCCAGCCGCCACAGACCCAGCGCGGCGACGGTCAGCCCGAGCTGCAGCAGGGCCCCCGCCGCCGCCCGCAGCCGCATGGCAAGATCCGGGTCGGTCATCCAGCGCAGCACCTGCACCGCCAGCGTCGGCGGCGTGTTGGGCCCGAGGATCATCGCCACGTCGACGGTGCTCATGGAGAAGGCCAGCACCGCGTAGACCGGCAGGCGGATCTGCGGGTAGAGCCTCGGGAACACGGTCTTGAGCCAGCCCACGCTGCGCCCGTAGCCGAGGCTGCGCGCGGTGGCGAGGCTCTGGACCGGGCGCAGGGCGGGCAGGGCGGCGAGCGTCATCAGAAGCAGGAAGGGCATCTCCTTCACCACCAGCCCCGCGATCAGCGAGAGCCCCAGCGGGTCCTGCAGGATCAGCACGTCCGGCGGACGATCCCAGCCCGCGACCGGCGCCACGGCGCGGGCGATAAGCCCCGACGGCGCGATCAGGAAGGCGAGGCCGAAGGCCGCCGCCGCGTGGGGCACGGACAGCAGCGGCGAGAGCGCGCGTTCGAGCCAGCGGAAGGCGCGGGTGCCCTGCCAGCCGGCGCAGACCGCCATGGTCAGCGCCAGCGCCAGCAGGGTCGCTGCCAGCCCGGTGCCGAGGCTCAGCGCCGCGGCGCGCGGCAGGCCCGGCCACATGGCGAGGTCGCGGAAGGGCATGAGGCCGGGCTCGACCCGGCCCAGAACCGGCATGATGCCGAAGGCGGGCAGCAGCGTGCCCGCCAGCCCGGCTGCCACGGGGCCGAGCATCACCAGCAGCGTCAGCGCAGGCGCGAGCCGCAGGGGGGACACGTCACTCGGCCACGCCGTAGCGCTGCGCCCAGTCCTCTTCGAGCTTCTCCATCCACGACGGGTGCGGCTCGGGCAGGGGGGCACCGATCTCGTCGAAGGCGATGGCGGCGGGGCCGTAGTCGATGGCGTCGAAGCGCTGCACGTCGGCGGCCTCGAGCTTGTCGAAGTCGAGCACCGAGCCGAAGCCCAGCATCGCGGGATCTGCCATGCGCGCCTGCGCCTCGGGCGAGAGCAGGATGTCGGCCACCACCATGGCGCCGGCCTTTGCATTGGCGTTGAAGGGGATCGCGACGAAGCTGGCGTTGCCGAGGGTGCCGCCCTCGTGGACGTAGCTGCGCACCGTGTCGGGCAGCTCGCCGTTGGCGATGGCGTTGGAGGCGGCGTTGGGGTTGAACTCGAAGGCGATGTCGATCTCGTTGTCGGCCATCAGCTGGATCATCCGCGCGGCGTTCTGCGGGTAGGCCTTGCCCTGCCGCCAGAGGTTCGGAGTGAGCGCGTCGAGAAACGCCCAGAGCGGCGCGGTCGTGGCCTCGTAGTCGGCGTCCTCCACCGGCCCTTCAAGGGCGATCATGTCCGGCGAAAGCTCGATCAGCGCCTGCTTGAGAAAGGTGGAGCCCATGAAGTCCGGCGGCTGCGGATAAGAGAAGCGGCCGGGGTTGGCCTGCGTCCAGGCCAGCAGGGTTGGCATGCTGCGCGGCGGCTCGGAGAGGCGGGCACTGTCATGGAAGAACACCAGCTGCGCAAGGCCCCACGGGCTTTCCATGCCCTCGGTCGGCACGGTGAAATCCGACGTCAGCGCCGCGTTCGACGGGTTGGTCAGCTGCCGGTTGGGCAGCGCCTCGGCCCAGGGCCCGAACAGCAGTTGCTGATCCTTCATCGCGGCGAAGTTCTCGCCGTTGATCCAGATGAGGTCGATGCCGCCGCCCTCGTCCTTGCCGGCGCTCTTCTCGGCCAGCACCCGGCTCACCGCCTCGGCGGTGTCCGACAGCTTGACGTGCTCGAGCGTGACGCCCTGCTCGGCGGCCTTCTCGCCGATCCAGCCGATGAAGGCGTTGACGGGCTCGGATCCGCCCCAGGCGTTCCAGTAGACGGTCTGGCCCTGCGCCTCGGCGGTCACGACCGCCCAGTCGGTCGGGTCGGGATCTGCGAGGGCGGGCAGTGCAAGCGCGGCTGTCATCGCCAGTGAAGCGAGCAAGGTCTTCATTCGTCTTCCCCCGGTGGGTCCCGAACAGGCTCGGGATTTCATGAGTGTTTTCCTGCTTCTGGCAGGAGCGGTGATGTAGCGTCAAATGACAATGCCGCAAGAAAGGTTTCAACGCGGCGCTTGCCGGGCGTCCGGGACATGCCTAGCTCTGGGGAAACGCAAGGGAGGCGGCATCATGTGGGAAGAACGGTTTTCGACCAAGGAGTACGTGTTCGGACGCGCCCCCGCGCTGTTCCTGCGGCGCCACGAGGACCGGCTGACGCCCGGCGCCACGGCGCTGTCGGTTGCCGATGGCGAGGGGCGCAACTCGGTCTTCCTTGCAGAGCAGGGCCTTGTCGTCTCGGCCTGGGACGGCGCGCCCTCGGCGGTGGCCAAGGCGCGGGCGCTGGCGGAGGAACGCGGCGTCCCGGTGCAGTACGAGGTGGCCGACATAGAGACCTGGGACTGGCCCGAGGCGGCCTACGATCTCGTGCTCGGGGTCTTCATCCAGTTCGTCGGCCCCGAGGCGCGGGCCCGGCTCTTCGATCGGATGAAGTCGGCGGTGAAGCCCGGCGGCGCGCTGATGCTGCACGGCTACACGCCGAAGCAGCTCGACTACGGCACCGGCGGGCCCAAGGTGCTCGAGAACCTCTACACGCCCGAGTTGTTGCGCGAAGCCTTCGGCGACATGGAGATCGAGGTGCTGGAGAGCTACGAGACGGAACTCGACGAGGGCGCCGGCCATGTGGGCATGTCGGCGCTGATCGACCTCGTGGCGGTCAGACGCTGACCGAGAGCGCTGCGCGCAGATCGTCGGGCAACGCGCCCCGCGCCAGCGAGCGCAGCACCGGCGCTGTGCCGAATTCCTCGTGCTCGGTGTAGAGCGAGGGCGTCACCAGCACCCCCAGCCCCGCCGCCCGCGCGCGCGTGACCAGCGCGGCCACGCCCTCGCGCAGGGCAAGGCCGCCCGCGCGCAGCTTCGCGACGTAGCGCTCGGTCTTGGCGGCGTGCAGCGCGGGCACGTCGACCGCGTCCCCGGCGGTGCCGATCTCGGACAGCCAGGCCCGGATCCGTTCCTTGCCGCCGGTGGTGCGCAGCAGCCGGCGATAGTCGTCGCGGCTCCAGTCCCAGCCAAGCCCGTGGGCGGCGAAGGTCTCGTTGAAGGCCTGTCGGTGCGCCTCTTCGGTCTCGGCCAGCGTGCCGTCGACGTCGAAGATCAGCGCACGCAGGGTCAAGCCTCGACGCGGGCGAAATGGCGCGAGACGATCTCGGGCAGCTCGTCCCAGTGGTCGAAGGTGTAGCTGTGGTAGAGCTCAGCGAGCGGCGTCTTGCGGTAGCCCCCGGTGTAGAGCGCAAAGGGCAGCCCGGCGCGCTGGGCAGTCTCGGCATCGACCTCGCTGTCACCGACGTAAAGCGCGCTGCCCGCGCCAAGCGCGCGCACCACATGGTGCAGCGGCGCCGGATCGGGCTTGCGCTGGGGCAGGGTGTCGGCGGTCGCGGTGGCCGCGAAGAAGCGGTCGAGCCCGAAATGCTCGAGCGCGATGCGCGTGGGCGCGCCCGGCTTGTTGGTGCAGAGCCCCATGGCGCAGCCCATGGTCTCGAGCCGCGCCAGCGCGTCCACCACGCCGGGATAGACCAGCGTGTTCGCGGGCTCGCCCTCGTAATGGGTCATGAACTTGGCCAGCAGGCGGGCGTGCTCCTCGGGGTCGTCGCCCAGCCCCACGGCTTCCATAACGCGCGAGATCAGAACGCCCGCACCCTTGCCGATGAAGCTGCGCGCCTGTTCGAAGCTGATCTCGGGCAGGCCCTCGTCGCGCAGCACGAGGTTGGCGGCGAGGTGCAGGTCGGGGGCGCTGTCGATGAGCGTGCCGTCGAGGTCGAAGACGACGGCCTTGGGGTCGGCGGCCATGGGAGCGGTCATGCGATGTCCTTCTGCTGTGCCGCTCAGGCGGCCTTCCACTTGATCGAACAGCCCATGGAAGGGATCTGTTCCCGGGGTCCGTGTCCGGTTTCCGCGACCTGTCTCATGGCCTCGAAGAGCTCGCGCTTCAGGTCGGGCGCGCCGGCTTCCTTGCGCGAAGCGTCGAGCCTGCCGCGGTACTGCAGCCCGCCCTTGGCGTCGAAGCCGAAGAAGTCCGGCGTGCAGGCGGCGTCATAGGCGCGGGCGACGCCCTGCGCCTCGTCGTAGAGGTAGGGGAAGGGGAAACCGCGCTCGTCGGCCATGACCTTCATGTTCTCGAAACTGTCCTGCGGGTAGGCGAGGGCATCATTGGCGCTGATCGCCGCCACCCCGATGCCGAGCGCCTGCAGTTCGCGCGCGTCGCGGACGATCCGGTCGAGCACCGCGAGCACGTAGGGGCAGTGGTTGCAGATGAACATGACCAGCGTGCCCTTCGACCCGGCGATGTCATCGAAGCGATACCTGCGGCCGTCCACGCCGGGCAGGTGAAAGCCCGGCGCGCGCCATCCGAAGTTGCAGACCGGAGGCATGACGGCCACAGCTCAGGCCGCCTTTGCCCGTGCGCCCTCGGCCGCCTCGCGGATCGCGCGCATGTTCTGGCCGTAGATCTCGGGGGTGTCGACCGAGCCGCCCTTGAAGACGGCGGAGCCCGCGACCAGCACGTCGGCGCCGGCCTCGACCACCAGCGGCGCGGTCTCGGGGGTGATGCCGCCGTCGATCTGGATGTGGATCGGACGGTCGCCGATCATCTGGCGCACCTTGCGGGTCTTCTCGACGCCGGAATGGATGAACTTCTGCCCGCCGAAGCCGGGGTTCACCGTCATGATCAGCACCATGTCGCAGAGGTCGAGCACGTCGGCGCAGGCCTCGGCCGGGGTGCCGGGGTTCAGCACCACGCCCGCCTTCACGCCCTGCGCGCGGATCGCCTGCAGGGTGCGGTGGATGTGCGGGCCCGCCTCGATATGGGCGGTGATCATGTCGGCACCGGCCTCGGCATAGGCCTCGATGTAGGGATCCACGGGCGCGATCATCAGGTGCACGTCCATGAAGGTCTTCACATGCGGGCGAAAGGCCTTAACGGCGGGCGGGCCGAAGGTCAGGTTGGGCACGAAATGCCCGTCCATGACGTCGACATGGACCCAGTCGGCGCCCTGGTCCTCGATGGCGCGGATCTCGGCGCCGAAGTTTGCGAAATCCGCCGACAGGATCGACGGGGCGATCTTGATGGATCGGTCAAAGCTCATGCGCAGGTCTCCTCACGCTCGTTCGTCTTGCGCGCGGTCCACGTCGAGCCCGCCCAGGAAGACCCGGCTGGCACGGATGTCCGCCTCAGTTATGGTGCTCAGCGCCGTGGCGTCGAGCGGGCCGCTCGAGGTCTCGAACAGCCGGTTGGCCTGTCGCAGCCGCGCCCGGTCGAGCGCGTTGCGGATCGAGCGCGCATTGGCGAAATGCGGCTGCGCGCGTCGCTTGCCGATATACTCGGTCATCGCACGCTTGCCACCCTCGTCAAAGACGTAATTCTGTTCGGCGAGCATCGTCTCGGAAATCCGGCCCAGTTCCCCGTCGCTGTAGTCGGGAAACTCGATGTGATGGGCGATGCGCGAGCGGAAGCCGGGGTTCGAGGCGAAGAACCGGTCCATCCGGTCGGCGTAACCCGCCAGCACCACCACAAGATCGTCACGGTTGTTCTCCATCACCTGCAGCAGGATCTCGATGGCCTCCTGGCCGTAATCGCGCTCGTTCTCGGGGCGGTAGAGGTAATAGGCCTCGTCGATGAAGAGCACGCCGCCCATGGCCTTCTTGAGCACTTCCTTGGTCTTGGGCGCGGTGTGGCCGATGTACTGCCCCACCAGATCGTCGCGTGTCACCGTCACGAGGTGGCCCTTGCGCACGTAACCCAGCCGATGCAGCAGGTCGGCGATCCTGAGCGCCACCGTGGTCTTGCCGGTGCCCGGGTTGCCGGTGAAGGACATGTGCAGGGTCGGGGTCTCGGTGGCGAGCCCCAGCTGCCGTCGCGCCCGGTCCACCAACAGAAGCGCCGCCGTCTCGCGGATCCGCTGCTTCACCGGGGCCAGCCCGACCAGCGCCTCGTCGAGCTCGCGCAGCACCTCGGCCACCCCCGACTCCTCGAAGGAAGCGGCCAGATCCACGGTCTTCGGCGTCACCACTTGTGTCTCGGCATTCATTACGGGGCTCCCTGTCTTCCAATGGCCATAAATATCCTGCGGGGGGTCCGGGGGGCGCAAAGCCCCCCGGTCCGGCACCTGCCGGTGGGCGGCAGGTCAGGCGTAGCGCGCGCCCTCGGGTTCGCGCACGGCGTAGCTCTCGATGGTGTATCGGATCTGCCGCCCCTCGCCCTCCTGCCGCACCACCCGGAAGCCGGGCTCCTCGGCGGGGCGGTTCACGATGAAGCTCATGCGGATCGATTCCCAGCCGTGGGTGGCGTCGAAGGCCAGCACCCGGATGTACTTCGAGCCGTGTTGCTTGCGGCACTCGTTCACCTCGTAGACCGCTGCCGCGGCGTCGCGGTTGTCGAACATCGGGTGGCCCCACATCTCCCAGTAGCTGTTCCGGGGGTGGGGATCGTCGGTGTATTCCACCGAGACCGCCCAGCCGTTGTCGATGGCGTATTGCGCCTGCACGCGGATGTCGTCGTCGGTGAGGTCGGGAAGAAAGCTGAACTGGCCCTGTCTCAGTCGCATGGGATGTCCTTTCAGGTCGGAATTTCGGAAATGGAGAGGGTGCGGGGGAAGAGGGGGCATCTCCCCCCGCAGAGGCTCACATCGACACCTCGGGGGTCGGTGCGAAGTCGGGTGCGTCGGTCGAGGCGTAGTCGAAGGTGACGTCCTTCCAGGTGTCGAGCGCCTGCTTCAGCGGCGTGCAGGTGCGGGCGGCGTCGCGCAGGATGTCCTCGCCCTCGTTCCAGATGTCGCGCCCGGCGTTGCGGGCGAAGACCATCGCCTCGAGGGCGACGCGGTTGGCCGTGGCGCCCGCCTCGATGCCGTGCGGGTGACCGATGGTGCCGCCGCCGAACTGCAGCACGACATCCTCGCCCAGATAGGTCAGCAGCTGGTGCATCTGGCCGGCGTGGATACCGCCCGAGGCCACCGGCATCATCTTGTTGAGCGAGGCCCAGTCCTGGTCGAAGAAGATGCCGTTTTCGAGCGCCATCGGGTTATATTCCTCGCGGAAGATATCATAGTAGCCCTTGGTCGTGGCCGGATCGCCCTCGAGCTTGCCGACGACGGTGCCCGCGTGCAGGTGGTCGACGCCGGCAAGACGCATCC
Source organism: Salipiger thiooxidans (assembly GCF_900102075.1). Lineage (GTDB taxonomy): Bacteria > Pseudomonadota > Alphaproteobacteria > Rhodobacterales > Rhodobacteraceae > Salipiger > Salipiger thiooxidans. The sequence goes on along the minus strand of NZ_FNAV01000001.1, from coordinate 60,052 downwards.
ACTTGGCGATGACGCGGAAGCTGACCCCGTGCGAGCGCTGGCGGGTGTAGGTCGAATGCCCGGCGCGGTGCAGGTGCAGGATCATGTCGTTGTCCCGCGCCCACTTGGCCATCGACTGGATGGCGGTGTAGCCGATCACGAGGTCGATCATGATGACGACCGAGCCGAGCGACTTTGCGAATTCCGCCCGCGCGTACATCTCTTCCATCGTGCCGGCGGTGACGTTGAGGTAGGTCCCCTTCACCTCGCCGGTGGCGGCGGAGGCACGGTTCACCGCCTCCATGCAGTAGAGGAACCGGTCCCGCCAGTGCATGAAGGGCTGGGAGTTGATGTTCTCGTCGTCCTTGGTGAAGTCCAGCCCGCCCTTAAGCGCCTCGTAGACCACGCGGCCGTAGTTGCGCCCCGAGAGGCCGAGCTTGGGCTTCACCGTGGCGCCCAGCAGCGGGCGGCCGTAGGCGTTGAGACGCTCGCGCTCGACCACGATGCCGGTGGCGGGACCCTGGAAGGTCTTCACATAGGCGACCGGCAGGCGCATGTCCTCGAGCCGGAGCGCCTTGAGCGGCTTGAAGCCGAAGACGTTGCCGATGATCGACGCGGTGAGGTTGGCAATCGAGCCCGGCTCGAACAGGTCGTGGTCATAGGCGATGTAGGCGAAGAACTCGCCCTGCGAGTTCGGCACCGGGTCGACGCGGTAGGCCTTCGCCCGGTACTTGTCGCAGGCGGTGAGCCGGTCGGTCCAGACCACGGTCCAGGTCGCGGTCGAGCTTTCGCCCGCCACCGCCGCCGCTGCCTCGACCTCGTCGACGCCGTCCTGCGGGGTGATCCGGAACAGCGCGATGATGTCGGTGTCCTTGGGCGTGTAGTCCGGCTCCCAATAGCCCATCTGGGCGTATTTCATCACGCCAGCGCTGTAGCGCTTCTTCGCGTCGGTGACGGTCTTGGCATTGTCCAGCATGGTCTTCTCCTCCGTGAGCATAATGCGAATGCAGATCCGCGGTCGGTCCGTCGTCGGTCCGTGGTCGGTCCGTTGGCGGGGGGGGATCAGGCGGCGTCGGCCGCGGCGATCCTCGGGTCGAGCGCGCCGCTGGCGTAGCGGCTTGCCATGTCGTCGAGCGAGACGGGCTTGATCTTCGAGGCCTGTCCGGCGGTGCCGAAGCGTTCGAACCGGTCGCGGCAGAGCTTGCGCAGCTCTTCCATGGCGGGCGCGTTGAACTTGCGCGGATCGAATTCCTCGGGCTTTTCCTGCGCGATGCGGCGGTACTGGCCGGTCATCGCCATGCGGCAGTCGGTGTCGATGTTGACCTTGCGCACGCCCATGCGGATGCCGCGCTCGATCTCCTCGACCGGGACGCCGTAGGTCTGGGGCATGCGCCCGCCGTTGGCGTTGATCAGGTCCTGAAGCTCCTGCGGGACCGAGCTGCTGCCGTGCATCACCAGATGCGTGTCCGGCAGCTTCTCGTTGATCCGGCGGATGGTCTCCATCGACAGGATGTCGCCGTCGGGCTTGCGGGTGAACTTGTAGGCCCCGTGCGAGGTGCCACAGGCGATGGCCAGCGCGTCGCAGCGGGTGGCCAGCACGAAATCCACCGCCTGATCGGGATCTGTCAGAAGCTGGTCATGGCTGAGCTTTCCCTCGGCGCCCGAGCCGTCCTCGGCCGCGGCCTCGCCCGTCTCGAGCGATCCGAGCACGCCCAGCTCGCCCTCGACCGAGGCGCCGACCGCGTGGGCGGCGGTGGTGACGCGGCGGGTGATCTCGACGTTGTACTCGTAGGAGGCGGGCGTCTTCATGTCCTCCTCGAGCGAGCCGTCCATCATCACGCTGGTAAAGCCGTGGCGGATCGCTGACAGGCAGGTGGCATCGTTGTTGCCGTGATCCTGGTGCATCACGATGTGGTTGCCGGGGAACATCTCGGCCAGCGCCTGCACCATGTGGCGCAGCATGATGTCGCCCGCGTATTTCCGGGCCCCGCGCGAGGCCTGCAGGATCACCGGCGCGTCGCAGCCCTCGGCCGCCTCCATGATCGCGAGGCCCTGCTCCATGTTGTTGATGTTGAAGGCCGGAACGCCGTAGCCGTGCTCGGCGGCGTGATCCAGCAATTGCCTCAGCGTGATCAGTGCCATGTGGTGGGTCCTCCCTTGGTCAGACGAGTTGCCGCGCCAGCGCGGCCACGGCGTTGGCGGTGATGCCGAAATGGCGGTAGAGTTCGGGGGCGGGCGCCGAGGCGCCGAAGCCGGTCATGCCGATGAAGCCGTCCTCGGGGCGCAGCATCAGCTCCCAGCCCTGCCGGATCGCGGCCTCGATGCCGATGCGCGGGGCATCGCCCAGCACTGCGGCGCGTTGTTCGGGCGTGGCCTCGGCGAAGAGCTCGAAGCAGGGGGCCGAAACCACGGCGACGGCGATGCCCTCGGCGGCCAGCGCCTCGGAGGCGGCCAGCGCGATCTCGACCTCGGAGCCGGTGGCGATCAGCGTCACGTCGCGCCGGGCCACGTCGCGCAGCACATAGGCGCCGCGGGCGGTGAGGTTGGCCTCGGTGTGCCGGGTGCGCACCGTGGGCAGGCCCTGCCGCGACAGCGCCAGCGTGCTGGGCCGCGCGGTCTGGGTCATCGCGATCTGCCAGGCCTCGGCGGTCTCGACCGCGTCGCAGGGGCGGAACACGAGGTGGTTGGGCATCGCCCGCAACGAGGCGATGGTTTCGACCGGCTGGTGCGTGGGCCCGTCCTCGCCCAGCCCGATGCTGTCGTGGGTCATGACGTAGACCACCGGCAGCCCCATCAGCGACGACAGCCGCATCGCCGGCCGGCAGTAGTCGGCGAAGGCGAGGAAGGTGCCGCCGTAGGGCTTCAGCCCGCCGTGCAGCGCGATGCCGTTCATCGCCGCCGCCATGCCGTGCTCGCGGATGCCGTAGTGTATGTAGCTGCCGGCGTAGTCGCCGGCTTTCACCGGAGCCTGGCCCCTGGTCTTCGTGTTGTTCGACCCGGTGAGGTCGGCAGAGCCTCCGACAGTGTTGGGCAGGGTGCCGTTGACGATCTCGAGCGCCATCTCGCTGGCCTTGCGGGTTGCCACCTTGGGCGCGTCCGACGACAGCCGGTGCTTGTAGGCGGTGATCGCGGCATCGAGGCTGGCGTCGTCCACCGGCGCGTGGGCGGCGCGGAAGGTCCAGGCGTCGGGGCTGTCAGCCAGCCGACGCGCCCAGGCGGAGCGGGCGTCGCCGCCGCGGGCCGCGACCGCGCGCCAGCCGTCGTAGACCTCGGGCGGGATCTCGAAGGGGGCGTGGGTCCAGCCGAGGGTCTCGCGCGCGGCGGCGATCTCGGCCTCGCCCAGCGGCGCGCCGTGCACGTCGTGCGAGCCCTGCTTGTTTGGTGCGCCGAAGCCGATGATCGTCTTGCAGGCGATCAGGGAGGGGGAGGCTTCGGCGCGCGCCGTCTCGAGTGCGGCCGCGACGGCGGTCTTGTCATGCCCATCGACGGAGGCAACGTGCCAGCCCGCGGCCGCGAAGCGCGCCAGCTGGTTGGTGGAGGTGGAGAGGTCGGTGCCCCCGTCGATGGTGATGCCATTGTCGTCCCAGAGAACGATCAGGCGGGAGAGTCCAAGGTGTCCGGCGAGGTCGATGGCCTCGTGGCTGATGCCTTCCATCAGGCAGCCGTCGCCGGCGATGACATAGGTGTAGTGGTCCACCAGATCGTCGCCGAAGCGGGCGTTCATCATGCGCTCGGCCAGCGCCATCCCGACGGCGGTGGAAATGCCCTGGCCGAGTGGTCCCGTGGTGGTCTCGATGCCCTTGGCGTGGCCGTATTCCGGGTGCCCGGCGGTGCGGCTGCCAAGCTGGCGAAAGCGGCGCAGCTGGTCCATCGGCATGTCGTCGTAGCCCAGCAGGTGGTTGATCGCGTAGACCAGCATCGAGCCGTGTCCGGCGCTCATGACGAAGCGGTCGCGGTCGGCCCAGCCGGGGTCCTTCGGGTCGAGCTTCATGAAGCGGTTGAAAAGCACCGTTGCCACGTCGGCCATGCCCATGGGCGCGCCGGGATGGCCCGAGTTCGCCGCCTGCACCGCGTCCATCGCGAGCGCGCGGATGGCGTTGGCCATCTGGTCTTCGGTGCTGGTCGAGATTGTCTGTTGAAGGGTCATCTGTGCCTCCCTCAGGCGCGCTTGGATTCGTTGACGAGCCGCTGGACCATCGGCGTGAAGATGAGCTGCATGGCGAGGTCCATCTTGCCGCCGGGAATGACGATCGAGTTCGCCCGGCTCATCCAGGAGTTCTGGATCATCGAGGTCAGGTAGGGGAAATCGATCCCCCGCGGGCTCTTGAAGCGGATCACCACGAGGCTCTCGTCGGCGGTGGGGATCCAGCGGGCGATGAACGGGTTCGAGGTGTCGACCACCGGCACGCGCTGGAAGTTCACGTCGGTCTCGGTGAACTGCGGGCAGATGCAGTGCACGTAGGCGTGCATCCGGCGCAGGATCACGTCGGTCACCGCCTCGGTGGTGTACCCGCGCGAGGCCTTGTCGCGGTGGATCTTCTGGATCCATTCGAGGTTGATGACCGGCACCACGCCGATCTTGAGATCCGCCAGCGCCGAGAGGTTGACCTCGTCGTTCTTCACCGCGCCGTGCAGGCCCTCGTAGAACAGCAGGTCGCTGCCATCCTCGAAAGGCTTCCAGTCGGTGAAGTGGCCCGGCGGGGTGCCGTGGCGCTCGGCCTCGGCGTCGTCGTGGATGTAGTGGCGGGTCTTGCCGCTGCCGGTCTCGCCGTAGGTGCGGAAGATGTCCTCCAGCGCGCCCAGCTCGTTGGCGTCGTAGGAGAAATGCGAGAAAGTCTCGTCCCCGGCGGCCTTGCGGCTCTCGAGCTCGGCCTTCATGTCGGCGCGGTTGTAGCGGTGGAAGGCGTCGCCCTCGATGCTCACCGCCTTGATGCCTTCACGGCGGAAGATCTGGTCGAACGTCGTCTTGACCGTGGTGGTCCCCGCGCCGGACGAGCCGGTGACCGAGATGATGGGATGCTTCTTGCTCATGGGACTTGCTGGTCTTTCCTGGGGGCGATCAGACGCGGAACAGGCCGCGGTTGCCGAAGAGGGCAGAGATTTCCTGCTCGGGGAGGTCATGGTAGGCGGTGATGCGGTCGACCTTGGAGGTCGAGCCGAAGACGAAGGGCGTGCGGGCGTGCAGCGAGCCCGGCACCTTGTCGAGGATGCGCGTGGTGGCGTCGGTGGCACGGCCCTGCGCCTGCTCGATCAGCAGCGCGATGGGGGCGCATTCGTAGACCATGCGCAAGCGGCCATCGGCGTAGCCGGGACGGGCGTCGCGGGGGTAGAGGAAGAGCCCGCCCCGCACGAGGATCCGGTGGGTCTCGGCCACCAGCGAGGCGATCCAGCGCATGTTGAAGTTCTTGGCGCGGGGGCCCTCGCTGCCGGCGATGCAGTCGTCGATGTAGGCGCGCACGGGCTTCGACCAGTGCCGGTAGTTCGACGCGTTGATCGCGAACTCGGCGCTTTCCTCGGGGATCGTCAGCCGCGTGTTGACCAGCGTGAAAAGCCCGGTTGCGGGGTCGAGCAGGTAGTCCTGCACCCCGTCGCCGAAAGTGACGACCATCATGCACTGCGGGCCGTAGATGATGTAGCCCGCCGCCAGCTGCTCGTGACCGGGGCGCAGGAAGCTCGCCACGCCCTCATCCCTGGCCTCGCGAAGCGAGAAGATGGTGCCGATGGAGACGTTGGTCTCGATGTTCGACGAGCCGTCGAGGGGGTCGATGGCCAGCGCCAGCCGCCCGGCGGGGTCGAGCTCGGTGACGTCGTCCTGCTCTTCCGAGGCGTACCAGCGGATGCCGGTGCCCCTGAGTTCGGCGAGGAAGGCGGCGTCGGCCAGCACGTCCAGCGCCTTTTGCGCGTCGCCGTCGGCGTTGCCGCCCACGGTGCGGTCGAGACGGCCATCGAGCGGGCCGCGGGCAATGCGCCGGGCGAGGTCGCGGCCGACCCGGCCGAGCGCCTCCATCGCGGGGCGGAGACGGGCCGGAATCGGCGCGTCGGGTGAATAGGGGTTCCTGTCGGTCATCAAGGCCTCCTCCTCGACGGGTGACTGAGGCTTGATCTTCCGCATCGGGCGTTGTTAGAAAATTTAAAAAATCTGATCTCTCTTTCGGAGAAGTTTAATGCGCAGATTGGCCTCGCTGACGTTCAAACAGCTTCGCGCTTTGGAAGCCGTTGAAAGAACTGGATCAATTTCGCGTGCCGCCGAAGAGCTGGGTCTCACTGCCCCAGCGGTGCACAGCCAGCTCAAGGCCCTGGACCATACCTTTGGCTGTGCCATGCTGTCGCGGGACGGGTCCGGTCCTTTCACCGTTACCGCCGAAGGCGCGGTGCTTCTGCACGCCTACGAGAGGGCCGACGCGGGTCTCCGGATCGCATTGCGAAGAATCGATGCGTTGCAGAAGGGGCTCGCCGGGACGGTGGTTCTGGGGGTGGTCTCGACCGGCAAGTATTTCGCCCCGGGCATCGTCGCCCGCCTGCGCAGGAGCTGCCCCGACATCGAGATACTGCTACAGATCGGCAACCGCGACAGCATCATCGGCGCGTTGCAGGACGGGGCGCTGGATCTCGCGATCATGGGGCGGCCGCCGCGGGTGCCGGCGCTCGAGGCGATCTCGCTCGGGGATCACCCGCACGTGCTGATCGCGCCGCCCGATCATCCGCTGGCCGCGAAGCGCGACATCACCCCCGACGAGGTGCTGAACGAGATCATCCTGATGCGCGAGCAGGGCTCGGGCACCCGCATCCTCGCGACCCGGTTTCTGGACCGGATCGGCGAGGGCAAGCCCTATGAGCGCTCCGAGATGGGCACCAACGAGACCATCAAGCAGGCGGTGATCGCGGGGCTGGGGATCGCGCTCATCTCGTATCACACGGTGGTCGAGGAACTGCGCTCGGGGCGGCTGGTGACCCTGGACCTTCCCGGGCTGCCGATCATGCGCCACTGGTTCCTGCTGCACCCGACCGACGCCCCGCTGAGCGGCGCCGCCCGCACCGTGTGGGAGTTCATCGCCGCCGAGCGCGACAGTTTCCTGCCGCGCTGGCCCGCCGGGCACGTGGCCTAGCGCAGCCGGGCGTAGAAGCGGGTCATCAGGAGCGGGGTCAGATACATCGGCACCTGGTAGCAGCCGATGAACAGCAGCAGCACGTCGGTGGTCTCGGGCGGCAGCGCCACTAGGAAGAGCGCGATGTTGCGGTTGCCCGCGGTGATGGCCAGCGCCGGGATGCGCGGGCCGGGCATCCGGCCCCTCAGCAGCAGCGCCACCACGCATTGCGGCCCGAGATTGGCGGCACAGGCCAGCGCCAGCCACCCGGCCAGCGCCAGCGGGCGCTCGGAGAGGGCAGGGCCCACGGCGGACATGAGCCCCAGCACCATCACCGTCATGGTCAGTGCCGAGAGCCCGTCCATGCGGGCGAGCGCGGTCTCGGAGGGGGCCTTCATCAGCGTCAGGCGCAGCGCGAAGGCGAGCCCCGCGGCAAGTCCGATGGTCATCAGCAGCCGCAGCACCGAGCCGCTGACCGCGGCGGCGCTGCCGAGGGCGGGCAGGGCCCAGAACACCGGAATGACACTGAGCGGCAGGGCCGCAGTGCCGAGGATCAGCAGGCGCAGTGCCGGGGCGGGGTCGGCGCCGACCAGCATGGTGAGGTTCGGGCTCCCCGCCAGCGGCGAGGCGGCAAGCATCAGTATCAGCGCAAGTGCGACGGGCTGGCCAAGCAGACCTGTTGCGGCGAAGAGCGCCAGTGCCGCGAGGGGCAGGGCGAGTTGCCACGCCAGCAGCACGGCGGCGGTCTCACGCAGCTCGTGGAGCGCGCCGACGGCGCGGCGCGGGCCGATCCTGAGGGCGGCGAGGAAGAGCATCAGCGCCACCAGCTCGGGCAGCCATGGTCGCACCGCCGATGCGACGCCGGGCACCGCGACGCCGGCAACGAGCCCCGCCACCAGCAGCCAGCGCGCGTGCCGGGCGCAGGCCAGCAGCGGGCTCATGCCAGCCCCCGGATCACCAGCGCCAGCCCGGCAAGCCCGCTCACGCCCAGCAGGAGCGCCCGGTAGCGGGTGTCGAGCAACCCGCCCAGCAGGCGCGTGGCGAAGAACCCCGCCAGCGCCGCGGGCGACAGCAGCAGCGCCAGCCACAGCTCGCGCACCCCGGCGAAGCCGCCAAGCCAGAGCCCGGCGATCGAGAACAGGGTTCCGAAGGTGAAGATCGCCGCGAGCGTCGGGCGGGCCTTGCCCGCGGGCTGGCCCTGGAACACCATGGCAAGCGGCGGCGCGCCCACCGAGGTGATCGTCGCCATCACCCCCGAGACCGCGCCCATGCCCAGCAGGTTGCGGTAGGTGAAGCCAAGTCTCAGCCCCGCCACCGACAGAGCTACCGCGCCAAGCACCAATAGCCCGAACACGAGGCTGAAGCCCTGCGCCGAGGCGATGCCCGCGAGCAGCATTGCGGCAACGGCCGCGCCGAGGCCCCGGCCTCCGGCGGCGCAGACGACCGCGTGCCATCGCACCGCGTGCAGCTCGCGCAGGGCGCCGCCCGCGGCGACGGCGAAGCTCATGAGCAGGGCGGGGAAGGGCACCAGCACCGGGTCGATGAGCGCCAGCACCGGCGCCACGGTCAGCCCGAAGCCCATGCCGAGCGAGAATTGCACCACGGCGCCCACGAAGACGATGGCGAAGGCGATTGCGGCGACCCAGGGGGCCGCCGCGAGATGTGTCCAGGCCTCGGTCACCTTATCAGCCGCCCGGGCCCTTGCGGATGTTGTCGGGCAGCCACGTGGCGAGCTCGGGGAAGACGATGAGCACGAAGACCATGACCACCATGATGAGGAACATCGGGATCGCGGCGCGGGCGATGAAGTTCATCTCGTGCCCGGTCATGCCCTGCAGCACGAAGAGGTTGAAGCCGATGGGCGGCGTTATCTGCGCCATCTCGACCACCACCACGATGAAGATGCCGAACCAGATCAGGTCGATCCCCTGTGCCCGGATCATCGGCTCGACCACGGCCATGGTCAGCACCACCGACGAGATGCCGTCGAGGAAGCAGCCGAGGATGATGTAGAACACCAGCAGCGCCATGATCAGCTGGAACTTCGACAGCTCCCAGCTGGCGATCAGGTCGGCGAGCCCGCGCGGGATGCCGGTGAAGCCCATCGACAGCGACAGGAACGAGGCACCCGCGAGGATCAGCGCGATCATCGCCGAGGTACGCACCGCGCCCATGAGGCTCTCGCTGAAGGTGCCCCAGCTCAGCGAGCCCTGCGCCGCCGCGAGGATCAGCGAGCCGATGACGCCGAAGGCCGCGGCCTCGGTCGCCGTCGCCCAGCCCATGTACATCGAGCCGATGACCACGACGATCAGGCAGATCACCGGGATCAGGAAGCGCGAGTTCTTGAGTTTCTCGACGAAGGACATGTGGGGCTCGGGCGTCGGGTTGAAGTCCTTGGACGTCCACGACATCACCGCCACGTAGCCCATGAACATCAGCGCCAGCACGAGGCCCGGCAGAACGCCCGCCATGAAGAGCTTGGTGACGCTCTCGTTGATGGTCACGCCGTAGACGATGAGCGTCAGCGAGGGCGGGATCATCAGCCCCAGCGTCGCGGCCCCCGCCAGCGTGCCGATGACCATGGTCTCGGGATAGTGGCGCCGGCGCAGCTCGGGGATCGACATCTTGCCGACCGTGGTCAGCGTCGCCGCCGACGAGCCCGAGACCGCCGCGAAGACGGTGCAGCCCACGATGTTGGTGTGCACGAGCCCGCCGGGCAGCCGCGCCATCCACGGGCTCAGGCCCTTGAACATGTCCTCCGACAATCGTGTCCGGTAGAGGATCTCGCCCATCCAGATGAAGAGCGGCAGCGCGGTGAGCGTCCAGCTCGAGGAGGACGACCAGATCTTGGTGATCATCGCGTCGCCGGCGGGGCGCGAGGTGAAAATCTCCATGCCGACGTAGGCCACGCCCATCAGCGCAAGGCCCACCCAGACGCCGGAGCCCAGCAGCAGGAAAAGGACGAAGAGGAAGATTCCGATGGGGATCAGCTGTTCCAACTCATTCTCCCTGGCTCTGGTCGACGAGGTCGGTGGTGATGCCGTGCGACCCGGTGAAGATCAGCCGCACGAGGTGGTCCCAGAACGCCACGGCGAGCATGACGGTGCCGATCGACATCGACAGCTGCGGGATCCACATCGGCGTCGCGTCGAGCCCCTGGCTCAGTTCCTTGAAGCGCCACGAGATCTGGTTGCCGCGGATCGCGTACCACGCGAACCAAGTCGAGATCGCGGTGCCGATGCCGAAGCACCAGAGCTCGCCCCACCAGCGGTGCCTGCCGAGCCCGGTGAGGAGCAGCGAGACCCGGATGTGGGCGCCGTGGTTGAGCGCGTAGGCGAAGGCGAAGAAGGACGCCGCGGCCATGCAGTAGCCGGCGTAGTCGGTGGCGCCGGGAAAGACATGCCCGGTCCAGCGCGCCAGCATCTGCAGCACGATGATCGCGAGGATCGCGATCAGGAAGAGCGAGGCGAGGATCCCGCCGATGAGATAGAACGTATCGAGGATGCGCCGAAGCGTCCGTGCGGCGGCCATGCCCTGTCCTCCCTGCCTGTTGTCTGTTGGCCCATGGGGCTTTTTGAGGCTGTCGCGGTGACGCGGCGGCCTGCGCATGGGGCGCGCAGGGCCGGAGATCGAAGTCACCGTCTGCCGGGTGTGCCGGACGGCGCGCGTGGCGCCGCCCGGGTCATCCTGCCGACCGCCCGTCGCGCGGCGGCCGGTCCCGTGTCAGTCGTGCCGGGGCACGTGACCCGGCTCACTCGGCCTGGATCACTCGCCCTTGTAGGCGTCGACGATGGCCTTGCCGTCGTCGCCCGCGGTCTCGAGCCACTCGGCGGTCATGACCTCGCCCATCTCCTGCAGCTGGCCCATCAGGTGGTCCGAGGCCCGTTCGACGGACATGCCGTTCTTCTTCAACTCATCGAGCGTGAAGTTGGTGTAGTCGATGGACTTCTGCAGACCCTCGGCGGCGGCGGTGGCGCCGCAGTCGGTGATGACCGTCTTGGCCTCGTCCGACAGGTCGTTCCAGGCGTCGAGGTTCACGAAGACCGCGTTGCGCGGCAGCCATGCGTCGACCTCGTAGAAATGCGACAGGTGCTCCCAGACCTTGCGGTCATAGCCGGTGGCGCCCGACGAGATGAAGCTCTCGGCCACGCCGGTGGCCAGCGCCTGGCTCAGTTCCGCCGCTTCGACCTGCACCGGCAGGGCGCCGGTCAGCTCGGCCATCTTGGCGGTCGCCGCCGAGTACGAGCGGAACTTCACGCCCTTCATGCCTTCGATGTCGGTCAGCTCCTTGTTCATGTAGAGCCCCTGCGGCGGCCACGGCACCGAGTAGACGTAGTGCAGGTTGTCCTCTTCCAGCGCCTTCTCGACATAGGGCAGGGCGATCGACCAGAGCTTCTCGTGCTCGTCGAAGGAGGAGACGAGGAAGGGGATCGAGTCGACGCCGTAGAGCGCGTTCTCGTTCTGGTGGGCAGAAAGCAGACGCTCGCCGATCATCGCCTGGCCGGTCATCACCGCGCGCTTGATCTCGGCGCCGCCGAAGAGCGAGCCCGAGGGGTGGGTCACGATCTCGAGCTCGCCGCCGGTGCCGTCGGTCACGCAGCTGGCGAAGGTGGCGCCGACTTCCGAATGGAAGTTGGTCGCGGCGTAGGCCATGGGCATGTCCCACTTCTCGGCCTGAGCCGCCGCGCCGATGCCGGCAAGCGCCGTCGCTGCGAGCAGCGTGTTCGCGAGTTTCATGATCTGTCTCTCCCTGTTGTTTGTGTTCTAATGTTTTTTGGTGAGGCTAGTGAAACCGATCCGGGGCGTAGGGCGCAAGATTGATGTTCGGTGTCCGGCCCGAGATCAGCTGAGAAATAAGCCGCCCGGTCTTGGGGCCGCCCGTCAAACCGACGTGATCGTGGCCGAAGCCCATGTAGGCCCCTTTCACCGCCGGCGATTCCCCGATGATCGGCAGGGAATCGGCCATCGACGGCCGGTGCCCCATCCACTCCACGGTCGTCTTCCACGTCAGCCCGGGCACCGCGGCGCGGATCTGCTTCTCGAGCAGCTCGAAGGGCGCGCGAGACGGCGGCAGGTCGAGCCCGCCAAGCTCGACGATGCCGGCAAGGCGCAGGCGTCCGTCCATCGGGGTCGCGACGAACTTGCCGCTGGCGATCATCACCGGATTCCGGGGCATGACCGAGGGCTCGTAGAGCTCGAGATGGTAGCCGCGCTCGGATTCCAGCGGCGCGTTGACGCCGAGCTTGCGCGCCAGCGGCCCGGACCAGACGCCGGTGGTGATGACGGCGGCGTCGCAGGGGATGGTCTCGCCCCCCACGCGTACCCCGGTCACAGCGCCCTTTTCGCGGGCAAGGTCGGTGACCTCGCCGATGACCAGCCGGGCGCCCTGCGACACCGCGTGGGCGGCGAGGTCCTTCACATAGCGGCCGGGATCGGTGATGCGCCCGTGGCCGGGGAAACGCGCGGCGCAGGTCATCTGCGGGCCCCAGATCGGATCGTAGTCGCGCAGCGCCTGATCCTCGAGCAGCTCCCACTCGAAGCCGTTCTCGCGCCGCACCTGGAAGCCGAAGGCGTCCGCCTCGAAGGCGGCGCGGTTGTTGTAGAGGAAGACGTAATCGCCCGGCACGACCCATTGCTCGGCGCCGGTGCCCGCCGACAGCGCCTGGTGGTCGGCGAGGCTGTCGCCGATGATGGGCGCGGCGGCGGCGGCGCGCTTGCGGGCGGCGTCGGCGTTGGCGTGGGTCATGAACTTCATCAGCCACGGCGCGATCTTCGGCAGGTAGGACCACTTCATGAAGAGCGGCTGGTTCGGGTCCAGCAGCATCTTCGGCGCCTTCAGCCACAGGCCGGGACCCGTCACCGGCAGCACCGAGCACGAGGCCAGCACGCCCGCGTTGCCGTGGCTCGTGCCCTCGGCGGGGCCCGCCTTGTCGATCAGGATCACCTGATGTCCGTCGCGTTGCAGCCAGATCGCCGTGGCGACCCCAACGATACCCGCGCCGATCACCGCCACCGTCTTCGTCATGTTCCGTCCTTGCCTTTGTGCCGGCACATCCTTCAGCGCCGCCTGTCCCTGAGCCCGGATCAAGCGCGGTTTCCCGCGAGGTGTCAATGCGCGCGCCCGAAGGGGCTGGCTTCCCGCTGCCGGATGGCCTTAAGCCTGTGCAAAGAGACGAGAACCGCGACCCCGGATCGCGGCCGCCGACACCGCAGACCCAGCAAAGGAGCCCGCATGGCCTACGTTGTGCCCCCGATGGACACCCCCTCCGTTCCTGTCGCCGGAAGCGACGACCGCTTCCCCGTGCGGCGCATCTTCTGCGTCGGCCGCAACTACGCCGCGCACGCCCGCGAGATGGGCCGCGATCCCGACCGCGAGCCGCCGTTCTTCTTCACCAAGCCCTGCGACGCGGTGGTCGAGGACGGCGCGGTGATCCCGTATCCGCCGCAGACCGGGAACCTGCACTACGAGGCCGAGCTCGTCGTCGCCATCGGCAGCGGCGGCGCCGACATTCCCGAGGCCGAGGCGCTGGGCCACGTCTGGGGCTACGCGCTGGGCAACGACCTGACCCGCCGCGATCTGCAGAACGCGGCGAAGGAGCTGTCGCGCCCGTGGGATTTCGCCAAGGGCTTCGACAATTCCGCCGTCGTGGGGCCGGTGCACCCGGTTTCCGAGGTCGGCCATCCGACCGAGGGCGCGATCTGGCTCGAGGTGAACGGCGAGGAGAAGCAGCGCGGCGATCTCGCCGAGATGATCTGGACGGTGCCCGAGGTGATCTCGATCCTGTCGCAGACCATGACCCTGCAGCCGGGCGATCTGATCATGACCGGTACCCCCGCGGGCGTCGGCAAGCTGGTGCCGGGCGATGTCTGCACGGTCTCGGTCGACGGGCTGGGCTCGCTGACCACCACCATCGGCCCGCGCGCCTGAGCCTCCGCCTTCCGGCCCCCGGCGGGTCTTGTCCGTCGGGGGCGCAGGTGGGCCTGTGGTGGGGGCGGTGCCGTGTGACCGGCGTGGCCTAAGATAGGGTGTAGTTTGCCCGAGGACAGTGGCGGCGGCGGTGTCCTCCGGCGCGGGCAGCCCGCGCGCCGTTCGGGACATCGGACCTGACTTCGATCCCGCCGGCCGGGAGCTCAGCCTCAGCCTCAGCCTCTCAGGCCTTCTCGAACCAGCGCCGCAGCGCGTAGTCGGTGACAACGCGGTCGTAGTCCTCCTGCTCCACCTCGGCCGCCCTCGTGTAGTGGTCGACCACCGGCCCGCCCAACGCCTTGCGCAGCATCTTCGACTTGCGGAAGATCGCGGTCGCCTCGCGCAGGGTCGAGGCACCTCGGGCACATCCTCGGCGCCGTAGATGTCGCCCGTCGCGGCGGGCGACAGGGGGGAGCTCTTCCTCGATCCCGGCAAGACCCGTGGCCAACTGCGCCGCGCAGGCGAGGTAGGGGGTCATGTCGGCGCCGGGGATCCGGCACTCGATGCGCACGCCCCTGCTGCCCTCGCCGACAAGACGGAAGAGGCAGTCCTCGAGATGTACAAATCGGCACTGGGAATGGCCTGAAATCATCCTAAGACATGATATTAAAAGAAATATTTTTTTCAGTTGTGTAGGCGTCAAAATCGCTTGTGCAACTGACAGATTGTGCGGAAAAAAAACGTGATTCTGATGCCTGTCGCGAGCCATGGAACATCAGAAGGGCTCTGTTGCATAAATCTCGTGTGGGATTCATCTCATGAATCCAGCGTGGTAGCTGGTGTGCATGAGCAGAGCTACCCCCCCAACCTGCAGGACCAGGAACTGGCCGGCCTGCAATGAAGCGCTCAAGCGCCGGGGCTCGCTGACGATCCGTTGACCGGCAGTGCATTGCGAGCAATGTCACGAGAGGTTGGTTCGACCCCGCTATGAGCTGGGGGGCCGCTGTGACAGGCAGGCGTGGCCGGCAGCAGACCTACAGCGATGCCGCCATCCAGACCTGCCTTTCCATGAAGGTGTTATTCGGCATGGCGCTCCGGCAGACGACAGGGTTCGTCGAGAGCCTGCTGCGGCTGGTTGGCCTCAACTGGACGGTGCCCGACTTCAGCACCCTGTCCCGGCGCCAGAAGACCCTGGCCGTGAACATCCCGTATCGCGGCTCCAAGGGGCCGCTGCACCTGCTGATCCCTCTCGGGACATTGCTGCGCAATGCCCTGCCGGGCAGCGGACAGCACCGGGATCAGGATTGAGGGCGAAGGTGAATGGCACGCCCGCAAGCATGGCGGTCCCAAGCGGCGCGTCTGGCGCAAGATCCATCTCGGGATTGAAGAGGAAAAACTGGAGGTCCGCGCTGTCGAGATCACCGGGAGCCACATCGGTGATGCCCCGGTGCTACCCGACCTGCTCGGCCAGATCGCGGCAGACGAGCGGATCGGCAGCGTCACCGCCGACGGTGCCTACGACACACGTAAATGCCACGACGCTATTGCCGACCGTGGCGCCCATGCTGTCATCCCGCCCCGCAAGAACGCGAAGCCTTGGAAGACCATCACCGCCGGAGCCGTGGCGCGAAACGAGGCCCTGAGCGCGGCGAAATACCTGGGCCGCGCGCTCTGGCGACGATGGAGCGGATACCGCTGCCAATGCATGGATTGGGACTGAAGACGAGTTTGTGTTGGCCGAGGCAAGCGAGATTGACGACCGAATCCGCAGACTGGTTGAGCGAGACCTACCTGACGGTGCGTTGGAAGGGATGGAAGAAGAGCGGCGTGCCTAAGTTCGCAAACGAGCGGCACGGCTCGCACAGGAGTTCGTCAAGAAACGACGGCGTGAGAACGCCATGCATTGCGACGACTGCGAGTTTGATCCGTCGATGGTGAGCGGGATCGAAGGCATCAATCCCCGCTCCTTATTGGACGTGCATCACATGCACCCGCTGGACGAGGGCGTGAGGTACACAACAATTAAGGACTTCGCCCTGTTGTGTCCGACATGCCACCGTGTCGAGAGGGCGCGGATCAAAGTTGCGGCCAAGAAAAACGCGTCATGAGGCTAAATTCCAGCTCTCGAGTCTGCTCAGAATAGCCAGCCCCGCCTTTTTTCCAGATACAAAAAGATCAGTCTTTGTCGTCCGCGCTTTGCCGAAGAATGAAGTAGTGTGTCATCCCGTTTCAATCAAGCGCATCCAAGATGGTGGGTGAGATGAGGGGGTCAAATCTAAATTATCCAAAAGCCTTTTAAAACATGGGCTTATGGGTGTCTGTGGAGGCGAGTCACTCTGTTGCACAAATCGCGTGAGGGATTCATCTCGTGAATCCGGCGTGGTAGCTGGACTGCATGAGCAGACCAACGCCCCCGACCTACAAGACCAGGAACTGGCCCGCCTATAACGAAGCGCTGAAGCGCCGCGGCTCGCTGACGATCCACTAACCGTCAGTGCATTGCGCAGCAATGTCACGAGAGCTTGGTTCGACCCTTCGATGACTTGGGAAGCCACACCGACCGGCAAGCGCGGGCGGCAGCCCGACTACGGCGACGCGGCCATTCAGACCTGCCTGACCATGAAGGTGCTGTTCGGCATGGCGCTCAGGCAGACGACCGGGTTCGTCGAGAGCCTGCTGCGGCTGATCGGCCTCGACTGGACGGTGCCCGACTTCAGCACGCTGTCGCGTCGCCAGAAGATGCTGAAGGTGAACATCCCCTATCGCGGCTCGGACGGTCCGCTGCACCTGCTGGTCCCTCTCGGGACATTGCTGCGCAATGCCCTGCCGGGCAGCGGACAGAACCGGGATCAAGGTCGAGGGTGAAGGGGAGTGGAACGCCCGCAAGCACGGCGGCACGAAGCGGCGGGTCTGGCGCAAGATCCACATCGGTATCGACGAATAATCACTGGAAATCCGGGCCGCGGAGTTCACCACCAGCGAGATCGGTGACGCCCCCATGCTGCCCGAGCTGCTCGACCAGATCCCGCCCCAGCAGGAGATCGCCACCGTCACCGCCGATGGCGCCTTCGACACGCGCAAGTGCCACGACGCCATCGCCGCCCGAGGTGCCGCCGCAATCATACCGCCCCGCAAGAACGCCAAACCCTGGAAACCTGGCACCGCCGGAGCTGTCGCGCAACGAAATCCTGCGGACAGATTCCCCACCGCCCGGAAGGCGCGTAGTCTACGTTAGTCCCGAGTGCTCGCCTCTAATCAACGGACGACATCTCCGCTGCGTCAGACGCGGGCACAGGAGAAAAATATAGATTATAATTCATATACTTGTGAAAATTTGAGACATTCGGAGCCAGCGCGTGACGGAAACCGGAACGAAGTTTTGGAACAAAAGTCAGCTTGCTGTTCCCGCTTCGTCCTCGGATGTACGCACTTTGTTCGCGCGCCCGCAAGGCAAGGCGAAATGGTCTAAGTTATTGAAATAAAATGGGAAATTTGGAGGCGAGTACCGGAATCGAACCGGTGTACACGGATTTGCAATCCGCTGCGTCACCACTCCGCCAACTCGCCGTCGCCCAGTGGTAGCGGGCGTTTAGACCATCCTTTCGAGGCGCGCAAGCCCTTCCGCCACACAGATTGCCACACTTTCACGTTCCGTTCTGTTCTGTTCTCAAGCTGAAAATCACCCGCGGCGCACCTGCGCTTCACGTGCACTGACACGCTGCCGGACGTGCCGTGTGTAGTGGCGTACCATCGCGCCGCTCTGGCCCGTGACGGCTGAGATCAGGTCATCGCTGCAGCCAGCGAGAAGAAGCTCGACGGCGGCTGTGTAGCGCAGGCCGTGCAGGTCGTAGTCTTGTGCGCCAATTGCTTCTCTCGCTGCACGCATCGCGTCTGATGCTCCTCGATACTCCCACTGTCCCGGCCGCTTCGTCTTCGACAAATCCTTGGTCAGGATGAAGAGGCTTTGGCGCTCCGTGGCCTCCAGCGCTGCCGACAGGTGCGGCGTGAGAGGTATCTCAAGCCGAGCGCCGGTCTTCCCCTGGATCACGAGAATCGTGTCGCCCCGGACGTGTCCCCACTGCATCCTGAGCACGTCACCGATGCGCTGCCCGGTCCCGAGGCACATCTCGAACAGTGTGCGCTCACGGGTCCCGTAGGCGTAGGCCTTGCGGAAGGCGGCAACCATCGTGTCCGGCGATGGCTCGCGCTCCTTCTTCTCGTATTTCAACGCCTTGATGCCCTTGGCCGGGTTCTCCTCCGCCTTCGTGAGAAGCCCCATGGACGTCCGAGCCGGCATTCATGCGGCGCAAGCCAAGCCATCTCTCCGGTCTATCCAGATCAACATTGAGCCGCGCTTGCGCAAGGCAGTGTTGTAGCTGGACCAGTTCGTCGTGCCGTAGCGGGCGGGAAAAGGCTTGCTCATGCAGACCGTCTAACCGGCTGGATTCACACTGTGAATCGCCCGCAGCCAGAGTTCTGCAACAACGCCTCACCTATCTGCCGATGCGGCGTGGGTTCCTCTACCTCGTGGCGATCATGGACTGGCACACCCGCAAGGTTCTGTCCTGGCGGATCTCGAATACGTTGGAAGCCCAGTTCTGCGTCGAAACGCTGAATGAGGCCATCCACAAGTTCGGCCCGCCCGAGATCATGAACACGGATCAGGGCAGCCAATTCACGTCCTTCGCCTGGACGGATCGGCTCCGCCGATCTGGGGTGCGCATATCAATGGATGGGAAAGGCCGGTTCCGGGACAACATTTTCATCAAGAGGCTGTGGCGCACCCTGAAATACGAGTGGGCGGCAGCGTGACCAGCGCCGAGCTGCGCCGTCTTCGACCAGGACTTCGGTGCAGGCGCCGGCGAGCGGGTGCAGATGCAGTGCAAGGGCGACGGGGCAGGGTGCTGGTGCAGGACATCACAGTCACGCTCAAGGGCCGAGCTGCCCGGGGGCGCCGACATCGGCGCGCTGATCCTCGCGGGCGGTCCGCAGAGCGCCGTCTGCGACGAGGGGGGCATCGACCCGGCCGGGCTTCAGTGACCCCTCGCGGCGCGAGAGCCGAACGAAAGCAGTCGGGGCAGCGCCGGCATCACTCGGTGGCGGGGGCCGCCGGGACCTCCTCGGTGTTGGTCTCTGGGGCCATGGTGGCGTCCTCCTCCTGGCCCATCGTCGCCATGACGATGATCGCGACGACCACGACAATCGCAAGGAGTATCAACGTATTTCGGGACATGAGGTTTCCTCCTGCACTTGGTCTCTTCCCTCCTCACACCATACGCTCCCGCGGGATGCCGCGAAACCGCAGTGCCTCCGAGGCGCCCGGGACGGCGTGAAGCTGCCGGTGACTGCGGCGGCGCAGGGGCGACAGAGGGTCACGCGCGTTCGCGCTTTGCGAGAGGCGACGCGCGTGGCACAGTCGCGGCAAGCCGTTGTTTCGGCGGTCAGGACGGTGGCCTGCCGGTGCACCTCGCAAGGGTGCCCGCCAGAACAGCCGACCGACACAGAGAATGACGGGGGACGCCGGAACCATTGCCCGCGGCTCCGCGTTTTACCGACAACCACATCTTTCCGAAGGGAGATCGGACCATGGCAAATGCATCCGTACAAGCCGCCGCAACCGGGGCGCAGTCGGGCAGCGACAAGGGGTCCCGCGACGCCGACGACCTCAGCGCCCAGATCGCGACGCTGCGCAAGGACCTCGCCGGGCTCACCGAGCTCGTGGGCGAGATCGGCACGCGCCGCAGCAAGGACGCCAAGCGCAAGGTCGAGGAAAAGGCCGGCGAAATGCGCCTTCAGGGCGAGGAGCTGCTGCACGAGGCAGGCCGTCGCGCGGCGCAATACGAGGACGCGGCCATCGGCCAGATCCGTGCCAACCCGTTCCAGGCGGTGGGTATTGCCGCTGCGGCGGGCTTCCTGCTGGGTTACCTGAACGCCCGGAGGTAATAAGGCCAGATGTTCTACGCGCTCGAACTGCGGCTGCGCCTATTCGTTCGGCAACTGGTATTCGGTGCGCTCGCGCTCGTCTGCGTGATCGTTGCCGCTGTCTTCTTCACCGACGCGGCGCTGGTGGCGTTGGCCGAGGCGTATGACTTGCTGATCGCGATGCTGGTCGTTGGGGCGGGGTATCTCGTCCTGGCGATTCTGCTGTTGCTCTTCGCGCGCCGTCCGAGGGTTGCGGTCCCGCCGCCCACCCCCGCAATGAACATCGCGGCGCTGCTCGAGGCCTTCCTCGCGGGGCGTGCCGCCGGAGGCGCGGCCGGAACGTCCGGGTCCGGGACCTCACAGGCCGGGACCCCGCGGGACGACGATTGAAGAGCCTGACTGAAGACCTCGATGGCGCCTGACCGCGCCGTCGCATCCCTACCATCAATCCCAACGGGGAAAGGCGCCAGTGTTGCGCCTTTCCCCGTTTGCGCGAATCCGTTTCTCTCCGTCATTGCGGCAGCGGAGCAAGTGTGGCACAAACATTCGAGACCATACTGAACGGAAGAGTTTAGCGGATGACCGATTTCGCCACGCGCCGCCGCATGATGGTGGATACGCAGGTCCGGCCCTCGGATGTCACCAAGTTCCCGATCATCGAGGCCATGCTGCGGATCCCGCGCGAAGCATTCGTTCCCGACGACAAGCGCGAGGCGGCCTATGCCGGCCGCAACGTCGAGCTGTCCCCGGGCCGGGTCGTGCTCGAGCCGCGGACACTGGCCAAGATGCTCGACGCGCTGAATCTCGACAACGATGACCTCGTTCTCGATATCGGGGCAGGGTACGGCTATTCGTCGGCCGTGATCGCCCGCATCGCCGAGGCGGTCGTCGCGGTCGAGGAAGACGAGGCCATGGCCGAAGAGGCGCAGGAGCTTCTGTCGGAATACGCCGACAACGTCGTGCTGCACGTGGGCGCGCTGGTCGACGGCGCCAAGACCCACGGGCCCTACGACGCCATCGTGATCGAAGGCGGCGTCGAGGCGCTTCCCGCGGGAATCTCTGAACAACTCAAGGACGGTGGCCGCATCGCCTGCCTCTTCATGGAAGGGGCTCTGGGCGTGGTGCGCATCGGATGGAAGATCGACGGGGCAATCACCTGGCGGTTCGCATTCAACGCGACCGCGCCGGTGCTGCCCGGATACAAAAAAGAAGCGGCGTTCGCACTCTGAAGCGCAGCCGCCGCAAGAAACGCGGGCAGAGAGGGCAGTCATGGCGCGCAGAACGGTCTTTGGAATGGTGGCGGGCTTGTGCCTCGCCGCAGTCAACGCGGTTCCGGCGTCGGCCGAAACCCTCGCCGAGGCGCTTTCGAACGCCTATGTCACCAGCGGATTGCTCGACCAGAACCGGGCGGTTCTGCGGGCCGCCGACGAAGACGTCGCGCAGGCCGTCGCCGCACTGCGCCCGGTCCTGAGCTGGTCGGGCAACGTCAGCCGCAACTACGGCTCGGCCAACAACGCCAACCTCTTGACCGGCGATTACAGCTGGGCGCCAAGCGCCGATGTCACCGCCAGCGCGAACCTCATCGCCTCGCTCACGCTCTACCAGGGCGGCGCGCGCCGTCTCGGGCTCGAGGCCGCCAAGGAAGCGGTGCTCGCCACCCGCGCGGCGCTGGTCTCGGTCGAGCAGCAGGTGCTGCTGAGCGCCGTCTCCGCCTTCATGGAGGTGCGTCGCGCCGAAGAGACGGTGACCCTGCGCCGGAACAACGTCCGGGTCATCGGCGAGGAGCTGCGCGCCGCGCAGGACCGTTTCGAGGTCGGCGAGGTCACCCGCACCGACGTCGCATTGGCCGAGGCCCGGCTTGCCGAGGCGCGCAGCCTGCTGGCCGCCGCCGAGGGCCAGCTCGCCGTCAACCGTGAGACCTACAACGCCATCGTCGGCAACTACCCGGGCGCGCTGCAGTCGCCGGGCGGCCTGCCGCGACTGCCGGGCTCGGTGCCCGACGCCAAGTCGCAGGCGCTGGCCACCCACCCGGACATGACCCAGCTTCGCCACGTGGTCGCCGCCAACGACATCTCCGTCAGGATCGCCGAGGCGCAGATGCAGCCGAAGGTCGAGCTTCAGGGCAGCTGGGGCGCCAGCGACACCTTCGATTCCGAAAGAGCGAACCGTGGCGGTGCCGTGGCGCTCGGCCTCTCCGGCCCGATCTACCAGGGCGGCGGGCTGACCTCGGGCGTGCGGCAGGCCATTGCCGACCGCGATGCCTCGCGCGCGCAACTCTATTCGACCGGCCGCGACGTGGAAGAGGCGGTGGGCAGCGCCTATGCGCAGCTGCGCATCGCGCAGGCCTCGCTGGTCTCGACGCGGGAGCAGGTGCGCGCCGCGCGGGTGGCCTTCGAAGGCATCCGTGAGGAGGCGACGCTGGGCGCCCGGACCACGCTCGACGTGCTCGACGCCGAGCAGGAGCTTCTCGACGCCCGCGCCGCGCAGATCTCGGCCCAGGTGGACGAGACCATCGCCGCCTACGCGGTCCTTGCCTCGATCGGTCAGTTGACCGCCAGGGCGCTCGGGCTCGCGGTGCCGGTCTACGATCCGGCGGCCTACTACAACATGGTCCGCTCCGCTCCGGTGAAGTCGCAGCAGGGCGCAGACCTCGATCGTGTGCTGCGTGCCCTCGGTAAAAATTAGGTTTTTTCGGATCTGTTGTCTGGAATCGCGCCTCGGGCTACAGTTTTCCCGAGGCAAGAGTGGAACTTGAATGTCAGACCCAGTGACGAATGTGGAAATCGAGGACGTACTGTCCTCCATCCGGCGGCTCGTCTCCGAGGACGCCCGCCCGAAGCTGCGGGATGAGCCTGCCAAAGCCGCCAAAGAGCCCGACAACCGGCAGGGCAAGCCGGAGCGGCTCGTGCTCACCCCGGCGCTGCGCGTGCCGGACGCGGAGCTGTCCGGCGAGACGCCGCCCCCCGCTCGCGATGGCGGCCCGATCCTGCTGACCCACCCGACGCTCGTGCTCTCCGAGCCGGTCGTGGCGGGAGCGCGGCAGGTGCCGGTCCCGCCGGTGGAACCCGACTACGTCGAGGACGGCGACGACACCGAGGGGCTGTTCGACAGCTTCGTCGAGGAAGAGGTCGCCCGCACCCTCGCGGCAGAGTTCGATGCCGCGGGCTTCGGCATCGACGAGTTCGAGATGCACTCGGGTCGCAGCTTCCCGGCCGCCGAGCCCGAAGAGGCCACGGGGGCCGAGCCTGAGGTCGAGGACAGTGAGACCGGCAGTCGTCCAGAGGCCGACGTCGCTGAAGCCCCCGCACAGGCCGCGGACACGCCCGAGCGTGGCCTCGCCGGCAAGATCGCCGCGCTCGAGGAGCTCATCGCGCGCAACCGCCCCGCGCCCGCCGAGCCGGGCGAGGGCGACGCTGCCTTCGTGCACCGCGCGCAGGAGCCGCTGGAGTGGGAAGACCACGACCGCAAGCTCGCGGAGCCGCAGCGCGAGACCGAGGCCACGGTGCTGCGCGGCCCCGAATGGCGCGGCACGCCCCGGCCCGGCAACGACGATACGGCCCTGCCGCAAACCCGGCCCGAGGGCGGCGCCGTGGCGCTTGTCGACGAGGAGATGGTGCGCGGCATGGTGTCGGACATGATCCGGCAGGAGCTGCAGGGCGCGCTTGGTGAGCGGATCACCCGCAACGTCCGCAAGCTCGTGCGCCGTGAGATCCACCGCATGGCGATGAGCAAGGACTACGAATAACGTCGCGTCAAAAAACGCCGCGCAAAACGAAAGGCGCGCCCGGGGAGACGGGCGCGCCTTTCATGCATTCTGACGTAGCGTTCTGGGGTCAGGCGGCTTCGGCGCGATCTGCCGATGCTGCGGCGTGACGACGCTCGCTCTCTTCGCGCGACAGCGCGACCGAGGTGCGCACACCCTTTCCGACAAATTCCATCAGGCCCGACACGACTCGTTCGTTCGGGTCGATACCGGCACAGCTGAGAACCTCGCGTCCATCGCGCGAGCGCGCCCAACGGGCGATCTGTTCCGGGCCATTGCCGTATTTCTTGTCATCGGCGATCGCGTCGTCGAGCGCAGCCAGCACCACCGCTGCAAAGAGCTTCCGCGCACGGTTGCCCTGTTCTGCATTGAACGCAGTGCTATCCACGAAATCTTTCATGATTCGACCTTTGATTATTGCTCTTGTCTTTTCCGGCGTGAGTGGCGTTATGGACCATTCCGTTTGATTCGGATACATCTGTAACGCAAGGCACCGTTGACGCTGGCGCATAGCTCACTTTCCGGGCATTCCGTATTTCGTTGTCTTGCACGGGCAGGACGACAGAGATATAGGAGCCGGCAAACGTTCATCAACCTTTTGCCAAAGTTTAGCCCTGATGCCCAAGATCAACGGTAACGAAATTCGCCCCGGTAACGTGCTGGAGCATGACGGTGGCCTCTGGGCTGCCGTGAAGGTCGACCACGTGAAGCCCGGCAAGGGTGGTGCCTTCGCACAGGTCGAAATGAAGAACCTGCGCAACGGCTCCAAGCTGAACGAGCGTTTCCGGTCCGCCGACAAGGTCGAGCGCGTGCGGCTCGAGCAGAAGGACATGCAGTTCCTCTACGAAGACGGCGGCCAGCTGATCTTCATGGACACCGAGACCTACGAGCAGGTGCAGCTGCCCGCCGACATCCTCGGCGAGCGTCGCCCGTTCCTGCAGGACGGCATGACCATCGTGGTCGAATTCCACGAGGAAGAGGCGCTGAACGCGACCCTGCCGCAGAAGGTCACCTGCAAGATCGTCGAGACCGAGCCGGTCGTCAAAGGTCAGACCGCCGCAAACAGCTTCAAGCCCGCCGTGCTCGACAACGGCGTGCGGGTGCTCGTGCCGCCCTTCGTCGGGCAGGACGAGGACATCATCGTGAACACTGAAACCATGGAGTATTCGGAACGCGCATAACCCGCGCGCCGACCACTTTGTCCCCGTGCGATCCGGGGGCGACATTTTCAGAACAGCAAGGGCCTCCGGCGCAAAGCCTAGGAGGCCCTTTTCATGATCGACTCATTCCTCGACACCGACCTGCCGCACGTGGCTTCGCTGCTGCGCGGGCTCAATGCGCTGCACGTGCAGCAGGTCCCGCACCGCTTCCACGATGACGCGGACCCCGAGACGCTCGAGGCGTTCGTCGCCACGCTGATGGAGCAGGGGGGCCGGATCCTCGTCTACCGCGCCGAGGGGGTGCCGCGCGGCTACCTGCTGTGGAAGCTCCGCGATATTCCCGCCAGCGCGGTCGAGCGGGGGCGACGGGTCGCGGTGCTCGAACATATCGCGGTGGCTCCGTCCTGGCGCCGGCGCGGCATTGCCCGGCGGCTGGTTGAGCGCTTCGAGACCGGGATCCGTTCCGAGGGCTGCGAAGGCTGGGTCACCACGGTGCATTCCTTCAACGGCGCCTCGGCGGCGCTGATGCGACGGGCAGGCGCAAGGCCCGCGGTCGAGCTGCTAGAGAAGCAGCTCGTCTGAGGGAGACGGGGGACGGGCAGGGCGCGCGGGGATCAGATCCCCGCGGCCAGGAGCAGCCGTGCCACCATGCTCTGGTAGCCCGCGCCGAAGAGCCGGAAATGCACCAGCGCCGGGAACAGCTGGTAGATCGCGCGACGTTCGGCGCGACCCGGTTCCTCGGGGCCGTAGCTCTGCCAGAAGGCTTTGGGCGGCGCGCCGAAGAGCTCGAGCATGGCAAGGTCGACCTCGGCGTGGCCGTGGTAGCAGGCCGGGTCGATCATCCAGCCGTCCCCGGCCCCGAAGAGCGTGTTGCCGGTCCAGAGGTCGCCGTGCAGCAGCGCGGGCGAGGGGCGGGCTGGCAGGCGCTCGGGCAGGGCACGGGCCAGCGCCTCGAGCCGGCGCGCCAGCGCCATGGGCAGGCGCGGCAGGAAGGGCAGCAGCCGCCGCCGCGCCCAGAACTCGGGCCAGTCCGCCATCGTCTCGTTGGCGATGGGCACGGGGCCGAAGCCGTAATCTTCGGGCCAGCCATAGGCGGTGCCGGTGCAGTTGTGCAGCGTGCGCAACCCGCGCCCCAGCGCCTCCCAGCCCTCGGGCGAGGCGGTGCCCTCGTCGAGCCACTCAAGGCAGAGCAGGTCGCCCGCCTGGTGAAGCACCCGCGGCACCGGGGCACCTGCGGTGGCCATGGCCGCCAGCATCCGCGCCTCGGTGTCCACGCGCGGCCCGCGCTTGACCGCCATCGAGCGGCCGTCGGCGAAGGTGATCCGCAGCACCTCGGAGAGGTCGCCGCCGTGCAGCGGCGCGGTGGCGGTGACATCGGCGCCGAACACCCGGGCGAGTGCCTCGACGCTCATGGCGCGAACCGGACAACCGCGTCGCCCGCGGTCATCTCGTCCCCGGCGCGGTCGAAGCGCAGATGCGCGATGCCGCGGCCCTCGGCCTGCGTGTAGAGCACGCCCGCAGCCTTTTCGCCCGCGGTGATCTCGCTGCCCACCGGTGCCGCACCGTTAACCTCGACCGTCACCAGCCCCTTGCGCAGTTCGACCTTGTGCTTCATCCGCGCCGTCACTTCCTGACCGACATAGCAACCCTTGCGGAAGTCGACGCCGTGCAGGCGCTCGAACCCGGCCTCGAGGATGAAGGTGTCTGGCGTCAGCTCGATGCCGCTCTCGGGCACGCAGGCGGCGACGCGCAGCGCGTCCCAGTCGGCGCTCTCGTCGGGGCGGCCGTCATAGGCGCGCCATCCCATGCGCGGGTCGCGCGGGTCGGCGTAGGCGCCCTCGGGCGCGGGGCCGGGACCGCGGGCGACCGTGATGTCGGTCTCGGTGATCGTGACCTTGGCGCGCAGCTTGTACATCGTAAGCGCCTTGGCCAGCCCTTCGTAGAGCCCCTCGGCCACGTCGACCAGGATGTCCTCGCCATCGGGGACGAGGAAGAAATCGGCGCGATACTTGCCCTGTGGGGTGAGCAGCGCTGCATAGACCAGCCCGTCCTTCAACAGGGCGACATCGTTGGTCACGAGCCCCTGCAGGAAGTGTTCGGTGTCCGGCCCGCTGACCCGCAGGACCTTGCGTGTGTCGCTCATGGCACTCTCCCGTCTGTTCCCTCGCAGCTTAAAGCGGCTTGGCGGGAGTTGCGAGTGGGGGCCGGTCAGCTTTCCGCGAACTGCATGGCATGAAGTCGCGCATAGGCGCCGTTGCGCTCAAGAAGGGCATCGTGCGTGCCTTCCTCGACGACTCGGCCCTGATCCATGACCACGATCTTGTCGGCGTGGCGCACGGTCGAGAGGCGGTGCGCGATCACGAGGGTCGTGCGGCCTTGGGCCAGCCGGTCGAGCGCGGCCTGCACCACTGCCTCGGACTGCACGTCGAGGGCCGAGGTGGCCTCGTCGAGCAGCAGGATCGGCGTATCGCGCAGGATGGCGCGGGCGATGGCGACGCGCTGGCGCTGGCCGCCCGACAGCGACGAGCCGCGGGGACCCACCTGCGCGTCGAGCCCGCCCTCGAGCCGGGGCAGGAAGTCGGCCACATGCGCCGCTTCGAGCACCTGTTCGAGACGTTCCTCGGTCACGTCCTTGCGGCCGAGCAGGATGTTGTCGCGCAGGGATTCGTCGAACAGCAACGCTTCCTGGCTGACCACAGAGAACAAGCCGCGCAGGTCCGAGAGGCGCATGTCCTGCACCGGGACGCCGCCGATCTCGACCCGGCCGCCCTCGGGGTCGACGAGGCGGGTGAGCAGGTTGAAGACCGTGGACTTGCCGGCGCCCGAAGCGCCCACCAGCGCCGTGGTCTTGCGGGCCTCGGCCACGAAGCTCGCGCCGCGCAGCACCGGCTGGTCGCCGTAACGCAGGGTGACGTTGTCGAGCACGACCTCGGGCACGGCCTCGGGCGCGGGGCGGGGGGAAGGCGGATCGCGCAGGTCCGGAACGGTGTCCAGAAGCTCCTTCAGGCGCTCGATCGAGGCGGCGGCGATCTGCCAGCTGCCGCTGACCGCACCCAGCCTGCGCAGCGGCTCGAAGGCCAGCGCGATGGCGGTGAAGAAGGCCATGAAATCGCCGACGGTCTTGGTGCCGGCGATGATCTCGCTGCCGCCGTAGAACAACACGCCGAGGAAGCCGATGCCCGCCATAATGTCGATGAGTCCGGGAATCGAGCTCTGCCCCAGCGCCGAGCGGGTCTCGGCCGTGATCCGGTCGTCGGTCAGCTTGCGATAGCGCGCCGCCTGATAGTCTTCGAGCCGGTTGAGCTTGACCGGGACGATGCCGTGGAACACCTCGTTGAGCCGCACCGACAGCCCTGCCGCGATGTCGCGCGCCTTGCGGGCATTGCCACGCACGTAACGCTGCACGAGGATCGAAGGCAGCACCATGAGCGGGGCCCCGACGAGCGCCACCAGCGTCCAGTGCCAGTCGATTCCCAGCGCCACGGCGAAAAGTGAGACCAGCGCGATGACGTCACGCCCGGCGCCGGTGATGATGATGCGCCAGACCTTGCTGATCTGGCCCACGTCGCCCTCGACCCGCTGCATCAGGTAGCCCGGCCCGTGGGCCTGGTGGAAACTGCCGTCGAGGGTCATCAGGTGGCGCAGCAGGTCGTTGCGGATGTCGCCCACGGTCTCTTCCGAGATCCGGGTCAGCAGCACCTTCTGCACCACACTCGCTGTGGCGCGCACCAGGAAGCTGCCGAAGATCACCAGCCCGACCCACCACAGCGCGCCGGCGTTGCCACCAACGAAGACCTGGTCGAACATCGGCTTCATCATGTAGCTGAGCAGCCCGAACATCGAGCCTTCGATCGCCATGAAGATCAGCGCGATGGCCAGCAGCCAGCGATGCTTCCAGAGGTATCCCCACCAGAGCCAGACGAAGAGCCCCTTCGCGTTGGGCGGCGCCTTGGTCACGCCAGCTCTTCCGGCGGGCGCTTGGCGTCGAAGCCCGCCTGCAGTTTCCGGGCGTCGTATTCGGTGGCGATCCAGTCCTCGAAGCCGATGGGCTCGCGCCGGTTGCGCGCCGCGTATGTGTCGAGGATGTAGCCCTGGATCCCGGTCTTGGTGAATTCCAGGTGGATGTACTTCAGCCCGAGTTGCTTGCGTGCCTCTTCGACCGGCACGCCCTCGAACACCATCAGGTAGACCGCCGAGGCAAAGCCCGCGCGGTCGGCGCCGGACTTGCAGTGGAACATCATCGGACGCTCGACGGTGCGCATGGTCTCGATCAGATGCAGGATGCGGGCGCGCTTGGGCGCCATCCGGGCCCAGAGTTTGGCGTGCTCGAGCTTGAGCCCGAGCGCCTCGCAGCTCTCCTTCTCGAAGAGGTAGTGCGAGAATTTCTCCTCGCCGCGCAGGGTGATGACCGTCTTGATCCCCATCTTGGCATATTTCTCGAACCGCCGGTGGGTGGGGTGGTTCGACCGCCAGACGCCGGGCGCGATCTCCCAGAAGTTCGTCCAAACCGTGCGCAGCCAGGCGTGGTCGAACAGATGGTAATGGAAAGTGGAGAGCGCCCGCGATCCCGGCGTCGAGATGTCCTTGCCGAAGGACCGGCGCAGGCGCCGCTCGGCATTCTCGATCTTTTCCCAAAGCTGCGTCAGCATGTCGTCTCCACGGAAGTCAATCGCGGGTTTAGTGACCTTGCCCCCGCGTGGCAAGCCGCGGGGCGGATTGACGCCGCCGCGACTGCGGATAGTTTGGCGCTCGGGCCGTCATTTCAAGGGGCCTGTTTCACGGAGTCTCCCATGTCGCTAGCTCACGGCCGCCCCTACCTGGCCATTCCCGGCCCGTCCGTCATGCCCGATGCAGTGTTGCGCGCCATGCACCGCGCATCGCCCAACATCTACGAGGGCGAGCTTGTCGAGATGGTGCGCGGCATGGTGCCCGACCTGAAATATGTCGCGCAGACAGAGGGGCACGTCGCCATCTACATCGCCAACGGTCACGGCGCCTGGGAGGCTGCGCTGTCGAACGTGGTGGCCGAAGGCGACCGGATCCTGGTAGCGGCCACCGGGCGGTTCGGCCATGGCTGGGCGGACATGGCGACGGGTCTCGGCATCGAGCCGCAGGTGATCGAATTCGGCCGCAAGGGGCCGCTGGACCCGGCCCGAATCGCCGAGGCGCTGGCCGCCGACACCGAACACGCGCTGAAGGCGGTGCTGGTGACCCACGTGGACACCGCGACCTCGGTCCGCAACGACGTCGCCGCGGTGCGCCGCGTGCTCGACGAGACCGGCCACCCGGCGCTGCTGATGGTGGACTGTATCGCCTCGCTCGGCTGCGACCGCTTCGAGATGGACGCCTGGGGCGCCGACGTGATGGTGGCGGGCTCGCAGAAGGGCCTGATGGTGCCTCCGGGCATGGCCTTCGTCTTCTTCAACGACCGCGCGGCCGAGCGCCGGGCCGCGATGAAGCGGGTCAGCCGCTACTGGGACTGGACGCCGCGCGCGACCCCCGAGTTCTTCTACCAGTATTTCGGCGGCACCGCGCCCGCGCATCATCTGTACGGGCTGCGCGTCGCGCTCGACATGATCCGCGAGGAGGGGCTCGAGGCGATCTGGAGGCGGCACGAGACGCTGGCCCGTGCGGTCTGGGCGGCGGTCGACGTCTGGGGCTCGGAAGGGCCGATGTCGATGAACATCGCCGATCCGGCGCTGCGCAGCCACGCAGTGTCGGCGCTGCGCATCGGGGCGCCCTACGGCGCGCAGCTGCGGGAATGGACCGACAGCCGCGCCGGGCTGACGCTGGGCATCGGCCTCGGCATGTCCGAGCCCGACGATCCCGCCGGCACCGGCTTCTTCC
Source organism: Salipiger thiooxidans (assembly GCF_900102075.1). Lineage (GTDB taxonomy): Bacteria > Pseudomonadota > Alphaproteobacteria > Rhodobacterales > Rhodobacteraceae > Salipiger > Salipiger thiooxidans. The sequence continues at coordinate 29,389 of NZ_FNAV01000001.1, read as the reverse complement.
GGATCGGGCACATGGGCCACGTCAACGCGCACATGATCCTCGGTGCGCTCGGCGTGATCGAGGCGGGGCTTCAGGCGCTCGGCGTGCCGCATGGCCGCGGAGGTGTCGCGGCGGCGGCGGAGGTGATCGGCGGCGCCTGACCGTTTGCCGGGGCCGGGTGCGCGCGAACACGCGTCGCGGGCGGGGAGGACCTGCCCGCGACGTCGCCGCTCAGCGGTCCGGGGCGGTGGCGTCGCGCTTGATGCGGTCGTCGAGCATGGTGATCAGGTGATTGACGCCGACGCCGGCGATGGCCACGGCACCCAGCCCCCAGTGCACCCAGATCACGCCGAAGATCCACAGCATGTTGATGAAGATGAAGAAGAGCGCTGAGCTGGTGTAGTCCGGTGCCGGTTGGCGGGTCTGGTCGTCCATGACGGGGCATCCTCGCGAAAGGGAACGGGGTCCGAAGGCGCGCGACGCGCGGACCCTACGTGACGAGCCTTGCCGCGGAAGCCTTTCGGAAGGGTAACTCCCGAGGCTCCGAATTCGTTCAATCCGTTGCTTCGCGCAGCTCCGCCAGCGCCTCGGGAAGCGCCTCGGCGAGGATGTCGAGATCCGCCTCGGTGCCGGCGCTGATGCGGATGCAGCGGTCCTGCGGTGCCACGAAGGGCATGCGCACGAAGACGCCGCGCCGGGCCAGCGCCTGCAGCACGGCACGGGCATGGGGGCCGTCCTTGCCGCAGTCGACCGCGACGAAATTGGTGGCCGAGGGCAAGGCGCTCAGCCCGTTGTCGGCGGCGATCCGGGCGATGCGTTCGCGCGCTGCCGAGACCTTGCCACGCACCTCGTCGAGCCATGCGTCGTCGCACAGCGCCGCCAGCGCGCCGGCCTGTGCCGCGCGGTTCATGGCGAAGTGGTTTCGGATTTTGTCGAAGGCGCCGATCAGCGGCGCGTCACCGAAGGCGTAGCCCACCCGCGCGCCGGCCATGCCATAGGCCTTGGAGAAGGTGCGGAAGCGGACGACGCGGGGATGGTCGATCGCGATGACGGGCGCCGTGCCCTCGGGGGCGAACTCGATATAGGCCTCGTCGAGCGCCAGCACGCAGCCCTCGGGCAAGAGCGGCAGCGCCTCCTCGATGGCCTGGCCCGGGTGGCAGCTTCCCATCGGGTTGTCGGGATTGGCGAGGTAGACGATCTTGGCGTCGACCTCGGCCGCCCGCGCGAAGAGCGCCGCGATGTCCTCGGCGTCGTCGCGGTAGGGGACCTTGTGCAGCACGCCGCCGAAGCCGGAGACGTGGAAATTGAAGGTCGGATAGGCGCCGTCCGAAGTCACCACCGCGTCGCCGGGCGAGACCAGCAGACGCACGAGATAGCCCAGCAGCCCGTCGATGCCTTCGCCGAAGACGATGTTGGCAGGGCCGCAACCGAGTCGTCCCGCCAGTTCGGTCTTGAGCGCGAGATGGCTGGGGTCGGCATATTTCCAGATCTCCGCATCGGCCGCCCGCATGGCCTCGACGGCGCGGGGCGAGGGGCCGAAGACGCTCTCGTTGGCGCCGAGCCGTGCGCGGAAGGCAAAGCCCTGCGCGCGCTCGAGTTCCTCGGGCCCCACGAAGGGCACGGTTGCGGGAAGGCTGGCGATGAGGTCGGGAAAGCGCGGTCCTGTCATGGAGGAAATCCCTACTGCGCCGGTGCTTAGGCGGTCAAGCGCAATGGCAGGTGATGGGGGCCGAGCGGGGCAGATCGGTTGCGGCGGGGGTGTGGGAAGGGGAGAGGGAGGCTGCGCCCGGTGGGGATGGAAGAGGGGCTCTGCCCCGTCTGCCTGCGGCAGACTCCCCGGAGTTTATTTGGCAAGATGAAGGGCGGGGATCGCGCTTGGCAGGCGGACCTTGTCGTTGGTGGGAAGGGGAGAGGGGGGTTGCGCCGGGTGGTGAGGGAACAGGCGCTCTGCCCCGTCTGCCCGCGGCAGACTCCCCGGCGTTTGCTTGGAAAGTTGGAGGGTGGGGCGCGCGCCGTGTCGGCGGGCCCTGTCGCGGGGCGGGGTCAGCGCAAAAACTTGCGGCGGGCGTCGCGGGCGATCTCGTGGCGCATCTGCAGGTCGGCGATGCGGGCCATGTGGCGTTTCTTCTCGGCGGGATCGCTGGCGGCCTGCCAGTCGGTGCGGGCGGCGTCGAGCTGGGCCTTGAGCCGGATCTCCTCGGGCAGGGCGCCGGCCTCGGCCATCATCCGGAAGCCCACCGCCTCGCCCGCGTCGAGATGCGCCTCGGCGGAGCGGTCGGGCAGCGGTTTGCCCTCGCCCTCGAGGCCCGAGAGCTTGCCCTCGGCTTCGGCCTTGCGGATCTGCCGTTCGGTGAGTCGGGTCCAGCGCAACATGGCGCGAGTATATCGGCGTGCCGCTCGTTTTCAACGGGCTTTGCCTTGACCGCATGGGGGAGACGCGCCAGTTTCCGCCGCGAGCAGATGAACCGAAAGGCGCCGTCCCGCATGGCCAGCACACCGCCCCCCTTCGCCCCCTTCGAGTGGATGATCGCCTGGCGCTATCTCCGCGCCCGCCGCGCCGAGGGCGGGGTCAGCGTGATGACCTGGATCAGCCTCGTGGGCATCACCCTCGCGGTCTTCGCGCTGATCGCCACGCTGTCGGTGCGCTCGGGCTTCCGGGCCGAGTTCGTCGACACCATCCTCGGCGCCAACGCCCACGTGACCGTCTACGCCCAGAGCCGCGAGGACGAGTTCGGCCGGGTGGTGCGCACCTTCCCCGATTACACCCAGCGCGCCGAGCGGGTGGCGGAGGTGCCGGGGGTGACCCGCGTGGCGCCGCTGGTGAAGGGGCAGGTCATGGGCACCGCCAACGGCCGCAACGCCGGGGTCGAGGTCTTCGGCATCGCCGCCGACGACCTTGCCGCCATCCCGCGCATCGCCGATCCCGAGACCGGGCAGGGCGACATCGCGCGCTTCGACGAGGGCATCGCCATCGGTTCGGGCGTGGCGCGCGAGCTTGGCGTCGGCGTCGGCGACGAGGTGCGGCTGATCTCGCCCGACGGGGTGAAGACCGCCTTCGGGGTGTCGCCGCGGGTGGTGAGCTACGAGGTCGTCTACATCTTCACCGCCGGGCGCTACGACATCGACCGGACCCGCGCCTACATGCCCTTCGAGGAGGCGCAGCTCTATTTCAACCGCGAGGGTGTCGCCGACGAGCTCGAGGTGATGACCGAGGACCCGGAGCATGTCGAGGACATCGCGCTCGGCGTGCAGCAGGCGGCCGGGCAGGGCGCGCTGATCTGGACCTGGCAGGATGCGTCGGGGGCGTTTCTCCGGGCGCTCGAGGTCGAGGACAACGTGATGTTCGTGATCCTCTCGGTGCTGGTGCTGATCGCCACCATGAACATCGTCTCGGGGCTGATCATGCTGGTCAAGAACAAGGGGCGCGACATCGGCATCCTGCGCACCATGGGGCTGACCGAGGGCTCGGTGCTGCGGGTGTTCTTCATCTGCGGCGCCTTCACCGGGGTGCTGGGCACGCTGCTGGGGGTGATCCTCGGCTGTCTCTTCGCCATCTACATCGATCCGATCTTCTCGTTCGTGAACTACGTCGCGGGTGGCGGGGTCTGGGATCCGGCGGTGCGCGGCATCTACTCGCTGCCCGCCAAGCTGCAATTCGGCGACGTGCTCAGCGCCATGGCGCTCTCGCTCGGGCTGTCCTTCGTCGTGACGATCTTTCCCGCCCGCCGTGCGGCGCGGATGAACCCCGTGGAGGCGCTGCGCTATGAATGAGGAAATCCTGCGCCTTGAGGGCATCGAGAAACGCTACAACCCCGGCCGTCCCAACGAGGTGGCCGTGCTGCGCGGCGCGGACCTGACCGTCGGTCGCGGCGAGGTCGTGGCGCTGGTGGCGCCCTCCGGGGCGGGCAAGTCGACGCTGCTGCACATCGCGGGCCTGCTGGACACCGCCGACCGGGGCGAGGTCGCCATCGCGGGAGAGGCGCTGGGGGCGGCCTCGGACCGGCGCCGCACCATCCTGCGGCGGCAGGAGGTGGGGTTCGTCTACCAGTTCCACCACCTGTTGCCCGAGTTCACCGCGCTCGAGAACATCGTGCTGCCGCAGCTCGCCAACGGCACCGCCCGCGCGGCCGCGGAAGAGCGCGCCCGGGCGCTGCTTGCCAGCGTCGGCGTCGAGAGCCGGGCCGAGCATCGGCCGGCGGCGCTGTCGGGGGGCGAGCAGCAGCGGGTGGCCTTCTGCCGGGCCATGGCCAACACGCCGAAGCTGCTGCTGGCGGACGAGCCTACGGGGAATCTCGATCCCGCAACCTCTGACACGGTGTTCGGGGCGCTGATGAGCCTCGTGCGCGAGACCGGGCTCTGCGCGGTGATCGCGACGCACAACCTCGAGCTGGCCTCGCGCATGGACCGTCAGGTGCGGCTGGACGAGGGACGGCTGGTGCCGGTCTGATCCGGCCCGGGGCCCCGCGGCGTCAGCAGGCGTCGCGGTCGGGCAGCAGCGCCGAGAGGTCGAGACACTCGGTGCCGGTGCCCTTGCAGCAATCGCGCAGCAGGAAGGTGACGAGCCCGCTCACCGTGTCGAGGTTCGCCGCGTAGAGGATCTCGCGCTGCTGCCGGGTGGCGCGGACGAGCCCGGCGCGCCTGAGCGTGGCGAGATGGCCCGACAGCGTCGAGGGCTTGGCGCCGAGCAGCCGTGCCACCTCCATCGCCGGCGTTCCCCCGGGGCCGCGGGTGACCAGCAGCTGGAAGATCGACAGCCGCGTGTCGTGGGCGAGGGCCGAGAAGGCGTCGATGGCGGTGGTCTTGTTCATATTTCGATCCTGCCCGAAATGACGAAACTTGACAAGCGGAGGGGGCGTCGGCTAGCTGAGTTCTCACTTCGGGAATCCCCGAAATGACGAAACATCAGCGAGCGTCCGTCGCCGCCCGCCCGTGAGGTTCCGCCATGTCCGACGCATCCTGCACCGCGCCCGCCCCGATGGGCCGCTTCGAACGGTTCCTGACGCTCTGGGTCGCGCTGGCGATGGTGGGCGGCATCGCGCTCGGGCTGGTGGCGCCGGGCTTGATGGGGGCGGTTGCCGCGGCCGAGGTGGCGTCGATCAACCTCGTGGTGGCGGTGCTGATCTGGGCCATGGTCTACCCGATGATGGTGGGCGTCGATTTCGGCGCCGTCGCCGGGGTGGCGCGACAGCCCAAGGGGCTGCTGGTGACGCTTGCGGTGAACTGGCTGGTCAAGCCCTTCACCATGGCGCTGCTGGCGGTGCTGTTCTTCGACCGTGTCTTCGCGCCGTGGATCGCGCCCGAGGATGCGGCGCAATACACGGCCGGGCTGATCCTGCTGGGCGCCGCGCCCTGCACCGCCATGGTCTTCGTGTGGTCGCAGCTCACCCGGGGCGACGCCACCTACACGCTGGTGCAGGTGTCGGTGAACGACCTCATCATGGTGGTGGCCTTCGCGCCCATCGTGGCCTTCCTGCTGGGCGTGACCGAGATCACCGTGCCGTGGAGCACGCTGGTGCTGGCCACCGTGCTTTACGTGCTGCTGCCGCTGCTCGCCGGGCTTCTGACGCGCCGGCTGCTGGGCTCGGAGGCGGCCATCGCGGCGTTCTCAGCGCGGGTGAAGCCGCTCTCGATGGTGGGGCTCGTGGCGACCGTGGCGATCCTCTTCGGGCTGCAGGGTGAGGTGATCCTTGCGCGGCCGCTGGTGATCGCGCTGATCGCGGTGCCGATCCTGATCCAGAGCTACGGCATCTTCGCGCTGGCCTATGGCGCGGCATGGGTCCTGAAAGTGCCGCACCGGATCGCGGCGCCCTGCGCGATGATCGGCACGTCGAACTTCTTCGAGCTGGCGGTCGCCGTCGCGATCTCGCTCTTCGGGCTGAACTCTGGCGCGGCGCTGGCCACGGTGGTGGGCGTTCTGGTCGAGGTCCCGGTGATGCTGTCGCTGGTGGCCTTCGCCAACCGCACCCGGGCGCGGTTCCCCGAAAACCCGCGCTGACCCTAGCCCGCGTGGCCCGGGTTGAGCGGGGGCAGGGGCGACGTGTCGCGATGCCGCCGCAGCCTGCCGCGCGCCTCGCTCAGCGCCGTGTCAAGCGCTGCCCAGGAGGCTGGGGCCTTGGTTTCGCCCCTGCCATAGCACGCCGCCCCGAGCGCCAGCAGGGCGTTCTGTACCGCCGGCGTGCGGCGCGGGTCGGCGCCGTCGCAGCGTGAGGCCCAGAGGTCGAGCGCCGGGCGCAGCGCCGCGTCGTCGCGCCGGGCCACCGCCTGCGAGAGCTGTTGCCAGGCGTGGGCCTCTGAGGCCAGTATCCGGGCCCTGTGCTCTTCGCGACGGAGGGCAAGCACCGGCAGTGCCCGCCGCAGCAGTGCGATCACCACCGCCAGCCCCACCACGACGGCCAGCCCAAGAAGCAGGAGGCGGCGCAGGTCGAGCGGCGCGGCGCCCGTTGCCCGAGGTCCGTCCACCTGCAGCGTGACCGGTCCGACCGAGGCGGTCTTCACGGTGCCGTCGTCGATGTCGTACCACTGCAGATCGACGGCCGGGACGGTGCCGCCGCCGCCGGCCTCGGCCACGTAGGTCACGCTTTCGGTGCGGGTGCCGCTCAGCACGCCGCGGTCGTCCGTCTCGGCCAGCTGCGGCTCGTCGGGATAGGCCGCCAACCCCTCGAGCGCGACCCGAGGCAGCAGCGGCGGCAGGAACATCGGCGAGACGCCCTCGACCCCGGCGACCAGCCGCAGCGACAGGCTGTCGCCGGGCTCCATGGCCTCGGGCGTGCCCTCGATCTCCTGCGTCAGCACCAGATCCGAGGCGGCGAGGAACGGGTCGAGCCCCTCGGCCCCCTCGGGCAGGATGCCGGAGAAGACGATGGCCCCGGTCGTCAGGGTAGCGGTCAGATCGTCGAGGCCCTCGGGGTTGCGATAGGTGATCCGCACCTGCTGCGGCGGCAGGGTGAAGTCGCCCGGCACCATCGGCGCGATGCGGTAGCGGCGGGTGATCCCGGACCATGTCTCGCCGTTCACCCGCTTCGAGGTCGGATTGGTGGAGCCCTCGGGCAGCCGCACGATCAGGTTCGGCGCCTCGAAGCCCGGCCACTGCGGCGGCTTCGGCATGAAGGTCGGCACCAGCACCGTGAGACGCAGGTTCAGGAACTGGCCGGGGATGGCCTCGGTCTCGGGGAACTCCACCAGAAGCTCCGGGGCGAGCGCCTCCTCCTGCGCCGCAAGCCGCAGCGGCAGGAGCAGGGCAAGCACGAGAAGCGCTGCGCGGATCATGGCTCTGTGCCCTCCTGCGGGGGCGCTGGCTGCGACGCCTCCAGCGCGAAGCGCAGCCGCAGGAACTCGTCGGTGCGGCTGTCCACCGTGGTCATCCACTGGTCTGCGGTGAGCATCGCGGCGCCCGCCGTCGCGGGGCGCTCGGTCTCCTCGCCGCTGCCGCTTTCGTTGTCGTAGACCTCTTCGTCGGCACCGATGCCTGTGTCCTCACCGGTGTCGGATCCTTCCTGAAGCGTCTCGATGTAGGAGACGATGCGCTTGGCGGTCGCGAGGTTCTCGGCAGCGCCGGGGTAGTCCGGGTCGCGTGCGAGGGCGGTCTCGAAGGCGCGCACGCCGTCGCGGTAGCTCTGCGACTTGATCTGCGCGATGCCCTGAACCATCGCCGCCTGCGCGGTCTCGACCCGGTCGAGCACCTCGATGGCGGCCTTGTACTGGCCGTCCTTGTAAAGCGCATAGCCGCGCCAGAGCGGATCGGTGAACAGCTCGGCGGCGCGCTCGTAGTCGCGTTTCTCGTAGGCGAGCCGGCCCTGCTGGTCCGGCGTCAGGAACCAGTCGGCGATGCCCTCGGCGCGGGCACCCTCGGCGCCGGGCAGCAGCGCCAGCGCGGCCAGCACGGCCCACCGCATGGTCCAGCCGCGGCGGAACCAGAGCAGCAGGATCAGCGCCGCGGGCCAGGCCAGCCAGTGGGCGCGGTCGTCCCACGGCTGCTCGGATTCCTCGAGCCGGGCGCGGCGGTAGGCGGCGTTCAGCAGCGCGTCCAGCTGGCGCACGTCGCCCGCATCCGCCGTTACCGTCACCACCGGCACCGACAGGGAGTCGATGCCCCGGTCGCGCGTGCCCTCGGGCAGCATCGCCAGCACCGCCACCGGCTGCGGGCTGGCGTTCAGCGCCGCGACGTCCGCCGCGTCGATGCCGTCGCTCACGAAGAGGATGCCGCCGGTGCTGGCCTCGGAGGCCAGAAGCGATTGCGCGAGCTGCAGCGCCTCGGCGGCGCGGGCGCCCTCGCGCGGCATGACCTGCGGCGAGAGGCCTTCAAGATAGGGGACCATGACCTGCGGATCCTCGGTCATCGGCAGCACCGCGTGGGCGGTGCCGGCATAGGCCACCAGCGCGGTGCGCGCGCCGGCCCGCAGGTCAAGGAAATCACGGATCTTCTGCTTGCCACGCTCGAGCCGCGTGGGCGCGACGTCGCTGGCCTCCATGCTGTCGGTGACCTCGAGCACGACCACGGCGGGGGCGGACTGGGCGGCGAAGGGGTCGGGCTGGCGCGACCACGTGGGCCCGGCGGCGCCGATGGCCGCGAGCACCAGCATCAGGGCGACGCTGTCCACCGGCGCCAGCCTGCGCCGGCCGCGGCGCCCGACGGTGAGCGCCTCGCGCAGGTGGGGGGCGATGGCCTCGGCCAGCATCGGCTTGCGCCGGTCGGCGCGGCGCACCGACCACCAGAGCAGCAGCACCAGCGGGATCAGCAGCAGCCAGAGCGGGCGCAGGAAGCGGAAGGCCTCGAGGACGAACGCCAGATCGCTCATGCCGCCGCCCCGCTGTCGCGCCGCGCCCGGCGGTGCCCGAGACGCAGCCGCAGGAAGGCCAGCGAGGCAAGGCCCACCAGCGCGGCAAGACCCAGCGGCAGCCACGACAGCGACCGGCGCGGGCGGAACGAAAGCGTCTCGGTCTCGCGCGGGGCGAGCGCGTCGATGCGCTCGTAGACCGCGGTCAGCGCGGCCTCGTCGGCGGCGAAGAAATAAGCGCCGCCGGTGCGGTCGGCGATGGCGCGCAGCGTGTCGAGGTCGACGCGGTTCTCGCCGGTGGCATCGGGATCGCCGACGCCCACTGTGAAGATCTCGACGTCGCGCCCGGCGGCGATCTCGGCGGCGTTGACCGGGTCCATCCGGCTGGCGGTGTCGGACCCGTCAGACAGCAGGATCAGCAGGCGCTGGTCGATCTCGCTGCTTTCGAAGGTGCGGATGGCGAGGCCGATGGAATCGCCGAGCGCCGTGTGCGGCCCGGCCATGCCGACCTCGGTCCGGTCGAGCAGGGCGAGGATGGCGTCGAGATCGGCGGTCAGCGGCGCCTGCAGGTAGGCCGCCGAACCGAAGACGATCAGTGCCATGCGGTCGCCGTCCCGGCCCTCGACGAAGCCGCGCACCACGTCGCGCACCCCGGCGAGGCGTTGCTTGCGGGTGCCGTCGGGGGCGGTGAAATCGCGGCTGTCCATGGAGCCCGAGATGTCGATGGCGAGCACCACGTCGCGCGCGGCAGTCTCGATGGTGACCGGCGCGCCAAGCCGCTCGGGACGGGCCAGTGCCAGCACAACGAGGACCCAGCAGAGCGACGCCGCGATCACCGAGACCTTCGGACGCGACAGCACCACGGCACCGGCGCGGGGTTCTGCGCCCGCGGCCTCGGCGATGCGGCGGAAGAAGGGAAAGCGCAGGGCGTCCTCCTGCTCGCGGTGGGGCGGGAACAGCTTCCAGACCAGCAGCGGCAGCGGCAGCAGGAGCAGCATCCAGGGCGCGGCGAGCTGGATCATGACGGCGCCCCCGCGACAGGGGGCCCGGCGCGGTGGCTGCGCAGCCAGCGGCCTGCGGCGGCGCGCAGCTCGGGCGAGGGCGCGGTCCCGGTGTCGCGATAGGTGGCGCGGCGCAGTTCCTCGCCCGCGGCGGCAGGAAATTCGCCCTTGCCGGTGCGGTCGAGGAAGCGGGTCCAGTCGGCACCCGCGAGCGCCGCGACCTCGGTGCGCGGCCACGCGGCCAGCGCGGCGCGGCGCAGGATCTCGGCGAGCTCGGCGGTGGTGGCGGCGGTGCCGAGATCGGCCAGCGCGGCGCGGCGGTAGGCGTTGGCACGGCGCTGCGCCAGCCAGCGCCAGAGCCCCCAGGCCACAAGGGCCAGCAGCAGCACTGCGAGCGCCGCCCAGCCCCATGTCTGCGGCGTCAGCGGCACCGGAACGGGCGGCGCCGGCTCGACCAGCAGGTCGATGAGCGCGACGAGGCTTTCGGCGGTTTCCGGGGCGTCCTCGTCGGTCATCGCGGCCCGAGCCCCAGCAGGCGGCGCATCTGCGGCAGGGTCTCTTCTCCGGCGGAGAGCGGCAGGATCGCGACGCCGAAGCGGCGCTGCCAGTCGAGCACCTCGCGGATCCGGCCGCGTGACATCTCGGCCAGCCCCTGCCGGGCGCCGGCGGATCCCGTGTCGATCTCGGCCTGCAGCGCGCCGTCGGTGACGATGAGGCGCAGGCCCGGGGGCAGCTCGCCCGCGCTGGGATCGGTGACCGGCACGAGGATCAGGTCGTTGTGCCGTGACAGCGCCGCCACCACGCGCTCGGTCTCGGCGTCGATGCCGTCGAAATCGCTCAGCACCACGATCAGGTGGTTGCGCCGGGCGATGTGCGCCACCGAGCGCAGCACCTGCGTGAGCCCGATGGGCGTCACGTTGGGGGCCTCGGCGTGCAGCAGCGCGCTGGCATCGGCCAGCGCGGTGAGGAAGCGGTTGAGCGCTGCGCGGCTGCGCTGCGGACGGATCTCGGCCAGCACCTCGTCGCCGAAGACGATGCCGCCCACCCGGTCGCCCTGGTCCAGGATGCGGAAGGCGGTCATCGCGGCGGCCTCGGCGGCGGTCACCGACTTCATGTTGTGCCGCGTGCCGAAGAACATCGACATGCGCTGGTCGACCACCAGCAGGGCAGGGCGGTCGCGCTCCTCGGTCATCACCCGAACGTGCGGCGCGCCGGTGCGGGCGGTGACCTTCCAGTCGATGGCGCGCACGTCGTCGCCGGGCAGGTAGTCGCGCAGCTCCTCGAAGTTGAGCCCGCGCCCGCGCAGCCGCGAGGCATGGCGGCCGTTCAGCACCGATTGCGCCGGCTGGCGCGGCAGGAAGCTGAGCCCGCGCGCCGGACCCTCGAGGCTGCGCAGATGCGCGAGACTCGTGTGGATGCGCGGATCCTCCGACACCTGCCGGGCCTTCGGCAGGGTTCCGGTGCGGATGCGGGCGGCGCGGTCCTTCATCTTCTCCCCCCTTCAGGTGGTCGGGCCAGCGGTCGGGTCAACCGCCGGGGTGGCGTCTCAGGGCAGGGCCACCTGCCGGACGATCTCGGCCACCACCGCGTCGGGGCTGACCCCTTCGCCCTGCGCCTCGTAGCTGAGGCCCAGCCTGTGGCGCAGCACGTCGGCGACCACGGCGCGGATGTCCTCTGGGTCGACGTAGTCGCGACCGGCGAGCCATGCGTGGGTGCGCCCGCACTTGTCGAGCGCCAGCGAGGCGCGCGGGCTGGCGCCGACCTCGATCCAGCGCTTCAGGTCGTCGCCGAACTGCCCGGGCACGCGGGTCGCGTTGACCAGATCGGCGATGTAGCGCTCCATCGCCGGGGCGACGGGCAGGGCGGCGATCTCGCGGCGGGCGGCGAACACCGCCTTCTGAGGGATCGGAGCGCGGGGCTCGAGATGGGCGCCGTCCGCGGGCGCCTGCGCCGCGATCTCCTCGGAGCGGACGAGGCGGATGACCTCGACCTCGTCCTCGACAGGTGGGTAGGTGATGTTCACGTGCATGAGGAAGCGGTCCATCTGCGCCTCGGGCAGCGGGTAGGTGCCCTCCTGCTCGATGGGGTTCTGGGTGGCCATGACCATGAACAGCGGCTCCATCCGGTGGGTGGTGCCCGCCACCGTAACCTGCCGTTCCTCCATCGCCTCGAGCAGCGCCGCCTGCACCTTGGCAGGCGCGCGGTTGATCTCGTCCGCCAGCACGAGGTTGGCGAAGATCGGCCCCGGCTCGAAGCGGAACGAGCCGCCGCCCTCGCCCTGGTAATAGACCTCGGTGCCGGTGACGTCCGAGGGCAGCAGGTCGGGGGTGAACTGGATGCGGCTGAAATCGCATTCCATGTTCCGGGCCAGGGCCTTGATGGCGCGGGTCTTGGCAAGGCCCGGCAGGCCCTCGACCAGCAGGTTGCCGTTGGCCAGGAGGCCGATCAGCAGCCGCTCGATGACTTCGCGCTGGCCGATGATCGCGTCGCCCATCCGCGCGCGCAGCGCGTCGATCTGGGCGCGCGCGCCGGTGTCGGTCATGTCGTCCATGCTCAATCCTTCTTCCCCCAAGCCTTCTTCCCGCAAGCGTCCCGCGCGCCCAGTTGCCAGGCTCAGTCGCCAGGCTCAGTCGGACGGGAACACCTTCGCCCAGTCCTGTGCCATGTCGACGATCAGCCAGCCGCGTTCCGGGCCCTCGTCGAGGCCGCGCTCCAGTTCGCCGATGTGGCTGTCGCGATCGTAGGAGAACTCCCGTTCGGCGTCGGTGTGGTGCACGATCAGTCCGAAGGACGGCCCGTCGCCGCCGGTTGTGTATTCGAGCATCTCGAAATCCCCGTCGGAATTGCCCGCGGCGAAGATCGGGCGCTGGCCGATGTGGCGGATGATCCCGACCGGCTTACCCTCCTTGTCGTCGACGAAGGTGACGCCGCCGTCCTTGTTGAGCACCGCGCCGCCCTCCTCGACGGCAAAGGTCGTGGTGCCCTCGGTGCCGACCACCTGCCACGGCGGGATGCCATAGGCGTCGTCGGCGAACGAGCGGATGAAGTCGATGCCGCCGCCCGAGACGATGTAGGTGGCAAAGCCCTCGTCGCGCAGGTAGCTCAGCAGCTCGAGCATCGGCTGGTAGACCATACCGGCATAGGTCTTGCCGCTGGTCGGATGGGTCGCGGTGGTGAGCCACTCGTAGGCATCGGCCTGGAAGGCATCGACGGTGATGCCCGCGTGCGAGACGTTGATCACCTCGAGCAGGCCCTCGATACCGCTGGCCATAACCGTGTCGAGATCGCCCTCGGCCGCGGCCTTCAGGACGTCGGTGCCGAGGATCGAGGGATCGTCCGCGGCCTTCTCCCTGAGCACGTCGAGCGCGTAGAGCGCCTGGAAATAGACCGGCTGCTCGGCCCAGAGCGTGCCGTCGTTGTCGAAGGTGGCGATGCGGTCGCGGGCCGGGACGAAATCGCCGGACTCGGGATCGGTGACCGTGTCGACGAAGGCGATGATCGCGGCCTTGGCCTCGGTGTCGTTCCACGACGGCAGGGGATCGGCGAGGGCGCTCAGGGGCAGGGTCAGCGTGACAATCGTGGCTGCGGCAATACGCATCGCAGGAACCTCCTGAAAATGGGAAAGACCGGCGGCGGGGGCCGCCGGTCCGTCAAGCGTGGACTATTGGGCGCCATGTGGCTGCGACAGCTTCTCCATGACCTTGTCGAGGCTGAACGACGCCGCTTCCTGGCGCGGCGGGTACTCGATGAAGGTCTCGAGGAAATTGCCGACATAGCGCTGTGCGGGCACCAGCATGTAGGCGCGGTCGAACATCCAGTCGTAGTAGGTGTTCGAGGTGCGGTAGGCGCGCTCGTAGGGGTCGCGGCGCAGGTTGAACACCAGCGGCGTGCGAAGCGGCGTGAGCGGCTCCATCCAGGCCCGCAGCGTGCCCCATGCCTTCTGCTCGAGGAAGGTGATCTTCCAGTCGTTCCAGCGCAGCGCCGCAAGGTCGCCGTCGTCGGTGAAGTAGAAGATCTCCTCGCGCGGGCTGTCGGTGGTCTCGCCGGTCAGCAGCGGCAGGATGTTGTAGCCGTCGAGGTGCACGCGGTAGTCGCGGCCACCGCCGACCTCGGCCACGGTCACGCCGGTCAGCAGGTCTTCCTTGACGGTTTCGTTGCCGGCCATCGCGAGGAAGGTCGGGAACCAGTCCATGTGGTGGATGATCTCGTTGGAGACGGTTCCGGGTTCGACCTTGCCGGGCCAGCGCACCATCGCGGGCACCCGCCAGCCGCCTTCCCACTGGGTGTTCTTCTCGCCCCAGAACGGCGTCATCGCCGCGTCCGGCCAGGTGTTCATGTGCGGGCCGTTGTCGGTCGAGTAGAACACGAAGGTGTTGTCGGCGATTCCGAGCTCGTCGATCTTGTCGAGAAGCTGGCCCACGTTCATGTCGTGCTGCAGCATCCCGGCGGAATACTCGTCGAGGTGGCGCCCGGCCATCTCGTCGGCCTTGGCGCGGACGTCGTCGGGAACGTGGGTGCGGGCGTGCATCCGGGTGCCGTTCCACCACACGAACCAGGGCGTCCCCGCTTCCTGCTGGCGCTCGATGAAGTCGATGGCTGCCGCGACGGTCTCGTCGTCGACGGTCTCCATGCGCTGGCGGGTGAGCGGGCCGGTGTCCTGGATCTCGCCATCGGCGTAGGAATGCAGCACGCCGCGCGGTCCGAAGGTCTCGCGGAAGGTGCTGCCGTCGGGCATCACCATGTCGCCCGGATAATCCTCGTGCTCGGGCTCTTCCTCGGCGTTCAGGTGGTAGAGGTTGCCCATGAATTCGTCGAAGCCGTGGTTCGTCGGCAGGTGTTCGTCACGGTCGCCGAGGTGGTTCTTGCCGAACTGGCCGGTGGCGTAGCCCTGCGCCTTCAGCATGCCGGCGATGGTCGGATCCTCGACCTGCATGCCCTCTTCGGCGCCGGGCAGGCCGACCTTGGAGAGGCCGGTGCGGAAGACCGACTGGCCCATGATGAAGGACGACCGGCCGGCGGTGCAGGACTGCTCGGCGTAATAGTCGGTGAACATCATCCCTTCCTTGGCGATCCGGTCGATATTGGGCGTGGTGTAGCCCATCAGGCCCATGGTGTAGGCCGAGACGTTGGACTGACCCACATCGTCGCCCCAGATCACTAAGATGTTCGGCTGGTCGGCCGTTTCCGCGTCTTGGGCGAATGCGGCGCCGGCGATGAATGCGGTGCTGCAAATGGTCGTTGCTATCCAGTGCTTCGGTTTCATAAGAAACTCCTCAGAATATCGCGACTTCAGAGAATTGCCCGGCGGGAGTGCGGTGCCGCCCGGCAAGGCGGCGTGGATCCCCTTAAGGGCCACGGGCGACCTCGACCCCGTCGTGGTGGCTGTACACGGGCGCGGGTCTCGCGGCCGTGACGGCACCGGGGTCAGGTCGAACGTCCTGGATGCGGGCATCGGGGTGCCCGTGGAATGCGGTGGCGGTCCGTGGCGTGCGGTGGGGCGCGAAGTGCCGTCATCGGGCCGGGCATGGCGCGCAGTGGATCGGGGCCCGCCGCCCGCGTCTTCCGCGCCCTTTGGCGCCGTCTCCACGCGTCCCGTCATGTCAAAGCCCACCCTGATGGGACGGAAGCGGCACTGCCGGATCTGCCCCGATCGCGAACGTCTCGTCTCCCCCCTACGGGAAACACCTCTCCGAGAGAAAAGTTAGCACTATCAAGGGTTGTTGGATAGAGGGCATTTATAACCGCAGGTGTATCTGGCGTGTCTCCGCGGAGGGCATTTGCAACCTAAAAGTGTTCTCCTGGCAGTTTTGTGAACGTCCCCGCTGAGGCCTCTGCGGCCGCAAGGCAGCCTCCGCGCCACGTGGCAAGGGACTTTGAGCGCTTGGTATGAGGGCGGCACGGATGCCGCCGCCGGACATGTAAGTCCGGCCATTTCCGGGTTGAGAGCTGCCGAGCTGTCTTGCACGAGGCGGAACGCCGCCCGAACCACCCTGCGCACGACCTCCGCCGGGCCGCTCGCAAACGGCAATACCTGCAACCGCCTTCCCCGCGATTCGCATGATGCCACGCAGGCGTCACGGCATGGGTTCCATGGCGGAGTTCAAGGTTGCGCGGGGGCGCCGCGCCGGCTTCCGACACGGGATCTGTCGCTCGAGCAGATCGGGCATCATCATCTTTGCCCCTGTTTCGACGACCCATCCTCGCGAGACCCAGAGCGTGACCAGGCGGGTTTCCTTGCTGCAGATGCAGGGGCCCGCAGGTTCACCGCCGCCGCCCGGCGCTCCTATGTCCAGGATCCAAGTCACGTCAGACCGTGTTCAGGGGGACCGGCCAGGGCACCATGCCCCCGCCCGGCAGTGGCTGGCTCACCTCCGAACCGGCCCGATCCAGAGCAAGGACAAAGGAACGCGCATGACCGGTGAAGTCTGCGCCCGAACGCTCGTCTGTCCGCCTCCCGATGATGGATGGGGGAATTTGTAATTTAAATCAGATGGTTGATGTGCTTTGTGTGCAGTATTTTCACACGAGTTTTCGTGCTTTTTTTCCTTCTCATTCGCGCGTTACGTTGCAATTCAGCCGCCATGGTCTCGATCTTCTTGCAAGCTGCGCAGGCTCAATGAACTTCGTCCGAATGAGGCGTCCGTCCCGCCGTGAGGCTGGACCGATCGTCATTGCCGATATGGCTTGCCGATCCGTGATCCCCAACTGGGGCGGGTCCGGAAATCCCCGACCTCGGTCGCCCGACCAGAACGGTCGTCATCGTCCGGACGTGGGCGTCGATGCGTTCCGGGACCGCGCCGGGTACGACGGCGCGTTCGGGCAGATCCCACCAATGTGCATCGACCGCCTGACGAGTTTCGGCAACCACCTTCAAAACGGCGGGTTCGGGGGGCTTGACGCGGTTGTCGAAGGCCTTCCAGCGGGCCGAGGTCAGTGCTTTGAAGGCGCGCTCGCCGCCGCCCGACAGGGCCAAATCGTCCGCAGGAAGATGAGGAATGGTCGAGAGCAGGTCGTAGACGGGCGCGAGGGCAGGGGTGTTGCCGTCCCCGGGGCAGATCGCCGAGCAGCCCCGCAACCGGAACACAGCATACGCGCGGGCAATGCGGTTCGACATGATCTGTGAGGGCGAGACCTTGTCCGCCATTGGTCCAAGGACAATGGTCGAGCGGGATCGAGCACCGCCTGACCAACCCGAACCATCCGTGGAGTTTGGAGGATTGGGAAACAGTCCGGGGGACTGTTTCGCCGACAAACGGCCAGGTCGAGCGAATGAACCGCACGATCAAGGAGGCCATCGTCAAACGCCCCCACTACGACAGCCACATTCAGCTGAGACCGCACCTCTCGGTCTTCATGGCTGCCTACAACTTCGCTCGTAGGCTCAAGATCCTCGACGGGCTCGCGCCCTACGAATACACCTGCAAAATCTGGACATCAGAGGCCGGATCGATTCATCCTGAACCCGCTCCACCAGATGCCGGGACTGAACATATAAGGCGGCAAGTCGCTCCGCGACCCGCGTGAAAATCACGCTGGCCGGTTGCGCGTCAGCTCTTCGGCAAGCGCCGTATCGAGCACGACATGATTGACATAACCGCCGCGCAGCGCCGCACGGGTCGCTTCCATCTTGGGCAGACCGGTCACCACAAGCAGCCCCTCCATCCCGCGCAGGCATTCCTGATCGGCGCCGATCATGCGCCGGTCGAGATCGCCGAGAACTGGCACGCCCTCCGGGTCGATGAAGCGACCTGCGATGATGCCCACCGCGCCCTTCGCGCGGTAATCGGAAATGTCCGCCTCGGTCGCGAGGTTGAATTGCACGACATGCGTGTCGAGGGTGCAGGGGCTGAGCGAATAGATCGCCTTGTTGCAGTCGAGCAGGCGGTCGAGTTGTTGCGCAATGATCGGCTCGGCTCGAAGCTGGGCGGCCAGCCCGGCATCGCTGCACACCGCCGGGGCGTTTAGGTTGATGCATTGCGCCGAGAGCCGCCGCGCGATCTCGGTTGTGCAGCTTTCGCAGGTGGGCAGCAAGGGGTTCGCCAGCGAGCCGATCAACTGACGAACGACCAGACCCTGCACCGGCCACCAGGGCACCCGTTCGGACACGAAGGACACGGTCTGCCCCCAGCTCACGCCCAACGTGTCGCTGGTCGATACGAAATCGGGCAGGAACTGCGCGGCGGCTTCGCACACCTGATAGGCGGTCTCCAGCGCGCTTTCGGCCTCGGGGACGACATAAGCGCTTTGCAGGCCGTAGCGCGCGCATAGCGCATCCGCCAGGTCGTTGACCCGGAAATGCAGCCCCGCGATCTTCACCCCCACAATCTGACGCTCGCGCGCCAGCCGCAGGTAGGTGATGACCGTCGGTCGGGACAGGTTCATCCGTTTGGCGATCTCGGCCTGGTTATAACCCTTGATGTAATACAGCCATGCAATCTCGGCTACGATCCGGTCGGATGGGTGGTTGGCGCGGGCCATTGCTGTCCTTTGAGTGCGACGCGAGTGGCGCAGGCTAGACCGGCTCGGAGACAGCGTCAAAGCACAGACTTTCCGCAGTGATCCGAAGATCGTCTTCAAGGGTGCGATCCGCCTGCAATCCACGCGTCGCGAGATCGGCGTGATAGCCCCGGACGGCTTCGGCGGGCGTCGTCTCGCCATCGGCAACCCGGCGCATCCAGGCGATCAGCGCGCATTGATCTTCGGCTTGGTTGATCTTGCGCCCGAACAGCGCCAGCCGAGCGCCATGGCGTTCGGATTGCGCCAGCAGTTCGAACGTGTCGCGATGCGTGGCGCCCGCGCCGCCCAGAACACCAACCACCATCGAGGGGTCATGCGCGGCAAGCGCCGCCATGTGCTCGGGTCCGTTATAGGCGACCTTCAGGAACTCGGGCCGCTCAGTCGGGGTCAGGCTCGCCAGCAGTCGAATGATGCAATCGGTGACAAAGGCGCCGGTGTCCTCGGGGGCAACGGCCCCCGCGACGTTCGGGTTGAACACTTCAAGGAAATGCCGCACCCCGGCGTCACGCGCTTCGGCGCGAAACGCGGCATAGCGTTCCAGAGCATCGGCGTCGGCCTCGGTGTCGTTGTTGAAGGTGATCGAATAAAGACACAAATCCGCGGGGGCAAAGCCCAGATCCGCGCCGCGATAGGGGCGGGAGGGCTGTGCGGCATAGCCCGCGCCGCGCACATTGCCCCAGACGCAGGTCGTTTCATTGGCGCGAAACGCGGGCTGGATGGCGCTGCCTTCGAAAACGCCTGCCTCGCGCAGCGCGGCCATGTTGCCGGCGGAGGTCAGCATGATGTCGACCACGTCCTGTTCGACCACGGTCCGGATCTGGCGCAGGAATTCGGGGCGGGTGCGCGGGCCGCTGGGCATCCCGGAGGCATCGCGCCGCGCGCCGGTGGTGGTGATGCCGCCGGTGACATCGGAATCTTTGGCGTCGGCGATCATGTAATCGCCCTTGCGATAGCTGCCCGCGCGGATGCGGGCGATCTTGTCGGCGTAGCGGGTCATTGGGTTACTCCTCCCGAAGGCTGTGCCCGCTTTGCGGGTCGAAGGCGTGGACATGCCCGGGGTCGATAGCAAAGCTCACCCGATCCCCGATTGCGAGGCCCCGGAAGGCCGGGGTGGTAAAGGACATCTCATGCCCGTCCACATCAGTGATGACCTGCCCCTCGGCGCCCATGTTCTCGACCAGCACCACCGTGCCGGTCAGCGCGCCGGGCGTGCCTTCCGGGCACAGCTTCATCCGGGCGGGGCGCAGGCCCAGCTCGACGTTCTGGCCGGGGCGCAGGCGGGGGAAGTCAGTGGGCGAGAGCCGCAGCGCGATGTTGCCCGCGCGGGCAACATGGCCGTCCTGCATGGTGGCGTGCAGGAAGTTCATCGCGGGCGTGCCGATGAAATCTGCCACAAAGCGCGTGGCGGGCCGTTCGAAGATTTCGTCGGGGCTGCCCATCTGCTCGATGCGCCCGTCGCGCATCAGCACGATGCGATCGGCGATTGTCATGGCTTCGAGCTGATCGTGGGTGACGAAAATCGTCGTGGTCTTGAGTTGCAGGTGCATCTTGCGGATCTCGGTCCGCAGCTTTTCGCGCAGCTTGGCGTCGAGGTTCGACAGCGGCTCGTCGAAAAGGAACACCTTGGGCGTCTTGATCATCGCGCGGGCCATGGCAACGCGCTGCTGCTGGCCGCCCGAGAGGTTCTTGGGCTTGCGGTCCAGATACGGCTCGAGCCCCAGCATCTGCGCCACATGGGCAAGGCGCGGCGCGATCTCGGCCCTGGCAATACCCTGACGGCGCAGGCCGAAGGTGATGTTGTCGGCGACGCTCATATGCGGGTAAAGCGCGTAGCTCTGGAACACCATCGCGACGCCGCGCTCGCCCGGGGGCAGGGTGGTCACGTCGGTGCCGCCGATGACGATGCGCCCGCCTGTCACCTCTTCGAGCCCGGCAATCATGCGCAGCATGGTCGACTTGCCGCAGCCCGAGGGGCCGAGGAAGACCACGAATTCGTGGTCGGGAATGTCGAGGTTCATGCCTTCGATCACCGGATGGGCGCCATAGGACTTTACGATATCGGTACAGGAAATATTGGCCATGGGATGTGTCCTATTTCGGGCCGCTGCGGACCATGGTGTTGAGCAGGCCCATCAGAAGGCCGATGAAGACGAGCGGCGGCAGAACCAGCACCACGGTCGCGGCGTTGATGACGCCCCAGGGCACTTCCTTGCCCAGCGAGGTGATCGAGGCGGCCACCACGGGCAGGGTGGCATTCTGCGCCGCCAGCGTCAGCGCCAGCAGCAGCTCGTTCCAGACCAGCACGAAGGTGAAGACCAGCGCGCCGAAGAGCGACGGTGCCGCGACGGGCAGGGAAAAGCGCCAGAAGATCTCCGCCGGGCCGCAGCCCTCCATGGCGGCGGCTTCCTCGATGTTCTGCGGCACCCGCTCGAAGGCGGGCACGGCGAGCCAGATCACCGTCGAGATGGTGGTGATGAGGTAGACAAGGATCAGCCCGAACAGCGTGTCGTAAATCCCGAGATCGAGGTAGATGACGATGAAGGGGATCGCGATGGCGACGGGGGGCATGAAGCGCAGCGACAGCACAAAGAACTGCACGTCGTCGCCATAGCGCCGCGCGTGGCGGGCCAGCACATGGGCCGCCGGAATGCCCAGCAGCGCGCCGATCAGCACAGAGACCGAGACGACAATCGCCGAATGCAGCAGCCCGTCGCGGATCGTGGGGTTGCGCAGGATGGTGGCGAAATTGTCCAGCGTCGGCTCAAAGACGAGTTTGGGCACCGGGGTGACGATGTCGCGCAGCTCCTTGAAGGCGCCGAGCACGGTCCAGAGGATCGGCCCCAGCGCCACGACGATCAGCACGGCCAGCAGCACGCGCACCCCGATGGCGGAAATCAGCTTGCC
Source organism: Salipiger thiooxidans (assembly GCF_900102075.1). Classification (GTDB taxonomy): domain Bacteria; phylum Pseudomonadota; class Alphaproteobacteria; order Rhodobacterales; family Rhodobacteraceae; genus Salipiger; species Salipiger thiooxidans. The sequence continues at coordinate 8,214 of NZ_FNAV01000001.1, read as the reverse complement.
CATTTCTTCCCCGCTTTCCAGATGATGGTGAAGGCGACCGTTGTGACGATCAGCAGCAGGATGGACATGGCCGAGGCATAGGAGATGCGCCCACCCATGTTGATGCCCATCTGATAGGCGTAAAGGTCGAGCGTTTCGGTCGCGGTGCCCGGCCCCCCGCCGGTCATCACGAAGATCAGATCGAAGGACCGGAGGCTTTCCACCGCCTTGACCAGTGCCAGGCTGATCAGCGGCCCCTTGAGCATCGGCAGGGTGACATAGGCGTGGATCTCCCACGTGCGGGCCCGGTCCAGCAGCGCCGCCTCGATGGGATCGCGCGGCAGCGTCTCCAGCAGCTTGAGCAGGATCACGGTGAAGAACAGGCCCCATTGCCAGATATCCACCACCGCGACCGAGATCAGCGCCAGAGATGGGTCCGCCAGGAACTCGACCGGGCCGATGCCGACCAGACCGCACAGGTAGTTGATGACACCGAGCGATGGCGAATAGAGGAACCGCCAGATGAACGCCGCCGCCACCCGGGGCAGCAGCACCGGCACCAGGAAGGCAAAGCACAAGAGGTTGCGCCAAAGCGGTTTCTTCACCGTCTCGAAGATCATTACCGCCAGCAGCACCGCCAGCGCCAGCGTTCCGAGCACGGTGATGATTTCCCAAAGCGCCGAGATTTCCAGCGCGTTCATGAAGCGCCGGTCGCGCAGCAGGCGCAGGAAGTTGTAGGCGCCGACGAAGTCGTAATCTGCCGAGCGCAGGGTCCGGTTCATCAACGAGAACCACACAGCACCGGCCACCGAAACCAGCGCCAGCGTAGCAAGCAGGCCGATTGCTGGCACAAGCGACAAGGTGACGAACCGTTTCCGGGTCATGGCATGTCCTTCAGGCAAAGGATGGCTCCGGCGCACCCGAAAGCGGGGCGCGCCGGAAAGGGGGCGTTATTTGAGCTGCATCAGGCTGTCTTCGGCAAAGAAGGCCGCCTCGTCCAGCGCACCGCGCACGTCGTCACGGGTGCCCGCGAACAGCTCTTCGAGCGTCAGGCCAAGGTTGTCGCCGATTTCAGGCCAGACCGGGCTCTTCATGATCAGAAGGTTGGTCTTGTCGCCGGTGGCCAGCAGCGCTTCGATGTACTCGGCAGGCACAAGCGCCTTGTAGGCGTCGCTTTGCAGCGTCGAGGTGCGGCCGATATCCGAGGCGATGCCCGCCTCGAGCCGGCGCTGCTCCATCTCCTTGGAGGTGGCCCAGCCCACGAAATCGCCCGCGATGGCCTTGGTGCAGTCGTCAGCCGCGCCGGTCTTGGACACCGCCCAGCCATGCGCCCAGCCTGCCGAGGGCAGCGGGTCGGGCGGCGGCGCATAGCCCACCTTGCCCACCACCGAGGATTTCGCCGGGTCCTCCATCCACGGGCCGAACACGTCGGATTCAATCAGGATGGCGACCTGGCCACCCCGGAACGCCTCGACCGAATCCGACCAGTTGAAGGTCGCCACACCCGGAGGCGCGCTTTTCATCAGGTCGATGTACAGGTCTGTCGCCTCAACGCCCGCATCGCTGTTGAAGGCGGGCATATCGCCGTCCAGCCATTCGCCGCCCATGGCGCGGAAGAACGGCGTCCAGCGCCAGACATTCATGCCAGACCCGCGCTGCCCGCGCGCCGACCAGCCATGCGCGCCGTTGTCGGCCTCGTCCAGCGCCTTGATCGCCGCGACCATCTCGTCCAGCGTGGTCGGCGTGTCGATCCCGGCGTCTTCAAGCAGGTCCTTGCGGTACATCATCACGTCGCCGCCGCCCACGAAGGGGGCGAAATACAGCACGCCGTCAACCGTGGCGACATTGCTCAGATCGGTGCGAAAATCGCCGATCTCATAGTTTTCGGGCACCACGTCGGCCAGCGGATAGACCCAGCCCGCATCGACATACTCGGCAAGGTTTGCCTCGTCGATATAGAGCACCTGATATGCTCCCGCGCCCGTCGAGGCATCGAGGCGCGCCTTGGCGCGGCGCTCGTTCTCGCCCAGCATGGTCACCTTGACTTCGGTATCCCATTTCTCGTTGAACTCGGGCAGGTAGGAGTCCAGCGCGGTGACGGCGGGCATCCCCTGTCCGATCACGTTGAGCGTCGACAGCTTCCCCTTGCAGGACATGTCCTGCGCCTGGGCCTGTAGCGCCGCTGCGCAGAGCGCGGTTGTCAGTAGAAACGTCGTCTTTCTCATTGTCTTTCCTCCCTTGAAAAGCTGTTTGTCTCGCCCGGCGTCCCGAAGGCGCTCAGTCCATCATCATGGCCGCCAGTCCCAGGTCGAACCGACGGAACGCGCGGAAGCGTGTATCGTAGAGCTCGGCAAGCGTCGGGTCGGGATCATCGCGACGGGCCGTGCCCGTCATCCGCGCCGTGGCCTCGGCCAGATCGCGATAGGCGCCCGACGCGACGGCGGCGCAGATCGCGGCCCCCAGTGCGCCCACCTCTCCGGCGCGCACGGCCTCGACCGGGCGCTGGCAGATATCGGCAAAGATCTGGGTCCAGACCGGCGATTTCGCGGCGCCCCCCGCCAGCCGGATGGTTCCGGGAAAGACCTGCCCGGCCAGACCCACGGCATCCTCGGCATGGCGGCGCGCCTGAAAGGCGACCCCTTCGTAGATCGCGCGCAGCATGGTTCCCAGATCGTCGGTTGCCCCCAGATCGACAAAGCTGCCACGACGCGGCTCCGGCCCGAAGACGTAAGGCATGAACTGGCAGCGCCGCCCGGTTGCCCGGCTTGCGGCCACGAGCGCGTTCGCCTCGTCCACACCAACGCGCTGCCCCAGGGCCCGGTCGAGAAACCAGCCAAGATTGGCGGCAGAGCTTGGGCTGCCCTCTGCAATCAGACGCTTGTCGCCACGATAGAGCATGTTCAGGATCGGCGCGGCGTCGCCCAGCGGTGCATCGCTTTCAAGGCTGTTGATCGACCAGGTGCCCGCGATCATGGTCAGCACCGGCGCATCCACCGCGCCCGCGCCCAGCGAACAGGCGGCGACATCCATCATTGAGCCGGCGACGGGGGTGCCCTGGGGCAGGCCGGTGGCCTCGGCGGCCTCTCGGCTGATGCGGCCCGCGACCGCATCGCTCGCCACGATGGGCGGCAGGCGGTGCAGATGCGCGCCAAGGCCCAGCCGTTCAAGCACCTCCGTAGCATAGTCGCCTGAGGCCAGATCCACCAGCCCGCCGCCGCTGGCATCGCTCGGGTCGGTCAATGCCGCGCCGGTCAGCCGCAAGCGGATGACGTCCTTGCAGGCAAGCGCCCAGCGGGTGCGCGCCATGACCTCCGGCTCGGTCTGCGCCAGGCGGGCGATCTGCATCACCGTCTGGCCACCCCAAAGACGGTGCCCGGTCACGGCAGAAATTTCGCGCGCGGCACCCGTCTTGGTGAGCGCATCGACAAGCGGCTGAGCCCGGTGATCCACCGACACGATGCCGGGGCGGGTGGCGCGGCCATCTTCGTCGACCAGAAAGATGCCGTTGCCGAAACCGGTGCAGCCCACCCCCAGGATCTCACGTCCGGCACAAGCGGCCGTCAGGCGGCGCAGCGCCGAAACGGTGCCGGTCCAGAACGGCTCCAGATCGCGTTCGACACGGCCGTCCGGGTGGTGCTGCGTGGGAACATCCGCTGTTTCGGTGGCGATCTCGACGCCTTCCAGGTCGAAGGCCACGACCTTTACCGCCGTCCCACCGGCATCAATGGCGATCAGCACTGGTGTGCTCATGATCCGGTCTCCCCGTCCCTATATCGACGCCGGTTCGGCGCGGGTCCCCATCAGTCTTGGATCGCGCAGGGCGGCGCGGCGCTCTGCCTCCAGCTCGGCCCCGTCGCGCCCCGTCTCCTGCGACAGCAGCGTGACCAGATCCTCGAGCGTCTCGGGCCGCAGCCCCTCACCAAAGCTCAGCCGGGTCCGGCGCAGCACCAGATCTTCAAGCGTGGCGGCACCGCGCGCGCGGATCGCCCAGCGAATCTCGCCCCGGCACCAGTCCGATGCCCCCGCCATCGGCACGGCGCCCTCGTCGCGGCAAAGCGGCGCAACCTCGCGCGCCAGAGCGCCGTAGCGGTCGATCAGCCGCTTGCCGAGCGATAGCGGCAGGTCCAGTTCTTCGGCAGTGCAAGCGCTTGCGCCGGGATAGTCCCGCGCGGCGGTCGAGACGCGGCGCGACCGTCCCAGCAGCGCCAGCGCGCGATCCGCACTTTCTTCGCCAAAAGCACGGAAGGTGGTCCACTTGCCGCCGACCAGAGACAGCACGGGCGCGGGGCAGGCCGGAAACCGGTCTTCCTCAAGGGCGTGATCCCGCGCCGCACTGGTCGCCGATCCTTCAACGCCCCTGCGCAGGGGGCGGATGCCCGATGTGACCGAGACGATCTGTGAGCGGTCCACCGAGATGTCGGTAAACAGTCCATCCATGGCGCGCAGCAAATAGGCGATCTCATCCTCGGCGACACGGCGATCATCGGGATCCGTGGTCTCGACCTCGGTGGTGCCGACCAGCACGTTCCGGTCCACGGGCAGAGTGATGACCATGCGCCCGGTGCCATCGTCGAAGTAGAAGGCCCGCCCGGCCATCCGCTCGAAAAGCTGCGGGTTGTGCAGCACCAGATGCGCGCCCTTGATGCCGCGCAGGTAACGGGTGTTTCCGCCAAGCTCGGCGTTGACCTGATCGATCCAGGCGCCGGTGGCGTTGACGATCACCCTGGGGCGCAGCGTCCAACTGCCGGTGCCGAAGCGGTCGCGCAATGTGATTGCGCCGCCCTCGGCCTGCCAGGAGACATGGTTCAGCGCGGCAACCTGCGGCCCCTGATCCAGCGCCTCGCGCAGCATTTCCATCACCAACCCCTCTGGCTGGGTGATCTGGCCGTCGAAATAGCTGGTCACTGCGCGGGTCGTATCGCGCAGCCCTTCGGGAAAGCCCGACCGGCGCAGAAAGGTGCTGTGCGAGGGCAGGGGATGCTCGCGCCGCCCGAAGATTTCGTAGACCAGCAGGCCCCCTTCGAGCGCAAGCAGAGACATCGGCCCGCTGCGCTTCGACAGACCCAGAAAACGCAGCACTGCCCGCCCGAAGCCCCGCAGCCGATGCTCGATCGGCACAACGATTTCGAGCGGCTTGACCAGATGACCCGCATGGGCCACGAGCCGGTTTCTCTCGCGCGCGGACTCGGCCACCAGCCGGAACTCGCGCCCTTCGAGATAGCGCAGCCCGCCATGGGCCATGCGGCTCGATGCTCCGCTGGCGCCGGTGCAGAAATCCCCAGTGTCGAGCAGCACGCAGGACACGCCGTTCAGTGCCAGCTCGCGCAGTGTCGCCACACCGTTGACGCCGCCGCCGATGATCAGGACCTCAGGGTCCGCCAGCGCCTCAAGCCGCCGCGCAGTGTCTTCGCGCAGGGTCTCGGCGTGCGGCTCTTGAAGAGAGAGGAAGGGGGTGCTGCTTGTCATGATTGCAACTCATCGCAATGTTTAACTTGTGTAAAGCCATTTTGCCATAAATTAAACAAAGGTCGTAGATGCCGCCCCTGGACGAACCGCGCGGCGGCGCCCGTGATTCCGGTGCTGCCCCCGCCTTTGATGTGGAAACGCGCCGATTTGCGGCGCGACCGGCACACCCGACCTTCGAACTATTGCCGCAGGCCCGGCGCGCATGCGACGCAAATCCTCCCTTCACGACGGGCTTTGAAGAGACGCCCCGGCACCCGCCTGTAACTCAAGCGAAAATTCGGATGGCAGCGACGCCATCTCGGGACAGAGCCCGCCGGTTTCGGGTGTTTCAGACGACATCTCCTGCCGTTCCCTCAAGCCGCACATCGGGCTGGGTTCGAAGTTTGTTCCTGCTTGGTGCAATGCAATTGTCTGGTGTGCAAATTCTGAAACTGGCGAAAAGTTCAAAAGGGAGGAAACATGTCCTTAAATTCCGCGGCGGACATCGCGCCGAAACATCCGTGAACGAGGTGGACGGGCTGCACCGTGCCATAGACTGGAAAGGGGCCTTCTGGATCGCAAGCGGCGTGCCCGCGCTTGTGCTGATCTCGATCAGAACAAAAACAAGCCGGGTGGGGCTGCGGTCTTTGGTGTGGCCGCCTCGCTACGTTACAGCAAGTTCCTCGCACCGCTGTCGGTCTGGTGGAACCGGTTCGCCTGGACTCCGGTTCTGTCGCTGGGGTGCGCCATCGCAGCGTGCTATGTCCTGAACGCCGTCGCCCCGATGCCGGTCTTTACCCCGGGCGCGCCAGAGGTGCTGGTCTGGCTTGGCAGCGCCGCCAACGCGCAAGCGATCCAGGGCCTGTCTGACGGCGCTGCGGCACAGGCCGCAATCGCTGCGCTGACCGAGGCCAACACGCCGTTCCTGCAAAGCTTTTCAGTGCTGCGCTTCTCGCTCCTCGGGCTTGCGGATATCGACGCGGGCGCAGCATTCTTCATCGGTGCTGCGCTGATGCTGATCACTTTCGCGATCCAGCACCGGGGCATCCTTGGCACCGCTCGAGTACAGATGTGGATCGGCCTGATGGTGGTCGTGCCGATGCTGATCGTCGGCATCGTGCCGTTCTTCAATGGCAATGTGAACGGCGACAATTCCGTGCCGCTGGTCCCGCCGCCCGGGGAATGAGATGTGGGCGGCCGGACGCTGTTCCTTTGTGCGCTGTTCAACGCGGGCTGGCCGCCTCCTCAGCCTCGGTGAGGACCGTCGAACGAGGCTCCGTTAGGCCGGTCTTGAGATCATCGACCGTCTGCCGTTTGCGCCACTTCGCAACCGTCTTGGGATTGATCCCGAGCTCCCGGCTCAACGTCGCGAGCGAAGCTTTCCCCTCTCGGGATCATGCTGCGCATGACCCTGTCGGGCAGTGGATCGCTGTATTGCTGCTCTGACGGCGTGCGTGGCCTCTCGGCAGATTTGCCATGCAAATCGCCTGCCGGGTAACAGTACGTGGCGCTTCCGTGACGAACCTGTCCCATAGGGCATCCTTCCGTTCCTTCGAAAGGATCACAACATCAAACCGTGGGATCATACACCTAGCCTATCCCAGCCGTTCCATGAAGATCACGTTGTCCTTGACCGTTTCGCCCTGAACCTCGTCTCTGGTTCCCGTGCGGGCGATGGCACAGACGCAAAGCCTTTGCCAGTGCCGGGGATCGAGGTCGAGCGAGGCCAGCGTTTCCTCGGCGCTTGGATAAACCGTGTCCTCGGGGGCGTCGGACCCCGGCGGGCGCGAGGCGTGTTCGGTAATCAGAAGTCGCCCGCCCGTGGCCACTGCCCCGGCAGCCCGGGCCAGCACATGTGCGCGTGGCCAGTCCTGCGGCGATTGCAGGAAGCTGGCGACCACGAGATCAAAGACGCCTTCGGGGAAGGTTTCGGCCAGATCGTGCTCTTCGAAGTGGATCTTCCCGGCCAGTCCGGCGCGGGTGGCGCTTTGGAACGCGTAGTCGAGCGCCACGGCGGAAACGTCCGCCGCCGTCACCTGCCAGCCCTGCCGGGCCAGCCAGAGCGCGTCGTCCCCCCGGCCGCAACCCAGTTCCAGCGCCCGCCCAGGCACCAGCGGACCGGCGAACTGGGACAGGACGAGGCTGGGCTTGCCTGAGCTCTCGCCGGTCTTTTGGCGGTATCGGTCGTTCCAGAAGTCTCGTGTGGTCTGTTGCATGGCGATGCTCCTTCAGGCGGTAGCGGTCAGATCGGGGTCGAAGATCAGCGAGCGATGCGCGGCGGTGCCCGCCATCACGCCCGCCGCCGCCGCAATCGTTGCATTGGGCATGGGGCTGGCAAGGTCGCCGGCGGCAAAGACGCCGGGCTGGCTGGTGGCCTGCATCGGGTCGACGGCCACATAGGGACCGGTCGGTCCGTCCTTCATGGAGCAACCGAGAGCCTCCGCCAGATCGCAGGAGGGCACTGTGTCCGGGGCTAGGTGTTCAGTCCCGGCATCTGGTGGATCGGGTTCAAGATGAATCTGTCCGGCTCTGATGTCCAGATCTTGCAGATGTATTCGTAGGGTGTGAGCCCGTTGAGGGTTTTGAGCCGGCGCGCGAAGTTGTATGCTGCCATGAAGTCCGAGAGGTGCGTTTGCAGCTGATCATGGCTTTCGTAGTGGAAGCGTTTGACGGTGGCCTCCTTGATCGTGCGGTTCATCCGTTCGACCTGTCCGTTGGTCCAGGGATGGTTGGGTTTGGTCAGCCGGTGCACAATCCCGTTGGCCTCACAGATCATGTCGAAACGCATGG